>NZ_JBVKBZ010000001.1:202516-1696578 GCF_055635195.1 Streptomyces sp. NPDC111628 | reverse complement strand
ACTAATCCCCACCGAAGTGGTTCATCGTTCGACTTGCATGTGTTAAGCACGCCGCCAGCGTTCGTCCTGAGCCAGGATCAAACTCTCCGTGAATGTTTACCCGTAATCGGGTGACACCACGAGAGCGGAACAGTCGGAGGAATAATCCGACCGTTCACAGCGTCCTCGCTGTTGTGTTACTTCAAAGGAACCTCGTCCCAGCCGAATGGCCGGAGACGGGGTATCAACATATCTGGCGTTGACTTTTGGCACGCTGTTGAGTTCTCAAGGAACGGACGCTTCCTTTGTACTCACCCTCTCGGGCTTTCCTCCGGGCGCTTCCCTTCGGTCTTGCGTTTCCGACTCTATCAGATCTTTCCGATCCGATTTCCTCGGTGCTTTCCAGGTTCCCGCTTTCGCGTTTCCCTTTCCGGCGGTTCCGACTTTATCAGAGATTCTGAGTCGGGATTTCCACCCTCCTGGGCGGCTCCGGACCACGAAGTGATCGGGTGCCCGTCCGAGCGGAGATGTAAACGTACTGGAGCGGGGCGCCCCGATGCAAATCGGGGCGCCCCGCTCCAGGTTGGCGCTGTCGGTGGTCCGACGGGCCGTCAGACCTCCACGACGACGGGCAGGATCATCGGCCGGCGCCGGTAGGTGTCCGAGACCCACTTGCCGAGGGTCCTGCGGATCAGCTGCTGCAACTGGTGCGGCTCGACGACTCCGTCCTGGGCCGAGCGTTCCAGCGTCTCGGTGATCTTGGGGAGCACCGCGGCGAAGGCCGAGTCGTCGATGCCCGAGCCTCGGGCCTGGACGTGCGGCCCGCCGGTGATCTTGCCGGTGGAGGAGTCCATGACCACGAAGACCGAGATGATGCCCTCGTCGCCGAGGATCTTGCGGTCCTTGAGGGCCGGTTCGCCGACGTCGCCGACCGAGAGCCCGTCGACGTAGACGTACCCCGCCTGGACCTTGCCGGTGATCTTCGCCTTGCCCTCGACGAGGTCGACGACCACACCGTCCTCGGCGATGACGATGCGGTCGTGCGGGACGCCGGTCAGGGCGCCCAGCTCGGCGTTGGCACGCAGGTGGCGCCATTCGCCGTGGACCGGCATCAGGTTCTTCGGGCGGCAGATGTTGTAGAAGTACAGCAGCTCGCCGGCCGAGGCGTGGCCCGAGACGTGGACCTTGGCGTTGCCCTTGTGGACGACGTTGGCGCCCCAGCGGGTCAGGCCGTTGATCACGCGGTACACCGCGTTCTCGTTGCCCGGGATGAGGGACGAGGCCAGGATGACCGTGTCGCCGTTGACGATGCGGATCTGGTGGTCGCGGTTGGCCATGCGGGACAGGGCGGCCATCGGTTCGCCCTGGGAGCCCGTGCAGACCAGGACCACCTCGCTGTCGGGCAGGTCGTCCAGCGTCTTGACGTCGACCACCAGGCCCGGCGGGACCTTGAGGTAACCGAGGTCTCTCGCGATGCCCATGTTGCGGACCATGGAGCGGCCGACGAAGGCGACCCGACGGCCGTACTCGTGCGCCGCGTCCAGGATCTGCTGGATGCGGTGGACGTGGCTGGCGAAGCTCGCCACGATGATGCGCTTGCGGGCACTGGCGAAGACCTGCCGCAGGACGTTCGAGATGTCCCGCTCGGGCGGGACGAAGCCCGGTACCTCGGCGTTGGTCGAGTCGGCGAGGAGCAGGTCGATGCCCTCCTCGCTGAGGCGCGCGAACGCGTGCAGGTCCGTGAGGCGGCCGTCCAGCGGAAGCTGGTCCATCTTGAAGTCGCCGGTGTGGACCACCATGCCCGCCGGGGTGCGGATGGCGACGGCCAGCGCGTCCGGGATGGAGTGGTTGACCGCGACGAACTCGCAGTCGAAGGGACCGACGCGTTCGCGGTGCCCCTCCGCCACCTCGAGGGTGTACGGGCGGATGCGGTGCTCCTGGAGCTTGGCCTCGATGAGCGCGAGGGTCAGCTTGGAGCCGATCAGCGGGATGTCCGGCTTCTCCCTCAGGAGGAAGGGGACGCCGCCGATGTGGTCCTCGTGGCCGTGGGTCAGGACGATGCCCTCGATGTCGTCGAGGCGGTCCCGGATGGACGTGAAGTCCGGCAGGATCAGGTCGATGCCGGGCTGCTCCTCCTCGGGGAAGAGCACGCCGCAGTCGACGATCAGCAGACGGCCGCCGTATTCGAAGACCGTCATGTTGCGGCCGATTTCGCCGAGGCCGCCGAGGGGCGTGACCCGGAGGCCGCCCTTGGGAAGCGCCGGGGGCCGGCCCAGTTCAGGATGCGGATGACTCAAAAGACTCTCCTCACCACACGCGCCACGTACCGGTGGGCACGTGGCGCGCATGACGTTCGTGCAGAAGCAGTTGTCGTATGGGGTGCGGGCACCGGTGGCCCGTCTATTCAGTTGTGAAGTCCGTCCGGTCGTGCGGTGGTGCGAAGTCTGATGTCAGAGCTGTACCCCGCCGGCGGCAAGATCGATCTTGAGCTGCTCGGTTTCCTCGGGCGTGAGGCCGACCATGGGGGCGCGCAGCGGTCCCGCGGGCAGCCCCTGGAGGGCGAGCGCGCCCTTGGTGGTCATGACGCCCTGGGTGCGGAACATGCCGGTGAAGACCGGGAGCAGCTTCTGGTGGATCTCCAGGGCCTTCTGTACGTCACCGGCGACGTGCGCGTCCACCATGGCGCGCAGCTCGGGCGTGACGACGTGGCCGACGACGGAGACGAAGCCGACCGCGCCCACGGCGAGCAGCGGCAGGTTGAGCATGTCGTCGCCGGAGTACCAGGCGAGGCCGGAACGCGCGATGGCCCAGCTGGCCCGGCCGAGGTCGCCCTTGGCGTCCTTGTTGGCGACGATCCGCGGGTGCTCCGCGAGGCGGACCAGCGTCTCGGTGTTGATCGGGACGCCGCTGCGGCCGGGGATGTCGTAGAGCATGACCGGCAGCCCGGCGGCGTCGGCGATGGCCGTGAAGTGCAGGTACAGGCCCTCCTGCGGGGGCTTGTTGTAGTACGGCGTGACGAGCAGCAGGCCGTGGGCGCCGACGCGCTCGGCGGTGCGGGCCAGCTCGATGCTGTGCTGGGTGTTGTTGGTGCCGACTCCGGCGACCACGTGCGCCCGGTCTCCGACGGCCTCCAGGACGGCTCGTACGAGGTCCGCTTTCTCCGCGTCGCTGGTGGTCGGGGACTCGCCGGTGGTGCCGTTGATGATCAGGCCGTCGTTGCCTGCGTCCACCAGGTGGGTGGCGAGCCGCTGGGCGCCGTCGAGGTCGAGTGCGCCGTCCGCCGTGAAGGGCGTGACCATGGCGGTGAGGACCCGCCCGAAGGGGATCTGCGGAGTGGAGGTCGGAGCCATGGGTTACACGCTACTCGTTGCTCAGGGCGGGGTCTGCCCTCGGGGGAGGCGGCAGGTCGGAACGGATGTGGAGCCCGGCACTGCCTGCTCGGGGGTTCAAGCAGTGCCGGGTCCCTTTGATCAGGCTAGATGAACTTCTCCAAACGCCGCAATCCGGACACTTCACATGGTTGATGCGTACATCTGTGCCCGGCCGGGCGGGCCGACGGGCCCGGCCCGCTACGGCGCCACGCGGCCGTTGGCGTTGAAGGCGGCGTGGGTGAGCGGCATCAGGCGGGCCCACTCCGCCTCCATCTTCTCGCCGGCCATCTCGATCTCCCGCTGCGGGAAGGAGGGCACCTTGGCCAGCTCGTGCTGGGTGCGCAGGCCCAGGAAGTGCATCAGCGAGCGGGCGTTGCAGGTCGCGTACATCGACGAGTACAGGCCGACGGGGAGCACCGCGCGGGCCACCTCGCGGGCGACGCCGGCGGCGAGCATCTGCTGGTACGTCGCATAGGCCTGGCGGTAGGAGTCCTCCATCGCGCCGCCCACCAGCTCGTGCTGCTCGGGGGTGCCCTCGACGAAGACGTACTTGCCGGGGCGGCCCTGCTGCACCAGCTTGCGGGAGGTGTCCGGCACGTAGAAGACCGGCTGGAGCTCCCGGTAGCGGCCCGACTCCTCGTTGTAGGACCAGCCGACGCGGTGCCGCATGAACTCCCGGAAGACGAAGATCGGGGCGCTCACGAAGAAGGTCATCGAGTTGTGCTCGAACGGGCTGCCGTGCCGGTCCCGCATGAGGTAGTTGATCAGGCCCTTGGAGCGCTCCGGGTCCTTCTTCAGCTCGTCCAGGGACTGCTCCCCGGCGGTGGAGACACGGGCGGCGAACAGCACGTCGGAGTCGGTCGCGGCGCTCTTGACCAGCTCGACGGTGATGTCGCTGCGGAGTTCGATCTTCGGATCGTCGGCGGGGATGTCGGTCACGTGTGGAGGGCCTTCCCAGTCAATCTCGGCGCTTGGCGAGGCCACTCTACGACCCGTCAAGAGGCGCCGAATCGGGCGATCGGTGCCGTGCCGCAATCAAGTCGGCGAAACAGGGCACCTGAAGGGGCGTTCGTTCGTCTGTATGAGTAACAGCACTTGACTCCAGTCCCTGAAGGGAGACGCAGCCCCTATGATCCGCCGGCGTGAACCCGTGCCGTTCGCCTTCGTCGCCGAGGCCGACAGGTTCCGCAGCAATGTCACACCCCCGCCCCGCGAGCGGGCGTCCTTCGGCCAGCTGGCCGGACGCTGGCTCCTCGGCGTCACCGTCGTCGCCGGTCTGGTCGGCTCCCTGGTGATCGGGATGCCCGCCCTGTCGGCAGACCAGCCCTCCTCGCACAAGCAGCCGTCGCAGGCGTCCGAGGGGCGCTAGGCGCGTCGGGCACGGCCGGCCCGGCTCCATCCGGACCCCCGAGGGTGGTGACCGGAGACACAGGTCGGTAGCCTCACCGGGCACAACACTTGCCTTGGAACGAGTGAGGACCAGCCGTGCCCCTGCCCTTCCTGACGGCCGACCGCGCCTTTGACACGGCCGACGACGTCGCGCTGCCGTACGACGACCGCGACCTCTGGCGCCGGCCCTACCGGCCGGGGCCGTGGCGCGTGGGGGCGGCGGCCCTGATGCTGCTGCTCGCCTCGTTCGTCCTGTTCGCGGCGGTCGTCATCGCGGCGACCGGCGGGCCGTCCTCCGCCGGGGTGGTCTTCGGCCTCGCGGTCGTCGTCATCCTCTGCGCGCTGCGGATGCTGCGCATGGGCGCGTGGGTGAGCGCGCACGGTGTGCGTCAGGTGGGCTTCTTCACCACGCGCACGGTCGCCTGGCAGCAGGTCGCCAGCTTGCGCACGGTGCAGCAGCCGGTGCGCTGGCTGGGACTGCCGCGCACCGTGCAGGGACAGGCGCTGCTGCTCGTGCGGCAGGGCCGGTCGGTGGAGCCGATGTCCCCGCTGCTGACCTCGCACAACTCCGACTTCCTCGCCCGCGACGGCGCCTTCAACCGGGCGGCCGACGCGGTGGAGGCGTGGGCGGACGAGTACCGACGGGGCTGACGCGACCGACAGTCCGACGAGGCTGACGCACCCGAAGTCGAGACGCCGGGGCCCGGACCGCGCAGTTGCGGTCCGGGCCCCGGCGTCTGGTATGCGGTCCGCTCAGGCGGCCTCGACCTGCTTGCCGTCGTGCAGGGCGATCGCCCGCTGCATCGCCTTGCGGGCGCGCGGGGTGTCGCGGGCGTCGTGGTAGGCGACGGCGAGGCGGAACCAGCTGCGCCAGTCGCCGGGGGCGTCCTCGGTCTCGGCCCTGCGCAGGGCGAAGACCGCGTCGGCCGACTCCCGGTCGACCCGGCCGCTGGGAGTGCGCTTCAGCTCGTCTACGGGCAGTCCGCCCTCGGCGTCGAGTTCGGCGGCGAGCTGGTTGGCCCTGCGGACGAACTGGGTGTTCTTCCAGAGGAACCACAGGCCGATCACCGGCAGGATCAGCACCGCGACGCCGAAGGTGACGGTGAGGAGGGTGCCGGTCTTGATGAGCAGGACGCCGCGGCTGCCGACCAGGGCGAAGTAGAAGACCAGGACGGCGGCCGTGACGAGGTAGGTGATCTTCGCGCGCATCAGGGTGACGGTCTCAGTTCAGGTCCAGGAAGTGTTCCAGGCCGAAAGTGAGGCCCGGGGTGGTGACCACCCGACGGGCGCCCAGCAGGATGCCCGGCATGAAGCTGCTGTGGTGCAGGGAGTCGTGCCGGACGGTGAGGGTCTCGCCCTCGCCGCCGAGCAGGACCTCCTGGTGGGCGAGCAGGCCGCGCAGCCGGATCGCGTGCACCGGGACCCCGTCCACGTCCGCCCCGCGGGCGCCGTCCAGGGCGGTGGCAGTGGCGTCGGGCGCCGGTGCGGAGCCTGCCTTCTGCCGGGCCTGAGCGATCAGCTGGGCGGTGCGGGTGGCGGTGCCGCTGGGGGCGTCCACCTTGTTCGGGTGGTGCAGTTCGACGACCTCGACGGACTCGAAGTACGGGGCTGCGATCTGCGCGAACTTCATGGTCAGCACGGCGCCGATGGAGAAGTTCGGCGCGATGAGCACGCCGGTCCCCGGGGAGGCGTCGAGCCACGCGTTCAGCTGCGCGAGGCGCTCGTCGGTCCAGCCGGTGGTGCCGACGACGGCGTGGATGCCGTGGCGCAGGCAGTAGTCGAGGTTGTCCATCACCGAGGCGGGCGTGGTCAGCTCGACGGCGACCTGGGCGCCGGACTCGGCCAGCGCCTCCAGGCTGTCGCCCCGGCCGAGGGCGGCGACCAGCTCCATGTCCTCGGCGGCCTCGACCGCCCGTACCGCCTCGGAGCCGATCCGGCCCTTGGCACCGAGGACGGCCACGCGCAGCTTGCTCATGTCACATGCTTCCTTCTCGAACTTCTCGGAACGGGACCGTCAGGCGACGGCGTCGTGCAGCCGGGACGCCTGCTTGTCCTTGAGCGGGCCGATGACCGACAGGGACGGCCGTCGTCCCAGGACGTCGCGGGCGACGGCGCGGACGTCGTCCGGCGTGACCGAGGCTATCCGGGCCAGCATGTCGTCGACCGACATCTGCTCGCCCCAGCACAGCTCGCTCTTGCCGATACGGTTCATCAGCGCGCCCGTGTCCTCCAGACCGAGGACCGTGGAGCCCTGGAGCTGGCCGACGGCGCGGCCGATCTCGTCGTCCGTGAGGCCGTGCTCGGCGACGTGGTCCAGCTCGTCGCGGCAGATCTTGAGCACGTCGTGCACCTGGGAGGGCCGGCAGCCCGCGTACACGCCGAAGAGGCCGCAGTCGGCGAAGCCGGACGTGTACGAGTACACGCTGTAGGCCAGGCCGCGCTTCTCCCGGACCTCCTGGAAGAGGCGCGAGGACATGCCGCCGCCGAGGGCGGTGTTGAGGACGCCCATCGCCCACCGGCGCTCGTCGGTGCGGGCCAGGCCCGGCATGCCGAGGATGACGTGGGCCTGCTCGGTCTTGCGGCCGATCAGCTCGACGCGTCCGGCGGCACGGACGGTGCGCCGGCCGTCGCGCGGGGCGAGCGGCTGGGCCGCCGGGTCCTTGAGGGCGCCGGCCTTCTCGAAGGCGGCGCGGACCTGACGTACGACCTTGTTGTGGTCGACGTTGCCGGCCGCGGCGACCACCAGATGGGTGGGGTCGTAGTGCTTCCGGTAGAAGCGGCGGATGCGGTCGGCGGTGAGGGCGTTGACCGTGTCGACGGTGCCGAGGACGGGGCGGCCCAGCGCGTTGTCGCCGAACATGGTGTGCGCGAACAGGTCGTGCACGCAGTCGCCCGGGTCGTCCTCGGTCATCGCGATCTCTTCGAGGATGGCGCCGCGCTCGACGTCGACGTCCTCCTCCTGGATCAGCGAGCCGGTCAGCATGTCGCACACCACGTCGATGGCGAGCGGCAGGTCGGTGTCGAGCACGCGCGCGTAGTAGCACGTGTACTCCTTCGCCGTGAACGCGTTCATCTCGCCGCCGACCGCGTCGATGGCGGAGGAGATGTCCAGGGCACTGCGCTTGCGGGTGCCCTTGAAGAGCAGGTGCTCCAGGTAGTGGGTGGCGCCGTTCAGGGCCGGGGTCTCGTCGCGGGAGCCGACGTGGGCCCAGATGCCGAAGGTCGCCGAGCGGACCGAGGGGAGGGTCTCGGTGACGATGCGCAGGCCGCCGGGGAGGGTCGTCCTGCGGACCGTGCCGATGCCGTGCTCGCCCTTGATGAGGGTTTGGGTACGGGCGACGGCCCGCGCCTCCGAGGAGGTGCGGGCCGTCGCCGTGGCGCTACGGGACGTCACTTGTCGGCGTCGTCCTTCTTGTCTTCGCTGCCTTCCTCGCCCTCGATCACGGGGATCAGGGAGAGCTTGCCGCGGGAGTCGATCTCGGCGATCTCGACCTGGACCTTCTGGCCCACGCCGAGGACGTCCTCGACGTTCTCCACGCGCTTGCCGCCGGCCAGCTTGCGGATCTGCGAGATGTGCAGCAGACCGTCCTTGCCGGGCAGCAGGGAGACGAACGCGCCGAAGGTGGTCGTCTTGACGACCGTGCCCAGGTAGCGCTCGCCGACCTCGGGCATGGTCGGGTTGGCGATGCCGTTGATCGTGGCGCGGGCGGCCTCGGCGGCCGGGCCGTCGGCGGCACCGATGTAGATGGTGCCGTCGTCCTCGATCGTGATGTCGGCGCCCGTGTCCTCCTGGATCTGGTTGATCATCTTGCCCTTGGGGCCGATGACCTCACCGATCTTGTCGACGGGGATCTTCACGGTGATGATCCGCGGCGCGTTCGGGGACATCTCGTCCGGCGTGTCGATCGCTTCCATCATCACGTCGAGGATGTGGAGGCGGGCGTCACGGGCCTGCTTGAGGGCGGCGGCCAGGACGGAGGCGGGGATGCCGTCCAGCTTGGTGTCGAGCTGGAGGGCGGTCACGAACTCCTTGGTGCCGGCGACCTTGAAGTCCATGTCGCCGAAGGCGTCCTCCGCACCGAGGATGTCGGTGAGGGCGACGTAGTGCGTCTCGCCGTTGATCTCCTGGGAGATCAGGCCCATGGCGATACCGGCGACGGGGGCCTTGAGCGGCACACCGGCGTTCAGCAGCGACATGGTGGAGGCGCAGACCGAGCCCATGGACGTCGAGCCGTTGGAGCCGAGGGCCTCGGACACCTGGCGGATCGCGTAGGGGAACTCCTCGCGCGTCGGCAGCACCGGCACGATGGCGCGCTCGGCGAGGGCGCCGTGGCCGATCTCGCGGCGCTTCGGGGAGCCGACGCGGCCGGTCTCGCCGACGGAGTACGGCGGGAAGTTGTAGTTGTGCATGTAGCGCTTGCGGGTCACCGGGGAGAGGGTGTCCAGCTGCTGCTCCATCCGGAGCATGTTCAGGGTGGTGACGCCCAGGATCTGGGTCTCGCCACGCTCGAACAGGGCGGAGCCGTGCACGCGCGGGATGGCCTCGACCTCGGCGGCCAGGGTGCGGATGTCGGTGACACCGCGGCCGTCGATGCGCTTCTTCTCCTTGATGACGCGCTCGCGCACCAGGGACTTGGTCAGCGCGCGGTACGCGGCGGAGATCTCCTTCTCGCGGCCCTCGAACTCCGGGAGGAGCTTCTCGGCGGCGAGCCCCTTGACGCGGTCCAGCTCGGCCTCGCGCTCCTGCTTGCCGGCGATGGTGAGCGCCTGCGTCAGCTCGGGCTTGACGGCGCCGGTCAGCGCCTCGAGGACGTCGTCCTGGAAGTCCAGGAAGATCGGGAACTCGCCGGTCGGCTTGGCGGCCTTGGCGGCGAGGTCGGCCTGGGCACGGCACAGCACCTTGATGAAGGGCTTCGCGGCGTCCAGACCGGCGGCGACGACCTCCTCGGTGGGCGCCTCGGCGCCGCCCTCGACCAGCTTGATGGTCTTGTCTGTGGCCTCGGCCTCGACCATCATGATCGCGACGTCGCCGTCCTCCAGGACGCGGCCCGCGACGACCATGTCGAAGACGGCGTCCTCGAGCTCGGTGTGCGTCGGGAAGGCCACCCACTGGCCGCGGATCAGCGCGACGCGGACGCCGCCGATCGGGCCGGAGAAGGGCAGGCCGGCCAGCTGGGTCGACGCGGAGGCGGCGTTGATCGCCACGACGTCGTACAGGTGGTCGGGGTTGAGGGCCATGATCGTCGCGACGACCTGGATCTCGTTGCGCAGGCCCTTCTTGAAGGACGGGCGCAGCGGGCGGTCGATGAGGCGGCAGGTGAGGACGGCGTCCTCGGAGGGCCGGCCCTCACGACGGAAGAAGCTGCCGGGGATCTTGCCGGCGGCGTACATCCGCTCCTCGACGTCCACCGTGAGCGGGAAGAAGTCGAGCTGGTCCTTGGGGTTCTTGGAGGCGCTGGTGGCCGACAGCACCATGGTGTCGTCGTCCAGGTACGCCACGGCGGAACCGGCGGCCTGACGGGCCAGGCGGCCCGTCTCGAAGCGGATGGTGCGGGTGCCGAACGCGCCGTTGTCGATCACGGCTTCGGCGTAGTGGGTCTCGTTCTCCACTAGTGGTTTCTCCGATGCTTGTCGTCTTTTGTCCCGCCCGCCCGTGTGGCGGAGGGGACGGTGCCGGAGAAGCGTTCCGTGCAATGCGGGCCGGTCTTCGATCGAAGCACCCGGGGATCTGCCCCCGGGGGCCACTACCGAGGACCGGCGGCTGCGGTGCGGTCCGCTTCTCCTCGTACGTCTTGTTCTTCTGTTACCACACTACAAAGGGGTGGCGACAGCGCGCACGTACAGCAAAGGGAGCGGCCCCCTTCAGAATGGGAACCGCTCCCTTCACGGCGTGCTAGCGGGCGCCCGCCGCACCGCGGCGGATGCCGAGGCGCTCGACCAGCGCACGGAAGCGCTGGATGTCCTTCTTGGCGAGGTACTGCAGCAGCCGGCGACGCTGGCCGACCAGGATGAGCAGACCACGACGGGAGTGGTGGTCGTGCTTGTGGGTCTTGAGGTGCTCGGTCAGGTCGGAGATCCGACGGGACAGCAGAGCGACCTGGACCTCGGGGGAGCCGGTGTCGCCCTCCTTGGTACCGAACTCGGTGATGATCTGCTTCTTCACTGCGGCGTCGAGCGACACGCGTACTCCTCTTGGTCTGTGACTGGCCACCGAGTGCCCCCGGTCTACGTCTCGGGGGATCTTCCGTAACTCGGAAGGCGGGGATCCGCTGGGCGCGACCTCCAGGGCTCGGGGGCTCCGGGGGCGCGTACACAAACGGCCGTCACACAGGGTACCAGCCCGTAGGGACGCCTCCGCCCGTCCCCCGTACCGGTGCCTCCGTCGGTGAACCGCTGACCTGGAAGAACAGGGACAAGTATGGTGACCGCACACTTCGTTGGTACAGCAGGAAGGACCCGGGCGCCATGGCCGATGCCGAGGACAAGGAACTCCGAGCACGCAAGGACCGGGAGCGGGACGAGCTCTACGCCCTCGACATCTCGGGCGTCGAATGGCACAGCGCGCCCGGCACCGAGTCCCACGAGGAACGGGTCGAGATCGCCTACCTGCCGGAGGGCGCCGTCGCGATGCGGTCGTCGCTCGACCACGACACCGTGCTGCGGTACACGGAGGCGGAGTGGCGGGCGTTCGTGCTCGGTGCGCGGGACGGGGAGTTCGACCTGGAGCCGGCTGCGGAGCGCTCCGGGGGCGACGTCGAGTAGAAGGGGAGGAGGCTGTGCCGCACACCCTCCCTCGCTGCGTACGAGGGGGAGCCGGTGTCCCCGTTCCCCGTACGCTGCGCGAGCCGCCCCTCAGTCGCCTGCCATCGACCGCGCCGCGGAGTAGACGTCGAACACGGCGAGAGCCAAGGGGATCAGCGTCAGGAGCACGAAGACCTCGGCGATCTCCATGAAGCGTCCCCAGAAGGGCGTCACGCCGCGCCGAGGGGCGATCAGGCCGATCGCGGTGACCAGCGCCACAGCCGCGGCGACCGCCGCCGCCAGCCAGACGCTGCGCATGTCCAGGGCGGCGGTGTCGCCCTGGAGCGCGTCCCGCACGTACTCCACGGGCGGCTTCATGGCCAGTCCCAGGCCGAGGAAGACCAGACAGGCCAGCCCGGCGGCCAGCGTGGCGGCAACCTGGGTGGTGTACCGGAACAGCTGCGCCCGCATCACCAACGCGCAGCCGCCGACCAGTCCCGCGAGGAGCTCATGGCCACGGCGGGCCTGCGCCGCGATGCGCTCGACGTCCACGGGTTCCGGCGCGCCGGTCTCGTCCCCCGAGTAGGAGCCGCGCGGCTGGCTGGGCGGCTCGAAGCCGATGGGCAGCCGCGCGAAGCGCAGCGACAGGCCCGGCAGGAAGGCGAGGGCGCACACCGACAGGACCGCGCAGACCGCGGCCGTCTCCATCGGCTCCAGCTCCGTCAGCATCGCCACGAACGTCGCGAGCAGGCCGACCACCGACGAGAAGACGAACGCCACGAAGGCGCTGTCCCTACGGCGAGGGACTGCCCGCCGTGCTCGGGGTGAACCGCCCGACGCCCTTCGACATCCTGCTGATCGGCGGACTGTGGACCACGCAGGTCCTGGCGCTGCGCGTTGCGGCGACCGGGAGGCGGTGGAGACCGGTCGCCCTGCCCACTGGGGCACAGATGGTGCAGGCAGTCGGTCGCGGTCAGTCCGGCATGACCGTGCACGAGGTGGGCCGGGTCCCTCCGCAGGGAGCCTCGGCCACGGCACCGGTCCTGGTCATCCGGGACTGCGGCATGCGTCCGCCTCGCGGCCGGGTGACCGGCCTGCCCCGCTCCGAGTACGAGGCACTTCCGACCCTCGCCGACGGGGTCACCCTGTGGTGTACGGAACGGGACCGGCAGTACGTGATGACACAGCCGACCGATGTGGAGGCCAGACTCCTGGGTACGCCCCGGCGGATGGACGGACTGAAGCGCCTGGGCCAGATCGCCCGGTTGCATCCCGTATAACGTGAAAGCGCCTGTTTTTTGTGTCAGTTGTGACGTTGGGCACCGAGGCGGGCAGGGGCACGGGGGCCTGACGGGGGTGGGTCACTCGTGATTAGGCTGGTGTCGGGCGCGACACCAGAACCCGTGAGCGGGCGTCGGCGTCTCAGGGGGAGAACCGGTGGATCGGACGACCTCGGACAATTTCGAATGACAAGCAAGGGTCGCCCCAGCACGGCATGAGGGTGCTCGACCACACCAGGAGGAACTGTGAGCAGCGATCGGGACGGGATCCGCGGGGGCTGGGCTACACCCGGCGATGACCAACCCGACGCGGAGTCCTCCGTCGAGACGACCGGCGAGTTCACCATCGACTACGCGCCGCCCGCCTGGTACACGCAGAACGCGTCCGGCGACGGAGGGCAGGGGGAGGGTGAGGGGGCCGATCCGCCTGCCGGTTCGGCCGGGTCTCCCCCGCCTTCCGCTCCGACGGCCCCGCCCGCGCCTCGTGGTCCGGTTCCGCCGTTGCCGGGGCTGACTCCGCCGCCGCACGCGACGCCCCATGGGCCTTCCTCCGTGCCGGCTCCCGCCCCGGGTGCGCCCTTCACGCCTCCGCCGCCGGGGCCGGGTGCGCCGTTCACTCCGCCCGCGCCGCCGAGCGGAGGACCGGCCGGGGTGCCCAAGTTGCCGGTGGGGAGCGGCTTCGAGCCGCAGCCGTCGCCGTCGCAGCAGTCCGCGCCGCCGGAGCCCGAGCCGGAGGTTCGGACGCCGGAGCCGGAGCCGGAGCCCGTGGCCGAACCGGCGCCTGCTGCGGATCTCGCCTCGCCCACGGCCCTGCCGTCGTTCCCGGCCGGGGGGTTCCAGCTTCAGGCTCCCGTTCCGCCGCCGCCCGCCGAGGAGCCCGGGGCAGCGGCCGAGCCCGAACCTGAACCCGACCGCGAGCCCGACAACGGCGACCTCGACAACGGCGACCTGGAAAGCGGCGCGACCATGCGCTTCTCCGCGGTCGCCCTCAAGCGTGAGATCGCCGAGCGGGCCGCCGCGGAGGACACCGCCGGGGAGGGCCCGGCGGCCGGTACCGACGAGGTCGGTGACACGCCGGACGAGCCCAACGAGCCCTTCGTGAGCACGGGCTTCACTGAGGCCGATACCGATACCGATACCGATACCCACGCCGACGCCAAAACTGACGTCGACACGGAGTCCGGCTTCGAGTCGGACTCCGACGGCGCTTCTCGCGCGGTGTCCGGTGGCGGATACGGCGACGTGGCCGACCCCCGCCTCGGTGGGCCGGCCCCCGACGCCGAGCCGGAGCCGGAACTGGAGCCGGTCGTCCTGGCGGCCGTCGCCGAGTCCGAGTCCGCGGAGCAGACCGTCGCCGAGCCCGAGGACAGCGTCCCGGCGGGGGACGAGCCCGTGGACGCCGTGCCCGCGGACGCGGTGCCCAACGATGCCGCCCCGCCGGCCGACAACGTGCCGCAGGACGCCGTTCCGCAGGACGCGGCGCCACCGGCGCCCGCGGGCATGCCGCCGCTGCCTCCGTCGTACCCGCCGGTCGCGCCCGCGGCGGCCCACCAGTGGCCGGCACAGCCCCAGCCCGCACCCGCCCCTCCCGAGCAGCCGGGGGTACCGGCGCAGCAGCCTCCGTTCCAGCCGCAGGCTCCGCAGCCGGCGCCCGCCGGGTGGGAGGCGCCGCCCGCGGCTCAGCCCGGTTACGGTTTCCCGCAGCCCGGCGCTCAGGCCCCGCAGCCACAGCCCCAGCCCCAGCCCCACTCCCCCGCCCAGCCGCCCGGCGGATACGGCTTCCCTCAGGCGCCGCAGGCTCCGCACGGGCCGTCGCCGCAGCAGCAGCCGTATCCCGGTGTGCCGCAGCAGGCGCCGCAGGCTCCGGGCGGCGGTCAGACTCCGCCCGCCCAGCCCGGTCAGCCGGTCCAGCCCGCCCAACCCGGTCAGCCGGGGCAGGACCCCAACGCACCGCAGGCGGCGCCCCGCCCACACCAGGCGCCCCCTGCGCAGCAGCCGGAGTACCAGCCGCAGGCACAGCAGCCCCAGCCGCCCCATCAGCCGCAGCCGCACCAGCAGCCCGCCGATCCCCGTCTCGGGGCCGCCTGGCCGCAGCCGATGCAGCACGACCAGCGGCAGGCCACCAATCCGGGGGCGGCGCCGCTCGGTTACACGGCGGCCGTGGAGCTGTCGTCCGACCGGCTGGTGAACAACAAGCGGCAGAAGGCGAAGAGCAGCCGCCCCGTGGCCGGCGGTTCGCGGTTCAAGCTGGGCGGGAAGAAGGAGGAGGCCGAGCGGCAGCGGAAGCTGGACCTGATCCGCACCCCGGTGCTGTCCTGCTACCGCATCGCCGTGATCAGCCTCAAGGGCGGTGTCGGCAAGACGACGACCACCACCGCGCTCGGCTCCACGCTCGCCACCGAGCGGCAGGACAAGATCCTCGCGATCGACGCCAACCCGGACGCCGGTACGCTCGGCCGACGGGTGCGCCGGGAGACCGGAGCCACCATCCGGGACCTCGTCCAGGCGATCCCGTATCTCAACTCGTACATGGACATCAGGCGGTTCACCTCGCAGGCCTCGTCCGGTCTGGAGATCATCGCCAACGACGTCGACCCGGCCGTGTCCACGACCTTCAACGACGAGGACTACCGGCGCGCGATCGACGTGCTCGGTCAGCAGTACCCGATCATCCTCACCGACTCGGGCACGGGTCTCCTCTACAGCGCCATGCGGGGCGTGCTCGACCTCGCCGACCAGCTCATCATCATCTCGACGCCGTCCGTGGACGGTGCGAGCAGCGCCAGTACGACCCTGGACTGGTTGTCGGCGCACGGGTACGCCGACCTCGTCTCGCGGTCGATCACGGTCATCTCCGGGGTCCGCGAGACGGGCAAGATGATCAAGGTCGACGACATCGTGGGGCACTTCCAGACCCGCTGCCGGGGTGTCGTCGTGGTCCCGTTCGACGAGCATCTGTCCGCCGGTGCCGAGGTCGACCTCGACATGATGCGGCCGAAGGTGCGGGAGGCGTACTTCAACCTCGCGGCCATGGTCGCCGAGGACTTCGTCCGCCACCAGCAGTCGCACGGCCTGTGGACGTCCGACGGCAATCCGCCGCCGGTCGCCGCCCCGCCCATGCCGGGCCAGCAGATGCCGGGCCAGCAGATGCCCGGTCAGCCGATGCCGCCGCAGCAGGGCCAGCCGTACCCGCCGCAGCCCGGGCCCGGACAACAGCAGCCGTACCCCCAGCCCGGTTACGGCCAGCCCTACGCCCAGCCCGGTTACGGATATCCGCAACAGGGACAGCCGGGGCAGCCAGGACAGCCGGGGCAGGCATCCCAGCCGCCGCAGCAGGGGCAGACGCCCCCTCCGCCCCCGCCCCAGCAGTAGCCCCACCACCTCCGAAGGCCCGCGCCGTCCTCGACGGCGCGGGCCTTCGGGCGTGTGCGAACGGCAACGTCCGCCCCAGCCGTCACGCTCTCACCAGGCAAGCGCCAGTGGTCTGCGCCAATGAGGGTCACGTCTGGGTCAACTCGTCGTTTCCGCAGGCCACATGGGGTTTGACATACCGTTGACGCGCGCAGACTGCCGCTGGTAGACACACACTTCATTCCGCGTTCACCACCGTTCAAGCCCGCCCCACGCGAGGACGCCCGGCGTCTGCGCGTGCGATGACGCGAGGTCAGGTAGTCATGAACAGACACGATCAGCACGGCAGCGGACGTACCGCCCACCGGCCGTGGCGCACCCGTCTCCTCGCGGCAGCAGGCGCCGGTGCGCTGCTCCTCGCGTCGGGGGCGGTCGCTCCCTCGGTCTCGGCGAAGGAGGGCGACGGCGGCGACGGGGGCGACAAGGTGCTCACGGTCGCCGTGGCGCAGAGCGTCGACTCGCTCAGTCCCTTCCTGGCGGTACGGCTGCTCAGTACGAGCATCCACCGGCTGACGTACGAGTACCTGACCAACTACGACGCCAAGGACAACCACGTCATACCGGGGCTCGCCACCGAGTGGAAGTCCTCGCCGGACAAGCTGACCTGGACCTACACGATCCGTTCCGACTCCAAGTGGTCGGACGGCGAGCAGGCCACCGCCGAGGACGCGGCGTGGACGTTCAACACGATGATGACCGACCCGGGCGCCGCCACCGCCAACGGCAGCTTCGTCGGCAACTTCGAGAAGGTCACCGCGCCCAGCCCGACCCAGCTGGTGATCCGGCTGAAGAAGCCGCAGGCCACGATGACCGCGCTGGACGTGCCGATCGTGCCCAAGCACGTCTGGGAGAAGGTCGACGACTTCTCGAAGTTCAACAACGACAAGGACTTCCCCGTAGTCGGCAACGGTCCGTTCGTGCTCACCGACTACAAGCCGGACAGCTATGTGCGGCTCAAGGCCAACAAGGACTTCTGGCGCGGCGCCCCGAAGTTCGACGAGCTGGTCTTCCGCTACTACAAGGACCAGGACGCCGCCGTCGCCGCCCTGCGCAAGGGCGAGGTGTCGTTCGTCGCCGGGTCGCCGTCGCTGACTCCGGCCCAGGCCGACTCGCTCAAGGGCGAGGAGAACATCCGCGTCAACGACGCCCCCGGCCGCCGCTTCTACGCCCTGGCCACCAACCCCGGCGCGCGGGCGCAGGACGGGACGAAGTTCGGGGACGGCGACCCCTCGCTGCTGGACCAGCGGGTGCGCAACGCGCTGTTCATGGCGGTGGACCGCAAGGCGATCGTCGACAAGGTGTTCCAGGGCCACGCGGTCGAGGGCGCCGGCTACATCCCGCCGCGCTTCTCCTCGTACTTCTTCGAGCCGTCGGCCCAGCAGGAGCTGGCCTACGATCCCGCGAAGGCCGCCCAATTGCTCGACGAGGCGGGCTACCGGACGGACTCCGACGGCAAGCGCCTCGGCAAGGACGGCAAACCGCTGGACTACCGCCTCCTGTGCCACGCCACCGACCCGAACGACAAGGCGGTCGGCAAGTACGTCCAGGAGTGGTGGGGCGAGCTGGGCATCTCGGTCACCCTCAACTGCCTGGACAACGTGACCGATCCGTGGCTGGCCGGCAAGTACGACCTCGCCTTCGACGGCTGGTCCGTCAACCCCGACCCGGACTTCGTGCTCTCCATCCACACCTGCGCGGCGCTCCCGGCGACGCCGAAGGACACCGGCGCCACCGACAACTTCATCTGCGACAAGAAGTACGACGACCTGTACGCACGGCAGTTGGGCGAGTACGACGCCGGCAAGCGGGCTCAGATCGTCAAGCAGATGCAGTCCCGGCTGTACGACACCGGGTACATGAACGTCATGGCGTACCCGAACGCGGTCGAGGCCTACCGCACGGACCAGATCAAGTCGATCACCACGATGCCGTCGGACGCGGGCAACATCTACGGGCAGGACGGCTACTGGAGCTGGTGGTCGGCGGTGCCCGCGGACTCCGGTGACTCCTCCGGGGGTTCGTCGTCGACCGGGACCGTGATCGGGATCGCCGCCGGCGTCGTCGTCCTCGTCGGTCTCGGGGTGCTGTTCGCCGTCCGCCGCCGGGCGTCGGCCGACGACCGTGAGTAGCGACACCGGCTCCGCCGTCGAGAAGCGGGCTCCCGCGGCCGCGGCGCCGCGGGGGCCGGGCCGCAGCGCGTACCCGCGGTACGTGGCGGGGAAGCTGGCGGGCGCGGCCGTCTCGCTGTTCGCCGTGCTCGTCACGAGCTTCTTCCTCTTCCGGCTGATCCCCGGCGATCCGGTGAAGTTCATGACCGGTGGCCGCCCGGTGTCGGCCGAGCAGCTCGCCGTGTACAAGGAGGAGTTCGGGCTCGACCTGCCGCTGTGGGAGCAGTTCACGGACTACTGCGCCAAGGCGCTGAGCGGGGACCTGGGCACGTCGTACCAGTTCCACGCGCCCGTCGTCGACAAGATCACCGAGGCGCTGCCGAACACGCTGCTGCTCACCGGCACGGCCTTCGTGCTCTACACCGCGCTGGGTGCCTTCCTCGGCACCCGCTCGGCGTGGCGGCACGGCGGGCTCGGCGACCGGCTCAACACCGGTCTGGCGCTGACGCTGTACTCCATCCCGTCCTTCTGGCTGGGGCTGCTGCTCATCATCGTGCTGTCGGTGGGGGTGGACCCGATCCCGGGGCTGTTCCCGACCGGGGGCATGGAGTCGGGCCGCGAGGAGGGCTTCGCGCACGTGCTCGACGTCGCGCACCATCTCGTGCTGCCGGTGGTGACGCTGGTCGCGGTGGAGTACGGGCAGACGCTGCTCGTCACCCGGTCGGCGCTGCTGGACGAGATGGGCAGCGACTATCTGACGACCGCGCGGGCCAAGGGGCTCAGGGACGATCTCGTACGGCGCCGGCACGCCGTGCCCAACGCGCTGCTGCCGACGGTGACGCTGGTCTTCGTCAACCTGGGACGGACCGTGGCGGGGGTCATCCTCGTCGAGACGGTCTTCTCCTGGCCGGGTCTCGGCGGGCTGTTCTACCAGGCGCTCAGTGTGCCCGATCTGCCGCTGGTGCAGGGGCTGTTCTTCGTCTTCGCCGCCGCGGTGATCCTGATGAACACCCTGGCCGACCTGCTGTATCCGATGCTCGATCCGAGGGTGGGCCGATGAGCGCCGAGACCACCGAGACCACCAAATCCACGTCCGGGCCTCCTGCGAAGTCCGGTGCACCGAGTCCGCGCGCGCTCGCCCGGCGGCGGCGCCGTGCCTCCGTCGCACGCTTCTGGAAGGAGTACCGCAAGCACCGTGCGGGGGTGCTCGGGCTGGCCACGCTGGTGCTGTTCGTGCTCGTGGCACTGACCGCGCCGCTGACCGTCGGGTCGGACGTGGACAGCGTGACCGACGCGCCGGGGCAGCCGCTGGAGAGCCCGAGCGGCCGGTTCCCGCTGGGCACCGACCAGTTCGGGCGGAGCCTGCTGGGCCTGCTGATCTGGGGCTCGCGCGTCTCGCTCCTGGTCGGGCTGCTCGCGGCGGTGCTCTCGGTGCTGATCGGCGCGCTCATCGGGATCACGGCCGGCCACTTCCGCGGCTGGTACGCCACGGTGATGATGCGGATCACGGACTGGTTCCTGGTGATGCCGACGCTGGTGCTGGCGATCGTGCTGGCGACGGTGCTGTCCCGGTCGCTGGGCACGATCGTGCTCGCGATCGGCGTGACCACCTGGCCGACCACGGCCCGGCTGGTGCGGGCGCAGACGCTGGCGGTGGAGTCGCGGCCGTACATCGAGCGAGCGAAGGCGCTCGGGGGCGGGCACTGGCACATCATGTCCCGGCACGTGCTGCCCAACGTCATGCCGCTGATCCTCGCGCAGACCACCCTGATCATCTCCTCCGCGATCCTGGCCGAGGCGACCCTGGCCTTCCTCGGGCTCGGGGACCCGGCGGTCGTGTCCTGGGGCGGGCTGCTGCAGGACGCGCGAGAGGCGGGGTCGGTGAGTTCCGGCGACTGGTGGTATCTGGTGCCGCCGGGCATCGGGATCGCGGTGGTGGCGCTGGCGTTCACGCTGTCCGGGCGTGCGGTCGAGGCCGTTCTCAATCCCAGGCTGGGGGTGTCCCGTTGAGTCTGCTCGAGGTGCGGGACCTGAAGGTGACGTATCCCGGCGGTGCGGCCGCCGTGCGCGGGGTCGACCTGACCCTGGCGGCGGGCGAGAAGCTCGGCATCGCGGGCGAGTCCGGCTGCGGCAAGTCCACGCTGGCCCTGGCGCTGCTGCGGCTGCTGCCGCCGGGTGCGCGGGTCGGTGGAAAGATCCTGCTGGACGGCGAGGACGTGCTCACGATGAAGTGGGGGCGGGTGCGGGCGGTCCGCTGGGCGGGCGCGTCGATCGTCTTCCAGGGCGCGATGCACTCCCTGAACGCCGTGCACCGCATCGGCGACCAGATCGCCGAGCCGATCCTGCTGCACCGCAGGGCCACACCGGCAGCGGCCCGCAAGCGGGCCGGTGAGCTGCTGGAGCAGGTCGGTCTTCCGGCGGCGCGAGCGAGTGCCTACCCGCACGAGCTGTCCGGCGGCCAGCGGCAGCGGGTGATGATCGCGATGGCGCTGGCCTGCGATCCTCGGCTGATCATCGCGGACGAACCGACCACGGCGCTCGACGTGATGATCCAGGCGCAGATCCTGCGGCTGATCGAGGGGCTGGTGGGCGAGCAGGACGTCGGCCTGATCATGATCAGCCACGACCTCGCCGTGCTGGCCGACACCTGCGACCGGCTCGCGGTGATGTACGCGGGCCGGGTGGTCGAGGAGGGCCCGGCCCGGCAGGTCTACGACGACGCCCGTCATCCCTACGGCCGGGCGCTGTCGGAGGCGTTCCCCACGATCGGGGACCCGGCCTCGAGGTTCGCGCCCCGCGGCCTGCCGGGCGACCCGCCCGACCCGGCGGCGGTGCCGTCCGGGTGCGCGTTCCATCCGCGCTGCCCGGTGGCGCTGGACCTCTGTGCCACCCAGGACCAGCCGCTGCGGGACGCGGGCACGCGACGCCGGGCGGCATGCGTCCATGTCGGTCCGGACGGCTCGGTGCCGCCGGACGGCGACGGGGCGACTGCCGGGACCGCACCCGGGAAAGCCGCCGGGGGCGGGAACGGGGCCGAGGGCGAGAGGCCCGCCGGGCGCGGGAGCCCTGCGGGGCGGGGAGCACCTGCCGCGGACAACCCCTCCGCCGAGCGCGGCGAGCCTGCCGGGACCCGCGACACCGGCGAGGGCACGGAACCCGCCGGGACTACCGCCGACGGCGACAGCGGGACGGCCGACGGCCGCTGGAGCGGCGATGGACGCGGTGCGGACGGGGTCGCGTCGGCGGAGGACGACGGAGTGAGGAGCAGTGCCCCATGAGCAGCACCATGCCCGACGGCCCACCCGACGGCACACCGGGTGGCACACCGGGTGGCACACCGGGTGGCGCTCCCGGCGCCGCGCCCCCGTTGCTGAGCGTCCGGGGGCTGCACGTCACCTTTCCCGGGCGGCGCGGGGGCGCCGCCGCGCGAGCCGTGGACGGGGTCGACCTCGACATCCGGCGGGGTGAGATCGTCGCGCTGGTCGGCGAGTCGGGCTGCGGCAAGACGACCCTCGCCCGTTCGCTGCTGGGCCTGGTCAGGCCCACCGGGGGACGCGTCACCTTCGACGGTGCCCCTCTCCGGTACTCCGCCCGGGCGCTCAAGGCGTACCGCAGACGGGCCCAGCTGGTCCTCCAGGATCCGAGCGGTTCGCTGAACCCGCGGCACACGGTGTACGACATCGTCGCCGAGGGCCTGCGCATCCACGGCCACGCCGGGGACGAGCGGACGGCGGTCGCCGAAGCGCTGTCGCGGGCCGGGCTGCGGCCGCCGGAGCGGTTCTTCCTGCGCTACCCGCACGAGCTGTCCGGCGGCCAGCGCCAGCGGGTCGTCATCGCGGGCGCGCTGGTCCTGCAACCGGAACTCCTCGTCGCCGACGAGCCGGTGGCCTCCCTCGACGCGTCGGTGCGCGGCGAGATCCTCGCGCTGCTGCTGCGGCTGCGCACCGAGCTGGGCCTGTCCGCGCTGGTGGTGACCCACGACCTCGGTCTGGCCTGGAACATCGCCGACCGGGTCGCGGTGATGTACCTCGGCCGGATCGTCGAGACGGGCGCGGTGGAGCAGGTGCTGACGGCCCCGCGGCACCCTTACACCCAGGCCCTGCTGTCCGTGCTCCCGGAGGCGCCCGGAACCCCGGTCGTGCTCACCGGCGAGCCGCCGGACCCGTCGTACATCCCCGGCGGTTGCCGCTTCCACGTCCGCTGCCCGGTGCTGGCGGGCGGCGAGGCCGCACGGGCCGGCGTCGCGGACGCCTGCCGGAACGGGGAGCTGGAGATCCTGCGCGGCGGCGACGAGTCCCAGGTCGCCTGTCACTGGGCCCGAGCGGAGCACCCCGCCACGGAACGGGCGGGCTGACACCAACGGGCAGTCCGAGGCCGCCGGGCACGCTGACGCCCGTCGGGCAGACGTGACGCCAACGAGCTCGCTGCCACCGACGGACGGGCGGGCGCCGCCGGGCAGACGGACGCCGACGGGCCGGCAGGAGCCGACGGGCACGCTGCCACCGACGGACGGGCGGGCGCCGCCGGGCAGACGGACGCCGACGGGCCGGCAGGAGCCGACGGGCACGCCGGCGCTGCCGGGCAGACGTGACGCCAACGGGCCGGTGGGAGTCGGCGGGCAGGCGAACACGCCGCCGGGTGAGGGGACGCCGCCGGGAGGGCAGGAGCCGACGGGCACGCTGCCACCGACGGACGGGCGGGAGCCGCCGGGCATGCTGGCGCCGTCGGGCTGGCGGGCGTCAGCGGGCTGGCCGGAGTCGATGGGTGAAGGGCGCCCTCAGGGCCTGGGGGCGTCCGTTGCGGTGATCTCTCGGCACCTGTCCACGTCGACGGCCATCTGCTCGAGGAGCGCGTCCAGCGTCTCGAACTTCGCCTGCCCTCGTACGAAGGCCACGAAGTCCACGGCGACGTGCAGGCCGTACAGCTCGAGGTCCACGCGGTCGATGGCGTACGCCTCGACCGTGCGCTCGGTCCCCTCGAACTGCGGGTTGGTGCCGACGGAGATCGCGGCCGGCATCGCCTCGCCCTGGGCGTGCAGCCAGCCGGCGTAGACGCCGTCGGCCGGGATCGCGGTGTGCGGGAGCGTCTCGACGTTGGCCGTCGGGAAGCCCATCTCACGGCCGCGCTGGGCACCGCGCACCACCACGCCCTCCACGCGGTGCGGGCGGCCCAGGATCTCCGCGGCGCCCCCCACGTCGCCCTCGGCCACCAGGCGGCGGGTCAGGGTGGAGGAGAACGGCTCGCCGCCGCCCGCCTCGCCGGTGACGTACAGATCGACGACCTCGACCTCGAAGTCGTAGACCTTTCCCTGCTCGACGAGGAAGTCCACGTTCCCGGCGGCCTTGTGGCCGAAGCGGAAGTTGGGGCCCTCGACGACCGCCTTCGCGCGCAGCCGGTCGACCAGGACCTTGACCACGAAGTCGGCCGCGGAGAGCTTCGAGAACTCCTTGGTGAAGGGGAGGATCAGCACCGCGTCCACGCCCAGGTCCGCCATCAGTTCGGCCCGGCGGTGGTGCGGGGCGAGCAGCGGCGGGTGGCTGCCGGGGCGGACGACCTCGCTGGGGTGCGGGTCGAAGGTGACGACGACGGCGGGGACGCCCAGCTCGCGGGCGCGGTCCACGGCATGCCTGATGATCAGCTGGTGCCCGCGGTGGACACCGTCGTAGGAGCCGATGGTGACGACGCTGCGTCCCCAGTCCTCGGGGATGTCCTCCAAGCCACGCCAGCGCTGCACTGTGTCCGCTCCTCGGTGCTTCCGTGGTTTCCATGGTTTCCGTGGTGACCCTTACGCAGGTCTAAGGGTGCCATGCCGTCCGGCTCCGGTCGGCATCGGCATCGGTGCTGTGACCGGGTGCACCCCGCGCCGCGCGCGGGCGGGTCAGGCCGGGACGCGGGCGCCCGCGAGGTGCTCGATCGTGCGGCGGGTGCTGGGGCCCACCAGCGCGGCCCAGTCCTCGGGCGCGTCGGTGAGCCAGCCGGTCAGCCGGGGGGCGAAGCCCGGGAGGTGCCGGGCCAGGTCGACGAGGCCGCGGTCGTAGCGGGTGGCGCCCTCGGGGGTGCGGACGAGGAGCAGCCCGGTGCGGTGCACGAGGGCCCGCAGCTCCGCACCGTCGCACCGGGCGGCGGCGTGCAGCAGGGCGTCCAGGACGGCGGGTTCGTGCTCGTGGGCGAAGAGGTGCTCCCGCAGTGCGCGGCGGAGCGGGGCGCTCGCCGTCGCCCCGTCGGCGGCGAGGACTCCGGCGAGTGCGGCCCGCGCCGGCTCGGGGCCGTCGTCCAGGAGGCGGGTGACGAGGGGGAGGAGTACGGCGTGGGGTGCCGGGTCCCGGTCGAGGCGCCGGTCGACGTAGGCGGCCAGGTGTCCGGCGGTCTCGGGGCGCTCGGTCACGGTCCGGGCGACGAGGGCGGCCACCCGGTGGGTCAGCGGGGGTGTGGTGGCGTCGGCGAGCCTGCGCAGTGCCTCACCGGCGTCCGGGCCGAGCAGTCGGGCCCGGAAGGCTTCGAGGACGGGCTCGGGGTGGGTCGGCAGGGCGGCGGCCACCGCGCTCGGCGGAAGGTACGGATCGCAGGCGGCGAAGAGGTCGAGGGCCGCGGGGAGGTGGCGGTCGCGACAGTCCGGGTCCTGGACGAGCAGGGCGAGCGCGCCGCCGCGCAGCGGGCTGTCGGAGGGTCCGGCGAGCAGCACCAGGGCGGCGTGGCGGAGCAGGGTGCGGTCGGCGCCGGGGCGTGCGTGCGGGGCGGTGCGCAGGCCGTGGGTGACCGCCGCGCGCTGCCGCGCGGGGCGTTCGCCGCGGGCCCACCGCTCCACCGCGCGGCAGAGTGCGGACGGCTCCTCCTCGGCCAGGACGGCGAGCAGTTCGTCGGCGCGGCGGTGGGCGCTGTCGACGAGCACCTCGGTGAGTCCGTCCAGGCCGCGGTGGCGGTGGGTGTGCAGCAGCGCCTGCGCCGCCGTCGCGACGGTGGCGTGCGGGGTGGCGGGCAGCGGCCGTTCGTCGTCGAACCAGCGGACGAGGAGCGGCTGTACGGTCGTGGGGTCGGCGACGAGCAGCCCGGCCACGGTGTCCAGGTGGCGGGGGCCTGGTTCGTGCGGCGGGCCGTCCGCGAGGACGAGGCGGCGCAGCAGGTCCAGCCGGGTGGCCTCCGGGACGCGCAGGGCCGTCCAGAACCCGGGCCCGAAGACCTGGGGCGTCGGCTCTCCGTCCCCTCCGCGCTCCGCGATGCCGTCGGCGAGGAGCCGCAGCACGTCGGTGTACGGCGTCGCGTCGGGCACGCGGGTCAGCGCCTCGGCGAGCAGCCTGGCCGCCCACCAGGAGTGCGGGTCGAGGTCCAGGGCGTGCACCAGCTCCTCCAGGGTCAGGGCGAGCTGGGGGACGCCGTGCTGGCGGGCGAGGAGCAGGAGCGCCTCGACGACGGAGCCGATGCGGTGGTGCGGGACGGGGAGGGTGTGGGTGCCGAGCGGGATGTCGCGCCGGTGGACGAGGGCGCGCAGGGCCTCGTCCAGGTCGAGGTGGGTGCCCTGGATCCAGTCGGCGAGCTCCTCGTGCGCGAAGCGGTAGCCGCTGCCCGCGGGTACGAAGAGGCCCTCGGCGAGCACGGCCGGTGCCCAGCCGGTGCCGCCGCCCAGCCGGGCCGGGGCCGGTCCGCACGGGAACAGCGTCTCGAAGGACTCCCGGTCCAGTCCGCCCTGCCCGGGTCCGAGACTGCGCCGGGCGGCCTCGTGGACCTGCCCGGAGACCTTCGCGGCGAGCCGGCGTACGGCGGTGCCGTGCGGGCCGCTCTCCCCGGCCAGGCGATTGGCGACGCGCAGGCACATCAGGTCCAGGTACGCCGTGAAGACCGCGTCCCGGGTGACGGGCACGGGGGCCGGGGAGCCGGGGAGGGCGGCCTGGATCTCCGAGAGCAGGCGGATCGTGAGGGGGTGCCCGGCGTCCGGGTCCGCCAGGGCGCCTTCCGGCACGCCGTGGCGGGCGCGCGCCTCCCGGGCCTCGTCGTCGCGCAGGTCGCCCAGGCGGACGCAGGGCGGGAGCCCGGCCTGCCCGCGGCTCCGGGCACCGCCCGCGGTCACCCGCTGTGCGGACCCAGGCCCGCCTTCAACGGTGTCCGTCCCGCCCGACGGGCCTGCGGTCGTCCCGGGCGCAGGTCGCGGCCCGACGGCGCCACCGGTACGACGCGGCCACGCCGCCGCGCCGAAGACCCCGCCACTCGCACCGAGCGCCGCCGCACCTCCGGCAGGCCCCGACCCCGGCTCCCGCAGGCCGTCCCCGGGCGAGGACACCCCGCCGATCGCCCCCGGCCAAGGCCCGGAGGCCGTGAACACCGTGGGCAACGCCACCTCCCCCGCCGCGCCGGACACCCCACCACTCGCACCGAGCGCCTGCACAGCCTCGGCAACTCCCGCCCCCGACCCCCACCCAGGCACGGCAACCTCTGCCCCGGACGGCAGCGCACCATCCGCCGCCCCCACCGCACCACCCGGAGCGGTGGACGCCCGGGGTGACGGGGCCTCCGTCGCCCACGCGGGCCGCCGTGCCGCGCCCGCATCCGCCGGGCCCGGCGACGGCAGCCCGGGGTCCGGGGCGTGCAGCAGTTCCGCCGGGAACTCCGCCCCCGCGTGCTCCCAGTACTCCGCACGGCAGGCCACCACGAGCCGTGTGCCCGTCTCCCGGAGCCAGGCGGCCGTGCGCTCGGTCCACTCGGGGAGGCGGTGGGCCAGGAGGACGGGCGGCATCTCCTCCGGGCCGTCCAGGGCGACCAGGAGGGGCCGTCCGGCGGTGCGGGCCAGGTGGGCGAGGCGTTCGGGGGTGACGTCGCCGAGGCCGACGGGGCCCGGGCGGTCCGCGTCCGGGGCGGCGACGATGCGGGCGGCCCGGGCCAGCGTCCGGCGTGCCGCGTCCGCCAGCGACATGTCGTCGTCGTGCAGATCGGCCCCGCGCAGCCAGAGCGTGGGGGCCGCCGCCGGTCCCCTGGAACGGCGGGCGGCGAGCGCCGCCAGCTCGGTCGTACGGCCGCTGCCCGGCGCGCCGACCAGGCCCAGGACGCGGGCGCCGCTCGCGGCGAAGGCGGCGAACTCGCGTGTCAGACCCGCCCGTTCGACCGGTGGCCGGGCATCGGGTCCGCCGTCCGGCCCGGCGGCGATCCCGGCTTCCGTGACCGACGTCGCCGTGAGGGCGAGCACACCGGCCAGGTTGAGGTCGGCGCCGTACGCCGGGACCGTCGCCGCGTTCTCCGCGAGCAGGTCGGCGAGCGGGCCCGCGGCCGCGCGGCGCAGCGGCACGGCGAAGCCGACGTCGCTGTGGCCGGAACTGAGGGCGGTGCCGAGGACGCCGAGGACGGCGCCGGTCGTCACGTCGAGGACGGGTCCGCCGGCCGCGCCGCCGCCGAGCCGCAGGGCGTCCCGCCCGGACGTGCCGACGGCCAGCTCGAGGGCGCCGCCGAGGAGGTGGAAGCGGTCGGTGGCGGTGTAGGTGACGTCGGTGGCGCCCAGCACCCGGGCCTCGCGCCAGCCGCCGGCGGCGATCCGGACGTAGGTCCCGGCCTCGACGCGGTCCCGCGTGCTCAGGGGCAGCGGGGCGGCGCCGAGGCCCTCGGTGCGTACGAGGGCCAGGCCGAGGGCGGGCAGCGGGACGACGTCGGCGGCGGCCACGACGCGGCGGCGGCCCCCGGCGGTGCTCAGGACCAGCCGGGGCAGGCCGTCGACCGCTTCGTGGCTGGTGAGCACGGTGCCGTGGTGGTCGGCGACGCATCCCGTGCCGCGGGGGCGGCCGGCGAGGTCGTGGACGCGGATCAGGGCGGCGTCGCATGCGTCGGGCCGCGCCGGGTCGGCCGCCCGGACGGCCGGGGGCCCGCCTCGCGCCTCCCGGGGGCCGTCCACGGGCCGCTCTCCCGCCCTGCCGCCCGTCGCCTCCCGGGACCGGTTCCGCGACGCCATCGTCGAACCTCCCCGCCGTACACCCGTGCTGTGTGTTCGACGGTAGGCGCGTGATGATCAGCGGGACAGAGCCCCTGGCGAACGCGCCCCCTTCCACTCCCCCGGTTCACTCCGAGCGCCTGCCCGGACGGGTGAACAGAAGGGGTGGGTTGGATACACCCTAGGGGGTGGGGGAACCGAGGGGGGACCGTGGAGCGGCGACAGTGGCAGTCCCCGTGTGCGCCGCTCCACGGGCGGACCCGACGGTGTGTGGGCTCAGCCGAAGACGGCCAGGCTCTTCGCCTTGCCCTTGTGCTCCTCGACGAGGGCGAGAAGGCGCCCCTCGGGATCGAAGACGGCGACGGCACCGACGCCCGTGTACTCCTCGGGCATCTCCAGCCGTACGCCGTTGGTGAGCAGCCTGGCCCGCCTGGCGTCCACCCCCCAGCGCGGGAAGGCGGCGCCGGCCGCGTCCGCGACGGGCATGACGGTGAGCTCCTGCTGGAGCTGGTCCAGGGTCCGGGCGCCGTCCAGCTTGTACGGCCCGACGCGGGTGCGGCGCAGCGCCGTGAGGTGCCCGCCAACGCCGAGTCCGGCGCCCAGGTCGCGGGCCAGCGCCCGGATGTAGGTGCCGGACGAGCAGGTCACCGAGACCACCAGGTCCAGGACCGGGGTGCCGTCGTCGGCGACGGCGTCCCGGACGTCGTAGACCGCGAAGGAGGAGACGGTGACGGGGCGGGCGGGGATCTCGAACTCCTCGCCCTCGCGCGCCCGCTTGTAGGAGCGCACGCCCTTGATCTTGATGGCGCTGACCTTGGACGGCACCTGCATGATGGCGCCGCTCAGCTCGGCGACGCCGGCGTCGATCGCCTCCCGGGTGACCTTCGAGGCGTCCCGCGACCCCGTGATCTCGCCCTCGGCGTCGTCGGTGAGCGTCGTCTGCCCGAGCCTGATCGTGCCCAGGTACTCCTTCTCGGTGAGGGCGAGGTGCCCGAGGAGCTTGGTGGCCCGCTCCACACCGAGGACCAGGACGCCCGTCGCCATCGGGTCGAGCGTGCCGGCGTGCCCGACGCGCCGGGTGCGGGCGATGCCCCGCATCTTGGCGACGACGTCGTGCGAAGTGAAGCCCGACGGCTTGTCGACGATGACAAGGCCGTCGGGCGTGGTGTGCTTCTCGGTCATTTAGCGGTGTCGTCCGTCTCGTCGGCCTCGACGGCGCCTTCGGTGTCGGTCTCGTCCTCGCCCGGCTTGCGGTACGGGTCCGCGTCACCGGCGTACGCGGCGCCCGCGGACGCCTCGCGCACCTTCTCGTCGGACTGCCGCGCCTTGTCGAGGAGGTCCTCGATGTTGCGGGCGGTGTCCGGCAGGGCGTCCATGACGAAGGTCAGGGTCGGCGTGAACTTCACGCCGGCCGCCTTGCCCACCTCGGAGCGCAGGATGCCCTTGGCGCTCTCCAGGCCCGCCGTGGCGGCCTTCCGCTCCTCGTCGTCCCCGTAGACCGTGTAGAAGACGGTCGCCTCCCGCAGGTCACCGGTGACCCGCGTGTCCGTGATGGTGACGTGCGAGCCGAGCCGCGGGTCCTTGATCCCGCGCTGCAGCTTCTGGGCCACCACCTCTCGGATGAGGTCCGCCAGCCTTTTCGCCCGCGCGTTGTCGGCCACTGGTCCGTCTCCCGTTCTTTCTTCTCTTGCCTGATCCGGCTTCCGGCTTCTTCGTGCCCGATCCGGTCTTCTGCCCGTTCTGGTCAGTCGTCGTCGCCGTGGAAGCGCCGCCTGACGGACAGCAGTTCCACCTCGGGTCGGCCGGCCACCAGCCGCTCGCACCGGTCGAGCACGTCGCTGAGGTGGCCCGCGTCGCCGGACACCAGGGCCAGGCCGACGACGGCCCGGCGGTGGAGGTTCATGTGCTCCACCTCCGCCGCGCTCACCGCGTACTTCCGCTGGAGTTCGGCGACGATCGGGCGGACGACGGAGCGCTTCTCCTTCAGCGAATGTACGTCGCCGAGGAGGAGGTCGAAGGACAGCGTCCCCACATACATGTACAACCGGTTCACCCGCCGGTCCGGGATCGATGGCCCCGCCGCGAACGGGCGGGATCATCTGAACCGTACAACGAACGGCCGGGGCCGATCGACGGATATTGTGCTCCGCCGACCGGCCCCGGACCGGTCACTCCCGGAAGTCGCGGTACTTACACCCGCGGCTTCTCGCGCATCTCGTACGTCGCGATGACGTCGTCGACCTTGATGTCGTTGAAGTTTCCGAGGTTGATACCGCCCTCGAAGCCTTCGCGGATCTCGGTGACGTCGTCCTTGAAGCGACGCAGGCCCACGATGTTGAGGCTCTCCGCGATGACCTTGCCATCGCGCAGCAGACGCGCCTTGGTGTTGCGCTTGACCTCGCCGGAACGGATGAGGACACCCGCGATGTTGCCCAGCTTGGAGGAGCGGAAGATCTCGCGGATCTCCGCCGTGCCCAGCTCGACCTCTTCGTACTCCGGCTTGAGCATGCCCTTGAGGGCCGCCTCGATCTCCTCGATCGCCTGGTAGATGACCGAGTAGTACCGGACGTCCACGCCTTCGCGCTCGGCCATCTGCGCGGCACGCCCTGCGGCGCGCACGTTGAAGCCGATCACGATGGCGTCGGAGCCCATCGCCAGATCGATGTCGGACTCCGTGACCGCACCGACACCGCGGTGCAGGACGCGGATGTCGACCTCTTCGCCGACGTCCAGCTGGAGCAGGGAGGATTCCAGTGCCTCGACCGATCCGGACGCGTCGCCCTTGATGATCAGGTTCAGCTGCTGGACCTCGCCGGCCTTGAGCACCTTGTCCAGGTCCTCCAGGGACACGCGACGCGTGCGCTTGGCGAACGCGGCGTTCCGCTCGCGGGCGGCGCGCTTCTCCGCGATCTGGCGGGCCGTACGGTCCTCCTCGACCACGATGAAGTTGTCACCGGCGCCCGGGACGTTGGTCAGGCCCAGGACCTGGACCGGCGTCGAAGGACCGGCCTCGGCGACGTTGTTGCCGTTGTCGTCGAGCATGGCGCGGACGCGGCCGTAGGCGTCGCCCACCACCATCGTGTCGCCGACCCGCAGGGTGCCTCGCTGCACGAGGACCGTCGCCACGGCACCGCGGCCGCGGTCGAGACGGGACTCGATCGAGATGCCCTGCGCGTCCTGGTCCGGGTTGGCCCGCAGGTCGAGCGAGGCGTCGGCCGTGAGGATCACGGCCTCCAGCAGCGAGTCGATGTTCTGACCCTGCTTGGCGGAGATGTCGACGAACATGGTGTCGCCGCCGAACTCCTCGGCCACCAGGCCGTACTCGGTCAGCTGACCGCGCACCTTGGTCGGGTCGGCACCCTCGACGTCGATCTTGTTGACCGCGACGACGATCGGTACGTCGGCCGCCTGGGCGTGGTTGAGCGCCTCGACCGTCTGCGGCATGACGCCGTCGTTGGCCGCGACGACCAGGATCGCGATGTCGGTCGACCGCGCACCACGGGCACGCATGGCGGTGAACGCCTCGTGACCCGGGGTGTCGATGAAGGTGATCTTGCGATCCTCTTCGTTGACCTCGGTCGCGACCTGGTAGGCACCGATGTGCTGGGTGATGCCGCCGGCCTCGCCCGCGATGACGTTCGTCTTGCGGATGGCGTCGAGCAGTCGGGTCTTGCCGTGGTCGACGTGACCCATGACGGTCACGACCGGCGGACGGACGACCAGGTCCTCGTCGGAGCCCTCGTCCTCGCCGAACTCCAGGTCGAAGGACTCGAGCAGCTCGCGGTCCTCCTCCTCCGGGCTGACGATCTGAACCGTGTAGTTCATCTCGCCGGCGAGGAGCTGGAGCGTCTCGTCGGAGACGGACTGGGTCGCGGTGACCATCTCGCCGAGGTTCATCATGACCGCGACGAGCGACGCCGGGTTGGCGTTGATCTTCTCCGCGAAGTCGGTGAGCGACGCACCGCGCGACAGGCGAATGGTCTCGCCGTTGCCGCGAGGCAGCATCACGCCGCCGACCGACGGGGCCTGCATGGCCTCGTACTCCTGGCGCCTCTGCCGCTTCGACTTGCGACCGCGACGCGCGGGACCGCCGGGACGACCGAAGGCGCCCTGCGTGCCACCACGGCCACCGGGACCGCCGGGACGACCGCCGAAGCCGGGACGGCCACCGCCGCCGCCGAAGCCGCCGCCGCCACCGGGACGACCGGCGAAACCGCCGCCGCCACCCGGACGACCGCCACCGCCGCCACCGCCGGGACGACCGGCGAAGCCGCCGCCACCGGGACGACCGCCGCCGCCGGGACGACCGGCACCGCCGGGACCGCGACCGCCGCCACCGGGGCCGGGACGCGGGCCCGCAGCGGGACGCTGCGGCATCATGCCGGGGTTCGGACGCGGGCCGCCGCCGGGACGGGGACCGGCGCCGCCGCCCTGCGGACGCGGCATCGAGCCCGGGCTCGGACGGTTGCCGCCCGGAGCCTGGGGACGGGGACCGCCGCCCTGGCCGCCGGGACCCTGCGGACGGGGACCGCCGCCGGGAGCACCACCGGGACCGCCCGGGCGGGGCCCGCCCTGCGGGCGGGGCGCCTGCGGGCGCGCCATGCCGGCGTTGCCGCCGGAGGTGAAGGGGTTGTTACCCGGACGCGGACCGCCAGGACGGCCGCCGGGACGCTGCGCCGGGGCACCGGGACGCTGGCCGCCGGGACGGCCCTGGCCGCCCTGCTGGCCACGGTCCTGACCCGGACCGGACGGACGGGCACCGCCGGGCTTGGGGGCACCGGGACGCGCACCGCCGGGCTTCGGACCGGACGCAGCCGGGGCCGGAGTCGACGGAGCGGCCGGAGCCGCCGGCGGAGCGGTGAACTCCGGCGCGGCCGGGGCCGGACGCGGCGCGGGCTTGGGGCCCGGCGTCGGACGCGGACCCTGCGACGGAGCCGGCGCGGGGGCCGACTGAGCCGCGGGCTGCTCGACAGCCGCGGGCTGCTCGGCACCCGCGGGCTTGGGTGCGGCCGGCGGCCGCGGGGCAGCCGGACGTGCCGCCTGCGCCGGGGACGGCGCCGACGGCCTGGGGGCGGCCTTCTTCGGGGCCGCGGGGCGGCCGGCGGCACGGCCGTTGCCGCCACCCTGCTGGAATGCGTCTGTCAGCTTGCGTACTACGGGCGCTTCGATGGTCGAAGACGCCGAACGGACGAATTCACCGAGTTCCTGGAGCTTGGCCATGACGACCTTGCTCTCGACGCCGAACTCCTTGGCGAGTTCGTAGACCCGGACCTTAGCCACTTCGCTCCTCTGAGGTCCGGGTTGCGTCCGGACCGTCGCTAGTTCATGGGCGTACTCATCGCGTACTCATCGAGTGCTCATCGCAATCTCGACCTGCTTTCGACTCGCGAGGTACCAAGCCGTGCGGGGTTCCGCGCGGCATGTCTTCCTTACCACGTTGCTCACATGCTGCTTTCAGCAACCTTGCTGCAACCTTCTGCCTGCTCGACGTAGTGGCGCAACGCCTTTACGTCGAGCGGACCCGGGACGCGGAGCGCCCGCGGAAACGCCTTGCGGCGCACCGCCTGGTCGACACACTCCGGTGCGGGGTGTACGTACGCACCCCGGCCGGGCAGCGTACCGCGTGGATCAGGGGTGCAATGACCCTCGACCGCCACGGTGCGCAGCAGCTCGCTCTTGACCGCTCGCTCCCGGCACCCCACGCAGGTGCGCTCGGGGCATGCTCCGGTACGTGTCCGGCCAGACACTCCTAAGTCTACCTCCCCGGACCGACCTCACCCCTTCGGGGCAAGAATCGAACACGTGCCGCACCCAAAGCTGTCGTGATCTCAGCGGCGTGCGGCTTGGATCTATTCCCCGCGGCCGCCGGACGACTGCTCCGGCGACGCGTCGGAGGGCTGCTCGGTGTCGGGGCGGATGTCGATCCGCCAGCCGGTCAGCCGGGCCGCGAGCCGGGCGTTCTGGCCTTCCTTGCCGATGGCGAGCGACAGCTGGTAGTCGGGCACGATCACGCGCGCGGAGCGGGCCGCCAGGTCCACGACCTCCACCTTGGAGACGCGGGCCGGGGAGAGCGCGTTCGCGACCATCTCGGCCGGGTCGTCCGACCAGTCGACGATGTCGATCTTCTCGCCGTTCAGCTCGCCCATGACGTTGCGCACCCGGCCGCCCATGGGGCCGATGCAGGCGCCCTTCGCGTTCAGGCCCGAGCGGGTGGAGCGTACGGCGATCTTGGTGCGGTGGCCGGCCTCGCGGGCGATCGCGGAGATCTCGACGGATCCGTCGGCGATCTCCGGCACCTCCAGGGCGAAGAGCTTCTTCACCAGGTTGGGGTGCGTGCGGGAGAGCGTCACGGAGGGGCCCCGTACGCCCTTGGCCACCCGGACCACGTACGAGCGCAGGCGCGTGCCGTGCGGGTAGGTCTCGCCGGGCACCTGCTCCTGCACCGGCAGGATGGCCTCCAGCTTGCCGATGTCCACCAGCACGTTCTTCGGGTCGCGGCCCTGCTGGACCACGCCGGTGACGATGTCGCCCTCACGGCCGGCGTACTCGCCGAGCGTCGCGTCGTCCTCGGCGTCGCGCAGCCGCTGCAGGATGACCTGCTTGGCGGTGGTGGCGGCGATGCGGCCGAAGTCGGACGGGGTGTCGTCGAACTCGCGGGCCGCCTGGCCCTCCTCGAGGTCGTCCGGGTCCTCCTTCGCCCACACGGTCACATGGCCGGTGTTCCGGTCGAGCTCCACGCGCGCGTGCCGGCGGCTTCCCTCGGTGCGGTGGTAGGCGATGAGGAGGGCCGACTCGATCGCTTCGACCAGCAGGTCGAAGGAGATCTCCTTCTCCCGTACCAAGCCCCGCAGGGCGCTCATGTCGATGTCCACGGCTACGCCTCCTCCTCTTCCGTCTTGTTGTCGTTCTTGCGGTTGAACTCGACCTGGACGCGTGCCTTGTCGATGTCGCCGAAGGGCAGTCTGCGGGTGGTGGCCTTGCGGCCCTTCACCCCTGGTACTTCGAGGTCTAGTCCGTCCTCGTCCACGGCGAGGATGCGGGCGACCAGTTCGCCGCCCTCGTGCAGCTGGAACCGGACCAGGCGGTCCGTGGCGCGCACGTAGTGGCGGTGCTGGGTGAGGGAGCGCTCCGCGCCGGGGGTGCCGACCTCGAGGGTGTACTCCCCCTCGCCCATCGCGTCGGTCTCGTCGAGCTTCGCCGAGAGCGCGCGGCTCACATCGGCGATCCGGTCCAGGTCCGCTCCGGTGTCGGAGTCCACGACCACGCTCAGCACACGCCTGCGGCCGACCGAGTCCACCGCGATCTCTTCGAGGTCCAGTCCCTGGGAGGCGACGAGCGGCTCAAGCAGCTCTCGCAGCCTCTCGCTCTGGGTGGTGCTCATCCGGGTGACTCCTCGGCCGCGTGTGCTGTTGTGGGACGGTGCGCGTGTCTGGTCAAAGGGTATCCGGTCGCGGGGGGTGTTGCCGTCCACCCGGGTCCGGCGGTGCCGGTGAGTGGTGGCCGGGCGGGGCACGGGTACCGTGATCACGGGCGGGCGGGATTGTGGGTTCCGGCTCGTTGATCGTCGGTCTGCTTCTCTTTCGTTGTTGGTCTGCTTCTCTTTCGTCGTTGGTCTGCTTCTCTTTCGTCGTCGCTTTGTCGTCTTGTCGTTGTTTCCGTACGAGCCTGTCGAGGACGTCTGTCGTGTCGCTTTCCCCATCGCCGCGCCTGCCCCGGGGGCCGCGCAGAAGGAGCCTGCTCGCGTCGGCCGCCGGGGCCGCCCTGCTCGCCGGCTGTACCGGAGGGTCGGGCTCCGGCGAGGCGGGGGCCGGACCGTCGGCTGTCGAGCGCGCCCGCGCGCGTGCGGCCCGGGACAGTGAGGAACTGGCCGCGCGGTACGCGGCCGTGATCGCGGCACATCCGGGGCTGGCGGAGCGGCTGGAGCCGCTGCGGGAGGAGGTCGTGCGGCACGTCGAGGCGTTCGGCGGCGTGCGGGTGGCCTCGCCGACGGCGGCGGGTACGGCGGCGTCGCCTTCGGCCTCCGTTCGGGCTGCCGGGCCGGGGGATGACTCCGGTGGCTCTGATGGCTCCGGGGTCGTGCCCTCGGACGAGAAGGGGGCCTTGGCCCTGCTCGCGGGGGCCGAGCGGAAGCTGGCCGACCGGCGGGCCGGGGCGCTGCTCGACGTGCCGGGTGAGTCGGCGCGGCTGCTGGCCTCCGTCGCGGCGGCCGGGGCGGCGCACGTGTTTCTGCTGACGGAGGGCTGACGGGTGGGCAAGGCGGAGGACGGGCGGCTGGACGCGCTCCAGGCGGCGCTGGCTGCGGAGCACGCGGCCGTGTACGGCTACGGGGTCGTCGGCGGGCGGATCGGTGAGGAACGGCGTAACGAGGCGCGGACGGCGTACGACGCGCACCGGGCGCGGCGGGACGCGCTGGCACGCGAGGTGCGGGACCTGGGCGGCGAACCGGTCGCCGCGGCGGCGGGGTACGCGCTCCCCTTCTCGGTGCCGGACACGGCGGCGGCGGTGCGGCTGGCGGCGGAGCTGGAGGACCGGGTGGCCGGGGTCTACTCCGACCTGGTGCGGGCGGCCGAGGGCGACGGGCGGGCCTCGGCGGCCGGGGCGCTGCGCGAGGCGGCGGTCCGCGCGGTGCGCTGGCGGGGCGGGAGCGTAGCCTTCCCTGGGCTCGCCGAGCGGGTCGGCTCGCCGACCGGGCGGGGGGCCGCTCCGGATGCCTCCGACACGGCGGCGGCGACGGCTTCACCGACTGCGTAACGCGTACGGCTTTCCGTACGGGAAGGGAACGGCTCGCGCATGGCTTTCGAACCGCCGCGGCGTTTGGTCAGGGCGTTCGGCGAGACGGCACCGGAGGGTGACGACTGGTTGGCGACGCTGCCCGAAGTGGCGGAGCGGGCGGTTGCGCGGCGGGGGTTGACGGTGGAGCGGGTGCAGGTGCCCGGGGGGCGCAGCAGCCTGGTGGTGCTGGTGCGGACGGTGGAGGGGGCGCCGGCGGTGCTGAAGCTCGCCCCGCGCCGGGCGCGGCCGGAGAGCGAGCGGGCGGCGCTCGTGCACTGGGGTGGGCGGGGTGCCGTGCAGGTGCGGGAGGAGGGGGCCGAGGAGGGCGTGCTGCTGCTGGAGCGGCTGCATCCGGACGTGTCGGTGCGGTCGTTGCCGGAGGCGAAGGCGTTGCTGGAGGCCGCGGGGACGCTGCGGCGGTTGTGGGTGGAGCCGCCGGGTTCCCATCCGTTCGAGACGGTGGCCGAGCGGACGGGGCGGCAGGCGGAGGCGATGCGGGCGGGAGCGGCGGCGGATGCCGAGGTGGCGCCGCTGGTGGACGCGGCGCTCGCGGTGCGTGCGGAGCTGTTGGCGGGGCCGTCGGAGCAGCGGCTGCTGCACGGGACGTTCCGGCAGAGCAAGGTGCTCGCCGGGGATCGGATGCCGTGGCTGGCGGTGGGGCCCGATCCGGTGGTCGGGGAGAGTGCGTTCGATCTGGCGCGGCTGGTGCGGGACCGGGTGGAGGATCTGATCGCGCAGCCGTCGGGGGCGTCGACGACTCGGCGGCGGATCAAGCGGCTCGCGGAGTCGCTGGAGGTTGATCAGGAGCGGCTGCGCGGCTGGACGCTGTTCCGGGCGGTGGAGTCGGGGGTGCGGGCCCGGCGGGTGGGGCGTGAGCGGGACGCGGAGCTGTTGTTGGAGTTCGCGGGCTGGTTGTGACGGTGCGGGTGCCTGCGGCGCCTGTGCGAGTGCGGTGGGGGTGCGGGCAGCGCCGTGGGTTCGGTGGGTGGGTCGGGGCCGCGCCGGGGGGTGTCCGTCCTCGGAACGGCGCGGAATCGGTCACTTGAAAAGGCTCGGGGCGTTGACGCGCCAACCGCTGCGGGCGGACACCCCCCGACACGCCCCCTTCTCGCCGTACGCGGCCGCGGCCCGCCGTCCTCCGGCGCCCCGTCCCGCCGTACGCGGCCGCGGCCCGCCGTCCTCCGGCGCCTCATCCCGCCGTACGCGGCTCTCCCGCCGCGTCGCCACCGCCCCAGCTGCGCGCCGTCCCATCCCCGCCGCCGCAGCGCGCCGCCGCCCCCCGCCGCAGCTGCGGGCAGTCGTGCCGCTGGGGCGGCACGGGTGGGCGCAGCGGCACCCCGCTACGCCGGGCCGCGTCACCCTCGCGCCCGCACCCACCCCGGGTGCCGAGTGCGACGCCGGGTCGCGGCACACCCCCGGGCGTCAGTCGGTGAGGCGGGTGAGGGCCTCCTCGACCGTTACTTCCTCGCGCTCGCCCGTACGGCGGTCCTTCAGTTCGACGACGCCCTCGGCGGAGCGGCGGCCGGCCACCAGGATCTGGGGGACGCCGATGAGTTCCGCGTCGGTGAACTTCACGCCGGGAGAGACCCCCGCCCGGTCGTCCACCAGGACGCGGACGCCGGCCGCGGCCAGCTTGTCGGAGACCTCCAGGGCCAGCTCGGTCTGCAGGGCCTTGCCCGCGGCGACCACGTGGACGTCGGCCGGGGCGACCTCCTTGGACCAGACGAGGCCCTTGTCGTCGGCGTGCTGTTCGGCGAGGGCGGCCACCGCGCGGGAGACGCCGATGCCGTAGGAACCCATGGTGACGCGGGCCGGCTTGCCGTTCTGGCCGAGGACGTCGAGCTTGAGGGCGTCGGCGTACTTGCGGCCCAGCTGGAAGATGTGGCCGATCTCGATGGCGCGGTCCAGGCTGAGGCCGGTGCCGCAGTTGGGGCAGGGGTCGCCTTCGCGGACGACCACGACGTCGACGTAGGTGTCGACCTCGAAGTCGCGGCCCGCCACGACGTTCTTGGCGTGGGTGTCGGCCTTGTTGGCGCCCGTGATCCACGCGGTGCCCGGCGCGACGCGGGGGTCGGCGATGTACTTGACCTTCTCGCCCAGGCCCTGCGGGCCGACGTAGCCGCGGACCAGGTCGGGGCGGCCGACGAAGTCCTCGGCGGTGACCAGTTCGACGGCGGCGGGGGCGAAGTGGGCCTCGACCTTGTCCATGTCGACCTCGCGGTCGCCGGGGACGCCCACGGCGACGATCTCGCCGTCCACCTTGACGAGGAGGTTCTTGAGGGTGGCGGAGGCCTCGACGCCGAGGGAGGCGGCCAGGGTCTCGATGGTGGGGGTGTCGGGGGTCGGGATGTCTTCGGCTGCGGGGGTGTTGGTGGCGTCCGTGGGGGTGAGGGTGTAGGTGATCGCCTCGGTGTTGGCGGCGTAGTCGCAGTTCGGGCAGTCCGCGAAGGTGTCCTCGCCGGCCTCCGCGGGGGCCAGGAACTCCTCGGACTTGGAGCCGCCCATGGCGCCGGCGGTGGCCGCGACGATGCGGTAGTCGAGGCCCAGGCGCTCGAAGATGCGCTGGTAGGCGGCGCGGTGCAGGGCGTAGGACTCGGCGAGGCCCTCGTCGGCCACGTCGAAGGAGTAGGAGTCCTTCATGAGGAACTCGCGGCCCCGCAGGATGCCGGCCCGGGGGCGGGCCTCGTCGCGGTACTTGTTCTGGATCTGGTAGAGGATGACCGGCAGGTCCTTGTAGGACGATGCCTGGTCCTTGACGAGGAGGGTGAAGATCTCCTCGTGGGTCGGGCCGAGGAGGTAGTCGCCGCCCTTGCGGTCCTGGAGGCGGAAGAGTTCGGGCCCGTACTCGTCCCAGCGGCCCGTGGCCTCGTACGGCTCGCGCGGCAGGAGGGCGGGGAGCTGGACCTCCTGGGCGCCGATGGCGTCCATCTCCTCGCGGACGATGCGCTCGATGTTGCCGAGGACCTTCTTGCCGAGCGGCAGCCAGCTCCACAGGCCGGCGGCGGTGCGGCGCACGTAGCCGGCGCGGACCAGCAGCTTGTGGCTGAGGACCTCGGCGTCCGCCGGGTCGTCGCGCAGCGTCTTCGCCATCAACTTCGACATGCGCTGGACCGGTGCCTTGGCCATGGTTCTCGTGTCTCCTGCTGCGTAAGGGTGGTGCTAGGAGGTTAGCCGGGCGGTCCGGTGGGGTGGAAATCGGTTATCGACCGGGGGTGCGCCTCAGCAGGGGGAGCGTGGCGCCCATGACCGCGTACGGCTTGGGGGCGCTGGGGAAGAGGACCCGGCGGGCGAGGTCCTGGTAGCCGAGGGAGCGGTAGAGGCCGCGGGCGGGGCTCTCGGTGTCGATCGCGGAGAGGATCGAGCGGGGCTCGGTGGCGGCGTCGGTGATCGTGGTGATCAGAGCGCGTCCCGCGCCGCGGTCCTGGTGGGACGGGTGGACGTGGAGTTCGGTGATGACGAAGGAGTCGTCGAGCCAGGCGTCGGTGCCCTGGGCGCGGAGGTACGGCTCGACGACGGTGGACCACCAGTGGGTGCGGTCGTTGGGCATGCCGTAGACGAAGCCGACGAGACGGCCCCGGACGGTGGCGCCGAGGGCTCTCGCTCCGGGGTGGGTCATGTGGCGCAGGACGATCTGACGGCGGACGGCCACCTCGTCGGGGCCGAGGCCGAAGGCGGCGGCTTGGACGGCCAGGGCCTCGTCCACGTGCGCGGAGAGGTCCAGTGGGCCGATCACGAGGTCCATGCCGGGAGCCTACAGGGGGGTGGGGTGGGGGGTGCCGGTGCAGGTGGTGCGCCGGGGGCTCAGAACAGGACGCTCATGAAGGCGCCCACCTCTTGGAAACCGACCCGGAGGTAGGTCCGTCGCGCCGCGGTGTTGAAGTCGTTGACGTAGAGGCTCGCCACCGGGGCGACGTCCGCGAGGGCGTAGCGCAGGACCGCGGCCATGCCGGCGGCCGCCAGGCCCTTGCCGCGGTACTCGGGGGCCACCCACACGCCCTGGATCTGGCAGGCGCGGTCGGTGGCGGCGCCGATCTCGGCCTTGAAGACGACCTTGCCGTCGGCGTCGAAGCGGGCGAAGGAGCGGCCGTGGCCGACGAGTTCGGCGACCCGGGCCTGGTAGAGCAGGCCGCCGTCGCCGGCCATCGGGGAGATGCCGACCTCCTCGGTGAACATCGCCACGCAGGCCGGCATGATCCGGTCCACCTCGTCCCTGCGGACGCGGCGGACGTAGGGGTCCGGGGCGATGTCGTCGGGGAGGCGGTCGGTGACCATGAGGGGCTGGTGGGTGCGGACCTCGCGGGCCGGGCCCCAGCCCGGTTCGAGCAGCCGCCACAGCTGCGCGGTCGGACCGGCCGGGCCGACGATCGAGGAGCAGCGGCGGCCGGCCCGGCGGGCGCGGTCGGCGAAGGCGCGGACGGCGCGCGGGGTGGCGCAGATGGGCACGAGGTTGGCGCCCGCGTAGCACAGGGACGTGAGCATGCCGTGCTCGTACCAGCCCCACATCTCGCCGCCGAGGCGCCACGGGTCGAGACCGGCGATCTGGACGCGGGCGGTCACGAAGGCGTTCGCGACCGGGTCGCGGTCGAGGATGGCGAGCGCGGCGTCCAGGTCGCTCGGTTCGAGCACGCGGGAGGTGGTCTGCGTCAACACGTGCGGGGGCCTCACCCTGAGATCTGCTGGTCCCCGCACTGTACCTGCCGCGCATATGCCGCGCCGCCCCCCTGGGGCGACGCGGCAGTGGCGGGAGGGATCAGCCGGCCACGGCGACGGAGGGTTCGCCCGAGGCCACGCCGTCCTTCTCCATCTGTTCGGCGATCTTCATGGCCTCGTCGATGAGGGTCTCCACGATCTTGGACTCGGGGACGGTCTTGACGACCTCGCCCTTGACGAAGATCTGGCCCTTGCCGTTGCCGGAGGCGACGCCGAGGTCGGCCTCGCGGGCCTCGCCGGGGCCGTTGACGACGCAGCCCATGACGGCCACGCGGAGGGGGACCTCCATGCCTTCCAGGCCGGCGGTGACCTCCTCCGCCAGCTTGTAGACGTCGACCTGGGCGCGGCCGCAGGACGGGCAGGAGACGATCTCCAGGCCGCGCTGGCGCAGGTTCAGCGACTCCAGGATCTGGATGCCGACCTTGATCTCCTCCACCGGCGGGGCGCTCAGCGACACCCGGATGGTGTCGCCGATGCCCTGGGAGAGGAGCGCGCCGAAGGCGACCGCCGACTTGATGGTGCCCTGGAACGCCGGGCCCGCCTCGGTGACGCCGAGGTGGAGGGGGTAGTCGCACTGGGCGGCGAGCTGGCGGTAGGCCTCGACCATCACGACCGGGTCGTTGTGCTTGACCGAGATCTTGATGTCGCGGAAGTCGTGCTCCTCGAAGAGTGATGCTTCCCAGAGGGCGGATTCGGCGAGTGCCTCCGGGGTCGCCTTGCCGTACTTCTGGAGGAGGCGGCGGTCCAGGGAGCCCGCGTTCACGCCGATGCGGATGGGCGTGCCGTGGTCCTTCGCCGCCTTGGCGATCTCCTTGACCTTGTCGTCGAACTGCTTGATGTTGCCCGGGTTCACGCGGACCGCGGCGCAGCCCGCCTCGATCGCGGCGAAGACGTACTTGGGCTGGAAGTGGATGTCCGCGATCACCGGGATCTGCGACTTCTTCGCGATGACGGACAGCGCGTCCGCGTCGTCCTGGGTGGGGCAGGCCACCCGGACGATCTGGCAGCCGGACGCCGTCAGCTCGGCGATCTGCTGGAGCGTCGCCCCGATGTCGGAGGTGCGGGTGGTGGTCATGGACTGCACCGACACGGGGGCGTCGCCGCCCACCGCCACGGGCCCGACCTGGATCTGCCGGCTCTTGCGGCGCTCCGCGAGCCTGGTCGGAACGTCCGGCATGCCGAGAGAAATCGCAGTCATCTGCTGTGCAACCCCAAGTCGTGGATCAAGGTCCGGCCCCGTTCAGCGGCGGGCTCCGGCATTCGAGATTACGGCACCGACATGAACGCCGGATACGCGGCGTACGGGAGATGCACCCTATGGCGTCCATCTGCGGGGGGTGGTGAGTGAAGCCCGGTCCGGAGGGACATGCTCTCCGGATCGGGCTTCTCATCGGATCGGTCGGACGGCCCGTGGATCGGATGATCGGGCCGCGGTTGCGGCGGGCGGTCCGGTGCTCAGGTGCTCAGGTGATGCGGACCGGGTTGACGACGTCCGCCACCAGCACGAGCAGCGTGAAGCAGACGAAGACGCCCGCCACCACATAGGCCACCGGCATCAGCTTCGCCACGTCGAAGGGCCCCGGGTCGGGCCTGCGCAGCACCCTCGCGGTGCCGCGGCGCAGCGACTCCCACAGGGCGCCCGCGATGTGGCCGCCGTCGAGCGGCAGCAGCGGGAGCATGTTGAAGAGGAACAGGGAGAGGTTGAAGCCGGCCACCAGCATGACGAACATGGCGAGCTGCTGGGTGGGCGGGATGTCGAGGGTGGCGATCTCGCCGCCGACGCGGGCCGCGCCGACGACGCCCATCGGGGAGTCGGCCTCGCGGGGTCCGTCGCCGAAGGCCGCGTCCCACAGGGCGGGGATCTTGGCGGGCAGGGCGGCGAGGTTGTCGACGGCGTCGCCGATCCGGTCGCCCATCCAGGTCACGGACTGGCCGAAGTCCTGTTTCACCACGCCGGTGGCGGAGCTGAAGCCGAGGAAGCCCGCGGTGACGTACTCGCCCTGGACGATCTGTCCGTTGGAGTCCTTCTTGGCGACCTTGTTGGTGGCGATGGTCGCGTGGAGGGTGATCTCCTCGCCCTTGCGCTCGACGACGACCGGCACGTCGTCGCCCGGGTTGGCGCGGATCAGGTCGGACAGCCTGTCCCAGTCGTCGGTGCGTACGCCGTCGAAGGCGAGGATCTTGTCGCCCGCCCTGAGGCCCGCCGCGGCGGCCGGGGAGGCGGGGTCGGACTTGGCGCAGTCGTCGCGGTTCTCGCTCTGCGAGATGACGCACTGGGAGACCGAGCTGACGGTGGTGGTCTGCTGGGAGATGCCGAAGCCCATCAGCACCGTGAGAAAGAGCACCACGGCGAGGATCAGGTTCATGAACGGGCCGGCGAACATCACGATGACGCGCTTCCACGGCTTGCGCGTGTAGAAGAGGCGCTTCTCGTCACCGGGCTGCAGTTCCTCGAAGGCGGCCGAGCGGGCGTCCTCTATCATCCCGCGCCAGGGCGAGGTGGAGCGTGCCTCCATGCGGCCGTCGGGGCCGGGCGGGAACATGCCGATCATGCGGATGTAGCCGCCGAAGGGGATGGCCTTGACCCCGTACTCGGTGTCGCCCTTCTTCCTGGAGAAGAGCGTCGGTCCGAAGCCCACCATGTACTGCGGCACCCGGATGCCGAACATCTTGGCGGTGGACAGGTGGCCCAGCTCGTGCCAGGCGATGGAGAAGAGCAGGCCGACGGCGAAGAGGACTATGCCGAGGATGAACATCAGGGTCGTCATGCACGGGCCTCCGCCGTCTGTGCCGCCAGTTGCCGGGCCCGGGCGCGTGCCCAGGTCTCCGCTTCGAGGACGTCCGCGACGGTGAGCGAGGTTCCCGTACGGGGGGTGCCGTGCTCCTCGACCACCCGCGTGACGGTCTCCATGATCCCGAGAAACGGCAGTGCGCCGGAGCGGAACGCCTCGACGCACTCCTCATTGGCGGCATTGAACACCGCCGGGGCCGTGCCCGCGAGCTGTCCGACGTGCCTGGCCAGGTTGACGGAGGGGAAGGCCTCGTTGTCGAGCGGGAAGAACTCCCAGGTCGAGGCCTTGCTCCAGTCGAAGGCGGGGGCGGCGTCGGGGACGCGTTCGGGCCAGCCGAGGCCCACGGCGATGGGCCCGCCCATGTCGGGGGGCGTGGCGTGGGCCAGTGTCGATCCGTCCGTGTACTCAACCATCGAGTGGACATACGACTGCGGGTGCACGACCACCTCAATGCGGTCGAAGGGAATGTCGTAGAGCAGGTGGGCCTCGATCACCTCCAGGCCCTTGTTGACGAGGGTCGCGGAGTTGATCGTGATCACCGGGCCCATGGCCCAGGTGGGGTGGGCGAGCGCGTCCTCGACGGTGACCGCCGCCAGCTCGTCCCTGGTACGGCCCCGGAACGGGCCGCCGGACGCGGTGACGACCAGCTTGCGCACGTCGGCGCGGGTGCCGGCGGCCAGCGCCTGGAAGAGGGCGGCGTGTTCGGAGTCGACCGGGATGATCTGGCCCGGCTTGGCCAGCGCCTTGACCAGCGGGCCGCCGACGATGAGCGACTCCTTGTTGGCCAGCGCGAGGGTGCGGCCCGCCTCCAGGGCGGCGAGGGTCGGTGCGAGTCCGATGGAGCCGGTGATGCCGTTGAGGACGGTGTGGCAGTCGGAGGCGGCGAGCTGGGTGGCCGCCTCCGGTCCGGCGAGGATCTCGGGGAGCGGCTCGCCCGTCCCGTACCGGGCGGAGAGCGCCTCCCGCAGCGCCGGTACGACGTCCTCGCGGGCGACGGCGACGGTCCGCGCCTTCAGCCGGTACGCCTGCTCGGCGAGGAGGGCGACCCGGCTGCCGTTGGCGGACAGGGCGGTGACCCGGAAACGGTCCGGGTTGCGCAGCACGAGGTCGATGGCCTGGGTCCCGATCGACCCGGTGGACCCGAGGATCACCACGTCCTTCGGGCCGTCGCCCGCCACCGGGTCGTAGACGAGGTGGGGGTCGGCGAGGGGGGCTGGACTGTCGCTCATCCCCCCATTGTGTCCGCAACGGCCCTCCGGGAGGACAGCGCGTCCCTCGGTCGGGTGTCGCGGGCCCGCACGAGGGAGTGCGCTGGGCCTCCGGCCGGTTCCTGCCCGGACCGGTCATGGCGTCTGCGACGGCGCGCGCCGCTGCGGGCGGTTCGAGTCGCCGGGCCCGGTGGGAGGCCCCGGGCACCCGTCCGGGGCCGGGCGCCCACTCCGGCCCCTTCGGCGGCCCCGACCTGGCCGGACACCCGGGTTGGCTCCCCGGGGGCGCACACACGCGACGGGGCTGCGGCCCGGCACCGCTTTGCGGGCGGGCCGGGCCCCACGGCTCAGCCGATGGCGCGGCGGACGTTCTCCCGCTGCGGGGGTCCCGGTGTCGCGTCCGCGATCCACGGGCCGTCGCCGGACGGGTCGACGACGCCCTCCTCCAGCCACTCGTACGCGCCGCCCAGCACGCCCTTGACGACCTTGCGGTCCAGGTCGTCGGTGTTGCTCCACAGGCGGCCGAAGAGTTCCTCGACGCGGATGCGGGACTGGCGGCAGAAGGCGTCGGCGAGCTGGTAGGCCTCGCGGCCGTGGTCGTCCTTGGCGCGCAGGTGCTCGGCGCGTACACACGCGGCGCTCATCGCGAACAGCTCCGCGCCGATGTCGACGATCCGGCCCAGGAAGCCCTGCTTGGTCTCCATCCGGCCCTGCCAGCGGGACATGGCGTAGAAGGTGGAGCGGGCGAGTTTGCGGGCGGTGCGTTCGACGTAGCGCAGGTGGCCGGCGAGGTCGGGGTGGCCGGAGGGGTGGAAGTCGGCGTACGAGCGCGGGAGTTGGCCGGGGCCCGCGACGAGCTTCGGCAGCCACTTGGCGTAGAAGACGCCGGCCTGGGCGCCCGCCCTCGCCTTGTCGGAGAGGGTCTTGTCGGGGTCGATCAGGTCGCCGGCGACCGAGAGGTGGGCGTCGACCGCCTCGCGCGCGATCAGCAGGTGCATGATCTCGGTGGAGCCCTCGAAGATGCGGTTGATGCGCAGGTCCCGCAGGAGCTGCTCGGCGGGGACCGCGCGCTCGCCCCGGGCTTCGAGGGAGGCCGCGGTCTCGAAGCCCCGGCCGCCGCGGATCTGGACCAGTTCGTCGGCCATCAGGCAGGCCATCTCGGAGCCGTAGAGCTTGGCGAGGGCGGCCTCGATGCGGATGTCGTTGCGGTCCTCGTCGGCCATCTGGGAGGAGAGGTCCAGGACGGCCTCCAGGGCGAAGGTGGTCGCCGCGATGAAGGAGATCTTGGAGCCGACCGCCTCGTGCAGCGCGACCGGCTTGCCCCACTGCTCGCGCACCGCCGACCACTCGCGGGCGATCTTCAGGCACCACTTGCCGGCGCCGACGCACATGGCGGGCAGCGAGAGGCGGCCGGTGTTGAGGGTGGTGAGGGCGATCTTCAGGCCCGCACCCTCGGGGCCGATGCGGTGGGCGGCCGGGACGCGGACGCGGTGGAAGCGGGTGACGCCGTTCTCCAGGCCGCGCAGGCCCATGAAGGCGTTGCGGTTCTCGACCGTGATGCCCTCGGAGGCGGCCTCGACGACGAAGGCGGTGATGCCTCCCTTGCCGCCCGCCGCGTCCTTGCCGCCCTCGGGCTTCGGGACGCGGGCCATGACCACGAGCAGGTCGGCGACCACGCCGTTGGTGGTCCACAGCTTCACGCCGTCCAGGACGTAGTCGTCGCCGTCCCGGACGGCCGTGGTGGCCAGCCGGGCCGGGTCGGAGCCGACGTCCGGCTCCGTCAGCAGGAAGGCCGAGATGTCGGTGCGGGCGCAGCGCGGCAGGAAGGTGTCCTTCTGCTCCTGGGTGCCGAACATCTTCAGCGGCTGCGGCACGCCGATCGACTGGTGGGCGGAGAGCAGCGCGCCGATCGCGGGGTTCGCGGATCCGGCCAGGGCGAGGGCCTTGTTGTAGTAGACCTGGGTCAGGCCGAGGCCGCCGTACTTGGTGTCGATCTTCATGCCGAAGGCGCCCAGCTCCTTCAGCCCGGTGATCACGTCGTCGGGGATCCGCGCGTCGCGCTCGATCACCGCCCCGTCGATCTTCGTCTCGCAGAAGTCGCGCAGCTTGGCGAGGAACTCCTCGCCGCGCTGTACGTCCTGGTCGGCCGGGAGCGGGTGGGGGTGGAGGAGGTCGAGACGGAAGCGGCCGAGGAACAGCTCCTTGGCGAAGCTGGGCTTGCGCCAGTCCTGTTCCCGGGCCGCCTCCGCGACCTGGCGGGCCTCGCGTTCGGTGACGGTGGGTCGGGAGGAGGGAGAAGAGGAGGGGGTGGGTGGTGCGGACATGAGGCTCACCTCGCCACGATTCGCACTGCACGAACTTGCGGACGTACGTTACTAGTCGGTGCTACCCGATCGTATGTACCCGATCCGGGGCGACCCAGCCACCCTTCGTGCGGCCGTTCGGCCGATACTGCGGGGGGAGGCCGGGAGAGGGGAACGCGGAGGGCAAGCGAGTCGAAGCGCTTCGACGAACTATGGACACCCATCCGCACTGCGGCTACTGTCGAACCACCCTCGCCCCACCCCTACTGGTCCCGCGCGCTGTCGAAGCGCTTCACATAGCTTGGAGAGCTGGATGGTCACCCTCGCCGAGGTCGCCCAGCACGCCGGAGTCTCGGCGAGCACGGTGAGCTATGTCCTCAGCGGCAAGCGGTCCATCTCCACCACCACCCGGCAGCGGGTCGAGGAGAGCATCCGGAAGCTCGGCTACCACCCGAACGCCGGCGCCCGCGCCCTGGCCAGCAGCCGGTCGAACATCATCGCCCTCATGATTCCGCTGCGCACCGACATGTACGTGCCGGTGATGATGGAGATCGCCATCGCCGTCGCGGCCGGTGCCCGCACCCACGGGTACGACATCCTGCTGCTCACCGGTGAGGAGGGCCCCGACGCGGTGCGCCGTGTCACCGGCAGCGGGCTCGCCGACGCCATGATCCTCATGGACGTGGAACTCGACGACGAGCGACTCCCCCTGCTGCGCGGCACCGACCAGCCGTCCGTCCTGATCGGACTCCCCGCCGACACCGAGGGCCTGACCTGCGTCGACCTGGACTTCCGGGCGACGGGCGCGCTGTGTGTGGAGCACCTGGCGCAGCTGGGGCACCGGGACATCGCCGTCATCGGCGAGGCCGCCGCCGTCTACGAACGGCACACCGGATTCGCCGAGCGCACCCTCGACGGGCTGCGCACGCGCGCCCGTGAGCTGGGTCTGCGGCTGCTGCACCGGCCCTGCGAGGGCGGGTACGACGCGATGGCCGCGACGCTGGCCCGCATCTTCGACGAACGCCCGGACACCACGGGCTTCGTCGTGCAGAACGAGTCGGCGGTCGAGCCGTTGCTCGCCCTGCTGCGCCAGCAGGGCCGGGCGGTGCCGGAGGACGTGTCGGTGGTCGCGGTCTGCCCGGAGCAGGTCGCCACCCAGGCCTCGGTGCGGCTCACCTCGGTCGCGCTGCCCGCGCAGGAGATGGGCCGGCGCGCCGTGGAACAACTGGTCGCCAAGCTCGAGGGCCGCGGCAGCGACGAGGTCGTGCTGCTCGCGCCGGAGCTGACCGTCCGGGCCAGCTCGGGACCGGCACCCGTCCGGCCGTAGCACTCCCCGTAGCACTCCTGCCCTTCGGGCCTGTCCGGCGGCCAGGTCGCAGGAAAGCCACGGCACCTCGTGGACGCAGATGGGCGTGCCAGACCCCGCGTCTGCGGCACGATCCGCCGGACAGGCCCTAGCCGCACTTCGAACCCGCAGGACTCTCCCAGGAGCATGCCGCCGGGCCCGGACATGACCGGCGGCCACGGCCGGGATCTGCCGGTCGCGCCGGTGCTGACGGTGGCGCGACGGTCCGGACGGCGTACCTTCCGGCGGGTGCGCGCTGGAGTGAGCGCAGGGGCCGGTCCCGGACCGGCCCCTGTGCCGTGGTGCGCGGGTGCTGTGATCAGCCGCCGCTGACCGTCAGGTTGTTGGTGCGGAAGTCCAGGCCGCCGGCGGACGAGGTGATCTCGTAGCCGAACTGCACGTCGCCGATGGTCTCGTTGCCCATCCAGCCCTTGGTGTCCTTGATCCACTTCAGGATCGGGAGGATGTTCACGGTGCCGGAGTTCGAGTCCGAGGTGCGCAGGAACGAGAAGACCTCGTTGGCGCCGTTGTTCCCCTTGTAGACGTTCCACGTGTGGCCGCCGAGGCTGACGGATCCCTGGGAGGTGCCGAGGGGGCCCACGGCGCCGTTGTGGTTGACCCAGAGCATGATCTCGTAGTCGTAGTCCGTGTCCCAGATGTCGTACGAGGTGTTGTACGCGCCGGAGGACGGGACCGTGACGTTGTAGCTGCTGCTGAGTGAACCGAGCGAGGTGATCGGCTTGTTGATCACCTTCTTGGCGTTCGGGTAGGACTTGATGCCGCCGGTGTTGGGGTGGTCCGCCCAGACGCCCCAGTTGGTCCCGGAGTTGACCCAGACGCACTGGCTTCCGGCGCCGGAGCCCCAGATGTTGTTGTAGAGGGTGTAGCCGTTCAGGCTCGTGTTGCCCCACTGGTCGCAGGAGTTCCAGACGGCGGCCTGGGCCGGGGCGGCGGCGAGGCCGACGGTGGCGCCGAGCGCGAGGGCCGGGGCGAGGAGAGCGGTCAGGGTGCGGGCGTGGGTGCGGGTGCGGGTGGGGCGCGTGCGTGGTGCCATGGCGTTTCCTTCCATGGGTGGGGGGACGTGCGCTGGTGCTACCGCGCCTTGACGCTGAGGACGCGGTCCTCCCCGGCGACGAGGTCGAGCGGTTCGGCGCCGGAGGGAGTCCGGAGTTCGATGCGGTGGGTGCGGTCCGGGCGCAGGACGGCCGTCGCGCTGCCGCCGGGCGTCCAGGTGAGGTCGAGTGCGGCCCCGAACCGGGTGCGTACGCCTCGGAGTTCGCCCTGCGGGCAGGAGGCGGGGAGGGCGGGGAGCAGGACCAGTCGGCCGGGGGTGGACTGCACGAGCATCTCGATGAGCACGGCGGGCAGGGCGTGCGCGGCGTCCGCGTTGTAGACGTCCCGGTGGGGGTAGTGCGCGCTCATCAGGGACGCGTGGAAGTAGTCGCCGTCCAGCACCTGGCCGAGCGCGTGGGCGACCCGGTCGCCGTCGCGGAGCCTGGCCGCGACCAGCGCGTGGTGGAGGTGGCCGTGGGCGGAGTCGTTCTCGGCGCCGCGCAGTTCGAGGGCGCGGTGCGCGGCCCCGGCGAGGTTGGGGGTGTCGTACGGGTTGATCTCGTCCAGTGGCCAGACGCCGTAGAGGTGGCTGAGGTGGCGGTGGTCGTAGCTGTCCGCCAGGCCGGGCCACGCCCACTCCGCGAGGGCGCCGTCGGCGTTGACCCGGTGCGCCGGGAGGCGGTCGGCGAGGGCGCGCCAGCGGTCGGCGTGCTCGGGGTGGCGGTCGGCGGCGGTCAGCAGGGCGTGGCGGGCGGCGGAGAGGTCCATGGCCGCGTTGAGGGCGCCCCAGCTCGCGCCCGCGGGACGGTTCTCGGGCGAGTAGGAGGGGACGACGACCAGTCGGCCGTGCTCGTCGGTGCGGTGGAGGAAGTCCTCGTAGAAGAGGGCGGCTTCGGCCAGGGCGGCGGTGGTGCGCGGGTCGTGGGCGCCTCGGGTCTCGTCGTGGTCGACGAGGGGCTTGAGCAGCCAGTCGGCGCCCGCGGTCCACAGGTGCAGCGGGTACTCGCGGCTGAAGTGGTAGGTGTGGCCGCACTCGCCGTCGGTGTGCGAGGGCGCGACCACGCCCCGGGCGCCGAAGATCTCGCGGGCGTTGTCCCGCCAGTCGGGCAGTTGCCGGTGGACCAGCGCGGCGTGCGCCTCGGTGACCTCGGGGAGAGCGGCGGCCGCGGCGGAGGCGGTCTGGAGGTTGAGGTTGGCGTTGGTGGTGAAGGCGCCGGACCAGGCGGTGTTCCAGTCGCCGGTCCACAGGCCGGTGAGGCGGGGCGGGAGCAGGCCGCTCGCCGAGAGCAGGTGGTAGCGGCCGGCGGCGAAGAGCCGCTCCAGGAGGGCGGGGCCGCCGGGCCGGGCGAGCAGTTCCGAGCCCGGCAGGGCGCGTTCGGCGGGGTCGGCGGCGAGGTCGAGGGTGACGCGGTCGTAGGCGGTGCGGTGCCGGGTGAGGTGCCGGGCGAGGAGGCCGTCGTAGGCGGCCGCGGACGAGGCCGCGGACGAGGCGCCGTCCAGCAGGTCGCGCAGGGCGCGGCTCTCGGCGACCGTGTCCAGCTCGCCGGTGTGGCGGTGCACCCGGGTCAGCAGCAGCACCTCGGTGGCGCCCTCGACGAGGATGCCGGGCGGTGTGAGCCTCGTGGTGCCGCCGGTGACGGCGACCAGGGTGACGCCGGTGTGGGCGAGGTCGCTGCCGGGGTAGCGGGCACGCAGGGTGAGCAGGGCGCCGTCGGGGGCGAGGACGGCGCCGTGGCCGATGCGGAGCCCGGCGGGGGCGCCGGGGAGACGGGGGTCGAGGGACAGGTCGAGGGTGAGGTGCGGGGCGGTGACGCGCTGGACGATCACGTCGTCGGCGCGGGAGACGAAGACGCGGCTGGTCCAGCCGCCGCGGGTGGCCGTGGTCTCGCCGGTGGCGAAGTCGACGGCACGGCGGTACGGGGCGTAGGTGCGGTGGGTGTCGTAGGGGTGGTGGGTGCCGTCGCCCGGTGGTCGGTTCAGGCGCAGTTGGAAGGCCGGGTGGAAAGGGCGCACCCATCGCAGCATGCGGCCGTCGGTGAAGTCCTCGGCGGCCCTGGCCTCCCCGGCCAGCAGGCGGTCCTGGAGGGCGGGGAGCCCGGCGGCGAGCGCGGGCGGGCGGCGGTGTGCGTCGTCGCCGTCGGGGCGGACGAGGGTGTGGTGGGTGACGATGACCCGGTCGGCCTCCGGATCGCCGAACACGAGCGCGCCGTGATGGCCGTTGCCGCTCAGGAAGGCGTCCTCCCAGCGGGCGGCGGGCGCCGGCTCCCAGGTGCCGTGGACGGGCGTGGCGCTCATGGCTTCAGCACCGCCGCGCCGTAGCGGCCGAGGGTGATCCGGTCGGTGGCCGTCGTCCGGGTCAGCAGGTCGTGGTGGGTGCCCGGGAGGTCGACGGTGACCGGTTCGCGGCCGTGGTTGAGCAGGAACAGCAGGTCACCGCGCCGGACCGCCTCGACGCCGGCCCGGAGTCCGTCGAGCACCGGCCGGACGCCCGCGTCGGCCGCGGCGCGGGTCAGCAGCGCGCGCAGCGGGTCCGGCTCGGGGAGCGTCGAGACGTACCAGGCGCGGCCCTTGCGCAGGACGGCCGGCAGTCCGTCGAGTTCCCCGCCCTGGTAGGCGATCGTCTCGTCGGCGGTGCCGTCGGGCTCGAGTTCCTCGGACCACAGGGTGCCGCGCAGGCCGCCCTCGCACTCGGCTCTCTCGCCCGGCTGGAGCGGCCACCACTCGTGCAGGGTGCGGATGCCGAACAGCTCGCGCAGCCGGACGTCCATGGCGCCGGGCCGTATCCGGTCGTCCTGGTCGGCGACACCGGTCAGGAAGCCGCAGACGAGTGTGTTGCCGCGACGCACGTGGGCGAGGAGGTTGTCGACGGCCGCGTCGGTGAGGAGGTAGAGCTGCGGGACGACCACCAGCCGGTAGCCGGTGAGGTCGTGCTCGGGGTGGGCGAAGTCGGTGGTGAGACCGGCCCGCCAGAGCGCGCGGTGCCAGGCGCGGAGGACGTCCGGGTAGTCGACCTCGCGGGAGGGCCGGGCCTCCTGGTCGCCGGCCCACCAGGAGTGCCAGTCGTGCAGGACGGCGACGTCGGCGGCGACCGCGCCGCCGCTGACGTGCGGGGCGATCCGGGCCAGGTCGGCGCCGAGCTGCTTGACCTCCTGGAAGGTACGCCCCCGCTCCCCCGCGTGGGAGACCATCCCGGAGTGGAACTTCTCGGCGCCCTGCCGGGACTGGCGCCACTGGAAGTAGCAGACGGCGTCGGCGCCGCGGGCCACCGCCTGGAGCGACCAGAGACGGCCCAGGCCGCGCGGCTTGGGGTGGTTCACGCCGCGCCAGTTGACGGGTCCGGCCGCCTGTTCCATGAGCATCCACGGTCCGCGGGCCTGGGAGCGGGTCATGTCCTGGACCAACGCGCCTTCCTGGGCGCCGAAGGGGTCGCGCGGGTCGGGGTAGAGGTCGACGGAGACGACGTCCTCCTCCTCGGCCCAGCGCCAGGCGTCCAGGCCGGACCACAGCGGCATGAAGTTGGTGGTGACCGGGATGTGCGGGGTGTGGCGGCGGACGATGTCGCGTTCGGCGGTGCAGCACTCCAGGAGCATGTCGGAGGTGAAGCGCCGGAAGTCCAGGACCTGGGCCGGGTTCTTGAGGTAGTGGGTGCGGCGGGCCGGCAGGATCTCCGCCCAGTCGCCGTAGCCCTGGCTCCAGAAGGCGGTGCCCCAGGCGGTGTTGAGGGCGTCGAGGGTGCCGTAGCGGTCCTGGAGCCAGCGGCGGAAGCGGGTGGCGGCCTCGTCGCCGTGGTCGTAGGTGCAGTACTCGTTGTTGATGTGCCACAGGGTGAGCGCGGGATGACTCGCGTACCGCGCGGCCAGTGCCTCGGTGATGGCGGCGGCATGGTGGCGGTAGGCGGTGCTGGAGTGCGAGAAGTGCTGCCGTCCGCCCCAGCGTTCGGCGCGGCCGTCGGGGTCGCGGGGCAGGGTGTCGGGGTGGAGGTGGCCCAGCCACGGCGGGGGCGAGGCGGTGGGGGTGGCGAGGACGACGCCGATGCCGGCCTCGTGCAGCAGGTCCATGAGCCGGTCCAGCCAGCCGAAGTCGTGGACGCCGGGGCGTGGTTCGAGCTTCGACCAGGAGAAGACGCCGAGGGTGACGGAGTTGACGCCGGCGGCCTTCATCAGGCGTATGTCCTCGGGCCAGGTCTCCTCGGGCCACTGCTCGGGGTTGTAGTCGCCGCCGTAGAGGATGCGTCGGCGGGTGGCGTCCGACAGGTCCGGCATCAGCCCTTCACCGCCCCGGTGAGCATGCCCTTCCTGAAGTGGCGCTGGACGAAGGGCGACAGGACGGCGACCGGCAGCAGGGCCATGACCATCACGGCCATCTGGACGGCCAGCCCGGACAGTTCACCGGTCTTGATCGCCTGGCCGAGGCCGACCGGCGCCTCCTGCTTCTGCACCAGCTGGATCATGACGTTCTGGAGAGGCAGCATGTCCTGGTCGTTCAGGTAGAGGGAGGCGTTGAACCAGGCGCTCCAGTAGCCGACGGCGTAGAAGAGGGTGATCACCGCGACGACCGCGCGGGACAGCGGCAGGACGATCTGCCACAGGATGCGCAGGTCCCCGGCGCCGTCGATGCGGGCGCTGTCGATCAGTTCCTGGGAGATGCCCATGAAGAAGCCGCGCAGCACCAGGATGTTGAAGACGCTGATCGCGCTGGGGAGGATCAGCGCGAGGTAGCTGTCGGTCAGGCCCAGGGACTGCACCAGCAGGTAGGTGGGGATGAGACCCGCGCTGAAGAACATCGTGGCTAGCAGCACCATGAGGATCCAGCGGTGGCCCAGCGAGCCGGTGCGGGAGAGCCCGTAGGCGCACAGTACGGACACCGCCATGGAGAACAGGGTGCCGACGAGTGTGACGCCGATGCTGACGAGTGCGGCGCGGGTCACCTGGCCGCCGCTGAGCAGCTCCTGGTAGGCGACGAAGGTGATGTCCTTGGGGATCATCACGAGGCCGCCCGCCTCGTCGATGGACCTGCGGCTGGACAGGCTGGTGACGACGACGATCCACAGCGGGAAGAGGATGCCCAGGCAGGCCAGGAGCAGCACGAGCCCCTTGCCGGCGAGTCCGGCCCGGCTGGGCTCCTCCTCCCACACGGGGCGGGGCGGGGCCGCCCACGGGCGGCGGGGCCCCGGTGCGGGCGGGTCGCTCGCGGCGGTCTTGTCCCGTACGGCCGTCGCTTCGGGTACGGCGGTCACTTCTTGTACACCCCCTGCTCGCCCATGAGGTGGGCCACCTTGTTGGCGACCAGCACCAGGCCGAGGCTGATGACGCCCTTGACGAGCCCCGCGGCGGCCGCGTAGCCGAAGTCCTGGTTGCGCACGCCGTTCCACCACACGAAGGTGTCGAGGACCTCGGCGGCGCCGGGGCCCACGGCGTCGCGTTGCAGCAGGATCTGTTCGAAGCCGACCGTCAGGGCGTCGCCGACGCGCAGCACCAGCAGCAGGGCGATCACCGGGCGCAGCGCGGGCAGCGTGACGTGCCACATGCGGCGCCAGCGGTTCGCGCCGTCCATCGCGGCGGCCTCGTACAGGTCGGGACTGACCGAGGCGAGGGCGGCGAGGAAGACGATGATCCCCCAGCCGGCGTCCTTCCACACGCTCTGCGCGGTGACCAGGAACTTGAAGGTGTCCGGGTCGGTCATGACGCTCAGCCCGTCGTACCCGTGGTCGCGCAGCAGCTGGGAGAGCAGCCCGGCGCCGCCGAGCAGTTGCTGGAAGACGGCGATCACCAGCACCCACGAGAAGAAGTGCGGCAGGTAGAGGATGGCCTGCGAGATGGCCCGCACCCGGGGCCTGACCACGCTGTTGATCAGCAGCGCGAGCGCGATGGGGATCGGGAAGTACAGCACGAGCTGGAGCAGGAAGAGCACGAGCGTGTTGCGCACCGAGTTCCAGAAGGCGGAGTCCTCGAAGATCCGCTGGAAGTTCTCCAGGCCCACCCAGGGGCTGTGCAGGATGGAGACGATCCCGTTGTCGCTGATGTAGGGGTCGTACTCCTGGAAGGCGACGACGTTTCCGAGGATCGGCACGTAGTTGAAGAGCAGTACCAGCAGCACGGCCGGCAGCGTCATCAGCAGCAGCAGGCGGTCACGGCGGAACCGCAGCCGCAGGCTCAGCTTCCCCGGCTGCCGCTTCTTCCCGCGGGGGCCGGTGGCGTCGCCGGACGCCACCGGGGTCTTCTTCGTCGCATCGGCCTCGGTCCTGGTCCGAGGCACCGTGCTGTGGGACACGGTGGTTCTCCTTGCCTCGGTACCTGGTCAGCCGGCCGCCGGACCGTTCTCGTCGAGGATCTTCCGGTACCAGTCGCGCAGCTTGTCCCCGCCCTTGCTCTTCCAGTCGGAGACGGCCTGCTGCATGTCGCCGATCTTCTTGCGGCCGCGGACGATGTCGTCCTCCAGCTGCTCGAAGTCGTTGGAGAGGTTGGTGTAGCGGGCGGGCTCGACGATCTGCATGCCGTAGAACGTGGGCTTCTTGGTGGCGGCGCCCGTCCGTTGCTGCCACTCGACCTGCCCCTTGGCGACCTCGGGGAAGTCGGGGTGGGCGATGGTCGCCGCGGGGCTCGCGACCATCACGTAGGCGTTCATCACGTCGATGTTGCCCTGGTCGGTCTTGGTGGGCACGCCGTCCTTGACGGTGTAGTGGGTGCCCTCGACGCCGTAGTTGGTGGCCATGTACTCCTTGGTGCCGTACGGCGCGGCGGTGACGTTGGCGACGGCCAGCACGTCGCGGATCACGGACTTGGACGCCTTCTTGTTGACGAAGGCGAAGATGCTGGCCGGGTTCTGCGCCCAGAGCGTGGGTGCACCGCCGTCGTGCCCGAAGAAGTCCATGCCCCAGATCTTGAACTCGGGGTTCTGGACGGCCTGTTCCGCGGTGCGGCTCCACCACTGGGAGATGTCCTGGTTGTAGACGAGGAACTCCCCGGCGGCGAACTTGGGCCCGGGGTCGGCGGCGTTGGACTTGCCGAGCTTGGCGTCGGGGTGCACGACCCCGGCGGCGAACAGCTTGCGCGTCCACTCCAGCGCCTCGAGGTACTCGTCGGTCTCGGCGCGGTAGATCAGCTTGCCGTCGACCTGGTTCCAGCCGAGCGACTTCTCGTTGCCGGAGAGCACACCGAAGGCGTTGAAGGCGGTCCACTTCATGTCCAGACAGGCCCAGCGCTTGGCCTTGGCGTTGGTGGCGTCCTTGGCCATCGCCATGAACTCGTCGCAGGACCGCGGGACGTCGTAGCCCTCCTTCTCGAAGATGTCCTGCCGGTACAGCGGCACGATGCCGGACACGTACGAGGACGGCATCGGCAGGCCGAGCAGCTTGCCGCCGAAGATGGAGCGCTGCCAGGCGTCGGTGGGGATCGCGGCGAGGTTCGGGTACTCCTTGACCGCGTCGCCGGACAGGTAGGGGCCGAGGTCGGCGAACTTGCCGATGATGGCGCTGGGTATCTTGCCGGTCATGTTCCAGCCGGGGACGACCACGACGTCGGGCACCTCGCTGGAGGCGAGGACCGCGCCGAGCTTCTGGTCGTAGGTGTTGCCGTCCTGGTTCTGCCAGGTCACGTCGACGCCGATGAGGTCGTTCATCGCCTTGTAGTAGGCGTTGTCGTCCTTGGGCGGGGACCCCCAGAACGGCGACATGACCGTCACCTCGCCGCCCTTGCCGAGCTTCTTGGGCACGGAGGTCTTCAGGTCCGCGAGGTCGAGCTTGCTCGTGAAGCCGACCGCGGAGCCGTTCTTGCTCGGGATGTCGGGCGTGACCACACTCGCCGCCACGTAGGCCGGCAGCAGCTTCTCGGCGTCCTTGCCCGACGTGGTGCCGTCGCGCGAGCCTCCGTCGGATCCGCCGCAGGCGGAGAGCAACGGCACCCCTCCCGCCACCGCTGCGGTGGCGACCGCGGTGGAGGCGAGGAAACTTCTCCGGCTGGGACCGGAGGCGGCGTTCGGCGTCATGTGCGTCAACCCTTCGTGCCTTCGTGGCACACCAGGACATCCGACGGTGGCCGTCGGCTGCGGTGTTGTGAGGGAACTGAAATCGGCTCGTGTCGAAGCGCTTCGATGTTGCAGCGAGGTTAAGTTAACCCCTCGGGGCACACAAGGGTCGTTCCCAAGTTTGGTGCCCTTCTTGACACCCACCCAGGGCTGCACGGAGCATCGAAGCGCTTCGACGTCCTGCCCGCTCCATCCCAAGGGGACCCTCACGTGTCCGCACCCACGCCGCCGTTCCGTGATCCGCAACTGCCGTTCGCGAAGCGCGTCGACGATCTGATGTCGCGGCTCACGCTCGACGAGAAGACCGCCTTCCTGCACCAGTTCGCGCCCGCGGTCGAGCGGCTCGGCATCGCGGCCTTCCGCACCGGCCAGGAGGCGCTGCACGGCGTGGCCTGGATGGGCCCGGCGACGGTGTTCCCGCAGGCCGTGGGGATCGGCGCCACGTGGAACGAGGAGTTGGTGCGGCGGGTCGGCGAGGCGGTGTCCAAGGAGGCCAGGGCGATGCGCGCGCGGGACGACCGTGTCGGCCTCAACGTCTGGTCCCCGACCGTGAACCTGCTGCGCCACCCGCTGTGGGGCCGCAACGAGGAGGGCTACTCCGAGGACCCGAGGCTCACCTCCGCCGTCGCCACCGCCTACACCCGGGGCCTGCGCGGCGACCACCCGACGTACTGGCGCACCGCGCCCGTCCTCAAGCACTGGCTCGCGCACAACAACGAGACCGACCGGGACACCTCCTCGTCCTCCGTCCGTCCGCGCGTCCTCAACGAGTACGACCTGCGGGCCTTCCGCGACACGGTCGAGGCGGGCGCGGTGGCCGGGGTGATGCCGGCCTACAACCTGGTCAACGGCCGCCCCAACCACCTCTCCCCGTACCTCCGCAGGCACCTGCGCGCCTGGACGGAGGACGAACTCCTGGTCTGCTCGGACGCGGGCGCGCCCTCCAACCTGGTCGACTCGGAGCACTACTTCGACACCCACGAGGAGGCGACCGCCGCCGCGCTGCGGGCCGGGGTGGACAGCTTCACCGACCACGGGACGGACTCCTCGAAGATCGTCGCCCGCGTCCGGGGCGCCCTGGACGCCGGCCTGCTGACGGAGGCGGACGTGGACGCGGCCGTGCGCCGTCAGCTGTCGGTCCGCTTCCGGCTGGGCGAGTTCGACCCGGAGCACGACCCGTACGCGGGCGCGGCGGACACCGCCGGGGACTTCGACACGCCGGAGCACCGGGCGCTCGCGCGGGAGGCGGCCGAGCAGGCGGTGGTCCTGCTCAAGAACGACGGCGTCCTGCCGCTGGCCCCCGACACCCGCGTCGCCGTCGTCGGACTGCTCGCCGACGAGTGCAAGCTCGACTGGTACAGCGGCACGCTCATCCACCGCTCCACCCCGCTGGAGGGCCTGTACGAGCGGTTCGGCGCCGACCGGGTGAGCTTCGCGGAGGGCGTGGACCGGGTACGGCTGCGCACGGCCGACGGGAGGTTCCTGCACGTCCTCCCGGCCGACGACGCCCCCGCCGAGGCGCCCGGCACGGAGGGCGCCCTGGACCCGGCCCTGCTGGCCGGCCGCACCGACCTGCCGCGCCTGACCACCGACGCCGTCGGTACCGAACTGGCGCTCATCGACTGGGGCGAGGGCGTGCTCACCCTGCGCGCGCCCGACGGCCGGTACCTGTCCGTCGCCGAGGACGGCTTCGTGCGCGCCTCCGCCGACCAGCCCGGGGGCTGGATCGTGCAGGAGACCTTCCGGCTGGAACCCCATGACGACGGTCACCTCCTGAGGCACGTGGGTACGGGTCGTCCCGTCCAGGTCGCCGCCGACAGCGTGCGGGTTGCCGCGCCGGACGTGGACGCCGCGGACGATGCGGACGCCGAGGTGTTCGAACTGGTCGTCGTCGAGCGCGGCGAGGACGCGGTGACGCGGGTGGCGGCGGGGGCGGACGTGGTCGTCGTGGTGGCGGGCAACGACCCGCACATCAACGGCCGGGAGACCGAGGACCGTACGACGCTGCGGCTGCCCGCCCAGCAGGAACGCCTGCTGCGCGCGGCCCGCGCCGCCAACCCGGCGACCGTGCTGGCGCTGGTGTCCGCCTACCCGTACGCGGTGGACGTCGAGACACTCCCGGCGGTGCTGTGGACCGCGCACGGCGGGCAGGCGGCCGGTACCGCGCTGGCCCGGGTCCTCGCCGGGGACGTCTCCCCCGCGGGCCGGCTCCCGCAGACCTGGTACGCCGACGACGCCGACCTGCCCGACCTGCTTGACTACGACGTGATCGGCGGCCGCCAGACCTACCTGTACTTCGAGGGGACGCCGCTGTTCCCCTTCGGGCACGGCCTGTCCTACGCGGCCTTCGGATACGGGGACCTGACGGCGGAGGTGCGGGACGGGACGGTGGCCGTGTCCTGCACGGTCACCAACACCGGGGAGGTGTCCGCCGACGAGGTGGCCCAGCTCTACGTCCGTGCCGAAGCCCCGTCGGTTCCGCGCCCGCGCCGCGAACTGCTGGCCCACCGCCGGTTCACCCTGGCCCCGGGGGCGTCGGACCGGGTCTCCTTCGAGGTCCCGCTGTCCGCCCTCGCGTTCTGGGACGTCGCGCACGACCGTTGGCGGCTGGAGCCTGGGCCGTACGCGCTGCTGGTGGGTGCCTCCAGCGAGGACGTGCGCCTGTCGACGACCCTGACCCTCGACGGCGAGCCCGCGGCACCGCGCCCGGTGGGCCCCCGCGGCCTGGCGGCCGTCGGCTTCGACGAGCAGAGCGGCACGGAGATCGTCGACCGGACGAAGGCGGCGGGCGACGCGCTGACGGCGGTCTCCGGCCGAACGGGCGAACTGCTCTACCGGGACTGCGACTTCGGCACCGGGGTGAGCAGGGTGACCGTGTCGGTCGCGGGTGCGGGCTCGGTCGAGGTCGCCCTCGACGGGGGCCCGTGGACGGCGGCGCTGTCACCGCAGGCCCCGACCGCGGGGCCGTACGACTACGTGGAGCTGGAGAGCTCCTTCGCCGCCGAGGGCGTCCACGATCTCCGCATCAGACTGCGCGGCTCTCTGCGGCTCGCGCACGTCGGCTTCTCCGGTTGAGGGTCCGGAGGAGTCCGGCACGGGGAAGGGGCCCGGCACCGGTGACTGCCGGCACCGGGCCCCCGACTCACCGCCCGGCCGGACCAGGCCCAGTTCGTAGGCGACGATCACTGCCTGGGCCCGGTCGCGCAGCTCCATCTTGGCGAACAGCCGGTTGATGTGCGTCTTCACGGTGTGGTCGGTGATGGTGAGGCGCCCCGCGATCTCCGCGTTGGACAGGCCCCGCGCGATCAGGGTCAGCACCTCCGTCTCCCGGGCCGTGAGGTCGCCGGCCGCCGGGAGGGGCAGCCGTGAGCCGCGCGCGTGCACGAACTCGGCGATCAGCCGCTTGGTGATCTCGGGCGCCAGCAGGGCGTTCCCGGCGGCCACCACCCGTACCGCGTGCAGCAGTTCGGGGAAGGTGGCGTCCTTGAGCAGGAAGCCGGCCGCCCCGGCCGCGAGCGCGTCGTACACGTACTCGTCGAGGCCGAAGGTCGTCAGCATCAGCACCTTCGTCGCGCCACCGGAGGCGGCCAGGATCTCGCCGGCCGCCTCGATGCCGTTCTTGTGCGGCATCCGGATGTCCAGGAGCGCGAGGTCGGGCCGAAACTCGCGGGCCAACCGGACCGCCTGCGCCCCGTCCTCCGCCTCGGCGACGACCTCGATGTCCTCCTGGGTGCCCAGCAGGTTCACGAACCCGGTGCGGACGACCGCCTGGTCGTCGGCGACCAGTGCCCTGATCACGCGCGGCTCCTCCGTTCGTTCCGCCGAACTCATCCGCTCCCCCACGGCAGCTCCGCCTCCACCAGGAAGCCGCCGTCCGGACCGGCCCCCGCGCTGAGCCGACCCCCGACCAGCGCGGCCCGCTCCCGCATCCCGGTCAGGCCGTGCCCCGTGCCCGTGCCGGGGCGGGACGCGGTGCCGGAGCCGGAAGCGACCCCCGTGCCGGGGCCGTCGTCGCGGATGCGGAGGGTGAGCAGCCGGTCGGCGCCGTAGTCCACCTCGACCACGGTACGGGCGCCCGGGGCGTGTTTGCGGGCGTTGGTCAGCGCCTCCTGCGCGATCCGGTAGGCGGACAGCTCCCACGCGGCGGGCAGCGCCACCCGCTCCCCGGTGATGCGCAGTTCGGCCGGACCGCCCACCGCCCGGTGCTGCTCGACCAGTTCGACCAGGTGGTCGAGGGTCGGCTGCGGTGCGGTGCGGGCGGTGTCGCCCTGGGGCGTGCGCAGGACGCCGAGCAGGCGGCGCAGTTCGGACATCGAGGAACGGGCGGTGGTGGCGATCTGCTGGAAGCCGTCGCGAGCCTCGGGCGTGAGTCCGGGCGTGGTGTACGTGGCGCTCTCGGCCTGTACGGCGATCATCGACACCGAGTGGGAGACGATGTCGTGCAGTTCGCGGGCGATCGCGGCACGTTCCGCCTCGGCCGCCTGCTGCCGCTCCATGGCGATCAACTGTGCCTGTGCCAGGCTGCGTTCGGTGCGCGTCTCCTCCCGGGAGCGGACCGCGTCGCCCATCATCACCGCCCCGAAGACGACCACGGTCAGCAGGAACGACTCGGCGAACAGGCTCAGCGATCCCTTCTCCCACAGCACCGGCACCGGCAGGTCCATCCGCGACCAGGTGTTGATGTGCACCAGGTTCACGCACAGCGCGCCGAGTGCGCCGCCCGCGACGGTGAGGGCCGGGTGCAGCACCCGGTTGCGGCCCAGCGAGTAGCAGCCGGTCAGCCCGCTCACCATGATCGAGACGTACAGGTTGACGTCCCCGGCGAAGCCGATCAGCCCCGCCGCGACCGTGAGCATCGCGACGGGCGGGAACGAGCGCCGCCACATCAGCGAGGCGGCGGACACCAACACCCCGATCGTGGTCGTCACGCCGCCCGGGATGGCGATCAGCTCCGCTGCCGCGCCCGCCGTCACGGCGCCGCCGGTGATCCACGGGTAGGCGGGTGTCGCGATCCAGTCGCGCAGCCGCTGTTGGGGCGACGTACTCATCCCCCCATGATCCCGGCCGATGCGGGGTGTGCGCGTCACCGTTCGGGTGGAGTCCGCGGGCGGATGTCGTACCACGGGTTGAGTCCCGGGTGCGGAGCCTCGGTTGACGCCATGCGACCTGCGGATTCCTAGCGTCGACGGACATGGGGAAGACCTTTGACGAACGTTGGGCGTGGGCCGGGTGCGCGGTGGCGGCGACGGGCTTCGCGCTGGTCTCGGACCTGGCGACGCACCGGGTGTGGGGATGGTCGGCGGGGGCGGGTTACGCGCTCGCGGCGTTCCTGGCTTCGAGGTCCGGGCCGCGCCGGGCGGCTGGCGCGGTCGCGGTCGCCGGGGCCGCCGTAGTGCCGCTCGTCGGCCTGGTGGCGGCGGGGCTCGGGCAGTCCGAGATCACCGTGATCGAGCGGTCGGGGCAGCTGCTGGCCGCCACCGGGAGCCCGTACGTCACGGCCCCCGCAGCCGTGAGCGACTTCAATCCCTATCTGCCGGGGATGGCGCTCTTCGGCGTCCTGCCGGGAGATCCCCGGTGGTGGCTGGGCGGCGCGTTCGTCGCGTCCCTCACCGCCGCCCGCCTGCGCCGCGTCGGACCGCTGCTCGCCTGCCCGCTGGTCGCGCTGCCTCTCGCGGTGGGCGGCGTCGACCTGCCGGTGGCCGGCCTGATGTGTCTCGGCCTCGCGCTGGCCGGGCGGGCTCGTCCGGGTGGGGCCGGACTGGCGCTGGGGGCCGCCGCCGCCCTCAAGTGGACCGCCTGGCCCGCGCTGCCGGTGGCCCTGGCCCTGATCGCCGTACGGCAGGGCGGCCGGCCCGCGTTGCGGTGCGCGGGCGTGGGCCTGGGCACCGGGACGGCGGTGGTTCTGCCCGTCGCGCTCACCGATCCCGCGAGCTTCTTCCGGAACGTCGTCGCCTTCCCGTTCGGTCTCACCGCGACCGCCTCGCCGGCCGCCAGCCCGCTGCCCGGACGCCTGCTCGCGGCACACGTTCCCGGCGGCACGGTGATCGCGCTCGCGCTCCTGCCGGTCGGCGCACTGCTGATCGGTGTCTCGCTCGCGGTGCGCCCGCCGGAGACTCTGCGGGCGGCGGCCGGACGGCTCGCGCTCGGCCTGGGCCTGGCGACGGCCCTGATGCCGGCGACGCGCTTCGGCTACCTGGTCTACCCGCTGGTCCTGGCCGCACTGGCGCACGAGCCGGCGCACCGCGGCCCCGAGGTCACGGACCGTTCCGTCGAGAGGACCCCCGCATGACGAGCGACGCCCTCACTCGGGCCCGCACGCTGATCGTCACCAACGACTTCCCGCCCCGGCAGGGCGGCATCGAGACCTTCGTCCGGGAACTGGCCGGCCGCTTCCCGCCCGACGAGGTGGTCGTCCTCACTGCGGCGCCGACGGCCGCGGCGGACCGCGACGAGACCTTCCCGTACCCGGTGATCCGCCACCCGGCCCGCACCCTCCTGCCCACGCCCCGCGCGGCCGCGCACGCTGCGGCGGTGGCTCGCCGGTACGACTGCGACCGGGTGTGGTTCGGCGCGGCGGCTCCCCTCGCGCTGATGACGGGGCGGCTGCGACGCACGGCCGGGATCCGCACCGCCGTCGCCACCACCCACGGCCACGAGGTGTGGTGGGCCCGCACACCCGGCACCCGAGGCCTGTTGCGCCGCATCGGCGCGCAGGTGGACACGCTGACCTGGCTGGGCGCGAGCACTCGGGGCCCGATCGAGGCGGCCCTCGCCCCCGGCACCCGGACCGCCCGCTTGGTCCCCGGCGTGGACACCGAGGCCTTCCACCCCGCCGTCGACGCCACCCCGGTCAGGACCAGGTACGGCCTGGGCCACCGCCCCGTGATCCTGTGCGCGGCCAGGCTGGTCCCGCGCAAGGGCCAGGACACCCTGATCAGGGCGCTGCCCTGGGTGCGCAGGGCGGTCCCGGACGCCGTACTTCTCCTCGTCGGCGACGGCCCGTACGCGCCCGCACTGCGGCAACTGGCCCTGCGCGAGGGCGTCCTGGATTCGGTCTCCTTCACCGGCGGCCATCCCCACCATGCGCTCCCGGCGTTCTACGCCGCCGCCGACGCCTTCGCGATGCCCTGCCGTACGCGCAGGGCCGGTCTGGAGGTGGAGGGCCTGGGCATCGTGTACCTGGAGGCCGCCGCGTCCGGACTGCCGGTCGTCGCGGGCGACTCGGGCGGCGCTCCGGACGCGGTGCGCGAGGGGGAGACGGGACACGTCGTCGACGGCCGTTCGGTCGCGGCGACGGCTGACCGGCTGATCAGGCTCCTGCGCAATCCCCGGCGCGCCCGCGCCATGGGCGACGCGGGCCGCCGCTGGGTGCGTACGGCGTGGTCCTGGGACGACGCGTACGCGAAGCTGCGGGACCTTCTGTCGGGCGAGGCGACGGACTGCCGCACAGTGGGATCCTGCACCCCGACCGCACACCGGCCGACGGCCCCCGGCCAGACGTCGCCCGACACCTGACAAGGCAGAGACGATGCCCTCGCAGACGAACCCCGTCGACCACGAACTCATCGAAGCCGCCGCGCACGTGGCCCGCACCCGTTGCCGGGGCGACAACCACACCATGGCGGCCGCGGCCCGCGCCCGGGACGGCCGGATCGTCACGGCCGTCAACGCCTACCACTTCACCGGCGGCCCCTGCGCCGAGCTGGTCGTCGTCGGCGCGGCGGCGGCCCAGGGCGCGTACGAGCTGGAGACGATCGTCGCCGTCGGCGACCGCGAGCGGGGGGTCGTCCCGCCGTGCGGCCGGTGCCGTCAGGTCCTGCTCGACTACTTTCCCGGGCTCAAGGTGATCGTCGGAGACGGGGACCGCCTGCGTGAGGTCCCCGTCGCCGAACTGCTTCCCGAGACGTACGTCTGGGCGGATCACCAGCTCGACGTCGAGTAGACCACCACCGGTGGCACTCACGCGTGCTCCGGTCACGATTGGACAATGTGTCCCGGCACCACGCCGCCACAGTGACGTTCCTGCCGGGACGAACTGTCCAATCACCGACCTGTTCTGGGCACAGTCGCGGTGCACGCGTCATGATCGGGCGGTACGAGTACCCGATGGCGGAATGGGGGTTCGGTGGAGGGGCTGCGTGTTGAGGATCCGGCGAGTGTCGGACCGTACCGGCTGCTTCGGCGGCTGGGAAGTGGCGGGATGGGGCAGGTGTTCCTCGGCCGCTCCCGCGGCGGTCGACTCGTCGCTGTGAAGGTGGTCCGCGAGGAACTGGCGGCTGACCGTCGGTTCCGTCGGCGGTTCACCCGCGAGGTCGAAGCCGCCCGCCGGGTCGGCGGCTTCTACACGGCCCAAGTCGTCGACGCAGATCCGGCGGCCGACCCTCCGTGGCTGGTCACCGCGTACATCCCCGGCCCCGCGCTGCAGGAGGCCGTGCAGAACCAAGGGCCTTTGCCCCAGCGGGCGTTGAGGTTGCTCGCAGCGGGGCTTGCCGAGGGACTCGCGGCCGTGCACGGCTGCGGCATGGTGCACCGTGACCTCAAACCGGCGAACGTACTGCTCGCCTCGGACGGCCCCCGGCTCATCGACTTCGGAATCGCGCGTGCCCTGGCGGAGACCAGGCTGACCGAATCGGGGGCGGTGATCGGCACACCCGGGTTCATGGCACCGGAGCACGTGGTACACAACCGGGCGGAGCCACCAGCCGACGTGTTCGCACTCGGCGCGGTCCTGGCCTACGCGGCGACGGGCTCCAGTCCGTTCGGAAGCGGCGCGTCACATGCCGTGATGTATCGGGCCGTGCACGAGGAGCCGAATCTGTCGGGCGTCCCCGCCGCGCTGGTACCTCTGGTGGCCGATTGCCTGGCCAAGGACCCGGACGCGCGCCCGTCGGTTTCCCGGATCCTCGACCTGCTGCCCGACGGGGACGACACGGGGCTGCCGTGGCTGCCCGGCGGGGTCCACACGATGATCGGCGAGCGGGAGTTCACGACGGCTTCCGAGGACCGTAACGCCGGAAACCGCGATTCCGACGAGCGCGGTTCCGCCGAAGCGACCGGGGCGGCCGGGCCCCAGGCCGCTCGCGGGCCCGGCGGGCCGCACCTCGGCCACGCCGTCCCCGACCGGGCAGAGGCGACGGCGCGTCGGGCCGAACGCGAGCTGATGAAGGCGCAGGACGAGGAACGGACACGGGCCGGGGCCGTCCAGCGGCATCGACGGCTCGTCACCCGGGCCGCGGAGATCGCCCTGCGGATCACCGACGGGGAGCGACGAGTCCGTTCCGTCGCGCGCGTGGCCGCCGCGCTGCTAGCGGTGGACGTCGCCCGCGCCGAACACCTGACGGACGAGGCCGCGCGGCAGGCCCGTGTCCTGCCGAAGCCCTCGGACCGGGTACGCACCCTGGCCGGAGTCGCGATGGCCCTCACCGCCGCGGACCCGCGCCGCGCCCAGGCCCTGGCGGAGGAGGCCGAGGCCGTGGCCCGAGGAATCCGGGGGTTCGGTGCCAAGAGGGAGCGCGCCCGCGCGCTGCTGGACGCGGCGGAGGCAGTGGCGGGCATCGACGGCCGGCGTGCCGAGCAAATCGCGCTCGGCCTCGGCACCTCGGTGGACCGGTCGGAGGCCCTGCTCGCCGTCGCGAGCGGGATGACCGCCAACGATCCGGAGCGTGCGGTACGGCTGGTGCGTCAGGTCCATCACCTCAAGACGCACTCCTGTGATCTCGTGCTTCAGAATGCCGCTGAGACTCTGTCCCGCTCGGACCTGGACCGGGCCGAGTCGGTTGCGGGCGAGATTTCCGACCTTCACATGCGGCTGGATTCACTGAGCCATGTGGCCCGTCTGGTGGCGAACACCGACCCCGCGCGGGCGGAACTGATCGCGCTCGGACTCCCGGATGCCGGCTGTCGCCGTGCGGCCTTGCAGGACGTCTTCGAGCAGCTGTTCGCGGTGGATCCCGAACGGGCCGAACACCTCGCGCTCAGGCTCGAGGGAGACGAGGACGGATGGCCTGGTCTCGGCCTCCTCGTGCCAAGTCTTGCCGCCGTCGACCCGCAGCGCGTCGAGCGCATGGTGCGTGCTCTGCACGACGAGGAGACCAAAAGCTCGGCCCTGTACGGCATGTTTCACGCGCTGCGCGCCGTAGACCCTGAACACGCACAGCGCATCGCCCGCGATCTGCCTCCGGACGCGAAGTACGAGCGGGCCCTGGCTCACCTGGAGACGGCGGAGGACTTGGCCGGGGCAGATCCGGCCGAAGCCCGGCGGCTGGTGGAGGAGGGGGCCCGTATCGCGCCGGACGTCGCCGACAGACACGCGCGCGGCCGTGCGATCGGTGCCGTCGGGGCCGCGCTCGCCCGGACGGACGTGCTGTCGGGCGAACGGTTCGTGCTCGAGACCGCCGTCAAACGCACGGTGCGAGCGCGCGCCACGCTCACCATGGCCCGCGAAGTCGCCGGGTTCGCGCCGGATTCCGCGACCAGGCTGCTCGTGGAGTGCGAGCGGGTCCTGCACTCGATGCGCGTGACGGAGGCCCTCATGGATCTGTTCACGGAGCTGGTCGACACACAGATGCGGTTCGACCCACGTAGCGCCGCGCAGACCGCCCACCGCGCCGTCTTCGGGCCTCACGACTGGTGCGACCAGATCCTGCCGGACATCGCGGAGTTGCTGATCGAGTACGACCCGGCCGGCGCGGCCCGGATCGCCGTGGAGGTCGTCCGCATGGTGCGCGGCGACCACTCGTTCAACCTCCGGCCGAACGCGGCGCTCACCGTCCTGGCCCAGGTGGACCCGGATCGGGCCGTGCGCCTGGCCACGGACGCGAAGTCCGTCGAGAAACCCGACCTGGCTCTGTCGAGCCTCGTGCGCCACATGCTGCGGGAGGCCGAGGGCGCCCGGGAGCTGTACGAGAACCCTGCCGGTTAGGGGGTGTCGTTCGGATCGGGCCGGCTCCGGGCAACGGTGCCTTGCGTGCCGGGCCGCGGCCCCCGGCAGGATTCAAACGACGCCCGTGGCCGCCGGCCCGGTGCGCCGCACGGCACACCGGACCTCGCCCCGCTCGGCGTCGCCGTGACTCAGAGCGCGAGCCCCGTGAGGACCAGCACCCGCTCGTAGGTGTAGTCGTCCATCGCGAACTTCACGCCCTCGCGGCCGACGCCGGACTGCTTGGCACCGCCGTACGGCATCTGGTCGGCGCGGTAGGAGGGGACGTCGCCGATGACCACGCCGCCGACCTCCAGGGCGCGGTGGGCGCGGAAGGCGGCCTGGAGGTCGTGGGTGAACACGCCTGCCTGGAGGCCGTACTTGGAGTCGTTGACGGCGGCGAAGGCCTCGGCCTCGCCGGTCACCTTCTGCACGCTGAGGACGGGGCCGAAGACCTCCTCGCGGGCGAGGGTGGTGTCGGCGGGCAGCTCGGCGAGGACGGTCGGGGCGTAGGAGGCGCCGTCGCGCTTGCCGCCGGTGAGGAGCTGCGCGCCCGCGTCGACGGCCTCCCGCACCCACGCCTCCACGCGCTCGGCGGCGGCCTCGCTGACCAGCGGGCCGACGTCCGTCGCGTCGTCGTTCGGGTCGCCGGTGACCTGGGCCTCGACGGCGGCGACGATGCGGGGCAGCAGGCGGTCGTAGACGGCGGCGTCGGCGATCACGCGCTGCACGGAGATGCAGGACTGGCCGCCCTGGTAGTTGGAGAAGGTCGCGATGCGCGCCGCGGCCCGGTCCAGGTCCTCGTCGCTCGCCCAGTCCGCGAGGACGACGGCCGCGCCGTTGCCGCCCAGCTCCAGCGTGCAGTGCTTGCGGGGCACCGAGTCCATGATCGCGTAGCCGACGGTCTCGGAGCCGGTGAAGGAGATGACCGGGAGGCGCTCGTCCTGGACGAGGGCGGGCATGCGGTCGTTGGGGACCGGGAGGATGCTCCAGGAGCCGACGGGCAGGTCGGTCTCGGCGAGGAGTTCGCCGAGGATCAGGCCGGACAGCGGCGTCGCCGGGGCCGGCTTGAGGATGAGGGGCGCGCCGGCGGCGATCGCGGGGGCGATCTTGTGGGCGCACAGGTTGAGGGGGAAGTTGAAGGGCGCGATGCCGAGGACCACGCCCTTGGGGAAGCGGCGGGTGAGGGCCAACCGACCCTGACCGCCCGCGTCGGTGTCCAGGCGCTGGGCCTCGCCGCCGTTGAAGCGGCGGGCCTCCTCGGCGGCGAAGCGGAAGACGGAGACGGCGCGGCCGACCTCGCCGCGGGCCCACTTGACGGGCTTGCCGTTCTCGGCGGAGATCAGGCGGGCGATCTCCTCGGTGCGCTCCACCAGACGGCGGCTGACGTGGTCGAGGGCGGCGGCCCGTACGTGGGCGGGGGTGGCGGCGAACTCGTCCCGTACGGCGTACGCGGCGGCCACGGCCTCCTCGACCTGGGCGTCGGTGGGGAGGCTCACCGTGCCGACGGTGGTGCCGTCCCAGGGGGACGTGACGTCGAAGTCGGACTCGCCGGTGGCCTGGCGGCCGGCGAGCCAGAAGGCGTGGGTGGAAGTCATTGTCGAGTCCCGGCCCTTCCGCGTTGGGGGTGGTGGGGTGTGCGCCGTGCGGGGTCCACGGTAGGGCGGGGCGGGGTGGCGGGTGTTTGTCCGGGGTGTAGTGGTGGGTGGGCGGTGTTCGACGTGGTGGCCAGGTGGGGGCGTTACTCCGGTGCCGTTGCCTTCAGGGCCAGCCACAGCTCCATGCGGACGTCCGGGTCGTCCAGGGAGCGGCCGAGGATCTCCTCCACCCGGCGCATCCGGTAGCGCAGGGTGTGGCGGTGGACGCCGAGGTCGGCGGCGGCCGCGTCCCACTGGCCGTGCCGGGAGAGCCAGGCGCGCAGCGAGGCGACCAGGTCGCCCCGGCCGGTGGCGTCGTGCTCGTGCAGCGCCCGCAGCAGGCCGTCGGCGAAGGCGCGCACCGCGTCGTCGGCGAGCAGCGGCAGGACCGAGCCGGCCGCCACGTGCTCGTGCTCCACGCAGACGCGGCCGCGCCGGCGGGCCACCGAAAGAGCCTGCTGGGCCTGCTTGTAGGCGGCGGACGCGGCGATGGGCCCGGACGGCGCCGAGAGGCCGACGACCAGGCTCTCCTCGTCGCCGCCCGAGAGGGGCTCGGCCGGCGGGCGGGCGGCCTCCAGCGCCGACGCGTGCTCGACGCAGGCGGCGACGGCCGCGCCCCCGTCGGTGGCCAGCACCACCAGGCGTTCCCCGTCGGGGACGACCAGCACCGCCTCGCCGGATCGGGCCGCCGCGGACTCCGCCACCTCGGCGAGCGCTGCGAGGGTGCCGAGCGGGTCGCCGCCGGGGTCGCCGCCCGTCTCACCGGCGGTGTGCACGGCCGTGGAGGCCCTGCTCCTAGCCGCCCCCGACTCGGCGACGATCATCCGGAACGGCGCGTCCAGCAGGCCGCCGTACAGGTCCCCGGCGACGGTGCGCGCGTGGTCGGGTTCGCCGGCGAGCAGCATGCGCAGCACGGCCGCGTCGATGCGCAGCCCGGCCTCGTGCAGGGAGCGCGAGCGTTCCGTGGTGAGGGTCAGCAGGGCGATGGCGGAGTGGACGGCGTACCGCTCGGCGGTGCCGAGGGCGGCGGCGGTGCCGACGGCGAGCGCGGAGCGGGGTCTGCGGGAGGTGCCCAGGGAGTGCAGCTCGACCCGGTCGGCGTTCTCGGAGTGCTCGGTGTTCCCCGCTCCGCCGACCACCGACGAGGCCGGTGCGGGGCGCTCGCGCAGCCGCTGCACGTCCGCGGTGAGCCGGGCGGCCCTGCGCCCCGCCCACTCCGGTGCGGTGGCGACGACGGCGCCCGAGGCGTCGTACAGCGCCGCCCAGCCGTCGACCTGCGCGGCGAGCCCGGCCAGCAGCCCCTCCGGGCCGTCGGTGAGGGTCCGCCGGGTCAGCTCCCGCTGGGCGGCGAAGCCCGCCGTGACCGCGCGGTACTGGTCGGCGGCGATGGCGGCGGAGACGGCCTTGCTGATGGCGAGGAAGGGGGTGCGGCGGGGCACCTCGAGGAGCGGCAGCCCCTCCTGCCGCGCGGCGTCGACCAGCGCCTCGGGCACGTAGTCGTAGTTGACCCCGACGGCGAAGCCGAGGCCCACCACTCCCGCGCCCGCCAGCCGCTTCACGTACCGGTGCATCGCCTCGGGGTCCTCGGCGTCCAGCTTGAGGGCGGTGATCAGCAGCAGCTCTCCGCCCTCCATGTAGGGCACGGGGTCGGCGAGTTCGCTGACGTGGGCCCAGCGCACCGGCACGTCGAGGCGGTCCTCGCCGGCGCGCACGGTCAGCTTGAGCGCCGAGTGGTGGACGAGCGAGGCGAGCGTGGGGGGCATGGGGCCTGGGCCTTCGGGGTCTGCGTCGGGGGTGCGGGGCGGCCGCGAGGTGTCCGCGGGTCGGTGTGGAGTCTCTGTGATCTTTTGGCCGCCACGTATGAACGACCTGTGTCGATTCTGCCTCACTGTACGGTCCCGGGTGCCCGCCCGTGGCCCGTACGGCTCACCCGTGCAGATCCACCAGCAGCGGCGGCGCGTGCTCCCCCTTGACGCTGGTCAGGGACAGCACCGCGTGCCCGGCCGGCACGGCGTGCGCCAGCTCGGAGGCCGACCAGCGTTCCCGCTCGACCTGGCGGACGGTCACCGCGCGCGCGGTGGGCGCCTTGCCGGTGATCACCCGGCGGAGCATGTGCACGGCCTTGCCCGCCGGGGTCTCGGCGATGATCTGCCGGTCGGTGACGTCGCGGGCCTCGGTCCACTCCTTGCCCCACACCTCGGCGAAGTCCTGTCCGTCCCAGGGGGTGAGCCCGGACAGCGCCATCCGGCACCCGATGGCCCCGAGCAGCGGCCCGCGCAACGGGCGCGGTACGTCGTCCAGGGTGCGCAGGGTCAGGACCACGCCGGCACCGGCCGAGCGCAGCCGCTGCACGCCCCGTACCGCCTCCGGCGTCACCACGCCGCTCGCGTCGTCCAGCACCAGGCAGGCGAACAGCGACCGGTCCTCCCGCACCGAGACGCTCGCCGTGAACTGGGCGAGCACCAGCCGGGCCAGCATCCGGGAGGCGTCGGCGTGGCCGCGCTGGGGAAGGTCGATGCGGACCCGCACCGGGTGGTCGAGGGCCTTGAGGGAGAACGGCCGGGACTGTCCGGAGGTGTCGAAGAACGGGGCGAAGGCGGGGCGGTCCAGGAGCGCCACCCGGTCGGCCAGGACGCCGCCCACGTCGCCGGGCCGGCCCTGCTGCCGCTCGCGCGCGTCCAGCTCGCGCAGCAGGGACTCCTGCCCGGCCGCCCGCAGTCCCTCGCGCAGTTCGGCCAGCGGTCCGGGCGCGCCGTCCAGCAGTTGCCGCAGTTCGGGCACGCCGGGGAAGCGGCCGTGGACCGCGCGGAACGGGCCGAGCAGCTGGGCGAGGACGGTGGTGGAGCGGCGGGTGTCACCGCCCTGGTGCTGCTCGGTGAGGTCGCCGGCCAGGGCCTCCGCGAGGACGACGGCGGCCTCGTCGGGGTCGGTGGTGCCGCCGTAGAGGTCCAGGTCGTACACGGAGTCCGGGTTGCCGATCCGCACGACGACGTCGTAGGCGTCGGCCGGGCCGAGGTCCGCGCCCGCGGCGCCGACCACGACGACCGCGGCGCGCCCGGCGAGCGCGTGCAGGCACAGCGACTCGGTGAGCGGGCGCACCACGCTGCCGGTCTTGCCGGAGCCCGCGGGTCCGACGGCGAGCAGGGAGGTGCCGAGCAGGTCGGGGCCGAGGGCGAGGCCGGTGCCGCGGTAGGCGTAGGGGTTGCGGGCGTCGTCGGCGGCCGCGCCGATGCGCACCTGGCCGGTGACGAGGTCGTGCGGGGCCTGCCGGGCGGGCAGGTCGCGGGCGCCGGAGGGGTGCGGGCAGGCGGCGGAGCCGTGGCTGAGCACGGCGCCGGTGAAGGTGGCGAGGCTGTGCCGCCCGCGCTGCACGCCCTGCCAGGCGCGGGCGATGCGGGCGTGGTCCACGTCCCGCATGAGTCCCGAGCGGGCGTCGGCGGCGAGCCGCTCGGCAGCGTCGTGGGCACCGGCGGCACGGAGCGCGGGCCAGGCGGCGGGGTCCTCCTCGGGGGCGGGCGGGGGGACCGCGCCGGGGACGGCACGGCGCCAGGCGGGCGGGCCGTAGCGCCGCCAGATCTCGCCCCAGCGGCCGAGCCGCCCGACGCCGACCATGATGATGCCGGCGATCAGGACGTAGTAGGCGTAGACGACCACGACCGAGGTGAAGCTGTGGGGGTCGACCCAGGAGTCCGGGATCATCGCGTAGAGGGGCAGCAGCCACCAGCCGCCCAGGTAGCCGTTCCACAGCAGCGACCAGATCAGCCAGCCGACCAGGAACGCGATCACCGCGCCGCTCAGCAGCTGCCGGCCCGGCACCCGCTCCGGCTCCTCCTCGGGACGCGGCCGGTGTCCGAACCGCCACACGCCGGGCAGCGCCTGGGGGCGCGGGGTGCGCAGCCAGGTCAGGAAGGCCGAACCGTCCGAGGCCCCCGGTGCCCGTGCCGGCCGGGGTGGCACCGCGGGTGCCTCGGGGGGCTTCGCGGGCACCTCCGGGGGACCTGCCGGACGCGGCACCGGATTCGCATGCGTGCCCCGCGCGTCCCGGGTCCCGTCGCCGTCCATCGCCCTTGCCCCCTGACCTGCCGCTCCGTCCACCATCAGCGAGCCAATCTAACGCCCTCCCAAGGGGAGTTCACCGCTTACGCGGCCGGGCCCGCATCGACGTGTCCATATGTCGCCGTTCCCGACACCTGTCCATGTCGGACAAGCGGCCGCTCGGACACCGCCCACATGGAGCATGCCCACCCCACGGCGCCGGTCCTAGCCTGCGAGAAAAGAAGTCAAGCGTTTGCCCGCACGACCCCAGGAGCCCCCCATGACCGCAGTTCCGCAGGAGCGCCGCGTCGTCACCGCCATTCCCGGCCCGAAGTCGCAGGAGCTGCAGGCCCGCCGTACGGCCGTGGTCGCGCAGGGTGTGGGCTCCACGCTGCCCGTCTTCGTCGCGCGCGCCGGTGGCGGTGTCGTCGAGGACGTGGACGGCAACCGCCTGATCGACTTCGGTTCCGGCATCGCGGTGACCTCGGTCGGCGCCTCCGCCGAGGCCGTCGTGCGCAAGGCGTCCGCGCAGCTCGCCGACTTCACCCACACCTGTTTCATGGTGACGCCGTACGAGGGCTACGTCGCCGTCGCCGAGGCGCTGGCCGAGCTGACGCCGGGCGACCACGCGAAGAAGTCGGCGCTGTTCAACAGCGGCGCCGAGGCCGTCGAGAACGCCGTCAAGATCGCCCGTGCGTACACCAAGCGGCAGGCCGTGGTCGTCTTCGACCACGGGTACCACGGCCGGACCAACCTGACGATGGCGCTGACCGCCAAGAACATGCCGTACAAGGACGGCTTCGGTCCGTTCGCGCCCGAGGTGTACCGCGTGCCGGTCGCCTACGGCTACCGCTGGCCCACGGGTGCGGAGAACGCCGGTCCGGAGGCCGCCGCGCAGGCGATCGACCAGATCACCAAGCAGGTCGGCGCCCGGAACGTGGCCGCGATCGTCATCGAGCCGGTGCTCGGCGAGGGCGGCTTCATCGAGCCGGCCAAGGGCTTCCTGCCCGCGATCAGCCGGTTCGCCCAGGACAACGGCATCGTCTTCGTCGCGGACGAGATCCAGTCCGGCTTCTGCCGCACCGGCCAGTGGTTCGCCTGCGAGGACGAGGGCATCGTCCCGGACCTGATCACGACGGCGAAGGGCATCGCGGGCGGTCTGCCGCTGTCCGCCGTCACCGGCCGCGCCGAGATCATGGACGCCGCGCACTCCGGCGGCCTCGGCGGCACCTACGGCGGCAACCCGGTGGCGTGCGCGGGCGCGCTCGGGGCCATCGAGACGATGAAGGAGCTGGACCTCAACGCCCGGGCGAAGAACATCGAGGCGGTCATGAAGTCCCGCCTGGCCGCCATGGCCGAGAAGTTCGACGTCATCGGCGACGTCCGGGGCCGCGGCGCGATGATCGCGATCGAGCTGGTCAAGGACCGCGACACCAAGGAGCCGAACCCGGAGGCGACCGCCGCGCTCGCCAAGGCCTGCCACCAGGATGGCCTGCTGGTCCTGACCTGTGGCACGTACGGCAACGTGCTGCGTTTCCTGCCCCCGCTGGTGATCGGGGAGGACCTGCTGAACGAGGGTCTCGACATCATCGAGCAGGCCTTCACCCGCGTCTGAGCACGAGTGCCGAACGCGCATCCGAGCGCTGTTTCGCACGCCTGGCGGAGCGAGCGGCAGAGCGTGTGAAGAAGGTGTGCGGGGTGGATGTCAGGACGCCGATGAACCTGTCCTGAGCGCACCCCCTGCCGTAGGTTCTACGCAGATGAGAGATACACCCGCCCACAGGGGACTGTGGGCGGATCATCAGGACGAGGCTTCCCCGGCTTCGACCTGGTCGTGCCTCGCGCACACAACCGGAGCCCACGGGTTCCGGCTTCCTCACCGATCGGACGGTCGCCCGCCCCAAACCCCCCGGGGCGCGCGGCGTTCCGGTCAGGACGGCCGCCTCGGCACTCGGGACGGTGGTTCACCGAAGGGCCGACACACTCCCCCCCTTGTGCCGGCCCTTCGGTGTTCACTCCCCCGGTTCTTCTCGGGTTTCCTCGCCCGGTTCCTCCCCGGTGACGCGGGCCAGCAGGGCTCGGGCCTCGCCGGTGCGCGGATGTGCCGCGGGCAGCCACCGCTCGCAGTCGGCCAGCGACCGTCGTACGGCGTCCTCCGCCTCGGCACGGCGGCCCAGTCCGTGCAGGGCCTCGGCGGCGACCAGGTCCGGGTACCCGGCGGCATAGCGGGGCGGCGGCGGCAGGCTCCGGCGTACCTCGGTCAGCGCCTCCTCGTGGCGGCCCTGCCCGTTCAGGCTGCGCGCCAGCGTGGTGTGCAGGACGCCGACGGCGGGTCCGTTCGCCCGGGGCAGGTTGCCGCGGGCCACGGCCTCCGCCTCCTCGTGGCGCGCCAGCCCGCACAGCACGGTGGCCAGGTGTCCGAGGGTGTTGATCTCCAGCGCCGCCACCGGGGCGCGGTGGGCTATCTGGTTCAGCTCGCGCAGGACGCCGTTCGCCTCGGTCTCCGCCTCCGCGTACCGCCGCAGGCCGGACAGGGCCACCACGCGGTTGCTGCGGGCGATCAGTCGCAGCATCTGCGAGTTGAGGCCGACCGGCTCCAGTTCCGCGATCAGCGTGTCCAGTTCGTCCAGCGCCTCGGCCGGCCGGCCGTGCATGACGGCCGCTCCCGTGGCCAGTACCCTCGCCTCCCAGTGCGGCGGACGCCTGCGCCAGGGGCGCCGCGGGAGCGCGGCCAGCGTCCGGGCCTCGGCCTCGACCTCCTCGTACCTGCCCTCACTGGTCATCGTCTTCAGCCGGGCGAAGGTTTCTCCCCACTGACTGTCCCGTGCCGTTCGTATGGTCGTCACGGGCGGTGAGACTACGCGAGGCCGGGCCTGCGAAGCTGGGCGTCATGCCGGTCTCCGCCCCGCCACGCGCCCTGTCCGCCCTCGTCGGGCTTCCTGTGCTCCTCTTCGCGCTGATCACCTGGCAGGTCGTCGCCGACGGTCCGCTGACGCGGGTGGACGAGCGGCTGAGCGGCGCGCTCGTCCACCCGGACCGGTTCTCCGAGCTGCTGTCCGACCTCGGCAATGTGCAGGTGGCGGTGCCGGTCCTGGTCGTGGCGCTGGCATACGTGGCGTGGCACGGGCGGGTCAGAGGTGTGGACCTCTGGTGGCTGCCGCCCCTGGCCGGGGCCCTGGCGATGGTGCTGGTGCCGGCGCTGGTCGCCCCGTTGAAGGAGTGGACCGACCGCCCCGGCACCCCGGCGGTGCCGCCCGCGACCGGCTACTACCCCTCGGGCCACACCGCCACCGCCCTCGTCGCGTACGGCGCGGCGACGGTGCTGCTGCTCGGGCGGCTGCGCGCGCCGGCCGTACGCCGGACGCTGGCCGTGCTGTGCGCCCTGCTGGTGCTCGGCACCTCCTACGGGCTGGTGCGGCGGGGCTACCACTGGCCCCTGGACGTGGTGGCGAGCTGGTGCCTGGGTGTGGTGCTGCTGACCGGGGTCCGGCTGGTGGACCGCAGGACCCACCGCCGGACCGGGTCGGACGTCAGCCGAAGTACGCGTCGAAGTTCTTCTGGAACTCCCAGTTCGAGTAACGGTCCCAGTTGATCGACCACGTCATCAGGCCGCGCAGGTCCGGCCAGGTGCCGTGGGTGGCGTACGAGCCGCAGTCGGTCTTCTTGGTCAGGCAGTTCAGGGCCTTGTTGACCTCGGCCGGGGAGACGTGGCCGTTGCCCGCCTGGGTGGAGGCCGGCATGCCGATCGCGACCTGGTCCGGGCGCAGCGGCGGGAAGACGTTGTTCGCGTCGCCCGCGACCGGGAAGCCGGTGAGCAGCATGTCGGTCATGGCGATGTGGAAGTCGGCGCCGCCCATGGAGTGGTACTGGTTGTCGAGGCCCATGATGGAGCCCGAGTTGTAGTCCTGGACGTGCAGCAGGGTCAGGTCGTCGCGCAGGGCGTGGATCACGGGCAGGTAGGCCCCGGCCCGCGGGTCCTGGCCGCCCCACTTGCCGGTGCCGTAGTACTGGTAGCCGAGCTGGACGAAGAAGGTCTCCGGGGCCATGGTCAGCACGAAGTCGTCGCCGTACTTGGCCTTGAGGGTCTTCACGGCCGAGATGAGGTTGACGATGACGGGGGTCTTCGGGTTCTTGAAGTCCGTGTCGTCGGCGTTCAGGGAGAGCGAGTGGCCCTCGAAGTCGATGTCGAGGCCGTCCAGGCCGTACTCGTCGATGATCGCGGAGACGGAGGAGACGAACGTGTCGCGGGCGGCGGTGCTGGTGAGCTGCACCTGGCCGTTCTGGCCGCCGATGGAGATCAGCACCTTCTTGCCGGCCGCCTGCTTGGCCTTGATCGCGGCCTTGAACTCGGCGTCGCTCTCCACGTTCGGGCACTCGGCGACCGGGCAGCGCTCGAAGCGGATGTCCCCGGAGGTGACCGAGGTGGGCTCGCCGAAGGCCAGGTCGATGACGTCCCAGCTGTCGGGCACGTCGGCCATGCGGGTGTAGCCGGAGCCGTTGGCGAAGCTGGCGTGGAGGTAGCCGACCAGAGCGTGGGCCGGGAGGTCGGAGGAGCCGCCGCCGTCGTCCGGGCGCTGGGCGGTGGTCGCCGTGACCGTGGCCGAACGCGCCGACTCGCCCGCGTCGTTGACCGCGGTGACCTGGAAGGAGTATGCGGTCGAGGGGGTCAGGCCGGACACGGTGGTGGAGGTGCCGGTGACCGTGCCGACCTTGGTGCCGTCGCGGTAGACGGCGTATCCGGTCGCGCCCGGCACCGGTGACCAGGACAGGGCGACGCCGGACGAGGTCACCGAGCCGGTCTTCAGGCCGCCGGGTGCCGCCGGGGGCTGGCCCGTCTCGCCGCCGGGGCCGGTGAGGGAGATGTCGTCGGCGTGGTAGGCGCCGGTGCCGTACCAGCCGTGGGTGTAGATGGTGACCTTGCTGGTCGAGGGGCCGGTGCGGAAGGTGGTCGTCAGCTGCTGCCAGTCGGGGGCGGACTGGGCCCAGGTGGAGACGTCGGTGGTGCCGGTGCCGCTCGCGCCGAGGTAGACGTAGGTGCCCCGGACGTATCCGGAGAGCGTGTACTGGGAGTCCGGTCTGACGGACACCGTCTGCGAGCAGCGGGCGTTGTCGGCGCCGGCCGGGGTGGCTTTCAGGGCCGACGTGCCGCCGTGCACGGGCGAGGTCACGGTTGTGCCCGCGGTACAGGTCCAGCCGTCGAGCGCGGACTCGAAGCCGCCGTTGCGGGCGAGGTCCGCGTCGGCCGCACGGGCGGCCGACGTGAGCGCGGTCAGGCCGGACGCGGCGAGGGCCGCGGCCGTGAGCAGGGTGACGAGGGGGCGGCGGGCGAGAGGTCTGGCGCGTTGTACGCGTGCGCGTTCCACAAGTGCCTCCGGACATGGGGGAGATGGGGAGGGTGGAGCGCGCCCAATTTGGTCCAGACCAATTCTGTTGTCAACCCCTTGCGCACCTCACCGCCCGTTACCCGTCGTCCTCCTCCACCGCGAGAGCCGCCGCCGCCTCGTGCATCGCCAGCTCCAGGAGGGAGGGATCGGTGAGGGTCCCGGTCCCGTCCGGCGGGATCAGCCAGCGGGTGCCGCCGGACGACAGCCCGCCGGGGTAGGGCACCACGATCCAGGTGCCGAGCCCGGCGGTCCGGATGCCGGTGCCCAGCCAGCGGGCCGCCGTGCCGGCCGGCACGAAGAAGCCCGTGCGCGCGTCGCCGAAGTCGGCGAGCACCGGCCCTGGCTGGTCCAGCACGCGGGAGAGCACGTCCAGGGTCGGATAGCCGAGCCTGCTCGGCAGGATGAGCACGTCCCAGGCCTTGCCGGCGGGCAGCAGCGCGACGCCCGAGGGGTCGCGCTCCCAGTCCCGGCGGCAGGACTCGGGATCCGGTGCGACGGATGCCAGCCACGCGACCGCCGTCTTCGCACCAGGCATGTGAAACCTCCCTTTCACTCGTCGACGCGGGATGCGTCACGAGGGAGAGGGAGGTCTCCCGGCTGCATTACGCGGGTTGCGGTGCCTCGTTGGGGTGAACCGGGTCACATGGGCGGCGGTCGCTAGCTGTCGAAGCCCAGCCCCAGCCTGTCCATCGTCCGCAGCCACAGGTTGCGCCGGCCGCCGTGCGCGTCCGCGCGGGCCAGCGACCACTTGGTGAGCGCGATGCCGGTCCAGGCGAACGGCTCGGGCGGGAACGGCAGCGGCTTGGTGCGCACCATCTCCACTTCCGTGCGCTCGGTGCGCTCCCCCGACAGCAGGTCGAGCATCACCTCCGCGCCGAACCGGGTCGCGCCCACACCCAGGCCGGTGTACCCGGCCGCGTACGCCACCCTGCCCCGGTGTGCGGTGCCGAAGAACGCCGAGAAGCGCGAGCAGGTGTCGATGGCGCCGCCCCAGGCGTGCGTGAAGCGGACACCCTCCAGCTGCGGGAAGCAGGTGAAGAAGTGTCCGGCGAGCTTGGCGTAGGTCTCCGGGCGGTGGTCGTACTCGGCGCGCACCCGGCCGCCGTAGGGGTAGACGGCGTCGTAGCCGCCCCACAGGATCCGGTTGTCGCGGGAGAGGCGGAAGTAGTGGAACTGGTTGGCGCTGTCCCCGAGCCCCTGCCGGTTCCTCCAGCCGATGGAGGCGAGCTGCCCGTCGCTGAGCGGCTCGGTCATCAGGGCGTAGTCGTAGACCGGGACGGTGTACGAGCGCACCCGCCGGACCAGGTTCGGGAAGACGTTGGTGCCGAGCGCGACCGTGCGGGCGCGGACCCCGCCGTACGGCGTGCGTACGGCCATGCCGGCGCCGTACGGCTTGAGGGTGAGCGCCGGGGTGTGCTCATGGACGCGCACCCCGAGGGCGAGGCAGGCCCGCTTGAGGCCCCAGGCCAGCTTGGCGGGGTGGACCATCGCGACGCCCCGCCGGTCCCACAGGCCGGCCCGGAAGGTGGGTGAGTCGACCTGCGCCCGTACGGCCTCGGCGTCCAGGTACTCGACGCCCTCGGCCAGGCCCTTGGCGCGGATCTCCCCGTACCACTCCGCCAGCTCCCGGGCCTGGTGGGGCTCGGTGGCGACGTCGATCTCGCCGGTGCGCTCGAAGTCGCAGTCGAGGCCGTGGCGGGCGACCGCCGCCTCGATCGCGTCGAGGTTGCGGGCGCCCAGCTCCTCCAGCCGGTGGATGTCGTCCGGCCAGCGGGTCAGGCCGTTGGACAGGCCGTGGGTGAGGGAGGCGGCGCAGAAGCCGCCGTTGCGGCCGGAGGCGGCCCAGCCCACCTCGCGGCCCTCGATCAGCACCACGTCCCGCTCCGGGTCGCGCTCCTTGGCGATCAGCGCGGTCCACAGCCCGCTGTAGCCGCCGCCCACGACCAGCAGGTCGCAGGTCTCGGTGCCGGTGAGGGCGGCCTCGGGGCGGGGACGGCCGGGGTCGTCCAGCCAGTACGGGACCGGCTGGGCGTCGGAAAGGGATTTCGTCCAGTCGTGGCTGCGGCTCATGGCGCCAGGGGCCATGATTTCAACTCCCTACGAGTCACACCGATGTACTTCATGCCTTGCGGCGATTCCGGCGGTTGCCGACGATCATGGAGACCAGAACGAACAGTACGGCGACGACGAACATGGCCGTACCGACGACATTGATCTGAACGGGCGTTCCGCGCTGCGCCGATCCCCACACGAACATGGGGAAGGTGACGGTCGAACCCGCGTTGAAATTGGTGATGATGAAATCGTCGAAGGACAGCGCGAAGGCGAGCAGCGCGCCGGCCGCGATGCCGGGGGCGGCGATGGGCAGGGTGACCCGCACGAAGGTCTGGAAGGGACCGGCGTACAGGTCCTGCGCCGCCTGCTCCAGGCGCGGGTCCATCGACATCACGCGCGCCTTGACGGCCGTCACGACGAAGCTGAGGCAGAACATGATGTGGGCGATCAGGATCGTCCAGAAGCCCAGCTGAGCGCCCATGTTGAGGAAGAGGGTGAGCAGCGAGGCGGCCATCACGACCTCGGGCATCGCCATCGGCAGGAAGATCAGCGAGTTGATCGCGCCCCGCGCGCGGAAGCGGTAGCGCACCAGCGCGAAGGCGATCGCGGTGCCGAGGGCGGTGGCGCCGAGCGTCGCCCAGAGGGCGATCTGGAGGCTGAGCGAGAGGGAGCCGCACAGTCCGGCGACCCCGCACGGATCCTTCCAGGCGTCCGTGGAGAACTGCTGCCACTCGTAATTGAAGCGCCCGTTCGGCTTGTTGAACGAGAACACCGTGACGACGACATTGGGCAGCAGGAGGTACGCGAGCGTCAGCAGTCCGCCGATCACGACCAGATGGCGCTTGAACCAGTTGACGAAGGCCATTTAAACGAGATCCTCCGTCCCGGACCGGCGGATGTAGAAGGTGACCATGGCGAGAATCGCGGCCATGAGGATGAAGGAGAGCGCGGCCGCCGTCGGATAGTCCAGCACCCTGAGGAACTGCGACTGGATGACGTTGCCGATCATTCCGGTGTCGGCCGAGCCCAGCAGGGAGGCGTTGACGTAGTCGCCGGTGGCCGGGATGAAGGTCAGCAGGGTGCCGGAGACGACGCCCGGCATCGACAGCGGGAAGGTGACCTTGCGGAAGACGGTGGAGGGCTTGGCGTACAGGTCGCCCGCCGCCTCGTGCAGCCGGCCGTCGATGCGCTCCAGGGAGGTGTAGAGCGGCAGGATCATGAAGGGCAGGAAGTTGTACGTCAGGCCGCAGACCACCGCGAGCGGCGTGGCCAGCACCCGGTCGCCGGCGGTCCAGCCGAGCCAGCCGGTCACGTCCAGGACGTGCAGCGTGTTCAGGGCGCCGACCACCGGCCCGCCGTCGGCGAGGATGGTCTTCCAGGCCAGGGTGCGGATCAGGAAGCTGGTGAAGAACGGCGCGATCACCAGGATCATGATCAGGTTGCGCCAGCGGCCCGCGCGGAAGGCGATCAGGTACGCGAGCGGGTAGCCGAGCAGCAGGCACAGCACCGTCGCGGAGGCGGCGTAGGCGACCGAGCGCAGGAACTGCGGCCAGTACTCGGTCAGGGCGTCCCAGTAGGTGGCGAAGTGCCAGGTGACCTTGTAGCCCTCCTCCAGCGAGCCCGTCTGCACGGAGGTGGAGGCCTGGTAGATCATCGGCGCCGCGAAGAAGACGATCAGCCACAGGATGCCGGGCAGCAGCAGCCAGTACGGCGTCCAGCGGCCGCGTTTGCGCGGGGGCTTCTTCTCGGGCGCGGGCGCGGGCGGGGTCAGGGGTGGTGGCGCCTCGGTGAGGGTGGACATCAGGCGGCCTCGCCCTCGGCGACGCCCGCGTCGTCCATCGTCCCTGCAAGCACGGACTGGGCCGCGTCGAGGCCGAAGGTGTGCGCCGGGTTCCAGTGCAGGACGACCTCGGCGCCGGGCGCGAGGCGGGCGTCGCGGTCGATGTTCTGGGCGTAGACCTCGAACTCGGGGCAGGCGGCGCAGTCGACCACGTACTGGGTGGAGACGCCGATGAAGCTGGTGTTGCTGATCCTGCCGGTGACGCGGTTGCGGCCCTCGGGGATGGAGCCCGCGTCGTCCGCGTGGGTGAGGCTGATCTTCTCGGGGCGGACCCCGACCAGGACCTTGCCGCCCGCCTTCGCCGGGGCGGAACATCGGGCGCCCGGCAGGACGAGCTTGCCACCGGCCGCCTTCACGACGACGTCGTCGCCGCTGCGGGTGTCGACCTCGGCCTCGATGAGGTTGGAGGTGCCGAGGAAGTTGGCGACGAAGGTGGTGCGCGGGTTCTCGTACAGGTCGGCGGGGGCGCCCAGTTGCTCTACGCGGCCCGCGTTCATGACGGCGACCTGGTCGGCCATCGTCATGGCCTCCTCCTGGTCGTGGGTGACGTGCACGAAGGTGATGCCGACCTCGGTCTGGATGCGCTTGAGCTCCAGCTGCATCTGGCGGCGCAGCTTGAGGTCGAGGGCGCCGAGAGGCTCGTCGAGCAGCAGCACCTTGGGGTGGTTGATCAGGGCGCGGGCGACGGCGACGCGCTGCTGCTGGCCGCCGGAGAGCTGGTGCGGCTTCTTGCGCGCCTGCTCGCCGAGCTGCACCAGGTCGAGCATCTCCCCGACCTGCTTCTTCACGCCCTTGATGCCGCGCCGGCGCAGGCCGAAGGCGACGTTCTCGTAGATGTCCAGGTGCGGGAAGAGGGCGTAGGACTGGAAGACCGTGTTGACCGGCCGCTTGTAGGGCGGCAGCGCGGTCACGTCCTGGTCGCCGAGGTGGACGGTGCCGCCGCTCGGCTCCTCCAGTCCGGCGATCATGCGCAGGGTGGTGGTCTTGCCGCAGCCGGAGGCGCCGAGCAGGGCGAAGAAGGAGCCCTGCGGCACGGTCAGGTCGAGCGGGTGCACGGCGGTGAAGGAGCCGTAGGTCTTGCTGATGCCGGCGAGGCGGACGTCGCCGCCGCCGTCCTTCGCGGCCGTCTGGTTCTTCGTCGGATTCGTCGTCATCGTCGTCACGCCCCGGTGAGCTTCGCGAACTTGCCTTCGTATGCCGTCTCTTCCTTCGAACTCAGGGAGCGGAAGGAGTGCGACTTGGCCTGCATGGCCTGGTCGGGAATGATCAGCGGGTTGTTCGCCGCGTCCTCGTCGATCTTCGCCAGGTCGTCCTTCACGCCGTCGACGGGGCAGACGAAGTTGATGTAGGCGGCGAGTTCCGCGGCCGGGCCCGGCTCGTAGTAGTAGTCGATGAGCCGTTCGGCGTTGGTCTTGTGGCGTGCCTTGTTGGGGATCAGCATGTTGTCGCTGGACGTGACGTAGCCGCTGTCCGGGATGACGAAGTCGATGTCGGGGTTGTCGGCCTTGAGCTGGACGACGTCACCGGCCCAGGCCAGACAGGCCGCGAAGTCGCCCTTGCTGAGGTCGGACGTGTAGTCGTTGCCGGTGAAGCGGCGTATCTGACCGCGGTCGACGCCCTTCTGGAGCCGGGCGATCCCCGCGTCGTAGTCGTCGTCGGTGAAGCGGGCCGGGTCCTTGCCCATGTCCAGCAGCGTCATGCCCATGGTGTCGCGCATCTCGGTGAGGAAGCCGACCCGGCCCTTGAGCTTCGGGTTGTCGAGCAGGTCGGAGACCGTCCCGACCTCGATGCCGTCCAGCGCCTTCTTGTTGTAGGCGATGACGGTCGAGATGCCCTGCCAGGGGTAGGAGTAGGCGCGGCCCGGGTCCCAGTCGGGGTTGCGGAACTGGGGCGACAGGTTGGTGAAGGCGTGCGGCAGGTTGGCCGGGTCCAGTTTCTGGACCCAGCCGAGGCGGATCAGGCGGGCGGCCAGCCAGTCGGTGAGGACGATGATGTCGCGGCCGGTCTCCTGGCCCGCGGCGAGCTGCGGCTGGATCTTGCCGAAGAACTCGCTGTTGTCGTTGATGTCCTCGGTGTACGTGACCTTGACGCCGGTGCGTTTGGTGAACGCCTCCAGCGTGGGGTGCCGCCTGCCGCTCTCGTCGACGTCCATGTACTCGGTCCAGTTGGAGAAGCGGACCTGCTTCTCCTCCTTGGAGTGGTCCTCGGCGGAGACGCCGCCCTCGCTCTTGCCGGCCGCGGGGATGCCGCAGCCGCTCAGCAGGCCGAGTCCGCCGACCGCGAGCGCGCCGCCCGTGGAGGCGCGCAGCAGCGAACGGCGGGTGAGGGCGGCCCTGCCGCTCCTGAGTGAGCGCCGCATGGCGGCCACTTGGGCCGGGGACAGGCGGTCGGGCTCGTACTGCTCCATGCGCGTGGTTGCCCTTTCGGGTGGGTCGGCCGTGGTCGGCGGCCTGGCGTGATGGCTGTCGGTCCTACCGGTCCCCGAAGACGGTGCGGTGCCAGTCCTTGGCCGCCACCGCGGTGTTGTCGAACATGACGTGCTTGACCTGCGTGTACTCCTCGAAGGAGTAGGCGGACATGTCCTTGCCGAAGCCGGACGCCTGGTACCCGCCGTGCGGCATCTCGCTGATGATCGGGATGTGGTCGTTGATCCACACGCAGCCCGCCCTGATCTCGCGGGTGGCGCGGTTCGCGCGGTACACGTCCCGGCTCCAGGCGGAGGCCGCGAGCCCGTACGGCGTGTCGTTGGCCAGCCGGATGCCCTCGTCGTCGGTGTCGAAGGGCAGCACGACCAGGACAGGCCCGAAGATCTCGGACTGCACGGCTTCGCTGTCCTGCGCGGCGTCCGCGACGAGGGTGGGCCGGTAGTAGGCGCCGTCCTTCAGATCGCCCTGCGGGGCCTCGCCGCCGCACACCACGCGCGCGTAGGAGCGGGCCCGGTCGACGAAGGCCGCGACGCGGTCGCGCTGGACGTGGCTGACCAGCGGGCCGAGGTCGGTGCCTGGGGCGAAGGGGTCGCCGACGCGGACGGTGTCCATGAGGGCGGCGGTCTTCTCGACGAACGCCTCGTAGAGGGGGCGCTGCACGTACGCGCGCGTGGCGGCCGTGCAGTCCTGGCCGGTGTTGATGAGCGCGCCCGCGACCGCGCCGTGGACGGCGGCGTCGAGGTCGGCGTCGTCGAAGACGAGGAAGGGTGCCTTGCCGCCCAGCTCCAGATGGAGGCGCTTGACGGTGGCGGTGGCGACCTCGGCGACGCGTTTGCCGACGGCGGTGGACCCGGTGAAGGAGGTCATGGCGACGTCGGGGTGGGCGACGAGGTGCTCGCCGGCCTCCCGTCCGGTGCCGCTGACGATGTTGATGACGCCGTCGGGGATACCGGCCTCGGTCGCCGCCTGGGCGAACATCAGGGAGGTGAGCGGCGTGATCTCGGCGGGCTTCAGCACGATGGTGTTGCCCGCGGCGATCGCCGGGAGGATCTTCCAGGCGGCCATCTGGAGCGGGTAGTTCCACGGCGCGATCGACCCGACCACGCCGATCGGCTCGCGGCGGACGTACGAGGTGTGGTCGCCGGAGTACTCCCCCGCCGACTGCCCCTGGAGGTGCCGGGCGGCGCCGCCGAAGAAGGCCGCGTTGTCGACCGTGCCCGGCACGTCGAACTCGCGGGTCAGCTTCAGCGGCTTGCCGCACTGCAGCGACTCCGCGCGGGCGAAGTCCTCGGCGCGCTCGGCGAGGACGGCGGCAAACCGGTGCAGGGCGTCGGAGCGCTCGCCGGGGGTGGCGCCGGACCAGCCGGGGAACGCCGCCCGCGCGGCGGCGACGGCCGCGTCGACGTCGTCGGGGCCGGCCAGTTCGTAGGTCAGGACGTCCTCGCCGGTGGCCGGGTCGACGACGGTGTGCGTCCGTCCGGAGGTGCCCTTCGTGAGACGGCCCGCGATGTACTGGGCCCCGTCCGCGAAGCGGTCCTGGGCCGGGAATCGGTCCGGGGTGGCGTTGCCCGGGTTGTGCATGTCGGCTCTCCTCGGTCTCCCCGTGGCGGGGGCCGCCGTGGCTCAGGCTCGATGTGAGTGCCGATCCTGACAGAGCACTAGGCCTCCAACAAGTGATTCCGTTGTTGCCATTTGGTTACGCGACGGAATCTGTCGACCAGGTGTCGAGTCGCCACGGAAAAGGACGGACGGAGTGTCAGTGGCGCGTGCCACACTCGCGTGCATGGAGAAGATCACGGGGGCGGAGCGGAGCGCGGAGGCGCGGGAGAGCGCGGGGGCGGTGGGGGGCGCGGACAGCCGGGAGGCGCTGGTCGCACGGGTCCGGCGGGCGCGCGGATCAAGTACCTGTGCTTCTGGGGGCACCGGCCGCTCCCGGACGGCAGGCTCGGGCCGAGCTGTCTGAGCCAGTGGTGGCCGTCGCCGTTCACGGTGGCCGGGGTGGAGTACGCGACGGCCGAGCACTGGATGATGGCGGGCAAGGCCCGGCTCTTCGAGGACGCGGAGGCCGAGCGTCGGGTGCTGGCGGCCGCTCATCCCGCAGCGGCGAAGAAGGCGGGCCGGCTCGTGCGCGGTTTCGACGAGGCGGTGTGGGAGCGGGAGCGCTTCCGGATCGTGGTGGAGGGCAGCGTCCACAAGTTCGCCTCGGACCCGGCGCTGCGGGCGTTCCTACTGAACACGGGCGAGAGAGTGCTCGTGGAGGCGAGCCCCGTGGACCGGGTGTGGGGCATCGGCCTTGCCGCGGACGACGAGGCGGCGGTGGACCCGGAGCGCTGGCGGGGACCGAATCTGCTGGGCTTCGCCCTGATGGCGGCCAGGGAGCGGCTGCGCGCGGGCGGCGTCTGAAAAGACCTGAGGGGGCGGCCCCGGGCCGCCCCCGCCGGCGCCTGCCTCAGGCGACGCTCATCAGGCTCGCGAAGGCGAGGAAGCCGAGCAGCGGCAGGATCACCGTGGCCGTGATGCCGAGCACGAGACCGGCGGTCGCGGAGCCCTTGTTGGTGGCCTCACCCCGGGTTGCCTTGCCCCGGCCGATCGCGCCGAAGATGATTCCGAGGATGCCCAGGATCACGCCGAAGAACCAGAGGAAGAAGGTCAGGCTGCACACCACGCCGATGATGCCAAGGACCAGTCCCGTGGTCCCCATGCCGTTGCTCGGCTGCATCGGCATGCCGTAGCCGGGCCCCTGCGGATAGCCCACCGGCGGGGCGGCCGGGTACGCGGCCCCCTGGTTCGGGTAGCCGTACCCGGGCGCGGACTGCGGGTACGCGTAGCCCCCCGCGGGCGGCTGCCCCGGCTGCGGCGGCGGCCCGTAGTCCCCCGGTCCGGGATTGGAGTACGACATGAACTGCTCTCCCCTCGTTGGAGCTTGACATCGTAGAGGCACCCTGCGGGGAGGAGCTCAGCTTTCCGCCGTCACGGAGACGGGCACGGGGCGCGAGGAGCCGTAGTAGGGGTCGTCGTAGTCCGAGTCCTCGTTGATCGCGGCGGTGATCCCGATGGCGATCAGCACGATCACGGCGACACCGAGCACGATGCCGATGATGCCCATGACGAACCCGGCCTGCGCCTGCCCGTGGTTGTTGGCCAGGCCGCTCTCCGCCTTCCGGCGGCCCTTGATGCCGAAGACCACGGCGAGGATGCCGAGCACCAGGGAGACCACGCCGTACAGGCAGAACAGCGCGCAGGCGAGGATGCCCAGCACCATCGACGCGGTGCCGAGCCCGTTCTGCGGGGGCATCTGCATGCCGGGCCAGCCGTAGCCCTGGCCGTATCCGGGGTAGCCGTACCCACCCGGGGCACCGGCACCACCGGGCGCGACGGGCGGCGGCGGCACCGCGGACTCGGGGCCGGTGAACCCGGCACCGGGCATCGACGTCACCGTGGCCTGGTCGTGCACGCCCGGCGGCGGCTGCCAGGGGGGCGGCGCGTCCGAGGCGGGCGGCTGGGACTGCTGGGGCGGCTGCGGCGACTGCCCGGCAGCCGCACCGGGGTTCTTGTCCAGGGACGGCCCGCTCTCCGGGGGCGCCCAGGGGTCGTGCCCACCGGAGGGCTCCCCCTCCGGCCGTATCGCGTCCGTCATGTCATGTCCCCCCGGGTCGTTCGTGCCCGCCATGCTACGGTCCCGGGCCGCCGGGCGTGAGACCGGCCTACGATGATCCCCGAACGACCGATCAGCCGATCACCCGTGCCCCGCCGCCGCCCCGCGCGGCCCGCGGGCGCCGCCTTGGGGAGGAACCCTTGACCGAGCACCTCGTCGACCCCGACGTCCCGCGCGACCTGCACGCCTTCATCGCCGGACTGCCGAAGGCCGAACTGCACGTCCACCACGTCGGCTCCGCCTCCCCGCGCATCGTCTCCGAACTGGCCGCGCGCCACACCGACTCCAAGGTCCCCACCGACCCCGAGGCACTGGCCGACTACTTCACGTTCACGGACTTCGCGCACTTCATCGACGTGTACCTGTCCGTGGTCGACCTGATCCGCACCCCGGAGGACGTCCGGCTGCTGACCTACGAGGTGGCCCGGGACATGGCCCGGCAGCAGGTGCGGTACGCCGAGCTGACCGTCACACCGTTCTCCTCCACCCGGCGCGGCATCGACGAGGGCGCTTTCATGGACGCGATCGAGGACGCCCGCAAGGCGGCCGAGGCCGAGTTCGGGACCGTGCTGCGCTGGTGCTTCGACATCCCGGGCGAGGCCGGTCTGGAGTCCGCCGAGGAGACGACGCGGCTGGCCACCGACGACCGGCTGCGCCCGGAGGGCCTGGTCTCCTTCGGGCTCGGCGGACCCGAGATCGGGGTGGCCCGCCCGCAGTTCAAGCCGTACTTCGACCGCGCGATCGCCGCGGGCCTGCACTCGGTGCCGCACGCCGGGGAGACGACCGGCCCGCAGACCGTGTGGGACGCCCTCACCGACCTGCGCGCCGAACGCATCGGGCACGGCACCAGCTCCGCCCGGGACCCGAAGCTCCTGGCCCACCTCGCCGAACGGCGCATCCCGCTGGAGGTGTGCCCGACCTCCAACATCGCCACCCGCGCGGTGCGCACCCTGGACGAGCACCCGATCAAGGAGTTCACCCGCGCCGGCGTCCTGGTGACGATCAACTCCGACGACCCGCCGATGTTCGGCACCGACCTCAACAACGAGTACGCGGTCGCCGCCCGGCTCCTCGGCCTCGACGAGCGCGGCCTCGCCGACCTCGCGAAGAACGGGGTCGAGGCCTCCTTCCTCGACGCGCCGGGCAAGGCCCGGATCGCCGACGAGATCGACACGTACACCGCCGCCTGGCTCGCCTCCTGAGAACCGCGCCCACCGAGAGTTGCCGCCACCATGGACACCCCGCGCGCCCTGACCGCCGTCGCCCACCGCGGCGACCCCTACCGGCACCGCGAGAACACGCTCGGCTCGCTGCGCTCCGCCCTGGAACGCGGCGCGGACGCGGTCGAGACCGACGTACGCCTCACCCGGGACGGGGTGCCGGTGCTGCTGCACGACGAGACGCTGAAGCGGTTGTGGCAGCAGGACCGGCCGCTGCGCTCCCTGTCGGCCGACGAGGTGCGCGGGCTGACGGCGGGCGGCGTGCCGACGCTCGCCGAGGCGCTGGCCGCGACCGACGGCAGCCGGCTGATGCTGGACCTGCCGGGCGGTCCGGGCGAGCGTGCGGTGCGGCGCATCGTGGACGTGGTCCGCGAGTGCGGCGCGCGGGACCGGGTGTACTACACCGCGGGCGCCGCCGCCATGCTCGCCGTGCGGGCCGCCGACCCCGCCGCCGAGATCGCCATGACCTGGACCACGGCGGCCCCGCCCCGGCCCGCGCTGCTGGCGGCGGTCCGGCCCCGGTGGCTCAACTACCGCTTCGGACTGGTGGACCGGGCCCTGGCCGAGCGCGTCCACCGCGACGGCTTCCTGCTCTCCGTCTGGACCCCCGACACCCGCCGCACCATGCGCCGGCTGCGCGCCGTGGGCGTCGACTCGATCACCACCAACCGCATCGACGTACTGTGCGCGCTGCGCGACGGCGGCTCCGGCCGCCGCCCGTAAGGGCGGTCCCGCACACGTCCCGCCGGCTGTAGGGGACTTCCCCGATCCGGGCCTCGGGGCGGGTGCCCTCCTCGCAGGGGATCCGCGGGGCTCGCGGCACGACGAGGATGATCACCGTCCTTGCCGTCCGGAACCCCTGGAGCAGTCGATGCGTGCCCGAACCGCCTCCACTCTCGCCGCTTCCCTCGTGCTCGCCCTCGCCGCCGGCCCGCTGGCGGTTCCCGCGTTCGCAGCGCCACCCTCCGACATCGCTCCCGGCACCACCGGACACGGAACGGAGGGGCCGGGCCGCTCGGACGGAACGGGCCGCTCGGACGGGCCGGACGAGGAGGCACTGCGCGCCGCCCTCTCCGACGTCCCGAACCAGCACGCCACCGCCGCCCTCGTGCGGGTCGGCGACCCGGACGGCGACTGGCACGGCAGCGCGGGCGTGCGCGACCTGACCGGTGACCGGCCGGCACTCCCCAACGCCCGCTTCCGGGCCGGTTCGATCACCAAGGTCGTCACCGCCGCCACCGTCCTGCGCCTCGCCGCGCAGGACGAGATCGACCTGGACGCGCCCGTCCAGGGCTACCTCCCCGACCTGTTCACGCCGGAGTTCGGGCAGCCGATCAGCGTGCGCCACCTGCTGAACCACACCAGCGGCGTCAAGCCGGGCGACGGTCTCGGCGAGGACTTCGCGGAGGTGTACGCGCACCGTTTCGAGACCCTCACCCCGCAGGAGGTCGCGGTGTCGGCGATCGCCAAGGGACCGGAGGATTTCACCCCGGGGACGCGGCAGCAGTACCTGAACATCAACTACACGATTCTCGGCCTGCTGATCGAGAAGGTCACGGGGCACTCGTACGCCTCGGTCGCCACGCGCCTGGTCCTGCGTCCGGCGGGCATGCGGCACACGTACTTCCCCGGCACCGACCCCCGTATCCGGGGCCCGCACAACCGCGGCTACCAGGCGGTGGAGCGGCCGGACGGCACGACGGAACTCCTCGACGTGACCGAGTGGAACCAGGCGGACCGCTGGGCGGCGGGCGACATGATCTCCACCACCGCCGACCTGGAGAAGCTGCTCACCCGGCTGTTCCGGGGGCAGATCGTGCCGCAGCCGGAGCTGGAGGAGATGTTCACGACCCCGGCCGGCGTTCCGGGCGCAGAGCGGAGCGCGGGACTGGAGTACACGGAAGTCGACGGCGAGGTCTTCTGGGGCAAGTCGGGTTCCCGCTACGGCTACAGCGCCGTCATCGGCGGCACCCGCGACCTGAGCCGCACCCTCGTCTCCTCGGTCAACTCCACGGACGCCAAGAGCGCGGGCCCGAAGCCGGTCCTCGACCGGATCACCATGGCGGCGCTGAAGTAGCCCCCGTCATGCGCCAAGCTGAAGTAGTCCCCGTCGGGCATCGCGCTGAAGTAGCGCCCTCGTCAGGCGCCGCGCCCCGTCAACCGTCGCGCCACCCCGTGCGCCACGACCGTCGCCGCCCCCGCGAAGCCCAGCGCCACGGCGAGATCGCGTGGGCGGGTGGCGCGCAGGACACCGGCGCGGCGCAGGCGACGGCGGGCCCAGAGGGTGAAGGGGACGACGATCAGCGGCGAGGTCGCCGACCCGGGCGTGTATCCGCGCACCAGCCCCGCCTGCGCGAGGTGGACCAGACCGTGCAGGCCGAAGGCGCCCAGTGCGGCCTGATACGTGGCCGAGCGGCCGCCGGTCAGCCGTCCGGCGACGGACGCGGAGGCCACGACCGCGGCCATCGCGCCGACCGCCACCGCGAACTCCCGCCCGTCGCCCGGACCGGCCCGCCGCCACACGGCCTCCGGCACGGCCGGGTACCGCTCGCGCAGGGCGGGGAGGTTGCGTCGCCACCAGCCCGGCACGGTCGCCAGCTCTTCGACGTCGTGCAGGGCCCATGCGGCCAGCAGTCCCAGCGTGACCGCGCCACCGACCACCTGTTCATCGCCTGATGAATTCATCACATGATCAGTGTGCTACACGCCGACGATCCCGTTCCACCGCTTCGCGAACTCCGCCCGCTCGCCCGCCGCGATGTCCCGCGCGATGGCGAGCCGCTCGCGCATCGCCGCGTCCGGGAAGATCAGCGGGTCCTCGGCCAGGGCGGCGGTCTCCTCGTCGCCGGAGGAGGCGAGCACGTCCTGGGCGGCGGGGACCGGGCAGACGTAGTTGACCCAGGCTGCCAGCTCGGCGGCGACCTCGGGCCGGTAGTAGTGGTCGATCAGCCGCTCGGCGTTGGTCTTGTGCCGGGCCAGGTCGGGGATCATCAGGGACTCCGCCCACAGTTCGGCACCCTCCTCGGGGACGACGAACTCGATGTCCGGGTCGTCCGCCTGGAGCTGGATCACGTCGCCGGAGTAGGCCTGGCAGGCGAGGACGTCGCCGCTGGAGAGGTCCTTGATGTAGTCGTTCCCGGTGAAGCGGCGGATCTGCCCCTTGCCGACCTGCTGCTCCACCTGCTCGCAGATCTGATGGAAGTCGTCCGTCCGCCAGTCGGTGATGTCGACGCCGTTGCCCTGCATCAGCAGCGCGAAGGCCTCGTCCATGCCGGACAGCAGGGTGACGCGGCCCTTGAGGTCGGCCGCCCACAGGTCGGAGACGTGCCGGATCTCCCGGCCGAGCCTGCGCCGGTTGTACGCGATCCCGGTGATGCCCGACTGCCAGGGCACGGTGAACTTCCGGCCGGGGTCGAAGGCGGGCGAACGCAGCAGCGGATCCAGGTACGTGGTGACGTTCGGCTGGTGGGCGCGGTCCATCTCCTGCACCCAGCCCAGCCGTACGAACCGCCCGCACATCCAGTCGCTGATGACGATCAGGTCGCGGTCGGCGGGCTGGTGGTTCATCAGGGACGGGCTGATCTTGCCGAAGAACTCGTCGTTGTCGTTGATCTCCTCGACGTAGTCGACGGAGATGCCCGTCTCCCGCTCGAACGCCGCCAGCGTGGGCCGCCGACCGGGATGTTCCGCGTCGGTGTCGATGTACAGCGGCCAGTTGGCCCAGGTCAGCCGCCGCTCGGTGGCGGACCGGTCGGCCGCGGCCCGGTCGCCCGGCGCGACGTACGCGGCGGGGACACCGCAGCCGGCCAGGGCTCCGAGCGCACCGAGCGCGGCGGCACCGCCCGCGCCGCGCAGCAGGGAACGACGGGAAAGCGGGGGCGTCTTCGGGAGCAGGGGCATGGCACGAGGATCCCGGCCCGCGCCGACCGGGACAATCGACGCTGCGTCGAGCGGGCCCGGCCAGGCCCGACACCCTGTCGAGCGCGGGGAGTTCACCCCCCGGTGCACTCGCACCGCGGCCCCGGACGGAGACCGGGAAGGTCCGTCCGGGGCCGCGCACACCGGTGGCGGTCCGCACACCGCCCGCGGTCACATGTCCAGCGACGTCATCACGTGCTTGATCCGCGTGTAGTCGTCGAAGCCGTACCCCGACAGGTCCTTGCCGTAGCCGGACTTCTTGAAGCCGCCGTGCGGCATCTCGGCGACCAGCGGGATGTGGGTGTTGATCCACACGCAGCCGAAGTCCAGCCGCTTGGACATCCGCATCGCGCGGCCGTGGTCCTTGGTCCACACCGAGGAGGCCAGCGCGTACTCGACGCCGTTGGCCCACTCGACGGCCTGGTCCTCGTCGCGGAAGGACTGGACGGTGATGACCGGGCCGAAGACCTCCTGCTGGATGATCTCGTCGTCCTGCTTGAGGCCGGAGACGACGGTCGGGGCGTAGAAGTAGCCCTTGTCGCCGACCCGGTGGCCGCCCGCCTCGACCTTGGCGTGCGCGGGCAGCCGCTCGATGAACCCGGAGACCTGCTTGAGCTGGTTCGGGTTGTTGAGCGGGCCGTACAGCACGTCCTCGTCGTCCGGCTGACCGGTCTTGATCTCGGACGCGGCCTTGGCGAGCGCGCTCACGAACTCGTCGTGGACCGACTCGTGGACCAGCACGCGGGTGGCGGCGGTGCAGTCCTGCCCGGCGTTGAAGTAGCCCGCCTCCGAGATGCCCTCGACGGCCTTGGGGATGTCGGTGTCCTCGAAGACCACGACCGGGGCCTTGCCGCCCAGCTCCAGGTGGACGCGCTTGAGGTCCTTCGACGCCGACTCGGCGACCGACATGCCGGCCCGCACCGAACCGGTGATGGAGGCCATCGCCGGAGTCTCGTGCTCGACCATCAGGCGGCCCGTGTCGCGGTCGCCGCAGACGACGTTGAAGACGCCCTTGGGGACGATCGAGCCGATGATGTCGGCCATCAGGGCGGTGGAGGCCGGGGTGGTGTCCGAGGGCTTGAGGACGACCGTGTTGCCCGCGGCGAGGGCCGGGGCGAACTTCCACACGGCCATCATCATCGGGTAGTTCCACGGCGCGACCTGCGCGCAGACCCCGATCGGCTCGCGGCGCACGAAGGAGGTCAGCCCCTCCATGTACTCGCCGGCGCCACGGCCCTCCAGCATCCGCGCCGCGCCCGCGAAGAAGCGGATCTGGTCGACCATCGGCGGGATCTCCTCGGAGCGGGTCAGCCCGATCGGCTTGCCCGTGTTCTCCACCTCGGCCGCGATCAGCTCCTCGGCCCGCTCCTCGAACGCGTCCGCGATCTTCAGCAGGGCCTTCTGCCGCTCGGCCGGGACCAGGTCCCGCCAGGCCGGGAAGGCGGCCGCGGCGGCCGCCATGGCGGCGTCGACGTCCGCCTGCCCGGACAGGGGGGCGGTCGCGTACGCCTCGCCCGTGGCGGGGTTGACCACTTCCGTGGTCCGTCCGTCGGCGGCGTCCCGGAACTCACCGTCGATGTAATTGCGCAGACGACGCAGCTCGGTGCTCACTGCCGGCCCTCCAAGTTCGGGTGTCCATTGACTGAGACACCCACCCTAGACGGAGTGCCGACGTTTTCAACACCCCCGCTCCCCTCAGCATTGCGATATCCGCAGATTGAGGCGACTCAGACAACGAATTTCATCGATCCGGCCTTGCGAAACTGTCGATACGTCGTGCACAGTGAAGCCGTGGCCAGTCGAAGCGCAGACCAGAAGGACTCCCGCGAGTCCAGGAACGGCGGTCCCCAGTTGGACGCCGTCTCCCTCGCCATCATCGAGCAGCTCCAGGAGGACGGCCGCCGGCCGTACGCCGCCATCGGCAAGGCCGTGGGCCTGTCGGAGGCGGCCGTGCGCCAGCGCGTCCAGAAGCTGCTCGACCAGGGCGTGATGCAGATCGTCGCCGTCACGGACCCGCTCACGGTGGGCTTCCGGCGCCAGGCGATGGTCGGCGTCAACGTCGAGGGCGACGTGGAGTCGGTGGCCGAGGCGCTGTCGGCCATGTCCGAGTGCGAGTACGTGGTGATGACCGCGGGCTCCTTCGACCTGATGGTGGAGGTCGTCTGCGAGGACGACGACCACCTCCTGGAGGTCATCAACCGACGCATCCGGGCCGTGCCCGGTGTGCGCTCCACCGAGAGCTTCGTCTACATGAAGCTCAAGAAGCAGACCTATATGTGGGGAACCCGATAATCGTGAGCACCGACAGCCCCAAGGACCTCAGCCGGACCGCGTACGACCACCTGTGGATGCACTTCACCCGCATGTCGTCGTACGAGAACGCCCCCGTCCCCACCATCGTCCGCGGTGAGGGCACCCACATCTACGACGACAAGGGCAAGCGCTACCTCGACGGTCTCGCCGGCCTGTTCGTGGTCCAGGCCGGACACGGCCGCACGGAGCTGGCCGAGGCCGCCGCCAAGCAGGCGCAGGAGCTGGCCTTCTTCCCGGTGTGGTCCTACGCCCACCCCAAGGCCGTCGAGCTGGCCGAGCGGCTGGCGAACGAGGCCCCCGGCGACCTCAACAAGGTCTTCTTCACCACCGGCGGCGGCGAGGCGGTCGAGACCGCCTGGAAGCTCGCCAAGCAGTACTTCAAGCTGACCGGCAAGCCCACCAAGTACAAGGTGATCTCCCGCGCGGTGGCCTACCACGGCACCCCGCAGGGCGCCCTGTCCATCACCGGCCTGCCCGCGCTGAAGGCCCCCTTCGAGCCGCTCGTCCCGGGCGCGCACAAGGTGCCGAACACCAACATCTACCGCGCCCCGATCCACGGCGACGACCCCGAGGCCTACGGCCTCTGGGCCGCCGACCAGATCGAGCAGCAGATCCTGTTCGAGGGCCCGGAGACGGTCGCGGCGGTCTTCCTGGAGCCCGTGCAGAACGCCGGCGGCTGCTTCCCGCCCCCGCCCGGCTACTTCCAGCGGGTGCGCGAGATCTGCGACCAGTACGACGTGCTGCTCGTCTCGGACGAGGTCATCTGCGCCTTCGGCCGCCTGGGCACGACCTTCGCCTGCGACAAGTTCGGCTACGTCCCGGACATGATCACCTGCGCCAAGGGCATGACCTCGGGCTACTCCCCGATCGGCGCCTGCGTCATCTCCGACCGCCTGGCCGAGCCGTTCTACAAGGGCGACAACACCTTCCTGCACGGCTACACCTTCGGCGGCCACCCGGTCTCCGCCGCGGTCGGCATCGCCAACCTCGACCTCTTCGCGCGCGAGGGCCTCAACCAGCACGTGCTGGACAACGAGGGCGCCTTCCGCGCCACCCTGGAGAAGCTGCACGACCTGCCGATCGTCGGCGACGTCCGCGGCAACGGCTTCTTCTACGGAATCGAGCTGGTCAAGGACAAGAACACCAAGGAGTCCTTCAACGAGGAGGAGACCGAGCGCGTCCTGTACGGCTTCCTCTCCAAGAAGCTCTTCGAGAACGGCCTGTACTGCCGTGCCGACGACCGCGGCGACCCGGTCATCCAGCTCGCCCCGCCGCTGATCTCCAACCAGGAGACCTTCGACGAGATCGAGCAGATCCTGCGGGCCACGCTGACGGAGGCGTGGACGAAGCTCTGATCGTCCCGATCATCCGCTGAGAGGATCATCACCGGCCCCGGTGCAGTCCGTTCGAGTGAGAACGGCGGCCCGGGGCCGCGTGCTGTCCGGCTTCCTCCGCGGCGACTCCTTACGGTGCCCAGTGACCGATCGGCCCCGCCTTCGTTCCCCCGGAAGGGGGACAGGACCGGGGAAATACGGATCAGAACCGAGGTGTACGCCCATGGAGGCCCCGCCGGACAACGACGTGCTCTGGGCCCGCGCCCTGCACTTCCAGCACCACGACGGCTCCCCCGCGCTGCAAGGGGTGTCGCTCGGCGTGCGCGAGGGCGAGATCCTCGCCGTGAGCGGCCCGCGCGGCAGCGGCAAGACCACCCTGCTGCGGTGCCTGTCCGGCCTGGTCAAGCCCCAGGACGGCGAGGTGTGGTTCAACAGCGTGCCGGTGCACACCATGGGGCCGCTGAGCCGCGAACGGCTGCGCCGCGACCGCTTCGGCTGGATCGACCCCGCCCCGGCGCTCGTCCCGGAGCTGAACGCCTGGGAGAACGCCGCGCTCCCCCTCATGCTGCGCGGCACCGGACGGCGCCGGGCCAAGACCGCCGCCCTGGAGTGGCTGGACCGCCTCGACGTCGGCGGCAAGGCGCGCAGACGCCCGCACGAACTCCAGCAGGCCGAGCGGCAGCGCGTCTGCATCGCCCGCGCGCTCGCCGTCACCCCGGCGGTGCTCTTCGCCGACGAACCGACGGCCCCCCTGCACCGCGCCGACCGCGCCCACGTCCTGCGGACGCTCACCACGGCGGCCCGCTCGCACGGCATCACCGTCCTGCTCGCCACGCACGACGCGCAGACCGCCGCCCTGGCGGACCGCGCGGTGGCGCTCCTGGACGGACGGCGGGTACGGACCGTGCACCTGCCGCCGCTCGCCGAGACCACGGTGGCCACGGGTGCCGCCGGGACTCCCGGAACGGAAGGCCGGGCGGCGTGCTCGCTCTCCGCCTGACCCGCACCGCCCACCTCGCCGTCCACCTGCGCCGCCTGCTGGTCGCGCTGGCCTCGGCGGGCACGGGTTTCCTGCTGCTGTGCGCCCTCGGCCACGCGCTGAGCCACCCCGACACGCCCGGCGCCTCCGCCCTCCGCCTGGCCTGGTGTGCGGCGCCGCTGGCCGCCGCGGTGTACCTCGCGGTCGCGGTGGCCCGCACCGATCCGGGCACCCGGCCCCGCTCGGGACTGTCGGCGATCGGCCTGGGACCGGGCCGGCTGATGGCCGTCTCGGCGACGACCACGGCCCTGTCCGCCGCGCTCGGCTCGGTGGCGGCCCTGCTCGCCTTCCTGTACCTGCGCGGCAGCCTGACCGGCCGCCCGCCGTCCGACCGCGTGGCGGCCGACGCCCTGGCCGTCGGCCAGTCCCTCCCCGCCCCGGCCGTCCTGACCCTGCTGGTCCTCGTACCGGCCTTCGCCTCGGCCGCGGTGGCCCACACGCTGCGGCCCCGCGATCCCCGGCCCGCCGCGGCCGCCCCCCGCGGCTACGGCCGCTTCGGCGCGTACGGCTGGGGCAAGGCCCGCGAGACCTTCGGCGCCTACGGCCGCTTCGGCGCCCGCACCGCGCAGCCCGCCGCCGTGGCTGCGGGCAATCAGCCCGCTGCCGTGGCTGCGGGCAGTCGTGCCGCTGGGGCGGCACGGGTGGGCGCAGGCGGCGCCCTGCGAACGCAGGTGAGTGATCCCCACCCCCCGGCTTCGACGGACGTCACCACGCAGACGCTGGACGCCGCTCCCCCGCCCCCCGCGGACGCCAACCCGGCCGAGCCGACCCCTCGCCCCCAGAACACCACCGCCCTCCCCTGGGGCATCGCCATCCTCACCGCGGGCCTCACCGTCGAGACCTACACCGGCAACGCGGCAGCCGCCCCCACCCCCGGCACCGCCCCGTCCGCCGGCGTCCTGATCGGCTGGGCCCTCACCGCCCTGGGCCTCGCCCTGGCCGGCCCGGGCCTCACCCACCTGTGCGGCCGCCTGCTCCAGGCCGCCCGGCCCGGCGCCCTGCGCCTCCTGGCGGGCCGCGTCCTGATGGAGGAGTCGCAGCGTGTCGGCCGCCCCCTCGGCGTCGTGGCCGCCGTAGCCGCAGCGGCCTACGTCGCGACGACGGTGTACGACGGAGACGGACCGGCCTTCGGCCCGCTCAGCGCCCTGGGCGCCCTCCTGGTGGCCGGCTGCACGGTGGCCACCCTGCTCACCGCGGCCGTGGAGGCCAGGCACGCCCGCGCCGACACCACGGACGCCCTGCTGCGACTCGGCGCGCCCCCGGCGACCCTGCGCGCCGCCGCCGCGGTACGCGCCGCCGCCCTGCTCGTCCTGTTCGGTCCGCTGGTCCTGATCGTCGCGGTGCTGGCGGCGCTGCCGCTGGACCACTGACCGGCAAAAACTCTTTCGAGAAAGTCCGCGCAACGGCGATGAGTTCCGGGGCCGCTTCGCGTCTACCCCTTCGAACGGCACGACATACGAACCCGGGAGAGGCCCCATGTACCAGCAGATGATCTTCCTGAACCTGGCCACCAACGACCTCGACGCCTCCAAGGAGTTCTTCACCGGGCTGGGGTGGGAGATCAACGCCCAGTTCAGCGACGACAGCACCGCCTCGTTCCCGGTGAGCGACACCATCGTCGTGATGGTGCACACGCCGCAGAAGTACCGCGAGTTCACCAAGAAGGAGATCGCGGACTCGACGAAGTCCAGCGAGGTGCTGATCGCGCTCAGCGCCGAGAGCCGTGAGAAGGTCGACGAGCTGGTGGACAAGGCGGTCGCGGCCGGCGGCTCGGTCTCCGGCGAGACCCAGGACCACGGCTTCATGTACGGCCGGGCCTTCGACGACGTCGACGGCCACACCTTCGAGGTCGTGTGGATGGACCCGGCAGCGGTTCAGGGCTGATCCGGGCGCCGTGCCTAGCATGGGCGGGTGGATCCGACACCCGATCAGACACCCGCCCAGCGCAAGGCCCGGTCACCGCACGGGTCGCCGTCACTGTCCCAGTTCCAGTCCCACCACGCCTCCCATGACCGGGAGATCGAGAGTCTCGACGCGTTCGACCGCGTCGTCTCGTCGCCCGGCTCACTCGCCCATCACCGCGTCCAGGCCGTCGACCTGACGGGCCGTACGGATGCCCTGCTCGCCTCCGACCCCACGGGCGCCGTCTTCCTCGGCTGCCCGATGGACCCCGGCGCCGCCGCCACGGTGCGCGCCGCCGGCGCCCTGGTCTTCCCGCCCATACCGGGCCTGCCCTTCGACCCCTACCGGGGGCGCCTCTACTCCCCCGACGAGCTCTACGCCCGCCTCGACGAGGACTACGGGGCGACACCGGACGCCCTCGCCTACGACTGGTTCCAGCAGACCAAGGCCGACGGTGACGTGTTCGCCTCCATGCTGCGCGCGATCCACGACGACGCCGTGTCGGACGCGCTGGACGAACTCGTCGCAGGCGCCCGGGTGGTGGGCGTCATGGGCGGTCACGCCATGGCCCGCGGCACCGCGGAGTACGCGGGCGCCGCACGCCTGGGCCGTGAGCTGGCCCGCGCCGGGCTCACGGTGGCCACGGGCGGGGGTCCGGGCGCGATGGAGGCGGCGAACCTCGGCGCGTACGCCGCCCCGTTCGACGACGGGATGCTGGACGACGCCCTGATGCTGCTCGCCAAGGTCCCGTCGTTCGCGCCGTCGATCGCCGACTGGGCCCGGTCCGCGTTCGAGGTGCGCGAGCGCTGGCCCGGCGGCGGCGCCTCGATCGGCATCCCGACCTGGTTCTACGGCCACGAGCCGCCCAACGCGTTCGCCGGGCACATCGCCAAGTACTTCGCCAACGCCACGCGCGAGGACGGCCTGCTGGCCCGCTCCACCGCGGGCGTGGTGTACCTGCCGGGCGCGGCCGGCACCCTGCAGGAGATCTTCGACAACGCGACGCCGAACTACTACGAATCGCGCGGCGAGCCCACGCCGATGGTGCTGGTGGACCGTGAGCACTGGACCCGGACGCTGCCGGCGTGGCCGCTGCTGCAGACGCTCGCGAAGGGGCGGACGATGGAGTCCCGAATCGCGCTTGTTGGCCGGATTGATGAGGCTCCCGAGGCACTGAAACGTATCGGCGGTTAATAAGACGGCAAAGTCAACGGCTGGGGCGGGCATATGCGTTGACACTTCTTACGCCCCGCTTATAGACCAGTGAGGCTCATGGGTGTGCTGATGCCGCGTCATCGAGCGTCGGCACCCTCTTCACCCCCCGCATCCGCGCTCCCGTAAAGGACAAACGTGGCAGTCCTGTCCATAATCAGCCGCACGGCATCCCGCCGGGGCGTCCGCGCCCTCGGCGTCGTCGCCGCCTCCGCGGCCCTGGCGCTCAGCGCCTCAGGCAACGCCCTCGCCTGCAACATCAGCGAGTTCTCCGCCGAAGCCAAGTGCGACGGCGACAACGGTGTCATCACCGTCACCGACGTGGACCCCGCCGGCATCCCGGCCACCGTCACCGTCTCCCTGAAGAGCTCCGGCGAGCAGGTCGGCCAGGAGACGGTCAAGGGCTCGAAGGAGGGCACCACCGTCTCCTTCGCCGTGGACTGGAAGCCGAACACGGAGTACCGCGTCCACGTCAAGGCCGACAGGTACGTCGACGAGTACATCAAGCCGGACGTGACGACCCCGTCGACCCCCTGCAAGACCGAGGACACTCCGACCCCGACCCCGTCGGAGAGCTCCTCGACCCCGTCCGACGAGACGGAGTCGCCGGCGCCCGAGCCGTCCACGTCGGCCCCCGCGCCGTCGCAGTCGGAGAGCACCGCCCCGGCGGCCGTGCCGAACGACAACGCCCCGTCCCCGGCGGCCGGTGACTCCAACCTCGCCGAGACCGGCGCCAACTCCAACACCGGCATGATCGCCGGTATCGCGGCGGCGCTGGTCGTCGTCGGTGGCGGCGCCGTCTTCTTCGGCCTGCGCCGTCGCGGAGCGAACAGCAACAGCTGACGCCCGCGCCGACCCGTTCACGGCGGTGGCCCGTCCCGTTCCGGGGCGGGCCACCGTCGTGTCAGCCGAACGTCGCCTTCTCCAGCCAGAGTTCGAGCAGCTTGCGATCGCCGAGCACCTCGAGTCCCGGCGCGTCCAGCGGCAGCCGGCCGTAGAAGGCCAGCAGCACGTCCGTGAGCGGGCCGCGCAGCGCCACCGTCGCCTTCTCGTGCCCGCGGCGCCAGGTGATGCCGTCGTCGGGCAGTTCGACGATCCACTCGGCGTTCAGCTCCGGCGGGGCGTCGGTCGCGTGCAGGTGGAGGCTGCTGCCGGGGGCACGCAGTTCGTTCGCCGCGGCGCCGGGCAGGGCCCGCTGCACGAACCGCACGATGTCCAGCCACTCGTCGATCGCGTCGGCCGCCACCTCGGGCGGGACCGCCGGACGGGGCCGGCCCGCCGCGAGTGCCGCGTCCGCGCCGTGCACGACGAGTTCATGGGTCATCCGCCGCGCCCAGAACCCCGCCGTGTCGAGACCGGCCCACGACCACGCGTGCGCGTCCGGACCGGCCTCCCGCAGGGCGCGGGCGACGACCTCGCCGGACTCCGCCAGCCACGCGTCCAGCGCCGCCGCGTCCCCGCTGACCGTGGGCCCCTCGGCGCCCGGCGCGCGGTCCACCGGGACGTCCTGCTCGGCGCGCGTGCCGACGATCAGCCCGGTCCAGCGCAGGGCCCGGCCCACGTGCCGCACCAGGTCCTCCAGGGTCCAGTCCGGGCAGGTCGGCACGGTGGCGGACAGGTCCGCGCCGGAGCCGACCACGGCTCTGAGCCCGGTCACCTGGTGAACGATTTCGTCGCAGTACCGGTCGTGTGCGAGGAGTGTCATGCCGTCACCCTACGAGCGGACGATCACCCGGGACCGTCCGATCGGCCGAGCACGACGACGTCCGCCGCGTCGAACTCCACCCCGACCGAGGCCCCGACCTCCGGCGCCGCCCGCAGCGCGCAGGCCGCCTCCAGACGGGGCGCGTCCTCGGGCTGGAGGTGCACGGCGACGTGCGTGCCGCGGAAGGTGCGGGCCGTGACCGTGCAGCGCAGGCCCTCCTCGGCGGGGACGACGCGGACGCCGGCCGGCCGCACGAGCACCGTCCGCGCGCCCTGCGGGGCGTCCTCGGGGACCGGCACCTTGCCCCACGGGGTGTCCGCGGCCTGTCCGACGACGGACGCCTCGGCCACGTTCTCGAAGCCGAGGAAACGGGCCACGAACGCGTCCGCCGGCCGCTGCCACACCTCCAGGGGCGTTCCCGACTGGGCGATCCGCCCGTCCCGCATCACCACGACCCGGTCGGCGAGCGCGAACGCCTCGCCCTGGTCGTGCGTCACGGCGAGCACCGTGGTGCCCAGCCGCCCGAACAGCTCCCGCAGTTCGACCACGAGGCGCTCCCGCAGCGAGCGGTCCAGCTGGCCGAGCGGCTCGTCCAGCATCAGCAGCCGGGGCCGGGGCGCGAGCGCGCGGGCCAGCGCCACCCGCTGCTGCTCCCCACCGGAGAGCGCGGCGACGGACCGGCGGGCGGCGTCCGGCAGTCCGACCAGGTGCAGCAACTCCGCCACCCGGGTCTGCTGCTCGGCCCGGGAGGCGCCGCGCATCCGCGGTCCGAAGGCGATGTTTCCGGCCACGTCCCGCTGCGGGAACAGCTGGTGGTCCTGGAACATCAGCCCGACCTCGCGTTTGTGCGCGGGCACCCCGGACTGGTCCCGGCCGTCCAGCGTCACCCGCCCGGCGTCCAGCGGCTGGAGTCCGGCGACCGCCCGCAGCAGCGTCGACTTGCCGCTGCCGCTGGGCCCGAGCACGCACACCACCTCGTGCTCGGCGACCCCCAGGCCGACGTCGTCGAGTACGGCCCGCCCGCCGAAGCGGACGGTCGCGCCTTCCAGGCTCAACAGGCTGGGCGCCATGTCTAGAACTCCCCGCTCCGGTCGGTCCGCAGCCGCTCCAGCACCACCAGGGCCATGGCGCACACCAGCATCAGAATCGTCGAAAGGGCCATCGCCTGGCCGTAGTTCATGTCCCCGGGCCGGCCCAGCAGGCGCGCCACGGCGACCGGCAGCGTCGGGTTGTCGGGCCGTGCGATGAACACGGTCGCGCCGAACTCCCCCAGCGACACGGCGAAGGCGAACCCGGCCGCGACCAGCAGCGCACGCCGCACCATGGGCAGATCCACCTCCCGCCACACCCGCCACGGCGACGCGCCCAGCACCGCGGCCGCCTCCCGCAGCCGTCCGTCCACCGCCCGCAGCACCGGCAGCATGGTCCGTACGACGAACGGGACGCCCACCAGCGCCTGCGCGAGCGGCACCAGGATCCAGGAGGACCTGAGGTCCAGCGGCGGTTCGTCCAGCGCGATCAGGAACCCGAACCCGACCGTCACGGCCGACACCCCGAGCGGCAGCATCAGCAGCGCGTCGAACCCGCGCACGAAACGGCCCGCGTCGCGCCGGGTGAGCGCGGTCGCGGCCAGCGCGCCGATCACGACGGCGATGACGGTGGCGGCGACGGCGTACTGGAGGGAGTTGCCGATCGCCTCGATCGGCGGGACGAGGAAGGCGCCGCCGTCCTCGCGGGTCAGCGCCCGGTAGTAGCCGAAGCCGGACGCGCCCAGCGACCGCTGGACCAGTACCGCCAGCGGCAGCACCAGCAGGACGGCGATGACGCCCAGGACGCCGGCGAGCAGCGCCCACTGTCCGGCTCCGCGCGGCCGGCGCGCGGTCGTGGCCGCGTCCACGAGCCGCAGCGCCGTCTCCCGCCGCCGCACCGTCCAGGCGTGCACCGCGAGGACGGCGACGACCGCCGCGAACTGGATCAGCGTCAGGACGGCGGCCGTGGACAGGTCGAAGACCTGCGAGGTCTGGCGGTAGATCTCCACCTCCAGGGTGGAGAAGGTGGGCCCGCCGAGGATCTGGACGACGCCGAAGGAGGTGAAGGTGAACAGGAAGACCATCAGCGCGGCGGCGGCCACGGCGGGCGCCAGCGCGGGCAGGGTGACCTGCGTCCAGGCCCGGGTCCGCGAGGCGCCGAGCATCCGGGCGGCCTCCTCCTGCCGCGGGTCGAGCTGCGACCACAGTCCGCCGACGGTGCGGACGACGACGGCGTAGTTGAAGAAGACGTGCGCGAGCAGGATCGCCCACACCGTGGTGTCCAGGCGCAGACCCCACAGCTCGTCGAGCAGCCCGCCGCGCCCGACCAGCGCCAGGAACGCCGTACCGACGACGACCGTCGGCAGCACGAACGGCACGGTCACCACGGCCCGCAGGACCTGCTTGCCGGGGAAGTCGAGGCGGGCGAAGACGTACGCGCCGGGCAGCGCGACGAGCAGCGTGAGCCCGGTGGACGCCAGCGCCTGCCAGGTGGTGAACCACAGCACGTGCCGCACGTCGGACTGCGCGAGCACGTCCCCGATCCGCCCGAGCTGCCAGACCCCGTCGACCTCCAGGCCGCGCGCGACGATGGCGGCGACGGGGTAGGCGAAGAACACCGCGAAGAACGCGACGGGCAGGGCCATGAGGCCGAGCCGAGCCGCGCTCCCGCGCGCGGTCCGCCCCGACCTCACCGGCTGCTTGCCGTCCCGGCTCACTTCAGTACGAGCGAGGTCCACGACTTGACCCACTGGTCGCGGTTGTCGGCGATCTTCGCCGGGTCGAGGGTCTGCGGGTCCTTCGCCTGCGGCCCGAACTTCGAGAACACCTCGGGGACCTGCGCGCCCTCCCGCACCGGGTAGACGAACATGTTCAGCGGCATGTCCTCCTGGAAGCTCTGGCTCAGCAGGAAGTCGAGGAGCGCCTTGCCTCCCTCGGGGTTCTTGGCGTTGCTGAGCAGACCCGCGTACTCGACCTGGCGGAAGCAGGTGCCGTCGGCGACACCCGTGGGGGCGGTGGCCGGCTGCGGGTCGGCGTAGACGACCTCGACGGGCGGGGAGGAGGCGTAGGACACGACGAGCGGACGGTCGCCCTTGGCCTTCTTGCCGCCGGCCGAGCCGGAGAACTCCTCGTTGTAGGCCTGCTCCCAGCTGTCGACGACCTTGACGCCGTTCGCCTTGAGCTTCTTCCAGTAGCCCTCCCAGCCCCCGTCGCCGTACTTGGCGGCGGTGCCGAGCAGGAAGCCGAGGCCGGGCGAGGAGCTGCCCGCGTTCTCGGTGACGAGCAGGTCCTTGTACTCGGGCTTGACCAGGTCGTCGAGGGTCTTGGGCGGGGTCAGCTTGTGCCGGCTGAAGTACGCCTTGTCGTAGTTGACGCAGATGTCGCCGGTGTCGACGGGCGTGACCCGGTGCTTGTCCAGGTCGGCCCGGTACTCGGGCCGGACCTGGTCGGACCCCTTGGCCTCATACGGCTGGAACAGGCCGTTGTCGAGGGCGCGGGACAGCAGCGTGTTGTCGACGCCGAAGAAGACGTCGCCCTGCGGGTTGTCCTTGGTGAGGATGGCCTTGTTCACGGCCTGCCCGGCGTCGCCGTCCTCCAGGACCTTGACCTTGTAGCCGGAGTTCTTCTCGAAGGCGGCGATGACGTCCTTGGACGCGGCCCACGAGTCGTGGCTGACCAGGGTCACGGTCCTGGAGCCGCCGGAGCCGCTGCCGTCGCCGCCGTCGTCGGACGATCCGCAGGCGGCCAGCGTGCCGACCATGCCGAGTCCGACGGCCAGGACACTGACCTTCTTGGTGATGCTCACTGAATTCCTCCTGGGTGACCAGGAGAAGACGCGGCCCCGCCCGGAACCCCTGGCGAGGGTCCCGGGCAGGGCGCAACAGCTCGAGTGGTGACCGATCTCCCTACCCAGAATGACCTGGGCCAGGTTCGGAGGGTCTGCGGCCGGTGCCGCACTCTCAGCGCTGTGGCGCTCCCCTGTCGGAATATGAAGATGTGATGACTTGAATCAGTACTGCCGCCGGTCAGGTTACCGCTCGCTCGCGGCGAGCTGACCACACGCCCCGTCGATCTCCTGCCCACGGGTGTCCCGGATCGTCACCGGCACACCGTGCGCCGCGATGGCCTCGACGAACGCCTTCTCGTCCTCGGGCCGGGACGCGGTCCACTTGGAGCCGGGCGTGGGGTTGAGCGGGATCAGGTTGACGTGCACGGGCTTGCCCCTGAGCAGCCGCCCGAGCCGGTCGCCGCGCCAGGCCTGGTCGTTGATGTCGCGGATCAGCGCGTACTCGATGGACAGCCGGCGCCCGGACTTCGCCGCGTACTCGAACCCGGCGTCCAGCACCTCGCGCACCTTCCACCGCGTGTTGACGGGGACGAGGGTGTCGCGCAGCTCGTCGTCGGGGGCGTGCAGGGAGATGGCGAGGCGGCACTTGAAGCCCTCGCCGGTGAAGCGGTGGATCGCGGGGACGAGACCGACCGTGGAGACGGTGATCCCGCGCTGGGAGAGTCCCAGCCCGTCGGGCTCGGGGTCGGTGAGCCGGCGGATGGCGCCCACGACCCGGTTGTAGTTGGCGAGGGGCTCGCCCATGCCCATGAACACGATGTTGCTGAGCCGCGCGGGGCCTCCCGGGACCTCGCCGTCCCTGAGCGCCCGCATGCCGTCCACGATCTGGTGCACGATCTCGGCGGTCGACAGGTTGCGGTCCAGGCCGGCCTGGCCGGTGGCGCAGAACGGGCAGTTCATGCCGCAGCCGGCCTGGGAGCTGATGCACATGGTCACCCGGTCCGGGTAGCGCATGAGCACCGACTCGACGAGCGTCCCGTCGAACAGCTTCCACAGCGTCTTGCGCGTGGTCCCCTGGTCGGTCGACAGGTGCCGCACGACCGTCATCAGCTCGGGCAGCAACGCTTCCCGCAGCCCCTCGCGCGAACCGGCGGGGATGTCGGTCCACTGCTCGGGGGCGTGCGCGTACCGCGCGAAGTAGTGCTGCGAGAGCTGCTTCGCACGGAACGGCTTCTCACCGATCGCGGCGACAGCCTCCTTGCGCTCGGCAGGCGTGAGATCGGCAAGGTGCCGCGGCGGCCGCTTCGCTCCGCGGGGTGCGGCAAAGATCAGCTCACCGGGGGCTGGACGGGCCACGGTCGGACAACTCCTCATGACGGCGGGCCTGTGGCAACCCCCCGCGTCTGCGGGGACAACGGCAGGGCCGTGCCGGAGCCAGGAGACCTCACGGGGACACCCCCGCGACAGCGGGGAACACGGAAGGGCCCGCAGCAGAAGCCGCAGGCCCTTCCCATGCTACCGGATGGCTGTCAACCCGACCCGACGAAGATCACCAGCAGCAGCCACGCCACCGGTGCCGTCGGGAGCAGGGAGTCCAGGCGGTCCATGATGCCGCCGTGGCCCGGCAGGAGGGTGCCCATGTCCTTGATGCCGAGGTCTCGCTTGATCATGGACTCGCCGAGGTCGCCCAGGGTGGCACTGACGGCGACCACGAGGCCGAGCAGCAGGCCCTGCCACCAGGTGCCGTCGTCGATCAGGAACTGCATGCACAGCGCGCCCGCCGCCATCGCGAACGCGACCGCTCCCAGCAGGCCCTCGCGGGTCTTGCCGGGGCTGATGCGCGGGGCGAGCTTCTTCTTGCCGAAGCGCCAGCCGACGGCGTAGGCCCCGGTGTCGCTGACGACCGTCAGTATCAGGAAGACGAGCACGCGCCAGGCACCGTCGTCGGCCGCCAGCATCATGGCGACGAACGTGGCCAGGAACGGCACGTAGAACGCGGCGAAGAGGCCTGCCGTGACGTCCTTGAGGTAGCCCTCGGGCGGCTCCGTCATCCGCCACACGAGGACCGCGAGCGCGGTGAGGGCCATGGCGACCCACGCGCCCTCGGCGCCGCGCGCGTAGCCGGCGACCACCATCGCCGCGCCGCCGATCGCGAGCGGTACGAGGGGCGCCTTGATGCCCTTGCGCTCCTCCAGCCGCTTGGTCAGCTCCCACAGGCCCACCACGACGGCAACCGCGATCACACCGACGAAGACCGCCTTGACGACGAACAGCGACGCGACGATCACCACGCCGAGGCCGACGCCGACCCCTATCGCCGCACCCAGGTCACGCCCCGCGCTCTTCTTCTGCGGCGGCGGCTGGGACGGCGCCGGCTGCGGGGCGTCGGGCATGGGCTCCGGATTCTGCGGCACCGCCGCATACGGCTGCGCCGACGGGTTCTGGTCGCGGTACGGCTCGTCGCGAACGGGCTGGTCGTGGAACGGCTCGTCCCGGAACAAGGGACCGCTCAGCCGAGCGGTCCCCTGGTCGTCGTCCTGGTCACCGCCGTGTTCGGGTACGTCGGGCACGATGGGCATGGGGCGAGTCTGCTGCGCGTAGTGCGCATCGTACGCGGGACCCGCCGGGCCGGCGCCCTGGACGGGTCCCTGGTCGGACGGCCCCCAGTACCCGGCTTGTGGCGGCGCTCCCCAGGAAGAGTCGTTCATCAGACCTCGAGCAGCTCCGCTTCCTTGTGCTTCAGGAGCTCGTCCACCTGTGCGACGTACTTGGCGGTGGTGTCGTCGAGCTCCTTCTCCGCACGGCGGCCCTCGTCCTCGCCGACCTCGCCGTCCTTGACCATCTTGTCGATGGCGTCCTTGGCCTTGCGGCGCACGGAGCGGATCGAGACCTTGGCGTCCTCGCCCTTGCTCTTGGCGACCTTGATGTACTCGCGGCGGCGCTCCTCGGTCAGCTCGGGGAACACCACCCGGATGATGTTGCCGTCGTTGCTCGGGTTGACGCCCAGGTCGGAGTCGCGGATCGCCTGCTCGATGTTGCGCAGGGCCGTCTTGTCGAAGGGGGTCACCACGGCCATGCGCGGCTCGGGCACGGAGAACGAGGCCAGCTGGTTGATCGGCGTCGGCGCGCCGTAGTAGTCGGCCACGATCTTGTTGAACATCGCCGGGTGCGCACGGCCGGTGCGAATCGCGGCGAAGTCCTCCTTGGCGACCACGACGGCCTTCTCCATCTTCTCCTCGGCCTCGAGGAGGGTCTCTTCGATCACCACTTGCTCCTGCGTGTCTTGAGTAGGCCCGGCTGCGGTTCCCTGGGGGCGGCGGCCGGCTGCGTCGCGTTCTTCCTGCACGGTTCCCGACCGGCGGGACATTGTCCATCCCCCGGTCCGGCCCCGTCCCGTCCGTCCCCCGGACAGGTGGCGTCCGCGGACGGGGGGTGTTCTCCGGTCAGTCCCGGCTGCCCTGGTCACCCACAAGCGTGCCGATCTTCTCACCCTTGACGGCGCGGGCGATATTGCCCTCCTTCAGCAGCTCGAAGACCACGATCGGAAGGCTGTTGTCGCGGCAGAGCGTGACGGCCGTGGCGTCGGCGACCTTCAGGTCGCGGGTGATGACCTCGCCGTAGCCGAGCGCGTCGAACTTCACGGCGTCCGGGTTGGTCTTGGGGTCGGAGTCGTAGACCCCGTCCACGCCGTTCTTGCCCATGAGCAGGGCCTCGGCGTCGATCTCGAGGGCGCGCTGGGCGGCGGTGGTGTCGGTGGAGAAGTAGGGCATGCCCATTCCGGCGCCGAAGATGACCACACGGCCCTTCTCCAGGTGGCGCACGGCGCGCAGCGGGATGTAGGGCTCGGCGACCTGGCCCATGGTGATGGCGGTCTGCACGCGGCAGTCGACGCCCTCCTTCTCCAGGAAGTCCTGGAGGGCCAGGCAGTTCATCACGGTGCCGAGCATGCCCATGTAGTCGGAACGGGCGCGGTCCATGCCGCGCACCTGCAGCTCGGCGCCGCGGAAGAAGTTGCCGCCGCCGATGACGATCGCGATCTGTGCGCCGTCCCGGACGACGGCCGCGATCTCGCGGGCGATGGCGTGCACCACGTCGGGGTCGACGCCCAGGCCTCCACCGCCGGAGAACGCCTCTCCGGACAGCTTCAGCATGAAGCGGCCGCTTACTTTGCCGTCGTCGCTCTTCTCGGCCTTGGTGCTCATGGAGTCTCGCCTCTTCTACTGGGTCACACACACGAAGAAGGCCACTGCCGGTGGGGGCGTTTTTCGCATCCCGTACGCGGCAATGGCCTCCTCGTCAGATCTGCTGTCGTCCGCCGCCGCGCGCGCGTGCGCCACGGCATGCGCGTACGGCGCCGACGACTTGCGTCGACCCTACCGGGGTCGCGCGTCCGTCGCGGTACGGACTCAGATGCCGACCTTGATGCGCGAGAAGCGCTTCAGGCTGACACCGGCCTCTTCCAGCACCTTCTGGACGGACTTCTTGTTGTCCAGGGCGTAGGGCTGGCCGAGCAGGGTGGCGTCCTTGAAGAAGCCGTTGAGGCGACCCTCGACGATCTTCGGCAGGGCGGCCTCGGGCTTGCCCTCGGCGCGGGTGGTCTCCTCGGCGACGCGGCGCTCGCTCTCGACGACCTCGGCCGGGACGTCCTCCTTGGAGAGGTACTTCGGCGCGAAGGCGGCGATGTGCTGGGCGACGCCCTTGGCGACCTCGGCGTTCGGCTTGTCCAGCTCGACGAGGACACCGATCTGCGGGGGCAGGTCGGGCATCGTGCGGTGCATGTACGCGGTCACGTAGCCGCCGGAGAACTGGGCGAAGCGGTCCAGGACGATCTTCTCGCCGAGGTTGGCGTTGGCCTCGTCCACGTAGGCCTGGACGGTCTTGCCGGGCTCGATCTGGGAGGCCAGCAGGGCCTCGAGGTCGGCCGGGGCAGCCTTGGCGACGTGCTCGGCGATGGCCGTGGCGACGTTCTGGAACTTCTCGCCCTTGGCGACGAAGTCCGTCTCGCACTTCAGCTCGACGATGACACCCGAGGTGTTGTCGTCGGCGATGATCGAGACGACGGCGCCGTTCTCGGCAGAGCGGCCCTCGCGCTTGGCGACGCCCTTCTGGCCCTTGATGCGGAGCGCCTCGACGGCCTTCTCGACGTTGCCCTCGGCCTCGTCCAGCGCCTTCTTGCAGTCCATCATGCCGGCGCCGGTGAGCTCACGGAGCTTCTTGACGTCGGCGGCGGTGTAGTTCGCCATGATTCCGGAATCTCTCTCGAAGTCTGAAGATCTACGGGCCGGACGGCGGGGGCTGTGTGGCCCCCGCCGTCCGGCACCCGAAGGTGGTGAGGGGTCAGGCCTGCTCGGCGTCCGCGGCCGGAGCGTCGGCGGCGGGCGCCTCGGCGGGAGCGGCCTCGGCAGTGGGGGCCTCGGCAGCCTCAGCGACGGGGGCCTCGGCGGCAGGCGCCTCGGCGGCAGGGGCCTCGGCCGGCTTCTCGGCGGCCTCGGCGTCGTCCTTCTTCTCGGCCTTCTCGGCCTTCTCGCCCTCGAGCAGGTCGCGCTCCCACGCGGCGAGCGGCTCACCGGCGGCCTTGTCACCCTTGGCACCACCGGCGGCACCGGAGCGGGCGATGAGGCCCTCGGCGACGGCGTCGGCGATCACGCGGGTGAGCAGGGTGACGGAACGGATCGCGTCGTCGTTGCCCGGGATCTTGTAGTCGACCTCGTCGGGGTCGCAGTTGGTGTCGAGGATGGCGACGACCGGGATGTTGAGCTTCCGGGCCTCGCCGACCGCGATGTGCTCCTTCTTGGTGTCCACGATCCAGACGGCGCTGGGCACCTTGGACATCTCGCGGATACCGCCGAGGGTCTTCTCCAGCTTGGCCTTCTCGCGGGAGAGGACCAGCAGCTCCTTCTTGGTGAGGCCGGAGGCGGCCACGTCCTCGAAGTCGATCTGCTCGAGCTCCTTCAGGCGCTGCAGGCGCTTGTAGACGGTCGAGAAGTTGGTGAGCATGCCGCCCAGCCAGCGCTGGTTGACGTAGGGCATGCCGACGCGGGTGGCCTGCTCGGCGATGGCCTCCTGCGCCTGCTTCTTCGTGCCGACGAACATGACCGTGCCGCCGTGGGCGACGGTCTCCTTGACGAACTCGTAGGCGCGGTCGATGTACGACAGCGACTGGAGCAGGTCGATGATGTAGATGCCGTTGCGCTCGGTGAAGATGAAGCGCTTCATCTTCGGGTTCCAACGGCGGGTCTGGTGACCGAAGTGGACGCCGCTTTCCAGCAGCTCCCGCATCGTGACGACGGCCATGGCCGTATCTCCTTGATTTTCTCGGTTGTGCCGCGTGAGCCGGACGGCTCCCGCGCCTGACGCCCGCGACGCGCCTGCCACTAGGGACCGAGGGGCGCTGACACGAACCTGGTGGGGCCTCGTGTCGGGGCGTGCGAAGTCGACCCGGTGACCCGGATCGCCACCAGAAGTGTACGGGACCCGCGGGGCACCGGGCGACGCGGCTGTCCACAACCGGGGCGCGGTCCACAGGGCCGGGCGGCGGTCGGCCCTGGTGCGGGACGGTGCCCGTATGCGAACGAGGCGATGGGTGAGGGCGTGTGCCCGAGTGGTGGTGCTGTCGGCCGTCCTGACTGCCCCGGCCGCGCCGGGTGTCCAGGCCGCGGGGCCGCCGCGCCCGGCGACGGCTGCGGCGGTGCGGGGTCTGCCGGACGCGGTGGGCCCGGCGGGCCCGGTGGACCCGGCGGTGCCGCCCGTGGCCCGGCACTGGCCGGTCGGCACACGGCCGGCAGTCCTGCGGGGCTGGGACCCGCCGGCGACCCCGTACGGACCGGGGCACCGCGGCGTGGACCTTGCCGCGAACGGCGGGGCGCCGGTACGCGCGGTGGCCGCGGGGCGGGTGTCGTTCGCGGGGCCGGTCGGGGGCCGGGGCGTGGTCTCGGTGGAACTGACGGGAACGGGCGAACCACCCTTGCGGACGACGTTCGCCCCCGTCGAGGCGGCCGTGGGCAAGGGTGACGAGGTCGCGGCCGGGGAGCTGCTCGGCACGGTGCAGCCGACCGGTTCGCACTGCACGGCCTGTCTGCACTGGGGTCTGCTGCGGGGCGAGGTCTATCTGAACCCGCTGTCCCTGCTCCCGCCGTGGCTGCTGGACACGGGTCCGTCGAGGCTGCTGCCGGTGGCGGGGGTGCCGTTGCCCGGCCGCGGGGAGATCAGCCCCGCACGCCGCGCAAGGCCATGGAGACCGCCGCCTCCGTGATCGCCCCGGGCTCCTCCGCCGCGCCCAGTTCGATCCGCCGTACGGCCGCGTCCACGACGCCCTGGAGGAGCATCGCCGCCAGCCGCGGCTGGCCGTGCCCCATCTCGCCCAGCGCCTCGACGATCATCGCGATCAGCCCGCCGTGCGCCGCCCGGATCTTCTCGCGCGCGCCGGCGTCCAGCTCGCTCGCGGAGATGGCCACGACGGCCCGGTGCCGCCGGTCCCCGACCAGGTCGAGCTGGGTGCGCACATACGCCTCGACCTTGGCATCGGGGGCCGTCTCGCGCTCCATCGCGGCCTCGACCTCGGCGGCCCAGACGGGGAAGTCGACGGCGCACAGCTCCTCGACCACCGCCGCGCGCGACCGGAAGTACTCGTAGACGGACGAGCGGGCGAGACCCGTCCGTTCGGCGAGGGCGGGGAAGGTCAGCGCCTCCGTTCCGCCGTCGGACAGCAGGGAGCGTGCCGCGTCCAGCAGGGCGGCACGCTGCATCGACCGGTGCTCGGCCACAGAGGCCGCTCGAATCCTTGGCACGTCACCACTTTACGGACGCGGCACCCCGTACGGGAGTCACTCAGCCGGCCGCCCGTGGGCCGACCGGGTCGGGGGCGGGGCCGAATCCGTACCGAAAGCCCAGGTCAGCGGCCGAAGCTCGCCAGCTTGGCGCGCAGTTGCAACACCGACTTGGTGTGGATCTGGCTGACCCTGCTCTCGGTCACACCCAGCACGTTCCCGATCTCGGCGAGCGTGAGGCCCTCGTAGTAGTACAGCGTGACGACGGTCTTCTCCCGCTCCGGCAGCGTGTTGATCGCCCGGGCCAGGAGCCGCCGCAGCTCACGGTCCTCGGCGACCTCCACCGGGTTGTCGGCGGCGGTGTCCTCCAGGGTGTCCATCAGGCTCAGCCGGTCGCCGCCCTCGCTGCCCGCGTGCAGCAGTTCCTCCAGGGCCACGACATTGGCCAGCGACAGCTGGCTGAAGACCGCGTGGAGGTCCTCCACCGCGATCCCCATCTCCACGGCGACCTCGCTCTCCGAGGGGGTGCGGCGCAGGCGTGCCTCCAGCGTCGCGTACGCGCGCTCGACGTTGCGCGCCTTCTGCCGCACCGACCGCGGGATCCAGTCCAGCGCCCGCAGTTCGTCGATCATCGCGCCCCGGATCCGGGTGATCGCGTACGTCTCGAACTTGATCTCCCGGTCGACGTCGAACTTCTCGATGGCGTCGATCAGGCCGAACACCCCGGAGGAGACGAAGTCGGCCTGCTCGACGTTGGGCGGCAGCCCCACGCTGACCCGGCCCGCCACGTACTTCACGAGGGGTGAGTAGTGCAGGATCAGCTGTTCCCGCAGCCGCTCGTCGCCGGTCGTCTTGTACGACCGCCACAGCTCGTCGAGCGTCGAGGGGGCGGACGGTCGCACGCTGCCACCGTCGCGGGCGGCTGGGGGGATCGCCGCCCGGTCGGACCCGGAGGTGTGCTGGGGCATTCGTCGCCTAGTGCCGTTCTGCCGTGATGTGGATCTGCCTGAGGCCGCCGGTCTGCTTTCTGGTTGTCGCCTGCTGTCGGCCGTCTGCGTGGGGGTCATCGTGAGCGTAGCGTGACTGAGCCGTCGCGGTGTGCGAAGGAGCGGGTGGGCACCCTACGCAGATACGTTCCGCCGAACGCTCTACAGGGGGGACGATGATCGCTCTGGGTGATCACTCGAATACCTCAACTGCCAGAAACCCCACGGGCGTCGGGGTTCCCCCGGACGGCCGAACACGGTGCGTCAGCACGGGCTGCGACCACCGCGAACCGAGATCATCGCCTGGCGTGTCAACTTCCAGCCGTCGCCGTGTCGTTCGACGTAACCGAGTGCTCGAAGCTCGTACAGCCTCGCGACCGCGTCGTCCTGGGTGGTCTGGGCGCGGATCGCCACCTCCTCCGCCGTCGCCGTTCCCCGCCCGGGGAGCCCGGCCAGCACCTGGCGGGTCCGGGACTCCAGCAGATCGGTGGGGAGGACGGGCCCGCGCCGATCCGGCGGCAGCTCTCCCATGTCGCCGACCAGCTCGACCACCTCGGCGGCGTCGCCGACGAGCACCGCGTCGCCGCGCAGCATCTCGTGCACCCCCGCGGAGAGGGCACTGGTCGCCGGTCCCGGCACACCCATCACGTGCCGGCCCAGCCGCCGGGCCGCCCGGGCCGTGACCAGCGAACCGCTGCGGTGGGCGGCTTCGACGACGACGGTGCCCCTGGTGAGCGCGGCGATGACCCGGTTGCGCAGGATGAATCTGCTCGGCGTCGGGTGATCGCCCGGTGGCAGCTCGCCGACGACCAGGCCCTGTCCGGCGATCCTGGTGATCAGCGCGGTGTGCCCGGGAGGGTAGGGGCGGTCGACGCCGCAGGCGAGGACCGCCGCGGTGGCGCCGCCGGCGCCGAGGGCCCCGCGGTGGGCGGCGCCGTCGATCCCGTAGGCACCGCCCGACACCACGACCCAGCCGCGCTCGGCCAGGCCGGCGGCGAGGGTGGCGGCCATATGGGCGCCGTACTCGGTGCAGGCGCGGGCGCCGACGACGGCGACCGACCTGAGCGCCCACATGCGCAGACTGGGCCCGCCCCGCACCCACAGCCCGAGCGGCCGGGCATCACCGAGGTCGTCGAGCTGCCCCGGCCATTCCGCGGTCCCGGGGACCACGAACCGCGCCCCCGCGGACCGGGCGACGGCCAGGTCCCGGCGGGGGTCGGCCCGGCCGGCCCGGGCGCACAGCCCGGCCCACCGCTTCTCGCTCACCCCCGGCAGCGCGCGCCCGCCCTCGCGCAGGCGCCGCACCACCTCCTGGACACCGCGCTCCCGCACCCACCGCCCGCCCGTCTCGTCACCGGGTTCGAGCACCCGGGCGAGGAAGACCCTCCCGAGCAGCTCTCGGTCCTGGTCTCCCTCACCGCTGGTGCCGCTCCCGTCGACTCCCGGGCCCGCGCCACCGGACCCGGCGGGGGAACGGCTTTCCGCGGCGGAACCGGGCCCGGCGGCGACGCCGTCCACGGCCACGGCATCGCCCCCGACCGCGAGGTCCGGCCCGGCCGGCGCCGCATCGTCCGAGGCCGCCGCGTCCAGCACCGCATCGTCCAGTGCGTCGTCGCCCGGCGCTTCACTCCGCGGTCCGCCCCCGTCGCGGACGTCACCGCTGACCGCGGCGTCCTGCGGTGCCAGGGCCACCGCCCCGCCCGCGGCCGGACTTCCGCCGCCGCAGGACAGGGCGGCGTCCGGGAAGAGGGTCTCGCTCGCCATCGGCCCGGTGTCACCGCTCGGGGCGGCGTCCTCCGGTGGCCCGGTGTCCCCGCTCATGCCAGTGGTGTCCCCGCTCATGCCAGTGCTCCCAGGGCCATCGGGACGCCCCGCGGCACCCCGGTGCGCAGCTGGAGTGCCAGGGCGACGTCCCGTGCGTCGGGGCGGTCGTGGCCGACGAGGTCCGCGACGGTCCAGGCGACGCGCAGGACCCGGTCGAGTCCGCGGGCGGTGAGCACGCCACGTTCCAGACTGCGCTCCGCCTCGTCCAGCGCACCTGCTGCGGCGCGCCAGCGGCTGCGCAGCTCCCGGCCGGGCACCTCGCTGTTCGACCGCCACGGGGTCCCCGCGAGGCGTGCGGCCGCCCGGTCCCGGGCTGCCCGCACACGGTCGGCGACGGCCCTGGTGGAGTCGCCCCGGGGACCGTCACCGGCCAGCTGGCTGCGGGTGACCCGCTCCACCTCGACCCGCAGGTCGACCCGGTCGAGCAGCGGTCCGGACAGCCTGGCCTGGTAGCGGCGGATCGCCGAGGACGGGCATTCGCACAGCTCGTCGGTCCGCGAGAACCGTCCGCAGGGGCAGGGATTGGCGGCGAGCACCATCAGGAACCGCGCGGGGAAGCGCACCACGCCCGCACTGCGCGCGATGACGACGTGCCCGGCCTCCAGCGGTTGACGCAGCGCGTCGAGCGCGTGGCTGCTGAACTCCGGGGTCTCGTCCAAAAACAGGACGCCCCGGTGCGCCAGCGACACCGCTCCCGGCCGCGCGATGCCGGGGCCGCCGCCGACGAGGGCCTGCATCGTGGCGGAGTGGTGGGGAGCGCAGTAGGGGGCCACGTCGATCAGGGGCTTGCCCGGCGGCAGCAGCCCCGCCACCGAGTGCACGGCGGTGACTTCGAGGGACTCCGCCCGGCAGAGCCGGGGCAGGATGGCGGGCAGCCGCTCGGCGAGCATGGTCTTGCCGGCGCCGGGCGGGCCTTCCAGGAACAGGTGGTGGCGACCGGCCGCGGCGACCTCCACCGCCGTGCGTGCGGACTCCTGGCCGACGACGTCGGCGAGGTCGTGCCCGTGGTCGTGCTGTGCCGCTCCCATGCTGTGCATTCCGGTGGCCGCGCCCGTTCCGGGCATGCGCAGACCGGCCATGAGCGGGTCGGGGCGGCCCTGAAGGTCCTGTTCCTCCTCCGGCACGGGTTCGTCGGCGAGGACGGCGATCAGCTGGCGCAGGCTGCGCACCCCGAGCACCGACACGCCTGGGACCAGGGACGCCTCGGCCGCGGCGCACTCCGGCACGACCACCTGTTCGTAGCCGGCCTCGGCGGCGGCCAGGACCGACGGCAGGATGCCGCGCACCGGCCGCACCCGGCCGTCGAGACCCAGCTCTCCGATCATCACGATGTCGGCCAGGACGCGCGGGTCGATCCGCTCCGCCGCGCCCAGGACGCTCGCGGCGACGGCGAGGTCGAAGCCGCTGCCGCTCTTGGGCACCGAGGCCGGGCTGAGACCGACCGTCAGCTTCTTCTGGGGCCACTCCGCACCCGAGTTCACCACGGCCGCCCGTACCCGGTCGCGGCTCTCCGTGAGGCTCTTGTCCGGCAGTCCCACCAGCGTGAAGGCCGCCACGCCCGGCTCCAGGTCGGCCTGGACCTCGACCACCACGCCCTCGACGCCGACGAGCGCCACCGAGCACGTACGTGCGAACCCCATCACGCCACCCCCCTGGCGTGCTCGACCACCGGTGCGCCGCGCTGCGGGAGAAGCACCCCGACCAGGTCGATCCGGACACCGCCGGGCGGGGCCCCTCCGTGGGTCTGGATCCAGCGCTCCGCGAGCCGCCGCAGCCGCTCCGCCTTGTCCGGGGTCACGGCGGCCATCGGGTGCTCGAAGGAGCCGCCCCTGCGCGTCTTTACCTCGCAGACGACCAGGACGTCCCCGTCGCGGGCCACGATGTCGATCTCGCCGGTCCTGCCACACCGCCAGTTGCGCTCCAGGACGGTCATTCCGGCCCCGGTCAGCCGGCGGGCGGCGAGCGTCTCGCCGTACTTGCCCAGCGCACCTCGTGCGTTCATGTCGGCACCACCTCCGGCACCAACGATCACGCAGACGGGACGAGCCCGTCACTCACGGTGAACTACTCACCGGTTGTGGAAAACTCCGTCACCCGCCGGGCAGCTCGAGGTCGCTCTTGTTCAGCTCCTCGATGTTCACGTCCTTGAACGTCAACACGCGCACCTGTTTGACGAACCGGGCCGGCCGGTACATGTCCCACACCCAAGCATCTGCCATGGAGACCTCGAAGAACACCTCACCCTGCACCGAGTGCACCTGCATCTCGTAGTCATTGGTGAGGTAGAAACGCCGCTCGGTCTCGATCACGTATTTGAACAGACCGACGACATCGCGGTACTCCCGGTAGAGCTTGAGCTCCATCTCGGTCTCGTACTTCTCGAGGTCCTCGGCGCTCATGGCATGTTCCCCTTCAGCCGTGCGGTCCCACCATTGTGCTCCAGTCCCGTGCGGCCCTAGACGATTTCCGTGTCCAGGGTCACCGGCCCGGCCGGGGGACCTTCGTCGAGCAGCGTGGTCAGCAGCTCGGCGAGTCTGGTCGGATACACCGTCTCACGTGCCCGGGTCAGTTCCGCACACGTCCACCAGCGCGCTCCGGCGACGCTGCGCCGCTCCAGTTCGGTGAGGCCGGGGCCGACCGCCTCGGTGGCGGTCCGGGCGGTGCGGGCCAGGTAGTACCACTCGTCCTGGTCCCAGCGGCGGCCCGCGAAGGGGAAGGAGCACCTGCGCCGCCACAGCACCGGGCCGAGTTCGACGTCCGTGATGCCGGTCTCCTCCAGCAGTTCGCGCCGGGCGGCCTCCTCACGGGTCTCCTCGCCCTCCACACCGCCGCCGGGGGTGAACCACCAGTCGTCGGCCGGATCGTCCGGTTCGTGGCCGTGCAGCAGCAGGATGCGGTCCTCGGGGTCGAGCAGCACGACCCGGGCGACTCGGCGCAGCCCGCCCTCGTAGGTGTCCTGCCCCGCGGGCGTCACCTCAGCGCCCACCGGCCGGCTCCGCTCCCTTGCGGCCCCGGGAGGCCGCGGCCCGTTTGGCGAGGGGCCCGTAGGCAGCGCCGCCCAGGATCAGCACGGCACCGGCGATCACCAGGACGACCACGGTCCGCAGCGGACCCGGCGAGGAGAGGTCGCCCAGCGTCTCGAAGCCGGTGGGCCGCTCCAGCATGCCGTTCATGGGCCAGGCCACGGCGTCCACGCGGGCGTTCACGGCGCCGCGCGACACGGTGCCGCCGGCCGCGTCGGTCAGGTGGGCGGTGGAGTCCACGGAGTTGTCCCGCTCGTCGCCGAGCAGGAACAGGCGGCCCTCCGGGACGGTCACGGTCTGGAAGTCGCTGATCTCGGCCGGGGTGCCGGCGGGCAGGTACGGCTCGTCGATCACCTTGCCGTTGACCTTCAGCCTGCCCTTCTGGCAGCAGGAGACGGTGTCCCCGCCGACGGCGACGACCCGCTTGACCATGGGGGCGTTGGCCCAGGTCGCGTCCTTGAACACGACCACGTCGCCACGGCGGACGTCGGTGCCGTCGATGCGCTGCGCCAGGACCCGGTCACCGGCGTCGATCGTCGGCGTCATCGAGCTGGTCGGCACGGTGTAGGGCCGGTAGACCACCGCTCCCCAGCCAAAGCCGCCGAGGAACAGCACCAGGCCCAGCGCCACCGCGATGCCGGACAGCCGCTGTCCGGTCCGGCTGCCCACCGGGCCCTTGTTCGCTCCGCCGCCGCGCGGGACCGTACGTGTCGTGCTCTCGCCACCCATGGAGCGGCACCTTACCCGGCGGTACGCCCACGGGGCAGCCCCCTCCCGGAGGCCGGAAGGGGGCTTGTCGAACCGTGGCGGGATGCGCGCGGGCTCAGCGGGTCTCGACCGGGGCGGTGCGACGACGGCGCCACCACACGAACGGGACCGCACCGGCGACGGCCAGCCCCTGGGGCGCGACCGACAGCGCGGCGGAGGCCGAGGACCGGGCCTGGAGACCGTCCTGGTCGAAGGTGTCGGGGACCGACAAGGTGCCCCAGCGGTTCATCGGCCAGGCGACCACGATGGCGCGGCCGACGACCTCGTCCACCGGGACCATGCCGCCGTTCTTGTCGGACTGGTTGTAGCGGGAGTCCCGGGAGTTCTGCCGGTGGTCGCCCATGACCCAGATTTTGCCCTCGGGCACCGTGACCTTGAACCGGCCGCCCTGGTCGTCGTCCGAGCACGGCGTGTTGCCCGGGTAGACGTAGGGCTCGTTCAGCGCCTTGCCATTGACCTTGAGCGGGCCGGTCTTGTTGCACTCGACCGTGTCACCGGCGACCCCGATCACCCGCTTGATCAGGTCCTTCTCTTCCGCGGACGGCATCAGGCCGATCCAGCTGAGGACCGTCTGCAGCGCGTTCGGGTCGGGGGTCGGCTCGCCCGCCAGCCAGTCGGCCGGGTCGTGGAAGACCACGACCTCGCCGCGCTCGGGCTCGGAGCCGAACCAGGGGGTCAGCTTGTCGACCAGGACCCGGTCACCGATCTGAAGGGTGTTCTCCATCGAGGAGGAGGGGATCGAGAACGCCTGCACCAGGAACGTCTTGATCAGCAGGGCGAGCACCAGCGCGATGCCGATCAGGATCGGCAGTTCCTTCCAGAAGGAGCGCTGCTTCTTGGCCGCGGGAGGGGTCGCGGGCGGCGTCCCGCCGACTCCTTCGTCCTCCGTCCCGCCGTTGTGTCCGTCCTGCCCGCGCTGTCCGTTCGTCACCCTGCCGTCCTCGGTTCCGGAGCCGTATCCGGAGTCGGGGGCGCCGACCGCGGCCGGACCGGACCTCTCCTCGGGGCGTCCGCGGTTCTCCTCGCCGTCGTGACCGGACCGTGCGCCAACCGCCACATCCCCCACGCCAACTCCTCACTCTCTGCCGCCGCCTGCCCCGGATACGGCGCAGGCCCACCACTCCCATAACGAGCGGGAGTTCCGCAGGGGTCGGGAGTTCCATCATCGCGTTCGGATCGTAGGGGGCAACCCTATGCGACAGCGCGGGAGCGGCGGTCGAACCGGCGGCCGCGTCGGACACGGACGCGTACGTTTTCGGCTCGTCCAGGGTGGTCCAGTGACCGAACGGCCACGCGATCACCATGGCCCGCCCCACCACCTCGTCCTCGGAGACGGTGCCGAAGTCGGTGTCCTGGTGGGCGCGGGAGTCGGCGGAGTTGGACCGGTGGTCGCCCATCACCCACAGCCGCCCCTCGGGGACGGTGACGTCGAACGGGGTCCGGGACGGGCTGTCCCCCGGGTACAGGTAGTCCTCGGTCAGGGGAACACCGTTGACGGTGACGCGGCCCTGTTTGTCGCAGCACTTGACGTGGTCGCCGCCCACGCCGACGACCCGCTTGATGAGGTCCTTCTCGTCGTCGGACGGCAGCAGTCCGATGAAGGCGAGGCCCTCCTTGACCTGTTTGACGACGACGGGGTCGTCCTTCTTGGTGGTCTGCTCGCCCCGGAGCCAGCCGCCGGGGTCCCGGAAGACGACGACGTCCCCGCGCTGCGGCTCGGACCCGAACCAGGGGGTCAGCTTGTCCACCAGGACCCGGTCGCCGATCCGGATGGTCTGCTCCATGGAGCCCGACGGGATCACGAAGGCCTGGACGAGAAAGGTCTTCAGCACCAGCGCTATGAGGACCGCGACGCCGACGAGGAGCGGGATCTCCTTGACGGCGCCCCGTCTGCGCCGCCGTTTGACCTTGCGCTGGAGTTTGCGGCGCTCGGCGCGCGACCGGCCGCCGGACGGCGCGGCGGTGCGCCTCGACCCGGTGGGCAGCAGGTTCTCCGTGGGACTGCTGGGCGCTCCCCGCGGCTTGCCCCGGCTACCCATCGGCGTCCTCGGCGGGCGCCGCTCCGGCCCCGGCGCCGGAAGCGGCCCCGGCGCCGGACTCCGCGTCCGGCACGCGCGCGTAGGCGTCGGGACGGTCGAGGCGAGTGGCATGGCCGAAGGGCCAGACGATCCAGTCGGCGCGGCCGATCACGTCGTCCAGCGGAACCATCCCGCCCCCCGGGGAGCCCAGGTGGTCGCGGGAGTCGCGGGAGTCGGCCCGGTGGTCGCCGAGGACGAAGAGAGTGCCGTCGGGGACGACGACGTCGAAGGGCACCGTGGACGGGCGGTCGCCGGGGTACAGGAAGGCCGACTCGTCGACCGACTGGCCGTTCACCCGGACCCTCCCCTCCTCGTCGCAGCACACCACGTGGTCCCCGCCCACACCGACAACGCGTTTGATGTAGTCGCCGTGCCCGAAGCTCCCGGTGCCGTCGAAGACGACGATGTCTCCCCGTCGCGGCCGACCGTCGAAACGGTACGCCAACTTATTTACGAGAACCCGGTCACCGATCCTCAATCCGCGCTCCATCGATCCGCTGGGGATCTGGAACGGCTGCAGGACGAAGGTGCTGACCAGCAGCAGGAACAGCAGGAGGATCAGCAGGGTCACGGTGATCCGGCCGCCCGGCACCCAGTCCCTGATCCACCCCGTGAACGCGGAACGCGACCGTTCCTCCGGGCCCTCCGGATCCGAGGGCTGCTCGGAGTCGGAAGGGCGGGAGGAGCGGTCGCGCTCCGTGTGCTGTGTTTCGGTGTCCATCGGGGCCAGATGCTATCCGGCCCCGGCGCGGACCCCGGAGGGCGCTCAGCTGTCGCGCTTCTCCTTGATCTTCGCGGCCTTGCCGCGCAGCTCGCGCAGGTAGTACAGCTTGGCGCGGCGGACGTCACCGCGGGTGACGAGCTCGATCTTCTCCACGATCGGGGTGTGCACCGGGAAGGTGCGCTCGACGCCGACGGAGAAGGAGACCTTGCGGACCGTGAAGGTCTCGCGCACGCCGGCGCCCTGACGGCGGATGACGACGCCCTTGAACTGCTGCACACGGGAGCGGTTGCCCTCGATGACGCGCACGTGGACGTTGACGGTGTCGCCGGGGCGGAAGGCCGGGACGTCGCTGCGCAGCGACGCGGCGTCGACGGAGTCGAGCAGGTGAGACATTTCGTCTGCTTTCTTCGCCGATGCCACAGGCCATCGACGGAAACTAGGTGTTTCGGAATCAGGGTCGTGCGGGTCGGGACGGGCGTCGTCTCCCCCTGTGGCAGGGGCGCGCTCCGGACGGACGCACAACAGCCGCCTATTCTTCCATGCCCGGGGTCCTGCGCCAAAATCGGCCGTACGGTTCCCCGTCCGGGTCGGGCTGCCAGCCCAGGATGGAGAGCATCTCGCGGTCCTTCTTGTCGAAGGCGGCGGGATCGCACCGCTCGATCAGGTCGGGCCGGTTGGCCGTGGTGCGGCGCAGGGCCTCGTCGCGACGCCAGCGGGCGATCTTGCCGTGGTGGCCGCTGAGCAGCACGTCCGGGATGCCGCGCCCGCGCCACTGCGGCGGCTTGGTGTGGACGGGGCCCTCCAGCAGGTTGGCCATGGCGCCGGGGGCGAAGGAGTCGTCCCGGTGGGACTCGGCGTTGCCCAGCACGCCGGGCAGCAGCCGGGCCACGGCCTCGGTGACGACGAGTACGGCGGCCTCTCCGCCGGCCAGCACGTAGTCGCCGATGGACACCTCGTACACGGGCATCCGGGTCGCGTACTCGTCGACGACCCGGCGGTCGATGCCCTCGTAGCGGGCGGGCGTGAAGATCAGCCAGGGCCGCTCGGAGAGGTGGACGGCGAGTTCCTGGGTGAAGGGGCGGCCGCTGGGCGTGGGCACGATGAGGGCGGGCTCGCCCGACCCCGTCTCGTAGCCGTCGGCCAGGACGGAGTCCAGGGCGTCGCCCCACGGCTCGGTCTTCATGACCATGCCGGGACCGCCGCCGTAGGGGGTGTCGTCGACCGTGTTGTGGCGGTCGTACGTCCACTCGCGCAGGTCGTGCACGTGGACGCCGAGCTGTCCGCGCGCGCGTGCCTTGCCGACGAGGGAGACGTTCAGCGGTTCCAGGTACTCGGGGAAGATCGTGACGACGTCGAGCCGCATCAGGCGTCTTCTCCCGGACCGTCGCCGTCCTCGCGCGCGGAGGCGATCTCGGCCCGGTCGTCGATCAGGCCGGGCGGCGGGTCGATGACCGCGCGCTGCGCGTCGAGGTCGATCGCGGTGACGATCTCGGAGACGAACGGCACGTAGACCTCGCCGCCGTCGGCGCGCTCCACCACGAAGAGGTCCTGGGTGGGCAGGTGGGAGATCTCGGTGATGCGGCCGACCTCGGTACCGTCCTCGGTGACCACGTCGAGGTCGATCAGCTGGTGGTCGTAGTACTCGTCCTCGTCCTCGGGCCGCTCGTCGGGGTCGACGTCGGCGATCAGGAGGGTGTTGCGCAGCGCCTCGGCGCCGGTGCGGTCGTGGACGCCGGCGAAGCGCAGCAGGAGGCGGCCGCTGTGCACCCGGCCGGACTCGATGGTGAGCGGCCCGGTGGCGGCGGGGTCGGTGGCCAGTACGGCACCGGGCCCGAGCCTCAGCTCCGGCTCGTCCGTGCGGACCTCGACGGTCACCTCGCCCTTGATTCCGTGGGCGCGGCCGATGCGCGCGACTACCAGCTGCACTGTGCTTGATCTCCTGTCGGAACTGCGGACGAGCCGCTTGAAGGCCGTACGGCCTCCGGGCTCATACGACTGCGGGCCGGGGACGGCCCAGTGGCCTTCCCCGGCCCGAGCCGGTGCTGCGATTGGTGTCAGCGGACGTGGTCCACGTCGACGAGGTCGACACGGACACCGCGGCCACCGATGGCGCCCACGACGGTGCGCAGCGCGCGTGCGGTGCGGCCGTTGCGGCCGATCACCTTGCCGAGGTCGTCGGGGTGGACCCGGACCTCGAGCACCCGCCCGCGGCGCAGGTTGCGCGAGGCGACCTGCACATCGTCGGGGTTGTCGACGATGCCCTTCACGAGGTGCTCGAGAGCCTCCTCGAGCATGCTCAGGCCTCGGACGCGGAGGACTCGGCGGCGGCCTCGTCCTTCTTGTCGGCCTTCTTCTTCTGGGTGATCGCCTCACCCTTGCCCTCGTCCTCGCCACCGATCGCCTCGAAGGACGGGCGGGCCGCCTTCTCGGCCGGCTGCAGCAGCGGAGCCGGGGCGGGCTCGCCCTTGAACTTCTGCCAGTCGCCGGTCTTCTTCAGGATGGCGAGCACGGGCTCGGTCGGCTGGGCGCCGACACCGAGCCAGTACGCGACACGCTCGGCGTCGACCTCCATCACCGACGGGTTGTACGTCGGGTGGTACTTGCCGATCTCCTCGATGGCCCGGCCGTCACGGCGGGTACGGGAGTCGGCGACGACGATGCGGTAGTGAGGCGAACGGATCTTGCCCAGACGCTTCAGCTTGATCTTGACTGCCACGGGAGTGGGTTCTCCTGGTTTTGACGTGGGTGGGCACGGCGAGAGAGCCGCGTGGGGTTGCGGTACCCGAGTGCCCGATGGACGCGTCAGCCGGAGGAGAGAGGGGTCCTGTGCGACTGTCGAGTACAGCTAGCCATTGTGCCACACGCGGGCAGGCCCGTCGGACGGCGGGCTCCGGGGCCCGCCCGGGGGCGGGCCACTCGCCTCCGGACGGCGGCGCCCGGCCCCGGCCCGGCTGCCACGAGCAGCCGGGCCGTCAGCTCATTCCCGCGCCGACCACCTCCGGGATCCGGAACGGCTTGCCGCAGCCGCCGCACATGATCGGCGCCTGGGCCAGCACGGACGGGACGACGCGGACGTTGCGCCCGCAGTCGCAGACCGCCTTCACGCGCACCCCTCCCCCGGAGGAGCCGTGCCGGGCGGCCGGACCGCGGAAGCTGCGGGCCGTGTCGGTCGCGGTGGCGACGGTGTGGGCCTTCAGCGCGCGCTGGAGGCGTTCGATCGTCGGGCGGTACCGGCGCTTCGCCTCGGGGGTGAGCGTGACCAGCGAGAAGCCGCTGCTGGGATGCGGCTCCTCGGGATGGTCCAGGCCCAGCTCCTCGGCGATCGCGAGGAATCGACGGTTGTGGTAGCGCCCCGCGCGGGAGGTGTCGCGTACTCCGCGCGCGGCGGCGATGCCGTGGACTGCCTCATGAAGCAGTCGCTCGAAGGAGAGCTCGTGCCCGCAGGCGGACGACGACTCTCCGATCAGGGACTCGGGCGCGGCAAGATCGGGCAGCTCGGTGTGGTGCCGCTGAATGTCGGCCCACGCCTGCGCCAGCTCTGCGGCGAGAACAGGTGGTGTCGTGCTCACGTAATGACAACGAGCCGGGGTGCCGCTGTGTTCCTATTCCGGGGCATCCCAAATAATTTGCACGTACCAGTCAGTTGCCGCTGATGCGTCCCGACGAGGGCGGGTGCGCTGATCTGCGGAGAAGCCTCACAGCTCATACCAAGCTGGTGCGTAGTCCGACGTACGCACCGGCGCGTAACCGCCGTCCACGCGCCGGAGTGCGAGGGGCCCACGTGTGCGCAAGGGGCGTTTCGGCCGCTGTCGCCCCGGAGGGGCGCCGTCCGAGTGGACGCGTCGACGGACGTGACGTTACCGGGTGCGCCACCGGCGTGCGGCACCGCCCCGCCTCCCGGTCCCGTCCGGGCGCCGCACGGTCACCGCCGGCCCGGCCGACCTTGGCCAAAACCGTGCCGTCGGTGCGGCGGCCACCCACGGTCATCGACCGGCGACACGATCCGGCCATCCGGGCCGGGGCGCGGGACGGGGATGTCCCGGGTACCACGCGGCCAGGCCCGTGTTGCCGGGAAGTGAAATCTCGCCACGGTGCCGGGGATCGGGCAAACCGGGCCCCGCCACCACTGGACGCCACGGCGAGCCCGGAGTTACCTGGCATACGGGGGGAGTGCGAGCGCACTGCACGGGGGCCACGAAATCGGGGCACGGCGGCAACACTCGGCGATTGGGGCACTTTCCTATGACACCTACGCTCGTGCGGCAGCACTCGACTCACGCGGAGGCGACGCCTCACGTGGACCTGCGTGCACGCGCGCGTGACTGGTCCGAGATACAGGAGCGGATGCTCGTACCGCTCTACGAGGCCGTCTACGAGCGACTGGACGTGGGCGGCGACACCCGGATGCTGGGCCTGGGCTGCGGTTCCGGACTCGCGCTGCTGATGGCCGCCTCGCGCGGTGCGGCGGTGACCGGGGTCGACTCCCGCTCTCCGGAACTCCTGGACCTGGCCCGTCGGCGCCTGCTGCCCGAGACGTCCGACGAACCCGGGACGGGCGGCACGGGGAGCACCCGCACGCGTACGCGTACCGACACGCCACGGATCGTCGAGGGCTCGCCCGGGGACGCGGTGGACCCGACGGCACCGGCGTTCAGCCTGGTGACCGCCTTCGAACCCACCGGGTGCCGCGCGGGTGACTCGGAGGCGCTCGGTGACCTGCTCGCCCGGGCGACGCCGCTCGCCGCGCGCGGGGCGGCCGTGGTGCTGGCCGGCTGGGGCCCGCCCGAGCGGTGCGCCACGGCGTCGGTGCTGCGGGTGGCGGCCAGGCTCACCGACCCGATGCGCGGTACGGGCGGCTGGCGCCCCGCCCTGCGTGACGAACTGGAGGAGGTCGCCCAGCGGGCCGGGCTCAGGCCGGACGGCTCGGGGCGGGTGGCGTGCCCGTTCGGCTACGCCGGCACGGACAGCGCGGTGCGCGGGCTGCTGTCGACCGGGCTGTTCGACGCGGCGGTCGCGGCGACCGACCGGGAGCAGGTCGACAAGGAGCTGACGGAGGCGCTGCATCCGCACCAGCGGCCGGACGGGACCGTATGGATGCCGAACGTGTTCCGCTATCTGATCGCCCGGGTCACCTGACGACTGGTTCAGACTGGCTGCTTTCGATGCAGGTGTGGACCTCTACGCTGATCCACCGTTCGGGGGAACAGACACATCTGCATACAGGAGCCTGTAGTGCCGCACCGCAAGACCGCACTGCGCCTCGCCGCGCCCGTCGCCGTCCTCGCCCTGGCCCTCACCGCGTGCGGGGGCGGGGACGACGACACCGGCGCCGACGCGAAGGGCGGCGCGACCACCGGGGCGACCACCGAGGCCTCGCCGTCGCCCTCACAGTCCGCGTCGGGCGGCGACATGGCGCAGGGCGAGAGCGCGAGCGGGAAGGTCGCGGAGGACCCCGGCGAGGTCACCTACGACGTCGTGGCGCAGAAGGTCGAGGTGGGCACCGAGGCGGAGGCCGCGAAGGCGGTGGCGGACGCCGCGGACGCCAAGGGCAAGGTGCTGGCCACCGCGCACATCAAGTACACGCACAAGGGCGGTCCCGCCCTGACCGAGGGCTCCGACGTGCACGACGGCGCCACGGTCTTCGCGGACCGGCAGCGCGGCGGCGTCCTCATCGGCGCCTCCGAGGACGCGCCGGGCTGCGAGGACCCGTACGACGTCGAGAGCTGGAAGCAGGGCGAGAGCCACGTCTTCTGCGAGACCTACGTGATCCCCGCGGGCGCCACGAGCGTCGAGGTCCACTGGTCCGAGGAGGACGGCGAGCCCTACGTCTGGAAGTTCCCGCAGAAGTAGGGACGCACGGCGCTCACGCCTCCGGGTCGTCCTTCGTCAGCCGGGTGATCCCGGCGATGCGGTACGCCTCCGCCTCGTCCAGCGTCTCGCTCGCCAGCAGCGACTCGGCGAGCGCGTCCAGCTGTCCCCGGTGGTCGCGCAGCTTGCGCACGGCCTCCTCGTAGCAGGAGTCCACGACCCGCCGCATCTCGCCGTCGATCGCGTCGAGCGTCTGGGGTGCGGCGGCCAGGCCGTACGCCTGCTGCGCGTCGCCGGGGAGGGCGGAGAGCCGTCCGACCCGCTCGCTCATGCCCCACCGCGCGACCATCCCGCGGGCGATGTTGGTGACCTGTTCGAGGTCGCTCTCCGAACCGGTCGTGATCACCCCGTACACGACGTGCTCGGCCGCCATCCCGCCCAGCGCCCCGATGATCCGCCCGCGCAGGTACTCCTCCGTGTACGCGTACTTGTCCGCGTCCGGCGTCGACAGCGTCACCCCGAGGGCCCGGCCGCGCGGCACGATGGTGATCTTGCGGACGGGGTCGGCGCCCGGTTGCAGCATGCCGAGCAGGGCGTGTCCGCTCTCGTGGTAGGCGGTGCGCCGGCGCTCCTCCTCGGGCATCACCAGCGGGCGCTCGGCCCCCAGCTGGACCTTCTCCAGCGCCTCGGAGAGATTCGCCTGCGTCACCTGGTCCTGCTTCCGCTTGACCGCGAGCAGCGCCGCCTCGTTGGCGAGGTTGGCGAGCTCGGCGCCGGTCATGCCCGGCGTCGTACGGGCGACCTGGGCGAGGTCGACGTCCGGGGCGAGCGGGATCTCGCGCGTGTGGATCTCCAGGATCGCCTTCCGGCCACTCCGGTCCGGCGGCGAGACGCTGACCACCCGGTCGAAGCGGCCGGGGCGGGTCAGGGCCGCGTCCAGGATGTCCGCGCGGTTGGTGGCCGCGATGACGATCACGCCCTCCGAACCGGAGAAGCCGTCCATCTCGGTGAGGATCTGGTTCAGGGTCTGCTCGCGCTCGTCGTGGCCGCCCATGCCGGAGCCGCCGCCGCGGGCCCGGCCGATGGTGTCGATCTCGTCGATGAAGATGATCGACGGCGCCACCTTGCGCGCCTCGGCGAACAGCTCCCGCACCCGGGAGGCGCCCACGCCCACGATCATCTCGATGAACTCGGACGCCGACGCGGAGAAGAACGGCACGCCCGCCTCTCCGGCCACCGCGCGCGCGAGAAGCGTCTTTCCCGTACCGGGCGGGCCGGTCAGCAGCACACCCCGGGGCATCTTGGCGCCCATGCGGCGATAGGCGTCCGGGTTCTTCAGGAAGTCGACGACATCGCTCAGCTCACCCTCCACCTCGTCGATCCCGGCGACGTCCGCGAAGGTGGTGCGCGGCTTCCCGGCCTCCAGCTCGACCGGCTTGGGCGGCGCCTTGCGGCCCAGCATCCCGCCCGCCCCGCCGCCCAGGGCCCCCCGCATGCGCCGCGCGATGAAGATCCACAGCACCACCAGAAGCAGCATGGGAGCCAACGCGATCAGCAGGTTGACCAGGAAGCTGCGGTGCTGCACGACGGGCTCGGCGGTGACCGTGACCTTGTTCTTCGTCAGGTCGGCCCAGAGCTGGTCGTCCGCGAAGGTCGGCCGCTCGGTCGTGAACTTGGTGTACGTCCCGTCGCCCTCGGGATTGTCCCGGGCCTTCTTCAGCTGCCCCTGGATCGCGTCGCCCTTGGCGTAGATCTTGCTGACGTTGCCCTCGTCGACCTGCTTGCTGAACTCCGTGTAGGAGATGGTCGGCTCGTCGCCCTCGTTGAAGAAGGAGAGCACGAGGTTGGCGATGAGGTAGACGATCAGCGCGGCCAGGATCAGGTTCCACCAGCCGCCGCGCATCCGCCGGCCACCGGGCGGCGGTTTGGGCGGCTCGTCCGGCGTGCCCTCGGTCCGCCAGGGCGGCTCCGGTGCCTTGCGCGGCGGGGACGGATTGGTCATATCCGGACGCTACGACAGGAAAGCCGCGCGGGCATGTGGGTGTACGACGCCGGGGCGCCCCCTGCGACAGGAGGCGCCCCGGCCTGCGACAGGAGGCGCCCCGGCGGCGTACTGAGCCCGAACGGGCGGTCAGCCCATGAACTTCTTGAACTCGTCCGGCAGCTCGAAGTCCTGCCCGCCCTGCTGCGGCAGCCCCAGCGCGCCCCCGCTCTGTGCGGCCGCGGCGCGACGGGCTGCCTCCTCCTGCTCCTGCTGCTTGCGCTTCATCGGGTTGCCCGAGCGCTGCTTGCCCTTGGCCTTCTTCTGCTGCTTCTTCTGCCGGCCGGGGCCGCCTCCCATGCCGGGCATCCCCGGCATACCGGGCATGCCGCCGCCCTGGGCCATGCGGGACATCATCTTGCGGGCCTCGAAGAACCGCTCCACGAGCGACTTGACCGCGCTGACCTCGACACCGGAACCCTTGGCGATACGGGCGCGGCGCGAGCCGTTGATGAGCGTCGGCTCCTGGCGCTCGGCCGGGGTCATCGACTTGATGATGGCGGCCGTGCGGTCGACGTCGCGCTCGTCGAGGTTGTTGATCTGGTCCTTCATCTGACCCATGCCGGGCAGCATGCCGAGCAGCTTCGAGATGGAGCCCATCTTCCGGACCTGCTCCATCTGGGCCAGGAAGTCGTCCAGGGTGAAGTCCTGGCCCTTCTTGGACGCCAGCTTGGAGGCCATCTTCTCGGCCTCTTCCTGGCTGAACGTCTTCTCCGCCTGCTCGATCAGGGTGAGCAGGTCACCCATGTCGAGGATGCGGGAGGCCATCCGGTCCGGGTGGAAGGCGTCGAAGTCGTCGAGCTTCTCGCCGTTCGAGGCGAACATGATCGGCTTGCCGGTCACCGAGGCGATCGACAGGGCCGCACCACCGCGGGCGTCGCCGTCGAGCTTGGAGAGCACCACGCCGTCGAAGCCGACGCCGTCGCGGAAGGCCTCGGCGGTGTTGACCGCGTCCTGACCGATCATCGCGTCGACGACGAAGAGGATCTCGTCGGGGCTGACCGCGTCCCGGATGTCCGCGGCCTGTTGCATCAGCTCCTGGTCGATGCCCAGGCGGCCGGCGGTGTCGACGATGACCAGGTCGTGGACCTTGGCCTTGGCGAACTCGATGGAGTCCTTGGCGACCTTGACCGGGTCGCCCACGCCGTTGCCCGGCTCGGGGGCGTAGACCGCGACACCGGCGCGCTCGGCGACGACGCTCAGCTGGTTGACGGCGTTGGGGCGCTGGAGGTCACAGGCGACCAGGAGCGGCGAGTGGCCCTGCTCCTTGAGCCAGTGGCCCAGCTTGCCCGCGAGCGTGGTCTTACCGGCGCCCTGGAGACCGGCCAGCATGATCACGGTCGGCGGCTGCTTGGCGAAGCGCAGGCGGCGGGTCTCGCCGCCGAGGATCCCGACCAGTTCCTCGTTGACGATCTTGAGGACCTGTTGGGCGGGGTTCAGTGCCTTGGAGACCTCGGCGCCCAGGGAGCGCTCCTTGACTTTCTTGATGAAGGCGCGCACGACGGGCAGCGCCACGTCGGCCTCAAGCAGCGCGATGCGGATCTCGCGGGCCGTGGCGTCGATGTCCGCCTCGGTCAGCCTTCCTTTGCCCCGGAGGGATTTAAAGGTGGCTGACAGGCGGTCGGAGAGAGTATCGAACACGGCGGCGTAGGTCCTCGCGTCGGCGTTGGTGTGGGTCGCCCTCCAGGGTATCCGGCCCGGCAAGCAAAGTGTCCCTGCCCGCTGCAGAGAGCGGACGCTCACGCCCGCAGCGACTCCTCCAGCCCCCGGGCCACCGACGCCGCCTCGTCCCCGGGCAGCGGCGTGCCCGCGTCCCGCGTCACGTAGAAGGCGTCCACCGCGTTGGCCCCCAGCGTCGACACGTGCGCGCTCCGTACCCGCACCCCCGCCGCCTCCAGGGCCCGCCCGAGCCGGAACAGCAGCCCCGGCGCGTCCTGGGCGCGGACCTCGATCACCGTGGCCAGCCGGGACGCGGCCGGGGCGACGGTGACGCGGGGCGGGGGCGGCTCCACGCCCCGGCGCCGGGGGTGGGCGGCGTCCCGTTCGGCGAGCCGTGCGGCGATGTCCAGGGTGCCGTCCAGGGCCCTGACCAGGTCGGCACGGAGCCGGGCGGCCTGGGGCAGGGAGCCGTACTGGGCCGCGACCCGCCAGTCGAGGAGCAGGACGGAGCCCTCGACGCCGTCCGGCAGCGGAAGGGACCGCAGCTCGGCGGTGCGGACGGTCAGCCGGTGCATGGCCAGGACCCCGGCCACCGCGGGGAGCACGCCCGCCTGGTCGGGTACGGCGATCAACAGCTCCACCCCGAGCGGCTCGGGACCGTCGGCCGAGGCGGGAGAGGAGGAAGAGGGCGGAGAGGAGGAAGAGGACGGAGCCGGGGCGGGATCGGCGGGTGGCTCCGTCTGGGCCCGCAGCGCCAGTACCGGACCACCCGTGCGGAAGGCCTCGACCGCGAGCCGCTCCTGTTCGGCGGTGGGCGCGGCGGTCTCGGCCTCGGGCTGCGGCTCCCCGGCCAGTACCCCGGCGACCCGTTTCACCAGGTCGGCGACGAGGGAGCCGCGCCAGGACGACCAGGCGGCCGGCCCGGTGGCCAGCGCGTCCGCCTCGGTCAGCGCGTGCAGCAGCTCCAGCGTGTGCTCGGTCCCGACCGCCTGCGCGACCGCGCGCACGGTGGCCGGGTCGTCCAGGTCGCGCCGGGTGGCGGTCTCCACGAGCAGGAGGTGGTGGCGTACGAGGGTGGCCAGGACGGCCGTGTCCGCGCCGTCGAAGCCGATGCGGGCGGCGACGTCCCGGGCGATGGTCTCGCCGGCCACGGAGTGGTCGCCGGGCCAGCCCTTGCCGATGTCGTGCAGCAGCGCGGCGACCAGGAGCAGGTCGGGGCGGTGCACCCGGCGGGCGAACCCGGCGGCGCGGACGGCCGTCTCGATCAGGTGCCGGTCCACGGTCCACAGGTGCACGGCGTTGCGCTGCGGGCGGCAGCGGACCCGCTCCCAGTCGGGCAGCAGCCGGGTGACCAGGCCCTCGGCCTCCAGCGCCTCCCAGACCTGCACCGTGGGCCGGCCCGAGCCCAGCAGGGTCACCAACTGCTCACGCGCCTCGGCGGGCCAGGGCGTGGGCAGGGGGCGCGCGGTGGCCGCCAGGCGCCGTACGGCGTGCAGGGAGAGCGGGAGCCCGGCCTGCGCGGCGGCGGCCGCGGCGCGCAGCGGGAGTACGGGGTCGCGTTCGGGGCGTGCAGTGCGGGCGAGCACCGCCTCGCCGTCCTGCTCCACGACGCCCTCGGCGAGCGGGGAGCGCTCGGCGACCGGTTTCCCGCCGTTTCTTCCGTTCATCATGGCGCGCAGCCGCGGCCGTACGGACCGCGAGCGGAGCACGCGGCCCACCTCGCGCCAGGTGACGTCGCCCGCGTAGGAGATGACGCGGGCCGCCTCGTACACCTGCCGCAGCAGCGCGTCGGCGTCCAGCAGGCCCAGTTCGGCCGCCACCTGGTCCTGTTCCTGCAGCGCCAGGCGGTCGGTCGCCCGGCCCGTCGCCAGGTGGAGGGCGTCGCGTACGTCGAGCAGGCGCCGCCGGGCCTCGGCGAGTCCCTCGCGCGGGGCGTCGGCGAGCCAGGAGGCGGCGACGGCACGCAGCGCGGTGGCGTCGCGCAGGCCGCCGCGGGCCTCCTTGAGGTCGGGTTCCAGCAGGAACTGGAGTTCGCCCTGGCGTTCGGCGCGCTCGGCGCACAGGTCGCGGAGTTCGGGGAGGCGCTTGGGGGCCTGGTTGCGCCAGTCGGCGAGGACGGCCGTGCGCAGGGAGGCGGTCAGGCCGAGGTCTCCGGCCAGGTGGCGGGCGTCCAGCAGACCGAGGTGGACCTTCAGGTCCTCGCCCGCCGTCTTCCGGGCCTGTTGCGGGGTGCGTACGGAGTGGTCGAGGTCGATGCCGAGGTCCCAGACCGGGTACCAGAGGCGGTCGGCGAGTGCGGCGACGGCCTTGTCGTCCCGGCCGTCGTGCAGCAGGAGCAGGTCCAGGTCGCTGCGCGGGGACAGCTCGCCGCGCCCGTAGCCGCCGACCGCGACGAGCGAGATCCCCGTGCGCTCCTCGGTGGCCGCGCCGAAGAGGCCCGCCAGCCAGTCGTCCGTCAGTCCGGCGAGCGCCCTGCGGCGCGGCGGCCCGGACCGCGCCCCCTCGGTGAGGAGGCGCAGCCGGGCCGCCGCGTAGCCGCCGGGTCCCGAGTCCTCTGCTTCGTCCGTCACGCCCGTACTCGTCACCCGGCGACTCCCGTTCCGTTGTCGTGCTTCGGAGCTGGCCCAGAGCTGCTCAGAGCGCGTCGGGTCCGCGCTCGCCGGTCCTGACCCGGACGGCCGTGTCGACCGGGACCGCCCAGACCTTGCCGTCGCCGATCTTGCCGGTGCGGGCCGCCTTGACGACGACGTCGATCAGCTGCTCGGCGTCGTCGTCCTCGACCAGGACCTCGATGCGGATCTTGGGCACGAGGTCGACGGTGTACTCGGCACCCCGGTAGACCTCGGTGTGTCCGCGCTGGCGGCCGTAGCCGCTGGCCTCGGTGACGGTCAGGCCGTGGACCCCGAAGGCCTGGAGGGCCTCCTTGATCTCGTCGAGCCGGTGCGGCTTGACGACGGCGGTGATGAGCTTCATGCGTCCACCTTCTTGCTCGGGGCCGACGCTGCCGTGGAGGCGGCCGGCGTGGCGCTCGTCCGGGCGGCACCGCCGCCGGCGCCGCTGAAGTCGTATGCGGTCTCGGCGTGCTCGGCCTGGTCGATGCCGGCCACCTCGACGTCCTCCGGCACCCGCATGCCGATCGTCTTGTCCAGCAGGAAGGCGAGGACCGCGGAGACGGCCAGGGAGTAGGCGAGGACGCCGAAGACGCCCGCGCACTGCTTCCAGAACTGGTCGAGGCCGCCGCCGTAGAAGAGGCCCTGGACGTCGGACTGGCCCTTGCCGCTGGCGAAGAAGCCGATGAGCAGCGAGCCGAGGATGCCGCCGACGAGGTGGACGCCGACCACGTCGAGGGAGTCGTCGTAGCCGAACCTGTACTTCAGGCCGACGGCCATGGCGCACACCACGCCGGCGATGAGGCCGACGGCGATCGCGCCGAGCGGGGAGACGGCGCCGCCCGCCGGGGTGATGGCGACCAGGCCGGAGACGGCGCCGGAGGCCGCGCCGAGGGTGGTGAAGGCGCCGTGCCGGATCTTCTCGTAGGCGAGCCAGCCGAGGATCGCGGCGCCGGTGGCGACCTGGGTGTTGACGAACATCAGCGCGCCGACGCCGTCGTCGTTGCCGAGCCACGACCCGGCGTTGAAGCCGAACCAGCCGAACCAGAGCAGGCCGGCGCCGAGCATGACCAGCGGGAGGCTGTGCGGGCGCATCGGGTCCTTCTTGAAGCCGACCCGCTTGCCGATGACCAGGATCACGCCGAGCGCGGCGGCACCGGCGTTGATGTGCACGGCCGTACCGCCGGCGAAGTCGATGACACCCAGTTCGAAGGCCCAGCCGCCCGCGCCCCACACCCAGTGGGCGACGGGGAAGTAGACGATCGTGGCCCACAGCGCGATGAAGAGTGCCCAGGCGGTGAACTTCACGCGGTCCGCGAGGGCGCCGCTGATCAGGGCGGGGGTGAGGACGGCGAACATCAGCTGGAAGACCAGGAAGACGAAGACGGGGATCGTGTAGCCGTCCCACAGCTCGGTCAGGCCGATGTTGCTCAGGCCCACCCAGTCGGAGTTCCAGCCGACGACGCTGCCGGAGTCGGTGCCGAACGCCATGGAGAAGCCGTACAGCACCCACAGGACGGTGACGATGCCGAGGCTGATGAAGCTCATCATCAGCATGTTCAGGGTGCTCTTGACGCGGACCATGCCTCCGTAGAAGAAGGCCAGGGCCGGCGTCATGAGCATCACCAGGGCGGAGCAGATGAGCATGAAGCCCGTGTTGGCGGCAGAGAGCTGTGTCTCTGCGGCGAGCGTGATGGCTGGAGCCATCGGCGTCTCCTCGTCGTCGGTGCGGCCCCGTGCGGGCGAAGCCTGGGCGGGCAGTGAGGGGTGGGCCGGTTATGCGCCATGAGATTGGCGCAGCGCGGTTTCGGTGGACGCCCCTCGTTGTTTCGCCGCCGTGACGAAGGCGCTGTGCGTGTTACGCGTGGGTGAACGGCCGGGTGCGGGCCCGGGCGGTCGCCGCTGTACGGGGCGGTCCGCGCCGGGACAGAGACCGGCCGCGGCGGGCCTCCGAATGACCTGGCATGGGGGAGCCGAGTCGGGCAGTTCGGGAGGGCCGGCCGCGGCCGGGGCTGGTGGGGGTTCAGACCGCTTCGGCGGTCTCCGGCAACTCGACGGCGAGCCGTTCGGTCAGGTCGACGACCTCACCGAGGTCGCCGAAATCGCGTACGGCCGTGTCGACGGTCTTGCGGATGCGGGTGTTGACGCGTTCGGAGCGGACCTTCTTGGCGATGCCCATGGCCTCCATGGCCAGGACGGTGCTCTCCTCGGGTTCGCGGCGCAGCAGGTGCACGGTGGCCATGCCGATCAGGTTCAGCGCGTAGGAGCGCTGGTGTTCCTCGTCCTTGGCGAACAGCTCCACGGCCTTGCGCATCAGGGGGTCGGCGAGGGAGGCGTAGGCGGGACTGCGGCCGGCCACGTAGGCGAGGTCGCGGAAGGAGTGGCTGTTCTCCCCGTACAGCTCGGCCTCGGAGAAGAAGCGGATCCAGTCGGGGTCCGGCTCGTCCCACTCGTCGGCCTCGGCGAAGATGTCCTCCGCCATGCGCACCGCGCGCTTGGTGCGGCCGGGCTGGCCCATGTTGGCGTAGGCGCGCGCCTCCATCGCGTACAGCATCGACTGGGTGCGGGGGCTGGCGCAGTCCCGGCTGCCGTACTGGGCGAGGTGGATCAGCTCGAGGGCGTCGTCGGGCCGGCCGAGGTGGATCATCTGGCGGCTCATGCTGGAGAGGACGTACGAGCCGAGCGGCCGGTCCCCGGCCTCCTTGGCGGCGTGCAGGGCGAGCACGAAGTACTTCTGGGCGGTGGGCTGGAGCCCCACGTCGTACGACATCCAGCCGGCCAGCTCGGCCAGCTCGGCGGCGACCTTGAAGAGCTTGGCGCGGGTGGTCTCGGTCTGGGGTTCCTGGAGCAGGTCGGTGACCTCGTGCAGCTGGCCGACCACGGCCTTGCGGCGCAGACCGCCGCCGCACTGGGCGTCCCAGCGGCGGAACATCACGGCGGTGGACTCCAGCAGGTCCAGCTCCGGCCTGGACAGGCGGCCACGCGCGCGGGCGGCGGGTGTCGCGGACTCGGGTCCGGCCGCCGGCGGGGTGGCGGAGGGCGTGGGGACGAGCCAGCGCTGCATGGGTTCGATGAGGGACGGGCCCGCGGAGAGGGCCAGCGAGCTACCGAGGAAGCCGCGCCGCGCCAGCATGAGGTCGCTGCGCGAGAACTCGCTGAGCAGGGCCACGGTCTGCGGGCCCGTCCAGGGGAGGTCGACGCCGGTCGCGGAGGGCGTGGGGCGGGTGGAACGCAGGCCCAGGTCCTCGACGGAGACGACGACGCCGAAACGCTCGGAGAACAGCTCGGACAGGATGCGCGGGATCGGCTCGCGCGGATTCTCCCCGTCGAGCCAGCGGCGCACGCGTGAGGTGTCGGTGGAGATGTGGTTGGCGCCCAACTGGCGGGCCCGGCGGTTGACCTGGCGGGCCAGCTCGCCCTTGGACCAGCCGCTGCGGGCGAACCAGGAGGTGAGCAGCTCGTTCGGGCGCTTGTCGGCGTGCGCCGCGCTCGCCGCGCTCGTACCGCTTCCGCCGTTGCCACTCACTGGAACGCCCCCATCCCTGAGACCACCTGTCGCCGAGTGCGCCAAGCCCTATCAGAATGCCGGTGGTTACGGCCCTCCGTCCGGTGGTTGGCACCCTTCGAACGGAAAGCCGGGTTGCCTCCGGCATACCCACAAGTGCATGTGCCCCAAGGCTCCATGCACACAAAGTAGTCCTACGATCACTCGTCCAGCCATGGCGATTGCGGAATCGCCACCATTCGCCACCCCTTCGAATGAACTCGCGGTGGCCGGGACGCGATTCACTTGACATAGGCCAACCGGGAGTCGGTGCAACGGTGCACACCGGGGCGTGCGCCGCCGGACGCACCACCCCGGAGTGCTTCCGGACGCTGTCTGAACGGCGCCGGGCTGGGGAGTTGGAAGCAGAGAGTCACGTTTCACGTCCGCTGCGTAACCGCCGCTGCGTCGGACCCGTTGGAGGGGGCATGGGCTTCACGATCGGCATCGGCAGCAGTCGGGGCATGCGCGAGATCCGGTCCGGGGCGCGGCGCCGCGGCCGCGCCGCGGAGTGCACTGTCGTGGCCGAGTTCACCGGGCTGTGGGGCTGGGACGTGGTGCCGGGCGCCCGGACCGCCCAGGGTGCCTGCTCGTGCGGCCTGCCCGACTGTCCGGCGCCGGGCGCGCACCCCCTGGACTTCGCGCCCCGGGTGCCCGCCGGGGCGACCCTGGACGAGGCGAGTGAGGCCTGGGCCCGGTTCCCCGGGGCCGCGGTGATGCTGGCGGTCGGGGGGACCTTCGACGTGATCGAGGTGGCCGAGCCGGCCGGGCTGCGGGCGCTGGCCCGGCTGGAGCGCATGGGCGTCCCGCTCGGGCCGGTCGCGGCCACCCCGCAGGGCCGCGCCCAGTTCTTCGTCGCTCCGGGCGCCGCGGCCGAGCTGTCGCGGTTGCTGTACCGGATGGGCTGGGACGATCCGTCCGCCCTCGACCTGCGCGGCCTCGGCCCCGGCACGTACCTCACGGCACCGCCCTCCGACCGCGGCGGCCGGGGCCCGGTGCGCTGGCTGCGCCCTCCGGCCCTCGACTCGGCGACGAAGCCCCCGGCAGCACGGCTGCTCCTGGGCACGCTGGCCTACGTGGCCCACCGATCCCGGGCGTAGGCCTCCGCCCTCCTGAGACATCCGCCTCGCTCGTAGGCGCCGACCCCGTCCACACCCCGCGTCGCGGGTCCTGGCGCCCGCCACTCGGCGGACAACGGGCGGCGGCACAACCCGCCACACGCCCCGGCGGAGACAAGCCGCCCCTCCCCCGCACGGCTGCCGTCCCGCGGGCGGGCGCCAACATCCGCCCGCGCGACGGCCCTCGGCGGTCGCCCGCCGCCCGTCACCGCTCCCTCGGCAACGGCGAAGCGCCCGTCTCCCGGTTCGGGAGGCGGGCGCTTCTCGCGTGTCTGCGGGCGCGGGGCGCCGGCAGGCGACGTCACTCGCCGATGAGGGCGTCCACGAAGGCCGCGGGCTCGAACGGCGCCAGGTCGTCCGCGCCCTCTCCGAGTCCGATCAGCTTGACCGGCACGCCCAGCTCACGCTGGACGGCGACCACGATGCCGCCCTTGGCCGTGCCGTCCAGCTTGGTCAGCACGATGCCGGTGATGTTCACGACCTCGGCGAAGACCCGGGCCTGGATCAGACCGTTCTGGCCGGTGGTGGCGTCGAGCACGAGCAGCACCTCGTCCAGCGGGGCGTGCTTCTCCACGACGCGCTTGACCTTGCCCAGCTCGTCCATGAGGCCGGTCTTGGTGTGCAGGCGGCCGGCGGTGTCGATGAGCACGACGTCCGAGCCCATCTCCTTGCCCTCCTTGACCGCGTCGAAGGCGACGGAGGCAGGGTCGCCGCCCTCGGGCCCGCGCACGGTGTGGGCGCCAACCCGCTCGCCCCAGGTCTGGAGCTGGTCCGCGGCGGCGGCGCGGAAGGTGTCGGCGGCGCCGAGGACGACGCTGCGGCCGTCGGCCACCAGGACGCGGGCGAGCTTGCCCGTGGTGGTGGTCTTGCCGGTGCCGTTCACACCGACGACCATCACGATGCCGGGCTTGCTCGTGGCGGGCTCGGTCTTGACCTCGCGGTCCATGTCGGGGCCGACCAGGGTGATCAGCTCCTCGCGCAGCAGGGTGCGCAGCTCCTCCGGCGTGCGGGTGCCGAGGACCTTCACCCGTTCGCGGAGCCGCTCGACCAGCTCCTGGGTGGGCTGCACGCCGACGTCGGCGGTGAGGAGCGTGTCCTCGATCTCCTCCCAGGTGTCGTCGTCGAGGTGCTCCCGGGACAGCAGGGTCAGCAGACCCTTGCCGAGGGCGTTCTGCGAGCGGGAGAGGCGGGCACGGAGCCGGACCAGTCGGCCGGCGGTGGGCTCGGGAACCTCGATCTGCGGGATCTCGAGCTCTTCGACGACGGGCGGCTCCTCGACGGTGGCGGTGCCGCCGTCCGGGAGGTCGACCTCCTCTATCGTCCGGCGCGTTTCGTCGCGCGGCGTCTCGGCCTCGTCGCCGACGTGCGGCTCGGCCGGAGGGGCGGTGATGTCGGGCGTGGCGGGGGGCGGCTCGGGCAGCTGCTTCTTGCGGCGGCTGCCGACGACCAGCCCGCCGAGCGCGCCGATCACGACCACGGCGATGACTACAGCAAGGATGACGATTTCCATAACGGGACCAGTATGCGTGACCCCCGGCACGGCCCCCCGCTATCGGTCGCTTGTGGTTTCCACCAAAGGACAAAGGCCCCTGGAGGGAACGAGTCGGAGCAAAGTACGATGGAGAAGGCCGCGTCAACGCGCGTAGAGTCCCGACCGCCCCCTCTCCCCCACGATCGAGGCACGGACCCCCCACATGAGCAAGACCGCCGAGAACGAAGGCGCCCTGGAAACCCGCGGTATCGAGCAGGTGCCCGACCACGAGCGCACCGCCCGGACCCGCGAGCTGTTCCCGACCTGGGTCGGCGCCAACATCAGCGTGCTGCTGCTCACGATGGGCGCGAGCCTCGTCGTGGCGTACCGGCTCAACTTCTGGCAGGCCCTGGTCGTCGCGGGGGCCGCGCCGGTCGTGTCGTACGGCCTGGTCGGGCTGATCGGTATCGCCGGCAAGCGGGGCGGCGCTCCCGGGATGGCGCTGTCCCGTGCCGTGTTCGGGCAGCGGGGCAATCTGCTGCCGGGTTCGCTGATCTGGGTGGCCCGCTGGGGCTGGGAGACGATCAACGCGGTGACCGGTGCCTATGCCGTGCTCACGGTCCTGGACATCGTGTTCGGCATTCGCGCCAACAGCGTCCTGGACATGGTGACGCTGCTCGCCTTCGTGGTGGCGACGTTCGCGATCTCGGGGCTCGGCATCAACGCCGTGCAGAAGTGCAACAAGTACGCGGCGTACCTCTTCGGCGCCTTCTCGGTGCTGGTGCTGGGCTACCTGGTGGTCGACACCGACTGGTCCGCGGTGTTCGACCGGTCCGCCGGTTCGGTGGCCGCGATGATCACGGGTGTGGGTCTGATCGCGGCGGGCGGCGTCAGCTGGATCCCGTCCGCGCCGGACTTCACCCGGTACCTGCCGCGCACGGCCTCCTCGAAGGGGATCGTGGGGGTCACGGTCGGCGGTGCGGGCATCGTCGTACTGCCGATGGTGCTGATGGGCGCGGTCATGGCGGTCTCCACGCCGGACCTGGCCTCGGCCGCCGACCCGGTCTCCTTCCTGGGCGAGATCCTGCCGACCTGGATCGCGGTGCCGTACCTGCTGATCGCGCTGATCGGCATGCTGCTGATCAACTCGATGTCGATGTACTCGGCCGGGTTCACCGCGCAGACCCTGGGCTTCAAGGTCCCGCGGCACTGGGCGGTCTCGGTCAACGCCGTGATCTCGCTGGTCTTCGGCGGCGTGCTGATGCTGGTGGCGACCAGCTTCATGGGGTCCTTCATCGCGTTCCTGTCGCTGCTCGCGGTCGCCTTCTCCGCCTGGGTCGGCGTGTTCGGCGCGGACATGCTGCGCGGCCGGGAGTACGACGGCGAGGCCCTGGCCGACACCGGCCGCACCAGCGCCTACTGGTACCGCGGCGGCTTCTCCCCCGCAGCCGTCGTCGCCTGGGCGGTGGGCCTGGCCGCCGGTCTGATGTTCACCACGTCCGACTGGTTCACCGGCCCCCTCGCCACGAACAACTTCGTCGGTGAGTACGGGCTGGGCTGGGTGGCCACGGTCGTGATCTCCGCCTTGCTGTACGCGGTGCTGCCGAAGCCGGCGCTGATCGTCCCGGAAGCGCGCACGGAGCGGGCCGAGCGGCCCGAGGCCGAGACCGTGACCGTCTGACGTACACCGAGCCGCGGCACACCGCCGCCCCGCCCGGAGAGTGACCGGGCGGGGCGGCGGACGGTACGGGGAGAGGGGCAGCGGGGACTTGGCCCTCCTCCCCGGCTTCGGGGAGGGGCGGGGGTCAGCCCATCTCCTCCAGGGCCTTGCCCTTGGTCTCCTTCACGAACTTCAGCACGAAGGGGATGGAGAGGGCGGCGAAGATCGTGTAGATCACGTAGGTGCCGGAGAGGTTCCAGTCGGCCAGTGACGGGAAGCTCGCGGTGATGGCCCAGTTGGCGATCCACTGTGCGGAGGCGGCCACGCCCAGGGCGGCGGCACGGATCCGGTTGGGGAACATCTCGCCGAGGAAGACCCAGACGACCACACCCCACGACAGGGCGAAGAAGAGGACGAAGAGGTGGGCGGCGATCAGGGCGACCCAGCCCTGGGTGGCCGGGAGCTTGCCGTCGACGAGGTCGAAGGAGAAGGCCCAGGCCTCCAGCGCCAGCCCGATCACCATGCCGACGGAGCCGATCAGGGCGAGCGGCTTGCGGCCGATGCGGTCCACGAAGATCATCGCGATCACGGTGCCGATGATGTTGATGATCGACGTCGTGAACGAGTAGAAGAACGAGTCGGCGGGGTTGACGCCGACCGACTGCCACAGCGTCGAGGAGTAGTAGAACGCGACGTTGATGCCGACGAACTGCTGGAAGACCGACAGGCCGATACCGACCCAGACGATCGGCTTGAAGAAGAAGCTGCCGCCGAGGAGGTCCTTGAAGGAGGACTTCTCCTCGCTGTGCATGGCGTGCTCGATCTCGGTGACGCGGGCGTCGAAGTCCACGTCCTTGCCCTCGACCTCTTCGAGGATCTTCTTGGCGCGCTCGTGCTTGCCCACCGAGATCAGGAACCGGGGGGACTCGGGGATGGCGAAGGAGAGCAGGCCGTACAGGACGGCCGGGATCACCATGACGCCGAGCATGACCTGCCAGGCCTCAAGGCCCATCAGCTCGCCGCGCTGGTCACCGCCGGCCGCGTTCAGCAGACCCCAGTTGACCAGCTGCGACACGGCGATGCCGATGACGATCGCGGCCTGCTGGAAGGAGCCGAGCCGGCCGCGGTAGGCGGGCGGGGAGACCTCGGCGATGTAGGCGGGGCCGATCACCGAGGCCATGCCGATGGCGAAGCCGCCGATGACGCGCCACATGGCGAGGTCCCACAGCGCGAAGGGCAGTGCGGAGCCGACGGCGCTGACGGTGAAGAGGACCGCCGCGATCTGCATGCAGCGGATACGGCCGATGCGGTCGGCGATGCGGCCCGCGGTCGCGGCACCGATGGCGCAGCCGATCAGAGCCACGGCGATGACCTGGGCCAGCACCGCGGAGCCGACGTCGTAGCGGTCCCGGATGGCCTCGACGGCGCCGTTGATCACGGAACTGTCGTAGCCGAACAGGAAACCGCCCATCGCGGCCGCCGCCGCGATGAAGATGACGTGCCCGAGATGATCGGGGTGAGCCGTCCTGGCTCCTGGACTGGGTGCCTGCGATGTGCTGGCCACGTGTACTCCTCGGGCTACCGGCAACGCTGCCGGGGCGGTTCACCCTTCGAGGCACCGGCGAAGGAACCTGAAGGTAAAAGCAACGTTGCAGAGACTATGCCTTCAAGTATCGAAGTCAATAGGGCGACAGCTATGACTTTCAGGGGTGTCGAAGTGGTTATGTGTTCAAGTCTTGAAGGACAAGTGTTCAGGACTGACGCAGCCGCTGACTGATGACCTTCGACACACCGTCGCCCTGCATGGACACGCCGTAGAGCGCGTCGGCGACCTCCATCGTGCGCTTCTGGTGCGTGATGACGATCAGCTGCGAGGCCTCCTGCAGCTCCTGCATGATCCGGATCAGCCGTTGCAGGTTGGTGTCGTCGAGCGCCGCCTCGACCTCGTCCATCACGTAGAACGGGCTCGGCCGGGCCTTGAAGATCGACACCAGCATCGCCACCGCGGTCAGCGAGCGCTCCCCGCCGGAGAGCAGCGACAGCCGCTTGACCTTCTTGCCCGGGGGCCGGGCCTCGACGTCCACGCCGGTGGTGAGCATGTTGTCGGGGTCGGTCAGGATCAGCCGCCCCTCACCGCCCGGGAAGAGCCGGCTGAAGACGCCCTCGAACTCCCGGGCGGTGTCCCGGAAGGCCTCGGTGAAGACCTGCTCGACGCGCTCGTCGACCTCCTTGACGACCTGGAGCAGGTCGGCGCGGGTCTTCTTCAGGTCCTCCAGCTGCTCGCTGAGGAACTGGTGCCGTTCCTCCAGCGCCGCGAACTCCTCCAGCGCCAGCGGGTTGACCTTGCCGAGCTGCTGGTAGGCGCGCTCGGCGGCCTTCAGCCGTTTCTCCTGCTCGGCGCGGACGAAGGGCCGGGGGCGGTTGCGCGGGTGGTCCGGGTCCTCCGGGAGCACCTCACCGTCGGCGGGGGGCGAGGGCGGCACCTCTTGATGGGGGCCGTACTCGGCCGCGAGCCCCGCCGGTTCCACACCGAGTTCCTCCAGCGCCTTGGTCTCCAGCTGCTCGATGCGCAGCCGCTTCTCGGCGCCGAGTACCTCGCCCCGGTGAACTGAATCCGTCAGCTTGTCCAGCTCCGCCTTGAGGTCGCGCCCGGCGGTGCGCGCGGCGGTCAGTTCCTGCTCGCGCCGGGCCTTGGCCGCCTCGGCGAGGGTGCGCTCCTCGTCGGCGCGGGTCAGCGAGACCTCGACGTGGGCGAGCAGCTGCCGGGCGCCGGCGGCGACCGCCTCGGCGACGGCCGCCTCGTGCCGCAGCCTGGCCCGCCGCTGCTCGGCACGCGCGCGTGCCTCGCGTTCGGCGCGGGCGGCCCGGTCCAGGGAGTCGGCCCGTCCGGCCAGTCCCTTGACCCGCTCCTCGTGCGTACGGACCTGGAGGCGGGCCTCCATCTCGGTCTGGCGGGCGTTGGCACCGTCGGCGGCGAGCCGGTCGCGGGCGGCGGTGTCGGGCTCCTCCTCCACCGGCATCTCCTCGGCGACGGCCAGCCGCTCCGCCAGTTCCTCGACCTCCATGAGCGCCTTGTCCAGCGCCTCCTGCGCCCGCTCGGCCGCGGCGGCGGACCGTCCCGCCTCACCGGCCGCGCCCCGTGCCTGACCCGCGAGCCGGCCCAGCTGCTGGGCGACGGACGACTTCTCGCGGTCGGCGGCCCGGCGCCGCTCCCCCAGCTCCTCGACGAGCGCGGCGCACTCCCGGCGCCGTACGACGGCCGCGTCCTGCGCACCGGCCAGTTCCTCGCACCGCACGCCCAGCTCCGCCAGCTCGGCGGCGGCCTGGTCCACGGACGCCTGCACCTCCAGGAGGCTGGGCGCCCCGGCGGAACCGCCCTGCGCGAAGTGGGCGCCCAGCAGGTCCCCCTCGGCGGTGACGGCGGTCAGCCCGGGGCGGGCGTAGACGAGATCCTCGGCGTCCTCCAGGGTGGCGACGACGACGATCCCCCGCAGCAGCCGCCGTACGGCGGGCATCAGGTCGGCGGGTCCGTGCACCAGGTCGGCGGCGTGCGGCGGTCCGTCGCCGCGCGTCTCCTGGGCTACGTCGTCGGGGGCGCCGGCGAGCAGCAGGGCGGCCCGGCCCGCGTCCTGCTTGCGCAGCAGGCGGATGGCGTCGGCGGCGGCCGCGGGCGAGGTCACCGCGAGGGCGTCGGCGGCGGCACCGAAGGCGGTGGCCAGGGCGGCCTCGTGGCCGGGCGTCACGGTGAGGAGTCCGGCGGCGGGGCCGAGCAGTCCGGTGAGGCGGTCCTTGGCGGCGAGCAGCGCTCCGGTGCCGTCCTTGCGGCGCAGGCCCAGGGCGAGTGCCTCGTGCCGGGCCTGCGTGGCGGCGCGCTCGCGTTCCGCCGCGGTGGCCGCCTCACGCGCGGTGCTCAGCGCGGCCTCCGCCTCGGTCAGCACCCGCCTGGCCACGTCGTGCCGCTCGGCGAGTTCCTGGTCGCCGGCGTCGAGCCCGTCGACCTCGGCCTGGAGCGCCTCGTACTCCTCCTGCGCCGCGGCAGCGCGTTCCCCGGACTCGTCCCGCGCCTCGGCCAGCCGCTCGATCTCGGCCTGGGCGGCGGCGGCACGGGAGCGGGCGGCACCGACCTGGCCGCCGAGCCGGGCGAGGTTCTCGCGGCGGTCGGCGATGGCACGGGCGGCGTCCTTCAGGCGGCGCTCCTCCATGGCCAGTTCGCGTTCGAGGTCGGCGCGGTGGGCGGCCGTGTCCTCCAGGGCGTGTTCGGCCGCCTCCAGGGCCGCTTCGAGTTCGGCCTCCTGCTCGCGGACGCGGGCGGCCTCGCGCTCCAGTTCCTCCGGGTCGCGGCCCCGGCGTTCCTCGGGCGGCGCGGAGGTGGCGCTCTTCACCCGCGCGTCGGCCAGCGAGATGGTGCCGCGCACCCGTTCGGCGAGCTGGGACAGCTCGTACCAGGTCTGCTGGGCGCGCTGGAGGCGCGGGGTGAGCCGGCGCACCTCGTCCTCCAGGTCCGCCTCGCGGCGCAGCGCCTTGCCCAGCTCCTGTTCGGCGCTCTCCTTGCGTTCCTTGAGCGCGGCCTCGTCGGCGACCTCGGCCTGGAGTGCCTCGCGCATCCGTACGAGGTCGTCGGCGAGGAGCCGGAGCCTGGCGTCCCGGAGGTCGGCCTGGATGACGGCGGCCCTGCGCGCGACGGCGGCCTGCCGGCCGAGGGGCTTGAGCTGGCGCCGCAGCTCGTCGGTGAGGTCCTGCACGCGCGCGAGGTTGGCCTGCATCGCGTCCAGTTTCCTGAGCGCCTTCTCCTTGCGCTTGCGGTGCTTGAGGACGCCGGCGGCCTCCTCGATGAAGGCCCGGCGTCCCATCGGGTCGGCGTGCAGGACGGAGTCGAGCTGGCCCTGGCCGACGATGACGTGCATCTCGCGGCCGATGCCGGAGTCGGAGAGCAGCTCCTGGATGTCGAGGAGGCGGCAGGTGTCGCCGTTGATCTGGTACTCGCTGCCGCCGTTGCGGAACATGATCCGCGTGATGGTGACCTCGGCGTACTCGATGGGAAGGGCCCCGTCGGAGTTGTCGATGGTCAGCGACACCTCGGCCCGGCCGAGCGGCGGGCGGCCGGTGGTGCCGGCGAAGATGACGTCCTCCATCTTGCCGCCGCGCAGCGACTTGGCGCCCTGTTCGCCCATGACCCAGCTGAGCGCGTCGACGACGTTGGACTTGCCCGAGCCGTTGGGGCCGACGACACAGGTGATGCCGGGCTCGAACCGGAGCGTGGTCGCCGAGGCGAACGACTTGAACCCGCGGAGGGTCAGGGCCTTCAGGTGCACGCCGTCGGACTCTACCTTTCGGGTCTGTCTCACTCCACGAACCGGTGAACCGACGCGGTTTCACCGGTGAACGTGCAGGGCACATCAGACGTTGAAGAGGGTGAAAGGTTGCGCGGGGCAGGGACGGGCCGAGACGGGGGGCGGGAAAAGAAAGAAGGGACGCCGAAGCGTCCCTTGCAGACTCTGGCATCTGAGCGGTGGTACGGGCGGGCCCGGCCACTGCCGTGCCGTGGTGGAGCGATGCAGTGATCAGGTGAGCGCAGGCTCCGCCTGGTGTGCGTCAACGCTCTCCATGCTCTCCATGATCCTGTCGTGAGAAGCGGCAGCCGCCAGCGCGTCGTTCTCCGCCTGGATCCGTCCGAGCTCGGATTCCAGGTCCTGGACGCGCTGCTGGAGCCGTCGCATCTCGGCGAGGAGTCGAGGGTCGGAGCCGCCGACGTAACCGAGAAGCGCCTTTGCCATGATGGATGGTCCTCCACAATGAGTGACCGACCGAAGCGGTGTGGGTCGTGAGGGAATCGCACCCGCGGTGCTTGGCACTTTGGAGTTTTTGCTGCCGTTCAACCATGCCAAACAGCTAAGGTGCGCGGGGCTTTCAGCGTCTCACCAAAAAGTTTGACGGTCAACACGATCACGCCCCGTATTGGCGGGTGCCCGGGGGCATGCGGCCGGCGAACGGCGACGCTGCGTCTCCTGCGGGCCCCTCGGGGCATGGCGATCATTTCGCGTGCGGAGCCTCCCACGAGCGGCCGCCCTTGGCAACCACCTGCCCGTTTTCGCCCCGGCCACCCCTGCGGGGAGGGCCGCTTCCGCCGCCCGCGGACCCTTGCGCGGAGGGTCGTCAGCGGATGGCGAAGCCCTCGTAGCCCCCGCGGGGTGTGTCCCAGATCTCGGTGACTCCGTCCACACGTCCGGGCGTGTCGTCACCGCGCAGCCACTCGAGCAGCCCCTCGCAGCGCTCGCGCGGGCCCTCCGCGACGACCTGCACCCGGCCGTCGCCCAAATTGAGAGCAAAACCACTCATCCCGCCGAGTTCCAGTGCCCTGGCCCGCGTGAACCAGCGGAAACCCACGCCCTGGACCTGTCCGCGCACCCACGCGACCAGCCGTACATCCTCGCTCATGACTGCAACCTAACCAGTCAATGTCTCACGGGACACTTCACCCCCTGGCGCCATGCGGTAGCGTCCCGACCCAATGAATCTCACTTGAAACTCACTCGATCGTGTGAGTTCCGTGTTGATCGTGAGCACAGTCGACCGCGAGGGCACGCCCAGCGCGAGGACGAGGACGAGGAAGGCCAGGACATGGGACGCCACCGACGCTCCGCCGGCCGCGCCGCGGAAGGCCACCAGCCGGACGGTACGGCGGGACGGCGCCGCGATCCGCTCGCCCCGGACGCGGACGAGGCCCCCACGATGGGCATCGCTCCCTACCTGAACCCCGAGGCGTACGCCGAGGTCCGCGCCAGGAGCGACGCCTACCTCTTCGCCGACGCCCCGGACGGCGAGGGCCCGCAGGCCGGCCGCACCGTCGCCTTCCCCCGTGACGGATACACCCCCGCCGGCGGCCCGCAGCCCGGCGGAGGACGCCGTCGCCGCCGCAAGAAGGCGGCCACCCCGGTCCGCACCGGCCTGCTCGGTGTGTCCGCCGCGGTCGCCATCGGCACGGTGGCGGTGGCCACGGGCGTGGTGCCCGGCCTCGACAACTACCGGATCGGCGGCGGCAGCAGCGGGGGCGACCGGGTGCAGGCCCAGGACACCCCGACGAACAGCCCGTCCGAGCAGGGCGGCACCTCGGGCAGCGCCGACACCGGCCGGGGCGGCGACGCGGCCACGAGCCGCGGCACCGACCGCTCCCCCTCGTCCGCCCCGTCCTCACCCTCGAAGGACTCCTCTGCCGGAAAGTCCGCCGCGAAGGAGGACAAGGAGGACACCTCCTCCCCCTCGCGGTCCTCGGCCGCCCCCTCCACCTCGGCACCGGCCTCGAAGCCCGCCGCCCCGGCCGGGACACCGTCGAAGACCGAGAAGCCGAAGACGCCTCCCGGCGCCAAGCCGAAGCCGACTACTCCCTCGCGCCCGGCCACCAAGGAGCCCGCGAAGCCCAGCGCGCCCGCCGCGGTCTCCGAGGAGGCCGTCGCCCAGGCACAGGTGCTCAAGCTGGTCAACGACGAGCGGGCCAAGGTCGGTTGCAGCCCGGTGGCCGCGAACAGCGCCCTGCGCGAACTGGCCGAGGACTTCAGCCAGGCCATGGCGACCCAGGGCTTCTTCGACCACACCGACCCCAGCGGCGCCACCCCCTGGGACCGCGCGTCGGCAGCGGGCATCTCCGGCCTCGGCGGCGAGAACATAGCCCGCGGCCAGGCCGACGCCCAGGCCGTGATGGACGCCTGGATGAACAGCCCCGACCACCGGGCCAACATCCTGAACTGCGACTTCCAGACCCTGGGAGTCGGCGTCCACTTCGGCTCCGGCGGCCCCTGGTGGACACAGGACTTCGGCTACTGACTCAGTGGATGCCCGTCGGCGGTCACGGTGCGGTCGTAAGCGATCTGATCATGATTAGACATGGGGTGCCCGGCCACAGTTCGATGGTCTCCTCCAGTGGGAGAAATCCCACAGCCCGATAAAACGCCCTGGTCAAGGCATACCCACTGTCGGGGTGAGCTGCCCCCAATGTCTTTACCTGAAGTACCTTGCAGCCCAGCGCTTCAAGGTCTGACGCAACCGCGTTGATCAGCGCCCTGCCAACACCGCGCCGATGCCATGCCGGCGCCACTGCCATCAGGTGAATCTCGGCAGCCTCAGCGAAGTGACTCCTGTAGAGCAGAACGCCTATGGGCTCCGCATCAGAGCTGGCGACGAGCCCCGGAAGTTTGGTCGCCGACTCGATATATGCGGCATTGGCTTCCCGGCGGGCAAACCATGACGGTAGCTGACCGAGAAGCCCGGCGGTGATCTCCGCCAAGTCGGTCGAACCGTCAACCCGCGTGACCGTGAAAGGCGCAACAGCATCCACTGGCGGATCATGGCACTGACCTCGACGAGTACGCACCCCGTTTGCGGCCAAGGTGAGGCTGCCTCCGAGGTCGGGCATGGGTGCTCAACGACGACCAACCCTGACCACCACCGACGGCCGAGCCGCAGGTCGCAGCATTGATCGATTACAGGGTCACACAGGTCAGAGGCCACCCCCGCACCTCTTCGGCTACTGACCAGCCAGGGGCGCCCCGGCCGCGTGATCTCTGTGCCTCAGCGCGATCTGCGGGGCAGCGCTGTGCTCGCGTACGCTGGAGGTATGTCGACCACGCAGGAGCGCACGGCGGAGCAGGATCTGCCGTTTGACGTGTTCTCCCGGGCCTGTCCCTCGCGCGGCACCCTGGAGCACGTCACGGGGCGCTGGGGCGCGCTGACGCTCGGCGCCCTGTACGAGGGGTCCTTCCGGTTCAACGAGCTGCGGCGCCGGGTGGACGGTGTCAGCGAGAAGATGCTGGCCCAGACCCTGCACGCGCTGGAGCGCGACGGGCTGGTGCACCGCGAGGCGCAGCCCACCAATCCGCCCCGCGTGGATTACGAGCTCACGTCGCTCGGCCGTGAGGTGGCCGGGCGGCTGCTCGCGCTCATCGAGTGCGTCGAGGGGCGGATGGACGAGGTGCTGGCCTCGCGCGCACGGTACGACGAGCAGCGGATGCCTACGGCGTGACCCGAGGCGGTCGCTGGCACTTCGGGCAGAAGTAGCTGGAGCGGTTCATCCACGGTCGGCGGCGCATCGGTGTGCCGCACCGGCGGCAGGGCAGGCCCTCGCGGCCGTACGCGTCGAGCGAGCGGTCGAAGTAGCCGGATTCGCCGTTGATGTTGACGTAGAGGCTGTCGAAGCTGGTGCCGCCGACGGCGAGGGCGGCGTTCATCACGTCTCTGACGTGGCCGAGGAGTTCGGTGGTGCGGGGGCGGGTGAGGGTGGCGGTGGGGCGTTCGTAGTGGAGGCGGGCCCGCCAGAGGGCCTCGTCGGCGTAGATGTTGCCGACGCCGCTGATCAGGGACTGGTCGAGCAGGGCGCGTTTGATCGTGGTGCGCTTGCGGCGCAGCGCCTGGTGGAACGCCTCGTCGTCGAAGAGGGGGTCCAGCGGGTCGCGGGCGATGTGGGCGATGACGTCGGGCAGGCCGTCGGGGGACGTGTCGTGCAGGGAGAGGCCGCCGAAGGTGCGCTGGTCGACGAAGCGGAGCTCGGTGCCGAGGGCGTCGGCGAAGCGGACGCGGATGCGCAGGTGCTTCTCGGCGGGTGTTTCGTGCGGCTGGACCAGGAGCTGGCCGCTCATGCCGAGGTGGGCGAGGACGGCCTGGTCGGTGTCCTCCAGCGGCAGCCACAGGTACTTGCCGCGGCGGCTGGGCATGCCGATGCGGTGGCCCCCCAGGCGGTGGGCGAAGTCGTCGGGGCCCGCGATGTGCCGGCGTACCGCGCGCGGGTGCAGCACCTCGGCGTCGGCGACGGTCCGGTGGGCGACCCAGCGCTCCAGGCCGCGTCGTACGACCTCTACCTCGGGCAACTCGGGCATGGCTTCCCCTCGGGCGGGCCTGGACTGGTGACGGTCCGGACGCCCGCCCCGGCGGAGGGGCGGGCGTTCGGACCGTGCGGTGGACGGGTCAGGCGGAGGCGGACGCCTCGTCGGGGTCCGCGTCGACGGCGTTCGCCGTCGCCTTGGCGCGCTCGTCCGCCGCGGCCCGGATGGACCGCCACGCGGATTCCGCGGCCTGCTGCTCCGCCTCCTTCTTGCTGCGGCCGGTGCCGGTGCCGTACGAGACGCCTCCGACGCGGGCGGCAGCAGTGAAGGTCTTCTCGTGGTCGGGACCGGTCTCCGTGACCAGGTACTCGGGGACGCCGAGCCCTTCGGTCGCGGTGAGCTCCTGGAGGCTGGTCTTCCAGTCCAGGCCGGCACCGAGGTTCGAGGACTTCTCGATCAGCGGGTCGAACAGGCGGTGCACCAGTTCGGAGGCCGCGTCGAGGCCCTGGTCGAGATAGACCGCGCCGATCACCGCTTCGAGGGTGTCGGCGAGGATGGACGCCTTGTCCCGGCCGCCCGTGCCCTCTTCACCGCGGCCGAGCCGGATGAAGGAGCCGAGTTCGAGCCCGCGGCCCACCTCCGCCAGCGCACGCGAGTTGACCACCGCGGCCCGCAACTTGGCCAGCTGGCCTTCGGGCAGGTCGGGGTGGGTGCGGTACAGCGTGTCCGTGACGACGAGGCCGAGCACGGAGTCCCCGAGGAACTCCAGCCGCTCGTTCGTCGGCAGACCGCCGTTCTCGTACGCGTAGGAACGGTGGGTCAGTGCACGCACCAGAAGGGCGGACTCGAGCTGATAGCCGAGCCGCCCTTCCAGAAGCGTGTGGGACGAGGCCTGGGTGTCCGCCTTCTTCTTGGCGGGTGGGTCCGCCTTGGCGTCTTCCGCCTTCTTGGGGACTGACACAGTGCCTCTCACCAGCCGCTCAGACCTCGAGGACCTGGCGCTTGTTGTAAGTGCCGCAAGCCGGGCACGCGATGTGCTGCAGCTTGGGCTCGTGGCAGCGCTCGCACGCAACCAGGGTGGGGACCGCAGCCTTCCACTGCGACCGGCGGTGGCGCGTGTTGCTGCGCGACATCTTCCGCTTCGGAACAGCCACGGCTACTTCTCCTGCTTCTCGGCGGCGTCCGCGGAATCTGGCCCGTCGCCGCTCATATCGTCCTTCTCGCCGTCTCCGAGTGAACCGGCGAGTCCCTGCAATGCCGCCCAACGAATGTCGACGGCGTCATGGTGGTGGTCCGGGTCGTCCGACAGGCGCACTCCGCACTCGGAGCACAGACCCTGGCAGTCTTCCTGGCACACCGGCTGCATCGGCAGTGCGAGCACCACCGCGTCGCGCAGCACGGGTTCGAGGCCGATCAGTCCGTCCTCGACGAAGAACCTGTCCTCGTCGTCCTCGGCGTCGTCGCCCGGTTCCGCCACGGGGCGGCCACGGTCGTCGGCGTCAGGGTACGAGAACAGCTCCTGGAAGTCCGCTTCGAGCTGCTGCTCCAGCGGCTCCAGACACCTTACGCACTCCCCCTCGGCCCTGGCACGGGCGGTGCCTGTGACGAGCACCCCTTCCATGACCGACTCGAGCCGGAGATCGAGCTCCACCGGGGCGCCTTCCGGCACTCCGATGACTCCCTGGAGACCGAAGTCCTTGGGAGCGTCGACCGTGCGGGTCAGGCGCTGGAGCGCACCGGGCCGCCGTCCCAGCTCGTGCGTGTCGAACACGAGGGGGTCGCGGTGGTCGAGGCGCGCGTTCAGAACCATTCCTGCTTTCGGTCTTCGTGGGTTGGGGTGCTGCCGTTCGGTGTTCCCGGGCAGCGGCGATCGCGGACGTACGCGCGACCGAAGAGCCAGGATACTGGACCATTCGCTCTCGGCCCAATCCGGCCCGGGACGCCCCCTCGCCCCTAGAGGCCGCGGCCCTGTTCGTACGCGCGCAGCTGCTCGGCGCTGATCATGCTGGTGTCGAAGAGGCTGGTCTCGTCGAGCGCCTGCGGATGGTCCTGTGCGGCGTGCGGCGGCTGCTGCGGCTGCGGCGGCTGGGCGTAGCCCTGCTGTGCGTCGTACGCCTGCTGCCCGCCGTCGTACTGGTAGGCGTACGGGTCGGCGCCCTGCTGCTGGTAGCCGTACGGGTCCGGTTGGCCGTCGTAGGTCTGCTGGTAGGCCGCGTACGGATCGGGCTGCTGCTGGGGTGCGTAGCCGTACGCCGGTTCCTGGGACGGCATCTCCGGCACGGCCTGCGTCGGCAGCTGGGCCGCCACGGGCTGCTGCTCGCCGTACTGGGGCTGCCCCTGCTGCTCGGCGGAGGCAGGGGCGGGGGCCGGGGTGTCGGCGAGGCCCGCGAGGTCGGCGAGGTAGTCGGCGTCGCTGGAGTGCTGGACGGTGGTCAGGTCGTCCGCGAGGGCGCCGAGGTCGTCGGTGGCGATCCGGCCGTGCAGCTTCTGGCGGCCCCGGCCGACCGCGGTCAGGGTCTTGGCCAGCACGGCCTCGAAGGCACCGAGCTTGGTGTCGACGTAGGCGTCGGCGTCCCGGCGCAGGATCTCCGGGTCGTGGCTGCGCTCGGGGGCGTCCTCGTCCTCGTAGCCGTTCTCGTCGAGGCCGGGTCCGGTGCCGAGGAGCTTCTCGCGGCCCCGGCCGACGGAGCCGAGGGTCTTGGTGAGGACGACCTCGAAGTTGGCGAGCTTGGAGTCGACGTAGTCGTCGGCCTCGGCGCGGACCTCCTCGGCCTCCTGGCGGGCCTCGGCGAGGATCCGGTCCGCCTCGGCCTGGGAGCGGCGGGCGACCTCGGTGCCGGCGATCAGGGAACCGCGCTCGGCGTGCGCGCCCTCGATGATCCGGTCGGCCTCCTGGCGGGCCTGCGCGACCATCTGCTCGCGGTCGCCGATCAGTTCCTGCGCCTGGGCGAGGGAACCGGGCAGCTCCGCGCGCAGCTCTTCCAGCATCGAGAGCAGCTCGGCGCGGTTGACCACGCACGAGGCCGACATGGGCATGGCGCGGGCGCCGGAGACCATCGCGGTGATCTCGTCGAGCTTGTTCTGCACGTCCACCGTGTGCTCGCCACTCTCTACAGCTGTGTTGGAGACGGACGGGTCGACTGTACGACCCCGGGGTGTCCCGGGGACACCGGGTGACGGGTTGTCAGTCTCCGTGCGCCGTGGCGGCGGCTGCGCGACGGGGCGGTCAGCGGTTCCCCAGGCGCTCCGTGAGGGCTTCGAGGACCAGCGGCGGCACCAGGTGGGCGACGTCGCCGCCCCAGGTCGCGACCTCCTTGACCAGGGAGGACGACAGGAAGCTGTAGGTGGGGTTGGTGGGGATGAAGAGGGTCTCCACACCGGAGAGGCCGTTGTTCATCTGGGCCATCTGCAACTCGTAGTCGAAGTCGCTGACCGCGCGCAGGCCCTTGACGATGGCCGGGATCTCGCGCTGCTTGCAGAAGTCGACGAGCAGGCCGTGGAAGGACTCCACGCGGACGTTCCCGTACTCGGCGGTGACCCGGCGGATGAGGTCGATCCGCTCCTCGATCTCGAACAGGCCCTTCTTCGCCTGGTTGATCATCACGGCGACGTAGACCTCGTCGTACAGGCTGGAGGCCCGGGCGATGATGTCGAGGTGTCCGTTGGTGATCGGGTCGAACGACCCGGGACAGACGGCACGGCGCACTTGAGTTCCCTCGCTCTCCGGTCCGGTCATCGTGCGTCTTCGCACGTAGAGGCGGCGCGACCGTACCAAAACGTTCCCTCGCCGTAGCGACGGGCCCGGATGGCTTCGAAGCCGTGCGGCCAGCGGAATTCGCCGCCCCTGGTGCTGCGCTCCACGGTGACGAGCGCTTCCGCCCCGAGCCACCCCTCCGTACGGAGTGTGAGCAGGATCTCGCGAAGATCGTCGTCCGAGACGAGGTACGGCGGGTCCAGGAAGACGACGTCGTACGGCTCGGCGGGGGCCGGGGTGCGGATGATCTGTTCCGCTTTGCCCGCCCGGACCTCGGCGCCGGGCAGACCGAGGGACTCGACGTTCGCCCGGACCGTGCGGGCGGCGCGGGCGTCGGCCTCCACGAGCAGGACGTGCCCGGCGCCGCGGGAGAGCGCCTCCAGGCCGACGGCGCCGGAACCCGCGTACAGATCGAGGACCCGCTCGCCGTCCAGCGGGCCGCCGAGCAGGGACTGCCAGGTGGAGAACAGGCCCTCGCGCGCGCGGTCGGAGGTGGGCCGGGTGCCGGTGCCCGGCGGGACGGCCAGTCGACGTCCGCCGGCCTTGCCGGCGATCACGCGGGTCATTTCTGGGTCCTTGTCGGTGTGCTCGGGTGGACGGACGGTGTCCGTTGCCAGTCTCTCAGCCCTTCTCCAGGTACTGCTCCCGCTCCTCGTCCAGCAGTGCCTCCAGGGCCGTGCGCAGCCCCGGCAGACCGGTCAGCTCCGGGTCGGCGGCGACGACGGCCGCCGCCTCCTGCCTCGCCTCCGCGATGATCTCCTCGTCCTCGATGACGGCGAGGACGCGCAGGGAGGTGCGGGCGCCGGACTGGGCCTGGCCGAGGACGTCGCCCTCGCGGCGCTGTTCGAGGTCGATGCGGGAGAGCTCGAAGCCGTCGCGGGTGCTCGCGACCGCGTTCAGCCGCTGGCGGGCCGCGCTCGCCTCGGGCATCTCGCTGACCAGCAGGCACAGGCCGGGAGCGGAGCCGCGCCCGACCCGGCCGCGCAGCTGGTGCAGCTGGGAGACGCCGAAGCGGTCGGCGTCCATGATCACCATCGCGGTGGCGTTGGGGACGTTCACGCCGACCTCGATGACGGTGGTGGCGACCAGGACGTCGGTCTCCCCGGCGGCGAAGCGGCGCATGACCGCGTCCTTGTCGTCGGGCTGCATCCGGCCGTGCAGGACCTCCACCTTGAGTCCCTGGAGCGGGCCCTTGGCGAGCTGCTCGGCGACGTCGAGGACGGCGAGCGGGGGGCGTTTGTCGGCGTCGCCCTCCGGGGGCTGCTTGGACTGCTTGGCGCCCTTCCCGGGGTCGTCGTCCTCGTCGCCGATGCGGGGGCAGACGACGTACGCCTGGTGGCCGCCCGAGACCTCCTCGCGGACCCGTTCCCAGGCGCGGGCGAGGAAGTGGGGTTTGTCGGCGGCCGGGACGACATGGCTGGCGATCGGGGACCGGCCGGCCGGGAGCTGGTCGAGGACGGAGGTCTCCAGGTCGCCGAAGACGGTCATGGCGACGGTGCGCGGGATGGGCGTGGCGGTCATGACGAGCAGGTGCGGGGGCTGCTTCCCCTTGCCGCGCAGGGCGTCGCGCTGCTCCACTCCGAAGCGGTGCTGCTCGTCCACGACGACCAGGCCGAGGTCGTGGAACTGGACCTTGTCCTCGATGAGCGCGTGCGTGCCGATGACGATGCCCGCCTCGCCGGTGGCCAGGTCGAGCAGGGCGTGGCGGCGGGCGGCGGCGCCCATGGAACCGGTCAGCAGCACCACCTTGGTGGCGTGCTCGGCGCCGCCGAGCATCCCGCCCTCGGCCAGCTCGCCCATCATCTCGACGACGGACCGGTGGTGCTGCTGGGCGAGCACCTCGGTGGGCGCCAGCATCACGGCCTGCCCGCCGGAGTCGACGACGGCGAGCATCGCGCGCAGGGCGACCAGGGTCTTGCCGCTGCCCACCTCGCCCTGGAGCAGCCGGTGCATGGGGTGGTCGGTGGCGAGGTCGTCGAAGATCTCGCGGGAGACCTTCTGCTGGCCGTCGGTGAGGGTGAAGGGGAGCCGGTCGTCGAAGGCGGTGAGCAGCCCGTCGGGGCTGGGCTTCCGCGGGACGGCGGGGAGTTGGGACTCGGCGTGGCGGCGGCGGGCGAGGGCGACCTGGAGGACGAATGCCTCGTCCCACTTCAGGCGGGCGCGGGCGTCCTCGATGTCGGCCTTGGTGTGCGGGCGGTGGATCTTGAGGAGGGCCTCGGGCAGGGAGACCAGGCCCCGGCCCTCGCGCAGGGAGCCGGGGAGCGGGTCGACGGCCTCCTGCGCGCTGGGCAGCACCGTCTGGATCGCCTTGGCGAGCTTCCAGGACTCCAGCTTGGCAGTGGCCGGGTAGAGGGGGATGAGCGCGCCCGCCCACGACTCGACGCTCTCGGCCGCCTCGCCCTCGTCGTCACCGCCGCGCAGCAATTCGTACGCCGGATGGGCCAGTTGCAGTCGGCGGTTGAAGACGGAGACCTTGCCGGCGAACATCGCGCGGGTGCCCGGCAGGAGTTCCTTGTGGGGCTTGTGAACTCCGTTGCCGAAGAAGACCAGTTGGAGGCGGCCGCTGCCGTCCGTGATGGTCACCTCGAGCCGCTGCCCCTTGCCGCGCGGGGCCTTCGACGAGGCGAAGGTGTGCAGGCGGGCGTCGGCGACCTGGGCGACCACCGTGACGTGCTCGTCCATGGGCAGGTCGGCGAGGTGGGTGAGCTGACCGCGCTCCTCGTATCTCCGGGGGTAGTGGTGGAGGAGGTCGCCGACGGTGTGCAGGCCGAGGTGCTCGGCCATCACCTTCGCGGTGGCGGGGCCGAGCACCTTCTTCAGGGGTTCTTGCAGTGCGGGCACGAGATCCATTGCACACCACGCCACTGACAACGGCCCGGGGGAGCGCCGTACCGGCCCCGTACTCCTCCGCCTACTCCACGCCGACCAGCAGCAGGGCGCCCTGCCGGCCGCCCCGGTAGACCACCGTGTCGACCGCGAGGTAGGCCTCCCGGACACGGGCCTCCAGCCGGTCGGCGACGGTCCGCGGCGCCTCGTCGCCGAGGACCAGGGTGACCAGCTCGCCGCCGGCCGACAGCATGCGGTCCAGCACCGTCGCGGCGACCTGGGAGACGTCCGCGCCGATCACGGCCACGTCGCCGTCGATGAGGCCGAGCACGTCACCTGCCTGGCAGATGCCGGCCGTGGTCCAGGACTGGCGTTCGGCGACGGTGACCTCGGCGTGGCGGGTGGCCCCGGCCGCCGAGGTCATCGCCACCACGTCCTCGTCGAAGCGCCGCTCGGGCTCGTGCACGGCGAGCGCGGCGATGCCCTGGACCGCGGAACGGGTCGGGATGAGGGCGACGCGGATGCCCTCGGTGCGGGCCTGCTCGGCCGCCGCGGCGGCGGTGTGGCGCAGTTCGGCGTCGTTGGGCAGCAGCACCACTTCACGCGCGTGCGCCCGCCGGACGGCCTGGACCAGCTCGCCGCTCGCGGGCGGCTCCCCGGGGCGCGCGAGCAGGGTGGTCGCGCCTGCCTCGGCGTACAGCCCCGCCAGGCCCTCCCCCGGTACGACGGCCACCACGGCGCGCTGGGCCCGTTCCCGGGGCGGGCGCTCGGTCCCGGCGGTGTGCGCGTCGCCGTGCCCGAAGTGGGTGATGCGGATCCGGTACGGCCGGCCGGCCTCGACGCCGGCCTCCACGGCGGCGCCCGCGTCGTCGACGTGCACGTGGACGTTCCACAGTCCGTCGCCGCCGACCACGACGAGCGAGTCCCCGAGGGCGTCGAGCCGCTGCCGCAGCCGCGCCACGGCCGCGTCCTCGGCCTCCAGGAGGTAGATCACCTCGAAGGCGGGACCGTTCTCCTCGTCCTCCGTCTCCGTGGCGCACTCCCCGGTGGGGGCGTGCGCGTCCGCGCGTCCCTCGCCGCCATGCTCCCCGCGCGCGTGCGGCACGGCGACGGGGCCGGGCGCCCGGCCCGTGAACGTCTCCACCAGGGCCGCGAGGACCGTCACCAGGCCGTGGCCGCCCGCGTCGACCACTCCGGCGCGCTCCAGGGCGGGGAGCTGGCCCGGAGTGGCGGCGAGCGCCGCGCGGGCACCCTCGTAGGCGGCGCGGGCCACCTCGGCGCAGTCGCCCTCGGCCGCGTCGGCCGCGTCGGCGGCGGCCGAGGCGACGGTCAGGACGGTGCCCTCGACCGGGTGGGCGACGGCCTGCCGGGCGGACGCGGCGGCGTGCCGCAGGGCCCTTCGCAGACCGGAGCCCTCGGCGCGGTCGGAGTCGCCCGGCGCGGTGAGCACCTGGGCCATGCCGCGCAGCAGCTGCGCGAGGATCGTGCCGGAGTTGCCCCGCGCGCCGATCAGCGCGCCGTGCGCCATGGCACCGACGGCGTCGGCCAGCGAGGGACCGTCGCTCGCCCCGTGCGGTGCCTCGCTCGCTTCCCGGGGCGGCTCGCTCGCGTCCCGCGCACCCGCGGTCAGCTCGTGTGCCGCGAAGACGGCCTCCACGGCCGCGACGGCCGACTCGACGGTCAGGTAGAGGTTCGTGCCGGTGTCCCCGTCCGCGACGGGATAGACGTTGATCGCGTCGATCTCCTCGCGCGCCCGGCCCAGCGCACGCAGCGACAGACCGCACCAGGTACGCACCGCCAGAGCGTCGAAGAACCTCTGCGGCACCTGCGCCACCTGCGCCTCCCTGAGCTGCGGACGTGGCAGGCAGCGTAGACCTTGGGGGGCCGGCCCACCGGAAGAGGGCCGGGGCGGGCCCCTGAGCTGCCGTGGTAGTTTCGTTGTACGGGAGCAGCCGTTGTATGCTGCTCCGGTTGCCCGATCCCGATCGGGCCATCCCCCTGGCACCGCCACTCAGATCCCGGCCCGTTCGCGAGTCCGAGAACTTGATCCCGGCATGCCGGGATCAACCGTAAGTGCATCTGAAGTCTTTGGAGTGACCCGTGGCTGCCAACTGCGACGTCTGCGGCAAGGGGCCGGGCTTCGGCAACAACATCTCGCACTCGCACCGCCGTACGTCCCGTCGCTGGAACCCGAACATCCAGCGTGTGCGTACCGTGGTGGGCGGGACGCCGAAGCGCGTGAACGCTTGCACCTCGTGCATCAAGGCCGGCAAGGTCTCGCGCTGACGCATCAGCTGAGCGCGCGGCCACTGCCTGGTCCGCTGCACGGAGCCGGTCCACCTCGTGTGGGCCGGCTTTTTGCCGTGCCAGAATCCCGGGAATGCGCTTCGGGATTCTCGGCCCCCTGGACATCCGTACCGACGACGGCACCCCCGTCGACCCCGGCGGCCCCCGGCCCCGAGCACTGCTGACCCTCCTGCTCCTGGACGCCGGCCGCACGGTCCCCGCGGCCCGCCTGATCGACGGCCTGTACGGCAGCGAGCCGCCCGCCGGTGCCGCGAACGCCCTCCAGTCGCAGATCTCGCGCCTTCGCGGCCGGCTGGCCCCGCACACCCCCGTCGAGGGCAGCGGCGCCGGGTACCGCGTCGTCACGCCGCCCGAGTCCGTCGACAGCCACACATTCGAACGCCTGTGCGGTGAAGGACGTGCCGCCCTCGCCGCCGGCGACCACGCGCGCGCGGCGGCCGGGTTGCGTGCGGCACTCGCACTGTGGCGCGGTCCCGCGCTGCCCGATCTGCCGGAGGCGCCCGCCGAGGCGGCCCGGCTCACGGAGCTGCGGCTGACCGCCGTACAGGACCGGATCGAGGCGGATCTGGCGCTCGGTGGCGGCCCCGAGCTGGTGCCCGAGCTGCGGGCGCTGCTGTCCGCGCACCCCTTGAGCGAGCGGCTCTACGGGCAGCTGATGCGGGCCCTGCACGCGGGCGGACGGCCCGCGGAGGCGCTGACGGTCTACGAGGAGGCGCGGCGCACCCTGGCGGAGCAGCTCGGCACCGACCCGTCGCCCGAGCTGTCCGCACTCCACGGTGAACTGCTCCGGGGACACTCGGCCACCGCGCCGCGCCGGCCCGGACTCCCCGCCCAGCTGACCCGCTGCGTCGGCCGGGACACGGAGCTGGACCGGATCACCGCCCTGTTCGCCGACGTGCGCCTCGTCACGCTCACCGGTCCCGGCGGCACCGGCAAGACCCGGCTCGCGATCGAGGCGGCGGGACGGTACGACACGCCGCGCTCCCCCGCCGAGGTCTGCTTCGTCGAGCTGGCGCCCCTGACCGACGGCACCCGGATCCCGTACGCCGTGCTCACCGCGCTCGGTGTGCGCGAGGGGTTCCGTACCGCGGGCGTGGACGCCACCGAGCGGCTGCTGACGGCCCTGGAGGACAGTGAGGCGCTGCTCGTGCTCGACAACTGCGAGCACCTGATCGACGCGGCCGCCGCGCTGGCGGCACTGTTGCTGGCCTCCTGCCCGGGCATACGGATCCTCGCCACCGGCCGGGAGAGCCTCGGGATCACCGGCGAGGCCCTGGTGCCGGTTCCGCCGCTGTCGCCGGGCCCGTCGGCCGAGCTGTTCCTGGAACGCGCCCGCGCGGTGCGCCCCGGGTTCGACGGCCACGCGCGCGTGCCGGAGATCTGCGCGGCGCTGGACGGGCTGCCCCTGGCCATCGAGCTGGCCGCGGCCCGGCTGCGCACCCTCGCCCCGGCCGAGCTGGCCGACCGCCTGGACGACCGTTTCCGTCTGCTCAGCCGGGGCGACCGTGCCAAGGCGCCCCGCCACCGCACGCTGCGCGCCGTCGTCGAGTGGAGCTGGGAGCTGCTGGACGAGGAGGAGCGGGAGCTGGCCCGGCGTCTGACGGTCTTCACCGGGGGCGCCACGCTGGAGGCCGTGGAGGCGGTGTGCGGGGTGCCGCACCCGGAGGACCTGCTGGCCTCGCTCGTGGAGAAGTCGCTCCTGGAGCACCTGCCCGAGGGCCGCTACCGGATGCTGGAGACCCTCCGCGCGTTCGCGGCCGAGGGCCTGACCGGCCGGGACCGGCTGCGCGAGGCGCACGCGCGGTATTTCCTGGGCCTGGCCGAGCGGGCGGAGCCGCACCTGCGCACCGGCGGCCAGCTGCCCTGGCTGGCCCGGCTCGCCGCCGAGCTGGGCAATCTGGACGCGGCCCAGCGGCACCTCACGGAAAGCGACCCGCGCGAGGCACTGCGGCTCATGGCCGCACTGACCTGGTTCCACTGGCTGCGCGGTCTGCACGGCGAGCAGGTGCCGCGGGCCCGCGCGCTGCTGGCGGCCGTCGGCGACGAGCCGCCCGAGGGGCTGGCCGAGGAGTACGCCCTGTGCGCGATGAACGCGGTCTCCTCGGACGGGGAGGGGGACGGCGACCCGGACGGGGACGGCGACCCGGCCGGGACCGGGCGGCTCGCACGGGTCTCCGCGGTGATGGAGTCGCTCGACCGGCCGCTGCGGCTGCCGTTCGCGGTCGTCCTGCACTCCCTCACCTGCGGGCCCACCCTCGTGGCGGACGCCCTGCCGAGGGTCCAGGTCGGCAAGGGCCCCTGGGGGCTCGCCCTGCTCGACATGGGGATCGGCTACCAGGAGCTCTTCGCGGGCCGGGCGGCCGAGGCGGAGGCCGCCTTCGCCCGGTCCCTGGAGGGCTTCCGTGCCACCGGCGACCGCTGGGGCATGGCCAACTGCCTCGACCCGTTGGGCGGTTTCGCCCACCGGCGCGGCGCGTACGGCCGGGCCCTCGAACTGCTCGATGAGGGTCTGGCGCACGTCCGGGAGCTCGAGTCGCCCGAGGAGACCGCTGATCTGCTGCGCTCGCGCGCGCTCGTACTGCTGCACCGGGGTGACGCGGAGGAGGCCGCCGGGCACTTCGCGCGCTCCGCGGCGCTCGCCCGCTCGACCGGGGCCGGTGACAAGGTGGCGAGCGCCCGGCGGGGCCTGGGCGACGTGGCCCGGCTCTCCGGCGACACTCCACGCGCGCGCGTGGAGTACGAGAACGCGCTGCGGTTGTGCGCCGACAACTGGTTCAGCACCGGCGAGTCGGTCCGCATCCTGGTGGGCCTGGGCCGCACGGCCGCCGCGGAGGGCGACGCGGAGACCGCCGCCGGCTGGCTGGAACAGGCCCGGGTGCTCGCCCTGGACTCCCCCGACGTGCTCGCCCTGGCGGAGGTCGCCGAGTCCCTGGCGGTCGTCGCCCCTGGCCCGGAGCGCGCCGCCGAACTCCTCGGCGCCGCCACGGGTCTGCGCGGCGCCCCGGCCCCCGGCGACCCCGACGCCGCCCGCGCCGAGCGGGACGTCCGCGCCCGGCTCGCTCCCGAGGCGTACGCCCATGCCTTCGAGCGGGGCCGGGGCCTGCGGGCGGCGGCGGTGGGCGAGAGGTAGGGACCGGTGCACCGGCGTCCGCCACACCGGCGGCTTCGTGAGCGTCGGCGCACACCCCGTGCGGCCGCCCCACGGGCAGTCCCGCGGCCCTGCGGTCAGCTCCGGTCAGCTCCGGTCAGCCCGCGGTAGGCGGACGGTGGGCGAACGGTCAGCGGGGGCGTCGAGGGTGGTCGTCATGACGAACACACAGCGCCTGAGCCACCTCACCGTCCTCGTCTCCGGCGCCGGCGTCGCCGGGCCCGCCCTCGCCCTCTGCCTCGCCCGGTACGGCGCCCGGGTCACCGTCGTCGAGAAGGCGCCCGCGCTGCGCGGGGACGGCTTCGCCGTCGACTTCCGGGGCCATGTGCACCGGAGGGTGCTCACCGCCATGGGCGTCTGGGACGAGATCCACACCCGCCAGACCCACATGGGCCGCCAGACCGTCGTCGCCGCCGACGGCACCCCGCGCGTGGATCTGCCCGCCGAGATGATGAGCGGGGACGTCGAGATCTTCCGCGGCGAACTGGCGAAGATCCTGCACGAGCGCACCGAGGACACCGTCGAGTACGTCTTCGACGACTCGGTCGCGACGCTCACCGACGGCCCGGACGGAGTGGACGTCGCCTTCGAGCGCGGCGCACCCCGCCGCTTCGACCTCGTCGTCGGCGCCGACGGCCTGCACTCGCGCACCCGCCGCCTGGTCTTCGGCGACGAGTCCCGGTACCTGCGCTTCCAGGACCACTACGTCGCCGGTTTCGGCATCCCCAACCATCTGGGGCTCGACCGCACCGGCCGCCTGTACAGCGAGCCCGGCCGCGCGGTCTGCGTCGGCAACTACGACGGGGACCCGGAGCGCGCGGGCGCCCTCCTGGTGTTCCGCTCGGAGCCGTTGGCGTACGACCGCGGGGACGTGGCCGCGCAGAAGCGGATCCTGCGGGACCGGTTCGAGGGGATGGGCTGGGAGACGCCGAGCGTGCTGAAGGCGCTGGAGGAGGCCGACGACCTGTACTTCGACGCGATCGCGCAGATCCACGTCGACCGGCTCACCCACGGGCGCGTCGCCCTGCTCGGCGACGCCGGGTACGGCGCCACCATGGGCGGCATGGGCACGGGGGTGGCGATCGTCGGCGCCCACGTCCTGGCCGGTGAACTCGCTCTGGCGGGCGGCGACCACCGCACCGCGTTCGCCGAGTACGAGACGCGGATCCGGGACTTCGCCAAGGGCTGCCAGAAGATCTCCGGCAACGCGGGCCCGTTCTTCGCCCCGCCCACCGAGCGCCGTATCCGCAGCCGCGACCGCATGTACCGGCTGCTCAGCCACCGCCTGATGGCCGGCTTCTTCAAGCGGCTCACGGAGAAGGCGGCCACCGGCATCGAGCTCAGGGAGTATCCCGCCTGAGCGCCCAGCCGTGGTCCACGGGTCCGATGCCGCCGCCGAGCGGGAACCCGGCCGTGATCGCCCCGGTGACGTACTCCTTGGCCGCCCGCACCGCCTCCGGCACCGGCTGCCCCTTCGCCAGCCCGCAGGCCACGGCGGAGGCGAGGGTGCAGCCCGTGCCGTGGGTGTGCCGGTTGTCGAGGCGGGGGGCGCGCAGCCAGTGCTCCTCGGAGCCGTCGGTGAGCAGGTCGACGGCGTCACCGGCCAGATGGCCCCCCTTGATCAGCACCCAGCGCGGGCCGTACTCCAGCACGGCGGCCGCGGCCCGGCCCAGATCAGATTCGGACTCGACGCGTACGCCGGTGAGTTGGGCGACCTCGTCGAGGTTGGGCGTGGCGACGGTGGCGACCGGGAGGAGTGTGCGGCGGACCGATTCGAGGGCCGAGGCGGCGAGCAGCGCGTCCCCGTGCTTGGAGACGCCGACCGGGTCGACGACGGCGGGCACGTCGGTGCCGGCCAGCAATTCGGCGACCGTCTCGACCAGTTCGGCGGAGGAGAGCATCCCGGTCTTGACCGCCTGCACGCCGATGTCGTCCACGACGCTGCGGTACTGGGCGCGCACCGCGTCCACGGGCAGTTCCCAGGCGCCCTGCACGCCGCGGGAGTTCTGCGCGGTGACCGCGGTGAGGACGCTCATGCCGTGGGTGCCGAGGGCGAGCATCGTCTTCAGGTCGGCCTGGATGCCGGCGCCGCCGCCGGAGTCGGAGCCGGCCACCGTGAGGACCAGGGGCAGTGCCGTCACGACTCCACGTCCCCGCCGAAGTGGTCCCAGCCGCCCTTGCTGGTCCAGGGGGCACCGTCGACCGTCACCTGGGGCAGCGCCGACGGGTTGAGGACCTCGCCGATGACCTTCCAGCGGGCGGGGAGCTTCACGTCCGGCGGGAAGGTCGCCACGATCGCGTGGTCCTCGCCCCCGGTGAGCACCCACTGCATGGGGTCGACGCCGACGGCCTGCCCGATGTCGTTCATCTGGGACGGGATGTCGATCTGCCCGGAGCGCACGTCGATCCGGACCTTGCTGGCCTCGGCGATGTGCCCCAGGTCGGCGATCAGTCCGTCGCTGACGTCGCACATGGCGGTGGCGCCCAGGCCCGCGGCGGCCGGACCGGCGTGGTACGGCGGCTCGGGGCGGCGGTGGGCCTCGACGAAGGCGCGCGGCGAGCGGAAACCGCGGGACAGGACGGCGAACCCGGCGGCGGACCAGCCCAGCCAGCCGGTCACCGCGACGAGGTCGCCGGGCTGGGCGCCGCCCCGGGTCACCGGCTCCTGGTTGCGCAGGTCGCCGAGGGCGGTGATGGAGACGGTGATGGTGTCGCCGCGCACCACGTCGCCGCCGACCACGGAGGCGCCCGCGACCTGGCACTCGTCGCGCAGCCCGTCCATCAGCTCGGTCGGCCAGGTCACCGGCAGTTCGGCGGGCACGACCAGGCCGAGCAGCAGTGCGGTCGGCACGGCGCCCATGGCGGCGATGTCGGCCAGGTTCTGCGCCGCCGCCTTGCGGCCCACGTCGTACGCGGTGGACCAGTCACGGCGGAAGTGCCGCCCCTCGACGAGGATGTCGGTGCTGGCCACCACCCTGCGGTCGGGCGCGGCCACCACCGCGGCGTCGTCGCCGGGACCCACCCGGACCGCCGGGGTGGTGGTGAGACGGGAGGTGAGCTCCCTGATGAGCCCGAACTCCCCCAGCTCACCAACAGTGCCCTTCATCGCCTTGGCTCCCCTTCCGTCCCTGTCCCTGTCCGGGCCCGGTCGCGCGTCATCTCTGTCCTCGTTACGGTCGAAATGACCGTCGCCACGGTCGGCGTGATCGTCAACTCGTGTCCTCCCGGCACCCCGACGCGCGAGGCCCGCGGCCCGCGGGTCTCCCCTCGGAGAGCGGCTACGCGATACCGTGGCGTTCCTTTTCCCCACATGATCCTCGTGGCCGCTCTGGAGGTTCCGTGGTACAGGCGTACATTCTGATCCAGACCGAGGTCGGCAAGGCGTCGACCGTCGCCGAGACGATCAGCAAGCTCCCCGGTGTGATCCAGGCCGAGGACGTGACAGGACCTTACGACGTCATCGTCCGCGCCCAGTCGGACACCGTCGACGAACTGGGTCGCATGGTGGTCGCCAAGGTCCAGCAAGTGGACGGCATCACCCGCACCCTGACCTGTCCGGTCGTCCATCTCTAGCTCCTGCCCCCTCTCCGCCGCTCGGTCCCGTCCTGTTGCTCGCCGCCGCGTGCTGTTCCTCAGCAGACGACGGCAAGGGGATGACGGTTCCCGGACCGGACGGGAAACCCGCTGATCATACTGCGAGAAGGCGACCCCCGAGGGAGTCGCCTTCTCTGTGGTCACGGCGCGAAAAGCGTCAGCGCAGTCCCGTGGGCCGCCGCAGCGCACCCTGGACCAGCCGGTCCACCAGCTCCGGGTAGCTCACCCCGCTCGCCTGCCACATCTGCGGGTACATGGAGATCGGCGTGAAGCCGGGCATGGTGTTGATCTCGTTGATCACGAACTCGTCGTCCTCGGTGAGGAAGAAGTCCGCGCGCACCAGCCCCTCGCAGGAGGCCGCGTCGAACGCCGCCACGGCCAGGCGCTGGACCTCCGCGGTCTCCTCGGCGGTGAGCGGGGCCGGCACGATGCCGGGGGTGGAGTCGATGTACTTGGCCTCGAAGTCGTAGTACGCGTGCGCGGAGGGCGGCGGGATCTCGGCGGGGACGGAGGCCCGGGGTCCGTCCTCGAACTCCAGCACCCCGCACTCGATCTCCCGGCCGCGCAGCGCCGCCTCGACCAGGATCTTCGGGTCGTGGCGCCGGGCCTCCTCGATCGCCTCGTCGAGGCCGGAGAGGTCGTCGACCTTGGTGATGCCGATCGAGGAACCCGCGCGCGCGGGCTTCACGAACAGCGGCCAGCCGTGCTCGCCGGCGAAGTCGACGATCTTCTTGCGGGCGCCGGAACGGTCCTGCTCCCACTCGCGGGGCCGGATCACCGCGTACGGGCCGACCTTCAGCCCGTAGGAGGTGAAGACCGCCTTCATGTACTCCTTGTCCTGGCCGACGGCGGAGGCGAGGACGCCCGCACCGACGTAGGGCACGCCGGACAGCTCCAGCAGGCCCTGGAGGGTGCCGTCCTCGCCGTACGGACCGTGCAGCACGGGGAAGACGACGTCCACCTCGCCCAGCGCCTTGGGCACCGAGCCCGGTTCGCTGTAGACGACCTCGCGGTTGGCGGGGTCGACGGGCAGCAGCACGCCGCCCTCGGTCGACTCGGCCAGTTCCTCGACGTCGGGCGTACGGCGTTCGGTGATCGCCATGCGTTCCGGTTCGTCGGCGGTGAGGGCCCAGCGGCCGTCCCGGGTGATGCCGATCGGCAGGACGTCGTAGCGCGTCCGGTCGATGGCCGCGAGGACGGCGCCGGCGGTGACCACGGAGATCCCGTGTTCGGAGCTGCGCCCGCCGAACACGACGGCCACACGCGGCTTGCGGGGCGGCCGCTGGGGGCTCTGCTCAGGGTTCTGGGGGAGGTTCTCGGTGCTCATATCGCGTTGAGAGTACCCGCCCGCCGTGCCTCGAGACAGCGTCGGCGGGGCCGCGTGGCGCCCGAGTTCCACCGGGTTCCGGGGGCGTCGCTCAGCGTCGTTCGGGCTTCGCGCTGCGCGACATCAGTTCCTTCACGGCGACCACCGGGGACTTGCCCTCGTGCACGATGGCGACGACCGTCTCGGTGATCGGCATGTCGACGCCGTGCCTGCGGGCCAGGTCCAGCACCGACTCGCAGGACTTGACGCCCTCGGCGGTCTGCTTGGTGACCGCGATGGTCTCCTCCAGGGTCATGCCCTTGCCGAGGTTGGTGCCGAAGGTGTGGTTGCGGGACAGCGGCGAGGAGCAGGTCGCCACCAGGTCACCGAGTCCGGCCAGGCCGGAGAAGGTCAGCGGGTCGGCCCCGAGGGCGACTCCCAGGCGGGTGGTCTCGGCGAGCCCGCGGGTGATGAGGGAGCCCTTGGCGTTGTCGCCGAGGCCCATGCCGTCCGCGATGCCGACGGCGAGCCCGATCACGTTCTTCACGGCGCCGCCCAGTTCGCAGCCGACGACGTCGGTGTTGGTGTAGGGGCGGAAGTACGGGGTGTGGCAGGCGGCCTGGAGGCGCTGGGCGACGGATTCTTCGGGGCAGGCGACCACGGCGGCGGCCGGCATGCGGGCGGCGATCTCGCGGGCCAGGTTCGGTCCGGTGACCACGGCGATGCGCTCGGGGCCGACCTTGGCGACGTCCCCGATCACCTCGCTCATCCGCATCGCGGAGCCGAGTTCGACGCCCTTCATGAGCGACACCAGGACGGTGCCGGGCGCCAGCAGCGGCGTCCAGTCGGCGAGGCCCGCGCGCAGCGTCTGGGAGGGGACGGCGAGGACGGTGAAGTCGGCGTCCCGCGCGGCCTCGGCGGCGTCGGTGGTGGCCCGCAGGTTCTCGGGGAGTTCCACGCCGGGCAGGTAGTCCGGGTTGGTGCGGGTGGAGTTGACGGCGTCGGCGAGTGCGGCGCGGCGCCCCCAGAGGGTGACCTCGCAGCCCGCGTCGGCGAGGACCGTGCCGAAGGCGGTGCCCCAGGATCCGGTGCCGAAGACGGCCGCCTTGACCGGCTTGCTCACGTGCTCTGCCCTTCTGCCTGCGGTCCGTGGGTGCGTGGGGGCGCCGCCTGCGACTTCGCCTGCTGGGTACGGCGCCGCTGCTCGATCCGCTCGCGGCGCGGGTCGTAGGGGGATTCGGGTGCCTTCTCGCCGCGGATCTCCTCCAGCTGGCGGGTGACGGCGGCCATGATGACCTCGGTGGCCTCCTTCAGCACCTCCGTGGTCATCTCCTGGTCGTAGAACCGCGACAGGTCGACCGGCGGGCCGGCCAGCACCTGGTGGGTCTTGCGCGGCAGGAGGCTGGGCTTCTTGGCGTACGCCGGCAGCAGTTCGTTGCAGCCCCACTGGGCGACCGGGATCACCGGGCACTTGGTCTGCAGGGCGACGCGCGCGGCACCGGTCTTGGCGGTCATCGGCCAGCCGTCCGGGTCACGGGTGAGGGTGCCCTCGGGGTAGAACGCGACGCACTCACCGCGCTCCACGGCGTCGATCGCGGCCCGGAAGGCGCTCAGCGCGTCGGTGCTCTCGCGGTAGACGGGGATCTGTCCGGTCCCCCGCATCGCGGCGCCGACGAAGCCCTTCTTGAAAAGGCCGCTCTTCGCCAGGAATCGCGGGACGCGTCCGGTGTTGTACTGGTAGTGCGCGTACGCGAAGGGGTCGACGTGCGAATTGTGGTTCACGGCGGTGATAAATCCACCCTCGGCCGGAATGTTCTCCATTCCCCGCCAGTCCCGCTTGATCAGAACCACCAGCGGCGGTTTGCAGATCACCGCGGCCAAGCGGTACCAGAAGCCGATTCTGCGGCGGGGCACGCTGACACCTTTCCTCCAGGGCCTGGGGCCGGACAAGTGTCGCCCCGGGCCGCCCGTCTGTCGAGAACACCGTACGCCCCGAAGAGTGAACCGCCAGGTCTCGCAGGTGACAATGACGGCGACGAGAGAAGGACGGAACGCTCGTGCAGTGGACCTTGGTCGTACCCGTGAAGGCCCTTGCCCGGGCCAAGAGCAGGCTGTCGGACACCGCGGACGACGGGCTGCGGCCGGGGCTCGCGCTGGCGTTCGCGCAGGACACCGTGGCAGCCGCGCTGGCCTGCCCGGCGGTCGCGGATGTGGCAGTCGTCACGGACGACGCGCGGGCCGGACGGGAGCTGGCGGCGCTCGGCGCGGGCGTCGTCGCGGACGAGCCCGGCGGCGGCCTGAACGCCGCGCTGACGCACGGGGCGGCCGTGGTACGGGCGGCCCGGCCGGAAAGCCCGGTGGCCGCGCTCAACGCCGATCTTCCCGCGCTGCGGCCGGCCGAATTGGCGCGGGTACTGGCCGCGGCCGCGCAATTCCCGCGTGCTTTTCTCCCGGACGCGGCCGGAATCGGCACCACCTTGCTGGCCGTGGCACCGGGCCGGGAATTGGCGCCCGCATTCGGCACGGATTCACGGGCCCGCCACCGGGCGTCCGGCGCGGTGGAACTACGTCTCGGCGCGGTGGATTCCGTACGGCAGGACGTCGACACCGGCGGTGATCTCCGCTCCGCGCTGGCGCTCGGGGTGGGTCCCCGTACGGCCGCGGTGGCGGCGCGGCTGCTGATCGCCGGGCAGTAGGCTGCCGGCATGCAGGCGACCGCGTACACGTACGACCCCGAAAGCCGCAGCGGGCAGGTGCTGCTCGACGACGGGACGCCCGTGCCCTTCGACGCGGCGGCGTTCGACGCGGGGGGCCTGAGGCTGCTGCGGCCAGGGCAGCGGGTGCGGATCGAGACCGAGGAGACAGGCGCGGACTCGGGTACGGGCGGGGGCTCGGGGCGCCGGATCACGCTGGTGACCCTGCATACGTTCTGACCGGCGGGGCCCGTCCGACGGGTCCCGGACACGCCGCGGGCCGGACTCCGAGAGGGAGTCCGGCCCGGCGCGTGAGTGCCCTGTGCCCGTTCGCCCGCTGCCGCGGGTGCCGCCTGCTACTTCTTGCGGGCGGTGGCCTTCTTGGCGGTGGTCTTGCGGGCCGTCGACTTCTTGGCCGGGGCCTTCTTGGCGGTCGCCTTCTTCGCGGGGGCCTTCTTGGCGGCCGTCTTCTTCGCCGCCGCCGTGGTGCTCTTGGCGGCGGACTTCTTGGCGGTGGTCTTCTTCGCCGTCGTCTTCGCCGCTCCGGTGGTCTTCTTCGCGGTCGTCTTCTTCGCCGCCGCGGACGTCTTCTTGGCCGCGCCCGTGGCCTTCTTCGCGGCGCCCGTGGCCTTCTTGGCGGCGGCCTTCTTGCCCGCGGCCTTGGAGATGGTGGGCGGCGGTCCTGACAGGCTGCCCTTGGGGGCCTTCTTGACCGCGATGTCGTTCTTCGGAAGCTTCTTCGAGCCGCTCACCAGGTCCTTGAAGCCCTGGCCCGCGCGGAAGCGCGGCACGGAGGTCTTCTTGACCCGAACCCGCTCGCCCGTCTGCGGGTTGCGGGCGTAACGGGCCGGGCGGTCGACCTTCTCGAAGGAACCGAAGCCGGTGACCGAGACCCGGTCGCCCGCGACGACGGCACGGACGAGGGCGTCCAGGACCGCGTCGACAGCGTCGGCGGCCTGCTGCCGGCCGCCCACCTTGTCGGCAATCGCTTCTACGAGCTGCGCCTTGTTCACGTCTTCCCCTTCGGAGACATCATCGCCAGAACGAATGTGTTCAAGCTTTTTCGCACGTTAGGCAGATATATACCGCAAATCAAACACGAAACGGGCTAATCACCCTTGTGCCGCAACGGACTCGGGCTGTCCCGGCCGGTTCAGCCTTCCTCTTCGGGGAATCGACCCGCGTCGAGGTCGGCGGTGAACCGATCCAGGCGCCTTGCCGCACCGGCGAGATCGTGTTTGGCCGCGGCCGTAATGACCAGCAGCTTCCGGGTCAGCGCCATCCGTACGCCCTCCGGGACTTGCAGTGCGCGCACTCTTGTGTGCGCTTCCTTGAGCCGGGACGCGACCGCCGTATAGAGCTCGAGTTGGCCGTCGTGTTCCATGCACAGATTGTGCCATCTGGGGCGAGTTGTCGCCTGCGCAGGGGGCAACTGCCGCCTCGAACGGCCTTCCTGGCACCTTCCGGGGCCGGTCCTCAGGACCTTGCGTACCCCGGCAACCACGCCTCTAACGTGGGAAGTTGTGCGTCACGTCCGTCACGGGCGGCCGCGGACGGATCCGGAAACGGCCGTACCCCCGATCGGGCTGATCGGGGGTACGGCGGGTGTGTTGGGTGGCCGAAACTCGACCTTGTGGAGCGCCGGGGAGGCCCGTGCGGGCTCCCGTGAGGGCCCCGGGTGCTCAGACCTGGACGGTCTGCGGCTTGAACGACGGGCGCTTCGCCTCGTACGCGGCGATGTCCGCCTCGTTCTGGAGGGTGATCGAGATGTCGTCCAGCCCGTTCAGCAGGCGCCAGCGGGAGTTCTCGTCCAGCTCGAAGGAGGCGGTGACGCCCTCGGCACGGACCTCGCGGGCCTCCAGGTCGACGGTGACCTCGGCCTGCGGGTCCCGCTCCACCAGCTCCCACAGCGCGTCCACGACCTTCTGGTCGAGGACCACCGTGAGCAGGCCGTTCTTCAGCGAGTTGCCGCGGAAGATGTCGGCGAAGCGGGAGGAGATCACGGTCTTGAAGCCGTAGTTCTGCAGGGCCCAGACGGCGTGCTCGCGAGAGGAGCCGGTGCCGAAGTCGGGACCCGCGACCAGGACGGTGGCACCCTCGCGCTCGGGCCGGTTGAGCACGAACTCCGGGTCCTTGCGCCAGGCCTCGAAGAGCCCGTCCTCGAACCCGTCCCGGGTCACCTTCTTGAGCCAGTGGGCGGGGATGATCTGGTCGGTGTCGACGTTGCTGCGGCGCAGCGGGACGGCCCGGCCGGTGTGCTTGGTGAACGCTTCCATGACTCTCAGACTCCAGCGGGCGTGGGGACGTCGGCGGCGGACAGGTCGGCCGGGGAGGCCAGGTGGCCCAGGACCGCCGTCGCGGCCGCGACCTGCGGCGACACCAGGTGGGTGCGGCCGCCCTTGCCCTGGCGCCCCTCGAAGTTGCGGTTGGAGGTGGACGCGGAGCGCTCACCCGGGGCCAGCTGGTCCGGGTTCATGCCCAGGCACATCGAGCAGCCCGCGTGCCGCCATTCGGCCCCGGCCTCCTTGAAGACCACGTCCAGACCCTCGGAGACGGCCTGCAGACCGACCCGCGCGGAGCCCGGGACGACCAGCATGCGTACGCCGTCGGCGACTTTGCGGTCCTTGACGATCTCGGCGGCGGCGCGCAGGTCCTCGATGCGGCCGTTGGTGCAGGAACCCACGAAGACGGTGTCCACGTTGATGGAGCGCAGCGGCTGACCGGCCTCCAAGCCCATGTACTCCAGGGCCTTTTCGGCGGCGAACCGCTCCGAGGCGTCCTCGTACGAAGCCGGGTCGGGGACGGCGGCGGAAAGCGGCGCGCCCTGCCCCGGGTTGGTGCCCCAGGTGACGAACGGCGCCAGCTCGGCGGCCTCGATGACCACCTCGGCGTCGAACTGGGCGTCGTCGTCCGTGCGCAGCGTCTTCCAGTACGCGACGGCCGCGTCCCAGTCGGCGCCCTCGGGGGCGTGCGGGCGGCCCTGGAGGTAGGCGAAGGTGGTCTCGTCGGGGGCGATCATGCCTGCGCGGGCGCCGGCCTCGATCGACATGTTGCAGATGGTCATGCGGGCCTCCATCGAGAGCTTCTCGATGGCCTCGCCGCGGTACTCCAGGACGTAGCCCTGGCCGCCGCCGGTGCCGATCCTGGCGATGATCGCGAGGATCAGGTCCTTGGCGGTGACGCCGTCGGGCAGTTCGCCGTTGACGGTGATCGCCATGGTCTTCGGGCGGGCCATGGGCAGCGTCTGGGTGGCCAGCACGTGCTCGACCTGGGAGGTGCCGATGCCGAACGCCAGCGCGCCGAAGGCGCCGTGCGTCGAGGTGTGCGAGTCGCCGCAGACCACGGTGGTGCCGGGCTGGGTCAGGCCCAGCTGGGGGCCGACGACGTGCACGACGCCCTGCTCGACGTCGCCCAGCGGGTGCAGCCGGACGCCGAACTCCGCACAGTTCTTGCGCAGGGTCTCCAGCTGGGCCCGGGAGACCGGGTCCGCGATGGGCTTGTCGATGTCGAGCGTCGGGGTGTTGTGGTCCTCGGTGGCGATGGTCAGGTCGAGCCGCCGCACCGGGCGGCCGCTCTTGCGGAGGCCGTCGAAGGCCTGCGGGCTGGTCACCTCGTGCAGCAGGTGCAGATCGATGAAGAGGAGGTCGGGCTCGCCCTCGGCGCGCCGGACGACGTGGTCGTCCCAGACCTTCTCCGCGAGTGTCCTACCCATCGCTTTCCCTTCGGTCGGCGACGGAGCGCCGACCCAACTAGAGATCTTGGGGAAGCGGTGCCCGCACCCCTGTGATTCCGGGCAACCGCCACCAGGCCCTTTCGTCACGGGCCGTTGTGACTTCCTGCCGTCCAGGGTGGCGCGTTCCATGGAAAATTGAACTTGCGTTTCACAGAGTGAGACGGGAGTATCGTGTCATGGACAACAGTAGCGGCGTCGGCGTTCTGGACAAGGCGGCCCTCGTCCTGAGCGCTCTGGAGTCCGGCCCGGCCACCCTCGCGGGGTTGGTCGGTGCGACCGGACTGGCACGACCCACGGCCCACCGCCTGGCCGTGGCGCTGGAACACCACCGTATGGTGGCGCGCGACATGCAGGGCCGTTTCATCCTCGGCCCGCGCCTGGCCGAACTGGCCGCGGCGGCCGGCGAGGACCGCCTGCTCGCCACGGCGGGCCCGGTCCTCACCCACCTGCGCGACGTCACCGGCGAGAGCGCCCAGCTCTACCGCCGCCAGGGCGACATGCGCATCTGCGTGGCCGCGGCCGAGCGTCTGTCGGGCCTCAGGGACACGGTCCCGGTCGGCTCCACGCTCACCATGAAGGCCGGCTCCTCGGCCCAGATCCTGATGGCCTGGGAGGAGCCGGAGCGCCTCCACCGCGGCCTCCAGGGCGCCCGCTTCACGGCGACGGCGCTGTCCGGCGTGCGCCGCCGCGGCTGGGCGCAGTCCATCGGCGAGCGGGAGCCCGGCGTCGCGTCCGTCTCCGCGCCGGTGCGCGGCCCCTCCAACCGCGTGGTGGCCGCCGTGTCCGTCTCCGGGCCCATCGAGCGCCTCACCCGCCACCCCGGCCGCATGCACGCGCAGGCGATCATCGACGCCGCGGGCCGCCTCTCCGAGGCGCTGCGCCGCACCGGCTGACCATCCCCGGACACCTCTGACCGGTCACGGACCCGCCTCAACGCCGCGGCGGGCCCGGCGCCGTTCTCAGACCCCGTCGGGAGTCTTCTCCGGGGCGACGACCCGCTTCTCCGTCCGCTTCTCCGTCCGCTTCTCCGTCTGCTGCTCCGCCGCCTCCGCCGTCTTCTGCGACCGGTACGCGAACCGGTCCCGCGCGCGCTTGCCCCGCCGCTCCAGCGGCACCTGCCCGTGTGCCGCCGCGAGCCCGAACGCGGGCATGTCGGCGTAGATCGACTCGTACGACCCCTCGGGCACGACGTACGCCTCGTGCCACAGCCCCACGTGCCCACGCACCTTGCCCTTGCGCTCCTTGCGGTTGATGATCGCCCACGCCCGGTGGTGGAACATGTCGGGCGAGTGCGCGTACCGGTAGAGCTTCTCCTTGGACTCCCAGTACTGGACGACGTAGTACGTCCGTGGCGAGGCCGTCAGCAGGACGTGGCTCAGCAGCCCGCGCTCCGGGTCCTTCGCCAGTTCGCGGAGCATGCGCGGCATGGCGAGGAAGACCGGCAGCCAGTGGTGCACGGCCCAGAAGTGGTTGATCCGCATGCCGATGAGCAGGACGGTCACGTCCCCCTCGGCGGCGGCGGTGGTGCGGGTCGCGGTCGCGTTCTTGCCCGGCATGACGCCTCCCCGTGTTGGTGAGCTGCACTGTCCAAGCCCTGCTGCTTAGATAGTGACGCTATCCGAAGGAGGGCGCAAGGGATGCGACTGGCCGACCTGAGCAAGCGCAGCGGGGTGTCCACCGCGACGATCAAGTACTACCTGCGGGAAGGCCTGTTGCCGCCGGGCCGGCAGGTCAACGCGACCACCGCCGAGTACGACGAGGATCATCTGCGCCGGCTGCGGCTGGTGCGGGCGCTGATCCAGGTCGGCAAGGTGCCGGTGGCGACGGCCCGGGAGGTGCTGGGGCACGTCGACGACGAGTCGCTGGGCCGCACCGTCCGGCTGGGGGCGGCCCTGTGGGCGCTGCCGCAGGACGCCGAGCCGGACGCGGCGGACCCGGCCGTGGCCGCCGCGCGCGTCGAGGTGGACCGACTGCTGGATCTGCTGGGCTGGGAGACCGCCCGGGAGCTGGCGCCGCTCTCCCCCGTGCACCGCTCCCTGGTGGTGGCGGTGGCCGCGCTGCGCCGTCTCGACTATCCGTGGGACGCGGAACTGATGGCGCCCTACGGCGAGTTGATGATGGAGGTGGCCCGGCGGGACCTGGACTTCATGGAGACCCACGCGTCGGAGGCCGAGAAGGTCGAGATGGCGGTCGCGGCGGCGGTGCTCTTCCAGCCGGTGCTGCGGGCCCTGCACCGGCTGGCGCAGGAGGAGGAGTCGGCGCGGCGGTACGGCATCGAGTAGGCGTCGGGGGAACGCCGAAGGGGGCTCCCGCCTCGGCGGAAGCCCCCTTCGGACTTCGAGTACCCCCGACCGGATTCGAACCGGCGCTACCGCCTTGAGAGGGCGGCGTGCTAGGCCGCTACACAACGGGGGCATGGATCTTGCAGGCGTTCAGTGTTGCACCGCCGCAGATCCGAGCTGGTCTACCAGGACTCGAACCTAGACTAACTGAACCAGAATCAGTCGTGCTGCCAATTACACCATAGACCAATGTGGTTTAGACCAGTTCGTACCCCCGACCGGATTCGAACCGGCGCTACCGCCTTGAGAGGGCGGCGTGCTAGGCCGCTACACAACGGGGGCCCTAGCGATCCTGCATCGACAACAGTGGGAGCGACCCGAACTGTCCTCGCGGGAAGGATCTGTACCCCCGACCGGATTCGAACCGGCGCTACCGCCTTGAGAGGGCGGCGTGCTAGGCCGCTACACAACGGGGGCTTTGCGGATGTACTCCGCGGCGCAGATAAGCTCTGCGAGCTGGCCTACCAGGACTCGAACCTAGACTAACTGAACCAGAATCAGTCGTGCTGCCAATTACACCATAGGCCACTGGAACGCAAGCCCCGGAGGGGTTCTTGTTCTAGCGTTGCGCTTCCGGTTCCCGGCCCTTCGGCCCGCTCTCCGGCGGCGCAGGAAGAACATTACCCGAAGGTCGACGGGGCTCCAAAACGGGTATCGGCGCCGAGGAGCGCGGGAAGTTCGGAGAGCGAGGCGATGCGACGCGGTCCGGCCGGCGGGTCGACGGTCGCGTAGACGCCGCCGCGGTCGATCCACACGGAGAGCAGCCCGGCGTCGGCGGCGCCGCGTCCGTCGATCTCCGGATGGTCGCCGACGTAGGCGACCTCGGCCGGACCGAGGGCGAGGGCGTCGCAGGCCGCGAGGAAGGCCCCGGCCTCCGGCTTGGAGACGCCCAGCTCGGCGGCGCACAGGATGGCCTCGAAGCGGTCGTGCACGCCGAGGACGCGCAGCTTGCGGTCCTGGACGGTGAGGCTGGAGTTGGAGAGCACGGCGTGCCGGTGGCTGCCGGCGAGGGAGTCCAGGACGGGCATCACGTCCGGGAAGAGGGACCAGGCGGCCTCGTAGTGCGTGACGTACCGCTGGAACCAGTCGTCGGCCTCGGCGTCCGTCAGCTCCGGCCGGCCCAGGAAGACCCGGGTGCGGTCGCGCCGCTGTGTGACGAAGTCCACCTCGCCCGCGGAGAAACGCGCCCACTGCTGGTCGGTGATCTCCCGCCAGCGCACGAGGGCCTCCTCGGCCGATCCGTACCCGGCGAGGAGTCCTTCGGCGACCAGATGGGCACGCATGCCCTCGCGGTCGGCGGTGGTGTAGTCGAAGAGCGTGTCGTCGACGTCCCAGACCACGGCTTTGATCGGCATGGGCCCAGCCTAGGCCGCGTCGGCGCGGCGCGGGAGCGGACGGCCGGGAGAGCCTCCGAGGCCGGTGCCTACTGCGCCGCCAGGCCCTCGATCTCGACCAGCATCCGCGGGTCGGACAGGGCCCGGACCTCGGCCAGCAGGCTGGCCGGGCGGCAGTCCGCGGCGGCCAGTTCGCCCAGTACGGCGTCGTAGTGGGCCGTCACCGCCTCGATGTCGACCGTGAAGATCCGGATCTGGACGAGGTCGCTCAGGGCGAACCCGGCCCTGTCCAGCGTCTCGGCCAGGCGCCGGAAGGTCAGCCGGATCTGGCCCCGGACGTCGCCCACGGCGGCGATGCCGCCCTCGTCGTCGCGGGCCTCGTGACCGGCGACCACGAGCCAGCGCCGGGGCTGTTCGACGAGTACGGCCCGGTTGTAGGCCAGCCGGTCTCCGAAGAAGCGTGGGTCGATGTCCTCACGGCGCATGCCGTCAGTCTGCGTGCCCCTCGCGGAGGGCGCCGGGCGGAGGGAGCCGGGCGGGGTACGAGAAGGGCGGCGCCCGTGCGGACGCCGCCCCTCACGCACACTGTTCGGTTACGCCGCGAGCCGCGCCAGCGCCGCGTCGATCCGGGCCAGGGCCTTCTCCTTGCCCAGGACTTCCAGGGACTCGAAGAGGGGCAGGCCGACCGTGCGGCCGGTGACGGCGACGCGGACCGGGGCCTGGGCCTTGCCGAGCTTGAGGCCGTGGGCCTCGCCGGCGGCCAGGACGGCCTCCTTGAGGGACTCGGGGGACGTCCAGTCGGCGGCGTCGAGCTTCTCGCGGGCCGTGCTCAGGAGCGCGTCCGAGCCCTCCTTCATCGCCTTGGTCCAGCTCGCCTCGTCGAGGACCGGCTCCGGCAGGAACAGGAAGTCGACGTTGTCGGTGATCTCGGAGAGGACCTTCAGGCGGGTCTGCGCGTGCGGCGCGATCGCCTGCCACTTGGCCTCGTCGAAGTCCTCCGGCGCCCAGGGGGCGACCGGTGCCTTCAGCCAGGGGCGGCAGCGCTCGGTGAAGTCCTTGATCTCCAGGAGGCGGATGTGGTCGGCGTTGATCGCCTCGCACTTCTTGAGGTCGAAGCGCGCCGGGTTGGGCTGCACGTCGGAGACGTCGAAGGCCGCGACCATCTCCTCGATGGTGAAGATGTCCTGGTCGGCGGAGAGCGACCAGCCGAGGAGCGAGAGGTAGTTGAGCAGGCCCTCCGGGAGGAAGCCGCGCTCGCGGTAGAGGTTGAGGCTCGACTGCGGGTCGCGCTTGGACAGCTTCTTGTTGCCCTCGCCCATGACGTACGGCAGGTGGCCGAAGGCGGGGATCTCCTTGGCGACGCCCAGCTCGATCAGCGCCTTGTACAGGGCGATCTGACGCGGGGTGGAGGAGAGCAGGTCCTCGCCGCGCAGGACGTGGGTGATCTCCATGAGCGCGTCGTCGACGGGGTTGACCAGCGTGTAGAGGGGCGCTCCGTTGGCGCGGACGATGCCGTAGTCCGGGACGTTCTCCGGGAGGTAGGTGATCTCGCCGCGGACCAGGTCCGTGAAGGTGAGCGCCTCGTCGGGCATCCGGAAGCGGACGATGGGCTCGCGGCCCTGGGACGTGTACTCCGCGACCTGGGCGTCGCTCAGGTCGCGGCAGTGGCCGTCGTAGCCGGAGGGCTTGCCGGCGGCGCGGGCGGCCTCGCGGCGGGTGTCCAGCTCCTCCTGGGAGCAGTAGCAGCGGTAGGCGTGGCCGGCGTCGAGGAGCTTGGCGGCGACGTCCTGGTAGATGTCCATGCGCTGCGACTGGCGGTACGGCGCGTGCGGGCCGCCGACCTCGGGGCCCTCGTCCCAGTCGAAGCCCAGCCAGCGCATCGAGTCGAGGAGCTGGTCGTACGACTCCTCGGAGTCGCGGGCCGCGTCGGTGTCCTCGATGCGGAAGACCAGCGTGCCCTGGTGGTGGCGCGCGAAGGCCCAGTTGAACAGGGCGGTGCGGACCAGGCCCACGTGGGGGTTGCCGGTGGGGGACGGACAGAAACGGACGCGTACGGGGGAGCCGGATGCGCTAGCCACGCTTGACAACCTTGTTGGTGAGAGTGCCGATGCCTTCGATGGTGACGGCGACCTCGTCGCCGACGTTGAGGGGGCCGACGCCGGCCGGGGTGCCCGTGAGGATCACGTCGCCGGGGAGCAGTGTCATCGCCTCGGAGATGTTGACGATCAGGTCCTCGATGGAGTGGATCATCTCGCTGGTGCGGCCGAGCTGGCGCTGGGCGCCGTTGACCGTGAGCTGGACGGTGAGGTCGCCCGCGGCCGCGAGGTCGAGGTCCGTCTCCACCCAGGGGCCGAGCGGGCAGGAGGAGTCGAAGCCCTTGGCCCTGGCCCACTGCTTCTCGCGGCGCTGCACGTCGCGGGCGGTGATGTCGTTGGCGCAGGTGTAGCCGAAGATCACGTCCTGGACGCGCTCGCGCGGGACCTCGCGGCACATGCGGCCGATGACGACGGCCAGTTCGGCCTCGTGGTGCAGTTCCTCGGTGAAGGAGGGGTACTGGATGGCGTCGCCGGGGCCGATCACGGAGGTGGACGGCTTGAAGAAGGCGAACGGCGCGTCGGGCACCTCGTTGCCGAGTTCACGGGCGTGCTCGGCGTAGTTGCGGCCGAAGGCGACGACCTTGTTGGGGAGTACCGGCGGCAGGAGCCGCACCTTGCTCAGGGGCACCTTGGTGCCGGAGAGCTCGTAGTCCGCGAACGGGATGCCCTTGATGATGTCGAGGACGAGCTGGTCCGGCTGGTCGCCCTCGACCGCGCCGAAGGCGACGTTCCCGTCGATGGAGAACCTGGCGATGCGCACGGGTTGCTTGGCCCCTTGACTGAGCTGGCTGGAGTCTGACGCTCCAGGCTAACGCGGCGGGCCTGCCCGGGCAGACGCTGAACGGTCCTCGGCCCGATGCCGTACTAGTCTGCGACCGACGCCGTGACCGGGGCCTCCATGAGGATGGTGCGGCGGGGGTTGGCGGTCTGGGTGGGGAGCTCGACGGCGTGCTCCGGCTGCTCCGGCGTCTGCAGTTCGTCGGCGTCCTGGAGGTGCGCCAGCGTCGTGCGTCGCGGGTTGGCGATCTTGTGGAACATCATCGTCGTCTTCACGGTTGTACGTGGCCCTGTCGTGTCCGGGCGCCCTGGGGGCGGCGAAAGCCTCTGCGAGGGCGCAGGTTGTCGGTTTTGCCTTCTCTGTAAAGCGTCAGGCTAAACACGCGATTCCCCGTGAACCGTGGAGGAGTCCATGATCCGGATGTGAGTTTGCTCACTCATCAAGGGTCAAACCGGTCAATTGCGACGCCGAGAGCACTCCGACTAAACCGACATTGCACACCTGAAGGCATCATTCCGCTGCTGATCATGTCGACTGGGACACCCTCCACGCCTCGGCGACTCGCGGGTGTACGTCCGGTTTGCGGGTGATCACCTTCTACGTCCGGTGACTCGGCCCTCACGTGCTGTCACGTATCTCACGGCCTGCCCCACGGGCCTTGTTGGAGATCCTGCACTGTGCTGGAATTCCACGGACCGCCGCGGGATCGAGCCGGCGCACAGGGGGCGCACACCAGCGCCGAGCGGCGGTGAAGAAGGGGGAACCAGCGCCGGTCACTCACGACCAACACAGGGGCGTATTCAGGGCGCCCCTTTGACGCCGACACCGTGCCCGGCCGTTCACGCGGCAGGGCGCCTGGTCCAGAGGTTGCGACGCTAGTGCAGGGACGTTTCAAGAGGGATGGCAGCGCTTCGGCGGAGCCGGAGCCGCAGGGCGGGACTGGCCCCAAGGCCGTCAGCTCCTCGCCCCAGCACGCCCAGAACCCGGGCCAGACCCAGCCCGGCGACAGCGGGGAGCGCGCCGGTCAGGCGGCGGGCCCGTCCGCTCCCGGCCAGCAGTCGCCCACCAAGCCGGCCAAGGGCTCGACCGGCCCCGGCCCGCGAATAGCCCTGCGCAACTGGCGGATCTCCACCCGTCTGGTCTCGCTGCTGGCGCTTCCGGTGGTGGCGGCGACCTCGCTGGGCGCGTTGCGCATCAACCAGTCGATGGACGACATCCAGCAGCTCGAGAACATGAAGCTGCTGACCGAGATGACCAAGCAGGCCACGGAGCTGGCCGCCGCACTCCAGGAGGAGCGCGACCAGTCCGCCGGCCCGCTGGCCCACGGCTCGAAGTCCGGCGCGATCGCCGTCAAGGGCGACCGTGAGCAGACCGACCGGGCCCTGAAGAACTTCCTCGACAAGTCCGAGCAGATCGACGCGGCGAGCAAGGACGGCAAGCTCGTCGGCGTCCGCGACAGCCTCGTCGGCATCGCGAGCGACCTGAACGACCTGACCAAGATCCGCAGCACGGCGTACACGGCGCAGGACAACTCGACCCAGACGGTCGAGGCCTACCACCGCCTGATCACCCACCTGCTCGACCTCTCGCAGGACATGGCGGAGGCAACCAGCAACCCCGACATGATCCAGCGCACCCGCGCCCTGTCGGCCTTCTCCTCGGCCAAGGAGTACGCGTCCATCCAGCGCGCGGTCCTCGCCGCGGCCCTCCCCGCGAACAACACCAGCAAGGGCGATCTCGCCGAGAACGACCGGCTGTACGCCCAGTCCGCGCTGCAGAGCCAGACGTCCGAGATCCGCAGCTTCACCAGCATCTACGGCGAGGGCGCGGAGGACCTGCTCAAGCCGATCTCCGAGGGCAACCCGGTGATCGAGGCGTCCGACCAGTACGCGGGCCGCGCCCTCGGCAAGACCAACGGCCTGGCCAGCCTGAAGTCCCGGTCCTACCAGGACTGGCTGGACGACAGCTCCACCAAGATCCAGCAGATGAAGAACATCGAGCTGAAGCTGCTGGAGGACATGGAGCAGCAGGCTCGCGAGCTGCGCAACGAGTCCGAGCAAGAGGCCATCATCTCCGGTGTCCTCATCCTGCTCGTGCTCGGCGTCTCCCTGGTCGGCGCGTTCGTCGTGGCCCGGTCCATGATCCGCTCGCTGCGCCGCCTGGAGGACACCGCGACCAAGGTCGCCCAGGACCGCCTGCCCGAGCTGGTCAAGCAGCTCTCCGAGACCGACCCGCAGGACGTCGACACCTCGGTGGAGTCGGTCGGTGTGCACTCCCGGGACGAGATCGGCCGCGTGGCCGCGGCCTTCGACGACGTGCACCGCGAGGCGGTCCGCCTCGCCGCCGAGCAGGCCCTGCTGCGGGGCAACGTCAACGCGATGTTCACCAACCTCTCGCGCCGCTCCCAGGGCCTCATCCAGCGTCAGCTCTCGCTCATCTCCGAACTGGAGTCCCGCGAGGCCGACCCGGACCAGCTGTCCTCGCTGTTCAAGCTCGACCACCTCGCGACGCGTATGCGCCGTAACGGTGAGAACCTCCTCGTCCTCGCGGGTGAGGAGCCCGGCCGCCGCTGGACCCGTCCGGTGCCGCTGGTCGACGTGCTCCGCGCCGCCGCCTCCGAGGTGGAGCAGTACGAGCGCATCGAGCTGGCCTCCGTGCCGAGCACCGAGGTCGCCGGCCGCGTGGTCAACGACCTCGTGCACCTGCTCGCCGAGCTGCTGGAGAACGCGACGTCGTTCTCCTCGCCGCAGACCAAGGTCAAGGTCACCGGTCACGCACTGCCCGACGGCCGGGTGCTGATCGAGATCCACGACACCGGTATCGGCCTCTCGCCGGAGGACCTGGCCGCGATCAACGAGCGGCTCGCCTCGCCGCCCACCGTGGACGTCTCCGTCTCCCGCCGCATGGGTCTGTTCGTGGTCGGCCGCCTCTCGCAGCGCCACGGCATCCGCATCCAGCTGCGTCCCTCCGACTCCGGCGGTACGACCGCGCTGGTCATGCTGCCCGTCGACGTCGCCCAGGGTGGCCGCAAGCCGCAGCCGAAGCCGGGTCAGCCCGGCGCGGGCAACGGCGGTCCGGCGGCCGCCCAGGCGGCCGCCGGTGTCGCCGCGGCCCGCCGTGGCGGTCAGGGCGGCGGTGCCCTCGCGGGCAGCGGTGCCTTCGGCGGTGGAAGTGGCGGCGGTGCCCTCGGCTCCGGTGCGCCGGGCGGCCGGCTCGGTGCCGGTCAGGGGCCGCGGGCCGCACTGCCCGGGCGCGACGCGGGCGGCCGCCCGGGTGCGCCGGGTGGCGCGCGCGGGCCCCAGTCCCCCGCGGTCCCGGGCCAGCAGAACCGCCCGGCTCCGGCCGGTGCCGGTGCCGGTGCCGGTCAGCAGGCGCCCGGTGCTCCGCAGGGTCTTCAGGCCGCGGGCATGAACGCGCCGCAGGGCAACGCGCCGGCGAACAACGCCTCGCAGGGTCAGGACATGTTCGGCGGCAGCCGCACTCCCGGTGCGCCTCCGCAGCGCAAGCGGGGCGGCAACGGCGACGCCGAGCAGGGCCGTCGTCCGCAGCTGCCGCCGCGCGGCGGTCCGCGGGCCGAGCTGCCCGGCGGCAACCCGCAGCCGCGGGTGCCCAGCTGGAGCGACGAGAACGCGCAGCCGCCGGTGGAGCGGGCCTCGCTGGACGCCCCGCGCGGCCACGACGAGCCGGACAGCTCCCGCACCGACCGGACGCCGCGCCTCGACGAGCGCCAGGGCCCGGGCTCGACCGCCGAGATGCCGGCCGTGCCCCGGTTCGGCGAGCCCCAGTCCCCCGCCGCCACGGCCGAGTTCGCCCGCCCCGACTTCGACGCCCCGGCACCCCGTCGGGACGAGCCGCAGGGCACCGGCCAGTTCGCCCAGCCCGGCCAGAACCAGTACGACGCGCGGAACGAGTACGAGGACCAGTACGGCCAGGGCCAGTACGGGCAGAACCAGTTCGGGCAGGGTCAGTACGGTCAGACCGGGTCCGGCCAGGACCAGTACGACCAGGCTCGGTTCGGCCAGGACGTCCCGCAGAACGACCAGTTCGCGCGGCCCGAGCCGGCCGCGCCGCAGCAGGACGGCGGAGCCTTCGTCCGCTCGGACGTCTTCGGCGGCCAGCCCGCCCCGAACGGCCAGGCACCGGCCGACCGGTTCGCCGCCACCCAGGGCTACGACAACGGCTCGACCGGTCAGCACGACCTGCCGGGCCGTCAGAACCCGGCCGTCACCGGCCAGTTCGAGCGTCCGCAGGCGGGTGGCACGCAGGGCGGGAACGACTTCGGCGCCCCGCGTCCGCCGGCCCCGCAGCGACCGGTTCCGCAGGAGCCCGCGGGTCAGAGCACCAACGGAACTCCCGCGCAGCGGCCCGGAGACGGCTGGGCCCTGCCCCCGGCCTCCGGTCCCGGTGACGGACGTACGCCGCTGTACGACACGCTGGAGACCAACTGGTTCCACGGAGACCGCGAGGCGAGGGCGCAGCAGGCCGCCCCGGCCGCGTCCCCGGAGCCGCAGGCCGCCCAGCCCCAGACCCCGGCGGCCCCCCAGCGGCCGGCCACCTCGGCCTGGCGCAGCTCGCCGAACGACGATCTCGTCCGGCAGGCGGAGCGCGTCAGGCAGCCGGCCGCGGGTGGGGTCACCACCTCCGGCCTTCCGCGCCGGGTACCCCGGGCCAACCTCGTCCCGGGGACGGCTCAGCAGCAGTCGCACCAGAGCGGTCCGGCGGTTTCGCGTGCGCCCGACGACGTGCGCGGCCGGCTGACCAATCTCCGTCGGGGAATCGCACAGGGCCGTCAGGCCGGTACCAACCAGACCGGCAGCTATCCGCGGCCCACTCACCAGCAGGAGCGTTAGTTGAGCCCGATGAGCCAGGCGGCACAGAACCTCAACTGGTTGATCACGAATTTCGTGGACAACACCCCGGGGGTGTCCCACACCGTCGTCGTGTCCGCCGACGGACTCCTCCTGGCGATGTCGGAGGGCTTCCCTCGCGACCGCGCCGACCAGCTCGCGGCCGTCGCCTCGGGACTGACCTCGCTGACCGCCGGGGCGTCCCGGATCTTCGAGGGCGGCAACGTGGCGCAGACGGTCGTGGAGATGGAGCGGGGGTTCCTCTTCCTCATGTCCGTCTCGGACGGCTCGTCCCTGGCCGTCCTCGCGCACCCGGAGTGCGACATCGGCCTCGTCGGCTACGAGATGGCGCTCCTGGTCGACCGCGCGGGTGCGGTCCTCACACCCGACCTGCGCGCTGAACTACAAGGCAGTCTGCTCCACTGATCGGCCCCGGCACCACCCGTGTTACCAAATCACCGTCCGGCCGCCACAATCCCCCCACCGGCCTCGTCAGACGGCTTGACTGACCGACTTGCTGTCCCGCCCGGAGGATTCATGACCCCGCCCACCGCCTCTCATGATCCGTACGCGGAGCCGTACGAGGACGAGGGCGACCAGCCGCTGGTACGTCCCTACGCGATGACCGGTGGCCGGACCAGGCCGCGCTACCAGCTCGCCATCGAGGCGCTGATCAGTACGACGGCCGACCCGGCAGCGCTCATGGGGCTGCTTCCCGAGCACCAGCGGATCTGCCACTTGTGCCGCGAGGTGAAATCGGTGGCCGAGGTGTCGGCCCTGCTGGCGATGCCGCTCGGGGTGGCGCGGATCCTGGTCGCGGACCTCGCGGAGGCAGGGCTCGTCGCCATTCACCAGCCTGGCGGAGACGAGAACAACGGCGGTGCGCCTGACGTGACACTGCTCGAAAGGGTGCTCAGTGGACTTCGAAAGCTCTGACGGAGGGCGGGCGACCACCTCCGCGAAGATCGTGGTGGCCGGCGGCTTCGGCGTCGGCAAGACCACGTTCGTGGGCGCCGTCTCCGAGATCAACCCTCTGCGCACCGAGGCCGTGATGACCTCGGCCAGCGCCGGGATCGACGACCTCACGCACGCCGGGGACAAGACGACCACCACGGTCGCCATGGACTTCGGCCGCATCACGCTCGACCAGGACCTGATCCTGTACCTGTTCGGCACGCCCGGCCAGGACCGGTTCTGGTTCATGTGGGACGACCTGGTGCGCGGCGCCATCGGCGCGATCGTGCTGTGCGACACGCGCCGGCTGGCCGACTGCTTCCCGGCCGTCGACTACTTCGAGAACAGCGGCTTGCCGTTCGTCGTGGCGCTCAACGGCTTCGACGGCCAGCAGCCGTACAACCCGGACGAGGTCCGGGAGGCGCTGCAGATCGGCCCGGACACGCCGATCATCACGACCGACGCCCGGCACCGCTCCGACGCGAAGTCGGCGCTGATCACGCTGGTCGAGCACGCGCTGATGGCCCGTCTGCGGTAGGTCCACCGACCGCCGCAGCCAAGTCGGCAGGGGTCTACGGCACTTGTCGTAGACGGTTCGGAGCCGACTGTGTCCTTTGACACGGTCGGCTCCGCTGTTCATAACGTTTCGGCAGAGGAATCGGGTGGTACCGACACGCGACGCGGTCGACTGGTCTCGCTGCGCGCACGAACGCCTCGTCTTTTGACGGACCTCGCTCTTTATGACCGTTTTACGTGGGGCTTACATCACGTGTAACCCCCGCGTTCCACTGTTTGGAAGAGCGCTGGTCGCCGTGCTGGAATGCCAGAACTGCCCCATGGTCTAAGACGTACTCAGCAGTAGTGCGTACTCGATGACTGACGGAGTGGGTTCTGAGACACAGCGGCACGACACAGGTGCCGACCGCCGAGAGGTTGTTGGTCGAGTGAGGCGAAGCAAGAACAGTCCCGAGCCATCGGCCCGGGGCAACTTCACCCCGCCGCCGCGCACAGCGGCGCCCGCCCCCGCCCCCGCCGCGGAACCCAAGGCCGAGCCGCCCGCGCCGAGCGGTGGCCGTTTCACGCCGCGCAACTGGCGGGTGACCACCCGGCTGAACGCGATCCTGCTCATCCCCGTGCTGGTCGGCCTCGTCATGGGCGGCTTCCAGGTGAAGAGCTCGATCGACACCTGGCAGGACGCAGAGGACGCCGAGAGCACCGCGCGTCTCGTACGCGCCTCCCTCGGCTACGCCAACGCGCTCTACAACGAGCGCGACATCACGGCGGCCCCCCTGTTGCAGGGCAAGGGTGAGAAGGACACCACCGTCGCCGCGGCCCGCCAGGCCACCGACGAGGCGGCCGACACCTTCGACGCGGCGGCCCAGGGCATGCCCGGCAAGGCCGGTCTGGAACGCCGGCTGAAGGTCTTCCGCGAGCAGGAGCCCAAGCTCCAGACGCTGCGGGCGGCCGCGTACACCTCCAAGCTCAAGGGCGTGGAGACCGAGGAGGGCTACACCGGCGTCGCCCACCCCCTGATGGAGTTCGCCAACGAGCTCGGTCTGGGCACCGGCAACATCACCTCCTACGGCCGTACCGTCTACGCGATCTCCCTGACCAAGGCCGCGCTCTCCCTGGAGCGCTCCATCGGCATGCACATGCTGGTCAAGCCGGGTCCGGAGCCCGGCCACCTCGCCAGCCAGCGCGTCGCGCTCTCCTCGTACGCCTACCTGGAGCGCATCGCGATCGAGGAGTACATCGGCGGCGGCACCGAGGCGGACGCGCAGAAGCTCGAGGACGCCGAGGCCAAGCTCAAGGAGGACGGGGCGGCCATGGCCAAGGAGGCCAAGGCCAAGGACCCGGACTACGTACCGCCGCCGTCCAACCCGACGACGATGATCTCGGAGCTGGCCGGACTCGAGTCCACCGACACCAGTGACCGCGCGGACCTCGCCCAGCAGGGCATCACGCCGGAAAACTGGTGGGCGGTCAACACCCTCAAGTTCGACGCGTACCAGAAGATCGAGTCGGACCTGGCCGACAAGGCGGTGTCCGAGGCGTCCACGATCGCCGACGACGCCGAGCGGGACGCCTACATCACGGGTGCCGCGGTCGTGATCGCGCTGCTCGCCGCGTTCGTCCTGGCCGGCATGGTGGCCCGCGGAATGAGCCGCTCCATGCGCCAGCTGCGCAACGCCGCCTTCGGCATCGCCGAGCAGCGCCTGCCGATGCTGGTCGACCAGCTCTCCCGCACCGACCCCGGCCGGGTCGACACCCGGGTCCAGCCGATCCCGATCACCTCGACCGACGAGATCGGCGAGGTCGCCCGCGCCTTCGACCAGGTGCACCGCGAGGCGGTCCGGCTCGCCGCCGAGCAGGCGCTGCTGCGGGGCAACATCAACGCGATCTTCACCAACCTGTCGCGCCGCAACCAGTCGCTGATCGAGGGCCAGCTGAGCCTGATCACCGACCTGGAGAACAACGAGGCCGACCCGGACCAGCTGGAGAACCTCTTCCGCCTGGACCACCTGGCCACCCGTATGCGCCGCAACGGCGAGAACCTCCTGGTCCTCGCCGGCGAGGAGCCCGGCCGCCGCTGGGACCAGCCGGTCCCGCTGGTCGACGTGCTGCGCGCCGCCTCCTCCGAGGTGGAGCAGTACGAGCGCATCGAGCTGTCCGGCGTGCCGGAGGCCGAGATCCACGGCCGCGCCGTGACCGACCTCGTGCACCTGCTCGCCGAGCTGCTCGAGAACGCCACCACGTTCTCCTCGCCGCAGACCAAGGTCCGCGTCACCGCGACCCGGCTGCCCGACGGCCGTGTGATGGTCGAGATCCACGACAAGGGCATCGGCCTGACCGCCGAGGACTTCGCGGACATCAACCACAAGCTGGCCAACCCGCCGACCGTGGACGCCGCGATCTCGCAGCGCATGGGCCTGTTCGTGGTCGGCCGGCTGTCCGACCGGCACGGCATCCGCGTGCAGCTGCGCCCCTCCGGCGAGCAGGCCGGCACCACCTCGCTGGTCATGCTCCCGGACGCCATCACCCACGGTGGCGGCGGCGAGCAGCAGCCGCGCGACGAGTTCACGGTCTCGCAGATCATCCCGGAGCAGAACTTCCAGGGCGAGAGCTTCGGCCAGGTGGGCCAGGTCGGCCAGCCCATGCGGACCGCCGCCGAGCTGGGCTTCGACGACAGCCGGTACGCCGAGATCCCCGACGACATACGCGAGCTGGACCCGGTGGGGCGCTCGCTGATGCGCGAGGAGCGCCGCGCGGCTCTGGAGGCCCAGTCGCCTCCCGAGCTGCCCGGTCCCGCTGACCAGGGGGGCGCCGGGAACGACGGGGCCACCGGCTTCCAGGACCGGTTCACCGGACAGCAGCCGGGCTACGACCAGTCCCTCGACGGCTACCAGCAGCAGCCGAACGGCGCGTACCAGGAGTCGCCGAACGGAACGTACGACCAGCAGTCGCCGAACGGAACGTATGACCAGCAGTCGGCGTACGCCGACCCGCAGCAGGCGTACCAGGAACCGCAGCAGGCGTCGTACGACGAGCAGTACTACGCGCCGAACGGCGGTGTGCCGGACGCCGGGAACTACTCCCCCTTCGAGCAGCGGCGCCACCAGGACGACTGGCCGCAGCAGGACGGATACCAGAACGGTTATCCGGACCAGTACCCGACCGGTGCGCCCCAGGCGCAATCCGCCGAGGCCGCTGACGTGACCGAGACGGACCGCGTAGGCTTCGACCGTCCGGGGCCGGCCCCCTCCGCCGCCCACGAGCTGACCGACGCCGGTCTTCCCCGCCGCGGATCCACCGCGAGCGGCGCGGGCGATGCGGGGCACGTGGGCCAGGAGACGCCGGCCGCCGCACCGGGGGCGGGCGGCGAGGACACCTGGCGGTCGGCCAACGACGACCGCTGGCAGCAGGCCTCTTCGCTGCGCAGGCCCAAGGCGGGCGGGGTGACCTCCTCGGGCCTGCCGCGGCGGGTACCCAAGGCCAACCTGGTCGAGGGCGCGGCCGAAACCACTCCACAGGGAGGCCCCCAGGTCTCCCGCGCTCCGGAGGACGTCCGGGGCAGGCTGAGCAACCTGCGGCGCGGCGTCGAGCGAGGCCGCAACGCAGGCATTGAAACGAACGGCCAGGACACAAGGAATGAACACCGTGGTCCTGACAGCACCTACAACCAGGAGCGTTAGTGTGAGCCCGATGAGCCAGGCGGCGCAGAACCTGAACTGGTTGATCACCAACTTCGTGGACAACACCCCGGGGGTGTCCCACACGGTGGTGGTCTCCGCCGACGGACTCCTTCTGGCGATGTCCGAAGGGTTCCCTCGCGACCGAGCCGATCAGCTCGCTGCCGTCGCCTCCGGCCTGACCTCGCTGACCGCCGGTGCCTCGCGCATCTTCGAGGGCGGCAGCGTGAACCAGACGGTTGTGGAGATGGAGCGCGGATTCCTCTTCATCATGTCCATCTCCGACGGCTCGTCCCTCGCGGTTCTCGCACACCCCGAGGCGGACATCGGTCTCATTGGGTACGAGATGGCCCTTCTGGTGGACCGTGCCGGCACGGTTTTGACGCCCGATCTGCGGGCGGAGCTCCAAGGGAGCCTTCTCAACTAAAGGACAGACGGTGCGTTTTGGCGTCCCGTGGCCGTAAAGTTTCGGGACGCGGCTCCACAGCGTTGGGTGCCAGGCACAGTCGGAGGAGGAAAAAGTGGCAACACCCCCAGGCGGTCCGTCATCGGGCAACTGGTCGTACGGCCCTGGTCAGGGCCGAGGCGACGGCTCGGCGAACGGGTACGGCTACCCCTCCGTGCCGAGCCACCGGCAGCCGTACGCGCCGCAGGGCCCCGGCCCTTCGCCGTACGACCAGCCGCATGCTCCGCGCATCCAGCCCGTGCAGCCGCAGCGCCGCACCCCTGAGCCGGCGCCCGCCGGGGCGTCGAACAACCCCCTGGTGCGCCCGTACGCCATGACGGGCGGCCGCACCAGGCCCCGGTACCAGCTCGCCATCGAGGCGCTGGTGCACACCACCGCGCAGCCGCACCAGATGCAGGGCCAACTGCCCGAGCATCAGCGGATCTGCAACCTCTGCCGGGAGATCAAGTCGGTGGCCGAGGTCTCGGCCCTCCTGACGATCCCTCTCGGCGTGGCCAGGATCCTCGTCGCCGACTTGGCGGAGGCGGGACTGGTCGCCATCCATCAGCCCGGCGGCGACGAGAGCGCCGGCGGCCAGCCAGACGTGACACTGCTCGAAAGGGTGCTCAGTGGACTTCGCAAGCTCTAGCGGCGGTCCTTCCCGCTCCACCACTTCCGCGAAGATCGTGGTGGCGGGCGGCTTCGGCGTGGGCAAGACCACGTTCGTCGGCGCTGTCTCGGAGATCAACCCGCTGCGCACCGAGGCCGTGATGACATCCGCTTCGGCGGGCATCGACGACCTCACCCACACGGGGGACAAGACGACCACGACGGTCGCCATGGACTTCGGCCGCATCACGCTCGACCAGGACCTGATCCTGTACCTCTTCGGTACGCCCGGCCAGGACCGGTTCTGGTTCATGTGGGACGACCTGGTGCGCGGCGCCATCGGCGCGATCGTCCTGGTCGACACGAGGCGGCTCGCCGACTGCTTCCCCGCGGTCGACTACTTCGAGAACAGCGGTCTGCCGTTCGTGATCGCGCTCAACGGCTTCGACGGCCAGCAGCCGTACCAGCCGGACGAGGTCCGCGAGGCCCTCCAGATCGGCCCGGACACCCCGATCATCACGACGGACGCGCGGCATCGGGCCGACGCGAAGTCTGCGCTGATCACTCTCGTGGAGCACGCGCTGATGGCGCGGTTGCGCTAGCCGCTTAGCCTGCGGGCAGTCGTGCCTCCCCCAGTGCCTTAAGGGCCTGGGAGGTGCCCCCAGGGCGGCACGGGTGGGCGCAGGCGGCACCTCGACAGCGCCGAGTTGCGCGACGCCCCCTGCGGCCACTGGGCTGCCGGGGGCGGTTTCGTTGCCGGGTGCGCGTAGTACGTGGCTGGTCGCGCAGTTCCCCGCGCCCCTAAACGAGCGAGGCCCCTCCTGGCGGAGGGGCCTCGCTCGTGTCTCGGGTCAGCGCCAGCTGTGCGGCGCCCTGAAACCCGGCTCGCGTTCCAGGCGGCGCCAGCCCGCGCGGGCCCGGCCGCCGCCGTGGGTCGGGGCGATCTCGGTGGGGCGGGCGGCGGCGCGGGCCAGGAGGAGGGCCGTGATGGCGGCGACTTCCTCGGGCTCGGCGTGGCCCTTCTCGACGCGGATGTCGGAAGTGGACATGGAAGTGGCTCCTCGGGTCACTGCGGCGGGTTGCCGTGCTTGCGGGAGGGCAGGTCGGCGTGCTTGGTGTGGAGCATCGCCAGGGACTTGATCAGCACCTCGCGGGTTTCGGCGGGGTCGATGACGTCGTCGACCAGGCCGCGTTCGGCCGCGTAGTAGGGGTGCATCAGCTCGGACTTGTACTCCTTGACCATGCGCGCCCGCATGGCCTCGGGGTCCTCGGCGTCGGCGATCTGCCGGCGGAAGATGACGTTCGCGGCACCTTCCGCGCCCATGACGGCGATCTCGTTGGTCGGCCAGGCGTAGGTGAGGTCGGCGCCGATGGACTGGCTGTCCATGACGATGTAAGCACCTCCGTACGCCTTCCGCAGGATCAGCGAGATCCGGGGCACGGTCGCGTTGCAGTAGGCGTAGAGGAGCTTGGCGCCGTGGCGGATGATGCCGCCGTGCTCCTGGTCGACGCCGGGCAGGAAGCCGGGTACGTCCAGAAGGGTGATGATCGGGATGTTGAAGGCGTCGCACATCTGGACGAAGCGGGCGGCCTTCTCCGAGGCCTCGATGTCCAGGACGCCGGCCAGGGCCTGCGGCTGGTTGGCGACGATGCCCACGACCTGGCCGTCGAGGCGGGCCAGCGCGCAGATGATGTTGCGGGCCCAGCGCTCGTGGACCTCCAGGTACTCGCCCTCGTCGACGAGTTCCTCGATGACCTTGGTCATGTCGTACGGGCGGTTGCCGTCCGCCGGGACCAGGTCGAGGAGCGTGTCCGAGCGGCGGTCCACTGGGTCGGAGGACTCGGCGCGGGGCGGGTTCTCCCGGTTGTTCTGCGGGAGGAGGGAGAGGAGGTAGCGGACTTCGGCGAGGCAGGTCTCCTCGTCGTCGTAGGCGAAGTGGCAGACGCCGGACGTCTCGGCGTGCACGTCGGCGCCGCCCAGGCCGTTCTGCGTGATCTCCTCGCCGGTGACCGCCTTGACCACGTCGGGGCCCGTGATGAACATCTGCGAGGTGTCGCGGACCATGAAGACGAAGTCCGTCAGGGCGGGGCTGTAGGCCGCGCCGCCCGCGCACGGGCCGAGCATCACGCTGATCTGCGGGATGACTCCGGACGCCTTGGTGTTGCGCTGGAAGATGCCGCCGTACCCGGCGAGCGCGCTGACGCCCTCCTGGATGCGGGCGCCGGCGCCGTCGTTCAGCGACACCAGCGGGGCACCGGCCGCGATGGCCATGTCCATGATCTTGTGGATCTTCGTGGCGTGGGCCTCGCCCAGCGCGCCGCCGAAGATCCGGAAGTCGTGGGCGTAGACGAAGACCGTGCGGCCCTCGACCGTGCCCCAGCCGGTGATGACACCGTCGGTGTACGGCTTCTTGGCCTCCAGACCGAACCCGGTGGCCCGGTGCCGGCGCAGCTGCTCGACCTCGCGGAAGGAGTCGGGGTCCAGGAGCAGCTCGATGCGCTCGCGTGCGGTCAGCTTGCCCTTGGCGTGCTGCGCCGCCGTCGCCTTCTCGCTCGGCCCGGCGAGCGCCTGCGCACGGATCTCGTGCAGCTCGGCCACGCGTCCACGCGCGTCCGTCGGCTCGCCCGGCGCCTCATCCAAAACGGTCATGTAGCGACTCTACGAAGCCGACCAAGGATTGCGAGCCGTCGACTCCGTACAGTCTCCGGCCCGTTTTCCTGGTAGCACTGAACAGAACCCCTACTCCATGCAGCCTTTTCGACTGCTCAGGGGGCCTCTTGGTTGTAGGGGTCGCACAAAGCCGTCAGCTGAGAGTCACCTCACATTCATGGGAGGTACATACCACCCCTGGAGTGACGCGGAGGTGCAGTCGGCGGCCCGTCGCGAGGATCTCGACCGTCTCGTCGGCCCGCAGCACCGCTCCCACCGGGTGGTCCCAGACGATCTCCAGGGCCTCTCCCGTGCGCGGCGGTTCGCTCACCCGGAGCGTAGCGGTACGGCCCCGGCGGCGGACGAGCACACTCGCCCCGGCCGTCGCGGTGAGCGGGCCCGCGGCGCCGGCCTGCCAGAAGTTGGCGGCCGTGAGACCGAGGGAGGGGACGGTCACCGCCTGGCGGCGGTCGTCGTTGGCGATAACCCTGAGCCAGTGGCGGTCCGCGGCGCGGCGGGCCACGGCCGCTCGGGAGGCGCCCGGCATGACGGTGTAGACGTAGTCGGCGTCGGCCGGGTCGGTGCCGTGGTCGAGCCAGAGGGTCTGCCAGCGGCGGGTGCGGCGCTCGGTCGTGCTGGTGGTGTTGATGTCGGACCAGGAGCCGGTGCGGTCCTCGCGCAGGGTCCGCAGGGCGCCCTCGGGCACGATCCAGCCGCCGTGACCCTCCAGGTGGGCCCAGCGCCGGCCGCGTACGAGGGCCTGGGTGCCGCCCTCCCCCAGGTTGCGGTTGTCCACGACCGTCTCGACCGGTACGCCGTCCGCGCAGGTGATGCCGGCGCCCAGGCAGACCACGGCGTCGTCGAGGAAGAACCAGGACTTGCGGGCCTCCAGTGTGGAGCCGAGCCCCTTGAGATGCTGCCCCACCGCGGCGTACTCGCCGTCGGTCGCGCCGCCGACCCATCGCACGTCCGGTTTGGGCTCGCCCCACTCGCCGCCCGCCCGGTCGGCCAGGCGCTTGGTGGAGACGGTGGTGCCGGGCAGCCGGTACCAGTCGACGGTGGGCCAGAACCAGTCTGTGTACTGGTCGGTCCGGTCGGAGGAGGTCCCGTTCGCCCACCAGGTGAGCATGCCCGCGCCGGTGTGCCAGCCGCGCGGGTTCTCGCCGTTGCCGCACTCGTAGTGGGCGATGCGGTCACTGGCCATGGCGAGGCCCGCGGTGAAGGCCGGGCGGCGGTGGACGGCGCGGTCCATGGCCGCGAAGAGGTGATGCCCGGCGGGTTCGGGGGCGGCCTCGCCGGGGGCGGCGGCGATCGCGTGCAGCCGGGCCAGGTCGGCGACCGGGAACTGGGGCGCGGTCAGGGCCGGGGCGACGGTGTCCCGTTCGATCCAGCCCTTGATCCGGGCGTACCAGCGCTCCCGCTCGGCGTCGCTCGCCCCGCCCGCGAGGACCGCCATGGCGGCGACGAGCTGCTGGCCGTGGAAGTGGTCGCTGCGCATGACGTGCAGGTCGTCGCTCTTGAGGTAACCCCGGCTGATGGCTCGCCCGTTGACGATGTCCATGACGAGGCCGTCGTGGATCAGGGGTGCGTAGGCGTGCTCGACACTGTCGAGGACGATCTGCCTGCCCGGGTCGGTCACCTCCCACTCGGAGCCGGCCAGCAGGGTGAACAGCCGGCCGAGGCCGTCCAGCATGACCTGGCCGTACGTCCCCGAGTAGGCGACCCAGGTGTGCTGGACGAACGAGCCGTCGGCGTAGAGCCCGTCCCCCTCGGTGACGTACGGGAAGACCGGTGAGAGGGCGTCGCGGGCCAGGGCGATCTTGGCGGGGGCCCGGCCCAGGACGCCGCGCAGGGCGACGGAGCGGCACAGGTCGACGCGGTTGGCGCCGGTGGAGGTGCCGGTGTAGTCGCCGAGCATCGTGTCGGGGACGAAGTGGTCGACGGCGGCGCAGGCGGCGGCCACGCGGTCGGTGCCGAGGTGGTCGTACAGGGCGGCCGTGATGTCCATCAGGAGCCGGGGGCTGCCGATCTGCCACTCCCACCAGTTGCCGTAGCGGGTGGTGGCGGGGTTGTAGACGGTGGCCGAGAGATGGTCGAGGCCGCGCAGGATGTCGGCGAGGAGGGCGGGGTCGCCGGTGGCGCCGGTGCCCTCCTGCACGTACGCCTCGGTCATCGTCCACAGGCGGCCGTAGGCGAAGGTGATGCCGGTGGGCGGGTCGAAGGGGTGGCCGGGCCACAGGGAGGTGGAGGTGGGGGCCATGGTGGCGCGGTGCTCGCGGGCGCGCTCGCCGGTCCCGGCGAGGCGGGAGGCGTACGGCTCGGCGGCCGGGTCGTAGCCGGTGCCGAGGGTGATGTCGAGCCAGCGGCGGCGGAGGGTGTCGTAGGGGTCGGCGGCGGCGGCCGCGGCGCGGGGGACGGCGGCGAGGGCGGCGGCCGCTGCCGCCGCGAGCAGGACCGCGCGGCGGGTGGGGGCGGTGGGGCGCTGTGGGGTCATGCTCATGCCGTCTATCACGCCGGAGGGCGGGAGGGGAACGGTGCCGCGACACGTGTGGCGCGGGTGGTTGATGACGGCGCGGAATAGTCCTAGAGTCGAACCCGTTGGACTGGTTGAACATTCAACTTCAAGCCTTCCCCGGAGGACACCATGACCGCCACCCCCGACCTCTCCACGCTGACCGGCGACTACACCGTCGACCCCGCCCACACGACGATCGGCTTCACCGCGCGCCACGCGATGGTCACCAACGTCAAGGGCAAGTTCCTCGACTTCACCGGCACGCTGCACCTGGACGGCACCGACCCGTCCCGTTCCACGGCGTCCCTGGACATCACGATGGACAGCATCGACACGGGCTCCCCCGACCGTGACGGCCACCTGAAGAGCTCGGACTTCTTCAACACGGGCGAGCACCCGACGATGACCTTCCGCTCCACCGGGGCCGAGTCCCTGGGCGGCGACGACTACCGCATCACCGGTGACCTGTCGATCCTCGGCACGACCAAGCCGCTCACCATCGACCTGGAGTTCAACGGCGCCGCCAAGGACCCGTTCGGCAACGAGCGCGTCGGCTTCGAGGGCAAGGCGGAGATCAAGCGCTCGGAGTGGGGGCTCACCTGGAACGCGGCCCTGGAGACGGGCGGCGTGCTGGTCTCCGACAAGATCAAGCTGAACTTCGACATCTCGGCGATCAGGCAGGCCTGACGTCCCGCGCCCCCTCGGGGGCGCCGAAGTCCACGTCGGCGGCGGCCCGGACCCGGATACGGCGGCCGGGCCAGCCGATCGTGCGGTAAATGGCGTTGTACTGCGCGATCGAGCGGTCCGCCGGAACGAGGTCGCCGGTGTCCGCCCCGGTCCGCACCGAGGTGGTGTGCCCGTCGGCGACGACGACCAGGTCGTACCCCCGGCTCAGCGCCTGCCGTGCCGTGGTGTCCACGCAGACCTCCGTGGCGAACCCGGTGACGATCACCTCGGTGACCCCGCGCGCCGTGAGGACCGCGTCGAGGTCGGTGTCCAGGAAGCTGTCCGGGGTCGTCTTGTCCACGACCGGCTCCCCGTCCCGCGGCGCCAGCTCGGGCACCACCCGCCAGCCCTCGGTCCCGGGCACCATGCCCGCGTCCTGCTGCCGCACGGTCACCACCGGCACGCCGGCCGCCCGGGCCCGTTCGCTCAGACCGGCGATCGCGGCGACCGTCTCGGCGGCCCGGTGCGCCATGGCGACCGTGGTGTTCTGCATGTCGATGACGAGGAGCGCGGTGGCGGGCGGCATGGGCTCACCGTAGCGGGGCGCTCCGCCCGTGCGCCGCCCTTTCACCTGCCCAGCAGCTCCCGCACCCGGTCGAGGGCGGCACCGAAGGGGTCGGGGACGACCCCCACGCCGTGGGCGACCAGCGCCCCCTCGTGCAGCAGCATCAGCGTCCGCGCCAGCCGGTCGGCACCGGCCGCGTCGATCTCCCGGGCCAGGCCGGTGAACAGGTCGAGCATCCACCGCTTCTGGCCGGTGATGACCGGGTACGCCGGATGGTCCGGGTCGCTGATCTCCGCGTGCGCGTTGATCATGCTGCACCCCTTGGCGCCGTACCGCTGCGACCACGCGCGCGACGCCTCGAAGACGGCCACCACCCGGGCGGCAGGGCCCTCCCCCGCCGCCGCCAGCCGCCCGGCGAGCAGTTCGCGCCAGCGCTCGTCGCGTCCGGCCAGGTACTCGACGACGATCTGCTCCTTCGAACCGAAGCGGTCGTAGAGCGTCTTCTTGGTCACCCCGGCCTCGGCGGCGATGGTGTCCACACCGACGGCGTGGATGCCGTGCTCGTAGAACAGCCGCTCGGCGGCCTCCAGCACCCGTCGCGCGCCGGGCGTCATCCGTACGCGGCGCGGCTTGTCTTCCGGACCCGTACCTTCTGCACCGCCGACCTCTGCACCCATGACGACGAGTATACCGGTCTGTATAGTGGGCACCCGAGACTAGTAAACCGATCTGTCTACTCTGGATGGAGTCGACATGAACGTCCTGCTCTCGGCCGCCTTCGTGCTGTGCTGGAGCTCCGGCTTCATCGGCGCCAAGCTCGGTGCCGAGACCGCGGCCACGCCCACCCTCCTGATGTGGCGCTTCCTGCCCCTCGCCGTGGTCCTGATCGCCGCCGCGGCCGTCTCCCGGACGGCCTGGCGGGGCCTGACGCTCCGGGGCGCCGGCCGGCAGATCGCCATCGGCGCGCTGTCGCAGAGCGGCTACCTGCTCAGCGTCTACTACGCCATCGAGCTGGGCGTCTCCAGCGGCACCACCGCCCTGATCGACGGCGTCCAGCCACTCGTCGCCGGCGCGCTCGCCGGTCCCCTGCTGCGCCAGTACGTCTCGCGCGGGCAGTGGCTCGGACTGTGGCTGGGCCTGTCGGGCGTGGCCACCGTGACGGTCGCCGACGCCGGGGCGGCGGGCGCGGAGGTGGCCTGGTGGGCGTATCTCGTCCCGTTCCTCGGCATGCTGTCGCTGGTGGCGGCCACGTTCCTGGAGGGCCGCACACGGGTGCCGGTCGAGCCCCGCGTCGCCCTGACGATCCACTGCGCGACCAGCGCCGTCCTCTTCTCCGCACTCGCCCTGGGCCTCGGGGCGGCGGCACCGCCGGCCGGTTCCTCGTTCTGGCTGGCGACCGCCTGGCTGGTGGTCCTGCCGACCTTCGGCGGCTACGGCCTGTACTGGCTGATCCTGCGCCGGTCCGGCATCACCGAGGTCAACACCCTCATGTTCCTCATGGCACCGGTCACGGCCGTGTGGGGTGCCCTCATGTTCGGTGAGCCGTTCGGCGTCCAGACCGCCCTCGGCCTGGCGGTCGGCCTCGTGGCCGTGGTCGTCGTCCGGCGCGGGGGCGGCGCACACCGGGGGCGGCCCGTGCGGTCCGGCGCCCGCCGTCCGGCGGTCGAGAAGCCGACGGCGGACAGGCCGGTGGGCAGGTCGACGGCGGCAAGGCGCTGATGCCTGCCGCACGTGCCTCAGAAGCCGCCGCCGAAGTCCCCTCCACCGCCGAAGCCGCCACCACCACCGAAGTCGCCGCCGCCGAAGCCGCCCCCGAAGTCGCCGGGATCGAAGTCGCCGCCCGAGACGTCGCCGCCCTCGTAGCCGCCGAAGTCGCCGTACCCGGTGCCGTAGCCGGCTCCGTAGGCGGGGCCCGCCATCATGCTGCCGAGCATGGTGCCCACCAGCAGGCCGGGCAGGATGCCGCCGCCGAAGTAGCCGCCCGCCCAGGGGCCGTAGGCCGGGCCCGCGTCCCAGTAGGGGCGGCGGCCCTGGTCGGTGTCCACCTCGCGGATCATCGGGTCCCGCCCGTCGGACAGCCGGGCCTGGTCGGCGGCGCAGACCGGGACCTGGCGGGTGGTGCCGCCGGGCGGGGTCCAGGTGGCGTCGGCGACCGACGGGCCGTGGCGCGGGTCGAAGAAGCAGGGCGGACGGCGTTCGGGCAACGGCCTGCCCTCGCGGCGGGCGGCGAGCTGCGCGAGCGAGAAGCGGCCGTCCTCCACCGCCTGGGTGACGGCGCGCACGTCCTCCGGTTTACGGGCGTCGGCCATGTACGTCTTGGCCTGCTCGTAGGCGTCCAGGGCGCGTTCGTAGTCCGCCCGCATCGCGTCGTCGGCGCCCGGTTCCGCCGGGTGGAAGTCCAGGCGGTCCAGCTCCTCGCCGAACGCCGTGATGTCCTCGTCGACCACCACCCGCAGCCGCTCCAGCGCCGCCCGCTGCTCCGCCTCGCGGCGATGGCGGCTGCGCCGGGAGACCGCGTAGACGCCCGCGCCGCCGATGACCACCACCGCACCCGCGGTGATCAGGGCGCCCGTGGGCGCGGAGCCGCCGCCGGAGTCCCAGGACGAGGGGGCGGAGCCGCGCACGCTGCGCAGCGCGTCGTCGACGAAGTCGTTCAGCTGGGCCTTGGGATCGCCCGCGCCCTGGACGGCGGTGACCAGGTTGTGCACGCCCTGGCGGCTCAGCACGCTGCTGTCGGCGCGGGCGTCGAAGCGGTCGCCGAGGCGGACGCCGTACAGACCGGTGATGCCGGTCTCGGTGCGGAGGTTCTGGAAGAGGTTCTCGGTCGGGTAGCCGGCCGGGAGGACCGCCACGAAGACGGGTTCGCCCGCGTCCTCGATCTTGTCGGCGAGCGCGTCCGCGTCCGACTTGGACAGCAGGTCGGAGGCGGCCGGGTCCACGTACACCGGACTCTCGCGCAGGGCCGCGCCGATCTCGGAGACGCCGGTCTCCGCCTGCGCGCCGGGCGCACCGGCGAGCAGCATCGCCAGCGCGGCCACGACCGGCGCGACCAGGAGACGTATGAGGACCTGAGCAGAAACGCCCTTCATACGTTCGAACGTACCCGAATGGACCTCAATCAGACATAAAGCGCGGAGTCATTACCTGCTCCGCTCACTGGGCGGGCGCGACCCCGGCCCGCAGCAGCCCGTAGGTGTACGCGTCCTCCAGGGCCTGCCAGGAGGCGGCGATGACGTTCTCCGCGACGCCCACCGTGGCCCACTCCCCCGTGCCGTCGGACGTGGAGATGAGCACCCTGGTGGTGGACTGGGTACCGTGCACGCCCTCCAGGATGCGGACCTTGTAGTCGACCAGGTCGAGCTTGGCCAGCTCGGGGTAGATCTTCTCCAGCGCGACGCGCAGCGACCGGTCCAGGGCGTTGACCGGGCCGTTGCCCTCGGCGGTGGCGACGATGCGCTCGCCCTTGGCCCAGAGCTTGACCGTGGCCTCGTTGGCGTGGCTGCCGTCGGGGCGGTCCTCGGTGATCGCGCGCCAGGACTCGACCTCGAAGTACTTCAGCGGCCTGCGTTCGACCTCGGCGCGCAGCAGCAGCTCGAAGCTCGCGTCGGCGGCCTCGTAGGTGTAGCCCGCCAGCTCGCGCTCCTTGACCCGCTCCACGACCCGGCCGACCAGCTCGCGGTCGCCGCCGAGGTCGATGCCGAGCTCCTTGCCCTTCAGCTCGATGGAGGCACGTCCCGCCATGTCGGAGACCAGCATCCGCATGGTGTTGCCGACCAGCTCGGGGTCGATGTGCTGGTAGAGGTCCGGGTCGACCTTGATCGCGGAGGCGTGCAGGCCGGCCTTGTGGGCGAAGGCGGAGACGCCCACGTAGGGCTGGTGGGTGGAGGGCGTGAGGTTGACGACCTCGGCGATGGCGTGGGAGATGCGGGTCATCTCGCGCAGCCGGCCCTCGGGCAGCACCTGCTTGCCGTACTTCAGCTCCAGGGCGGCCACGACCGGGAACAGGTTGGCGTTGCCGACCCGCTCGCCGTAGCCGTTGGCCGTGCACTGGACGTGGGTCGCGCCCGCGTCGACGGCGGCGAGCGTGTTGGCGACGGCGCAGCCGGTGTCGTCCTGGGCGTGGATGCCGAGCCGGGCACCGGTGTCGGCGAGCACCGTGGCGACCACGGCCTGGATCTGCGCGGGGAGCATGCCGCCGTTGGTGTCGCACAGGATGACGACGTCGGCACCGGCTTCGGAGGCGGTGCGCACGACCGACTTGGCGTACTCGGGGTTGGCGCGGTAGCCGTCGAAGAAGTGCTCGCAGTCGACGAAGACCCGGCGGCCCTGCGCCTTCAGGTGCGAGACCGTGTCGGCCACCATCGCCAGGTTCTCGTCCAGCGTGGTGCGCAGGGCCAGTTCGACGTGCCGGTCGTGCGACTTGGCGACCAGCGTGATCACCTCGGCACCGGACTCCAGCAGCGCCCTGACCTGGTGGTCCTCGGCGGCGGTGGCGCCCGCGCGGCGGGTGGAGCCGAAGGCGACCAGCTGGGCGTGCCGGAAGTCGATCTCCTGCTGGGCGCGGGCGAAGAACTCGGTGTCCCGCGGGTTGGCGCCGGGCCAGCCGCCCTCGATGAAGCCCACCCCGAAGTCGTCCAGGTGCCGTGCGATGGCCAGCTTGTCCGCGACCGTGAGGTTGATGCCCTCGCGCTGCGCGCCGTCCCGCAGGGTGGTGTCGAAGACGTGGAACGAATCGTCGAGTTCGCTGGTTGCGGTCATGATCTGAAGGCTCCTGTTGGGGATCTCGGTCTACCGGAATGACCGGTTCCACCGTCCGTCTATGATCCCTCGCGCTCTCTTCCCGGCTCGGGTGGGGCCAGGAAAGCGAAAAACCTCTCGCGGGTGCGAGAGGTCTGCGCGCGGGTCGAGGACGACGGTGTCCACCCGTACCTGGTCGTACGTGGTGGTCACTGCGGACCGGCGCGCCTGCTGCCAATAATCATGGCGAACGAGAGCACGGTGGCAGTCTGGCACACTCCGTCCCCCTGTCCATCGTCCGTCTCAGGATGCGAACGGCGGCCGTCCGGGGGCACGGGCTCAGTCCCGCCCGTAGAGGCCGTCCGTCAGGAAGTCCCGTACGTGACCGAGCACCTGCGCCCGGTCCGTCCCCCGCAGACCGATCGCCACGTGGATGGCGAAGCCGTCGAGGAGGGCCCGCAGCCGGGACGCGAAGCGGTCCGGGTCCACGGCACGGAACTCGCCGCGCGAGATGCCCTCGGCGAGCAGGGCGACCAGGTCGCGGTGCCAGGCGCCCTCGATGGCGGCCTGCCGGTCGCGGGCCTCGTCGGGGGCGTTCTGTGAGCGGTTCCACACCTCCAGCCACAGCGTCCAGTGCGGGTCGCGGTGGCCGTCGGGGACGTACAGGTCGACGTAGGCGCCGAGGCGTTCCCGGGCGGTGCCGGGCCGGGTGAGCAGGCGGCCGCGCTCGGCGCCGAGGCGGCCCTCGCTCCACTCCAGGGTGCGCAGCAGCAGTTCGTCCTTGGAGCCGAAGTAGTACAGGAGGTGGCCGCTGCTCATGCCGACCTCGCGGCCGAGCGCCGCCATGGTGAGCTTCTCCAGCCCGCGCTCGGCGATCATCTCCATGGCGGCGGCGAGCACGTCCTCGCGCGGCGGGGCCTGCCTGCGCCCACCACCGGCCATGTCCGCTCCCGGGTCTTCTAGGTCCTCGGCTGTTGCTGCGTGATGCAGTGGATGCCCCCGCCACCCGCGAAGATCGTACGCGCGTCCACCAGGGTCACCGTCCGCTCCGGGAACAGGCGGCGGAAGATGCCCGCGGCGAGTTCGTCGTTCGGGTCGCCGAAGGCGCAGAGGACGACGCCGCCGTTGCACACGTAGTGGTTGATGTACGAGTAGTCGACCCAGTCGCCCGCCTCGTCCCGCAGGACCGTCGGTGCGGGAACCTCGACGACCTCCAGGCGGCGGCCCCTGGCGTCGGTCCGGCCGCGCAGGATCTCCAGGTACAGCTGCGAGCGCTCGTGGTCGGGGTGCCGGGGGTCGCGCTGGCTGTGCACGACGACCGTGCCCGGCCGTGCGAAGGCCGCGACGATGTCGACGTGGCCCTGGGTGCCGTACCTGCCGTAGTCGCCGGCCAGGCCGTGCGGGAGCCAGATCGCCCGGGTGGTGCCGAGCTTGGCGTGGATCTCCGCCTCGACCTGCTCGCGGCTCCAGCCGGGGTTGCGGCCGGAGCCGAGCTGGACCGTGTCGGTCAGCAGGACCGTGCCCTCGCCGTCGACGTGGATCGCACCGCCCTCGTTGACGAGCGGGCTGCTCAGCACGGGGGCGACGGCGAGGTCCGCCACGTGGCGGGCGATCTTGGCGTCGTGCTCCCAGCGGGCCCAGTCCTGGCCGCCCCAGCCGTTGAAGACCCAGTCCACGGCGGCGAGCCCGCCCTGCCCGTCCGTCACGAAGGTCGGGCCGATGTCCCGCATCCAGGCGTCGTCCAGCTCCCGCTCCACCAGGTCGACGTCCGGTCCGAGCAGCTCGCGCGCGGTGGCTGCCTGGCCGGGCCCGTGCACCATCGTCACCGGCTCGAAACGGCGCACCGCGCGGGCGACCGAGGCCCAGGCAGCACGAGCCCCGGCCAGCTCCTGGTCGTCGGTGAACGTCGCGTTGGGGCCCGGCCAGGCCATCCAGGTGCGTTCGTGGGGGGCCCACTCGGGCGGCATGCGGAAGGTCATGGAGGTGTCCAGGAGATCGGAGAGAGGTCGGAGAGGGCTCGTAGAGAGGTCTGAAAAAAGGTCAGCGTGAGGTCAGAGGAAGTAGAGGCGGTTGAGGGAGACCGACTCGGCGGGTTCGGAACGCAGCGGGTCGCCGTCCAGGGTGACCAGACCGGTGCGCTGGTCGACGTCGACCGCGCCGGTACGGGAGTTCAGGCGCAGGTCGGCCGGGCCGATGCCGCGGGTGCCGCGCACGGCCACCCGGCGGCGGCGGGTGGGCATGGTGTCGTGCCCCTGGTCGAGGGCGGCCTGCGCGACGAAGGCCACCGATATCTCGGCGGGCGTGGCGCCGTGCGCGCCGAACTGGGGTCCGAGGACCAGGGGTTCGCAGGTGTCGGTGGCCGCGTTGGGGTCTCCGACCACGCCGTACGCCGGGAAGCCCGACTTGAGGACCAGCTGCGGCTTCGCGCCGAAGTACTCCGGCCGCCACAGCACGATGTCGGCGAGCTTGCCGGTCTCGATGGAGCCGACCTCGTGCGCGAGGCCGTGGGCGATGGCGGGGTTGATGGTCAGCTTGGCGATGTAGCGCAGGACGCGTTCGTTGTCGTGGCCGTCGTCCGGGGCGCCGAACTGGGCCTTCATCTTCCCGGCCATGGCGAAGGTGCGGCGGACGGTCTCGCCGGCCCGGCCCATGCCCTGCGCGTCGGAGGAGGTGATGCCGATGGCGCCCAGGTCGTGCAGTACGTCCTCGGCGCCCATGGTCCCGGCGCGGATGCGGTCGCGGGCCATGGCGGCGTCGCCCGGCAGGTCGGTCTTCAGGTCGTGGACGGAGACGATCATGCCGTAGTGCTCGGCGACCGCGTCCCGGCCGAAGGGCAGGGTGGGGTTGGTGGAGGACCCGATGACGTTGGGGACACCGGCCATCTTCAGCACGTTCGGGACGTGTCCCCCGCCGCAGCCCTCGATGTGGAAGGCGTGGATGGTGCGGCCCTCCAGGACCCGGAGGGTGTCCTCCACGGAGAGGCATTCGTTGAGGCCGTCGCTGTGCAGGGCGACCTGGACGTCGTACTCCTCGGCGACGCGCAGGGCGGTGTCGAGGGCGCGGGTGTGGGCGCCCATGTCCTCGTGCACCTTGAAGCCGGACGCACCGCCCTCGGCCAGCGCCTCGATCAGCGGGGCGTCGTGGGACGAGGAACCCCGGCCCAGGAAGCCGATGTTGACCGGCCAGGCGTCGAAGGCGCCGAACGCGTGCTTCAGCGCCCAGGGCGAGTTGACGCCGACGCCCCAGACCGGGCCGAACTCCTGCCCGATGACCGTCGTCACGCCGGACGCGAGCGAGGCCTCCATGATGCGCGGGGAGAGCAGATGGACGTGGGTGTCCACGGCTCCCGCGGTGGCGATGAGACCCTCGCCGGACACGATCGAGGTACCGGTGCCGACGACGACGTCGACGCCGTCGAGGGTGTCGGGGTTCCCGGCCCGTCCGATGGCGTGGATGCGCCCCTCGCGGATGCCGATCGACACCTTCCGGATGCCCTGCACGGCGTCGATCACGACCACGTTGCTGATCACGACGTCGCAGGTGTCGCGGACGGCGGCGGCCTTGAGGTGCAGTCCGTCGCGGGCGGTCTTGCCGAAACCGGCGAGGAACTCGTCCCCGTACCGCTGCGCGTCGGACTCGACGCGGATCACCAGCCCCGAGTCGCCGAGACGGAGCCGGTCGCCGGCGCGCGGGCCGTGGGTGGCGGCGTAGGCGTACGGGTCGATGCTCATCGGTCTGCTCCCAGATATCCGCAGGCGGCGGCCCGGCGCAGGGCCTCTTGTCTGGCGCCCGGCGTGTCCAGCGGGCCGTCGACGAGCCCGGCGAACCCGATGGCGACGCGCGCACCCCCGATCGGCACGAGCCCCACCTCGACGCGCTCGCCGGGGCCGAAGCGGACCGAGGACCCGGCGGGGACGGCCAGGCGCATGCCGTAGGCCCGCTCACGGTCGAAGTCCAGACGCGGATTGGCCTCGAAGAAGTGGAAGTGGGAGGTCACGGAGACCGGCACGGTCGCGGTGTTGGTGACCGGGAGCCGCAGCGCCGCCCCGGGCTCGGGACGGTCCCGTCCCGGCAACAGCGCTCCGGGGGCATCGGGGCCGAGCCCGCCGCCGCCGACGGGATCGGCGACGACCGCGAGGCGGGAGCCGTCGTCGAAGACGGCCTCCACGTGCACCTCGGTGACCACGTCGGCGACGCCGGGCAGGACGTCGTCCGGGCCGAGCACGGACCGGGCGCGCTCGATGGCCTCCGCGAGGCGCGCTCCGTCGCGGGCGGCCTCGCACACGGTGTCCGCGATCAGCGCGGTCGCCTCCGGCACGTTCAGCCTGAGCCCGCGGGCCCGGCGGGCGCGGGCCAGCTCGGCCGCCCCGAAGAGCAGCAGCCGGTCACGTTCCGTGGGGGTCAGTCTCACGACGCGGCACCTCCTTGCCATACCGAGATTAGAGCATCACTCTAAACGTCAATTACATGCCACGGAACCGTTGACGAGCACGCAGGACAGACGCCACATTGAACGTCGCTCTAAATCTCAGGCGGCCGTCGAAGGAGACCAGCCATGCCGATAGAACAGCGCGGAGTCGACACCATCCCGGAAGCGGAACGCACCAGCGGACCCCGGGACCTGGTCTCGATCCTGCTGGGATCCAACCTGTGCCTGGGCGTGATCGTCTTCGGCTGGCTGCCCCCGTCCTTCGGCCTCGGCTGGTGGGCGTCGGTGAGTTCGGTGGTCGCGGGGACGGTCGTCGGCACGGTGTTCACGGCCCCGCTGGCCCTGATCTCGCTGCGCACCGGCACCAACCTGTCCACCTCCTCCGGCGCCCAGTTCGGGGTGCGCGGGCGGCTGGTCGGCTCGGTGGTCGGCCTGCTCCTCGCCCTCGGCTACACCGCGCTGACCGTGTGGATCGGCGGGGACGTGATGGCGGGCGTGCTGGGGCGGCTGTTCGGCCTGCCGCAGGGCGGTGCGACGTACGCCGTCGTCTACGGCCTGCTCGCCGCCGCGACCGTGGCGGGCGCGGTGTACGGGTACCGGGTGCTGCTCGCCATGTCCCGGGTGCTGGCCTACGGCATGACCGCCCTGCTGGTCCTCGGCGTGATCGCCTACGCCCCCGACTTCACCACCGCCGCGTTGCCGGAGGCGGGCGGGTACCTGCTGGGCGGGTTCTGGCCGACGTGGCTGCTGGCCGCCGTGGCCGCGGGACTGTCCGGGCCGATCGCCTTCATCACGCTGCTCGGCGACTACACCCGCTACATCTCGCCGGCCCGCCACCCCTCCCGCCGGGTGCTGCACGCGACCTGGCTGGGGCTGCTGCTCGGCCTGCTGGTCCCGCAGCTCTTCGGCACCTTCACGGCGTACGCGGCCCGCGCCGCCCTGGACTACGCGGGCCCGCTGGTCGACGCCTCCCCCACCTGGTACCTGGTGCCGCTGCTGCTGGCCGCCTCGGCCGGCTCGGTCGGCAACGCGGGGCTGATGCTGTACTCGATGGGCCTGGACCTGGACGCCATCCTGCCGCGGGCCTCCCGAGCCCGTGCCACCTGCGCGGTCGCCGTGGTCGCCACGGCCTGCGTCTTCGCGGGGCACTACGCCTGGCAGGCGCAGTCGGCGATGACGTCCTTCGTGCTGCTGCTGACCGCGATCGGCACCCCGTGGGCGGTCATCACGATGATCGGCTCGGTCCGCTGCGGCGGGGTGTACGACGCCGACGCCCTCCAGGTCTTCAACCGCCGGGCACGGGGCGGGATCTACTGGTACCGGTCCGGCTGGAACATCCCCGCGACGGCTGCCTGGGCGGTGGGCGCGCTGGTCGGCGTGCTGGCGGTGTCCCTGCCGTCGTACGAGGGCCCGCTGCTGTCCCTCACGGGCGGCGTGGACTGCAGCTTCCTGCTGTCGGGGCTGGTGGGCGGGGTGGTGTACGTGGCGTTGCCGCAGCCCCGGGCCGGCTCGTCGGAGGAGCCCGGGGTCGACACACTCAGCCCGTCCGGCGTTTGAGGACGAGGCCGTTCAGGCCGAAGCGGGGGTCTGGGGGCGGCAGCCACCAGCGGGCCCGCCCCCACGCCGGCCGCGTCAGGCCAGCGTGTGCATCCACCCGTGCACGTCCGCGACAGTCCCCCGCTGGATGTCCAGCAGCGCGTCCCGCAGCCGCTGCGTCACCTCGCCCGTCTCGCCCCCGCTCTGCTGCCACTCGGCACCGGTGCGCTTGACCGTGCCGACCGGCGTGATCACAGCGGCGGTCCCGCAGGCGAAGACCTCGGTGAGGGTGCCGTTCGCCGAGTCGCGCTGCCACTGGTCGACCGAGACGCGGCCCTCCTCCGCCTCGTAACCGAGGTCGCGGGCGACGGTGAGGAGGGAGTCACGGGTGACGCCCTCCAGGATGGAGCCGGTGAGGGTCGGCGTGATGATCTTGTTGCCGTACACGAAGTACAGGTTCATGCCGCCCAGTTCCTCGACCCACTTGCGCTCGATGGCGTCGAGGTAGCAGACCTGGTCGCAGCCCTTGGTGGCGGCCTCGGCCTGGGCGAGCAGGGAGGCCGCGTAGTTGCCGCCGGTCTTGGCGTCGCCCATGCCGCCGGGGACGGCGCGGACGCGGTCCTCGGAGACCCAGATCGAGACCGGCTTGACGCCGCCCGGGAAGTAGGCGCCGGCCGGGGAGGCGATGACGAGGAAGAGGTACTCGTTGGCCGGCCTGACGCCCAGGCCGACCTCGGTCGCGATCATGAAGGGGCGCAGGTACAGGGACTCCTCGCCACCGTGCGCCGGGACCCACTTCTCGTCCTGCCCGACCAGCGCGTCGCAGGCCTCGATGAAGGTGTCCACGGGAAGCTCGGGCATGCCGAGGCGGCGCGAGGACGCCTGGAAGCGGGCGCCGTTCTTCTCCGGGCGGAAGGTCGCGACGGAGCCGTCGGGCCGCCGGTAGGCCTTCAGTCCCTCGAAGATCTCCTGCGCGTAGTGCAGGACCATGGTGGCCGGGTCGAGGGAGAGCGGGGCGTACGGCACCAGCTGGCCGTCGTGCCAGCCGCGGCCCTCGGTCCACTTGATCGTCACCATGTGGTCGGTGAAGTGGCGGCCGAACCCGGGGTTGGCCAGAATCGCCGCCCGCTCGGAGTCCGAGAGCGGGTTGGCGGAGGGCTTGAGCTCGATCGTGGGCGTCGTCATGGGTGGCTGTCCTTCACCGGTTGTGTTGTGACGGGCCGCGGTCACGCCCGTACGGCCGGTGGCCGGTGCTAGGACGTCCGAGCATTCCCTCAGGTCGCGGCTTCGCGTTCGATTATCGCGCGCGGCCCGCGACGGGTGAAACGGGGTGAATGCGGCCCAGGATTCGATGGTCGCACCTGGCGGACGCAGGAGAAAGCCGCCGGGTGCCTTGTTTTCGGGACCCGGCGGCTTCGAAACGGATTCGATCGAGTGGCGCGGCGGGCGTCAGCCGGCTACTCGTACGGCGAGAGCGTCGCCGATCTCGGAGGTGGAGCGGGCGGGCAGCCCGCCGCGCTCGCCGAGGTCGGTGGAGACGGCTTCCTCGATCCGGGCGGCCTCGTCCTCGTACCCGCGGTGGCGCAGCAGCAGGGCGACGGACAGGACCGTGGCGGTGGGGTCGGCCTTGCCCTGGCCGGCGATGTCGGGCGCGGAGCCGTGCACCGGCTCGAACATCGAGGGGAAGTCGCCGGACGGGTTGATGTTCCCGCTGGCGGCGACGCCGATGCCGCCGGAGACGGCCGCGGCGAGGTCGGTGATGATGTCGCCGAAGAGGTTGTCGGTGACGATGACGTCGAACCGGGCCGGGTCGGTGACCAGGAAGATGGTCGCGGCGTCGACGTGGATGTAGTCGGTGGTGACCTCGGGGAACTCCGCCGCCACCTTGTTGAAGATGTTGGTCCACAGGTGGCCCGCGAAGGTCAGCACGTTGTTCTTGTGGACCAGCGTGAGCTTCTTGCGGGGGCGGGCCTGGGCGCGGGCGAAGGCGTCGCGGACGACGCGCTCGACACCGTAGGCCGTGTTGACGGAGACCTCGGTGGCGACCTCGTGCTCGGTGCCCTTGCGGATGGTGCCGCCGTTGCCCGTGTACGGGCCCTCGGTGCCCTCGCGGACGACGACGAAGTCGATCTCGGGCTGGCCGGCGAGCGGGGTGGCGACGCCGGGCAGGAGCTTGCTCGGCCGCAGGTTGACGTGGTGGTCGAAGGCGAAGCGGAGCTTGAGCAGGAAGCCGCGCTCCAGCACGCCGGACGGCACCGACGGGTCGCCGATCGCGCCGAGCAGGATGGCGTCGTGCGCCTTGAGGGCGTCGAGGTCGGCGTCGGTGAGGGTCTCACCGGTGGCGTGGTAGCGCCGGGCGCCGAAGTCGAATTCCTTGGTCTCCAGCTTCACATCCTGCGGAAGGACGGCGGAGAGGACCTTGAGACCCTCGGCCACGACCTCCTGGCCGATGCCGTCACCGGGAATCACTGCGAGATTGAGGCTGCGAGACATGACGGCACCCTACCGCTCGTCCCACGGGATGACATGAGGCGTCCGCCATGCGGACGCCACTGTCGTCCGCGCGGCTCAGTGGCCGGTGGCGCCGCCGTTGTCACGGCGGTCGAGGGAGCGCTGGAGGGCGGCCGCGGCGTTCTTGCGGTCGGAGTCGCTGGTACGGGAGAGGTGGCGGACTCGGCGGCGGACGGTCGTCTCGGCCATGGGAATCGACTCCTTCGGCACAAAGGGAGCGCGGAAAGCGAGGGTGGTGAGAGACGCCGGAAGGGGCGGGGAGCTCGGTGCCGCAGGGGTTGCCTGCACGGGCACGGGCTCACGACCGCCATTCGCTCGATCGAGCGGGACGTTCGGCTCCTACAAAGCTAAGGGAGCGCACCGCGTCTGTCTCCACAATTACTCGGACTTCCTACTATCTGAGACGGCCTCTGTGCGTACACCGCTCCGACCTGCGGAAAAGCCCGGCGGGGCCAGGTCGGTCGACCTGGCCCCGCCGGGCGATTCGCGCGCGGGTGTCAGCCCATGTGCGGGTACGTGTAGTCGGTCGGCGCGACCAGCGTCTCCTTGATGGCGCGGGTCAGCGTCCAGCGCATCAGGTTCTGCGGGGCACCGGCCTTGTCGTTGGTGCCGGAGGCACGGCCGCCGCCGAAGGGCTGCTGGCCGACCACGGCGCCGGTCGACTTGTCGTTGATGTAGAAGTTGCCGGCCGCGTAGCGCAGCTTCTCCATCGTGTACGCCGCCGCCGCGCGGTCGTTGGAGACGACCGAGCCGGTGAGCGCGTAGTCCGAGACCGACTCCATCTGGGTCAGCATCGTGTCGTAGGCGTCGTCGGCGCTGTCGTCGTAGACGTGCACGGCGAGGAACGGGCCGAAGTACTCGGTGCGGAAGACCTCGTTCTCCGGGTCGGTGCACTCGACGACGGTCGGACGGACGAAGTAGCCGACCGAGTCGTCGTAGGAGCCGCCCGCGACGATCGTGCAGGTCTCGTCCTCCTTGGCGCGGTCGATGGCGGCCTTGTTCTTGGCGAAGGACCGCTCGTCGATGACCGCGCCGATGAAGTTCGACAGGTCGGTGACGTCACCCATGGTGAGGTAGTCGACCTCGGCGGCGAACTCCTCCTTGAACCCGTCGTTCCAGATGGACGCCGGGATGTACGCGCGGGAGGTGGCGCTGCACTTCTGGCCCTGGTACTCGAAGGCACCGCGGGTCAGCGCGGTCTTGAGCACCGCGCGGTCCGCGCTCGGGTGGGCGACGAGGAAGTCCTTGCCGCCGGTCTCGCCGACCAGGCGCGGGTAGGTGCGGTACTTCTCGATGTTGTTGCCGACCGTCTTCCACAGGTGCTGGAAGGTCTTGGTCGAGCCGGTGAAGTGGATGCCCGCGAGGTCCCGGTGCTCCAGGGCGACCTCGGAGACCGCGATGCCGTCGCCGGTGACGAGGTTGATGACGCCCTTGGGCAGCCCGGCCTCCTCCAGGAGCTGCATGAGCAGCACGGCGGCGTGGGTCTGCGTCGGGGACGGCTTCCAGACCACCACGTTGCCCATCAGGGCCGGGGCGGTGGGCAGGTTGGCCGCGATCGCGCTGAAGTTGAACGGCGTGATCGCGTAGACGAAGCCCTCCAGCGGGCGGTGGTCCATGCGGTTCCACACGCCCTGGGAGTTGGCCGGGGGCTGCTCGGCCAGGATGTTGCGGGCGTAGTGGACGTTGAAGCGCCAGAAGTCGATCAGCTCGCAGGGGCTGTCGATCTCGGCCTGCTGGGCGGTCTTGGACTGGCCCAGCATGGTGGAGGCGGCGATGGTCTCGCGCCAGGGACCCGACAGCAGCTCGGCGGCGCGCAGGATGATCGCCGCGCGGTCGTCGAAGGACATCGCGCGCCACGCCGGGGCGGCGGCCAGGGCGGCGTCGATCGCGTCCTGGGCGTCCGCCTGCGTGGCGTTGGCGTAGGTACCCAGGCGGGACTTGTGGTTGTGCGGCTGCACGACGTCGAAGCGCTCGCCGCCGCCCATCCGCTTCACACCACCGATGGTGCAGGGCAGGTCGACCGGATTGTCGGCCAGCTCCTTGAGCTTGGCCTCCAGGCGGGCACGCTCCGGGGAACCGGGCGCGTAGCCGTGCACCGGCTCGTTGACGGGGGTGGGGACCTGGGTCACAGCGTCCATGAGTTCGGTAACTCCTTACTGAGCGGGTTGTGCGAGCGGGTGCGGGCTCAGCCCTTGCTGACCATCGAGCGGGCGAAGAACCGGAGGTTGGCCGGCTTCTCCGCGAGACGGCGCATGAAGTAGCCGTACCAGTCGGTGCCGTAGGCGGTGTAGACGCGCATGCGGTGGCCCTCGGCGGCCAGGCGCAGGTGCTCGTCGCCGCGGATGCCGTACAGCATCTGGAACTCGTACTCGTCGAGCTTGCGTCCGGCCGTGCGGGCCAGCTCCTGGCCGATGGAGATCAGGCGCGGGTCGTGCGACCCGATCATCGGGTAGCCCTCGCCCTCCATCAGCGTGCGCAGGATCCGCACGTACGCCTTGTCGATCTCGTGGCGCTGCTGGTACGCGACCTCTGCGGGCTCCTTGTAGGCGCCCTTCACCAACCGTACGCGAGAGCCGCTGTCGGCGAGGCGGCGCGCGTCGGCCTCGGTGCGGAAGAGGTAGGCCTGGATGACGCAGCCGGTCTGCGGGAAGTCCTTCCGCAGCTCCTCGTGGATGGCGAACATCGAGTCGAGGGTGGTGTGGTCCTCGGCGTCGAGGGTGACGGTGGTGCCGATCTCGGCGGCGGCCTCGACGACCGGGCGGACGTTGGCGAGGGCCAGCTCGTGGCCGCCGTCCAGCGCCTGGCCGAACATGGAGAGCTTCACGGACATCTCGGCGCGGGTGCCGAGGTCGAGCGGCTTGAGCCGGTCGATCAGCTCCAGGTACGCGTCGCGGGCGGCCTCGGCCTGCGCGGGGGTGGTGATGTCCTCGCCGACGACGTCCATCGTCAGCTCCAGGCCCTGATCGGTGAGGTCCCGGACGATCGGCACGATCTGGTCGACCGTCTCGCCGGGGATGAACCGGTCCACGACCGGCTTGGTCACGGGCGCGGCCGAGACGAGACGACGCATCCGGTCGCTGCGCGACGCGGCGAGAATCACGGGACCCAGCACGGGGCACCTCCACTTACCAACCAACACAGGGGCCGCTGCCCGACGAAGGGGGAACGGCACGGAGAACCACCGTGAAATCTAAGGATCCTCCCGATCGTCGGCCATCGACAGCTGTCACGCATCCGTGCCGCGGATCTCAGACAGATGTATGAAGGGGGCGCGCATATGCGGCAGAATGCCCGGGTGACGTCGGATTCCAGAGGTTCCGCAGGCTCCGGTGGTACGCGTGGTGACTACCAGGAGCTGGTCGACGAGCTCTCCGAGCTGCTGGGCGCGCCCGCGACCCTGGAGAACCGCGACTTCGAACTGATCGCCTTCGGCGCCTACGACAGCGAGGGCGACCTCGACCCGTCCGCCCTCGACCCGGTGCGCACCCGCTCGATCCTCACCCGGCGGTCCACCGCCGCGGTGCGGGCCTGGTTCGAGAGCTTCGGGATCACCCGTGCGACCGGCCCGGTCCGCATTCCGCCGACCCCCGAGGCGGGGGTGTACCGGGGGCGCACCTGTCTGCCGGTACGCCATCGGGGTGTGGTCCTCGGCTATGTCTGGCTCCTGGACACCGACCCGGGGCCGACCGAGCGGCAGCTGGCGGCGGCCATGGAGGTAGCGGCGCGGATCGGCGCGCTGCTGGCCGACGAGGCGCAGCACGGCGCGGACCTGAGCCGGGAGCTGCGGGCGGTGCTGACGGCGGAGCGGGACTGGCAGCGGGACATGGCGGTGGCGGAGCTGCGCAGCGCGCTGGGCGCCCGCGCGGACACCCCGCACGCGGTGGTGTGCGTGGCGCCCTGGCCCTCGGCCGACCCGGACGACGCGCCCTCGGTCCGCACGGTGCCGGGGGCGACGGCTCTGTGCACGGTGCCGTGGGGGGCCGTCGGCGTGTCGCTGGCGCTGCTGGTCCGGCTGCGCTCGGCGGACGTGCCGACCCCGGCGACGTCGGCGGCGGGGCGGCTGCTGGAGCGGGTCCCGGCCCGGGACACCGACCCGGCGACCGGCGTGGCCGCGGGGGTCTCGGCGTCGCGCACGGGTCTCGCGGACCTGGGGACGGCCTGGGCCGAGGCGTCGGCGGCGGCGCGGGCGGCGCGCGCCGAGGCACGGTTCGCTCCGGTCGCCCAGTGGACGGACATCGGGCCGTTCCGCCTGCTGACCGCGCTGCCTCCGCACGCCGCCCACGACCGGGCCGTACGGGCCCTGCTCTCCCCCGCCCACCGCGAACTCGCCCGTACCGCGGAGGTGTACCTGGACCGCGCGGGCCAGGCCGGCCGGACCGCCGCCGAGCTGGGCATCCACCGTCAGACGCTGTACTACCGGCTGTCCCGCGTCGAGCAGCTCACCGGCCTGGACCTGGACGACGGCGAGGACCGGCTGCTGCTGCACATGGCGCTCAAGGCGCGTCGCCTGTAGCGGCCTCGATCACCCGGCGCAGGCCCTCGGCGAGCTGGTCCGCCTCGGGCGCCGTGTTCGGGTCGAAGGTCCACTGCGCGATGAGACCGGTCATCAGCGTCACGTAGAACATGCCGAGGGTGCCGAGCTCCTCCCCGGAGACGTCCTCCTCCCGCCCGCCCATGAGCAGCGGGATGAACCCGCGCCCGGCCTCCTGCTGGGCCTTCGCGAGGTGGTCGCGCAGCTCGGGCAGCTGGTCGCCGATGACGATGATCTCCATGCTGAGCCGCCACGGGGAGCCGGGCTCCTTCATGGTGGCGATGACATTCGACCAGACCTCGCGGAACCGTTCGACGGAACCCGGTTCGGTGGTCAACCCCGGGGTTTCGCCGCCCTCGAACGCGTCGGCCATGTCCTCGACCAGCGCCACGTAGGCCTGCGCCAGCAGGGCGTCCTTCGAGCCGTAGTGGTAGCCGATGGAGGCCAGGTTGGTCCCCGACTCCCTGACGACGTCACGCGCCGTGGTGCGCATGAATCCCTTCTGCAGCAGGCAGCGCTTGGCGCCTTCGAGCAGATCCTCGCGGTGTCCCATGCCGTCACCCTATCCATCCGTCCAGACACTCGTCTTATACAAACGTTCTAGACAAGCGTATAAGACGTGCGTACAGTCGCCGTCATGACAACGAACCCGTCCCGGGCCGGCCGCCGCGAGTGGACCGCGCTGGGCGTACTGATGCTTCCGCTGCTGCTGGTCTCGATGGACGTCTCCGTCCTGTACTTCGCGATCCCGCAGATCAGCGCCGATCTGGACCCGAGCGGCACCCAACAGCTGTGGATCTTCGACATCTACGGCTTCGTCCTGGCCGGTCTGCTGATGACGATGGGGGCGCTGGGTGACCGCATCGGCCGGCGCAGGCTCCTCCTCCTCGGCGCGGTGGCCTTCGGCGCCGCCTCCGTGCTCGCCGCCTACGCGCACACCGCCGAGACGCTGATCGCGGCCCGCGCGGTCCTCGGCATCGGCGGCGCCACCCTGATGCCGTCGACGATGGCGCTGGTCCGCACGATGTTCACCGACCCCGCCCAGCGGGCGAAGGCGATCGGACTGTGGTCCGGGGTGATGACGGCCGGGATCGCGCTCGGCTCGGTGATGAGCGGCATCCTCGTCGAGCACTTCTGGTGGGGCTCGGTCTTCCTGGTCAACCTGCCCGCGATGGCCCTGCTGCTGATCCTCGGCCCGGTGCTGCTCCCCGAGTCGAAGAGCCCGTCCCCCGGCCGCTTCGACTGGCTGAGCGTCCCGCTGTCGATGGCGGCGGTCCTCCCCGTGGTCTACGGCCTCAAGGAGCTGCCCTCGGAGGGCTGGAACGTCCGCTACGTCGTCTCGATCACCGTCGGGCTGCTGTTCGCGGCGCTGTTCGTGCACCGCCAGCGCACCTCGGCCTCGCCGATGATCTCGCCCGCCCTCTTCCGCGGGCACGGTTTCACCCCGGCGCTGGTCCTCAACACCCTGTCGGCCTTCGGGATGCTGGGCTCGGCGTACTTCACCACCCAGTACCTGCAGTCGGTCCTGGGCAAGAGCGCGCTGGAGGCCGCACTGTGGAGCCTGCTGCCGTCGGTGCTCATCGGCGTCGCCGCACCGGTCGCCGCCCAGTTGGCCCAGCGCGGTGTCGAGCGCGCGTACCTCGTGACGGCCGGATTCGTCGTCGCGGCGGGCGGCTACGGCCTTCTCGCCCTGGCCGGTACGGACTCCCTGTGGCTGGTGCTGGCCGCGTGCGGCGTCCTCGCCGCCGGTCTCGTCGTGGTGATGTCCCAGCTCACCGACCTGGCGCTCGGCTCGGCCCCGGTCGAGAAGGCGGGCGCGGCCTCCTCACTGCTGGAGACCGGCACCGAGTTCGGCGGCGCCCTGGGCATGGCCGCCCTCGGCTCCATCGGTACGGCCCTCTACCGCCACGGCATCCCCTCCGGCGCGCCCGACCCGGCGCAGGAGACCCTGGGCGGCGCGCTGTCCGTCGCCGCCGGACTCCCGGGGCGCGCGGGAGACGCCCTGGCCACGGCGGCACGCGAGGCGTTCACCGACGGGATGCGGGGCGCCGCTGCGGCGGGGGCGCTGCTGCTGCTCGGGGCGGCGGCGCTGGCCGCGCTGGGGCTGCGCAACATCCGGGTGCGCCCGCAGGCGGAGACGGCGGACACGGAAAACGCCGGACAGGCTGACTCACTCAGCCCGTCCGGCGTTTGAGGCCGTGAGCGGGGGTCCCGGGGGCGGCAGCCCCCGGGTACGGCCGCCTCAGACCAGGTTGACGGACCGGGCGGACGTCGCGCCGATCTCCGCCGAGACCTCCGCCAGCACCCCGGCGGGCACCGTGTCGTCGACGGTCAGCACGGCCAGCGCCTCGCCGCCGACCGTCGCGCGGGCGACCTGCATGCCGGCGATGTTGATACCGGCCTCGCCGATGACGCGGCCCACGGTGCCGACGACGCCGGGACGGTCCTCGTAGCGCAGGACGACCATGTGGTCGGCCAGGGCGAGGTCCACGTCGTACTCGCCGACGGCGACGATCTTCTGGAGGTGCTTCGGGCCGGCCAGCGTGCCGGAGACCGACACCTCCTCGCCGTCCGAGAGGGTGCCGCGCACGATGACGACGTTGCGGTGCTCCGAGGACTCCGAGCTGGTGGTCAGCCGGACCTCGACGCCGCGTTCCTGGGCGAACAGGGGGGCGTTGACGTACGACACCGTCTCGTCGACGACGTCCTCGAAGACACCCTTGAGCGCGGACAGCTCCAGCACCTTCACGTCGTGCTGGGTGATCTCGCCGTAGACCTCGACGTCGAGGCGGACGGCGACCTCACCGGCGAGCGCCGTGAAGATCCGGCCGAGGCGCTCGGCGAGCGGCAGGCCCGGCTTGACGTCCTCGGCGATGACGCCGCCCTGGACGTTGACCGCGTCGGGGACCAGCTCACCGGCGAGGGCCAGGCGGACCGACTTGGCGACGGCGATACCGGCCTTCTCCTGGGCCTCGTCGGTGGAGGCGCCGAGGTGCGGGGTGGCGACGACCTGGTCGAACTCGAACAGCGGCGAGTCGGTGCAGGGCTCCTTGGCGTACACGTCCAGGCCGGCGCCGGCGACGCGGCCCTCCTTGAGCGCCGAGTACAGCGCCTCCTCGTCGACGATGCCGCCGCGCGCGGCGTTGACGATGCGGACGCTCGGCTTGACCTTGCGCAACGCCTCGTCGCCGATCAGGCCGAGGGTCTCGGGGGTCTTGGGCAGGTGGACGGTGATGAAGTCGGAGACCTCGAGCAGCTCGTCCAGCGACAGCACCTTGACGCCCATCTGCGCGGCCCGCGCGGGCTGCACATAGGGGTCGTAGGCGACGACCTTCATGCCGAAGGCCGACATGCGCTGCGCGACGAGCGCGCCGATGCGGCCGAGGCCGACGACGCCGAGGGTCTTCTCGGCCAGCTCCACACCGGTGTACTTGCTGCGCTTCCACTCGCCGTTCTTCAGCGCGGCGTTGGCCTGCGGGATGTTGCGGGCGGTGGCGACGATCAGGCCGCAGGCCAGCTCGGCGGCGGTGACGATGTTGGAGGTCGGGGCGTTGACCACCATCACGCCGGCCTTGGTGGCGGCGGAGACGTCGACGTTGTCCAGGCCGACACCGGCGCGGGCGACGACCTTGAGCTTCTTGGCGGCGGCCACGGCCTCGGCGTCGATCTTGGTGGCGGAGCGGACCAGGATCGCGTCCACGTCGGCGATGGCGGGGAGCAGTTCGGCCCGGTCCGCGCCGTTGCACCGGCGGATCTCGAAGTCGGGGCCGAGCGCGTCCACGGTCGCGGGCGACAGCTCTTCAGCGATGAGTACCGTAGCTTTTTGACTGGGGTACGAGCTCACGTGAGTCCTCACAAGTCCAATGCGGACGGCCGTCCCGACGGCCGCATGCGGAGGGTTGCTAGCCGCGTGGAAGACGCACGACGCTGTGGGCCTGACGCGTATGTGTTCAGCAGTCTAGTGGCGTGGCGGGCAGTGTCCTGCGCCTCTGCGGAAGCATCACCCGGAAGTGGATCCCGCGGGGGTGCCCGGCGCGCCGGGCACCCCCGCGGGGCAAAGACCTACGCCTCTTCGTCGACCCAGCTCATGAGCTTGCGCAGCTCCTTGCCGGTGGTCTCCAGGAGGTGCTCGGAGTCCTGCTTCTTGTACTCGTTGTACTTCTTCAGACCGCCGTGGTACTCGTCCATCCAGTTCTTGGCGAAGGTGCCGTCCTGGATCTCGGCGAGGACCTTCTTCATCTCGGCCTTGGTGGCGTCGGTGATGATCCGCGGGCCGGTGACGTAGTCGCCCCACTCGGCGGTCTCGGAGATCGACCAGCGCATCTTCTCCAGGCCGCCCTCGTACATGAGGTCCACGATCAGCTTCAGCTCGTGCATGCACTCGAAGTAGGCGATCTCCGGCTGGTAGCCGGCCTCGGTCAGGGTCTCGAAGCCCGCCTTGACCAGCGCGGCCGTGCCACCGCACAGGACGGCCTGCTCACCGAAGAGGTCGGTCTCGGTCTCCTCGGTGAAGGTCGTCTTGATGACGCCGGCGCGGGTGCCGCCGATGCCCTTGGCGTACGACAGGGCCAGCGCGAAGCCGTTGCCCGTGGCGTCCTGCTCGACGGCGGCGATGCAGGGAACGCCGCGGCCCTCCTCGTACTGACGGCGCACCAGGTGGCCCGGGCCCTTGGGGGCGACCATGCAGACGTCGACGCCGGCCGGGGGCTTGATGAAGCCGTAGCGGATGTTCAGGCCGTGGCCGAAGAACAGCGCGTCGCCGTCCTTCAGGTTGTCCTTGATGTGCTTCTCGTAGACCTCGGCCTGGATCGGGTCCGGGACCAGGATCATGATGACGTCGGCCTCGGCGGCGGCCTCGGACGGGCTCACCACGCGCAGGCCCTGCTCCTCGGCCTTGGCCTTGGACTTGGAGCCCTCGTGCAGACCGACGCGCACGTCGACACCGGAGTCGCGCAGCGACAGGGCGTGGGCGTGGCCCTGGCTGCCGTACCCGATGACCGCGACCTTGCGGCCCTGGATGATGGACAGGTCGGCGTCGGCGTCGTAGAACAGCTCGGCCACTGGGTTCTCTCCTTGTGTGCAGGTGTTGCGTCCCACCGTATGCCGGTGGGGGGAGGCGAAGTTTCGGGGTCTCGGAATGCGGGCGGCCGGCGGCGTCCCCGGCCGCCCGTTTCCGTTGTGGTGCGGACCGTTTCCGTCGTTATGCGGACCGGTCGAGTGCGCGCAGCGAGCGGTCCGTGATCGAACGGGCGCCGCGGCCGATGGCGATCGTGCCGGACTGGACGAGCTCCTTGATGCCGTACGGTTCCAGCATCCGGAGCATGGCGGTCAGCTTGTCGCTGCTCCCGGTGGCCTCGATGGTGACGGCCTCCGGGGAGACGTCGACGGTCTTGGCGCGGAACAGCTGGACGATCTCGACGATCTGGGAGCGCGTCTCGTTGTCGGAGCGCACCTTCACCAGAACGAGTTCGCGCTGGACGGCCTGGGTGGGCTCCAGCTCGACGATCTTGAGCACGTTCACCAGCTTGTTGAGCTGCTTGGTGACCTGCTCCAGCGGGAAGTCCTCGACGCTCACCACGATGGTGATGCGGGAGATGTCGGGGTGCTCGGTGACGCCGACGGCGAGCGAGTCGATGTTGAAGCCGCGGCGGGAGAAGAGGGCGGTGATCCGCGCCAGGACGCCGGGTGTGTTCTCCACCAGGACGGAGAGCGTGTGCTTGGACATGGTCTCTTCGGTCTCTCTCGCTCAGTCGTCTTCGTTGTCGCCGAAGTCGGGGCGGACGTCCCGGGCGGCCATGATCTCGTCGTTGGAGGTGCCGGCGGCGACCATCGGCCAGACCATCGCGTCCTCGTGGACGATGAAGTCGACGACGACGGGGCGGTCGTTGACGGAGTTGGCCTCCTCGATCACCTTGTCGAGGTCGGCGGGGTCCTCGCAGCGGATGGCGTAGCAGCCCATGGCCTCCGACAGCTTCACGAAGTCGGGGACGCGGGTGCCGCGGGCCTGAGGGTTGACGTCGTCCGGGCCGGAGTGCAGCACCGTGTTGGAGTACCGCTGGTTGTAGAACAGGGTCTGCCACTGGCGGACCATCCCGAGGGCGCCGTTGTTGATGACGGCGACCTTGATCGGGATGTTGTTCAGGGCGCAGGTGGTCAGTTCCTGGTTGGTCATCTGGAAGCAGCCGTCGCCGTCGATCGCCCAGACGGTGCGGTCGGGCATACCGGCCTGGGCGCCCATGGCGGCCGGGACGGCGTAGCCCATGGTGCCCGCGCCGCCGGAGTTCAGCCAGGTGGCGGGCTTGTCGTACTGCACGAAGTGCGCGGCCCACATCTGGTGCTGGCCGACGCCGGCCGCGAAGATCGTGCCCTCGGGCGCCAGCTGTCCGACACGCTCGATGACCTGCTGCGGGGAGAGCGAGCCGTCCTCCGGCTGGTCGTAGCCCAGGGGGTAGGTGTCGCGCCAGCGGCTCAGGTCCTTCCACCAGGCGCTGTAGTCGCCCTTGTTGCCGTCCTCGTGCTCCTTCTGGACGGCCTGCACCAGGTCGGCGATGACCTCGCGGGCGTCGCCGACGATCGGCACGTCGGCGGCGCGGTTCTTGCCGATCTCGGCCGGGTCGATGTCGGCGTGGACGATCTTGGCGTACGGGGCGAAGCTGTCCAGCTTGCCGGTGACGCGGTCGTCGAAGCGGGCTCCGAGGGCGACGATCAGGTCGGCCTTCTGCAGCGCGGTGACGGCGGTGACCGCACCGTGCATGCCCGGCATTCCCACGTGCAGCGGGTGGCTGTCGGGGAACGCGCCGAGCGCCATCAGGGTGGTGGTGACGGGCGCTCCGGTGAGTTCGGCGAGGACCTTCAGCTCGGCGGTGGCCTTCGCCTTGAGCACGCCGCCGCCGACGTAGAGCACGGGCCGCTTCGCCGCGGAGATCAGCTTGGCCGCCTCGCGGATCTGCTTGGCGTGCGGCTTGGTGACCGGGCGGTAGCCGGGCAGGTCCATGACCGGCGGCCAGGAGAAGGTGGTCTTCTTCTGGAGGATGTCCTTGGGGATGTCGACCAGGACGGGGCCGGGGCGGCCGGTGGAGGCGATGTGGAACGCCTGCGCGATCACCCGGGGGATGTCCTCGGCCTTGGTGACCAGGAAGCTGTGCTTGGTGATCGGCATGGTGATGCCGACGATGTCCGCCTCCTGGAAGGCGTCCGTGCCGATCGCGGAGGAGACCACCTGGCCGGTGATCGCGACCAGCGGCACGGAGTCCAGGTTGGCGTCGGCGATCGGGGTGACCAGGTTGGTGGCACCGGGACCCGAGGTCGCCATGCAGACGCCGACCTTGCCGGTGGCCTGCGCGTAGCCGGTGGCCGCGTGGCCGGCGCCCTGCTCGTGGCGGACCAGGACGTGGCGCACCCTGGTGGAGTCCATCAGCGGGTCGTAGGCCGGAAGGATCGTGCCACCGGGGATGCCGAATACGGTGTCGGCGCCGACCTCCTCGAGAGAGCGAATGAGGGACTGCGCACCCGTGACGTGCTCGGGGGCGGACTGTCCTCCGGATCGGGGCCGGGGCTGCGGGTGAGCCCCGGTGGCCTGCTCGGTCATCGGCGTTCTCTTCTCGATGCTGAGGGTTTTTGCGAGGTTTGGGCGATCTGGGCTGCTGCTCGGCAGGTGCCTGTGCAACAAAAAACCCCTCGTGCCGTAAGGCAAGCGAGGGGAGCGCGTCGGTGTGGATCGCGGGGAGTCCGGGTCGGTCCGGACGTCACCAGCTTCAGCCGACGCGCTTTCCAAGTACGAGAATTCGGGTGCGCATGGCACTGACCTTCCCTCCGGCGCGCACTCACTGTCAAGTGGGTGGGACGGGAGTCTCATTATGTGAGCGAAGGGCCGTGCCACCACTCAGAACGGCCGGCAGTCCGGAGGGGACACCGCCGGTGACCTGCCCCGGGCCCGGGCCGCCGACGCCCTTGCCGTAGACCCCGGCACCGCCGCCCGCGAAGGCCGGCTCGGCCGGCCCGTGGGGCACCGGGTAGTGACCGGCCGCGAGCGCTCTGCGCAGCCGGTACTCGTCCAGGGCCCCGGAGAACGCCATGCCCTGCCCGTGGGTACAGCCCATCGCGCGCAGGGCGACGATCTGCTCGGGCAGGTCGACGCCGTCGGCCACGGACTTCAGTCCGAGGTCGGTGGCGATGCGCAGCAGACCACTGGTGATCTTGTGCAGCCGCGCGGACTCCACGACGCCCTCGACCAGGCCCCGGTCGAGCTTGAGGACGTCCACGGGCAGGCGGCGCAGCGCGGTGATCGCCGCGTAGCCGTTGCCGAAGCCGTCCAGGGCGATCCGGACGCCGACCCTGCGCAGGGCGTTCAGCCGGCGGTCCAGCTCGTCGAGGCCGACCCGTGGGTCGATGTCCGACAGCTCGATCACGAGGGAGCCGGGCGGCAGTCCGTGCCGGGTCAGCAGCGCCTCCACGGAACCGAGCGGCATGGAGCGGTCCAGCAGGCGGCGGGCGCCGATACGTATGGCCACGGTCACGGACAGCCCGGTCGCCGCGCGTTCGGCGGCCTGCTCGACGGCCTCGCGCAGCACCCAGCGGTCGAGTTCGGCGGTTCTGTCGCCTTCCTCGGTCACCCGCAGGAACTCGGCGGGGGTGAACAGCACACCCTGTGCGGAGCGCCAGCGCGCCTGGGCGCACACCGACGTGATCCGGCCGTCCGCCAGCGAGACCACCGGCTGGTGCAGCAGGGCGAACTCCCCGTCGTGCAGCGCGGCCCGCAGCCGGGTGGCCAGCTCGGCCTTGCGTACGACGTCCTGCTGCATCTGCGGTCGGTACAGCTCGACGCGTCCCTTGCCGCCCGCCTTGGCCCGGTACATGGCGAGGTCGGCGTTGCGCAGCAGCTCACCTGCGCCCAGGCCGGGTTCGGCGAAGGCGACGCCGATGGAGGCGTTGACCCGGACTTCGTTGCCGTCGATGAGGTAGGGCTGGGAGAGCGTCAGTCTGAGCCGGTCGGCCAACTCCCGGATGTGGCCCTCGCGGGCGGCCCGGTCCCGGGCGCCGTCCCCGACGATCAGGGCCGCGAACTCGTCGCCGCCCAGCCGGGAGGCGGTGTCGCCCTTGCGGACGGCCTCGTGGAGTCTGCGGGCGGCCTGGACGAGCAGCTCGTCCCCGGCCTGGTGCCCGATGGTGTCGTTGACGCCCTTGAAGCCGTCGAGGTCGATGAAGAGCACCGCCGTCCCGCGCAGGGCGGCGCCCCGGTCCGAGGCGCGGCGGCCGGACAGGGCCTGCTGGACGCGCCGGGTGAACAGGGCGCGGTTGGGCAGGTCGGTGAGCGGGTCGTGTTCGGCGTTGTGCTGGAGCTGCGCCTGGAGGCGCACTCTTTCGGTGACGTCCCGGCTGTTGAAGATGAGGCCGCCGTGGTGCCGGTTGACGGTGGACTCGACGTTGAGCCACTCTCCCCCGCCCCCGGAGCGGAAGCGGCACTCGATGCGTGTGGTGGGTTCCTCGACCGGGTTGGCGGCCAGGAACCGGCGCACCTCGTGCACCACGCAGCCGAGGTCCTCGGGGTGGATGAGCCCGGCCAGCTCGGTGCCCACCAGTTCCTCGGCGGGCCGTCCGTAGACCCCGGCGGCGGCCGGGGAGACGTAGCGGAGGATGCCGTTGGGCGCGGCGATCATGATGACGTCGCTGGAGCCCTGGACCAGGGACCGGAAGTGGTTCTCCTTCTGGGCCAGTTCCTGGGTGAGGACGATGTTGTCGAGCAGCATGATGCCCTGCCGGACGACGAGCGCGAGCACGACGGTGCCGCCGGTCAGCAGGACCACGCGGTCGACGCTGCGGCCGTTGAGCACGTTGTAGAGGATGCCCAGGGTGCAGACGGCGGCGGCGAGGTACGGCGTGAGCGCGGCCAGCGACCCGGCGATGGGGCGGGCGGCCGGATAGCGGCCCCGTTCGCCGCCCTGCCCGGGTCCGGGCAGGGCGGTGGACGTGGTCGGCGGTACCGAGGGGGGCGTGGGCCGGTGACCGCTGCCGCGCTGGCCGGGCACGTGCTCGCGCACCACGCGGGTGTGGCCGCCGGTCCCCTTCTCGTCCGGCGCCGCACGCCCGCGCCGGGACGCGGCCCAGGGGGCGTACGCGAGCAGCAGGGAGCCGGCGAACCAGCCCGCGTCGAGCAACTGTCCGGAGCGGTAGCTGTTGTGGAGCAGCGGCGAGGTGAACAGGGCGTCGCACACCACGGTCAGGGCGAGCGCGCCGATGGCGGTGTTGACGGCGGATCTGCAGACGGGCGACCGCCGGAAGTGCAGCGCGAGCACCATGCTGACGAGGGCGATGTCGAGCAGCGGGTAGGCCACCGAGAGCGCGGCGTGCGCCACGCTGGAACCGCCCTCGGCCTTGGCCGCCTGGGCGAGCGCCAGGCTCCAGGCCAGGGTCAGCAGCGAGCCGCCGATCAGCCAGGCGTCCAGGCCCAGGCAGATCCACCCGGCCTTGGTCACCGGCCGCTTGGCCAGCACGAGGAGCCCCACGATGGCGGGCGGGGCGAAGCACAGGAAGAACAGGTCCGCGTAGCTGGGGCTGGGCACCGGCACCCGCAGCACGACCTCGTACCACCCCCAGACCAGATTGCCCAGGGACGCCATCGCCGAGGAGAGGGCGAAGAGCAGCCAGGCCGGTCGAAAGCGGACGCGGCGTCCGCGGGCGTAGAGGAAGCAGGAGACGGCGGCGGCGGCCGCCGCGGCGCTCAGCCCGAAGTCGCCCATGATCTTGGCGACGTACTGCGAACCCCAGCCGAGCGCGGCACCGACGGCGTAGGCCGCGCAGACCAGGGCGAGCACGAGCTGGCGGACGAGGGGTGGGGCGCCGGCGGCGGCCGACGGCCGGGGCAGCAGCGGTCCGGGCGCGGCCTGGCCGCGCAGCGCGCCGTCCAGCGTGGGCACGGGGGGCGGACTCACCGGGGCCTCCCGGTCCGCACCGCTCCCGCGTCCCGCGCGCACCGGTGGGCCGGCCGGTCCTGCCTTCTGCGCTCGCCCGGTCGGCGCGGGTGGGGGCAGCGCGGAGCGGGCCGGCCCCCGTGGTGGCCGTGCCGACCCCGTCGGCGCGCGGTCGTTGTCGTGGTCGTGCGCCAGGGTCGCCGGCGGCGGCTCCGCCGCGTCGGATCGTCGGTCCATAGGCCGTGCATCGCCCGTCGCCCCCCTCCACAGTCTGAGATGTCCATCCCCGGCGCCGTACGGTGCGCGGCGCGTCCCCTGTCGGACGATACACCAGTCTCGTCACTCAGGGACATAGGTTCTCTACGCTCCGTGACGACCAGCGGATATGCGCGCACCCACCGCATCCGGGGAGTCGCGGAGGGTGCCCGAAACGGATTACGACCCCGTCGTCAGGATCACGTTGCGCAGCGGCTCCCGGTTCACGAACCGGGTCAACTGGTCCACCAGCAGCCGCTCGGCGCGCGGCAGGAAGGCGGAGGTCGGACCGCCTGCGTGCGGGCTGACGACTATGCCGGGAGCATGCCACAGGGGGTGGCCCGGCGGCAGCGGTTCGGGGTCGGTGACGTCGAGGGCCGCGGTGAGGCGTCCGCTCTCCAGTTCGGCGAGCAACGCCTTCGTGTCCACGACCGGTCCGCGCGCCACGTTGACGAGCAGGGCACCGTCCTTCATCCGGGCGAGGAACTCGGCGTCGGCCAGTCCCCGGGTGGCCTCGGTGAGCGGTGTGGACAGGATGACCACGTCGGCCTGCGGGAGCAGGCGGGGGAGTTCGGTGAGCGGGTGCACGGGGCCGCGCTCCGTGGTGCGGGCGGAGCGCGCGACGCGCACGACCGGCGCGACCTCGAACGGCACGAGCCGGTCCTCGATCGCGGCGCCGATCGACCCGTACCCGACGATGAGGACCGTCCGGTCCGCGAGCGCGGGCCGGAACCCGCCGAGCCACTCGCCGCGGTCCTGCGCCCGCACGAAGTCCGGGATGCCGCGCAGCGACGCCAGGATCAGGGCGAGGGTCAGCTCCGCCGTGCTGGCCTCGTGCACACCGCGCGCGTTGCACAGCCGTACCCCGGCGGGCAGGTGCTCGAGGCCGGGTTCGACGTGGTCGATGCCCGCGGAGAGGGTCTGGACGACCTGGACGGAGCGCATCTCGGGCAGCGGGCGTACCCCCACGGCGCTGGGCTTCATGTAGGGCACGACGTAGAAGGCGCAGTCGGCCGGGTCGGCGGGGAAGGTCTCCTCGCCGTCCCAGTGGCGGTAGGCGGGACCTTCGGGAAGGCCCTCGATCTCGTCCGGCGGGATGGGCAGCCACACGTCAGCAGTCATGGTCAGGAGGCTATGTCAGGGGGCGGAGAGGCAAAGGTTAGGTTGGGTGGTCCGACAAGGGAGGGTCACGACCGGTGGAGCGCAGGACGATCGGCGCGACGGCACTCGCGGTGGGGGCCGTCGGACTGGGGTGCATGCCGATGAACTGGGCGTACAGCGCCTCGCGGCAGCGTGGCGACGAGTCGCTCAGGGCCGTGCACCGGGCCCTCGACCTCGGTGTCTCCCTGCTGGACACGGCGGACATGTACGGCCCCTTCACCAACGAGCTGCTGCTGGGGCGGGTGTTGAAGGAGCGGCGGTCCGAGGCCTTCGTGTCGACCAAGGTCGGTCTGCTGGTGGGTGAGCAGCACATCGTGGCCAACGGCCGCCCCGGCTATGTGAGACGTGCCTGCGACGCGTCCCTGCGCCGGCTCCAGACGGACGTCATCGACCTCTACCAACTGCACCGCGCCGACCCGGAGATACCCGTCGAGGAGACCTGGGGCGCGATGGCGGAGCTGGTGCGGGCCGGGAAGGTGCGGGCGCTCGGCCTCTGCGCGGTCGGGGCGCGGTCGGCCCGGCGGCCGGGGGCGCGGCTGCACGACGCGACGATCCGTCAACTGGAGCGGGTGCAGCAGGTCTTCCCGGTGAGCGCGGTGGAGGCCGAGCTGTCGGTGTGGTCGCCGGAGGCGCTGCGGACGCTGCTGCCGTGGTGCGTCTCGCGCGGCGTCGGTTTCCTGGCCGCGATGCCGCTGGGCAACGGCTACCTGACCGGCACGCTCACGCCCGGCCAGGGCTTCGAACCGGAGGACCTGCGAGCCCGGCACCCCCGCTTCACCGCCGAGATGATGGCGGCCAACCAGCCGGTCGTGGCCGCGCTGCGCCGGATCGCCGCCCGGCACGGCGACGGGGTCACCGCGGCGCAGGTGGCGCTGGCCTGGGTGCTGGCGCAGGGGCGGCACGTGGTGCCGGTGCCCGGCACCAAGCAGGAGCGCTGGGTGACGCAGAACGCGGGGGCGGCCCGGCTGCGGCTGACCGAGCGGGACCTGGCGGAGGTGCGGGCGCTGCCGCCGGCGCAGGGTTCCTGGGAGTGAGGCCCGCGGCGCCCGGCCGGCCGCCGCCGGATTCGGGGTTGGGGGTTCGGGATTCGGCGATCGGGAACTTGGGGAGCCCCTGCGGTGTATGACAGGGAGAACCCGCCGCGTCGAAGGGACCAAGATCGTGCAACGTCGAGCCGTGCCGGCCGTGCTGACCGCCGCTCTCCTGCTGACGGCCGGCTGCTCCTCCGGCTCCTCCGACGGCGCGGACCCGTCCGGAACGGACCGCGGCGCCTCCCCCACCAGTACGGCGGCGCAGTCCTCGCCCGCCGGATCGGCCACCGAGCAGGCACCGCCCGCGAAGGGCTCGGTCAAGGTGCTCCGCACGGTCGCCACGGGGCTGAACAGCCCTTGGGGCCTGGCCCCGCTGCCGGGTGGCGACCTGCTGGTGTCCTCGCGCGACGAGGCCACGATCACGCGCGTCGACGCGAAGACCGGCGAGAAGACCGAGCTGGGCGAGGTGCCCGGGGTGTCCCCGTCCGGCGAGGGCGGCCTGCTCGGCATCGCGCTCTCCCCCGACTACGCCTCGGACCACATGATCTACGCGTACTTCACCTCCGCCTCGGACAACCGCATCGTGCGCATGCTGTACGCCGAGAAGAAGCCGTCCGGCGAGCAGCTGGGCGCCCCGGACACGGTGTTCCGGGGCATCCCCAAGGGCGTGATCCACAACGGCGGGCGGATCGCCTTCGGCCCCGACAAGATGCTCTACGCGGGCACGGGCGAGAGCGGTGACACCGGTCTGTCGCAGGACGAGGAGTCCCTCGGCGGCAAGATCCTGCGGATGACCCCGGACGGCGAACCGGCACCCGGCAACCCCTTCCCCGACTCCCCCGTGTACTCGTTGGGCCACCGGAACGTGCAGGGGCTGGCCTGGGACGGCAAGCAGCGGCTGTTCGCCTCGGAGTTCGGTCAGGACACCTGGGACGAGCTGAACGCGATCAAGCCCGGCGACAACTACGGCTGGCCCGAGGCGGAGGGCAAGGGCGGCGGCTCCGGCTTCCACGACCCGGTGGCGCAGTGGAGCACCGACGAGGCCTCTCCCAGCGGCATCGCCTACGCCGCGGGCTCCGTGTGGATGGCGGGGCTGCGCGGTGAGCGGCTGTGGCGGATCCCGCTGAAGGGGACGGAGGCCGCGGCCGACCCGCAGGCCTTCCTGGAGGGCGAGTACGGCCGGCTGCGTACGGTGGCCCCGGCGGGCGGCGACAAGCTGTGGCTGGTCACCAGCAACACGGACGGCCGCGGCGACGCGAAGGGCGACGACGACCGGATCCTGGAGCTGGAGGTGGAGTAGGCGGCCGGCTACTCGTCGTCCGGGGACGGGGTCCCCGGGTCCGCCGCGTCCTCGTCGGCGCGCGGCCGGTGGACGACGACCTTGCCCGAGGTGAGGTCTATGGGGCCGCGAGCGGGGTCGCCGTCGCCCACGTCCTCGCGGGTCAGTTCGAGGCGGTTCTGCTCGTCGTTGGTGTGTTTGCGGCCGGGCGAGAACAGTTCCTCGAATGCGTTGAACATCGGGCCTCCGTCGGTCGGCGTCCCTTACAGCGTAAGCCTCACTCCGTCGAACCGGACGTGAGCCGTTCGGCGGGGAACAGCGCCAGCCGGTGAGCCACCGCCGCGGCCTCGCCGCGGCCGGAGACGCCGAGCTTGGCCAGGATGTTGGAGACGTGGACGCTGGCCGTCTTGGGCGAGATGAAGAGCTCCTCGGCTATCTGCCGGTTGGTGCGGCCGTCGGAGACCAGCCGCAGGACGTCCCGCTCCCGGCCGGTGAGGCCGAGGGCGCCGGCCGGGTCGGCGGGCCCGGACGCGGGTACGGGTTCGGCGGCGCGGCCGAGGGTGAGGCGGGCACGCCGGCCGAGCACGGCCACCGCGTCGGACAGCGGGCGCGCACCGAGGTGGTCGGCGACGGTGCGGGCCAGGCGCAGCAGCTCCGTGGCCCGGGCGCGCTCGTCGTCGCCGCCGGTGGCCAGGAGGGCATCGGCCAGCCGGTGGCGGACGCGGGCCAGGTCGTAGGGGCGCTCCAGGCATTCGAAGGCGGTGACCGCCTCCGACCAGAGCTGCGGGGTGTCGCGGCCCCGGGCGCGGTGGAGTTCGGCGCGGACCCAGCGCTCGTGGGCGACCCAGACCGGGGCGCCCGTCGTCAGGTGCTTCGCGGCCTCGGCGAGGCGGTCGAGGATGCCGGCGCGGCCCTCTTCGGCGGCCGGCAGGGAGCGCGCGTCGGCCTCCGCCGCGGCGGCGGACAGCAGCAGGGGCCAGCCGAAGCGCTGGGTGCCGGGCGGGAAGCCCGCGTCCAGGACGCGGACGACTTCGGCGCGGGCGTCCGGGAGGCGTCCCTCGGCCGCGGCGACGCCGACGGTGAGGGCCGCCAGCGGCAGGCGGTGCTGCGGCATGGGGTCGTGGGTGCCGTAGGCGGCGCGGGCCTCGGCGAGCAGCCCGGCGGCCTCGGCCCGCTCGCCGCGGGCGAGGGCGACGACGGCGCGCTTGAGTGCGGCGCCACCGCGTGGTGCGGGGCTGCGGCCCGGTGCTCCGGCCCGGTCGGCCGCTTCGAGGGCCTCGTCCCAGCGGCCCAGGGAGATCAGCGACTCGGCGAGGTTGCCCCAGACCCAGGCCTCGGACTCCAGCAGCCCCGTCCGCCGGGTGAGGTCGATGCCCTCGCGCAGGATGCCGAGCGCGTCCCGCGAGCGGCCGACGCCTTCCAGGGACGAGGGCAGGTTGACGTGGCTGCGGGCCACCACGGCGGACCGGTCCTGGGCCACCACCAGATCCCTGACCTGGAACATCTCGGCGAGTCCCGCGTCGATCTGCCCGGCGTCCACCATCAGGCCGCCGAGGGTGAGCCGGGCGTTCAGCTCGATCTCGTCGGCGCCCACCATGCGCGCGTACTCGACGGCCCGCTCGGCCGCTGTCATCGCGTCGGGGCCGGGGCTGTGGAGCATCGACCAGTTGGCGGACATGGCAAGCACCTCCGCGTGCACCTGGGACGGCGGCAGGCCGCGGACCAGTTCCTGGGCGATGCCCAGCTCCCGCCAGCCGTCGCCGCGGCCCTGGGCCTGGACCAGCAGCGAGCGCTGGGTCCAGAACCAGGCCGCGCGCTGCGGGTCCCGGCCGCTCGCGCCCGCCCCGGTGCCCGTGTCCTGTTCGTCCTCCAGGAGGCGCAGCGCCCGCTTGGTGATCTTCATGGCGCGTTCGCGCTCCCCGCACAGCCGCCCGGCGACGGCGGCCTCGGCCATCAGGTCCAGGTAGCCCAGTGGCGTGGTGGCGGGGTCGCAGCCGCAGGGAGGGTAGACCTCGGTGTAGTCGACGGGGCGCAGGGTGGCGCGTACCTCGTCGGGGGCGGAGTCCCACAGCTCCATCGCGCGCTCCAGCAGCCGCAGCTGTTCGGAGTAGGCGTGCCGGCGGCGGGCCTCGACGGAGGCGTCCAGGACGGCCGGCAGTGCCTTGGCGGGGGTGTGGGCGTGGTACCAGTAGCTGGCCAGGCGCATCACGCGCTCGGCGGCGGGCACCAGCGTGGGATCGGCCTCCAGGGCTTCGGCGTAGCGCCGGTTGAGGCGGGAGCGTTCGCCGGGGAGCAGGTCGTCGCCGACGGCCTCGCGGACCAGGGAGTGGCGGAAGCGGTAGCCGTCGCCGTCGGGCGCGGGGAGCAGGATGTTGGCGTTGACCGCGGAGCGCAGCGCCTCGATGAGGTCGTCCTCGGCGAGCCGGGCGACGGCGGCGAGCAGCCGGTACTCGACGGTGGAACCGCCCTCGGCGACGATCCGGGCGACCCGCTGGGCGCTCTCGGGCAGGGCTTCGACGCGGACCAGGAGCAGGTCGCGCAGGGAGTCGGTGAGGCCGGTGCAGCTGCCGACGCGTGCGGCCACGGCGAGTTCCTCCACGAAGAAGGCGTTGCCGTCGGAGCGTTCGAAGATCTCGTCGACCTGGAGCGGGTCGGGCTCGTGGGCGAGGATCCCGGCGATCTGGCGGCCCACCTCGTCGCGGGTGAAGCGGCCCAGTTCGAGGCGGCGGACGGTGCGCAGCCGGTCCAGCTCGGCGAGCAGGGGGCGCAGCGGGTGGCGGCGGTGGATGTCGTCGGAGCGGTAGGTGGCGAGGACGACGAGGCGGCCGGTGCGCAGGGTGCGGAAGAGGTAGGCGATCAGGTGGCGGGTGGAGGCGTCGGCCCAGTGCAGGTCCTCCAGGACGAGGACGACGGTGTGCCGGGCGGCGACGCGCTCCAGCAGGCGGGCGGTGAGTTCGAAGAGCCGGGCCATGCTCTCCTCGTCGTGCCGGCCGCCGCCGGTGACCGGGGCACCCTCGCCCAGTTCGGGCAGCAGCCGGGCCAGCTCCTCCTCCTGGCCGGCGGCCGCGGCGGCCAGTTCCTCGGGCAGGTGGCGGCGCAGGGCGCGCAGCGCGGTGGAGAAGGGCGCGAAGGGCAGCCCGTCGGCGCCGATCTCCACGCAGCCGCCCAGCGCGACGACGGCGCCGCGCCGGTCCGCCGCGGTGGCGAACTCCTCGACGAGGCGGGTCTTGCCGACGCCGGCCTCGCCGCCGAGCAGCAGTGCCTGCGGCTCTCCGCCGGTGGCGGACGCGCGGGCGAGCGCCTCGTTCAACGTGTCCAGTTCGCCGGTGCGGCCGACGAACACGGGACTGACGGACCTGGTCTCCACGGACCCGAGCATCGCACGCGGGTACGACAGCGGGTCACCGGTTTTCGGCAGGTGGACAACCCCCGCAACGGCGGCGGGAACGACGGCGGGGAGGGAGGCCGTGCGGCCCCCCTCCCCGGCTCCCCCGTTCACGCGGTCCGGGCGAACCGGTGCCCGCGTCGGCGCGGCGTATGGCTCTCGGCCACGGCGGCGCCGTGCCGGGCCTGGCGGCGGGCGGCGCGGCGGGCCCGAAGCACCTCGCGGGCCAGCCGGGCCTCGTCGGCGCGGCGGATCAGTTCGGCGGAGCGGTACTGCTGGAACTCGTACTCGTACATGGTGTGCCCCTCGGCTTCTCTTCGGTTTCGGCTTCGCTTGCTTGCGATGCCTCAACCTTCGTCTCCCAGGGGGGTGGGCCACATCGGGTAAGTTCCGCATCTTCGGTGCCGCACGGGGCCTTAGATGCGCGTGAGGGGTCTTAGGGCGCGCGCCACAGGCGGGCGACTGTCCTAAGACCCCTCAGAAGTGCCTGGTCAGCCGGTGGCGGGCAGCCCCAGCAGGACGTCCGTGTACTTCAGCACGGCCAGCAGCAGGCCGATGACACCGAGGGCGACACCCGCCCAGGCGACCGACTTGATCCACGGGGCCTGCGGGCGGCCGGGCGCGCCGAACGCGGGACGGGCCAGCACGACGACGCCGACGATCAGCGCGACCAGGGCGAAGATCCCGCCCCACATCGCGGTGGCCTGCCAGGCGTTGCCGTAGCCCTTCTCGATCAGCGTGCCGACGTCCGAGGACGAGGACGTCTGAAGCTGGCCCATCAGGGACTCGCGCGCGGAGGCCACGGTGCCGACCCAGCTGCCGGTCAGGGAGACGATGCCGAGACCGGCGGAGACCACGGCGCCCGCGCCCTGGCCGACGCCGGTGGGGGCCGCCCCGGCCCCTTCGGTGCCGTCCGTGTCCTCGTCCGTGTCCTCGGCCGTCGCCGTGTCGGCGTCCTCGGGCGTGTCGGTCTCGGCCGCCTCAGGGGCCTCGGCCGCCTTGGTGACCTCAATGGACTCGGAGGCCTCGGTCGCCTCGGCCGCCTCGTCCGTCTTGTGCTCGTCGGTCTTCACGCCGGTCTCGTCCACTGTCTTCGTTCCCATGCCTCGCACCGTACGGACGCTGTCTGAGAGGTCCCTTAATGATCCTTGTGAGCGGCACGCGCGCGTGCTTCCCGTGCTGCCCGCCACTCGGGTGCGAGCACGGCCCACACCTCCATGTCCTGGCGCGTGCCCCGGTAGGGGAAGCTCTCGCGCAGCACGCCCTCACGCATCATGCCGAGTCGCCGCGCGGCGTTGACACTCGGGGTGTTCGCCGTCGAGGCGTACCACTCCACGCGGTGCATGCCGCGCTCGTCGAAGGCCCAGTCGATCAGCACGCGGGCGCCTCGGGTGACCAGGCCGCGGCCCGTTCCGGCGGGTTCCAGCCAGCAGCCGATCTCGCAGACGCCGGTGGCGGCGTCGAAGACGCGGTAGAGCAGGCCGCCGACGAGGGTGCCGTCCAGCCACAGCCCGTGCAGGAAGCCGCTGTCGGCGGCGTGCCGGTCGGCGTAGGCCTGGAGCACCTCGCGCGCGGAGTCGACGTCGGTGGCCTTCGCCCCGAAGGGAATGTGCTCGGTGATGAAGTCCCGGCCACGCTCCAGGTGGGCCAGGAACTCCTCGGCGTGCCAGGTCTCCAGGGGGCGCAGTTCGGCTCCGTCGTCACCCAGTGGTATCGCGTACATCCCGCTGCCGTTCCTCCTCCGCAAGGACGTCCGCCACCTCGGCGTCCGTCGCCGCGGCCAGCCTCTCATGGGCGGCCCGGCACTCGGGCGGCTCGATGCTGATGCGCGGCAGGAGGGCGTCCAGGCGGCGCGGCAGCCACCAGTTGGCGCGGCCGAGCAGATGCATCAGGGCGGGCACCAGGAGGGTGCGCAGGACGAAGGCGTCCAGGGCGACCGCGGCGGCCAGCGCGATGCCGAACATGGCGATCACCCGGTCGCCGCTGAGGACGAAGGCGAGGAAGACCGAGATCATGATGACGGCGGCGGAGTTGATCACGCGGCCGGTCTCGGCGAGTCCGACCCGGACGGCCCGGCGGTTGTCGCCGGTCTCCAGCCACTCCTCGTACATCCGGCTGACGAGGAAGACCTGGTAGTCCATGGAGAGCCCGAAGAGCACCGAGACCATGATCACGGGCAGGAAGGGTTCGATCGGCCCGGCGCTGCCGAGGCCGAGCAGTTCGCTCCCCCAGCCCCACTGGAAGATCGCCACGACCACGCCGAAGGCGGCGGCCACGGCGGCCACGTTCATGGCGGCGGCCTTGAGGGGGATGCCGACGGACCGGAAGGCCAGCAGGAGCAGCAGGCAGCCGAGGCCGATGACGACGCCGACGAAGAGCGGCAGCTTGCCGATGATGACGTCGGCGAAGTCGTCGTAGCCCGCCGTCACGCCGCCGACGTGCACGTCGAGCGCGGTACCGGCCTCGGCGCGCGGCAGCACCTCGGAGCGCAGCCGCTCGACCAGGTCGCTGGTGTCCTCGGACTGCGGCGCCGACTCGGGTACGACGGTGAGGTACGCGGCGTCGCCGCCGGAGTTGTACATCACCGGTGTCACCGAGGAGACGCCCTCGGTGGTCCGCAGGGTGGCGTCCAGGTTGTCCAGGGCGAGACGGTCCTCGGCGCCGCGGACCTCGGTGACCAGGGTGAGCGGGCCGTTGACGCCGGGGCCGAAGCCGTCGGCGAGGAGGTCGTAGGCCTGGCGGGTGGTGGTGCTCTTGGGGTCGTTGCCCTGGTCGGAGGTGCCGAGGCGCAGGCCGAGGGTGGGCAGGGCGACGACGGTGATGACGACGAGGGCGAGGGCGCCGAGCAGTTTCGGGTGGCGTTCGACGAAGGCCGACCAGCGGGCGGCGAACCCCGTCGGCACCTCGGGTTCGGGGCCGTGCTCGGCGAGCCGGCGCCGCTCGCGCCGGCTCAGGGCGCGCGGCCCGATGTACGAGAGCAGGGCGGGCAGCAGCGTCACGGAGGCGGCGACGGTCAGGAGCACGGTCAGCGAGGCGGCGACGGCGACGCCGTTGAGGAAGCTCAGCCGGAGGATCAGCATGCCCAGCAGGGCGATGCAGACGGTGGCACCCGCGAACACCACGGCTCGTCCGGTGGTCGCCACGGCGTCGGCGGCGGCGTCCGCCACGGACAGGCCTCGTTTCAGTCCGCGCCGGTGTCTGGTGACGATGAACAGGGCGTAGTCGATGCCGACGCCGAGTCCGACGAGGGTGCCCAGCATGGGCGCGAAGTCGGCGACGGTCATGGCGTGGCCGAGGAGCGTGATGCCGGCGTAGGCGGTGCCGACGGAGACCAGGGCGGTGGCGATGGGCAGCAGTGCCGCGGCGACGGAGCCGAAGGCGAGGAAGAGGACGACCGCGGCCACGGCCACGCCGACGGTCTCGGCCAGGTGGCTGCCGCCGGACTCGGTGAGCGCTATGGCGCCGCCGCCCAGTTCGATCCGGAGTCCGTCGGTCTCGGCCGCCTCGGCGGCGTCCACCACGGCCCGCGCCTGGCCCGCGTCGATGTCCTGGGAGGCGGCCCCGAAGGTGACGGTCGCGTACGCGGTGTCGGCGTTCTCGCTGATCAGGGGCGAGTCGGGGTCGTCGTACGGGTTGGTGACCGCGGCCACCCCGGGCAGGTCCGCGATGCGGTCCAGGGTGCGGGTCATGGTCTGCTCGACGTCGGCGGCGCGGACGGTGCCGGTCGTGGTGTGCCAGACGATGGTGTCGCTGTCGCCGTCGAGGTCGGGGAAGCGGGATTCGAGCAGCCGGTAGGCGCGGTCGGAGCCGGTGCCGGGGATGCCGTAGTCGTTGGAGTACGCGGAGCCGGCGACCGTGGCGGCCGTGGCCACCCCGCCGAGGGCGAGCAGCCAGAGCAGGACGGTGACGAGGCGACGTTGAACACACCAGCGTGCGAGGGCTGCCACGAACGTGCTCCCAGGGGTGTCTGATTGTGGATCTTTGACCGGGAACACGCGGAATACCGGGAACGCCGGGAATGATCGTCCATGGTGTGAACGGTCCGCAAAGAACGCATGAGCAATGCGGAATCACTCTTGCAGGCAGAAGAGATCCTTTGCGGACTTAGTGGGCTTATTCACAACAACGGCCCTGGGGGGACGCGTCAGGCTCGACGCGTCCCCCCAGGGCTCGTGGTGTACCGGGTCTCAGCCCTCGGTGACGCCCAGCTTCTCCAGGATCAGCTCCTTGACGCGGGCCGCGTCCGCCTGGCCCCGGGTCGCCTTCATGACCGCGCCGACCAGGGCGCCGGCGGCCGCCACCTTGCCGCCGCGGATCTTGTCCGCGATGCCCGGGTTGCCGGCGATGGCCTCGTCGACGGCGGTGGTGAGCGCGCCCTCGTCGGAGACGACCTTCAGGCCGCGCTGGTCGACGACCTCGTCCGGCGTGCCCTCACCGGCGAGGACGCCCAGGATGACCTGGCGGGCCAGCTTGTCGTTCAGCTCGCCCTTGGTCACCAGCTCGGCGACGCGGGCGACCTGGACCGGCGTGATCGCCAGCTCGTCGATCGCCTTGCCCGACTCGTTGGCGCTGCGGGCCAGCTCGCCCATCCACCACTTGCGGGCGGAGGCCGCGTCGGCACCGGCGTCGATCGTGGCGACGATCGGGTCCAGGGCACCGGCGTTGAGGATCGACTGCATGTCGTTGCCGGAGATGCCCCACTCCTCGCGGAGGCGGTTGCGGCGCACCAGCGGCAGCTCGGGCAGCCCGGAACGGATCTCTTCGACCCACTCGCGGGACGGGGCGACGGGCACCAGGTCGGGCTCCGGGAAGTACCGGTAGTCCTCGGCCTCCTCCTTCACGCGGCCCGAGGTCGTGGACCCCGTGTCCTCGTGGAAGTGGCGGGTCTCCTGGATGATCGTGCCGCCCTCGTTCAGCACGGCGGCGTGCCGCTGGATCTCGAAGCGGGCGGCGCGCTCGACGGAGCGCAGCGAGTTGACGTTCTTGGTCTCGCTGCGGGTGCCGAACTTCTCCCGGCCGTGCGGCCGCAGCGACAGGTTGACGTCGCAGCGCATCTGGCCCATCTCCATGCGGGCCTCGGACACGCCGAGGGCACGGATGAGCTCGCGCAGCTCACGGACGTACGCCCGCGCGACCTCGGGGGCGCGCTCGCCCGCTCCCTCGATCGGCTTGGTGACGATCTCGATGAGCGGGATGCCGGCGCGGTTGTAGTCGAGCAGGGAGTGCGAGGCGCCGTGGATACGGCCCGTCGCGCCACCGACGTGCAGCGACTTGCCGGTGTCCTCCTCCATGTGGGCGCGCTCGATCTGGACGCGGAAGGTCTCCCCGTCCTCCAGCTGCACGTCGAGGTAGCCGTCGAAGGCGATCGGCTCGTCGTACTGGGAGGTCTGGAAGTTCTTCGGCATGTCCGGATAGAAGTAGTTCTTCCGGGCGAAGCGGCACCACTCGGCGATCTCGCAGTTCAGCGCGAGACCGATCCTGATCGCCGACTCGACGCCGGTCGCGTTGACGGCCGGGAGCGCGCCGGGCATGCCGAGGCAGACGGGGCAGGTCTGGGTGTTGGGGTCGGCACCGAGCGCGGTCGAACAGCCGCAGAACATCTTGGTCTTGGTGCCGAGTTCGACATGGACCTCGAGGCCCATGACGGGGTCGTACGACGCGAGTGCGTCCTCGTACGACACCAGGTCGGTCGTGGTGGTCACGGTGAAACTTCCCTCTCAGCCCAGCAGGACGTCGTCGTCGCCGAGACGCTTCAGCTCGCGGTACAGGATGGCGAGGTTGGTGACGACGGCGGCTCCGGTGACGACGGCGTCGAGCAGTCGCAGCGTGTCGCTCTCGCCACGGGCCTTCTTGATCTGCTTGTAGACCCCGACGGCGCCGAACGCCGACGTGGCCATCGAGACGTACAGACCGGACTTGGACTTCTTGAAGCCCTTGGCCTTGGTCAGTGCACTCACAGCGACGGAGCCTCCTCGATCAGCGGGTGGCCCCACTTTTCCACGAAGGCGGCCTCGACGGCGGCGCCGACCTTGTAGAGCCGGTCGTCCTTCATGGCGGGGGCGATGATCTGCAGCCCCACCGGCAGGTTGTCCTCGGGCGCGAGGCCACAGGGCAGCGACATGGCCGCGTTGCCCGCCAGGTTGGTGGGGATGGTGCACAGGTCGGCCAGGTACATCGCCATCGGGTCGTCGGCGCGCTCGCCGATCGCGAAGGCGGTGGTCGGGGTCGTCGGCGAGACGATCACGTCGACCTGCTCGAAGGCCCGCTCGAACTCCTGCTTGATGAGGGTGCGGACCTTCTGGGCGCTGCCGTAGTACGCGTCGTAGTACCCGCTCGACAGGGCGTACGTGCCGAGCATGATGCGGCGCTTGACCTCGGGGCCGAAACCGGCCTCGCGGGTCAGGGAGGTGACCTCCTCGGCGGAGTGCGTGCCGTCGTCGCCGACGCGCGCGCCGTAGCGCAGGCCGTCGAAGCGGGCCAGGTTGGAGGAGCACTCGGAGGGGGCGATCAGGTAGTACGCGGAGAGCGCGAGGTCGAAGGACGGGCAGTCCAGCTCGACGATCTCGGCGCCCAGCGACTTCAGCAGCTCCACGGACTCGTCGAAGCGCTGCACGACACCGGCCTGGTAGCCCTCGCCGCGGAACTGCTTGACGACGCCGACGCGCATGCCGTCCACGCTGCCGTTGCGGGCGGCCTCGACGACCGCGGGGACCGGGGCGTCGATGGAGGTGGAGTCCATCGGGTCGTGCCCGGCGATCACCTCGTGCAGCAGGGCCGCGTCCAGGACCGTGCGGGCGCAGGGGCCGCCCTGGTCGAGGGAGGAGGAGAAGGCCACCATGCCGTAGCGGGAGACGCCGCCGTAGGTCGGCTTGACGCCGACCGTGCCGGTGACGGACGCGGGCTGGCGGATGGAGCCGCCGGTGTCGGTGCCGATGGCGAGCGGGGCCTGGAAGGCGGCGAGGGCCGCGGAGGAACCGCCGCCGGAGCCGCCGGGGATCTTGGTGAGGTCCCAGGGGTTGCCGGTCGGGCCGTAGGCGCTGTTCTCGGTGGAGGAGCCCATGGCGAACTCGTCCATGTTGGTCTTGCCGAGGATGACGACGTCGGCGGCCTTCAGGCGCTGGGTGACGGTCGCGTCGTACGGCGGGATCCAGCCCTCGAGGATCTTCGAGCCGACGGTGGTGGGGATGCCCTCGGTGGTGAAGATGTCCTTGAGCGCGAGGGGGACGCCGGCCAGCGGGCCGAGCTTCTCGCCGCGCTCGCGCTTGGCGTCGACGGCGCGGGCCTGGGCCAGCGCACCCTCGCGGTCCACGTGCAGGAAGGCGTGCACCTTCTCGTCGACGGCCTCGATGCGGGCCAGGTGGGCCTCGGTGACCTGGACGGCGGTCAGCTCGCCGGAGGCGATCTTCGCGGCGATCTCGGCCGCGGTGAGCTTGATGATGTCGCTCATGGCTTACTCCTCCCCCAGGATCTGCGGCACCTTGAAACGCTGCTGCTCCTGGGCCGGGGCGCCGGAGAGCGCCTGCTCGGGCGTGAGCGACGGACGGACCTCGTCCGCCCGCATGACGTTCGTCAGCGGGAGCGGGTGCGAGGTCGGCGGTACGTCTTGGTCGGCGACCTCGCTGACGCGGGCGACCGCGCCGATGATGTCGTCCAGCTGTCCCGCGAAGTGCTCGAGCTCTTCGGGCTTCAGCTCCAGACGCGCCAGCCGGGCGAGGTGGGCGACCTCCTCGCGCGTGATGCCAGGCATGCAGCGTTCCTCTGGGTGAGTGTGTGGTCGGGGCACCTCGGCCGGGACAAGTCGCTTGTCCCCGTCGATTCGGCCCAATCGGTTTGGCCCAATCCTATGGGGCCGGGCCCCGTGGCCGTTAAACGGTTTCCCCCGCGGCGGCTCACCCGCGCCGCGCGTCCCAGGCGGCGCTGCTCAGGAAGTGGTTGTCGTACAGCTCCTGGACCTCCAGGAGGCTCTCCCGGGTGGCATCGCCGAGGGCGGTGCGCCGGAGGTGGCGGAAGTACTCGAAGCGCTCGACGCCGGGCGTGAGGACGATGAGCAGGTCGGCGTCGGCGCCGGGCACGGCGGCGAAGGCGTGCGGCTTGCCGGGCGGGACCACCACCAGGTCGCCGGGGCCCGCGGTGAGCACCTCGTCGCCGGAGAGGATGTCGGCGGCGCCGTCGAGGAGGAAGAACATCTCGGCCGAGTTCTCGTGCCGGTGCGGCGCGGCGCCGTCGGCACCGGCGGTGAGGGTGACGCGCTGGGTGGACAGGGCACCGCCGGTGGCGCTGCTGTCGGCCAGCAGGCGCACGGTGGTGGGCGCGCGGCCGACGACCTCGGCCTCGGCCTCGCGGACGACCACGGACTCGTCGAACTTCGGAACGAACAGCGACATTCTCGGACCCCCTGAAGACGATTGGATGCGCTCAGACCGCGAAGAGCAGTCCGGCACTGATCAGGACAACGACCGCGGTGGCGAAGTGGATCCCGAAGGCCACCGCCTTCGTACCCCCGTGGCGCAGCACTATGAGCGTGTCGGCGAGCGGTACGAGGGCGACGCAGAGCATGAACCACGCCTCGGGGCGGGTGCCGGCGAAAGCCAGCAGCGCCAGCCCCACCACGCCGAGCGCGCCGTCCCTGACGCCCTTGATCGTCAGGTAGGCGGCGGCGTCGCCGCCCGCGTCGGCCGGGACGCCGTACCCGGTGGCGGCCGGGCCGGGCTGGAAGAGGAAGCGGTACCCCAGGAACAGGCAGAACAGGTTGAGCACGACGGCCAGGGTGTACGCGGCGACGGTCACGGCTTCTCCTTACTAGCAGCGCTAGGTACAGGAGTGACGCTAGCAGGTCGATGACAGGATGGCTAGCGTTGCTAGATTCAGAGTCGTGGGTGCGACGGCCGAGGGCGCGCACGGGACGCCGCCGCCGGCGCCCGGCTCACCCGGACCCGCCCGTCGCCGCGGTGAGCGGGCCGGGTCGCGCGGTGTGGTCGCCGCGGTCAGGTCACTCGTCGCTCGCCGCCGCGGGCAGGGCGGCGGCGGCCCGGACCCAGCCGCGGGAGCCGCGGGCGAGCAGCCAGGCGGTGGTCTCCTCCGGGGGCATCGCGGCCGCGACCAGCCAGCCCTGTACGGCGTCGCAGCCGAGGTCCCGCAGGCGCTCCCAGGTCTCGTCGTCCTCCACGCCCTCGGCGACGACGAGCAGGCCGAGCGAGTGGGCGAGGTCGACGGTGCAGCGCACGATCTCGGCGTCCTCGTTGTCGATGGCCAGCCGGGCCACGAACGAGCGGTCGATCTTCAGCTCGCTGACGGGCAGCCTGCGCAGGTGGACGAGGGAGGAGTAGCCCGTGCCGAAGTCGTCCAGGGACATCTTGACGCCGTGTCCGGTCAGCGCGTTGAGGGTGTCGGCCGCGCGCTGCGGGTCCTCCAGGAGGACGTGCTCCGTGATCTCGAGTTGGAGCGCTCCCGCGGGGACTCCGTGCCGGGCTAGCCGGGCGGCCACCGAGCCCGCGAAACCGGGGGTGTGGACGTCGCGCGGGGAGACGTTGACCGCGACCGGCACGAACAGCCCCTGGGCGCGCCAGCGGGCGACCTGGCCGAGCGCCGTCTCCAGCACGTACTCGGTGAGGTGGGGCATCAGCCCGGAGGACTCGGCGATCGCTATGAACTCGTCCGGCGGCACCTTGCCCCGCTCGGGGTGCACCCAGCGCACCAGGGCCTCCAGGCCCGCGACCTGCCCGTCGAAGCGGACCTTGGGCTGGTAGTGCAGCTGGACCTCGTGGGCGTCCAGGGCACGGCGGAGGTCGCCGAGGAGGCCGAGCCGGTCCGGGGTGTTGGAGTCCCGCTTGGACTCGTAGACCTCCACCCCGGTGCGGTCCCGCTTCGCCTGGTACATCGCCACGTCCGCGCGGCGCAGCAGCCCCTCGGCGTCCAGCGCGTGGTCGGGGAAGACGGCGACGCCGGCGCTGGCCTCCAGGACGAGGGTGAGCCCGTCCAGGTCCATCGGGGAACTGAGCGCGCCCACCAGGCTCCGGGCGACCCGCGTCGCCGACGTGGTGGAGTCGGCGACGGGCAGTAAGACGGCGAACTCGTCCCCGCCGAGCCGCGCGGCCTCCGCCCCGCGCGGCAGGGCCTGCCGCAGCCGGTCGGCGGTCTGGAGCAGCAGCCGGTCGCCCGCGAGGTGCCCGAGTGTGTCGTTGACCGACCGGAAACGGTCGAGGTCGATCAGCATCAGGGCGGCGCGGGCGCCGATGCGCTCGGCGTCGTCCAGCGCGGTCCAGGTGCGCTCCAGGAGCCACTGCCGGTTGGGCAGTCCCGTGAGCGGGTCGCGCAACTGCTCCTCCGCGCGGGCGCGGGCGATCCACAGGGTGGAGTCGAGGGCGATGAGCGGGATGGCGAACAGCGGCAGCAGCAGCGGCTTGGCGACGGCGACGACGCAGACCAGCGGGGCGATGCCGAGCAGCGCGACCGCGACCAGTCCCTGCCTGACCAGAGCGGTGCGGGCGGCGGTGGGCAGACCGGGGCGCGGGGTCTGGAGGTACCACAGCAGGGCGCGGGTGACGGCGAGGTAGGCGACGGCGACGAGCACCACCTTGGGGGCCGCGTACACGCCCCAGGTGTCGGGGTCCCAGGGGTGCTCCACGGACGGTACGGAGCCGCAGACGCCGAGGAGCAGGGCACCCGCGGCGATGCCGAGGATGTCCACCGCGCCGTGCAGGACGCCCTGCCGCCAGCGGCCCCGGCGGGCTATCCCGACCAGGACGACGACGGTGAGGCTGACCATGCCGGCCGGGACCCAGCCGTACAGCAGCAGGACGGCGAGGGTGAGGGCGGCGCCCGAACCGGTGCCGCCCCACCAGCGGGAGCGGCCGAGCATGACCAGGTGGCCGACGACGATGCCGGCCAGCACGGCCAGGGACCAGCCGACGGTGCCGGACGGGAAGAGGGCGTGTCCGTCGCTGAACGCCCGGTAGAAACCGGCGCCCAGGACGAAGGCGGCGATCGCGACGACGGCCGCGGGCAACGCGGGCCAGGACAGGTGCCGTTCACCGTCCGGATCGGTGAGGCCGTGGGGATGTCCTTGCACGTGGCTGTGGCCGTGGGCGTGGCCGACGGCCTGCGGCACGCGGGTACCCGTCGCGGAAGGCGGGACGCCACCATCGCGTTGCCCGAGCCACCGGCTCACGTGCCACGCGCCCACCATGCGACGCAGGCTCAGCCGTGAGCCCGCGGCGGCGCTCTCGGTCGGTTCCATTCCCGTCCCTCTCACAGCCGGCGGTGCCCACGCCACGCGGCCCCCGCCTCGACCACCTTCAACGGCTCCGCGTCGGAGACCCCTCCCCCTGTCACTCGGGGCAGGGGGGTGCCCCGACCGCAGCTGGGCACGGCGGGCGCACACCTCAACAGTAGGCCGCGGAAGGCTTCCAGGGGCACTGGTCGTCGACGGTTGCCCGAATGCCACCCGGCCACCCGTATGCATCTGATATGCGCCGATCGGGTGGCCTTCAACCGCTATTCCTCAGCCGAAAGCGCGACGCCCGCCGCCGCTTCGGGTCCTTGTTCGAGCAGAACGCCGAAACCGTCCTCGTTCAGAACCGGCACTTTCAGCTGCATCGCCTTGTCGTACTTCGAACCGGGGTTGTCACCGACCACGACGAACGACGTCTTCTTGGACACCGATCCGGTCACTTTCGCGCCCCGGCTCTGGAGGGCGTCCTTGGCACCGTCCCGGGTGAAGTTCTCCAGGGTGCCGGTGACGACGACGGTGAGTCCTTCGAGCGGGCGTGGGCCCTCGTCCTCCCCCGTCGAGCGGTCCTCCAGGGGGACGCCGGCCGCCTTCCACTTGCGCACGATCTCGCGGTGCCAGTCCACCGCGAACCACTCCTTGACGGCGGTGGCGATGGTGCCGCCCACCCCGTCCGTGCTCGCCAGCTCCTCCTCGGTGGCCTGCTCGATGCGGTCGATGGAGCGGAACTCCCGGGCGAGGGCCTGGGCGGCGACCGGCCCGACGTACCGGATGGAGAGGCCGTTGATGAAGCGGGCCAGCGGGCGGGTCTTGGCCTCCTCGATGTGCTGGAGCAGCGCGAGGGTGTTCTTCTTCGGCTCGCCCACCTTGTTGGCGAAGACCGTGGCGATCTTCTCCTCGCCGGTCTCGGGGTCGCGCTTGGGCAGCCCGCTGTCCGGGTCGAGGACGTAAGCCTTGATGGGCAGCAGCTTGTCGACGGTGAGGTCGAAGAGGTCGCCCTCGTCCACCAGCGGGGGCTCGGACGGCTCCAGCGGCCCGGTCAGCGCGGCCGCCACGACTCCGCCGAAGTGCTCGATGTCCAGGCACTCCCGGCCGGCGAGGTAGGCGACCCGCTCGCGCAACTGGGCCGGGCAGGCGCGGGCGTTGGGGCAGCGGAGGTCGATGTCGCCCTCCTTCATCGCCTTCAGCGGCGTCCCGCACTCGGGGCACTTCGCCGGCATCACGAACTCCCGCTCGCTGCCGTCCCTGAGGTCGGCGACCGGCCCGAGGATCTCCGGGATGACGTCACCGGCCTTGCGCAGCACCACGGTGTCGCCGATGAGCACGCCCTTGGCCTTGACGACCTGCTGGTTGTGCAGCGTGGCGAACTCGACCTCGCTGCCCGCCACCGTGACCGGCTCGACCTGCGCGTACGGCGTGACACGGCCGGTGCGGCCGACGCCCACCTTGATGTCGACGAGCTTGGTGTTGACCTCCTCCGGCGCGTACTTGTAGGCGATGGCCCAGCGGGGCGCGCGGGCGGTGGAGCCGAGCCGGCCCTGGAGGCGGATCTCGTCGAGCTTGACGACGACGCCGTCGATCTCGTGCGCGACGGAGTGCCGGTTCTCGCCGTAGTACGCGATGAAGTCCCGTACGCCGTCCAGGCCGTCGACCACGCGGTTGTGCGGGGAGGTGGGCAGGCCCCAGGTCTTCAGCAGGTCGTACGCCTGGGAGAGGCGGGTCAGGCCCGCGTAGCCCTCCAGGATGCCGATGCCGTGGACGACCATGTGCAGCGGGCGGGAGGCGGTGACGCGCGGGTCCTTCTGGCGCAGCGAACCGGCCGCCGCGTTGCGCGCGTTGGCGAAGGGCTTGTCCCCCGCCTCGTTCAACCGGGCGTTGAGCTCCTGGAACTTCTCCATCGGGAAGTAGACCTCGCCCCGGATCTCCACGAGGTCGGGGACCTTGTCGCCCGTCAGGCGCTCGGGGATCTCGGCGATGGTGCGGACGTTGGGCGTGATGTCCTCGCCGGTGCGGCCGTCGCCTCGGGTGGCGGCGCGGACGAGGCGGCCGCGCTCGTAGGTGAGGTTGACGGCGAGTCCGTCGACCTTGAGCTCGCACAGGAAGTGGTATTCCTGCTCGCCCAGCTCCCGGGCGATGCGGTCGAACCAGGCGGCCAGCTCGTCGTCGTTGAAGGTGTTGTCCAGGGAGAGCATCCGGGTGGGGTGCTGCACGGCCGTGAACTCGGTCGCGTAGGCACCGGCGACCTTCTGGGTCGGGGACTCGGGGGTGCGCAGCTCCGGGTGCCGCTCCTCCAGCTCCTCCAGGGTGCGCAGCAGCCGGTCGAACTCCGCGTCGCTGACGACGGGCGCGTCGTTCACGTAGTACCGGAAGCGGTGCTCCTCGATCTGCTCGGCGAGCTGCGCGTGCCGCTCCCGCGCCTCGGCGGGCACGCTCGTCGTCTCCGCCTGCTTGTCGCCCTGCTTGTCGCCGGCCACCGTATGTCCTCCCGTTACTCTGGGTTGTCCGCGAGAGATCTTGCCGCCCGGACGCAGTGGGCGAGCGCGCGCCGGGCGTAGTCCGGGGAGGCACCCGCGAGTCCGCACGCAGGAGTGACGGTGACCGCCTCCGCGAGCAGCTCCGGACGCAGCCCCAGCCTGCGCCACAGCGTTCTGACACCCATGACGCTACCGGCCGGGTCTGACAATGCGGTGTCCGTGCCCGGCACGACACCGGTGAAGAGCCGGGTGCCGCCCTCGACGGCCTCACCGATCGCGTCGTCGTCACGCTCGGTGAGGAGCGAGAAGTCGAAGGAGACGCCGGCGACGCCGGCCCGCCGCAGCAGGGCGAACGGCACGTCCGGTGCGCAGGAGTGGACCACGACGGGGCCGCCGTCGTGCACCCCGGCGACCTCCCGCAGCGTCGCCTCCACGACCTGGCGGTCGACGGCGCGGTGGGTGCGGTAGCCGCTGGCGCTGCGCACCTGGCCGCGCAGGACGGCGGTGAGGGAGGGTTCGTCGAGCTGGAGGACGGGGCGGGCTCCCGGGACGCGGCGCCGGATCTCCGCCAGGTGCAGGCGCAGGCCCTCGGCGAGCGAGGCGGCGAGGTCGCGGCAGGCGCCGGGGTCGGAGAGGACCACCTCGCCGCCCCGCAGTTCCAGGGCGGCGGCGAGCGTCCACGGGCCGACGGCCTGCACCTTGAGCGGGCCCTCGTAGCCCTGGGTGAACTCCTCCAGGGCGTCGAGGTCCTCCCCGAGCCAGGCCCGGGCCCGCTTGGTGTCCCGGCCCGGGCGGTCGCCGAGTCGCCAGCCGCTGGGCTCCACGCGCGCGTACAGCTCGACGAGCAGGCCGGCGGTGCGGCCGATCATGTCGGCGCCGGGGCCGCGGGCGGGCAGCTCGGGGAGGAAGGGGAAGTCCTCGAAGCTGCCGGTGGCGGTTTTGGCGGCCTCTCGGGCGTCGTGGCCCGGGAGGCTGCCGATGCCGGTGGCGGGGGCGAAGGTGTCGTTCACGGGGCAAGCGTACGCAGGGGTGCGGGGCTTGATTTCGCCCCCGCCGCCCCTTCCCGTTCCCGACCCTGGGGGCTGCCGCCCCCGGACCCCCGCTTCGGCCTGGACGGCCTCGTCCTCAAACGCCGGACGGGCTGAGTGATCCGGTCCGGGGTTCCAAAAGGGCGCTCACCGTCCCGGGCGCACCGTCAGGTCGTTGACCTCCGCGTCCCTAGGGAGGTCCAGGGCCATCAGGATGGTCGTGGCGACGGACTCGGGGTCGATCCACTTCGCGGGGTCGTAGTCCTTGCCCTCCTGCTGGTGGACCTTGGCCTGCATGGGGCTGGCGGTGCGGCCGGGGTAGACCGAGGTGACGCGGACGCCGTTCGCGTGCTCCTCCTGGCGCAGGGCGTCCGCGAGCGCCTTCAGGCCGTGCTTGGAAGCACCGTACGCGGCCCAGCCGGCGTGAGCGTTGAGCCCGGCGCCGGAGTTGACGAAGAGCACCTGGCCCTGCGCGACGCGGAGCTGGGGCAGAAGGAGGCGGGTCAGCTCGGCGGGGGCGACGAGGTTGACGTTCAGCTGGTTGAGCCAGGTCTTCGGGGTGAGGTCGCCGACCGGCCCGAGGTCGACGACCCCGGCGATGTGCAGCAGCGAGTCCACCCGGTCGGGCAGGCTCTGGTGGGAGAGGGCCCAGGACAGCTTGCCCGGGTCCGAGAGGTCGCCGACCAGTGTCTTCGCGCCGGGGAGCGCGGCGGCCAGTTCCTTCGCGCGGCCCGCGTCGCGCGCGTGGAGCACGACCTCGTCACCGCGTTCGTGCAGGCGGCGGGCGACGGCCGCGCCGATGCCGGAGCCCGCTCCGGTGATCACATGTGTAGCCATGCCCGCCATGCTCGCATCACGGGCGTCTCACTCGATGCCCTGGCTCTCCTCCAGATAGGCGAGCGCGCCCACCGGCTCCTCGGCGAAGAAGACCAGCTCGGTGAGGGGGCGGGGCAGGAAGCCCTCGTCCTCCATGCGGCGGAACTGCTCCTTGAGGCCGTCGTAGAAGCCCGCGGTGTTGAGCAGGACGACCGGCATGTCGGTGTGTCCGTGCTTCTTCAGCTCCAGGATCTCGGTGGCCTCGTCGAGCGTGCCGGTGCCGCCCACCATGATGACCACGGCGTCGGCCTTCTCCAGCAGCAGCCGCTTGCGCTCGGCGAGGTCCTTCGCGATCACCATCTCGTCGGCGCCCTCGCGCGCCTTGGCCGCCAGGAAGTCCACCGAGACCCCGAGCAGCCGTCCGCCGGACTCCTGCACGCCGTCGGCGACCACCTTCATCAGACCGACGTCGGAGCCGCCCCAGACGAGGGTGTGCCCGCCCTTGCCGAGCAGTTCGGCGAACTCCTTCGCGGGGCGGGTGTAGCGCTCGTCGAGGTCGGCGGCGGAGAGGAAGACGCAGATGTTCATGGCGCCCACCGTACGGCCCGCCGGGACGGGAAGAACCCGGCATCCGGGCACGCTGTAGTGACGAAGGCCACTGCTACTGAGGAGGACGATCGTGACCAAGGGACACCGCATCACTGTCGAACCGAGCGACCGGCACGTGCGCGTGGTGCACGGCGAACAGGTCCTGGCGGAGAGCGACGGGGCGCTGGTGCTGCACGAGACGGGCTGTCCCGACCGGTACTACATCCCGGCCGACGACGTGCGCCTCGACCTGCTGACGCCGTCCGGCACGACCACCCACTGCCCCTTCAAGGGCGATGCCTCCTACTGGTCGCTGCCGGACGCGACGGACCTGGTCTGGGCGTACCCGGACCCGAAGCCGGAGGTCGCGGAGATCAGGGACCACCTCTGTTTCTACGAAGTCGAGGTGTCCTGAGCGATGAATCACCTGCCGTAAGGCAGTCTGCACAGGCATGGAGATGACGACTGTTTCGCGTGACGGCACCCGCATCGCCTACGAACGCTCCGGGCGGGGACCGGCGGTCGTGCTGGTCAGCGGCGCGATGTCGACGGGGGCCACGACGGCGCCCCTGGCCGCCGAGCTGTCGGGCCGCTTCGACGTCACCGTGTACGACCGCCGGGGGCGCGGCGAGAGCGGCGACACGGCGCCCTACGCGGTGGAACGCGAGATCGAGGACCTGGCGGCGCTGATCGAGGCACTGGGCGGCGAGGTCTCGCTGTACGGCATGTCGTCGGGCGGTGCGCTGGTGCTCCGGGCGGCGGCCAGCGGTCTGCCGGTGCGCCGGGTCGCCGTGTACGAGGTGCCGTACGCCATGGACGACGCGGCGGTGCGGGCCGGGGCCGAGTACACCGAGCGGCTGGGCGAGGCCCTCGGGCAGGGCAGGCGCGGGGACGCCGTGGAGCTGTTCCTGCGCCATACCGGGCTGGGCGAGGAGATGATCCGGGGTGCCCGGCAGTCCCCCATGTGGGCGGGGATGGAGTCGGTGGCGCCGAGTCTTGCCTACGACGACGCCGTGCTGGGCGACGGCCGGGTGCCCCGCTCCGAGATCGCCGCGATCAGCTGCCCCCTGCTGGTCCTCGCGGGCGGTGCCAGCGACGCGTGGTGGCACGAGGCCGCCCGCGCCGTCGCGGAGGCGGCCCCGGAGGGCACCTACGCCACCGTGGACCGGCAGACCCACATGGTGGAGCCGGGCGTACTGGCGCCGGTGCTCGCGGAGTTCCTCGCCGGATGAGCCGACGCCGTCGTGCGCCTCGGGGACCGCTCGGCGGCGGCTCGGCGACGGCCCAGAGACGGCTGAGAGCCGGCTCCCTCCGGGCTCAGGCCACGCCGGCCGTCGCGCGCGTCGTCGACGCGATGGTCGCCGAGCCCACCACGCGCGTGCCGTCGTACAGCACGATCGCCTGGCCGGGGGCGACGCCGCGGACCGGCTCGGTGAAGGTCACTTCCAGGGTGCCGTCGGCCAGTTCGGCGCGGACCTCGGTCTCTCCGCCGTGGGCCCGGAGCTGGGCGGTGTAGGTGCCGGGGCCGGTGGGGGCGGCGCCGCACCAGCGGGGCTTGATCGCGCGCAGGGCGTCGACGTCGAGGGCCTCGGCCGGGCCGACCGTCACGGTGTTGTTCACCGGGGAGATGTCCAGGACGTAGCGCGGCTTGCCGTCGGGGGCCGGGGTGCCGATCCTGAGGCCCTTGCGCTGGCCGATGGTGTAGCCGTAGGCGCCCTCGTGGGTGCCGAGCCGGGTGCCCGCCTCGTCGACGATGTCGCCCTCGGCCTTGCCCAGCCGGTCGGCCAGGAAGCCCTGGGTGTCGCCGTCGGCGATGAAGCAGATGTCGTGCGAGTCGGGCTTCTTGGCCACTGCGAGGCCCCGGCGCTCGGCCTCCGCGCGGATCTCGTCCTTGGTGGTGACCGTGTCGCCGAGCGGGAACATGGCGTGGGCGAGCTGCCGGTCGTCGAGCACGCCGAGGACGTAGCTCTGGTCCTTGGCCATGTCGGAGGCGCGGTGCAGCTCGCGGACGCCGTCCTCGCGCAGGATCACCTGGGCGTAGTGGCCGGTGCAGACGGCGTCGAAGCCGAGCGCGAGGGCCTTGTCGAGGAGGGCGGCGAACTTGATCTTCTCGTTGCAGCGCAGGCACGGGTTGGGGGTGCGCCCCGCCTCGTACTCGGCGACGAAGTCCTCGACCACGTCCTCCCGGAAGCGGTCGGCGAGGTCCCACACGTAGAACGGGATGCCGATGACGTCGGCGGCGCGGCGGGCGTCCCGTGAGTCCTCGATGGTGCAACAGCCCCGGGCGCCCGTGCGGAAGGACTGCGGGTTCGCGGAGAGTGCCAGGTGGACGCCGGTCACGTCGTGCCCCGCCTCGGCCGCGCGGGCGGCGGCGACGGCGGAGTCGACTCCGCCCGACATGGCGGCGAGGACGCGGAGGGGACGGGTGCGCTGCGGGGTCTCAGTCATAACTCCTCCAGAGTACGGGGCAAGCGGGAACCGGAGCGCGCGAGTATGCGTTGAAGATCGCATGGGGGCGAAGCAGGGATCCACGAGCGGGTCCACACCGGGCGGACCGGCCGGCGGCGGGTCCGCGGACGGCGACCGGCGCATCGGCCGCCGCGCGCTGATCGTCGGCGGTGCGGCGGCGGCCGTGGGCACCGGTGTGCTGGCCCGCGACGAGCTGTCCCGGCTGTGGTGGCGGATACCGGGCGTCGAGCGGCCCCGCGAGGACGGCGTGGTCGACTACGCGGGCGCGCGCTGGGTGGCGGCGTCGGACGCGAACTGGCGGCGGGCGGACCGGCCGGACGACTTCGGCATCGACATGGTGATCGTCCATGTCACGCAGGGCAGCTTCGACAGCGCGGTGCGGGCCTTCCAGGACCCGGGGCACAAGGCGGCGGCGCACTACATCGTCGGGCAGGACGGGCGCGTCACCCAGATGATCCGCGAGCTGGACGTGGCCTACCACGCGGGCAACCGCGACTACAACGAACGCAGTGTCGGCATCGAGCACGAGGGCTTCGTGGACCGCCCCCAGGACTTCACCGACGCGATGTACACCGCCTCCGCGCGACTGACGGCGGGGATCTGCGCCCGGTACGGCATACCCGTGGACCGCAAGCACATCCTCGGCCACGTGGAGGTGCCGGGCACCGACCACACCGACCCGGGGCCGCACTGGGACTGGGACCGGTACCTGAAGCTGGTGCGGCGGGCGGCCACGAGCGGTCCGTCGAAGCCGCCGACCAAGGCCTGAGCCTCACGGCGCCCGTACGACAGCCCGTACGCCGGCTCCTACGACAGCCCCGCCGCCCTGGCCCGCTCCACCGCGGGGCCGATCGCCTTGGCGACCGCCGCCACGTCGGCCTCGGTCGAGGTGTGCCCCAGGGAGAAGCGCAGGGTGCCGCGGGCCAGGTCGGGGTCGGTCCCGGTGGCCAGCAGGACGTGGCTGGGCTGGGCGACGCCCGCGGTGCAGGCGGAGCCGGTGGAGCACTCGATGCCCTGGGCGTCGAGCAGCAGGAGGAGGGAGTCGCCCTCGCAGCCGGGGAAGGTGAAGTGGGCGTTGGCCGGAAGGCGGCCCCCGGGCGAGGGGTCGCCGCCGAGGATCGCGTCCGGGACGGCCGTACGGACGGCGTCGACCAGGTCGTCGCGCAGGGCGCCGATCTCGCGGGCGAACCACTCTCGCTGCTCGGCGGCGAGACGCCCGGCGACCGCGAAGGAGGCGACGGCGGGGACGTCGAGGGTGCCGGAGCGCACGTGGCGTTCCTGGCCGCCGCCGTGCAGGACGGGCACCGGGGTGTACTCCCGGCCGAGCAGCAGCGCCCCGATGCCGTAGGGGCCGCCGATCTTGTGGCCGGAAACGGTCATGGCGGCGAGCCCGGAGGCGGCGAAGTCGACCGGGAGCTGACCGAAGGCCTGGACCGCGTCGGCGTGCAGCGGCACGTCGAACTCGGCGGCCGCGTCGGCGAGTTCCCGGACCGGCATGATGGTGCCGATCTCGTTGTTGGCCCACATCACGGTGGCGAGGGCGACGTCCCCGGGGTCGCGGGCGATGGCTTCGCGGAGCGCGTCGGGGTGGACCCGGCCGTGGGCGTCGACCGGCAGGTACTCGACGGTGGCGCCCTCGTGCTCGCCGAGCCAGTGGACGGCGTCGAGGACGGCGTGGTGCTCGACGGGGCTGGCCAGGACCCGGGTGCGGGCCGGGTCGGCGTCGCGCCGGGCCCAGTACAGGCCCTTGACGGCGAGGTTGTCGGCCTCGGTGCCGCCGGAGGTGAGGACCACCTCGCTGGGGCGGGCGCCGAGCGCCTCGGCGAGGGTCTCGCGGGCCTCCTCGACGGTGCGCCGCGCCCGGCGGCCGGACGCGTGCAGGGAGGAGGCGTTGCCGGTGGCGCTCAGGTGCGCGGTGAGCGCCTCGACCGCCTCGGGAAGCATCGGGGTGGTCGCGGCGTGGTCGAGGTAAGCCATGGTGCGGCCGATTCTACGGGGCGCTTCCGCCCGGTCTCAGACCAAGGTTGGCCTCGTCCGGGCAGCGGCCGGGACGGGACGGTGAGGTGGTTCACAGGCTCCAGGACATGGTGCTGTCGGCGGACATGAAGGCGACCAGGACCAGCAGGTCGGCGACGCCCAGGCCGAGGCCGAGGAGGGCCCGGCCGCGGCGGGCGGTGCCGCGCCACAGGGCGATGCCCGCCAGGGCGATCGCGATCGGGCCGAGGAAGACGTTGAGGACCAGCAGACCGAGGAGTCCGAGGACGAAGGAGGCGACGGCCATGCCGTCGGTGTCGTGGATGCCGGTACGGCGGCTGGTGCGGGGGCTTTCGGTGGTGCGGTCGGCCGGTGCGGTGAGCTGCATGGTGTTCTCCCTGCCGTGCGTCGGTGGAGGTGCGTCAGTGGGCGGAGGTGCTCCGCCGGCGGCCGTGCCGCTCGCGGACCGCGAAGATGCCGAGCCAGACGGCGATGACCAGGCCGGCCACGACGGAGAAGGTCAGCGGTGCGTGGGCGACGGCGCCCATGACCACACCGAGGAGCAGCAGTGCGACGACGAGAAACAGCATGGAACGGATCCCCCAACCTTGCGTGGACGCTTCGGTGAACGATTGTGGTTACAGTTGTTCACTGACTTGTCAGTCTAGCGCGCCGCACGGCTTTTCAATTCCAGAGAACAGTTGTTAACTGCATGGCATGAGTCACACCCCCGGCGTTCGGCAGGCGCAGAAGCAGAAGACCCGGCAGGCGCTCCTGGACGCGGCGCTCGGCCTGCTGGAGGAGCAGAGCCTGAGCAGCCTGGGGCTGCGCGAGGTCACCCGTGCCGTGGGGGTCGCCCCGACCGCCTTCTACCGGCACTTCCACTCCACGGCGGATCTCGGCGTGGCACTGGTCGAGGAGGCGCTGGGCAGCCTGCACCCGATGATCCGGACCACGATGTCACCGGCCGAGGACGACGACGAACGCATCGACCGCGCGGTCGAGTTGATCGCGGGTCATGTGGCCGCACACCCGGCCCACGTCCGTTTCATCGCCCGGGAGCGGCACGGCGGCGTGCAGCCGGTGCGCCGGGCGATACGGGAGCAGTTGGCGCGGTTCGCCGAGGAGGTGCGGGCCGAGCTGGCCACGGACGCGTCGGCGGCGGGCTGGAGCGAGACCGACCTGCGCATGCTGGCGGGCCTCTACGTCGACCAGATGCTGATCACGGCGTCCCTGTTCCTGGAGACGCTGGACGCCCCGGAAGCAGAACGCCGCCGGGCCGTCGAGACGGCCCGGCGGCAACTGCGGCTGATCAGTGTCGGCCGCAGGCACTGGCTGGACTGAGCGGCCGCCGGGTCAGCCGAGCCGGACCCGGGCCAGCTGACGGGACTGGGCGACCAGGCGGTCGGCGCTGTCCCAGACCTCGGCGTCCTCCTCCAGGAAGCCGCCGGCGAGGTTGCGGGTGGTGATGGAGACCCGCAGCGGGCCCGGCGCCGGGCGGCAGCGCACGTGCGCGGTCAGTTCGACCGTCGGCACCCAGCCCTTGAGCCCCAGCTCGAAGGCGGTCGGCGGCAGCGCGTCCACCGCGAGGAGCAGCGAGAGCGGGTCGGCGTCGCGGCCGTCGGCGAGGCCGAACCAGGCCCGCATCTCCCCCCGGCCCGAGGGCTGCCCCAGCGCCCAGCCCAGGGTGGCGGGGTCGAGCTTGAGCTTCAGCCGGTCGGCGATGGGCGAGCCGCCGTCGACGGGGGCGGGGCCGTCCTCCGGGCCGAGGCACTGCTCCGCCGGCGGGATCGCGGGCGGCTTCGCCGAGGTGCGGACGTCGTCGGGCAGCGTGTCGAGGTCGCCGTAGGAGGCGAGGACGCGGATGCGCTCGACCTCGTTGCCCTCGTCGTCCCGCTGGAAGAGGGAGGCCTGCCCGGTGGAGAGGGTGCGCCCCGCGCGGACGGTCTCGGTGCGCACGACCGCCGGGCCGGGCCGGGAGGTGGTGAGGTAGTGCGCCGAGACGGTGAAGGGGTCGGGGTGCGGGAGCGCATCGCCGAGGGCCCGGCCGAGGACGGCCAGCAGATAGCCGCCGTTGACGGCGTCGAAGATCGTCCAACCGGCCGAGAGGTCGGTGTCGTAGACGCCGGGGGCACGCCGGGTGACGGCCGTGTCCCGGTCGAACTCGCTGTCGCCGATGGTGGCCCGTACGGCCGCTGCGGAGGCTGCTTCTGGCATGACTGCACGGTACAACAGGAAACTACTAAGCGGTAGCTTTCCCTTACCTCTCCTCCTCCACCACCTCCTCCGCCCCCTCCTCTTCCTTCTCCTCTTCGTGTTCCCTCGCGCGCAGGTAGGTCTCCAGTCGCGCCGCACCGGTCACCATCGCCCGGCCGCGGGCGGAGACGCGGTCGTGCCACTCGCGCAGGGCGGCCTCCAGGGGCTCCAGGCCCCCGGCCGACCGCACCTGGGCGATCACGGACGCGATCCGCTCCAGTGGATAGCCGCCCCGCCTGAGCTGGTGGGCGAGCCGGGCGTCCCGTACGTCGGCCTCGTCGTAGCGGCGGTATCCGGTCACCGGGTCGCGCCGCGGGCGCACCAGGCCGGCCCGCTCCCAGGTGCGCAGGGTCGCGGGCCGGATGCCCAGTTCTCCCGCGAGCGCGCCGATGAACCCGCCCGCCGGTCCCGGCACACCCCCGGCCGCCTCGGGCACCAGGTCCCGCAGCGCGCCCTCCACCGCCTCCAGCGTCCGCCGGTCCTCGAGCAGCTGGGCGTGGCTCTCGTCGATCAGCCGGAGCGCCCCGTCCGGCGCGCCCTCGTTCACGCCCCGCATCACAGCGGCCGCCGTCCGGTGCCCGTGGGCCGCCACCAGGGCGAGGAACGCGTCCAGGGCCCGGGCGTGCAGTGTGGTGTAGACGCGGTAGCCGTGGGCCGTGCGAGCGGCGGCCGGGAGGATGCCGTCCGCCTCGTAGTTCCTGACCGCCTGCGCCGACAGGCCGTGCGCACGGGCCAGGTCGACGGGCTTGAGTCTTCCCGTGCTTTGAAGGTTTGCGGCCAAAAATCCCACACTCTCGCGGCAAAGTTTCAACGGAGACTTCAACGATACCGTTGAAGCCATGGCTGAACGCATCCAGGACATCGCCCGTCCCCTCGACGCCGCCGCCGTCATGCGGCTGCTCCCGGCACCGCCCCGGCTGCTCGCCCTGGGCGAGCCCACCCACGGCGAGGACACCCTGCTCGACGTGCGCGACGACGTCTTCTGGCAGCTCGTCGAACGGCACGGCTACCGGACGATCGCGATCGAGAGCGACTGTCTGAGGGGCCTGGTCGTGGACGACTACGTCACCTCGGGCCGCGGCACCCTCGACGAGGTCATGGCGCACGGGTTCAGCCACGGCTTCGGCACCAGTGCGGCCAACCGGGAGCTGGTGCGCCGGATGCGCGCCCACAACGAGGACCGGCCCGCACACGAGCGGCTCCGCTTCGCCGGTTTCGACGGCCCGCTGGAGATCACCGGCGCCGCGAGCCCCCGGCAGGCGCTCACCGCGCTCCATGGCTACCTGTCGGCCTCGGTGGACCCGGCCCTGCTCCCCTGCACCCGGCAGACGCTGGACCGCCTGCTCGGGGCCGACGACCGGTGGACCGAACCCGAGGCGATGACGGACCCCGCCCGGTCGGTGGGGCGGTCGGCCGGGGCCGGGGAGCTGCGGACGCTCGCCGCCGACCTGGTGTCACTGCTGGACGAGCAGGCGCCGCACCTGCTCGCGTCCGGCGCACGGGACGACTGGGACCGGGCGCGCCTGCACGGACGTACCGTGACGGGCCTGCTGAGCTACCACTACTGGATGGCCGACACCTCCCCGGCCCGCATGTCCCGCATGCTCGGCCTGCGGGACCGGATGATGGCCCACAACCTCCTGGCGCTCGCCGACCGGGGGCCGACGCTGGTCCACGCCCACAACTCCCACCTCCAGCGCGAGAAGAGCTCGATGCGGCTGTGGCAGGGACCGATGGAGTGGTGGAGCGCCGGTGCGCTCGTGGCCGCCCGGCTCGGCCGGGAGTACGCCTTCGTCGCCACGGCTCTCGGCACGATCCGGCACCAGGGGGTGGACACCCCGCCGCCGGACACCGTCGAGGGGCGCCTGTACGCGCTCGCGGAGGACCCCTGCGTCGTCGACGCCCGGCGACTGGCCGACGCCCTCGGCGACCCGCGGCCGGCGCCCCGGGTGTCCCCCTGGTTCGGCTACGCCCCGCTCGATCCCGGCCACCTGGACACGGTCGACGGCGTCGTCTTCGTCAAGGAAATGGCGCGTCCCTGACGGGAGCCGGGGGTCAGTCCCCCTCCACCACCGTCGACCGGCGGTTCCAGGCGCGCGGCGCCCGCCAGTGGAAGCGCAGGGCGAGCAGCCGCAGGACGAAGGCCGTGACGACCGCGAGTCCGCTGGTGAACGGGGTGAGCGCCTCGTAGCGGATGCACAGGGCGACCATCGCGGAGCCGACGATCGCCGGGACGGCGTACAGGTCGCGGTCCCAGCGCAGCAGTGAGGGCACCTCGTTGGCGAGCACGTCGCGCAGGACGCCGCCGCCCACCGCGGTGGTCAGGCCCAGGCAGGCGGAGGCGGTCAGGCCGAGGCCGTAGTCGTACGCCTTGGTGGTGCCGGCGACGCAGAACAGGCCGAGCCCGGCCGCGTCGAAGATGTTCACGCCGGTCTGGAGACGCTCCACGTGGGGGTGGAGGAAGAAGACCAGCAGCGTCGCCAGCAGCGGGGTGAGGAAGTACCCGAGGTCGGTGAAGGCGGCGGGCGGCACCGCGCCGATCACCAGGTCCCGGAACAGCCCGCCGCCCAGCGCGGTGACCTCGGCGAGGACGGCGATGCCGAAGACGTCGAAGTTCTTGCGTACGGCCAGCAGCGCGCCGGAGATGGCGAAGACGAAGATGCCGACCAGGTCGAGCGTGTGCTGGACGGTGGGGCTGAAGAGTTGCTCGTACACCCTTCCATTCTTACCTGCCGAAGAGCCCCCGCCTTACAAATGAAGGCGGGGGCTCTCAGGTAGGGCACAGTGAACGCGGTCACTTCTCCTTGGCGGGAGGCTCCTCGTCGGTGCTCTCGGCACTCTCGGCGGCCTCGGCGGCGGGCTCGTCGCCGTCCGAGGCGGCATCGTCCGACGCGGCATCGTCCGACGCGGTGTCCTCCGACGCGGTGTCCTCCGACGCCTCGGCCTCCGACGCCTCGACCTCCGCGGCCACCGCCGCCGAGGTCGCCGCCGACTCGGCCAGCGCGTCCTCCGACACCAGCTCCGCCGCCTCCTTGGCGGCGGTGAGCAGGACGACGTCCTGCGGGGCCTGGTCCTCGAAGTTCTCCGGGTGGTGGCAGGCCACCTGCTGGCCCGGCCGCAGCTCCTTGAGCGGCGGCTCGGTGGTCGTGCAGATCTGCGTCGCCTTCCAGCACCGGGTGTGGAAGCGGCAGCCGCTCGGCGGGGCGATCGGCGAGGGCACGTCGCCCTTGAGCAGGATGCGCTCGCTCTTCACGCCGCGCCGCGCCGGGTCCGGGATCGGTACCGCCGACATCAGCGCCTTGGTGTACGGGTGCATCGGCGACTTGTAGAGCAGGTCGCGGTCGGCCAGCTCCATGATCTTGCCGAGGTACATCACCGCAATGCGGTCCGAGACGTGCCGGACCACCGAGAGGTCGTGCGCGATGATCACGTACGTCAGGCCCAGCTCCTGCTGGAGGTCGTCGAGCAGGTTGACGACCTGGGCCTGGATCGACACGTCGAGCGCGGAGACCGGCTCGTCGGCCACGACCAGCCTCGGGTTGAGCGCGAGCGCGCGGGCGATGCCGATGCGCTGGCGCTGGCCGCCGGAGAACTCGTGCGGGTAGCGGTTGTAGTGCTCGGGGTTGAGCCCGACCACCGACAGCAGCCGCTGCACCTCCTTCTTGACCCCGCCCTCGGGCTGGACGCCCTGGAGCTTGAAGGGGGCGCTGACGATCGTGCCGATGGTGTGGCGCGGGTTCAGCGAGGAGTACGGGTCCTGGAAGATCATCTGCACGTCGCGGCGCAGCGGACGCATGCCGCCGACCCCGAGGTGGGTGATGTCCTTGCCCTGGAACTCGACCTTGCCCGCGGTCGGTTCGAGGAGCCGGGTGATCAGCCGGCCCATGGTCGACTTGCCGCAGCCGGACTCGCCCACGACGCCGAGGGTTTCACCGGAGCGGACCTCGAAGTCGATGCCGTCGACGGCGCGGACGGCGCCGACCTGGCGCTGCAGCAGGCCCTTCCTGATGGGGAAGTGCTTCTGCAGCCCGGTCACCTTGAGCAGGGTGTCGCCGGGGGCCGCGTCCTTGGTGAGGGTGGCCGTCCCGGCGGACTCACTCTCGGTGCCGTCGCTCTGCGCGGGGATGGACACCGCTTCGTCCTTGGCTTCGTCGCTCACAGCTTCGGCGCAATCTCTTCGGTCCAGATACGCTCCCGCTGCTCCTGCGACATGTGGCAGGCGGCCCAGTGCTTGCTGCCGACCTCGGTCAGCTCGGGGCGGACCGTGCGGGTGACGTCGTCCTTGGGCACGTCGGCGTACGGGCAGCGCGGGTTGAAGGCGCAGCCGGACGGGAGGTTGATGAGGGAGGGCGGCGAGCCCTTGACCGGGATGAGGCGTTCCTGCTGGTCGCGGTCGAGCCGCGGCATCGAGCCGAGCAGGCCCCAGGTGTAGGGGTGCCGCGGCTCGTAGAACACCTTCTCCGCCGGACCGCGCTCCACGCACCGGCCGCCGTACATCACCAGGAGGTCGTCGGCCAGCTCGGCGACGACGCCCAGGTCGTGGGTGATGATGATGACCGCGGAGCCGAACTCCTTCTGCAGGTCCCGGATGAGGTCGAGGATCTGCGCCTGGACGGTGACGTCCAGGGCGGTGGTCGGCTCGTCCGCGATCAGCAGCTCGGGGTTGTTGACCAGCGACATCGCGATCATCGCGCGCTGGCGCATACCGCCGGAGAACTCGTGCGGGTAGCTGTCCACCCGCTTGTCCGGCTGCGGGATGCCGACCCGGTCGAGCATCTCCACCGCGCGGCGCTTGGCGGTCTTCTTGTCCACCTTGTGGTGGATGCGGTACGCCTCCACGATCTGCTGGCCGATCGTGAAGTACGGGTGCAGCGCGGACAGCGGATCCTGGAAGATCATCGCCATCTCGCGGCCACGCAGCTTGCGCACGTGGTCGGGGTCGGCGGACAGCAGCTCGGTGCCGTCCAGCCAGATCTCGCCCGATATCCGTGCCTTGCGCTTGCCGTACTGGCCGGCGGTGTGCAGGCCCATGATGCCGAGCGAGGTCACCGACTTGCCGGAGCCGGACTCGCCCACGATGCCGAGGGTCTTGCCCTTCTCCAGCTGGAAGGAGAGCCCGTCCACGGACTTGACCAGGCCGTCGTCGGTCGGGAAGTGGACCTTGAGGTCGCGTACTTCCAGGAAGGCGGTCGGCGCGGGCGAGCTGCCGGTGGGCTCGCCCACCGCCGCCCCGCTCTTGCTCAGTTCGGTCATGCGAGCCTCACTCGGGGGTCGATCACGGCGTACAGGATGTCCACCACGAGGTTGGCGATCAGCACCGCGAGAGAAGTGATCAGGACGACGCCCAGGATGAAGGGCAGGTCGTGGTTCTTGATCGCGTCCAGCACCTTCTGGCCGAGGCCGGGAAGGCTGAACGTGGTCTCGGTCAGGATAGCGCCGCCCATCAGGGCGCCGAGGTCCATGCCGAGCATGGTGAGCAGGGGGGTCAGGGTCGATCGCATCGCGTGCTTGCTGATGACGACCTGTTCCTTGAGGCCCTTGGCCCGCGCGGTGCGGATGTAGTCCTCGCCGAGGATCTCCAGCATGGTGGCGCGGGTGATCCGGGCGTACATCGCAGCATACAGGAAGGCCAGGGTGATCCAGGGCAGGATCATGCCGCCGAGCCATCCGGTGAGACTGTCCTCGAGCGGTACGAACTCACCGTCGATCCAGCCGAGACCGTAGGAGAAGATCGCCAGGCTCAGCAGACCGGTGAAGTAGATGGGGAGGGAGACACCCGCCAGGGCGACGACCATCGCGCCGCGGTCCCACAGCGTGCCGCGCTTGAGGGCGGAGAGCACACCGGCGGCCACGCCGAAGATCAGCCACAGCACGGCGGCACCGAGCGCGAGAGCCAGGGTCACCGGGAAACGCTCGGTCAGCACCGGCCAGACCGACTGCTCGGTCTTGAAGGAGTAGCCGAAGCAGGGCGCGGCGCATTGGGTCACGTCGCCGCCGGCCGCGTAGGTGCGACCCGCGAAGATGCCCTTGAAGAACTCCCAGGCCTGGACGAAGACCGGGTCGCCCAGACCCAGCTTCTCCCGCACACCCTCGACGGCAGCGGGGTCCGCCTGCTTGCCGACGAAGTTCAGGGCGATGTCGACCCCGGCCCACTTGGGGACGAGGAAGAAGATGCAGAAGACCACCAGGATGATGACCACGAGCATCACTGCGGCGGCGAACAGCCGCCTGATGAGGTAAGCGAGCACGGGTTGCGGCCCGCTGCGTCCCGCGGGCCGCCGGAGGTTGTCCGACGGCCCGCGGTCACGCCGCGCCGGCCTTCACCTGCCTTTCGTGCCGTACGGCGGGTGTACCGGTTACTTCTTGGGGTTCTTCAGACCGATGTTCACGAAGTCGTACATACCGCTGTAGGCGTCGGTGGTGTACACGTTCGCGATGTTGCTGGAGCGCCAGTTGATGAACTTCTCGAAGACGAAGGGCAGGTAGTACGCGCCCTCCATCACCTTGTGGTTGATCTCCGTGGCGATCTGCTTCTTGCCCGCGTCGTCCTTCGCGGTCAGGTAGTCGGCGAAGAGACCGTCGATCTTCGGGTCGTCGATCATCGCGAAGTTGTTGTTCGCGCTGTCGAGGATGTAGTCGCTGTGCCACAGCGGCAGACCGTAGCCCTGCACGGACGGGAAGTCCGGGCCCCAGCCCATGATGATGATGCCGTAGCCCTTCTTCTGCACGTTCGAGGGGCTGCCGATGACGCTGGCGTACTGCGAGCCGTCGTACTGGTCGATCTCGACGTCGATGCCGACCTTCTTCAGCGAGGCCTGGAGGGACTCGGCGGTGGCGACCTCGACCGGCTTGTTGTTGCGGACCGCGATGGTGGTCTTGAAGCCGTTCGGCTTGTTGCAGGCCTTCAGCTCTTCCTTGGCCTTCTCGACGTTGCCCTTCTTGTTGGCACCGGCCATCTCGTACGGGTCGTACTTCTGACCCTCGGAGCCCGGGACGGCGGGCGGCAGCATGTTGGTGCCGATGTCACCACCGGCGACCGGGCCGCCGCGCGCGGTCTGCAGGGAGACGTGGTCGGCCCCGTAGAGCACGGCCTTGCGGCAGTGGATGTTGTCGAACGGCTTCACGTTCTGCGGGAACGCCGCGTACCGGATGTAACCCGAGACCGGGTTGTCCAGGTTGGCCTTGTGCTCCTTCAGGGCGGTGGTGCGGCCCTGCGGGGACAGACCGGTCTGCGCCAGGTCGATGTCGTAGTCGCCGGCGATGAGGCGGGCGTCCATGTCGTTGGCGTTGGTGAAGAACTTGATCGTGATCTTGTCCGGGTACGCCTTGCGGACCGGGTCCGAGCTCTGCTTCCACTCGGTGTTGCGGACCAGGGTCAGGTCCTTGCCGGGGTTGTAGGACTCGAACTTGTACGGGCCCGAGGAGAACGGGTGCAGGCCGTACTTGGACTTGGTGTCCTTGTCCTGGCGGACCGGGGACGCCGAGGTCAGCGCGAGCATCTCCTCGAAGTCCGAGTTGGCCTGCGGCAGGTGGAAGACGATGGTCTTGTCGTCCGGCGTCTCGATCGACTTCAGACCGAGCTTGTCCGCGGACTTGTCCTTGTACGGGCCCTGGTACTCGCCCTTGGGGTCGAGCACCTCCTTGAGGTACGTCGGGCCGCCGGACAGCACGTCCTGCGCCCAGACGCGCTCGATGCCGTACTTGACGTCCTTGGAGGTGATCGGCTTGCCGTCCTCCCAGGTGACGCCGTCACGCAGGGTGTACGTGTAGGTCTTGCCGTCTTCCGAGACCTTGGCGACGTCGGTGGCGAGGTCGGGGGTGGTCTCGGCGCCGGTGGCACCCGGCTCGGTCTTGTTCGTGACCAGCTGGCGGCTGTAGTAGCGGGAGAAGTCCCACATGAAGCCGTAGTAGCCGCGCGTGGTGTCCCACGAGTCGGCGTCCTGCGTGCTGGCGAACTTCAGCGTGCCGCCCTTCTTGGCCTCGGAGGCCTGGGCGACCTTGTTGTTGGCTGCGTCGTAGCCGGCCGCGCCGTTCTTCGAACCGCCGCCGCTGTCGTCGTCGCCGCCTCCGCCGCACGCCGCCGTGGTCAGCAGCGCGGCGACCACTGCGGCAGCGGCCAAAGCCTGCTTGCGCCGCCCTGAGGTGCGTTGGGTAGTCACGATCTCGGATCCTCCGGATTAGATGAGAGACCCCGTGCAGGTGCCACGGGTCGCCTTGCGGTACGGCAGGGTCAGCGGGAGCCCTTCGGGTCCAGCGCGTCGCGCACGCCGTCACCGAAGAGGTTGAAGGCAAGAACGGTGATGAAGATCGCCACACCGGGGACCACCATGTACATGGGGTCCGACTTGTAGTAGTCGATCGCGCTCGAGAGCATCTGCCCCCAGGACGACGTGGGCGGCTTGACGCCCACGCCCAGGAAGCTGAGCGCCGCCTCGGTGAGGATGTTGGTGGGGATCATCATCGTCGTGTACACGATGATCGGCGCCACCAGGTTGGGCAGCAGTTCCTTGAAGAGGATGTAGAACCGTCCGGCACCCAGCGACCGGGCCGCCTCGACGTACTCCCGTTCGCGCATCGAGAGTGTCTGACCGCGGACCACGCGACCGATGTAGGGCCAGCCGAAGAAGCCGATGACCACGATCATCATGAGCAGGCGCACGCCCGTGCCGCTCAGTCCGAGCATGTTGTCCGGCATGACGGAGACCAGGGCGATGATGAAGAGCAGCTGCGGGAAGGCGAGCAGGCCGTCCATGATCCGGCAGATGAGGGAGTCGACCCAGCCGCCGAAGAAGCCCGCGAGGACACCGAGGACGGTGCCGAGGACCACGGCGACCATCGCGGACAGGAAGCCGACCAGCAGCGAGATGCGTGCGCCGTGGACGATGCGGGCGAAGATGTCGCGGCCGTTGACCGGCTCCACGCCGAGCCAGTGTTCGCCGCCGAGGCCGCCCAGGGAACCCGTGGGGGTACCGAACAGCGGGTCGATCATGTCCTCGTTGTACGCGTTGGGGTCCTGCCCGTAGAGGGAGGTGATCAAGGGCGCGAACACGGCGACCACGACGAGGACCAGCACGACGATGCCGCCCGCGAGGGCCAGCTTGTCCCGCTTCAGGCGCTCCCAGGCGATCCGGCCCAGGGAGCGCCCTTGTACCGACTTGGCCTCGGCGCCGGCGACCGCCGCTTCCTCTGCCGCACTCGGGGCCGCTTCCGCGGTCGGCTCGTGCAATGGTGCCGTCATCTGGCAGGGACCCCTCTCAACCGGCGGTAGCCGGCCCGCACTTGCCGCTGTAGCGGCGTGATCAGTCCGTCGTACAAAGAGGCGAGCATCCACCCCTTGTTGCGGGAGTCTTCAACGCTTTGGCGATCTGTAGCCAGACTTGACGGGGAATGGATGCGCAACCGTGATGCTGTTTGAGGTGTTCCGTTATCCGGACAGTGGGTAACGGGGGCCGGACACGGGCGAGTTGGGACATCGGGGACAAGACGGCGCTTTGCGTCGCCATCTACGCGCGAAGATCGCCTCTTCCGACGGGGAGGACGGACCCCGCTGCCGTCAGTACCGGCTACCGGCCGGAGGGTATCCGTACCCGCCCGCCGGCGCCTGGGCGGGGGCCGGCGCGTGGGCCTCGCGGTCGTAGAACGGGCGCGCGTTGGCGCGCAGCCACAGGGCGACCGGGTCGTGGGCGTCGGTCATCGCCACCGTCGACACCGGCAGCCCGTCCGGTACCGCGCCGACGGACTGCTGCATCATGGCGCGCACCGCGTCGACGGCCGGCGGGGAGGTGTCGTACACGTCCAGGCCGATGGCGAGGTACGGCGCCCCCAGCGCCGGCTGCACCCAGGCGCGGCGCAGCGCGCGGACTGCCGGGGTGCGGTGGGCGTTCTGTGCGAGCAGGGCGTAGAACTGGGGGATCTCGATGGCCGGTTCGGACAGCCGCAGCGGCCCGGCGGGCTGGCGGTCCAGGCCGGAGGCGATGCGGCGCAGGTCGAGCCAGGGGATGCCGACGCCGCCGCCGGGGGCGTGCGGGTTGAGCCACAGTCCGTAGTGGTCCGGGTAGAGGGCGCGGGCGACCTCCAGGCCGTCGACCACTTCGTACGACCGGTTCCAGCCGCTGGCCGAGAGCTCCTGGGCGGAGGTCACGCAGGGCGCGTAGCCGTAGCCCTCGACCTCCATGTTTCCGTACTGGGCGTCCGGGGAGCCGGCCTGGCCGTGCCACAGCAGCATCCAGACCTGGCCGGAAGTGGGGCTGGCGAGGGCGCGCAGCAGGGCCTCGTAGGCGTCGTAGCGCCCGGGCGTCACCTGGCGCAGCATGTGCTCGACCTGTCCGGTCGTGGTGCCGCTGGCGCTCACGCGTATCGCCCCTTCGAGAAGTTCCCCCGGTGTGGGGACCAGCTTAAGGCTCCGCCGGGTGCGGGGGGCCTAGGAGCTCGGGGTGAGCTGCCGTCTTGCGGGTGCGGGTTTCGTCGTGGCTTGTCGCGCAGTTCCCCGCGCCCCTGACGGCACTCCCCCTTACCGGTGTCTACAAGTCACCGTTGTAGAAGGGCCTGACCTTCTCCCGCATCCAGTCGCAGACCGGGTCCTGGGCTGCTTCCAGAAGGACCAGGTTGACCTGGTACTTCAAGGGGGCCCTGGTCAGGGCTCGGCCGAGGGCGTCCAGGGGGAGGGCGCGGGCGTCGTCCTCCCAGTGGGTCAGTTCGACGCCGACGAACAGGACCGGGTCGGCGGTCTCGACGGCGGCCAGGCAGCGGCGCGCGCTGCGGACGACGCCGGTGGCGGCGAACTCGGCGGAGGCCGCGGCCAGGAAGTCCACCGGGTCGTCCTGCCAGTCCGGCTCGAAGAGGCGGACCCGGCCGCCGGAGGAGGGCCCGTCCAGCGGGGTGCGCCCGGCCCGGCACAGCTCGGCCACGGCGGGCGGCGGCAGCGGGATGCCGACCACGCCCTCCGGGTTCACCGCGATGCCGACCTGCGGGGGCAGGCCGCGGGCGAACTCCGCGGCGGGGGCGATGGTGTACGCCATGTGCGCGCCGGCGACCTGGCGCAGCTGCTCCTCCGAGCTGAACACCGGCACGTAGGCCTGGCCGTCGATCTCCAGCGACGGCAGGTCGAGGGGGCCGCTGTGCGGGCCGCCGCCGTTCGGCAGGGGTATCCACAGGAAGCTGCGGCCGAGGACCTCCACGATCCGGCCGCCGGCCGACGGGATGCCGAGGGAGGCGGACAGCACCTCCTCCAGCTCGTTGCCGGGCCACCCGCCGTGCGGGTGGGGGTGCGCCTGTGCCGGGAAGTCCATCTGTCTACCTACCGCCTGCCTGGTACCGCCGTTCGTGGCTGAAAGGCTAACCCGTTCGACTCCGGTGCCCTACCGTGCGTCACCCCGTGAAGGCGATCCGCCGCAGGGTGTCGGCCGCCGCCCGGTCCAGGACGACCGCCGAGGAGCAGCCGGCGGGCAGGGTGCCCTCGGTCACCGCGCGCAGCAGGCGGGAGTTGGCCGTGCGGTGCCGCAGGAACGCGTACCGCGAGACGCCCCGGCCGCGCTCGCGCTGGCCGGCCAGGGCCTCGCCGGGGGCGACGTCGAGGAGCAGCAGGTGCAGGGTGCCGTCCCGGCGGCGGGCCTCGCGGGCCAGCCAGCCGCGCACCCAGGCCTGGGTGCCGCAGTCGTGCACGACGACGGCCTCGCCGGAGCGCAGCGCGCGGCGCAGTCCGGCGTAGTGGGCGAGGCGGACGAGGGGGCGGTAGAGCGCGTACGGCAGGAGGCGCGGCATACGCTGGTCCCAGCGGTCGCGGGTGTCCTGGGAGTCGATGCGGCCGCCGCGCACGGTGCGCCGCATGAGCGTGGACTTGCCGCTGCCGGGCAGGCCGGTGATCACCACCAGGTCCCGGGGTCCGAAGAGCAGGGCGTGCGGGCTGCGGCCGTCGCGGTCCCTCAGGTCGCGGACGACGGGTGCGGTCAGTGGGGCGCATGCCTCGGGGGCCGGGGCGGCCGGCTGCTTGGGCAGCGCGAGTCCCGAGGTCGTGGCGTACGCCGTGGTCCTGTTCACCGTGATCGTCCTCCCCTGGGGCGGTACACGAGTACCTCCCCGTCGAGTGTAAAGAGAAGGTAATGCGCGGGTCTCGCGTTTTCGTTCGCTTACTGCCACAAGCCGGTTACAAGAACAGCTCTGCCCACGGATGAGCCAGGCGTGCAATGATGGCGGCGCCAACTGCATACCGGCCGTTTGAATCCGCGCGGGAGAGTCCCCGGCCGCGCCGGGGCGCCGAAGGAGCAAGTCCCTCCCTTGAATCTCTCAGGCACCGTTACCGCGCGGGCGAGGCACATCTGAAAAGCGGACCGCCCCCGACGGTGGTCCCACCCAAGGTGCAAGCCCTGATCGCCGTACTCCGGTGGCCGTGGCGAACCTCTCAGGTTCCGATGACAGATGGGGAGGACCGACCTCGCCCCGTCCTGTCCTGGGAGACGACCGACCGATGAGCAGTACCGAACTGCGCCGTACCGCGCTGGATGCCACGCATCGCGCGCTGGGCGCGACGATGACCGACTTCGCCGGCTGGGACATGCCGCTGCGCTACGGCTCCGAGCGCGAGGAGCACGTCGCGGTGCGCACCCGCGCCGGTCTCTTCGACCTGTCGCACATGGGTGAGATCAGCGTCACCGGGCCGCAGGCGGCCGAGCTGCTGAACTTCGCGCTGGTCGGCAACATCGGCACCGTGAAGCCGGGCCGGGCCCGCTACACCATGATCTGCCGCGAGGACGGCGGCATCCTGGACGACCTGATCGTCTACCGGCTCGGTGAGACCGAGGCCGCCCCTTCCGAATACATGGTGGTCGCCAACGCCTCCAACGCGCAGGTCGTGCTGGACGCGCTGACCGGGCGGGCGGCCGGCTTCGACGCCGAGGTGCGTGACGACCGCGACGCGTACGCGCTGCTCGCCGTGCAGGGCCCCGAGTCCCCGGGCATCCTCGCCTCGCTCACCGACGCCGACCTGGACGGCCTGAAGTACTACGCCGGTCTTCCCGGCACGGTCGCCGGTGTCCCGGCGCTGATCGCGCGCACCGGTTACACCGGCGAGGACGGCTTCGAGCTGTTCGTGAAGCCCGAGCACGCCGTCGAGCTGTGGCAGGCGCTGACCAAGGCCGGTGAGGGCGCGGGACTGACCCCGTGCGGCCTGTCCTGCCGGGACACGCTCCGCCTGGAGGCGGGCATGCCGCTGTACGGCAACGAGCTGTCGACCGCGCTGACCCCGTTCGACGCCGGTCTGGGCCGGGTGGTGAAGTTCGAGAAGGAGGGCGACTTCGTCGGGCGCGCCGCGCTGACCGAGGCCGCCGAGCGCGCCGCTTCCCGGCCGCCCCGCGTCCTGGTCGGCCTGGTCGCCGAGGGCCGCCGGGTCCCGCGCTCCGGGTACCAGGTCGTCGCGGGCGGCGAGGTGATCGGCGAGGTCACCTCCGGCGCCCCGTCCCCGACGCTGGGCAAGCCGATCGCCATGGCGTACGTCGACCCCGCGCACGCGGCTCCGGGCACCGAGGGCGTCGGCGTGGACATCCGGGGCAGTCACGAGCCGTACGAGGTCGTGGCGCTGCCGTTCTACAAGCGCCAGAAGTAGACAGTGGACTCGGGGCACCGCCCCTCCGCGGCAGCCCCCTGAGTCACCCACCCCTCCCTCAGCACCCCCTTCACCAGCCACTTCCTCGCGTACAGGAGAATTCAGGCCATGAGCAACCCCCAGCAGCTGCGCTACAGCAAGGAGCACGAGTGGCTGTCGGGCGCCGAGGACGGCGTCTCGACGGTCGGCATCACGGAGCACGCGGCCAACGCGCTCGGTGACGTCGTCTTCGTGCAGCTCCCCGAGGTCGGCGACTCGGTGACCGCGGGCGAGACCTGCGGCGAACTGGAGTCGACCAAGTCCGTCTCCGACCTGTACTCCCCCGTCTCCGGCGAGATCACCGAGGTCAACGAGGACGTCGTCAACGACCCGTCGCTGGTGAACAGCGCCCCCTTCGAGGGCGGCTGGCTGTTCAAGGTGCGGATCACGGACGAGCCGGCCGACCTGCTCTCCGCCGACGAGTACACCGCCTTCGCCGGCGCCTGAGGAGTCACGATCGCATGTCGCTTCTGAACACACCCCTGCACGAGCTGGACCCGGACGTCGCCGCCGCCGTCGACGCCGAGCTGGACCGCCAGCAGTCCACCCTCGAGATGATCGCCTCGGAGAACTTCGCCCCGGTCGCGGTCATGGAGGCCCAGGGCTCGGTCCTCACCAACAAGTACGCCGAGGGCTACCCCGGCCGCCGCTACTACGGCGGCTGCGAGCACGTCGACGTGATCGAGCAGATCGCCATCGACCGGGTCAAGGCGCTCTTCGGCGCCGAGCACGCCAACGTGCAGCCGCACTCGGGCGCCCAGGCCAACGCGGCCGCGATGTTCGCGCTGCTCAAGCCCGGCGACACGATCATGGGTCTGAACCTCGCCCACGGCGGGCACCTGACCCACGGCATGAAGATCAACTTCTCCGGCAAGCTCTACAACGTCGTCCCCTACCACGTCGGCGACGACGGCCAGGTCGACATGGCCGAGGTGGAGCGCCTGGCCAGGGAGACCAAGCCGAAGCTGATCGTGGCGGGCTGGTCGGCGTACCCGCGTCAGCTGGACTTCGCCGCGTTCCGCAAGGTCGCGGACGAGGTCGGCGCGTACCTGATGGTCGACATGGCGCACTTCGCCGGTCTGGTCGCGGCGGGCCTGCACCCGAACCCGGTCCCGCACGCGCACGTGGTGACGACGACGACCCACAAGACGCTGGGCGGCCCCCGCGGCGGTGTGATCCTCTCCACCGCCGAGCTGGCCAAGAAGATCAACTCCGCCGTCTTCCCCGGTCAGCAGGGTGGTCCGCTGGAGCACGTGGTGGCCGCCAAGGCCGTCGCCTTCAAGGTCGCCGCGAGCGAGGACTTCAAGGAGCGCCAGGGCCGTACGCTGGAGGGTGCCCGCATCCTGGCCGAGCGCCTGGTGCGGGACGACGCGAAGGCGGCGGGCGTCTCCGTCCTGACCGGCGGCACGGACGTCCACCTGGTCCTGGTGGACCTGCGCGACTCCGAGCTGGACGGGCAGCAGGCCGAGGACCGGCTTCACGAGGTCGGCATCACGGTCAACCGCAACGCCGTCCCGAACGACCCGCGTCCGCCGATGGTGACCTCCGGTCTGCGCATCGGTACGCCGGCCCTGGCGACCCGCGGCTTCACCGCCGAGGACTTCGCCGAGGTCGCGGACGTGATCGCCGAGGCGCTGAAGCCGTCCTACGACGCGGAGGCCCTCAAGGCCCGGGTGAAGACCCTGGCCGACAAGCACCCGCTGTACCCGGGTCTGAACAAGTAGACACCACCCCTTCGAGTGGGGCGCCGCGTCCGCCACAAGCGGCCCGGCGCCCCGCCCGGAGCGCCCCACCCTCTGCACCACCCCCGTTCTGAGGAGTCCCCGTGGCCATCTCGGTCTTCGACCTGTTCTCGATCGGCATCGGCCCGTCGAGCTCGCACACGGTCGGCCCGATGCGCGCGGCCCGCATGTTCGCCCGCCGCCTGCGCAACGAGGAGCTGCTGGACTCCGTCGCCTCGGTCCGCGCCGAGCTGTACGGTTCGCTCGGCGCCACCGGCCACGGCCACGGCACGCCCAAGGCGGTGCTGCTCGGCCTGGAGGGCGACTCGCCGCGCACGGTGGACGTGGAGAGCGCCGACGACCGCGTCGAGGCGATCAAGTCCTCCGGTCGCATCCGCCTCCTCGCCGAGCACGAGATCGCCTTCTCCTACGACGACGACATGGTCCTGCACCGCCGCAAGGCCCTCCCCTACCACGCCAACGGCATGACCCTGTGGGCGTACGACGCCGAGGGCGCCGAGGTGCTGACCAAGACGTACTACTCGGTCGGCGGCGGCTTCGTCGTCGACGAGGACGCGGTCGGCGCCGACCGCATAGTCCTCGACGACACCGTCCTGAAGTACCCCTTCCGCACCGGCGACGAGCTGCTGCGCCTGGCCCGGGAGACGGGCCTGTCCATCTCCGCCCTGATGCTGGAGAACGAGCGGGCCTGGCGCGACGAGGAGGAGATCCGCGAGGGCCTGCTGGAGATCTGGCGCGTGATGCGGGCCTGCGTGGAGCGCGGCATGACCCGCGAGGGCATCCTGCCGGGCGGGCTGAAGGTCCGCCGCCGCGCCGCGAACACCGCGCGCAAGCTGCGCTCCGAGGGCGACCCGCAGGCCCTGGCCATGGAGTGGATCACGCTCTACGCGATGGCCGTGAACGAGGAGAACGCCGCCGGCGGCCGGGTCGTCACCGCCCCGACCAACGGCGCGGCCGGCATCATCCCCGCGGTCCTGCACTACTACATGAACTTCGTGCCCGGCGCCGACGAGGACGGCGTGGTCCGCTTCCTCCTCGCCGCCGGCGCCATCGGCATGCTCTTCAAGGAGAACGCCTCCATCTCCGGCGCCGAGGTCGGCTGCCAGGGCGAGGTCGGCTCCGCCTGCTCGATGGCGGCCGGCGCCCTCGCCGAGGTGCTCGGCGGCACCCCGGAGCAGGTGGAGAACGCCGCCGAGATCGGCATGGAGCACAACCTCGGCCTCACCTGCGACCCGGTCGGCGGCCTGGTCCAGATCCCCTGCATCGAGCGCAACGGCATGGCCGCGGTCAAGGCGGTCACGGCGGCCCGGATGGCGATGCGCGGCGACGGCTCCCACAAGGTCTCCCTCGACAAGGTCATCAAGACCATGAAGGACACCGGCGCCGACATGTCGGTCAAGTACAAGGAGACGGCGCGGGGCGGGCTCGCGGTGAACATCATCGAGTGCTGAGCCGCGCCCCGCGCGGCCCTCAGATGCCGCAGTTCGGGGCCGACCAGTACGGCGACGGGTCGAAGGCCACGTGGGTGTGGTCGTTGTGGCCGGGGTAGCCCGGGCCGAGGATCTCCGAGAAGCCGTGGGTCCTGGCCTGCTGGGCGAGCCGGCAGAAGCTGGGCGAGCCGGTGAGGTCGGCGGCGTCGCCGTAGAGGTGGCGGCTGGTGGACGAGCCGCCCACCGCGCTGTTGCAGGCGCGGGAGCGGAAACCGCTGGAGATGGTGATCGGCACGTCGCCGAGGGCGTGCCGCATGGCCTCCAGCTTCCACATGGTCTTCAGCGCGTTCGACTTGGCGGTGGCGGCGGAGACCGCGCCGCCCGACCAGTCCGAGTTGCACTTGTTGAGCTCCGCGTAGGTGAAGTGGACGGGCGTGCAGTCCGCGTCCTGGAGCGCGTAGATCTTGCTGAAGGTCGCGGAGCCGGCGATGCCGTCCGCGCCCAGTCCGTAGGCGGCCTGGAACTTCTTGACGGCGGCGGCGGTCCTGGCGCCGTACTGGCCGTCGTAGGAGAGCCGTTCGCCGGAGGTGACCCAGCCGGCGACGCGGATCTGGAGCTGCGTGACGTCGCTGCCGGAGGAGCCCTGGCGCAGGGTGCGGTTCCAGGTGTAGCAGGAGTCGGCGTGCGCGGCGCCGGCGGTGGCGCCCACACCGACCACCGCGCCAGCCATGAGCATGACAAATGAGAGAAGGAGACGTGACACGCGTCTGAACATCCCGGCCTCCCGACCGTCGAGTCAGTCTTCAGGTGGGGCCCAGCGTGCGGCACCGCGCTACGCGCGTCAATGGCGCCCCGGCGAAGCGAAGTCGACGTTTCCGCTTCCGGTGGGGATCGCCCGTGCCATCGTGGGGAATAACCAACTCCCGTCCCCCCACAGCCTCTCAGGGAGGCCCCATGCTGCGTGGCATCGACGTCAGCGCGTACCAGTCCTCCAGCTACGACACCGACGGCCTCTCCTTCGTCTTCGTGAAGGCGACGGAGGGCCGCTCGTACGTCAACCCCAAGCTCGCGGCCCAGACGGAGCGGGCCCGCGACGCCGGGCTGGTCGTCGGCTTCTACCACTTCCTGTGGCCGGGCAACCTGGCCGCCCAGGCCGAGTACTTCGTCTCCAAGGCCCCGGACCGCAAGGGCGACATCCTCGCCGTCGACTGGGAGACGAACGGCGAGGGCACCCACCCGAGCAACGCGGAGAAGGACAGCTTCATCAAGAAGCTGAAGGCGCTGCGGCCGGACAACCGGATCGTCCTCTACTGCAACCGGAACTTCTGGTTGAACATCGACACCACCTCGTACGCCGGTGACGGCCTCTGGATCGCCGACTACGTCTCGGCGGGCAAGCCGCGCATCCAGGCCAAGTGGCGCTTCCACCAGTACACGGACGACCCGGTCGACACCAATGTGGCGGACTTCGCGAGCAGGGCCGCGCTGAAGGAGTGGGCCCAGAGCGCCTGAGGGCGGGGTCAGCCCCGGAAGGCCGCGGGCCGCTCCGGGGACGCCTCGGCCAGCGCCTTGGTGACGCCGTCGACGCCCTCGCGCAGGCCGTAGACCGGGGTGTCCGGCTGCTGGCGCCAGGAGTCGTCGATGCCGCCGGCGTCGACGGTGTCGAAGCCCAGCTCGTCGATCAGGGCGCGGACCTTCGCCTTGGCCGCCGCGTCGTCGCCGGCCACCGGGAGCGCCATGCGGTCGGGCGCGCCGGCCGGGCGCGGGCGGTCGAGGATGTCCTGGGCGTAGGTGCCGTTGAAGGCCTTGATCACCGGGTGGCCGAGGTGGCGTTCGGTCCAGCGGCTCTCGGTGAGGCCGTCCTCCTCGATGCCCGCGATCCTGCCGTCCCGCTGCTGCGGGTAGTAGTTGCCGGTGTCGATGACCGCGACGCCGTCGGCCGCGCCGTCCAGGACGCCGGACGGCAGGTCCGGGACCCGCTTCAGCGGGATGGTGACGACCACGATCTCGGCGCCCCGCGCCGCCTCCTCCACCGGTACCGGGGTGGCGCCGGTCTCCTCGGCCAGCGCGCCGAGCGTCTGCGGCCCGCGCGAGTTGGCGACGGAGACCTCGTGTCCGAGGGCGGTGAGCCGCCGGGTGAGGTTGCCGCCGATGTTGCCCGCGCCGATGATGCCGATCTTCATGATGCTGACTCGCCTGGCCCTTCGGGGATCGTGTCCTGCCGGTGAGCACCAGCAACCTCCGAGCCGGTCGGGCTATTCCGCCGTCGTCCGGCTTTCACTCCCCCGCAGCAGCGTGCCCGGACGGCGAAGGGGCGCCCGCCGGGTGACCGCCGGGCGCCCCTCACCGTGCCGTCACTTGTTCAGGTGGGCCCAGAACTCGTCGAACGACAGCTGCTTGTCGCCGTCGAGGTCGCGGCCGGCGATGATCGCCTCGGCCACCGACTCGGTGACGTTCCAGTCGCCGCCCTGGGCGAGCGCGGTCTTGAACTCGGCCGCGGTGATGAGGCCGTCACCGTCCGTGTCGATCCGCTCGAACTGCTTGCGTGCTTCCTCGATGTCGGCCACCGGTCCGCCCCTCGTTCCGTGCATTGGGTCCATCTGACGCAGGTCAGATTAACCGGCCGTCCGAGCGCTCAGTGCGGCGACCACCCACCTGAACTGGGTCCTCGTGGCGCAGGGCGGCTCCAGGCCGTTCACGATCGCCGACGGCGGCCAGTTCGCCGATGGTCATGGGGTCGGTGCCGTCGTCGGTCATGTCTGGGAGTGTGTGCCCTCCAGTGGGTGGAGACTCAAGGAGCGCGGTGTGGCGGAGAGCCTGCGGGAGATTCTGGACGCGGCGGCGCGGGGGGTGTTCCCCCCGGCGGACGGCGGGACGAGCGTCGTGCGGCAACCCGGCGGCCGGGACGCGGGGGTCATCGCCTTCACGGCGCACTCGGTGGTCTTCACCGACGAGGCGGACGAGGGGTGGGTGCGCGAGACCCTGGCGTCGCTGGAGTGCGACCCGCTCGCCGCGACGATGAACGCCCGGTTCCTGGCGGCGTTCGCGCAGCGCACGGGACGTGCGACGGACACGATCGACGTGCTGCTGACCGGCGCTCCGCTCCCGGGGTGCCCGGAGGTCGCGCTGACGGAGGTCGCCGACCCGGGGCATCCCCGCGTCGTCGCGGCCCGGCGGCGGCGCGACGGGGTGCGGGTGTGGGCGGCGGACGGCGGGGTGCTCATGCTGGGCCGCGGCGTCGGCGGGCGGCTGGAGGTCGCCGTGGAGGTGGCGGGGGGCGCCCGGCACCGGGGGCTGGGGCGGCGGCTGGTGGCGGCCGCGCGGCAGCTGGCTGGGGAGGAGCCGGTGTGGGCGCAGGTCTCCGCGGGGAACGCCCGCAGTCTGCGGGCGTTCCAGGCCGCGGGCTATCGGCCGGTGGGCTCGGAGGCGCTGTTCCTGCGCCCCTGAGCCGGGGCGGTCGGGGTCAGTGCCAGGGCTGGTAGTGCGGGTTGCTCTCGCAGTCGCTCATGATCTCGGTCTTGGTCTGCCGGTCGACCGGGCAGACGCCGATGATGTACTTCCGCTGGATGCCGCCGGGGAAGGCGACCTCTACCTGGTCGGCCCACTTGTGGGTGTCGCCGATGGTCTTGTTGACGTCGATGCCGCCGGGGGCGTCGATGTAGTAGTTGTAGCCGGACTTGTACCAGGTCTTGTAGAGGTCGTGGTCGTAGCTCGTCGAGACGAACGGCGAGGGCTGGTTGACCAGGACGTACTTCTCGACGTCGTACTGTCCGTTCTGGACGTCCTTGGCGTGGAAACCCTCTTCGAAGACGACCTGCGGGCCGCGGCTGTCGCTGCGGTAGAGGGTGCCGCAGGTGGTGCGCCAGACCGGCTCGGGCGTGATGCGGTCGACGTCGACGCCGCGGTCGGCGGCGGCCTTGGTCTTGTCGTCGAACTGGGGGCAGGCCGGGGCGGCCTTGACGGGCGCGGCCGACGGGGCGGTGGCGGCACCGGGGGCGGTGGCGGCGGTGGTGGCGAGGACCGCGGAGAGCGACAGGACGGCGGCGGCGGTCCGTCGGCGCAGGCGAGTGGTGATCATGCGGATACGATCCCGGCTGCGGAGTGGCGCGTTCCGGATTCTCACCCGTAGGTGGCGTGTCCGGTGAACGGGGTTGCTTTCCGCGGCAGATGGGCTCTCAGCGGTCCACGACCCGCATCTCGAACCACGTGGTCTTCCCGCGCGGCAGCAGATCGACGCCCCACCGGTCGGAGAGCTTGTCGACGAGGAAGAGGCCACGCCCGCTGATGTCCGTCTCCTGCACCGGCATCAGACAGGGCAGCCCCCTGGAGGGGTCTCGGACCTCGACCCGGATCCAGCCGGGGCGGCGCCGCATGTGGAGGCCGAAGACCCGGGCACCGGTGTGGCGTACGGCGTTGCCTACCAGCTCGGAGACGAGGAGGACGGCATCCTCCGTGACCTTGGGCCCGAGCTGCCACTGACGCAGGGCGACGACCTGGGCCAGCCGGCGGGCGGTGGCGGCGGACTCGGGCCGGGAGGGTAACGGAACTTCGCGCTCCGTCGGGTTGCCGAACAGCTCCAGCGCCTTGAGCGCACGCTCGTCCTCGACCGCCGGCGACCAGCGCGCCGCGGTCGCACGTCCGGCTCCCCGCGGCTGTTCCGTACCATCCAGCCCCGCCATGCCCCCATCATGGCCGCCCTCGGGGGCCTCCGGGGCCGTTCCCGGGGAATACGCCTTGACGGAAGCCCGGTCGAACGACGGTCGATCGGCATATGCCACAGGCAGTTCGGGGCCGGGAACAGCCCCGGTGACCTGCGCGAACGGCTCGGCCGGAGACAAGCGACGGACTCCCTCGACAAGGCGCGCTTAATGGTGCGTTAAGGCTGCCATAAACCGCCCCATCGAGGGACCCGGATCAGACATCGCGTCAATTGCAAGCGACACGACGCGACTTCGGATGAAACTTGTACTTCTTGCGGGGTGTTCAGAGGAACTTGGCCTTGCCGGGGCCCTCTTCCACGAAGCTGCGCATCCCGCGCTCGCGGTCCTCGGTGGCGAACAGGCCCGCGAACCAGTTGCGCTCGACGGCGAGACCGGTCTCGATGTCCGTCTCCAGACCCGTGTCGATCGACTCCTTCGCCGCGCGCAGTGCGATGGCGGGGCCCTTGGCGAGCCGCGCGGCCCAGGCGTGCGCCTGCTCGTAGACCTCGGCGGCCGGGACCACCCGGTCCACCAGGCCGAGCGCCAGCGCCTCGTCGGCCTTCACCTGGCGGCCGGTGAAGATCAGGTCCTTGGCCTTGGAGGGGCCGATCAGCCGGGACAGCCGCTGAGTGCCGCCCGCGCCGGGGATCAGGCCGAGCAGGATCTCGGGCTGGCCCAGCTTGGCGTTCTCCCCCGCGATGCGGAAGTCGGCGCAGAGGGCGAGTTCGCAGCCGCCGCCCAGCGCGTAGCCGGTCACCGCCGCGACCACCGGCTTGGGGATGCGGGCCACGGCCGTGAAGGAGTCCTGGAGGGCACGGGACCGCGCGATCATCGCCGCGTGGTCCATCACCTGCATCTCCTTGATGTCCGCGCCCGCCGCGAACACCTTCTCGCCGCCGTGGATCACCACGGCGCGCACGTCCTCGCGCCGGGTGATCTCCTCGGCCAGCTCCTTCAACCGGTCCTGGGTGGCGACGTCCAGCGCGTTCATCGGCGGACGGTCCAGGCGCAGTGTGCCGACGCCCTCGGCGACTTCGAGATGTACGGTCATGCTCCGCAGGTTAGCGGGCGTTCACGCGCGGTGGCAGTGGCCCCCCGCCCCCCTTTACGCCTTCCACTTCTCCCAGGACATGTTCCAGCCGTTGAGGCCGTTGTCGGGGGCGATGGTGGCGTCCTCGGAGTTCTTGACCACGACCACGTCGCCGATGATCGAGTTCTCGAAGAACCAGCGGGCCGGCGCCCCCTCGTCCCAGCCGCCGCGTACGTCGCGCAGGCCGATGCAGCCGTGGCTGGAGTTGCGGTTGCCGAAGGCGTCGCCGCCCCAGTAGTTGCCGTGGATGAAGGTGCCGGAGGTGGACAGGCGCATGGCGTGCGGCACGTCCTTGATGTCGTACTCGCCGCCGTAGCCGACGGTCTCGCCGTTCATGCGGGTCACCGCGAGCCGTTCGGTGATGACCATCTGGCCGTTCCACGTCTCGTAGCCGGGCGCGCCGGTGGTGACGGGGACGGTCTTGAGGGTCTTGCCGTCCCGCACGACCTGCATCGTGTGCTTCTTGGCGTCCACGACGGAGACCTGGCTGCGGCCGACGGTGAAGGAGACGGTCTTGGCCTGCTTGCCGTAGACGTCCTCGCGGCCCTCGACGCCGTCGAGGTTGAGGTCGACGGTGACCTTGGTGCCGGCCTTCCAGTACTTCTCGGGCCGGAAGTCGAGGCGGTCGTTGCCGAACCAGTGGCCCTCGACCTCGACGGCCGGCTCGGTCTTGACGGTGATGGCCTTCTCGACGTCCTCCGGGTTGGTGATGCCCCGGGTGAAGCGGACCGAGAACGGCATGCCGACGCCGACCTTCGAGCCGTCCTCGGGCGTGAAGGTGCCGATGAAGGTGTTCTTCGGCGTCAGGGTGGTGAAGCGGGAGTCCTCGGCGGCCGTGCGGCCCTCGGAGTCCTTGGCGACCGCGTGCACGCTGTACGTGGTGGCGGCGGCCAGGTGGGTGGACGGCGTCCAGGTGGCGCCGTCCCCGGTTATCTTCCCGTCGACCTTGGTGCCCTTGCCGTCCTTGACGACGACCTCGGTGAGCCTGCCCTTCGCGGCTCCGACCTTCAGGGCGCCGCTGGTGTCGACGGCCTTGGCCCCGTTCTCGGGGGCGATGGTGACGACGGCCTCGGACTGCTCGCTCTGGGCCGCGGTGGCGTCCTTGGCCTTGTCCCCCTTGCCGTCCCCGGCCCCCGAGCCCGAGCCGCCCCCACCGCATGCGGTGACGGTCAGCATCAGCAGCCCGAGTACCGCCCCCGCTATCGGACGCACGTTCACCTTGTTCTCCCCTCGCCGGGCCTGTTCGGCCCGCGCCCCAGTGCGCTCGCGCGCGCACCGGCGCATCGTAACCGCAGGCCAGGGGGTTGAGGGACAGGTGAATTGTCACCGTTCCGTACCGAGTTGGCGGCCGGGTGCCGAAGGACGGCCCGGCGTCACTTCACCGCGCTGCCCGCCTTCCATTCCTTCCACTTCATGTTCCAGCCACCCAGCCCGTTGTCGGGGGCCACGGTTTTGTCCTTGCTGTGGACCACCTCGACGACGTCGCCGATGAGGCTGCGGTCGAAGAACCAGCCGGCCGGGGTGTCGGAACCGCCGCCCTTGTCGTCGCGCAGTCCGACGCAGCCGTGGCTGACGTTGGCCCGGCCGAAGGTGTCGGCGGGCGCCCAGTAGTTGCCGTGCAGGAAGGTGCCCGAGCTGGTCAGCCGGATGGCGTGCGGGACGTCGGGGATGTCGTACTCGCCGCCGAAGCCGACCGTGCGGCTGTTCATGCGGGTGACCTCGAGCATCTCGGTGATCACCATCCGGCCGTTGTAGGTGGGCGTCGTCGGCGCGCCCGCGGTGATCGGCACGGTGGCCAGCAGGGTGCCGTCCCGGCGCACCTCCATGGTCCGCTCGACGGCGTCGACGCGGGAGACCTGGCTGCGGCCGACGGTGAAGGAGACCTTCTTGTGCTGGAGCCCGTAGACGCCCTTCGCACCCTCGACGTCCCGCAGGCCGAGGTCGACGGTGACTTCGGTGCCGGGCTTCCAGTACACCTTCGGGCGGAAGTCGAGGCGGTCCTTGCCGAACCAGTGGGGGCGGATCTCGGTGGCGGGCTCCGCGGTGACCGTGACGGCGCGTTCGACGGCGGCGCGGTCGGTGATCTCGCGGTTGAACTCCAGCGAGACGATCATGCCGGTGCCGACGACCGAGCGGTTCTCGGGGGCGACGTAGGCGATGAAGCGTTCCTCGGGGACCTTGGTGGTGAACGTGGTGTGCCGGGCCGAGCGGTGTCCGCCGCCGTCCAGGGCGACGGCGTCGACCGTGTACTTGGCGGCGAGGGCGAGCCGGTCGTCGTCGGGCCGCCAGCTCAGGCCGTCCTCGGAGATCCGGCCGGGCACCGGGGTCTCCTGCGCGTCCTGCGACCGGACGACCTTCACCGACTCCAGGCGCCCGTCGGGCACCCGCACCGACAGTTTCTTCTCCGGCGCGACGGCCTTGCTCCCGTCGTCCGGGGTGACGCGGATGACGTCCTCGGCGGCGGGTTGCTTGCCGAACATCTCGCCGATGCCCGAGCCGATGCCGGAACCGATGCCGCCGCCGTCCGAGGTGCATCCGGCGGCCCCGGCCAGCAGTCCTGCCCATGTCAGTAGGGCGGCCAGAGCGGCGCCCGCGCGCCGTGCGCGCTCGTGTACGTGCCTCACATCCACCCGTAACGACCGGTCGGCCCTGGGGAAACGTGAGTGCGAGCCACCCGGTGGGCAGAACTGTGGGGAGGACGACGCGACGGGGAGCAGCGGCCGGGACGCCGCGCGCCCTCCTGCCGGACGTCGTTCCACGAGCCGTGGGAGGCTGACAGGTGTCCAGCGCAGCCGAGCGGGAGGCGGTGCCCGGGGAACGGGCCGCCGCGGACGGGCACCCCGCCGTCGTGGTCAATGGCGCGCGGCGCGCCGCTCCGCCGCCCGCCGTGCCGGCCCGGCCGGGCACCCCGGTGCCGCTGGGCGCCCGCTTCCGGACCGGCCCGGACCAGGTGGCGGGGACCAACTTCGCCCTGTGGGCGGGCGGGGCGGAGGCGGTGGAGCTGTGCCTGTTCGACGGGCCGGGTCCCGGTGCGAGGGAGAGCCGGGTGCGGCTGACCGAGCTGACGCACGAGATCTGGCACGGCTTCGTGCCGGGCGTCCGGCCGGGGCAGCGCTACGGCTACCGGGTGCACGGCCGCTGGGACCCCTGGACCGGCGCCCGCTGGAACCCGGCGAAGCTGCTCCTGGACCCGTACGCCCGCGCCGTGGACGGCGCCGAGGGGAATGACTACGGCGTGCTGCCGCCCGAGGTGTACGGGCACGTGCGCGACTGGCCGGAGCAGCGGGTCGCGGACACCGTGCGCGACGACCGCGACTCGGCGCCGCACGTCCCCAAGGGTGTGGTCGTCCACGATGACGACGACTGGTCGGACGACCGGCGGCCCAAGACGCCGTGGGCGGACTCGGTCATCTACGAGCTGCACGTGCGCGGCTTCACCAAGCTCCACCCGGACATTCCTCCCGAGCTGCGCGGCACCTACGCGGGCCTCGCCCACCCGGCGGCGATCGACCACCTGACGCGGCTGGGCGTGACGGCGGTGGAGCTGCTGCCGGTGCACCAGTTCGCGCACGAGAGCCATCTGCTGGAGCGCGGCCTGCGCAACTACTGGGGCTACAACTCGGTCGGCTACTTCGCCCCGCACGCCGCCTACGCCGCCTCCGGCACCACCGGTGAGCAGGTCGGCGAGTTCAAGCGGATGGTGCGCGCACTGCACGCGGCCGGCATCGAGGTGATCCTCGACGTGGTCTACAACCACACCGCGGAGGCGGGCGAGCTGGGCCCGACGCTCTCCCTGAAGGGCATCGACAACCGCGGCTACTACCGCCTCCAGCCCGACCCCCGCCGATACGCCGACTACACCGGCTGCGGCAACACCCTGCACGTGGTCCAGCCGCACGTGCTGCGCCTGATCACCGACTCGCTGCGCTATTGGGTCACCGAGATGGGCGTGGACGGCTTCCGCTTCGACCTGGCGGCGGCGCTGGCCCGCTCGATGCACGACGTCGACATGCTCTCCCCGTTCCTCGCGGTGATCGCGCAGGACCCGGTGCTGCGCCGGGTGAAGCTGATCGCCGAGCCGTGGGACGTGGGCTCGGGCGGCTACCAGGTGGGGGCGTTCCCGCCGCTGTGGACCGAGTGGAACGACCGGTACCGGGGCGCGGTGCGGGACTTCTGGCGGCACGCGCTGCCGGACGTGCGGGAGATGGGCTACCGCCTGTCGGGCTCCAGCGACCTCTACGCCTGGGGCGGGCGACGACCGTACGCCTCGGTCAACTTCGTCACCGCGCACGACGGCTTCACGCTGCGCGACCTGGTGTCGTACGAGCGCAAGCACAACGAGGCCAACGGGGAGGGCAACCGGGACGGCACGGACGACAACCGGTCCTGGAACTGCGGCACGGAGGGCGAGACGGACGACGCGGAGGTGCGTGCGCTGCGACGCCGCCAGCTCCGCAACCTGCTGACCACGCTGCTGCTGTCGACCGGGGTGCCGATGCTGGTCGCGGGCGACGAGATGGGCCGCACCCAGCGCGGCAGCAACAACGCCTACTGCCAGGACAACGAGACCGGCTGGGTGGACTGGAGCCTGCGGGACGACCCGGAGTGGCGCCCCCTGTTCGCGCTGGCCTCCCGTCTGATCGCGCTGCGCCACCGGCACCCGGTGCTGCGCCGCCGGGCCTTCTTCTCCGGCCGCGCGCACTCCGCGGACGGCCTGCGCGACCTTGCCTGGTTCACCGCGGGCGGCACGGAGATGACGGAGCGGGACTGGTACGCCCCGGCCGCCACCCTCGGCATGTACCTGTCCGGGCGGGACATCCCGGGCCGCGACGAGCACGGCGACCCGGTCGTCGACGACAGCTTCCTGGCCGTGCTGCACGCGGGCGGGGAGCCGGCCGGCTTCGTCCTGCCGGGCGCCCCGTGGGCGGAGCGGTACGAGGTGGTCGTCGACACCGGACGGGAGGAGCAGGGCGAGGCACCGGGCACCGCACACCTCGCGGGAACGGAGATCACGGTCCCGGCGCGGACGGTGCTGTTGCTGAGGGCGGGTTGAGCGGGGACGGGTCCCGAGCCGCGGCGAGCAGAAGGCGACGGGCGACGGGCGGCGGCCGAGGGCGGGTTCAGCCGAGGATGCCCCGGTCGTACGCCGTCGCGACGGCCGCCGCGCGGTCGTTGACGCCCAGCTTGGCGTACAGGTGGGTGAGGTGGGTCTTCACGGTCGCCTCGCTGATGAACAGCTCCCGGGCGATCTCCTTGTTGGAGGTGCCGCGCGCCACCAGGGCGAGCACCTCGCGCTCGCGGGCGGAGAGGGGCTCGGCGCCGGGGGTCTTCGGGGCGCGGACGGCGGAGACCAGGCGGGAGGCGACCGCCGGGGAGAGGACCGTGCGCCCCTGGGCCGCCGCGCGGACCGCGGTGAACAGGTCGTCGCGGGGCGCGTCCTTGAGGAGGTAGCCGGTCGCGCCGGCCTCGATCGCGGGCAGGGTGTCGGAGTCGGTGTCGTACGTGGTGAGCACGAGCACCCGCGCGCGGGCACCCCGCCGGGCCAGCTCCCGGATGGCGTCCACGCCGGAACCGCCCGGCATCCGCAGGTCCATGAGGATCACGTCGGGGTCGAGCGCGGCGGCCCGTTCCAGCGCCTCGGCGCCGCCCGCCGCCTCGCCGAGGACGCGGAAGCCGGACGCGGACTCGAACATGCCGCGCAGGCCGTCGCGGACCACGGGGTGGTCGTCGACGATGAGCAGGGAGATCACGGCGTCGGCGGTCGTGGCGTCGTGGGGCGCGGCGTCATCGGTCATGGCGGACCAACGGTACGCGAGCCGAGACGGCCGTGCCGTGCCCCGGTTCCGCCTCGACGGTGAGCGAACCGGCGATGCGCTCGGCGCGGGCCCGCATGCCATCGAGACCGAAGCCGCCGCCGGGGGTGCGCTCCCGCGCGGTCAGCGCGTCGAAGCCCCGGCCGTCGTCGCGGATGTCGAGGGTGACCTCGTCGCCCATGTAGGAGAGGGTGACGCCGACCCGGTCGGCACCGGCGTGCCGGGCCGTGTTGGACAGGGCCTCCTGGGCGATGCGCAGGAGCGTGGCGGCGACCTCGTCGTGGAGGTGCTCGGCGGTGCCGGTGACGGTGAACCGGGCCTGGACGCCGGTGCGTCCGCCCCACTCCGTCACGGTCTTCTTCAGCGCGTCCGGCAGTCCGTCGTCGGCCAGCGCGACCGGCGAGAGGTTGTGCACGGAGCGGCGGGCCTCGCCGAGGCTGTGCCGGGCCAGGGCGAGGGCCCGGTCCAGGTGCTCCCGGCCCAGCGCCGGGTCCGGGGCGGCCGCCACGACCTGGAGCTGGGCGATGATGCCGGTCAGGCCCTGGGCGAGGGTGTCGTGGATCTCGGCGGCGAGCCGCCTGCGCTCGTCGGCGACCCCGGCCTCTCTGGCCTGGACGAGGAGCTGGGCGTGGAGGGCGGCGTTCTCGTCGAGCGCCTGCTGCAACGCGGTGTTGGTGCGCTCCAGTTCGGCGATGGTCTCGACGCGGGCGCGGCTGCGGGCCTCCTCCGTCTCGGCGAGGCGGGCGAACACCACGAGGAGGACGACGTTGACCGCGAGGATCGCGCCGAACAGCATCCATCCCGTCGCGTCGTCCGGCGGCATCCCGCCCGACTGCGAGCCCGCGATCGTCACCGCCGTCAGGAACAGTCCCGGCTTGCGCAGCCGGGGCGGCAGCAGCCGGTCCACCCCGAAGTACCCGGCGTAGGCGTAGAAGCCGAAGAGCGGGTTGAGCCAGGCCAGAACGAAGGCGACGGCGCAGCGCACGAAGTAGAGGCACACGCTCACCGGGTTCGGGCCGGGGCGGGCGCGGGCCGTTCTCGTCCACCACAGCTGCATGCCGACCGCGACCGCGATCAGGGCGGCCGCGAGGTACCACTCGGGCACGGTCATGCCGACCAGGTCGGAGGCGGCCGCGGCGACGACGGTGCCGACGGCGAGCAGGCCGTACGGACCCCACTGGTGGAACGCCGTCCACTGGCGCTCGACGGTGCCCGCGTCGGTCATCGGGCCAGTGTGGGCCATCGATGCGCTCATTCCCAGCGGAACCAGCGCGAGGCCGCCGCGGTGAGCAGCACCGTCCAGCCCAGCAGTACCGCCAGGTGGGACCAGCCCGGCCAGTCGCCCGCCGCGGCCTCGTTGAGGGCCTGCGCGGCGGCGCCGAAGGGGGTCCAGCCCACGATCCGGCCCAGCAGGTCCGGCATGGCCTGCACCGGCAGCCACACGCCCGCGCAGAACATCGCCGGGAACAGCGCGGCCGACCCGATCGCACCGGCGATCTTCGTGGTGCGGGACAGCGCGGAGAGCACGGCGCCCAGGGAGAGCGCGGCGAGCACGGCAAGGAGCAGTGCCAGGAGGTAGCCGAGGGGCTGCTCGGGCAGGCCCACGTCGAAGGCGAGCCGCCCGACCGCGAGCGCGAGCAGCGCCGAGACCAGGGCGGCCGCGCCGCACACCACCATCTGGGCGGACAGCAGCGCCGCCGGGCGGACCGGCGTGGCGGACATCCGGCGCAGGATGCCGCGCTCCCGGTAGCCGGTGAGCACCTGCGGCATGCCCTGAAGGCCGCCCACGGTCAGGCCGAGCAGCACGGCCACCGGCACGTAGGCGTCGACCGGGCGCAGCCCGCCGAAGGAGGCGTCGGCCTCGCGGAAGGACGGGATGGAACCGAGGACCACCAGCAGCAGGGTCGGGAACACCAGCATCCAGAACAGCGCGCCCGGTTCGCGCCGGAACAGCCGCAGTTCGGTCCTCAGTACGGCGGTGTCGAAGACGTCCGTGGTCATGCGGGGGCCTCCGTGAGGTCGAGGAAGGCGTCGTCCAGCGTGCTGTCGGTGACCCGGAGCTGGTGGGCGGTGACGCGGGTGCGGGCGAGCAGGGTGATGACGGCGTTGACCGTCTCGTCGGTGCCGGACAGGGTGACGCGACCGTCCCTGAACTCGGCGGAGGACAGTTCGGGCAGTGCGCGCAGGTCCGCCTCGTCCAGCGGCGTGGACGGGGTGAAGCTGATGACGGTGGCGCCCGCCGAGCGCCGGATCAGTCCGGCCGGGGTGTCCAGCGCGGCGATGCGGCCCCGGTCGATCACCGCGATCCGGTCGCACAGGCGCTGGGCCTCCTCCATGAAGTGGGTGACCAGCAGGACGGTGACGCCGCCCGCGCGGATGTCCTCGATGAGCTGCCAGGTCTCCCGGCGGGCGCGCGGGTCGAGACCGGTGGTCAGCTCGTCCAGGACGACGACGCGGGGGTCGCCGACCAGGGCCAGCGCGATGAACAGGCGCTGCTTCTGGCCGCCGGAGAGCTTGCCGAACCGGGTGTCCAGCATCGGGACCAGGTCGAGCCGCTCGGCGAGCGGGCGCCAGTCGGCGGGCTTCGGGTAGAAGGCGGCGTACAGCTCCAGGGCCTCGCGGACGGTGAGCTTGGCCTGGAGTTCGCTCTGCTGGAGCTGGGCGCCGAGGACCTCGGCGACCCGCCGGTGGTCGGCGACCGGGTCGAGCCCGGTGACCCGGACCCGGCCGGCGTCGGGGACGCGCAGTCCCTCGACGCACTCGACGGTGGTGGTCTTGCCGGCGCCGTTGGGGCCGAGGACGCCGAAGATCTCGCCCTCCTCGACGGCGAAGGACACACCGTCGACGACGGGGCGGCCGCCGTAGGACTTGCGCAGGTCGGTGACTTCGATGACGGGCATGGCACCAGCGTCCCGGCGGGCGGGGGCCCGGCACATCGGCCGACGCGCTCGAAGGCGCATCAGCCGATCGGTTGATGCGCCGGTACGACCCCGGCGGGGCCTCGGTACGACCCCGGTGCGCGCGAAAACTCGGTGGGCAGTGTCAGTGGCAAACCGTAGGCTCGCTGCTGATGCCCACGAAACCTGCCCCCGCCACGGATCTCGCCCCGGACGCCACCGGGACGCGTTCCACCGTACGTGCCCTGCTGCGGCTGTGGCCCTATGTGCGGCCGGTGCGCGCGCGGTTGGGGACGGCCGCGGCGATAGCGATCCTCGCCTCCTGCGTGGGTCTGGTGATCCCGCTGGTCCTGAAGTGGATGGTGGACGGGCCGGTCGCCGACGGTGATCCGGCGGGCGTGTGGCTCGGGGCGCTGTACCTGCTGCTCCTCGGGCTGGCGGAGGCGCTGCTGTTCGGGCTGCGGCGGTGGCTGGTGGCCCGGCCGCTGGCGGGCGTCGAGGCGGGCATGCGGGCCGATCTCTACCGGCATCTGCAGCGCCTGCCGGTGGCCTTCCACGACCGCTGGGCCTCGGGGCAGTTGCTGTCGCGCGGGACGACCGACCTGATGCTGCTCCGCATGTTCCTCGCCTTCCCGCTGACGTTCCTGCTGGTCAACGGCGTGACGATCCTGGTCGGCGTGGGCATCATGCTGGTCCAGGACTGGACGCTCGGGCTGGTCATCCTCGGGCCCGCCATCCCGGTGATGATCACCTGCGGGATCTTCGAGAAGAAGTACTCGGCGGTGGCGCGGCGCGCGCAGGACCAGGTCGGGGATCTGACGACCGTGGTCGAGGAGAGCGTGCTCGGTGTCCGGATCATCAAGGGCTTCGGCAGGCACCGCAGCCAGGCCCGCGCCTTCCACGAGCTGTCGCACACCCTGCGGGGCACGGAGCTGCGCAAGGCGCGGCTGCTGGCGGCCATCTGGGCGGTCATCGTGACGCTGCCCGAAGTGGCGATCGGGGCGGCGCTGGTGGTCGGGGCGGTGCAGGTGGCGGACGGGGCGCTGTCGGCGGGGACGCTGGTGGCGTTCCTGTCCACGGCGCTGGCGCTGCGGTGGCCGGTGGAGTCCATCGGCTTCCTGCTGGCGATGAGCCAGGAGGCGGCGACGGCGACGGACCGGTACTTCGAGGTGATGGACGCGGAGGTTGAGTCGCCGGGGGGTTCTGGTGACCCTGCGTCGGTGCGGGGCGGTGGTGAGCGCGGCCCGGCGTTGCGGGGTGCCGCTGCGCCCACCCGTGCCGCCCCAGCGGCACGACTGCCCGCAGCGGCGGGGGGACTGCGGTTCGAGCACGTGCGGTTCCGGTATCCCGACGCCGCTCCCGACTCCACGCCGCTCCTGACGGACGTCGACCTGCACATCCGCCCCGGTGAGTCCATGGCCCTGGTCGGTGCCACCGGCAGTGGCAAGACGACGCTGACCGCGCTCGTCCCGCGCCTGCACGAGGTGACCGAGGGCCGGATCACGCTGGACGGCCAGGACATCACCGCCCTGTCCCGCGAGGAGCTGCGCTCGATGGTCGCCGTGGCCTTCGAGGAGCCCACCCTCTTCTCGGCCACCGTCGGTGAGAACGTGCTGATGGGTGCCGGTGAGGGCGCCGACGACGAGGCGCTGGACCGCGCGCTCGCCGTCGCGCAGGCCGACTTCGCGCACGCGCTCCCCCAGGGCACCGGCACCCAGGTCGGTGAGCAGGGCCTCAGCCTCTCCGGCGGCCAGCGTCAGCGCCTGGCGCTCGCGCGGGCCGTGGTGGGCAGACCGAGGTTCCTCGTCCTGGACGACCCGCTGTCCGCGCTGGACGTGCACACGGAGGCCGCCGTGGAGGCCGCCCTGCGGCAGGTCCTCGCGGACACCACCGCGCTGATCGTGGCCCACCGCCCCTCCACCGTCCTGCTCGCCGACCGCGTCGCCCTGCTCTCCGGGGGCCGCATCACCGCCGTCGGCACCCATCACGAACTGCTGCACACCAGCCCCGAGTACGCCCATCTGATGTCCGGGCTCGACGGGCACGAGAACGACGAGGGACCCCAGGAAGGGGACGGCCGATGACCGCGCCCACGGCCACCGCGCCGGACCGCGAACAGCCGGAGGGCCCCGAGCCCGGGGACCCGGCCGAGGCAGCGACCGGCACCACCGCCGCCGACGACGCCTTCGACCAGGACGTCCTGCCCAGCCCGCCGGGTGCGACCGGCGTCCTGCTGCGCTCCCTGCTGGTGCCCATGAAGGCCCGGGTCGCCCTCACCGTCCTCCTGCTGCTGCTCCAGCAGGCGGCCGTGCAGGCGGGCCCGCTGCTGGTGGCGTACGCCATCGACCACGCCGTGCCGGCCCTGCGGGACGACGACCACGGCCCGCTGATCGCGGTGGGCGCCGGCTACCTGCTGTGCTCGCTGGCGGCGGGCGGACTCCAGTACGCCTTCATCGCGGCGGCGGCCCGCGTCAGCCAGGACGTGCTGCTCGACCTGCGCGGGCGGATCTTCCGGCACGCGCAGGCGCTCAGCGTCGACTTCCACGAGCGTTACACCTCGGGCCGCCTCATCTCGCGCTCCACCACGGACGTGGAGTCCCTGCGCGAACTGCTCGACGAGGGGCTCCAGGAGCTGGTGACGGTCATCCTGTCCTTCGTCTACATCGCGGCGCTGCTGCTCTGGCTGGACCTCGGTCTCGGCGCCGTGGCGGTGGCGTCGTTCGTGCCGCTGTACGCGCTGGTGCGGCTCTACCAGCGGCGCGCGGGGCGGGTGTACCGGCAGCGGTCCACGGCGATCGCGGCGGTGATCGTGAAGTTCGTGGAGACGATGAACGGCATCCGGCCGGTGCGCGCCTTCCGCCGTGAGGCCGCCAACGACGCCGACTTCGCGGTCCTGAACCACCGCCACGAGCGGACCAACGGCAACGCGCTGCTGGAGATGGCCCGTTACGTGGTGGGTTCCCGCCTGGTCGCGAACACGGCCGTCGCGGGCATCGTGCTGTGGGGGGCGTACCGGGTCGCGGACGGCACGCTGGCGCTCGGTGTGCTGGCCGCGGCGGTGCTGTACCTGCGCCGCCTGTACGACCCGATCGACCGGCTGGGCATGTTCCTGAACTCGTACCAGTCGGCGGCGGCCTCGCTGGAGAAGATCGCCGGGCTGCTGGCCCAGACGCCGTCGGTGCCGGAGCCGACCGCGCCGAAGGAGCTGCCGCCGCTGGAGTCGGAGCACCCCGGCCGCGAGGTCGTCTTCGACGCGGTGAGCTTCGGCTACCGCACCGGCGGCGAGGTGCTGCCGCGCTTCGGGCTGACGCTCCCGGCCGGGCAGACGGTCGCCGTCGTGGGCTCGACCGGCGCGGGCAAGTCGACGCTGGCCAAGCTGCTCGCCCGGTTCTACGACCCCTCCGCCGGGCGGGTCCTGCTGGACGGCACCGACCTGCGCGACCTGGCCGTGCCCGAACTGCGGCGCGGGGTGGTGATGGTGACGCAGGAGGCGTTCCTGTTCTCCGGCACGGTCGCCGACAACATCGCCATCGGCCGCCCGGAGGCGACCCGGGAGGAGATCGAGCGGGCCGCGAAGGCGATCGGCGCCCACGACTTCATCGCCGCGCTGCCGGACGGCTACGACACCGACGTGCGCAAGCGGGGCGGCCGTATCTCCGCCGGTCAGCGGCAGCTCGTGGCGTTCGCGCGGGCGCTGCTCGCGGACCCGGCGGTGCTGATCCTGGACGAGGCGACCAGCTCGCTGGACATCCCCGGGGAGCGGGCGGTACAGCGGGCGATGACGACGGTGCTGAAGGGCCGTACGGCGGTCGTGATCGCGCACCGGCTCTCCACCGTGGAGATCGCCGACCGGGTGCTGGTGATGGAGCACGGCCGGATCGTCGAGGACGGCGCGCCGGACGAACTCGTCGCCGGTACCGGCCGGTTCGCGGATCTGCACCGCGCCTGGCGGGACAGTCTGGCGTGAGGATCGACGCGTACGAGGACCCGGGCACCCCGGGCCGCGGGGGCGGCTGGCGGTACCTGGGCTGGCTGGTCCGGCGGCAGTGGCCCCGGTGCCTGGCGGGGGCGGTGCTCGCCAGTGTCTGGATGGTGCTGCTGGCGGCGACGCCGTACCTGATGGCCCGGGCCGTCGACCACGGTCTGGAGCCGGGTGACATGGGCGCGCTGGCGGGCTGGACGGGCGCCATGGTCGCCGTCGGCGGGGTCAACGCGTGGCTGGGCATGATGCGGCACCGCACGATGACGAAGGTGCGGATGGACGCCAACTTCCGCACGGTCAAGGTGGTCGTCGGGCACGCCACGCGGCTCGGCGCGGCGCTGCGCGGCCAGGTGGGGGCCGGTGAGGTCGTCACCATCGGAGTGGGCGACGTGCAGACCATCAGCACGTCGCTGACGGCCGTGGGGCCGGGCGTCGGCGCGGTCGTCGCCTACGCGGCGGTCGGCGGACTGATGCTGTCGGTGTCGACCCGGCTCGCCCTGGTGGTGCTGCTCGGGGTCCCGGCGCTCGGGGTGCTCCTCGGCCCGCTCATGGGGCGGCTCCAGGGCAGGGAGGCGGAGTACCGGGAGCGGCAGTCCGTCCTGACCGCGCGGATCGGCGACCTCGCGGGCGGGCTGCGGGTGCTGAACGGGCTGGGCGGCAAGGGCCTGGTAGCGGACGCCTTCCGCCGGGACTCGGGCCGGCTGCGCGAGCAGGGCTACCGGGTCGGCGCGGTGACCAGTTGGATCCAGGCCCTCGGGGTGGGCCTGCCGATGCTGTTCCTGGCCCTGGTGACCTGGCTGGGCGCCCGGCAGGCCGCGCAGGGTCACATCAGTGTGGGCGAACTGGTGTCGGTGTACGGCTACGTCGTCGCGCTGGGCTGGCCGGTGGCGTTCCTCATCGAGATGGGCCACCAGCTCAGCCGCGGCGTGGTGGCCGCCCGCCGGGTCGTCGCCTTCCTGCGCCTGGAGCCGGAACCGGACACGGGCACCCGGGACGCCCCCGCCGAACCGTCGGCGCTCTACGACCCGGCCTCGGGCGTACGGATCACCCCCGGCCGCCTGACCGCCCTGGCCACGTCCCGCCCGTCCGACGCCACCGACATCCTGGACCGCCTGGGCCGCTACACCCCGTCGGACGCGACCTGGGGAGACATCCCCCTGACCGACATCCCCCTCTCCCAGATCCGCACCCGCATCCTGGTCGCAGACCCGGAGGCCGACCTCTTCGCAGGCGCCCTGAGCGATGTGATCGGCGATGCGGAAACGCCGGTAAGGGGCGCGGGGAACTGCGCGACAAGCCACAACGAACCCGCAGACGCGAAGCAACGGGCCGGGGCCGATGAGACGGCGAAATTCACCGCCGCCATCCACACCGCCGCCGCCGAAGACATCGTCCGCGCCCTCCCCGACGGCCTCAAAACCCAGGTCGCGGCCCAGGCCCGGGACCTGTCCGGAGGACAACGCCAACGCATCCGCCTGGCCCGCGCCCTCCTCACCGACCCCGAGATCCTCCTCGCCGCAGAACCCACCTCCGCCCTGGACGCCCACACGGAGGCCACCGTGGCCGACCGCCTCGGGCACGCCCGCCAGGGCCGCACCACCGTCCTGGCCGCCACCTCACCCCTGCTCCTCGACCGCGCGGACGTCGTGCACCACCTGGTCGACGGCAAGGTCGCGGCCACCGGCACGCACCGCGAACTCCTGGAATCCGAACCGGGCTACCGCGCCCTGGTCGCGCGGGACGACGAGGGTGCCGAAGAAGGGGAAACGGCCCGATGACACACCTGCCCGTAGCCGAGCGCACCGACGTCCGCCGCGCGGCAGCCGACCTCGTGCGCACCGACCGGAGGTCCTTCGCCGTCGTCCTGGGTCTCAACGCGCTGGCCGCGCTGGCCGGTCTCGCGGGTCCGTGGCTGCTGGGCCGGATCGTCGACGAGGTGCGCGGCGGGGGCGGGGTCGGCGCCGTGGACCGGATGGCCCTCGCCATCCTGTTGTGCTCGCTGGCGCAGTTGCTGCTGGCCCGCTGGGCGCGGTACGTGGGGCACCGGTTCGGGGAGCGGACGCTCGCCCGGGTGCGGGAGCGGTACGTGGAGCGGGCGCTCGCGCTGCCCGCGTCGGTCGTGGAGCGGGCGGGGTCCGGGGATCTGACGACGCGCGGCACCGCCGACGTGACCGCCGTCGGCACGACGCTGCGCGACGCCGGTCCCGAGCTGCTGGTCAACGCGGTGCAGGCGCTGTTCCTCACCGCCGCGGTGTTCGTGCTCGACCCGCTGCTCGGCCTGGTCGGGGTGCTGGGACTGACGCCGGCCGGGCTGGCGCTGCGCTGGTACCTGCGCCGGGCGCGGGCGGCCTACCTCGCCGAGGGCGCGGCCAACTCGGACGTCGCGGAGACTCTGGCGGCCACGGTGGCGGGGGCCCGCACGGTCGAGGCGTTCGGGCTCGCCGAGCGGCGCGTGGCGACGAACCGGGGGGCGCTGGAGGTCTCGCTGCGCACCCGGTTCCGGACGCTGTTCCTGCGCAGTGTGTTCTTCCCTGCGGTGGACATCTCCTACGTCCTTCCGGTGGCGGGCGTGCTGCTGCTCGGCGGGGTCCTGCACACGCACGGGTCGGCGAGCCTCGGCGCGGTGGTGTCCTGCGCCGTGTATCTCCAGCAGTTGGCGGGGCCGCTCGACGAGGTGCTGATGCGGGTCGAGCAACTGCAGGCCGGTGCTGCCTCGTTCGCCCGGGTGGAGGGGCTGGCCCGGGCCCCGCGGGCGACGGCGGACGAGTCGGCGGTTCCGGACGGCGACCGTATCGACGTGTCCGGGGTGCGGTACGCCTACGACCGGGGCGGGGAGGTGCTGCGCGGGGTGGACCTGACCGTGCGGCCGGGTGAGCGGCTGGCGGTCGTCGGTCCTTCGGGGGCGGGCAAGACGACGCTGAGCCGGCTCCTCGCGGGCGTCGACGCGCCGACGGAGGGCTCGGTGACGGTGGGCGGGGTGCCCGTGGTCGCCCTGGGCCCGGAGCGGCTGCGCCGTCAGGTGGTACTGGTCACCCAGGAGCACCATGTGTTCCTGGGGACGGTCCGCGACAATCTGCTGATCGCCGAACCGGGCGCGACGGACGAGGAGTTGTGGGCCGCGCTCGCCGCGGTGGGCGCCGAGGGCTGGGTGCGGGAGCTGTCCGCGGGCCTCGGCGCCGAGCTGGGCGCGAAGGGACACTCCACGGACGGCTCGCAGGCCCAGCAACTCGCCCTGGCCCGGGTGGTGCTGGCCGACCCGCACACCCTGATCCTGGACGAGGCCACGGCCCTGCTGGACCCGACGACGGCCCGGCACACGGAGCAGGCGCTGGCCGCCGTACTGAAGGGCCGTACGGTGATCGCCATCGCGCACCGCCTGCACACCGCGCACGACGCCGACCGGGTGGCGGTGATGGAGGACGGTCTGCTGACCGAGCTGGGCACGCACGACGAGCTGGTGGCGGCGGGCGGAGCGTACGCGGCCCTGTGGGGCTCCTGGCACGGGGAGCCGTCCGCCGGTTACTGACTGACCGGACAGTAACCGGACCGGGACAGCAACGATTCCGTTTATCGAACGTGAACGCCCGGTCAACGAACCATTTCCAGCCAACTTACTGACGCGCTCCTGACAAGTAGCGCTTTCTCCTGCCACTCTTCCGTCGGCCCCTTCACAGCGCCCCCACAGCTTCCCCACGAGCGCTGTGCCGCGGCCGGCTCACAGCACCAGGTTTCTGCGTACCGCACAGTTCCGCCCGGCCGGCCACCCGCCGACCGGTCTCCCCTGGCCGCGCAACCCGTGGCCACGCAGAAGGAGTCAGTGTTGAGCAGCAGTACTCCCCACAGACGCACCTCCCACACCACCTCCCACGCCTCGCGCCGTACCGCGCACCGGCGCGCCGCGGCCGTCGCACTGGCCGGTGTCGCCGCGCTGATCGCCACGGCGGTCCAGGCCGGCACCGCCACCGCGGCCCCCGAGCCGACCCCCGCGAAGGGCAACGAGCTGGTCAGGCTCAGCCCCGCGCAGCGCGCCGAGCTGATCCGGGACGCCAACGCCACCAAGGCGAAGACCGCCGACGAGCTGGGCCTGGGCGCCAAGGAGAAGCTGGTCGTCCGGGACGTGGCCAAGGACCGCGACGGCACCCTGCACACCCGCTACGAGCGCACCTACGACGGTCTGCCCGTCCTCGGCGGCGACCTCGTGGTGGCCTCCGACGCGGGGAAGACCGAGCAGGTCGTGAAGGCCACGGCGAAGGCGCTCAGGCCGGCCACCGTGACGCCGAAGATCTCCGCCGCCAAGGCGGAGTCCCAGGCGGTGTCCGCCGCGAAGGCCGCCGGTGCCGAGCAGCCGGACGCCGACCGCGCCCCGCGCAAGGTGATCTGGGCGGCGAACGGCACGCCGGTCCTGGCGTACGAGACGGTCGTGGGCGGCCTCCAGGAGGACGGCACCCCGAACGAGCTGCACGTCGTCACCGACGCCGCCACCGGCGCCAAGCTGTACGAGTACCAGGGCATCGAGAACGGCACCGGCCACACCACGTACAGCGGCACCGTGACGCTGGGCACCGCGCAGTCCGGGTCGTCGTACACGCTGACCGACACCGCGCGCGGCAACCACAAGACGTACAACCTGAACGGCCGGACCTCGGGCACCGGTTCGCTGTTCACCGGCTCCGACGACGTGTGGGGCAACGGCAGCTCCTCCGACCCGGAGACCGCCGGCGCCGACGCGCACTACGGGGCCGCGCTGACCTGGGACTACTACAAGAACGTGCACGGCCGCTCGGGCATCCGCGGTGACGGTGTGGCGGCGTACAGCCGGGTCCACTACGGCAACGCCTACGTCAACGCGTTCTGGTCGGACAGCTGCTTCTGCATGACCTACGGCGACGGGATCAACAACTCCAACCCGCTCACCGCCATCGACGTGGCCGGGCACGAGATGACCCACGGCGTCACGTCCAACACCGCGGGACTCAACTACAGCGGCGAGTCCGGCGGTCTGAACGAGGCCACGTCCGACATCTTCGGCACGTCGGTCGAGTTCTACGCCAACAACTCCGAGGACGTCGGTGACTACCTCATCGGCGAGGAGATCGACATCAACGGCGACGGCACCCCGCTGCGCTACATGGACAAGCCCAGCAAGGACGGCGCGTCCTACGACGACTGGTTCTCGGGCATCGGCAACTCCGACGTGCACTACTCGTCGGGCCCGGCCAACCACTTCTTCTACCTGCTGAGCGAGGGCAGCGGCACCAAGACCATCAACGGTGTCACGTACAACTCGCCCACGGCGGACGGCCTCCCGGTGACCGGCATAGGCCGCGCCAAGGCCGAGAAGATCTGGTTCCGCGCGCTGACCACCAAGTTCACCTCGACCACCAACTACGCGGGCGCCCGCACCGGCACCCTCGCGGCGGCCGGTGAGCTGTACGGCACCGACAGCGCCGAGTACACCGCGGTGGCGAACGCGTGGGCGGGCATCAACGTCGGCTCGCGGCCCGGCGACGGCGGCGACCCCGGGGACGGCACCACGTTCGAGAGTGACACGAACGTGAACATCCCCGACTACGGCTCCGCGGTCACCTCGTCCCTCACGGTCTCCGGACGCACCGGCAAGGCGCCGAGCAACCTCCAGGTGGGCGTGGACATCGTGCACAGCTGGCGCGGTGACCTCCAGATCGACCTGGTCGCGCCCGACGGGTCGACGTACCGCCTGAAGAACAGCGGCTACGACCCGGCGGAGGACGTGCACGACACCTACACGGTGAACGCCTCCTCCGAATCGGCCAACGGCACCTGGAAGCTGCGCGTCCAGGACCAGGGCCCGGCGGACACCGGCTACATCGACGCCTGGCGGCTCACCTTCCCGTAGGCCAACCGGCCCGCGGACGCACCACCCCCAAGACAGGGCGCCGCTCCGGAGGTTCGAATCCTCCGGAGCGGCGCCCTCTCCATGTCCGCCCCCGACTGCCGGTTTTTGCCAAGCACTTACGCCTGCCTTGTTGCCACTTGACCGAGGTCACACGGCCTTCACATTCCCGCAACAGACACCCGGGTGGCGATTTTCGGCCAACATCATCGCGCCCTCCTGACATGTACGCGCCTTCGGTGTCAGTCTTCCGTCACCCACAGCACAACTTCGCAGTAACCGGCCGGACACCCCACGCCGTCCGGTACCCCCCACCGAAGGAGCTTGTGTGTCTTCCCTCTTCGCGCGCCACAAGCGCACCACCCTGGCCCTCGCCACCGCCGTCGCCGCCGGAGCGATGCTCACCACCGGCCTGACCGCGGGCAACGCCGCCGCCGACAGCACCGCGCCGTCGGCACTCCCGGGCGCACCCGTCCTGCTGTCGGGCACCGCCCGCAGCGCGCTCATACAGGAGCAGCAGGCCGGCGCGGCCGGTACCGCCCGGGCGATAGGTCTCGGGGCCAAGGAGAAGCTGGTCGTCAAGGACGTGGTCAAGGACCGCGACGGCTCCGTGCACACCCGCTACGAGCGCACCTACGACGGCCTGCCCGTCCTCGGCGGCGACCTCGTCGTGCACCGGTCGGAGTCCGGCGCCACCAGAGGCGTCACCAAGGCGACCGAGGCCGCCGTCAAGGTCGCCACCGTCACCCCGAAGGTGAAGGCGGCCAAGGCCGAGCAGCAGGCGCTGTCCGCCGCCAAGGACGCCGGGTCGTCGAAGACCGCGGCGGACTCCGCACCCCGCAAGGTGATCTGGGCCGCCGAGGGCAAGCCCGTCCTCGCCTACGAGACCGTGGTCGGCGGCCTCCAGGACGACGGCACCCCGAACGAGCTGCACGTCATCACCGACGCCGCCACGGGCGCCAAGCTGTACGAGTACCAGGGCATCGAGAACGGCTCCGGCAAGAGCCTCTACTCGGGCACGGTCGAACTCGGCACCACCAAGTCGGGCTCGTCGTACCAGCTGTACGACACCGGGCGCGGCGGCCACAAGACGTACAACCTGGCCCGCAAGACCTCCGGCACCGGCACGCTGTTCACCGACGCCGACGACACCTGGGGCACGGGCGCCGCCTCCAGCGACCCGCAGGACCAGACCGCCGCCGTCGACGCCGCCTACGGCGCCCAGGTCACCTGGGACTTCTACAAGGAGAGCTTCGGCCGCAACGGCATCAAGAACGACGGCAAGGCGGCCTACTCCCGCGTCCACTACGGCAGCAACTACGTCAACGCCTTCTGGTCCGACGCGTGCTTCTGCATGACCTACGGCGACGGCACGGGCAACACCAACCCGCTGACCTCGCTGGACGTGGCCGGGCACGAGATGAGCCACGGCGTCACCTCCAACACCGCGGGCCTCGAGTACAGCGGCGAGTCCGGCGGCCTCAACGAGGCGACCAGCGACATCTTCGGCACCGGCGTGGAGTACTTCGCGGGCAGCTCCACCGACAAGGGCGACTACCTCATCGGCGAGCAGATCGACATCAACGGCGACGGCACCCCGCTGCGCTACATGGACGAGCCGAGCAAGGACGGCGCGTCCAAGGACTACTGGGACTCCGGTCTCGGCGGCGTGGACGTGCACTACTCGTCCGGTCCGGCCAACCACTTCTTCTTCCTGCTGTCGGAGGGCAGCGGGGCGCGGACGGTCGACGGGGTGGACTACGACTCGCCGACCCACGACGGCTCCACCGTCACCGGCATCGGCCGCGACAAGGCCCTGCAGATCTGGTACAAGGCGCTGACCGAGTACATGACGTCGACGACCGACTACGCCGACGCCCGCACGGCCACCCTGAGCGCGGCGTCCGACCTGTACGGCGCCGACAGCACGGAGTACAAGACGGTGGGCGCGGCCTGGACCGCGATCAACGTGAACTGACCGCCCCCACCGGCCCGACCCACGCGACCGGCGGCACCCGGAACCAGCGGTTCCCGGGTGCCGCCCTACCCTTGGGACCCATGTCCTTCACGTACGACGACGTCGGCGCCACCCGCGAGCAGGGTGCCTGCCCGCCCGGCTTCCGCCCCATGCACGTACGCACCCGCCTCGGGGAGGGCGAACCGGTGTTCCAGCGTGCGGTCGAAGCCGTACTCACCTGGGAGATGCACCGGGAGCTGGGCGTCGGCATCGACGCGAGCGCGGAGCGTGCCGCGCCCGGCGTCGACGTCACCGTCACCCTTGCCGGCATGATCAAGGCACCCTGCCGGGTGGTGTGGACCCTGGAGGAGCCGCGCCGGGCCGGCTGGGCCTACGGCACGCTGCCCGGCCACCCGGAGTCCGGCGAGGAGGCCTTCGTGGTGGACCGCACGGGTGACGGGACGGTCTGGCTGACCGTGCACGCCTTCAGCCGCCCGGCCAAGTGGTACGCCAAGGCCGGCGGACCGGCGGCCCGCGCCTTCCAGCACGCCTACGCCCGCCGGTGCGGCACCGTCCTCAGGCGGCTGAGCGGCGGTGACGAGGAGGACTGAGCCCCGCCTCGTCGCCACCGCCCGCCTCTGCGCATCGCCTCTCACCGCGCCCGGCTGCTCCGGGGTCACCGCATCAGCAGCCCCGCCGCCTCCACCAGCTCGCCCGAGGGCACCGCGACCAGACCGGCCTCCACGCCGGACGCGAGCAGCCGGTGCGCGGGCAGGACGCGGACCGTGTAGCCGAAGGGGCCGGTGCGGTCCAGGGCGAGCGGGCCCTCGTAGGCCCAGCGGCCCTCCAGGTCGGGTCCGCCCACCGGTTTCAGCGGTGTCCTCGCCGCGTCGGTGATCCGGTCCTCGGAGTCCACCCGGCCGGAGACCGCCTGCACCTCCACGTCCTCCGGCGCGAGGTCGCCGAGCTTCACCCGCACCCGCAGCGCGAGCGTGGTGCCGAGTTCGGCGCTGGCGGTGGCGGCGGAGGTCTCCACGTGGTCGACGCTCACCCCGGGCCAGGCCGCCCGCACCCGCGCCTTCCACTCGGCGAGCCCGCGCGCGGAGTCCGGGTCCATCGCGCGGTGCGCCTCGGCGGCGGGGGTGTAGAGCCGCTCGACGTACTCGCGGACCATGCGGCCGGCCAGCACCTTCGGGCCGAGCAGGCTGAGGGTGCGGCGCACCATCTCCAGCCACCGGTCGGGCAGCCCGCTCGCGCCCCGCTCGTAGAAGCGCGGGGTGATCCGCTGCTCCAGCAGGTCGTAGAGGGCGTTGGCCTCTATGGCGTCGCGCCGGTCGGGGTCGGTGCCGACGCCGTCGGCGGTGGGGATCGCCCAGCCGAAGTCGGGCTGGTACCACTCGTCCCACCAGCCGTCGAGGACCGACAGGTTGAGGCAGCCGTTGAGCGCCGCCTTCATGCCGGAGGTGCCGCAGGCCTCCAGCGGACGCAGCGGGTTGTTCAGCCAGATGTCGCAGCCGGGGTAGAGCTTCTGCGCCATCGCCATGCCGTAGTCCGGCAGGAACACGATGCGGTGCCGCACCCGTGCGTCGTCCGCGAACCGCACCAGCTCCTGCACCAGTCGCTTGCCGCCGTCGTCCGCCGGGTGCGCCTTGCCCGCGACGACGATCTGGACCGGCCGCTCGGGATGGAGCAGCAGCTCGGTGAGCCGGTCCCGGTCGCGCAGCATCAGCGTGAGCCGCTTGTACGACGGGACGCGCCGCGCGAAGCCGATGGTGAGCACGTCCGGGTCGAGGGCGTCGTCGATCCAGCCCAGTTCGGCCGTCCCGGCGCCGCGCTGCCGCCAGGAGGCACGCAGCCGCTCGCGCACCTCCTCCACGAGCTGGGCGCGCAGGGTGCGGCGCAGCTCCCAGATGTCCTGGTCGGGGATGTCGGCGACCGAGTCCCAGCGGTCCGAACCACCCACGGCCAGCGCGTCCTCGGCCCGCTGCACGCCGATCTGCCGGGCGCCGAGCCGGAACACCTCCGGGGCCACCCAGGTCGGGGCGTGCACGCCGTTGGTGACGGAGGTGATCGGCACCTCGTCGGCGTCGAAGCCGGGCCACAGTCCGGCGAACATCCCGCGGCTGACCCCGCCGTGCAGCACGGAGACGCCGTTGGCGCGCTGGGCGAGCCTGAGGCCCATCACGGCCATGTTGAACAGGTTCGGCTCGCCGCCCGGGTAGGTCTCCATGCCGAGCCTGAGGACGCGTTCGACGTCGATGCGCGGGAGTTCGGCGTCGGGGCCGAAGTGGCGGGCGACCAGCTCGCGGTCGAAGCGGTCGATGCCGGCCGGGACCGGGGTGTGCGTGGTGAAGACGGTGCCGGACCGCACCGCCTCCAGGGCCGGGCCGAACTCCAGACCCTCGTCGGACAGTTCGGCGATGCGTTCCAGGCCGAGGAAGCCGGCGTGGCCCTCGTTGGTGTGGAACACCTCCGGTGCGGCGTGCCCGGTGAGCCGGCAGTACGTCCGTACCGCCCGGACACCTCCTATGCCCAGCAGCATCTCCTGGAGGAGCCGGTGCTCGCTGCCGCCGCCGTAGAGCCGGTCGGTGACGCCGCGTTCACCGGGGTCGTTCTCCTCGACGTCGGAGTCGAGCAGCAGCAGCGGCACCCGGCCGACCTGGGCCAGCCAGACGCGGGCCCGCAGCTCCCGGCCGCCGGGCAGCGCGAGGGCGACGTGCGCGGGGGTGCCGTCGCGCTCCTTCAGGGGCGCGAGGGGCAGCTCGTGGGGGTCGAGGACGGGATAGTGCTCCTGCTGCCAGCCGTCCCGGGAGAGGGACTGGCGGAAGTAGCCGTGCCGGTACAGCAGGCCCACGCCGACGAGCGGCACCCCCAGGTCGCTGGCCGCCTTGAGGTGGTCGCCGGCCAGGATGCCGAGGCCGCCGGAGTACTGGGGCAGGGCGGCGGTGATGCCGAACTCGGGCGAGAAGTAGGCCACGGCGGCGGGGAGTCGGCCGGACTGGGCCTGATACCAGCGGTCGCCGGTCATGTAGTGGTCGAGGTCGTCGGCCACCGCGGTGAGCCGGCGCAGGAAGCGCCGGTCCTCGGCCAGCTCCGCGAGACGCGCGGGCCGGACGGTGCCGAGCAGCCGTACCGGATCGCGGCCGGACGCGGTCCAGCACTCGGGGTCGACGGACTGGAAGAGGTCGCGGGTCTCCGGGTGCCAGGACCAGCGCAGATTGCGGGCCAGATCACTGAGCGGCCGGAGGGGGTCGGGGAGAACGGGACGGACGGTCAGTCGACGGATCGCCTTCACCCTCACGACGTTACCGCGCGATGTGTCCCTTGTTGGGGCCTTCGCCCTGATGCGCCGGACAGGAACTGACGCGCACGGCGTGTCGATATGGCCGGATCTTTCCCCGTCGGCCTTCTTGTGGCGCTTCGGCCCGCAAGGAAAGCTGCACATGTCGCGACGAACGCTGATTGCGGGAGCGGCATCCGGGAAAGCGACGGTCAGATCGCGCTGTGTGTCGGGATGTCGACATACGCGCGAGTAGTTAACAAAGTGCCGGATTGCCCACCGGAAGAGTGTGGGAAGGCTCCTGCGGTACGCCCCGCACGCACCTCGCAGGACCCACCTCCCCAGTAGTCATCCGCCCACCCAGTTGACGCGGACAGGAGCGGTCATGCCCGCCACGCACCACTCGTCAGCCACCGCCGCGGAGCGCGCCACGGTCGTCGGGCGCATCCCCGTCCTGGACGTCCGTCCGGTCGTCCAGCGGGGGCGCAGGCCGGCCAAGGCCGTCACCGGTGAGTCGTTCGAGGTCTCCGCCACCGTGTTCCGTGAGGGGCACGACGCGGTGGGGGCCAACGTCGTCCTGAGAGATCCGCGGGGCCGGCCGGGCCCCTGGACACCGATGCGGGAGCTGGCCCCGGGCACCGACCGCTGGGGCGCCACGGTCACCGCGGGCGAGACCGGGATGTGGTCGTACACCGTGGAGGCGTGGGGCGATCCGGTCACCACCTGGCGGCACCACGCCCGGATCAAGATCCCGGCGGGCATGGACACGGACCTGGTCCTGGAGGAGGGTGCCCGGCTGTACGAGCGGGCCGCCGCCGAGGTGCCCGGACACGGGGACCGGCGTGAACTGCTGGCCGCCGTCGAGGCGCTGCGGGACGAGAGCAGGCCGGCCGCGTCCAGGCTGGCGGCGGCGTTGACGCCCCAGGTGGACGCGGTCCTGGCCCACCATCCCCTGCGGGACCTGGTCACCTCCTCCGACCCGCTCCCCCTGCTCGTCGAACGCGAACGCGCCCTCTACGGCGCCTGGTACGAGTTCTTCCCCCGCTCCGAGGGCACCCCCGACACCCCGCACGGCACCTTCCGCACCGCCGCCCGACGCCTGCCCGCCATCGCCGCCATGGGCTTCGACGTCGTCTACCTCCCCCCGATCCACCCCATCGGCACCACCCACCGCAAAGGCCGCAACAACACCCTGAGCGCCACCGGTGACGACGTCGGCGTCCCCTGGGCCATCGGCTCCCCCGAAGGCGGCCACGACACCGTCCACCCCGCCCTCGGCACCCTCGACGACTTCGACCACTTCGTCACCCGGGCCACCGCACTCGGCCTCGAAGTCGCCCTCGACTTCGCCCTCCAGTGCTCCCCCGACCACCCCTGGGTCCACAAACACCCCGAGTGGTTCCACCACCGCCCCGACGGCACCATCGCCCACGCCGAGAACCCACCCAAGAAATACCAGGACATCTACCCCATCGCCTTCGACGCCGACCCCGACGGACTCACCGCCGAAACGGTACGGATCCTGCGCCACTGGATGGACCACGGCGTACGCATCTTCCGCGTCGACAACCCCCACACCAAACCCGTCGCCTTCTGGGAACGCGTCATCGCCGACATCAACACCACCGACCCCGACGTCATCTTCCTCGCCGAGGCCTTCACCCGCCCCGCCATGATGGCGGCCCTCGCCCAGATCGGCTTCCAGCAGTCCTACACCTACTTCACCTGGCGCAACACCAAGCAGGAACTCACCGAGTACCTCACCGAACTGTCGGGGGACGCCGCCTCCTACATGCGGCCCAACCTCTTCGCCAACACCCCCGACATCCTGCACGCCTACCTCCAGCACGGCGGCCGCCCCGCCTTCGAGGTCCGCGCCGTCCTCGCCGCCACCCTCTCCCCCACCTGGGGCATCTACAGCGGCTACGAACTCTGCGAGAACACCCCCCTGCGCCAAGGCAGCGAGGAATACCTCGACAGCGAGAAATACCAGCTCACCCCCCGCGACTGGGCCACCGCCGCCCGCGAGGGCACCACCATCGCCCCCCTCGTCACCCGCCTCAACACCATCCGGCGCGAGAACCCGGCTCTCCGCCAACTGCGCGATCTGCACTTCCACCCCACGGACAAGGAAGAGGTGATCGCCTACTCGAAGCGGCAGGGGTCGAACACGGTTCTGGTGGTCGTGAACCTCGACCCGCGCCACACCCAGGAGGCGACGGTCTCGTTGGACATGCCGCAACTCGGCCTGGACTGGCACGAGTCGGTGCCGGTGCGCGACGAGCTGACCGGCGAGACCTACCACTGGGGCAGGGCCAACTATGTGCGCCTGGAGCCGGGCCGTACGCCCGCGCACGTCTGCACGGTTCTGCGACCGTCCCACCCGCAGATCGGAGGGTCACCCACCACATGATCGTCAACGAGCCCGTGCCGGACACCTTCGAGGACACCCCCGCCAAGGACCGGGACCCGGACTGGTTCAAACGAGCCGTCTTCTACGAGGTCCTCGTCCGCTCCTTCCAGGACAGCAACGGCGACGGCATCGGAGATCTCAAGGGCCTGACCGCCAAGCTGGACTACCTGCAATGGCTGGGCGTGGACTGCCTGTGGCTCCCGCCCTTCTTCAAGTCGCCGCTGCGCGACGGCGGTTACGACGTCTCCGACTACACCGCCGTGCTGCCCGAGTTCGGCGACCTGGCCGACTTCGTGGAGTTCGTGGACGCGGCCCACCAGCGCGGCATGCGCGTGATCATCGACTTCGTCATGAACCACACCAGCGACCAGCACCCGTGGTTCCAGGAGTCCCGCAGGAACCCGGACGGGCCGTACGGCGACTACTACGTCTGGGCCGACGACGACAAGCAGTTCCAGGACGCGCGGATCATCTTCGTCGACACCGAGGCGTCCAACTGGACCTACGACCCGGTGCGCAAGCAGTACTACTGGCACCGGTTCTTCTCCCACCAGCCGGACCTCAACTACGAGAACCCGGCCGTGCAGGAGGAGATGATCTCCGGGCTGAAGTTCTGGCTGGACCTGGGGATCGACGGTTTCCGGCTGGACGCGGTGCCGTACCTCTACCAGGAGGAGGGCACCAACTGCGAGAACCTGCCGCGCACGCACGAGTTCCTGAAGCGGGTGCGGAAGGAGATCGACGCGCAGTATCCGGACACGGTGGTGCTGGCCGAGGCCAACCAGTGGCCGGAGGACGTGGTCGACTACTTCGGCGACTACGCCGCGGGCGGCGACGAGTGCCACATGGCGTTCCACTTCCCGGTCATGCCGCGGATCTTCATGGCGGTCAGAAGGGAGTCCCGCTACCCGGTCTCGGAAATCCTCGCCAAGACCCCCGCGATCCCGTCCGGCTGCCAGTGGGGCATCTTCCTGCGCAACCACGACGAGCTGACCCTGGAAATGGTCACCGACGAGGAACGCGACTACATGTACGCGGAGTACGCCAAGGACCCGCGCATGCGCGCCAACATCGGCATCCGCCGCCGGCTGGCCCCCCTGCTGGACAACGACCGCGACCAGATCGAGCTGTTCACCGCACTGCTGCTGTCCCTGCCCGGCTCGCCGATCCTCTACTACGGCGACGAGATCGGCATGGGCGACAACATCTGGCTCGGCGACCGCGACGCCGTGCGCACCCCCATGCAGTGGACGCCCGACCGCAACGCGGGCTTCTCGTCGTCCGACCCGGGCCGCCTGTTCCTGCCCACGATCATGGACCCGGTCCACGGCTACCAGGTGACGAACGTCGAGGCGTCCATGGCCTCGCCCTCCTCCCTGCTGCACTGGACCCGCCGCATGATCGAGATCCGCAAGCAGAACCCCGCCTTCGGCCTGGGCACCTACACCGAGCTGCCGTCCTCCAACCCCGCGGTCCTGGCCTTCCTGCGCGAGGCCCCTCCGAATGGAGAAGAAGGGGACGACCTGGTGCTGTGCGTCCACAACTTCTCCCGGTTCGCGCAGCCGACGGAGCTCGACCTCAGCGCCTTCGACGGACGCCATCCGGTCGAGCTGTTCGGCGGGGTCCGCTTCCCGGCGGTCGGTGACCTGCCGTACCTGCTGACCCTGGGCGGTCACGGCTTCTACTGGTTCCGCCTGCGCAAGGACCCCGTCTGAGGGAAAGGACGCGACACGCCATGCCGGAAGCCGTCATACGCACCGACACGAGCCCGCCGGGACTGCTCGCGTCCCTCGACCCCCTGCTGCGGGAGTGGCTGCCGCGGCAACGCTGGTTCGCCGGCAAGGGCCGCCCGGTCACCGGCTTCTCGCTGGTCGCCGCGACCGAACTGCTCCCCGCCGACTCCCGCCTCGGCCTCCACCACGTGCTGGTCCGCGCCCACCAGCGGCACGCCCCGGCCGGAGGCGCAGCTCAGGAGCCGGGCGACTGCTACCAGCTCCTGATCGGCACCCGCGAGGCGCTGCCGCCCCGGCTCGCGCCCGCACTGATCGGTCATGTGACCGAGGGCCCGGCGGCCGGCCGCACCGCCTACGACGCCCTGTACGACACCCGACCCGCCGAGGTGCTCCTCGAGGCGCTGCGCACGCGGGCCCGCATCGGCGGACTGCGCTTCGAGCGGGCACCGGACGCCGGCATACGCACGGGGCTGGTGCCGCGGCTGATGACCGCCGAGCAGTCGAACTCGTCGGTCGTGTACGGAGATACGTTCATCCTCAAGTTGCTGCGGCGGATCGTGCCCGGCGTCAACCCCGACCTGGAACTGCCGCTGGCCCTGGCCCGCGAGGGCTGCCCCCGGGTACCCGCACCGGCGGGCTGGATGGTGGCGGACCTGGCCGGCCGGACCTGGGTGCTGGGCGTGCTCCAGCCCTATCTGCAGGGCGCGACCGACGGCTGGGAGCTGGCGCTGCGCGAGCTGGCCAAGGGCGAGGACTTCGTCGCCGAGTCCCGGGCGCTCGGGCGCGCCACCGCCGAGGTGCACACCGCGCTGGCCCGCGCGCTGCCGACCGTCACCCTCGGCCACGCCCAGGCGCGGCAGCTCGCCGACGCCATGATCGAGCGGCTGGAGGAGGCGGCGCGGGCCGTGCCGCTGCTCCGGTCGTACGCGCCCGGGCTGCGGACGGCGTTCACGGCGTTGGCGGACCTGGCCTCCGAGGGCCGTGCCTGGTCGGCGCAGCGCGTCCATGGCGACCTGCACCTCGGCCAGTGTCTGCGCTCCCCCGACGGGGAGTGGTCCCTGATCGACTTCGAGGGGGAACCGGCGAAGCCCCTGGCCGAGCGTCGGCTGCCGCAGCCGGCGGTGCGGGACGTCGCGGGGATGCTGCGCTCCTTCGACTACGCCGCGCACTCGGCCGGCGTACGTGTACCGGGCTGGGCCGAGTCCTGCCGGGCGGCGTACTGCACCGGGTACGCGGAGGCGGGCGGCCACGACCCGCGCACCGACCCGGTGCTGCTGCGCGCCTACGAGACGGACAAGGCGGTCTACGAGGTCCTGTACGAGGCCCGGCACCGTCCCGACTGGCTCGAGGTGCCCCTGGCGGCGGTGCGCCGCCTGTCCGTGCCCGAGCCGGCATGACGTCCGCGTCCGCTCCCACTGTGCCCAGGAGGCCCCACCCGTGACCCCCCGCCCCTCGTCCAGCGGTCCCGACCCGAAGAAGACGACAGGGAAGAAGACAGCCGGGAAGAAGACGGCCAAGACCGCGAAGAAGGCCGTTCCGAAGAAGGCGGCCACGAAGAAGGCGGCCACGAAGAAGACCGCGACGAAACGGGCCGCGCCCCGGGAGGCCACCGCCTCCCCCGGGGCCGAGGCCGCCGTCTCTCCCGCCCCGGCCGCCGCCGACCGGGAGCGGCTGCTCGCCGGCACGCACCACGATCCGCACGCGGTGCTCGGCTCCCACCGGGTGCCCGGCGGGGTCGCGTTCCGGGTGTTCCGGCCGTACGCCCTGGCGGTGACCGTGCTGTCCGGGGAGCTGCGGGTCGCGCTGCACGACGACGGGGACGGCTTCTTCTCCGGCCTGGTGCCGCTGAAGGACGTCCCGCGCCACCGGCTCCTCGTGGCCTACGAGGGGACGGAACTGGAGGCCGAGGACCCCTACCGCTTCCTGCCCACCCTGGGCGAGCTGGACCTGCACCTGCTCGGCGAGGGGCGGCACGAGCAGCTGTGGCGGGCGCTCGGCGCGCACCCGACGACGCACGACGGGGTGGCGGGCACCCGGTTCGCGGTGTGGGCGCCGAACGCGCGCGGGGTCCGGGTGGCCGGGGGCTTCAACTTCTGGGACGGCACCGGCCACCCGATGCGGTCCCTCGGTTCGACCGGGGTGTGGGAGCTGTTCCTGCCGGGCGTCGGCGCGGGCGAGCTGTACAAGTTCGAGATCACCCGGCCCGACGGTTCGCGCACCTTCCGCGCCGACCCGCTGGCCCGCCGTACGGAGGTGCCCCCGGCCACCTCCTCCGTCGTGCACGCCTCGGACTACGCGTGGGGCGACGAGGAGTGGCTGGCCCACCGCGCGGACGCGCCCGCGCACGAGGCGCCGATGTCGGTGTACGAGGTCCACCTGCCGTCCTGGCGGCCGGGCCTGACCTACCGGCAGCTGGCCGAGCAGCTCCCCGCCTACGTCGCGGACCTCGGCTTCACCCACGTCGAGCTGATGCCGGTCGCCGAGCACCCCTTCGGCGGCTCCTGGGGGTACCAGGTCACCGGCTTCTACGCGCCCACGGCCCGGCTCGGCGACCCCGACGACTTCAAGTACCTGGTCGACCGGCTGCACCGGGCCGGGATCGGCGTGCTGATGGACTGGGTGCCGGCGCACTTCCCGCGCGACGACTGGGCGCTGGCCGAGTTCGACGGGCGCCCGCTGTACGAGCACGCCGATCCGCTGCGGGCCGCGCATCCGGACTGGGGGACGCTGGAGTTCGACTTCGGGCGCCGGGAGGTGCGCAACTTCCTGGTGGCCAACGCCGTGTACTGGTGCGAGGAGTTCCACATCGACGGGCTGCGCGTGGACGCGGTGGCCTCGATGCTGTACCTGGACTACTCGCGCGAGCCGGGCCGGTGGACGCCGAACGAGCACGGCGGCCGGGAGAACCTGGACGCGGTGGCGTTCCTCCAGGAGATGAACGCGACGCTGTACCGGCGGGTGCCCGGCGTCGTGACGGTGGCGGAGGAGTCGACGGCCTGGGACGGGGTCACGCGGGCCACGCACCACAAGGGGCCGAGCGGCTTCGGCGGGCTCGGCTTCGGGCTGAAGTGGAACATGGGCTGGATGCACGACTCGCTCGACTACATGAGTCACGAGCCGGTGCACCGCAAGCACCACCACGGGGAGCTGACCTTCTCGATGGTGTACGCGTACAGCGAGAACTACGTGCTGCCGATATCCCACGACGAGGTGGTGCACGGCAAGAGGTCGCTGGTGTCGAAGATGCCGGGCGACTGGTGGCAGCAGCGCGCCAACGAGCGGGCCTACCTGGGCTTCATGTGGGCGCACCCCGGCAAGCAGCTGCTGTTCATGGGGCAGGAGTTCGCGCAGGGCGCGGAGTGGTCGGAGGCGCACGGCCCCGACTGGTGGCTGCTCGACCCGGAGTACGGGGCGTCGGCGGACCACCGGGGCGTGCGCGACCTGGTGCGGGACCTGAACACCGTCTACCGGGCGACGCCCGCGCTGTGGCGGCGCGACACCCACCCCTCCGGATTCTCGTGGGTGGTCGGCGACGCGGCCGAGGACGACGTCCTGGCGTTCCTGCGGCTGGACGCCGACGGCACCCCGCTGCTCGCGGTGTCGAACTTCGCCCCGGTGGTCCGCTCCGGCTACCGCCTCGGCGTGCCCGACGAGGTCCCGGCCTGGCACGAGGTGCTCAACACCGACGCGGCGCGGTACGGCGGCGGCGACGTGGTCAACCCGGACCCGGTCAAGCCGGAGGCGCAGGGGTGGCACGGCCGGCCGGCGAGCATCCGGCTGACCCTGCCGCCCCTGGCGACGGTGTGGCTGCGTCCGGCCTGACCGGGCGGCCCGCCGGTCAGTCCGCGTCCACCAGTCCCTTCGGCAGCGGCTCGCTGTGCAGGACGCCGAGGTGCTGGGTGGCGCGGGTGAGGGCGACGTAGAGGTCGCTGGTGCCGTAGCGGCCGGGCTCGACGACCAGGACGGAGTCGAACTCCAGGCCCTTGGACTGGCGCGGGTCGAGCAGGACGACGCGGTGGGTGAGGTCGGGCTCGGCGTCCGCCGTCACGCCGTCCAGGCGGGCCGCGAGGACCCGGTGCAGTTCGCGCGGGGCGATGACGGCGAGGCGGCCCTCCTCGGGGGTCAGCTCCCGGACCGCCTCGGCCACGGCGGCCGGGAGGTCGCCGGTCGCGCGGACCCAGGGGCGTACGCCGGTCGAGCGCACCGAACTCGGCGGCGTGAACTCCGGGTCACCGGCCCGGACGACGGCCGCCGCCAGGTCCATGATCTCGGCCGGGGTGCGGTAGTTGACGCCGAGGCGGGTGTGCTCCCAGCGGTCCTCGACGTAGGGGTCGAGGATCTTCGACCAGGAGCCGACACCGGCCGCCTCGGCGGTCTGCGCCGGGTCGCCGACCAGGGTCATCGAGCGGGTGGGGCAGCGCCGCATCAGCAGCCGCCAGGCCATCGGGGACAGCTCCTGCGCCTCGTCCACGATGATGTGCCCGAAGGCCCAGGTGCGGTCGGCCGCGGCGCGTTCGGCGGCGCTGCGGTGGTCGTCCTCCTCCTGGCGCTCGGCGAACCGCTCGGCGTCGATGATGTCGTGCGCGGACAGGACCTCGGCGTCCTCCTCGTCCTTGTCCTCGAACTCGTAGGTCCGGGACGCGTACGACACGTCGAGCACGCCCTGCGCGTAGGCGATCTGCTCCTCCCGCTCGCGCTCGGCGCGGGAGCGGGCGATCCGGTCGTCCACGCCGAGCAGTTCGGCCGCCTCGTCCAGCAGGGGCACGTCGGCGACGGTCCAGCGACGGGTGACCGGGCGGCGGACGGCGGCGGCGTCCTCGGCGGGCAGGAAGGCCTCGGGTGCGGCGAGGAGGTCGGCGACCAGACGCTGCGGGGTGAGCCGGGGCCACAGCTGGTCGACTGCGGCCCAGACCTCGGGGTTCTCGGCGAGTTCGTCGCGGATCTGGGTGATGTCGCTGGGGTCGAGGAGGTTGCTGCCGTCGTAGGGGTCGGTGCCGATGCGCTCGGCGACCATGTCGGTGAGGGTGTTGAGGATGTGGCCCTCGAAGTGCTCGCGGGCCGCGTTGTGCGGGAGCTTCGCGGCGCGGGTGCGCTCGCGGGCGACGTTCACCAGGTCGTCGTCCAGCATGAGGATCTCGCGGTCGTGCTCGATCGCGATGACCGGGTCGGGCAGCGCCTGCCGGTCGCGGACCGCCTCGGCGAGCACGGCGGCCATCTCGGCCCGGCCCTTCACGGCCGCCGCCTCGGGGGTGTCCGTCGCCGTGGCCTTCACGCCGGGGAACAGCTCGCCGACGGTGGCGAGGAGCACGCCGGTCTCGCCCAGCGAGGGCAGCACCTCGCCGATGTAGCCGAGGAAGGCCGGGTTGGGGCCGACGATGAGGACGGCGCGCTTGGCGAGCAGTTCGCGGTGCTCGTAGAGGAGGTAGGCGGCGCGGTGCAGGGCGACGGCGGTCTTGCCGGTGCCGGGCCCGCCCTCGACGACCAGGACGCCGCGGTGCGGGGCGCGGATGATGCGGTCCTGGTCGGCCTGGATGGTCTGCACGATGTCGCCCATGCGGCCGGTCCGCGCCGAGTTCAGCGCGGCGAGCAGCACGGCGTCGCCGGAGGGGTCCTCGTGGCCGGTGCGGGTCTCGTCGCCGAGGTCGAGGATCTCGTCGTGCAGGGCGGTGACCGTGCGGCCCTCGCTGGTGATGTGCCGGCGGCGGCGCAGCCCCATCGGGGTGTGGCCGGTGGCCAGGTAGAACGGGCGGGCGACACCGGCCCGCCAGTCGATGAGGACGGGGGTGCGTTCGGCGTCGTCGGCGCGCAGGCCGATGCGGCCGATGTGGTGGCCCTGCCCGGAGGTGAGGTCGATCCGGCCGAAGCAGAGGGAGCCGTCCACCGCGTTGAGCGCGGCGAGCAGTCCCGAGCGCTCGGCGACCAGGATGTCCCGCTCCAGGCGGGCCTGCTGCGGGGTGTTGCCCTGCGCGAGCGCGTCGGTCACGGAGTCCTCGGTGTCGCCGCGCAGCGCGTCCACGCGCGCGTAGAGTCCGTCGATGAATTCCTGCTCGTGCAGCAATTCATCGTCCGGAAATTCGGTGTTTGACAATTCCACTCCCGGCCGCATATACTGTGCCTACTGAACTTCTTCGCGACCTCATTTTTCTGAAGTCACGAATCAACGAATATACGCAGAGAAATCCCCCGAGCGCAATTGCCCGGGGGATTTTTTCTGCGTCGGCCAGTCCGTGTGCCGGGCCGGTCAGACCACGTCGGCCAGCTCCTCCAGCAGCCGCCGCTTGGGCCGGGAGCCGACCATCGACTTCACCGGCTCACCGCCGCGGAACACCATGAACGTCGGCATCGACAGCACCTTGTACGCGTTGGTGGTCGCCGGGTTCTGGTCGACGTTCAGCTGCACCACGCGGAGCCGGTCACCCTCCTCCTCGGCGAGGGCGCTGAGCACCGGCGCCATCTGCCGGCACGGCGGGCACCAGTCGGCGGTGAACTCCACCAGCACGGGCAGCTCGGAGCCGATCACCTCCGCCGCGAAGTCCGCGTCCGTCACCTCGGGCACCCCGCTGGTCTTCATCCGTGTCCTCCCAGTTCGCACTTGGGCTCCGGACCCCCCGGAGCCGCCGCCTCGGCCCGCGTCAGCTGCGCGGCGACCTGCGCGCGCACCGACGTGAGCTGCTCGATCAGCGTGTCCAGCTCGGCCAGCTTGCGCCGGTAGACCACCAGGGACGCCGGGCAGGAGTCGCCCTCGGGGTGCCCGGCGCGCAGGCACTCCACGAAGGGGCGGGTCTCCTCCAGGTCGAACCCGAAGTCCTGGAGGGTCCTGATCTGCCGCAGCAGCTTCAGGTCGTCCTCGTCGTAGGTCCGGTAGCCGTTGCCGCCCCGCCGCGCGGGCAGCAGGCCCCGCGACTCGTAGTACCGCAGCGTCCGCGTGGTGGTCCCGGCCCGTGCGGCCAGCTCGCCGATTCGCATGGGAACGAACGTAAGCCTTGACGCGGACGTCAAGGCAAGAAGCCCCGCGCGGGGGGTGCGCGGGGCTTCTTCGGGGGGCCGGGCGGCTGAGCAACGGGGGGAGCACCTCAGCCGCCCGGGGTGTGCGGCCGCCACCCGGAGCGGGTGGGCGTCGTACGGCCGTCAGGCCTTCGCCAGCTCCTTCTCGCCGCCCTGCTCGGGCAGGTCCGGCGCGCTGTCGCCGCCGTCGTCGGCGGCGGCGCCGTGGCCGTCGTCCAGGAGGGTCTTCTCGTCGAACGGGATCCGGCCGGCCAGCACCTCGTTCACCCGGTCCTTGTCGATCTCCTTGGTCCAGGTGCCGATGAGGACGGTGGCGACGGCGTTGCCGCCGAAGTTGGTCAGGGCGCGGGCCTCGCTCATGAAGCGGTCGATACCGACGATCAGGCCGATGCCGTCCACCAGGGCGGGCTTGTGCGACTGGAGGCCGCCGGCCAGCGTGGCGAGACCGGCGCCGGAGACACCGGCGGCGCCCTTGGAGGCCACCAGCAGGAAGAGCAGCAGCGGGATCTGCTCGCCGATCGACATCGGCGTGCCCATGGCGTCCGAGATGAACAGCGAGGCCATGGTCATGTAGATCATGGTGCCGTCGAGGTTGAACGAGTAGCCGGTCGGGACGGTGATGCCGACCACCGGCTTGCTGACGCCCAGGTGCTCCATCTTCGCGATGAGGCGCGGCAGCGCCGACTCGGAGGAGGAGGTGGAAAGGATCAGCAGGAACTCGCGGCCCAGGTACTTGAAGAGCGAGAAGACGTTGATCCCGGTGACGACGCGCAGCACCGTGCCGAGCACCACGAAGAGGAAGATGACGCAGGTCGCGTAGAAGCCGAGCATCAGCACGGCCAGGCTCTTCAGGGCGTCGACGCCGGCCGATCCGGTGACGGCGGCGATGGCACCGAAGGCACCGACCGGGGCCGCCCACATGATCATGGCCAGGACGCGGAAGACCAGCCGCTGGATGTGCTCGATGCCGCGCAGGACGGGCTGCCCGGCGTTGCCCATGGCCTGCAGGGCGAAGCCGCAGAGCAGGGCGATCAGCAGGGTCTGGAGCACCTCGCCCGCGGTGAAGGCGGAGACGATCGTCGTCGGGATGATGCCCATCAGGAAGTCGACGGTGCCCTTGGCCTCCGCGTCGACCTGCGCCTGGCCCGTCTCCTTCACGGCGTCGGTGACCGCGAGGCCCGTGCCCGGGTCCAGGATGTTGCCGACGATCAGACCGATGGCGAGCGCCACCAGCGACATGACCAGGAAGTAGCCCAGGGCGATACCGCCGACCGCGCCGACCTTGGCGGCCTTGCGGACCGAGCCGATGCCCAGCACGATCGTGCAGAAGATGATCGGCGAGATCATCATCTTGATCAGGTTCACGAAGCCGGTGCCCAGCGGCTTCAGCTCGGTGGCGAAGTCCGGGGCGATCAGACCGACGGCGATACCGAGGGCGACCGCGATGATCACGGCGATGTAGAGATAATGCGTGCGGTCCCGCTTGGCTTTGGGTGCGGCCGGTGCGGTAGCGGCGTTGCTGGTCACGGCTGCCCTCCTTGACGACGTCGTCGGTACTCACCGGCGTGCGGCTCACGTCCGGGGTTTGTATCGGGGATGCGGTGACTATCTCCCGGCATGTGAGCGCGGTCACCCTTGCGTTCATTTAGTTCACAATCAAGCCACGAGGGAGACTGGCGGCATGCACCTCCGCGTCCCGAGACCCCGCAGCCTGGCCGGGCAGCTCTTCGCCATGCAGGCCGTCCTGATAGCGGTCGTCGTGGTCGGGTACGCGCTGTTCAGCTACATCAGCGACCGGGGGCAGGCGGAGGAGGCTGCCGGGCGCCAGGCCAGGGCGGTGTCGCTGGCGATCGCCGACTCGCCGTCCGTGGCGGAGGCGATCCGTACCCCGGACCCGACGGCGCGCCTCCAGCCGTACGCGGTGCGTGTCATGCAGGACACGGACGTGGACTTCGTGACGATCATGAATCCCGAGGGCATCCGCTGGACCCACCCCGAACCGACAGAAATCGGCCATCCCTTCCAGGGTCACATCGAGCGCGCGCAGCGGGGCCAGACCTTCACCGAGACCTACACGGGCACGCTCGGCCCCTCGGTGCGGGCGGTCACACCGATCGTGGACGACGGCCGGATCGTCGGCCTGGTCAGCGCCGGGATCAAGGTCGAGGAGATCAGCAAGCGGGCGCAGGACCAGCTCACGGCCCTGTCGGGGGTGGCGGCCGGGGCCCTGCTGCTCGGCGCGGTCGGGACGTACGTGATCAACGCGCGGCTGCGCCGGCACACGCACGGCATGAACGCCGACGAGCTGAGCCGGATGCACGACTACCATCAGGCGGCGCTGCACGCGGTGCGGGAGGGACTGCTGATGCTGGACGGGCAGTACCGTGTCGCGCTGATCAACGACGGCGGACGGGAGCTGCTCGGCGTGCGCGGTGACGTGGTCGGCGCCTCGGTGGCGGACCTGGGGCTGCCGTCGCCGCTGACGGGGGCGCTGCTGGCGTCGGAGCCGCGGGTGGACGAGGTGCACCTGGCGGCGGAGCGGGTGCTGGTGGTGAACACCTCGCCGGTCTCCGGCGGTGAACGCCGGGGCACGGTGGTGACACTGCGGGACGTGACCGAGCTGCAGTCGCTGACGGGCGAGCTGAACTCGGAGCGCGGTTTCACCCAGGCGCTGCGCTCACAGGCGCACGAGGCGGCGAACCGGCTGCACACGGTCGTCTCGCTGATCGAGCTGGGGCGGGCGGAGGAGGCCGTGGAGTTCGCGACGGCGGAGCTGGAACTGGCGCAGGCCCTCACCGACCAGGTGGTGGCGGCGGTGAGCGAGCCGGTGCTCGCGGCGCTGCTGCTGGGCAAGACGGCGCAGGCCAACGAGCGGGGAGTGGAGCTGGTGGTGTCGCAGGACAGCCGACTGGACGACGGACTGCTGCCGTCGTCGCTGCCCGCCCGGGACCTGGTGACGATCCTGGGCAACCTGGTGGACAACGCGGTGGACGCGGCGCAGGGCGCGGTGCCCTCGCGGGTGACGGTGGCGGCGTACACGGAGGGTGCCGGTTCCGGTGGCTCCGAGCTGGTGCTGCGGGTGTCGGACACCGGCGCCGGGGTCGATCCCGCCCACGCCGACCTGGTCTTCCAGCGGGGCTACTCGACCAAGCCGGCCGGGGAGGGCGGACGCGGCCTGGGCCTCGCCCTGGTCCGGCAGGCGGTGCGGCGGCACGGCGGCACCCTGACCGTGGCGGAGGCGGAGGGCGGCGGCGCCCGCTTCGAGGCACGGCTGCCGCTGGGCCCTGCCGGGGGCGGAGGCTCGACCCCGGTCGCGGTGTCGGGCGGCAGACCGGACTCCGGGGGTGCCCTGTGAGACGGCAACCGCCCGCGCGTGTCGTCCCAGTCGCCGTGGCCCGCCCGGCCGTCGGCGCCGTGCGCCGTGCCGCCCGCGGTGACGGCCACTCCCACAGTGCGGCAACTCACCCCGGAGGTGCCGTATGAGCACCGCCGGGGAGCCCATCCGCGTCCTGGTCGTCGAGGACGACCCGGTCGCCGCCGACGCGCACATGATGTACGTCGGCCGGGTGCCCGGGTTCGTCGCCGTCGGCAAGGCGCACACCGGCGCGGAGGCCAAGCGGATGCTGGACCGCACGCCGGTGGACCTGCTCCTGCTCGACCTGCACCTGCCGGACGTGCACGGACTCCAGCTGGCCCGCTCGCTCCGCGCGGCCGGGCATCACACCGACGTGATAGCGGTGACGTCGGCGCGCGACCTGACGATGGTGCGCGAGGGGGTGTCGCTGGGCGTCGTCCAGTACGTCCTGAAGCCCTTCACCTTCGCCACCCTGCGCGACCGCCTGGTGCGCTACGCGGAGTTCCGCGGCACCGCCGGGGAGGCCAGCGGCCAGGACGAGGTGGACCGCGCCCTGGCCACCCTCCGCGCCCCCGGCCCCGCGGCCCTGCCCAAGGGCCTGAGCGGCCCGACCCTGGAACGCGTGACGGGCGCCCTGCGCGGCTCGTCCGAGGGCCTCACGGCGGCCGGGGTCGCCGAGGCGGTGGGCATCTCCCGCATCACGGCCCGGCGTTACCTGGAGCACCTGGTGGACGCGGGCCGGGCGGGGCGGAGCCCGCAGTACGGTCAGGTGGGGCGGCCGGAGCTGGTGTACCGGTGGGTGCGGGGCCGGTGAGCCGGGCCGCCCTGCGGGCCTGCTCGGCCTCCTCGGTCGAGCCCGCCCGCTCGTAGGCGTCGGCGGCCTGTGTCATCCGCGCGCGGGCCCGCTCGGCGTCTCCGGCCGTCTCGTGCACGAGCCCGAGGGCGTACAGCGTCCGGGCGCTGCCGTGCCAGTCCTCGAACTCCTCGCAGATGTCCAGGCTGTCGAGGCAGGCGGCCACGGCTTCCGCCGTACGGCCGCGTGCGTTGAGGGCGACGGCGTAGTTGTGCCAGGCCCGGCCCTCGCGGGGCCGGTCCCCGGTCTCCCGGTAGAGGGCGAGCGCGGCTCGGAGGGCGTCGAGGGCCTCGTCCACGCGGCCGGACTTGCGCAGTGTGAGGGCGAGGTTGTTCCAGGCACCGGCCTCGCTGTGCCGGTCGCCGGTGCGGCGGAAGAGCCCGAGGGCGAGCCGGAAGGCGTCGATGGCCTCGTCGGCCTGTCCCACGTCGCTGAGGAGGGTGCCCAGGTTGGACACCGCCATCGCCCTGCCGTTGTCGTCGCCCAGGGCCTGGTACAGGTCGCGGGCCCGTCGGTGGGCGTCGTACGCCTCCCTGAGCCGCCTGCTTCCCCGCAGAGCGGTGCCCGTCCGGTTCCAGGCGGCGGCCTCGGCGGCCGCGTCACCCGCCCGGTGCGCGGCGGCACGGGCGGCCCGGCACACGGTGACCGCGTCGTCGAAACGGCGCCGCCAGTCCAGGTACTCGCAGAGCGCACCGGCGAGCCGGACGGCGTCGGCGGTCAGGTGCCGGTCCGACACCCACCGCGCGGCCGCCACGAGCCCGGCACGCTCCGCGTCGCACCAGGCGAGCGCCTCCTCACGGCTCCGGAACGGCCCGGACTCCTCGTCGTCCTCCGTGCGGGGCTTCAGGTGGGCGTCCGCCGCGCGGGCCCGCTCCAGGTAGTGCCGCAGCACCCGTGACCGCGCGGCGTCAGCCTCTGCTCGGGCCACCACTCCCGCCCCGAACACCCGCACCAGGTCGTGCAACCGCCACCAGCCGCGCGCACGCCCCCTCTCCACGAGGTGCGCCCGGGCCAGGGCGTGCTGGTCACGTACCGGAGGACGGTCGGCGCCGACCAGCGCGGCGACGACCTCGTCGCTCACCTCGGGCCCCGGCGCGAGAGCGAGCAGGCGCAGCAGCCGGGCCTGCTCGGGCGGCAGTCGGCGGTAGGACAGCTCGAAGGCGGCGCGGATGCTGCGTTCGCCGTCGTCGAGGTGGTCCAGGCGGTCGTGGGCCTCGGCCAGTTCCGCCACGAGTTCGGCCACCGGTTTGCCGGGGTCCGCCGCCAGCAGGGCGACCGCGATCTGCAGGGCCAGGGGGAGGTGTCCGCAGAGTTCGGCGAGTCGCTCGGCCGTGTCGGGGTCGTCGGCCATGCGGCTGTCGTGGGGATCGGCGATCCCCAGAGCACGGTGGAGGAGTTCGAGGGCCTCGCTTGCTCCGAGCTGATCCAGGGGCAGGAGCCGCGCGCCGAGTTGGGGCAGACGGTCGCGTGACGTGACCAGGACGCGGTGCCGGAAGTCGCCCGGCAGGAGGGGCCGTACCTGCTCCGGTGAGGAGGCGTTGTCGGCCAGGATCAGCACCGCGCCGCGCTCACGGGTTCGGGCGGCCAGCGTCGAGCGGTAGAGCGCGGCCCGCTCGTCCGTCGTGATGGGGATGTGTTCCGGCAGGGTGCCGAGGGCGTGCAGCAGGGCCTGGAGGCCCCGGTCGGCGGTGACGGGCTCCCGGTCGTAGCCGTGCAGGTCGAGGAAGAGGACCCCACCGGGGAACCAGCCCCGTTCCCGGGCCAGGTGCGCGGTCTCGACGGCGAGCGCGGTCTTGCCGATACCGCCGAGACCGGACACGGCGGCAACGGGGGCGGCCGACTCCGTGGACCGCGTCCTCGCCGGGTCCAGCGCGCGCAGCAGGTTTTCGGTCTCGCGGTCCCGTCCGGTGAACCCGCCGGGCCTCGGCGGCAGGCCCGCCACCGCCTCCGGGACGGCGGCCCCACCCTCCTGGACCACGACCTGTACGCCGACCACCTCGCGCAGGAAGACCCCGCCCCGGAAGTCGGCGTGATCGCCGCCGTACCAGGACGCCCCGCTGCCCGGCACCGGCAGCCCGGCCACCGTCCCGCCCCACTCCCGTACGACCTCCCGTACGGCCTCCCGCCGCGCCGGTTCCGCCGCGGCCCTCGCGATGTCCCGGACGGACGCGTCGGCGTCGAGCCCCACCGCCCGCGCCAGCGCCTCCACCGCCCGGCGCCCCGCGTCTCCGCCCGCGCCCTCGGCCAGGGCCGTCAGCAGTGCCGTTTCCATCCGCGCCGCTCCTCCCTGCCGGAGGGACGCTCACGCCGCCTTCGCGTACCACACGACCTGCGCGGCGAGCCCCGCCACGGCGAGCGCCTCCAGCACCGAGAGCGCGACGAGCAGCCGGGTGGCGTCCCCGTTCACCCAGAAAACGACCAGCGCCGCCAGGGGTACCGCGCAGAACGCGGTCAGGTCGATCACGGTCTGGATCGTCTTGCGGGACCGGCGCCGGGTGTCGCTGCGGTGGTACGCCTCCCACCCGAAGGTCGCGAACCCGCTCGCGTGCGCGGCGAGTTCGGCCAGCTTCGGCCCCAGATCGTCCCGGACGTAGAGCCCGATCGCGGAGATCTTCTCGTCGTTGACGAGGTAGGTCCACCCGAGGACGAGGCACACCGGCGGCAGCGCCAGCAGCATCGAGGGCCGCTCCGCCTGGGCGGTAGCGGCGATGACGGCGGCCACGACGGCGAGCGTCACATAGAGGAGATTGTCCCGGAACCCGATCCTCGCCCTCTGCTCGCTCTTCACGCTCTCGTACTCGGCGAGCAGCAACTGCCCCACCGTGACGTCCTGTTCCGGCACTCGAATCCCTTCTCCCAGCGGTAACTTACGACTATGCCGGACATCCAGCCCACCGTTCTGGTCCTGACCGCACTCCCGCTCGAATACGCCGCGGTCCGCGCGCACGTGGCGGAGCGGGAGGAGCGGGTGCACCGGGACGGCACCCGGGTCGAAGTGGGCCGAGTGACATCGGCTTCCTGGCACGTCGCCCTCGCCGAACTGGGCATGGGCGCCGAGCGCGCCGGCGTTCTCACCACCCAGCTCATCAACTGGCTGCGCCCCGAGGCCGTGCTGTTCGTCGGGGTCGCGGGCAGTCTGAAGGACGACGTCGGGATCGGCGACGTCGTCGTGGGCACGCAGGTGTACGAGATCCACGGCGGCAAGCAGACCCCGGAGGGCTTCCTGGTCCGGCCGGAGGCCCTGCCGGGCTCGCACGCGCTGGAGCAGGCGGCCCGTTCCGCCGTGCGGGACCTGCCCGGCGTACGGGCGCACTTCATGCCGATCGCCACGGGTGATGTCGTCCTGGCGGACGCCGAGTCGGAGATCGCCCGGTTCCTCCACCGGAACTACAACGACGCGGGCGCGATCGAGATGGAGGGCTCGGGCGCCCTCCAGGCAGCCCACCTGAACGGCCAGGTGTACGCCCTGGTCATCCGGGGCATCAGCGACCGCGCCGACGCCGGGAAGCACAGGGCCGACGCCTCGGGTTCACCGCAGCGCGCCGCCGAGCAGGCCGCGACGGTGACGGTGGCGGTGCTGCACAAGCACCGGCCCCGGGAGGGCTCCTCGGACGGCGCGGAGGGGCCCCACGAACATGAGGCCAACGGAGCGACGTACGGCGGGGACCACATCGACTTCCGGGGCGGCACCTTCCACGGGCCCGTCACCGGCAAGGCCGATCACCTCCTCCGGGGCCAATCCGGCGCACACTCATTGACCTGACTAGACCATTCCTCTTACGTTCGCCACGCAGCCGTCCAGGCCACAGTGTCGTGTGCCCGTAGGAGGTCATGCCCGTGCGTCCCACCGTCCGGTTCACCGCCCTGTTCACCCTCACCGCGCTCGCCTCCACCTCGCTCGCCGCCTGCTCAAGCGGCTCCGGCAGCGATCCGGACACGGTGAAGGTCTCCTTCAAGCAGTCGACGGACAACTCCATCAAGGTGATGGACACCTACCTCGGCGACATCAAGAAGCAGTTCGAGAAGGCCAACCCGGGGAAGAAGGTCGAGCTGGTGCCGATCAAGGCGCCGGACTCGGAGTACTACACCAAGCTCCAGCAGATGCTCCGCTCCCCCAAGACCGCCCCTGACCTGGTCTACGAGGACACCTTCCTCATCAACTCCGACATCACCAGCGGGTACCTGAAGCCGATCGACGAGTACCTGGACCAGTGGAAGGACTGGGACCAGTTCATCGACACGGCGAAGGCGGCGGCCAAGGGCGAGGACGGCAAGACGTACGGCGTGCCGGACGGGACCGACACCCGCGGGCTGTGGTTCAGCAAGGACGTCTTCGCCAAGGCGGGGCTGCCCGCCGACTGGCAGCCGAAGACCTGGGACGAGGTCCTCGACGCCGCCCGCACCATCAAGGAGAAGGTCCCCGGCGTCACACCGCTCAACGTCTACACGGGCAAGCCCGCCGGCGAGATGGCCACCATGCAGGGCTTCGAGATGCTGCTGTACGGCACGGGGGACGGCTCCTCCGACCCGCTGTACGACAAGGGCGGCAAGAAGTGGATCACGGCGGGGCAGGGGTTCAAGGACTCCCTCGCCTTCGTCGAGACGGTGTACAAGGAGAAGCTCGGCCCGGAGGTCTCCGACGCCCTCGACCCCAACTTCTCCACGAAGATCCGCGGTGAGCTGCTGCCACAGGGCAAGCTCGGGATCGCGCTCGACGGCTCCTGGCTGCCGCAGGACTGGCTGGAGGGCAGCGGGCACGAGTGGCCCGAGTGGTCGAAGGAGCTGGGGCTCGCCGCCATGCCCACGCAGAACGGGCAGGCGCCCGGCAGGGTGAGCATGTCCGGCGGGTGGACCTGGTCGATCCCGGCCAAGGCGGGCAACCCCGACCTGGCCTTCGAGTTCATCAAGACGATGCAGACCAAGGCCAACGCCCAGAAGTGGTACGTCGCCAACTCCGGCATCTCCGTCCGCGAGGACGTCGCCGACGACCCCGCCTACGTCGACGCCCAGCCCGGCATCAAGTTCTTCACCGACCTCGTCGCCGACACCCACTACCGGCCCGCCTACCCGGCGTACCCGAAGGTGTCCGTCGCCATCCAGGAGGCCATGGAGGGCGTGACGACCGGTGACAAGTCGGTCGAGGAGGCGGCGCGCGGCTACGACGAGGCGCTCAAGGAGGCCACCGACAACCAGGTGGTGAGCAAGTGACGGCCACCGCGCCGGAGCACACCGGGCCCAAGGTGCGGAAGACGCCCGCGCCTTTGGCCTCGGGCACCCGGCCCGGCAGCGTCCGGCGCTCCCTCTTCCGCGCCCTGCCCGTCTCCCCCGCCGTCGTCCTGCTGCTGCTCTTCCTCGCGGGTCCGATCGTCTACTGCGTCGTCATCGCCTTCACCGACCTCCAGCTCACCGGGCAGGCCCAGGAGTCCTTCGTCGGGTTCGACAACTTCACCCGCGCCTTCAAGGACGAGGCGTTCCTCAACGCCGTATGGCTGACCCTCGTCTTCACCGTGCTGTCCTCGCTGATCGGGCAGAACACCCTGGGGCTCGCCCTGGCCTCGCTGATGCAGCGGGCCTCGAAGCCGGTCCGCACGCTCACCGGTGGCATCGTTGTCACGGCCTGGGTGCTGCCGGAGGTGGTGGCGGGCTTCCTGCTCTACGCCTTCTTCCGGCGCGAGGGCACCCTCAACGCCATCCTGGACTGGCTCCATCTGCCCTCCCAGAACTGGCTGTTCACGCTGCCGATCCTGGCGGTGTCCTTCGCCAACGTGTGGCGGGGCACGGCGTTCTCGATGCTGGTGTACTCGGCCGCGCTGAACGAGATCCCCAAGGAGGTCACCGAGGCCGCCGAGGTCGACGGCGCGAGCGGCTGGCGCCGGATGTGGCACATCACGCTGCCGATGATCCGGCGCTCCATCGGCACCAACCTGATGCTCAACACGCTGCAGACGCTGTCGGTCTTCGGGCTGATCTGGGTGATGACGCGGGGCGGGCCGAGCGGCAAGAGCCAGACGCTGCCGCTGTTCATGTACGAGCAGGCCTTCCAGAACAGCCTGATCGGGTACGGCACGGCGGTGGCGCTGCTGCTGTTGCTGATCGGCTCGCTGTTCTCGGTCGTGTACCTGCGCCTGCTGCGGACGGAGGTCTGACATGGCATCCACGGTCACGTCCCGTACGGCCCGCCGTACGACCCCCGCCTCCCGGCGCAACCGGCGCCGCACCGCCGCCGACGCCGGGCTGCTGGTGGCGGCCGCGGCCTTCGTACTGCCGCTGGCCTGGGTGGTGCTGTCCGCCCTCGACCCGCACGCGAGCCTGCGGGTCAAGGTCCCCGACGGGGTCACCCTGGACAACTTCGACGCGATCCTCACCCCGGAGATCACCTTCACCCCGCTGCTCAACAGCCTGATCCTGTGCGGCGGGGCGACGCTGCTGACGGTGGTGTGCGCGGTGCTCGCGGCGTATCCGCTCTCCCGCTTCCGGTCGCGGCTGAACCGGCCTTTCCTGCTCACCATCCTGTTCGCGACCAGCCTGCCGATCACGGCGATCATGGTGCCCGTCTACGCCCTGTTCGTGCGGGTGAACATGATCGACACCATGCAGGGGACGATCTTCTTCTTCGCCGCCTCGCAACTGCCCTTCGCGATCTGGCTGATGAAGAACTTCATGGACGGGGTGCCGAAGGAACTGGAAGAGGCGGCGTGGACGGACGGGGCGTCGTCCTTCCAGTCGCTGCTGCGGATCGTGCTGCCGCTGATGGGGCCGGGGGTGGCGGTGGTGACGGTGTTCTCGTTCGTGATGATGTGGGGGAACTTCTTCGTCCCCTTCATGCTGCTGCTCTCCCCGGACCAGATGCCCGCATCGGTCAGCATCAACGACTTCTTCGGCAACCGGGGCATGGTGGCGTACGGACAGCTGGCGGCGTTCTCGATCGTCTACTCCACGCCGGTGGTGCTGCTGTACGTGCTGATCTCGCGACGGCTGGGCGGCGGGTTCGCGCTGGGCGGGGCGGTCAAAGGGTGAGCCGCGCCCCCGTACGTTCCTACAATCCGTATCGCTGGCCGAACAGCCCGTAGTCAGCATCGCCCCGGACCCCTACGGTGTGGCGCGTGCGCCGACCCTCACCCGGCCCGAGCCAGTCGGGCCCTCCGTTCAACGCCCTCGCCGCCCGCCGGCTGCGTGCCGCCCTCAACATGGGGCCCGAGCACGTCGCCCACGGCATACGCGTCTCGTACGGGCTGCCGTACGTCTCCCCCGACCTCGTCATCGCCTGGGAGCGGGGGACGGCCTTCCCCGAGGGGCCGGAGCTGACCGCGCTCGCCGGGGTGCTGTGGTGCTCGCCCGGTGAGCTGATCGGGCGGCCGCAGTCCCTGCGCGAGCACCGCGTCGCCCGCGGTCTGGCACCCGAGGACGTGGCCCGTGCGGTCGGGCTCGGGCTTCCGGCCTACCTGCGGATGGAGGAGGCGGACGACTGGCGCGGCACCGACCGTCAGTCGGCCCAGCTCGCCGACGTGCTCGGTCTCACGCTGCCCGACTTCGTGACCGTCACGGGGCGCGAGGAGAAGCTGGCCGACCTGCTGACGAGCGCGGTGACCACCCGCTGGCAGGGCTGCGTGCGCCCGATCGCCAAGCTGGCACCGCTGGACCGGCGCGTCCTGGAGAACGTCCTCCAGGTGCTGCACCAGGACTACCAGGGGCGGATGACCGCCACCCTCAGCTGGGGCGGCGGCGCCCCCGACTCGAGCGCCGGGGGCCGGGACTTCCTCGACCGGATCGTCGACCACTTCTGGACGGCGGTCGAGAAGCACCCGTAAGCGGGTCCGAGGTCTGGAGATCCAGTGTCTGGAAGAGGGTCTAGAAGACCGACTCCGCCTCGTCCATCCGGTCCTTCGGGACCGTCTTCAGCTCGGTGACCGCCTCCGCCAGCGGCACCATCACGACGTCGGTGCCGCGCAGCGCCGTCATCCGGCCGAAGTCGCCCCGGTGCGCGGCCTCCACCGCGTGCCAGCCGAAGCGGGTGGCGAGGACCCGGTCGTACGCGGTCGGTACGCCGCCGCGCTGGACGTGGCCGAGGATGACCGGCTTGGCCTCCTTGCCGAGCCTGCGCTCCAGCTCGAAGGCGAGTGCGGTGCCGATGCCCTGGAAGCGCTCGTGGCCGAACTTGTCGATGGCGCCCTTGCCGTAGTCCATGGAGCCCTCGGCGGGGTGGGCGCCCTCGGCGACGCAGACGACGGCGAACTTCTTGCCGCGGGAGAAGCGCTCCTCGACCATCTTGACCAGGTCGGCGGGGTCGAAGGGGCGCTCGGGCAGGCAGATGCCGTGGGCACCGGCGGCCATGCCGGACTCCAGGGCGATCCAGCCGGCGTGCCGGCCCATGACCTCGACGACCATGACGCGCTGGTGGGACTCGGCGGTGGTCTTGAGGCGGTCCATCGCCTCGGTCGCGACGCCGACGGCGGTGTCGAAGCCGAAGGTGCGGTCGGTGGAGGAGATGTCGTTGTCGATGGTCTTCGGCACGCCGACCACCGGGAGCCCGGCGTCGGACAGCATCCGGGCGGCCGTGAGGGTGCCCTCGCCGCCGATCGGGATCAGGGCGTCGATGCCGAAGTTCTGGATCATGTCCGAGGCGTCCTCGCAGGCCTCGCGGAGCCGGTCGCGCTCCAGGCGGGAGGAGCCGAGGATGGTGCCGCCGCGGGCGAGGATGCCGCTGACCGCGTTGAGGTCGAGGGTGCGGTAGCGGCTGTCCAGCAGCCCCGCGTAGCCGTCCTCGAAGCCGATGACCTCGTCGCCGTAGTTGTCCACCGCTCGGTGCACGACCGACCGGATCACTGCGTTCAGGCCGGGGCAGTCGCCGCCTGCGGTGAGAACTCCGATACGCATCGTGCTGTGTCTCCTGCTCGCTGTTGACACCGGTGAGCCGATCCAATTGTTTCACGGCCCGGGCGGCGGTGGACGCTGACGGGCGCCTTAACCATCGCCGGAGGTACTGTCAAGAGGATTCCGCTCACCCCTACGAAACGGAGAGCACGCGTGACGCGCAGCGTGTACGTGACCGGTATCGACCGCGGTGACGGCCGCCAGGTCGTCGAGCTGGGGGTGATGGAACTCCTGACCCGGCAGGTCGACCGGGTCGGTGTCTTCCGTCCCCTGGTGCACGACGGGCCCGACCGGCTCTTCGAACTGCTGCGCGCCCGCTACCGGCTCTCGCAGGACTCCGCGACGGTCTACGGCATGGACTACCAGGAAGCCTCCCTCCTCCAGGCCGAACAGGGCGTGGACGAGCTGGTGTCCGCGCTGGTCGACCGCTTCCATCTGGTCGCGCGGGACTACGACGTCGTCCTCGTCCTCGGCACCGACTACGCCGACACCCAGTTCCCGGACGAGCTGTCGCTGAACGCGCGGCTCGCCAACGAGTTCGGCGCCTCGGTCCTTCCCGTGGTCGGGGGCCGCAAGCAGAGTGCCGAGTCGGTGCTGGCCGAGACCCACAACGCCTTCCGCGCCTACGACGGCCTCGGCTGCGACGTGCTGGCCATGGTGACCAACCGGGTCGCGCGCGAGGACCGGGACGAGATCGCCGAGCGGCTCGCGCACCGGCTGCCGGTGCCGTGCTGGGTGGTGCCGGACGAGCCCGCCCTGTCCGCGCCGACGGTCTCCCAGATCGCGCACGCCCTGGGCGCCGAGATCGTCCTCGGCGACGACTCCGGGCTCGCCCGCGACGCGCTGGACTTCGTCTTCGGCGGGGCCATGCTGCCCAACCTGCTGGCCGCGCTGACCCCGGGCTGCCTGGTCATCACGCCCGGCGACCGCGCCGACCTGGTGATCGGCACGCTGGCCGCGCACAGCGCCGGCACCCCGCCGATAGCCGGGGTGCTGCTGACCCTGAACGAGGTGCCCGGCGAGGGCATCCTCACCCTCGCCGCCCGGCTGGCCCCCGGCACGCCGGTGCTCTCGGTGACCGGCACCAGCTTCCCCACCGCCGAGCAGCTCTTCTCCCTGGAGGGCAAGCTCAACGCGGCCACCCCGCGCAAGGCGGAGACCGCCCTCGGCCTCTTCGAGCGGTACGTCGACACCGCCGAGCTGAACAAGCGGGTCTCCGCGCCCAGCAGCGACCGCGTCACGCCGATGATGTTCGAGCACAAGCTCCTCGAGCAGGCCCGCTCCGACCTGCGCCGGGTGGTCCTGCCGGAGGGCACCGAGGAGCGGGTGCTGCACGCGGCGGAGGTGCTGCTGCGCCGGGGCGTGTGCGAGCTGACGCTGCTCGGCCCGGTCGAGCAGATCCGCAAGAAGGCCGCCGACCTGGGCATCGACCTGGCCGGCGCCGAGCTGATGGACCCGGCCGCCAGCGAGCTGCGGGACTCCTTCGCCGAGAAGTACGCCGCCCTGCGCGCTCACAGGGGCGTGACCGTGGAGCTGGCGTACGACGTGGTCTCGGACGTGAACTACTTCGGCACGCTGATGGTGCAGGAAGGGTTCGCCGACGGGATGGTCTCAGGGTCGGTGCACTCGACGGCGGCGACCATCCGGCCCGCCTTCGAGATCATCAAGACCAAGCCGGACGCGGCCATCGTCTCCTCCGTCTTCTTCATGTGCCTGGCCGACAAGGTGCTGGTCTACGGCGACTGCGCGGTCAATCCGGACCCGGACGCGGAGCAGCTCGCCGACATCGCCACCCAGTCCGCCGCGACGGCCTCGCAGTTCGGGGTGGAGCCGCGGATCGCGATGCTGTCGTACTCGACCGGCACGTCCGGTTCCGGCGCGGACGTCGACAAGGTGCGCGAGGCCACCGAGCTGGTCCGCTCGCGCCGCCCGGACCTCAGCGTCGAGGGGCCGATCCAGTACGACGCAGCGGTCGAGCCGTCGGTCGCCGCGACCAAGCTGCCCGGTTCGGCGGTCGCCGGGCAGGCCAGCGTGCTGATCTTCCCCGACCTGAACACCGGCAACAACACCTACAAGGCGGTGCAGCGCTCGGCCGGTGCCATCGCCGTCGGCCCGGTCCTCCAGGGCCTGCGCAAGCCGGTCAACGACCTGTCCCGGGGCGCGCTCGTGCAGGACATCGTCAACACCGTCGCCATCACGGCGATCCAGGCCCAGCAGTCCCCCAGTGAGAAGGCGTCCGACCAGTGACCGGCACCCGTGTCCTCGTGCTCAACTCCGGCTCGTCGTCGGTGAAGTACCAGCTGATCGACATGCGCGGCGGCGAGCGCCTCGCCGTGGGCCTGGTCGAGCGGATCGGTGAGGAGACCTCACGGCTGAAGCACACGCCGGCGGGCGGCGACAGCCGCGAGTGGAGCGGGTCCGTTCCGGACCACGAGGCGGCGCTGAAGGCCGTGGCGGCCGAGCTGGCCAGGGACGGGCTCGGCCTGGACTCCTCCGAGCTGGCCGCGATCGGGCACCGGGTGGTGCACGGCGGCAAGCACTTCACCGAGCCGACGGTGATCGACGACGCGGTGCTCGCCGAGATCGAGCGGCTCATCCCGGTCGCCCCGCTGCACAACCCGGCGAACCTCACCGGCATCCGGACCGCGCAGGCGCTGCGCCCGGACCTGCCGCAGGTCGCCGTGTTCGACACCGCCTTCCACACGACGATGCCGGAGTCCGCGGCGCGCTACGCGATCGACGTCGAGACGGCCGACGCGCACCGGATCCGCCGCTACGGCTTCCACGGCACCTCGCACGCGTACGTCTCCCGCGAGACCGCGCGCCTCCTCGGCAGGGCGCCCGAGGACGTGAACGTGATCGTGCTGCACCTGGGCAACGGGGCGTCCGCCTCGGCCGTGCGGGGCGGCCGGTGCGTGGACACCTCCATGGGGCTGACGCCTTTGGAGGGACTCGTGATGGGTACGCGCTCGGGAGACATGGACCCGGCCGTCATCTTCCATTTGATGCGCGTTGGGGAAATGTCCGCCGACGAGATCGACACTCTCCTCAACAAGAGGAGCGGTCTGATCGGGCTGTGCGGCGACAACGACATGCGGGAGATCCGCCGCCGCGTCGACGCGGGCGACCAGCGGGCGCGGCTGGCCTTCGACATCTACATTCACCGGCTCAAGAAGTACATCGGTGCCTATTACGCCGTTCTCGGACGCGTGGACGCCGTGGCGTTCACGGCGGGAGTCGGGGAGAACTCGGCGCCGGTGCGCGAGGCGGCCGTGGCCGGGCTGGAAGGGCTCGGCCTGGCGGTCGACGGCGGGCTGAACGCCGTACGCGGCGACGGAGCCCGGCTGATCTCGCCCGCGGGGGCGCGGGTGGCGGTGGCGGTGGTACCGACGGACGAGGAAATGGAGATCGCGACACAGACCTACGCGCTGGTAATTGAATCGGGAAATCCCCATCTCACCTGAGCGGCATCCCGCCCTTTTGTATTTTCCGCCAGACGGAATATTCCGCGCCGAAACAAACCGATAGGATGGCACCCATGCGCCGTTCGAAAATCGTCTGTACTCTCGGCCCCGCGGTCGACTCCCACGAGCAGCTCGTCACGCTGATCGAAGCCGGCATGAACGTGGCCCGCTTCAACTTCAGCCACGGCAGCCACGCCGAGCACCAGGGCCGTTACGACCGGGTCCGGGCCGCCGCCAAGGAGACCGGCCGGGCCATCGGTGTCCTCGCCGACCTGCAGGGCCCGAAGATCCGCCTGGAGACCTTCGCGGAGGGTCCCGTCGAGCTGGTGCGCGGTGACGAGTTCACCATCACCGCCGAGGACGTCCCGGGCGACAGGACGATCTGCGGCACGACGTACAAGGGCCTGCCCGGTGACGTCACCAAGGGCGACCAGGTGCTCATCAACGACGGCAACGTCGAGCTGAAGGTCACCGAGGTCGAGGGCCCCCGGGTGAAGACGATCGTCATCGAGGGCGGCGTCATCTCCGACCACAAGGGCATCAACCTGCCCGGCGCGGCGGTCAACGTCCCCGCGCTGAGCGAGAAGGACGTCGAGGACCTCCGTTTCGCGCTGCGCATGGGCTGCGACCTGGTCGCCCTCTCCTTCGTCCGGGACGCCAAGGACGTCGCCGACGTGCACCGCGTCATGGACGAGGAGGGCCGCCGTGTCCCGGTGATCGCCAAGGTGGAGAAGCCCCAGGCGGTCGACAACATGGAGGACGTCGTGATGGCGTTCGACGGCGTGATGGTCGCCCGTGGCGACCTGGCCGTCGAGTACCCGCTCGAGAAGGTCCCCATGGTGCAGAAGCGCCTGATCGAGCTGTGCCGGCGCAACGCCAAGCCGGTGATCGTGGCGACCCAGATGATGGAGTCGATGATCACCAACTCCCGTCCGACCCGCGCCGAGGCCTCCGACGTGGCCAACGCGATCCTGGACGGCGCCGACGCGGTCATGCTGTCCGCCGAGTCGAGCGTGGGCGCCTACCCGATCGAGACCGTCAAGACGATGTCGAAGATCGTCACCGCCGCCGAGCAGGAGCTGCTCTCCAAGGGCCTCCAGCCGCTGGTGCCGGGCAAGAAGCCGCGCACGCAGGGCGGTTCGGTGGCCCGTGCGGCCGCCGAGATCGCCGACTTCCTGGGCGGCAAGGGCCTGGTGGCCTTCACCCAGTCCGGCGACACCGCCCGCCGGCTCTCCCGCTACCGCGCGGCCCAGCCGATCCTCGCCTTCACCACCGACGAGTCCACCCGCAACCAGCTGGCGCTCAGCTGGGGCGTGGAGCCGCACGTGGTGCCGCTCGTGAACACCACGGACGAGATGGTGGACCTGGTGGACCAGGAGACGGCCCGCCTGGGCCGGTTCAGCGACGGCGACATCGTCGTGATCACCGCCGGTTCGCCCCCCGGCGTGCCCGGCACCACCAACATGGTGCGGGTCCTCCACCTGGGCGAGACACGGCGCGGCTGACCGCCCCCTCCCCGTCGTACGCACCGAGGGCGCCCCCTGTCGCAGGGGGCGCCCTCGGGCGTGGTGCGGGCGTGCTCAGTCGGTCGTGTACTGGTGCAGTCCCGGGATGTGCAGCGTGCCGCCGAACTGGCCGGCCTGGACGACCGTCACCTTGGTGAAGTAGATCAGCGGGATGTCCAGGGGCGGCGGGTGCTCCGGGTCGAAGGTGATCGGGATCAGCCCGAGCAGGTTGCCCGAGATGCTCTCCGTGTACATCACCGTCTCGCCGTCGCGGATCGTGGACGTGGAGCCCTTGGCCGCCTGCACGTGGTAGGTCTTGCCGGCCTGCTTGTCGTTCACCGTCTGGTGCAGGTCGCCGATGTCGGTGCCGTCGGAGATGACGTACTTCAGCACCTTCTTGGTGGTGCCGTTGGCCGTCTTGACCTCGACGACGCCCTTGTAGGAGGCGCCCTTCAGGAGCAGCGAGCTGGCGTTGAGGTACCACGGGTCGTCGGGCAGCGGCAGCTTGTTGTCGACGCCGCCCTCGTCGTCCGTGGCGACCGGGCAGTCCTCGGCGTCCTTGCCGGCCTCGTCGGCGCTCTCGGAGGGGCTGGGCGTGGCGGTGGCGTCCTCCTCGGCCTTCGCCGCGTCCTCCTTGGCCTTCTCCGCCGCCTCCTTGGCCGCCTCGGCCGCCTTGTCCACCGTGTCCTTGGTGTCCTCGGCCGCCTTCGACGCCGTGTCGGTCGCGCCCTCGACGGTGTCCTTCACCGTGCCGGTGACCTCGTCGGTCGTGTCCTTCAACGCGCCGGACGCGTCCGACGCGTCGCCCGCGCTCTCGGACGCCGAGGGGGTCGGCGTGGGGCTCGGGCTCTCCTCGGCCTTCTTGCCGCCGGTGAAGATGCCCTCGATGGCGTCGCCGAGGCCCTCCAGCAGACCGCCCTTGTCCTCCGACTCGGACGGGGAGGGCTCCGTGGCGCTCTGACCGGATGCCTCCTGGCTCTGCGACGCGGAGGGGCTCGGGGCGGGGTCGGCCTTGTCGTCCCCGGCGTCCTTGCCGCCCTCGTCGTCGGAACCTGAATCCGACGAAGAGGAGTCGCCCTTGTCCGTGCCGGAGTCCTTGTCCCCGGTGGAGGCCGAGGGGTCGGGCTCCTTGGCGTCGTCCTTGCCGTCCTCGGCCCCGTCACTCGCCGAGGGCGAAGGGGTGGGCGACTCGGACGGGTCCTTCTCGGCGTCCTCGAGGGCCGCCACGCAGTCCTTGTACTCGTCGGCCGTCAGGCTGTTGGAGGGCGGCGCCGCGTCGTTGCCGTCGGCGAGGGCGAGCGTCGGCGTGAACCCCATCCCCATGAGCACGGCCGTGGGCATCGCCGCGATGGCTATCGCCTTGCCGGCCGGCATGTGGAACCTGGTGAACAACGGCTTCTTGGGTGCCGCGTGGCGCGGCCCGGTTCTCACACGGGACGACTCCACGTCAGTCCCGCGGGTCACCTCGTCAGCCGGCACTGTGCCTCCCGTTCGCCCCGTTGGCCGGGCTCGTTCCTGACAGATCGTGCGCCCCCGGTGCCATGGAGGCCTGGGAGGGCTCCCCGTCGTCCATGCCGCCCCGCGGCCCCGGCACCGCGGGGCCGGACGCCTGGGTCCCGGGCTCCGGGAAGCCGGGGAAGGCGGTGTCGTCGGCCGCGGGGACCGCGCCCCGGGGCGCGTCGTCCGTGCCCTTGCCCTCCGCCGGCGGCTCGGCCTGCGGCGGATCGCCCGGCACCCACGACACGGCCATGGCCCCGCCGACCAGCGCGAACAGGAAGCCGATGAGGAAGCCGCCGAGGTTGGACACGGGGATGGACACCAGCGCCAGCAGGATCGCCGCGACGCCCGCGAAGACCCGCACGTGCTTCTGGAACCACAGGCTGACGCCCAGGACGACCAGCAGCACGCCGATGATCAGGGACCCGGCGCCCGCCGTGGTGGACATCGCCAGCGTCAGGTGACCGATCTGAAGGTTCGCGTACGGGAAGTAGGCGATGGGGAGTCCGCCGAGCGCGACGAACAGGCCGGCCCAGAACGGCCGCGCGCCTCGCCAGGCACGGAACTGCAGCCTGCGGCGGGTGAACTGGCCGGCGGCGGCAGGAGTCTCGGCGCTCATGGAAATAGCTCCCTGGTACGGCTTTGCTGTGGTGGAGATGTGGGCCGCGCGTGAAGGCGCGGCCGGAGAGTGGACGGGCGGGGGCGCCGTCGGCTCCCCCGCCCGTCAGCGAGTGCTTAGTAGCACTCCTTGACACCCTTGGACAGCGACATCTTCAGACCGCTGAGCTTGAAGGTTCCGGCGGTGGTCGCCCACGCCGTCTGCTTCACATCGGTCAGCGTGGCCGAGTCGGCCTGCTGCGAGAACCCGTACGGGTTCGTGGTGTCGCCCTTCTTGATGCCGGGACCCTTGTTGGCGTCCTTGGCGGCCACACCGATGTCGATGCCGCGGAACGTGGCATCGGCCTGCAGGTCCTCGACGTCGATGTACAGGTTCTCCGCCTTGACCGGGGTGTCTCCACCGCCGGCCTTCAGCATGAGGCTGACCGAGCCGATCAACGGGATGTCCGGGGTGACCACGGACTGGCACATGTTCTTGATCTGCGCGGACTTGAACGCCGAGACCGCGACGGGGTGAGCCGTCTTCTCGCCCTTCAGCGTGTAGCCCGAGTCGATCGCGCCGTACTGCATAAAGCCCGTGCCGTCGAGCCGGTCAGCCGTCACCTTGAACGACTGGCCCGACACGCTGAACGACGCGGCGAGAGCGCCCTGCGCGAGGGCGACACCTATCGCAGCCGTGGCGGCCACGCTGGGCACCATCACCACGGCGAACCGCTTCCATCTGGTCCCGCCACGCACCTGGGACTCCATATTTCCTCCTTCTCGGACGTACATCTCCTGGCCTCGGCCCCGTCACCAGTCGGCGACTCGGCCCGGCAGGGATGGGAGAAGTGCTACGTCCTCGGGAAGGAGAGCGCCTGTCCTCGGCGGCACGTACAACGCGCCCGAACAACCGGCGATCACCCCCGAGCGACAACCACTGGTCGCGCCTGACACGCATCACGCACAACCCTGCTGGACAGGCTTCGCCGGATGAGCGAAGACCCCCCTGCCCAAGGGCCGGCATCACTGCCGCCGACCCTGCTCGGTGGGGACCCAAAAACCCCCGCGACCCGACCGGCTGTCGGGGTACGGGAATGGACCGAGCGTCGCCGATCGTGGTGCATTCTCGCCGTCGGCACAAGGGGGTTCGTTACTGGCTAGTAGCGGCCGCGTGACCGCGGGACGACACACCGGGCCCGAACGGCGACGCTGGGTGTGCCATGAGGGCAGAACAAAACTATTGATCGATGGACAGAGTCCGACAGATCGACGCCGTCGACTTACTGGCAGTAACAGCGGCCGCGATTACCAAGTTTTGGTAAAGCGCGGCCGCAGTGACGCCTCTTCGACAGCTCCTTCACATACGCAACACGCCGACGGCGTTTAGAACGCCGATCCCGGAGCGCCGACGAGAAGCCGCCTAGAACAGGGCCCGCGCCAGCGCCCGGCGCGCCGCGGTCACCCGCGGATCGTCGGCACCGACCACCTCGAACAGCTCCAGCAACCGCAGCCGGACGGCGTCCCGGTCGTCGCCCGCCGTGACGCGCACCGTGTCGATGAGGCGCCCGAAGGCGTCCTCCACGTGACCGCCCACCAGGTCCAGGTCGGCGGCGGCGATCTGCGCCTGGGCGTCACCCGGCTTGTCGGCCGCTTCCTGACGGACCTTCTGCGGATCGGCGTTCTGCACCCGCTGGAGCAACTCGGCCTGGGCCAGGCCCAGTTTGGCCTCCGTGTTGCCCGGCTCCTCGGCCAGCACGTTCTGGTAGGCCTGGACGGCACCGCCCAGGTCGCCCGCGTCCATCGCCTGCACGGCGGCGTCGAGGGCCGCGTCGTGCGGCCCGGCGGGGCGCTCGGGCGCGGCGGGCCGCTCGGCACCCGGCTCCGCCTCGGGGTCGACGACGAGACCGGTCAGGCCGAAGCGCTCCTCGCCGACCTGCACCAGCTGATCCAGGGTCTGCCGGATCTGCTGCTCGCCCGCGGCCCCCTGGAAGAGGGGCAGCGCCTGTCCGGCGACGACCGCGAACACGGCCGGGATGCCCTGGACGCCGAACTGCTGCATCAGCATCTGGTTGGCGTCGACGTCGATCTTGGCGAGGAGGAAGCGCCCGTTGTACTCGACGGCGAGCCGCTCCAGGACCGGGCTCAACTGCTTGCAGGGCTCGCACCACTCGGCCCAGAAGTCGATGACGACCGGGACCTCGGTGGACCGCTGCAGGACGTCGCTCTCGAAGCCGGCCTCGTCGACCTCGATGACGAGGTCGGCCGGGGAGACGGCGCCCGCGCCGCCGGTCCGGGCCGCCTCGGCGCGCGCCTGCTCCGCCTTCGCCTTGGCCTCCTGGGCCTGCTTCACCGCGGCGAGGTCGACGACCCCGCTCATGGACATGTTCCGTGGCTGCATGGGTCTATCCTCCCCCGTACGGCGCGCGCGTGTGAAAACCGGGTCGAAAGCCCGCCCGGATGTGTGCTGTTCGGTCTGTGTACTGCTCGGCTGTACTGCTCGGCGCCGGGTCCCCACCCCACGCCCGTGGTCGTCGCTGGGGCACGGGCGGACCCGCGCTTTCGCTACGAGTCGTAGCGTAATGCCAGGACGGCCCGTCGGAACACCCCACCGCCGGACCCCGACGCGGTGATCTGTCTCACGACCGGCCGCGTGTTACCCGCCGGTTAAGGTCGGGGGATGCAGAGCAGCACCCCAGCCGGCCGTGCCGGGCGCCCGCGCAGTGCCGCGGCGGACACCGCGATCCTGGCCGCGACGCGGGCCGCCCTGGTCGACCTCGGCTGGTCGAAGCTCACCCTGGGAGACGTCGCCACGCGGGCCGGGGTTGCCAAGACGACGCTCTACCGCCGCTGGGCGGGCAAGAACGAACTGGTCGTGGACGCGGTGGCGGAGCTCTTCGACGAGCTCGAACTGCCCGACCGCGGCTCGCTCGCCGCCGACATCGAGGGCGTGGTGCTCCAGTTCGCGACGATCCTGGCCCGGCCGGAGGCCAGGAGCGGCCTGATGGCGGTGGTCGCGGAGTCCACCCGCGACGACGCGCTGCGCGAGCGCATCCGCACGTCGATCGTCGAGCGGCAGAAGCGCCTGGTGCTGGAGGGCAGGGCCCGCGCCCAGGCCCGCGGCGAGCTGCCGCCGGAGACCGATGCGGCCGAGGCCGCCCGCACGGCGGACCTCATCTTCGACGTGGTGGCGGGCGCGGTGGTGCACCGCACGCTGGTCAGCGCCCGGGCCGCGGACGAGGAGTGGGTGCACGGCCTGACACAGGTACTGCTGTGGGGCCTGGCCGGCGCGGACGGCGGGGCCGACGCGGAACCGGCCGCGCCCCGGTAGGACGCGGCCGGTTCGGGCCCGCTCAGCGCACGGTGACGACCAGCTTGCCCGTCGTACGGCCGGTCTCCCCCTGGGCGTGCGCCCGGGCGCCCTCGGCGAGCGGGAAGGTGCCGGACACGTGGGCGCGCAGGCTCCCCCGTTCGACGAGATCGGCGATGGCGCGCATCCCGGCGTGGTCGTGTTCGACCAGCAGGACCACGGCGCGGACCCCGGCCCGCTCGGCCGCGGCCCCGGTGTGCGCGTCGCCCGGCAGCAGGGAGACGACGGTGCCGCCGGGGCGGAGCACGCCCACGGAACGGGTGGCGGTCTCCCCGCCGAGCGTGTCGAGGACCACGTCGTAGCGCTCCTCGGTGTCGGTGAAGTCCACGGAGCGGTAGTCGACGCAGGCGTCCGCACCGAGTTCACGCAGGAACGCGTGCTTGGGCGCGCTCGCGGTGCCGGTGACGTGCGCGCCCCGCTCCTTGGCGATCTGTACGGCGAGATGGCCCACGCCGCCCGCCGCCGCGTGGATCAGCACCCGCTGCCCGGCGCGGAGACCGGCGGTGTCGACCAGGGCCTGCCAGGCGGTGAGCGCGGCCAGCGGGAGGGCGGCGGCCTGGACGTGGTCGATCCCGGCGGGCTTGGCGGCGAAGGCGCGGGCCGGTCCGGTCACGTACTCGGCGTGCGCGCCGGCCCCGTGCGGATAGGGCAGCATGCCGAAGACCTCGTCGCCGGGCCGGAAGAGGGTGACGCCGAAACCGGTCTCCACCACGGTGCCGGAGACGTCCCAGCCGAGGGTCAGCGGCGGGGGCGGCAGGAAGATCTTCAGGGCGCGGTGCTTGAAGTCCGTCGGGTTGAGCCCGGCCGCGTGCACGGCGACGAGGATCTCGCCCGGTCCCGGTTCGGGCCGCGGCAGTTCGGTGGGCCGCAGCACCTCGGGGCCGCCGAGGGCCGTCTGGTGCAGGGCGAGCATCACGGGGGCGGGCTTCTCAGGAGTGTCCGTCGAGGTCATGCCCTCGATCCTGGCCGTGCGGAGCGGTCCGGCGCGATGGCCAGAAGGACAGCATCCGATACATTTCTGCCATGCTCGTCGATGCGGCCGCGCGCGCGGCCGAACTGGACCGCCTGATGCGCCCGGCGCCCCGGCCCGGCGCCCACAAGGTCGCCGTCCTCGCCCTGGACGGCGTCTACCCCTTCGAACTCGGCATTCCGCACCGGGTCCTGGGTTCCGCGGACGGCCGCTACGCAGTGCTGTCCGCGAGCGTCGACGGACGGCCCGTGCGCACCGACTCGGACCTGACCGTCACCCCGGCGCACGGCCCCGAGGCGCTTGCCGAGGCGGACACCGTGATCGTCCCGCCGTACGCCATCACGGCCGCGTCCGCCGCCGTGCCGGATCCGCGGGCGCTCGCCGCCCTGGCCCGGATCCGCCCCGGGACCCGCCTGGTGTCGATCTGCACCGGCGCCTTCCTGCTGGCCGCCGCCGGTCTCCTGGACGGGCGCCGGGCCACCACCCACTGGGCGCTCACCGACCACTTCCGGGAACTGTTCCCCCGGGTCGAACTGGACGCGGACGTGCTCTTCGTCGACCACGGCGACCTGCTGACCTCCGCGGGCGCGGCGAGCGGCGTCGACGTCTGCCTGCACCTGGTGCGCCAGGACCACGGCAGCGAGGTGGCCAACCAGGTGGCCCGCCGCTGCGTCGTACCGCCGTACCGGGACGGCGGCCAGGCGCAGTACATCGAGCGGCCGGTGCCACCGACGAGCGGGACGGGCACCGGCCCGACCCGCGACTGGGCGCTGGGCCGGCTGGGCCGGCCCCTGTCCCTGGACGAGTTGGCCGCGCACGCGGCGATGAGCACCCGCACCTTCGCCCGGCGCTTCAGGGAGGAGACCGGTCTGAGTCCCGGCCGCTGGCTGACCCAGCAGCGGCTGCGGCGGGCCCGGCACCTGCTGGAGTCCAGCGACCTTTCGGTGGAACGGGTCGCCCACGAGGTCGGCTTCGCCACCGCCACCTCGCTGCGCCGGCACCTGGCCGCCGAGGCGGGGGTCGCTCCGTCGGCGTACCGGCGCACGTTCCGCGCCTCGGTGCCGTAAGAGGCGCCCCGGGTGGGTGTCGGCCTCGCTCAGAACCCCGCCGGTTCCGTGTACACCCCCCACTCGTCGCGCAGCACCCCGCAGATCTCGCCCAGCGTCGCCTCCGCGCGCACCGCGTCCAGCATCGGCCCGATCATGTTGCCGCCGGAGCGGGCCGCGGCCAGCATGGCGTCCAGGGCACCGCGCACGGCGGCGTCGTCGCGGGCGTCCTTGCGCTCGCCCAGCACCCGCACCTGCTCGCGCTCGACCTCGTGGCTGACCCGCAGGATCTCCAGGTCGCCGGTGACGGAGCCGGTGTGGACGTTGACGCCGACCACCTTCTTGTCGTCCTTCTCCAAGGACTGCTGGTAGCGGAAGGCGGACTCGGCGATCTCGCCGGTGAACCAGCCGTCCTCGATGCCGCGCAGCAGGCCGGAGGTGATCGGCCCGACGGGGTGCTGCCCGTCGGGGTGGGCGCGCAGCCCCCGCTCCTTGATCTGCTCGAAGATCTTCTCGGCGTCGGCCTCGATGCGGTCGGTCAGCTGCTCGATGAACCAGGAACCGCCCAGCGGGTCGGCGACGTTGGCGACGCCGGTCTCCTCCATCAGCACCTGCTGGGTGCGCAGGGCGATCTCGGCGGCCTGCTCGCTGGGCAGGGCGAGGGTCTCGTCGAGCGCGTTGGTGTGCAGGGAGTTGGTGCCGCCGAGCACGGCCGCCAGCGCCTCCACGGCGGTGCGTACGACGTTGTTGTACGGCTGCTGCGCGGTGAGCGAGACACCGGCGGTCTGGGTGTGGAACCGCAGCCACTGGGCCTTGTCGGTCTGCGCCCCGTACACGTCGCGCATCCAGCGGGCCCAGATCCGGCGGGCCGCCCGGAACTTGGCGATCTCCTCGAAGAAGTCGAGGTGCGCGTCGAAGAAGAAGGAGAGGCCGGGCGCGAAGACGTCCACGTCGAGCCCGCGGCTGAGCCCCAGCTCCACGTATCCGAAGCCGTCGGCGAGCGTGTACGCCAGCTCCTGCGCGGCCGTCGCCCCGGCCTCGCGGATGTGGTACCCGGAGACCGACAGCGGCTTGTAGGCGGGGATGCCGGCCGCGCAGTACTCCATGAGGTCGCCGATGAGCCGAAGGTGGGGCTCGGGCTGGAAGAGCCACTCCTTCTGGGCGATGTACTCCTTGAAGATGTCGGTCTGCAGCGTGCCGTTGAGCACGGACGCGTCGACGCCCTGGCGCTCGGCGGCGACCAGGTACATGCAGAACACGGGCACGGCGGGCCCGCTGATCGTCATGGAGGTCGTCACGTCCCCGAGCGGGATGTCCTTGAACAGCACCTCCATGTCGGCGGCCGAGTCGATGGCCACCCCGCAGTGCCCGACCTCGCCGAGGGAGCGCGGGTCGTCGGAGTCGCGGCCCATCAGCGTCGGCATGTCGAAGGCGACGGAGAGCCCGCCGCCGCCGTTGCGGAGGATCATCTTGTAGCGCTCGTTGGTCTGCTCGGCGTTGCCGAACCCGGCGAACTGCCGGATGGTCCACGTACGCCCCCGGTATCCGGTCGGATACAGGCCGCGGGTGAAGGGGTACTCGCCCGGCCAGCCGATCCGCTCGAAGCCCTCGTACTCGTCCCCCGGGCGGGGCCCGTACACCGGCTCCACGGGGTCTCCGGAGAGCGTGGTGAAGTCCGCGTCGCGCTTGCGCGCCGCGTCGTACCGGGCCTGCCAGCGAAGGCGGCCCTCTTCTATGGCGTGAGCGTCCATACCCTCAAATTTACTAGGACGTCCAAGTAAATGTCGATGGGGTACCGCCGTACGGGTGTCCGTACGGCGGTGGGACGGCTCGTGAGGGGCCGGTTACGCCTTGACGGGGGCCGGTGCCTCGGCGGCGGCGACCTTCGCGTCCAGCTCCTGGGTGACCCTGCGCTCCACGAAGAACGCCGCGGTCGGAACGGTCCCGGCGAGCAGCACCCAGAGCTGCTTCTTCACCGGCCACTTCGCCTTGGAGCCCAGGTCGAAGGCGAAGACCAGGTAGATCACGTACAGCCAGCCGTGGGCGATGCTGACGACCTGGGTGAAGTCGGCGGCGCCGCCCAGATCCAGGGCGTACTTCGCGATCATGCCAAGGCACAGCGCGATCAGCAGCACACCGGTGACGTACGCCATGACCCGGTAGCGGGTCAGCACGCTCTTTTTCATGGCTACGAGCGTAACCGTCCGTTTCGCGCGATCTTCGACCGGGTCGGGCGACTCGCCGGGCCCGCCCGGCCCGCGCGCTCAGTCCTCGTCGAAGTCCCCCGCGGCGACCCGCAGCGGCCGGAGCATCGCGAAGATCTCGCCGCACTCCTCGGCGTCGTACGCGCCCAGGCCGAAGTCCATCGCCATCAGGTCGCGGGTGGCCGCCTCGACGACCTCGCGGCCCTTGTCGGTGATGGTGGCCAGTGTGCCGCGGCCGTCGTTGGGGTTGGGGCGCTTGGCCACCAGGCCGGAGCGCACCAGGCGGTCGACGGTGTTCGTCACGGAGGTGGGGTGCACCATCAGGCGCTCGCCGATCTTGGACATCGGCAGTTCGCCCGACTTGGAGAAGGTGAGCAGCACCAGCGCCTCGTAGCGCGCGAAGGTCAGCCCGTACGGCTTGACCACGGCGTCGACCTCGCCCAGCAGGATCTGCTGGGCCCGCATGATCGAGGTGATCGCCGCCATGGAGGGCACACCGCCCCAGCGCTGTGCCCAGAGTTCGTCGGCTCGGGCGATGGGATCGAAGGAGAGACTGAGGGGCTTCGGCACGGCAAGAGACCTTACCGGCCGGTCACATGCCGGTCAGCCCCGTCTCGCCTTTCGATACCACCGGCCCGCCGTGTACGACCGCCGCGTCATTGCGCGAGGTGGCGCTCGACCGTCTCGACCTTCGACGTGAGGCCGTCCGTCACGCCGGGGCGGATGTCCGCCTTGAGGACCAGGGAGACCCGCGGTGCGCGTGCCTCGACGGCGGCGACGGCCCGCCGGACGACGTCCATGACCTCGTCCCACTCGCCCTCGACGGACGTGAACATCGCGTCGGTGCGGTTCGGCAGCCCGGACTCGCGGACCACGCGGACGGCGTCGGCGACGTACTCCCCCACGTCCTCGCCGACGCCGAGCGGCGTCACGGAGAAGGCGACGATCATGCGTTGACGATCCCTTCCTGGCGGGCGCGGGAGGCGATGACCGCGCTCTCGGCCTCGCGCTTGAGCTTGCGCTCGGCGAAGAAGCCGCCGGTCGGCAGGACGGAGAGGACGAAGTAGAGGGCGGCGGTCTTCAGCGGCCACTTGGCGCGGTTCCAGGCGTCGGCCCAGAAGATCACGTACAGCACGAAGAGGACACCGTGGATCATGCCCATCGCCGGCACCGCGTTGAAGTCGGTGGTCCGCTTCAGGACGGAGCAGACGAGCAGGAGGAGGAACGAGATCGCCTCGGGGGCCGAGACCAGGCGGAGGCGGCGGAGGGCGGTGGCGGTCTTGAGGTCCACGGGTCACCTTCGGAAGGGAGGGATGCGCCGTCGGCGCGGGCGGTGTGCGGTCCGCCTTGTGAACGGAAGCACAATCGTTCGCCCATTGTGGCAAACAATGCCCCAAGGGATGGACTCAGGGTCGGTCTCCACCCGTGGGCCCTGTTCTGTCCACCCGTGGCGGGGCTACTTTCGCAGCGTGGCGATGTTCCGACTTCAAGGCAGCAAGGTCCTCGCCGTCGACATGACCCAAGACGCCGTGAAGGCGAAGAACGGCTCGATGGTCGCGTACGACGGGGAGATGGCCTTCAAGAAGCTCAGCGGCGGCGGTGAGGGCATCCGGGGCATGGTGACCCGGCGGATCACCGGCGAGCAGATGACGGTGATGGAGGTGAGGGGGCAGGGGACCTGCTGGTTCGCGGACCGGGCCTCGGAGATCACCCTGGTGGGGCTCCAGGGCGACAAGCTGTACGTCGAGTCGAGCAATTTCCTGGCGGCCGACGCCGGGCTGCGCACCGGCACCAGCTTCACGGGCACGCGCGGCGCCTCCCAGGGCAACGGGCTGTTCACCACGACGATCGAGGGGCACGGGCAGGCGGCGATCATGTCCGACGGTCCCGCGGTGGTGCTGCGGGTCAGCGCCCAGTACCCGCTGACCGTCGACCCGGGGGCGTACGTCGCGCACCAGGGGAATCTGCGGCAGTCCTTCCAGTCGGGTGTGACCTTCCGCACGCTGTTCGGGGAGGGCGGCGGGGAGGCCTTCCAGATCCGCTTCGAGGGCGACGGACTGGTGTATGTGCAGCCGAGCGAGCGGAACACGATCGCGGGGGATGTGTGAGATGGCCTTCGAGGAGCTCAATTCCAAGATGGTCCGGGCGACCGTGGCACCCGGGCAGCGGCTGTTCAGTCAGCGCGGGGCGATGCTCGCCTACCAGGGCGAGGTGTCCTTCACCCCCAATCTGCGCGGCGGTCAGGGCGGCGTCATGTCGATGATCGGCCGCCGGGTGGCGAACGAGGACACGCCGCTGATGACCGTCGAGGGCAGCGGCACCGTGTTCTTCGGGCACGGCGGCCACCACGTCCAGGTGATCAGCCTCGCGGGCGACACCCTGTACGTGGAGGCGGACCGCCTCCTCGCCTTCGAGGGCACCCTGGAGCAGAGCACGGTGTTTCTCGGCTCGCAGGGCGGCGTGATGGGCATGGTGCGGGGCCAGGTGAGCGGACAGGGGCTGTTCACCACGTCCCTCAAGGGCCACGGCTCGGTGGCCGTGATGGCCCACGGGGGCGTCTTCGAGGTGCCCATCACCCCGCAGCGGCCGGTGCGCGTGGACCCGCAGGCCTACGTCGCCCACCACGGCGACGTGCGCAACAAGCTGTCCACGGCGCTGGGCTGGCGGGACATGGTGGGACGCGGCTCCGGCGAGGCGTTCCAGCTGGAGCTGAGCGGCAGCGGCACGGTGTTCGTCCAGGCGTCGGAGGAGAAGCTGTGAGCACGGTCCACCACGACCCGGCGACGCTGCCGGCCGACGACAACGTCAACGCGTACACCTTCTGCGTGGAGCTCAAGGGGAGCCAGTGGTTCCTGCAGAAGGGGAAGATGATCGCCTACTACGGGACGATCGATTTCAACGGGATCGGGCACGGCCGGCTGGACCGTCTGGTGCGCACTTCGTTTCATTCGCCTCTGCACGCGAGCGACTGGGTCGTGGCGGAGGGTTCGGGCAAGATGCTCCTCGCCGACCGGGCCTTCGACGTGAATTCCTTCGACCTGGAGGACGGCAATCTGACCATTCGCTCGGGCAACCTGCTCGCTTTTCAGCCAAGCCTCGCGCTCAAGCAGTCGATCGTGCCGGGCTTCCTGACGCTGATCGGAACCGGGAAGTTCGTGGCCGCGTCCAACGGTCCGGTGGTGTTCATGGAACCGCCGATCCGGGTGGACCCGCAGGCCCTGGTCGGCTGGGCCGACTGCCCGTCTCCGTGCCACCACTACGACCACGGGTACATGACCGGCCTACTGGGCGGTCTACGTGCGATGACGGGGCTCGGCGGGGCCTCCGGGGAGGAGCACCAGTTCGAGTTCGTGGGCGCGGGGACGGTGCTGCTGCAGTCGAGCGAGGCGCTGATGGCGGAGCAGGCCGTGGGGACCCCTCCGCAGCAGGCGGGGGTGCCCGGCGGCGGGGCTTCCGGAGCGCCGGGAGGCCGGTCGGGGGTACCGGGACTTCCCGGACAGCTGGGGGACCTCCAACGCCGCTTCGGGCTGTGAGCGGTAATCTGCGGAGTGTGACATCGAACGCGTGCGCACCGTCACCGTCACGGAAAACCCCTCACTAGTTCGCCTTTCAACCTTTTAGGTAGACTTCATTCATGGAGACCGAGACGGCCACTCGCTGGCTGACCGATACGGAGCAGTGTGCTTGGCGCACCCACCTGGAGGTCAACAGGCTGTTGACGCACCAGCTCGAGAAGGACCTGCAGCCGTTCGGCCTGACAATGAACGACTACGAGATCCTGGTGAACCTCTCCGAGTCGGAGGGCGACAGAATGCGGATGAGCGACCTGGCCACCGCCACGATGCAGTCCAAGAGCCGCCTCTCCCACCAGATCACCCGCATGGAGAACGCCAACCTGGTCCGGCGGGAGAACTGCGAGTCCGACCGGCGCGGGCTCTTCGCCGTCCTCACCGAGCACGGCATGGAGACGATGCGGAAGGTCGCCCCGCACCACGTGGCCTCCGTCCGCAGGCACTTCATCGACCTGCTGGCCCCGGAGGACCTGACGGAGCTGGACAAGGCGCTCAAGCCCATCGCGGAACACCTGCGCGGGCAGCGGGGACGACCCTGAGTCCCTGATCACCTGTCCCTGATCACTCGTCCCGGGCCGTGCGGGCCCGGGCACCCGGCAGGCGGAGCTCGAACAGGGCGCCGCCTGCCGGTGCGTCGTGCACGGTGAGCGTGCCGCCGTGCCGCATGGCGACGTCGCGGGCGATGGCCAGTCCCAGACCGGCCCCGCCGTCGTCGCGGCTGCGGGCGTCGTCGAGCCGTACGAAGCGCTCGAAGATCCGCTCCCGGTCGGCCGCCGGCACGCCTGCGCCGTCGTCGGCCACGGCGACCACCGCGGTGTCCCCGTCCCGCCGCACGGACACCTCCACCGCCGTGCGGGCGTGCCGCTCGGCGTTGTCCAGCAGATTGGCCAGCACCCGCCCCAGCTGCCCGCGCGATCCGGCCACCCTCACCACCCCCTCGTCCCCGCGCACCCGCACCCCGGTCCGGCCCTCGGCCGCCTCCCGTGCGAGCGCCGCGAGGTCGACCCGGGCGTCGGCCGGCCGCTCCCCCGCGTCCAGCCTGGCCAGCAGCAGCAGATCGGCGGCGAGCCGCTGGAGCCGTACGGTGTCCGCCACGGCGCCGTCCAGATCCAGCAGCTCGGGATGCGCGGCGGCCACCTCCAGCTGGGTGCGCAGCGAGGCGATCGGGCTGCGCAGCTCGTGCGAGGCGTCGGCGACGAAGCCGCGCTGCCGCTCCACCGAGGACTCCAGGGCGGCCAGCGTCTCGTTGGTGGTGGAGGCGAGCCTGGCCACCTCGTCGTGGGTGCCCGGCACCGGGACACGGCGGGCCAGGTCCTCGCTGGCGGTGATCGCGGCCATCTCGCGCCGGATGCCCTCCACCGGGCGCAGTGCGCGCCGGGTGACCAGCCAGGTCACCCACGCCACGACCGCGAGCAGCAGGGGGAAACCGATCAGCATCACCGTCAGCGCGGTGTTCACGGCGCCGTGTTCGGCGGAGAGCGGGGCACCGGCGTAGACGGTGAGCGTGCCCCGGTCGTCGGTCTTCACCGGGACGGCGGCGAAACGGTAGTCCTCCTTGTCCCCGTCGATGGTCGCCGAGCCGTCGCTGACGGTGATCCGCTCGCCGATCTCACTGGGTTCGAGGGGCTCGCGCGAGTCGTCGTCGTCGGCATCGTCGTCGGCGGCGTCCTCCCCGTCGCGGGGAGCGGTCGGCTGCGGCTTCACCGCGTCGACACCGGTGCCGCTGATCCGCTCCAGGTCCTCGCTGGCGGCGACCAGCACGCCGTCGTCGTCGACGACCTGCACCGGCCGGTCGTCCACGTCCAGCGACAGGTCGCCGTACGCCGTCCCGAAGGCCAGCTCCGTCGCGACGTCGCGGGCGGACCGCTCCGCCTGGGTGCCGGCCTCGCCCAGCAGGTTGGAGCGCAGGGAGAGCAGCACGGCGGTACCGGCCGCGACGAGGGCGACGGCGACCACGAGGGTCGCGGCGAGCGTGGCGCGGGCCCGCACCGAGGCGAAGAGGCGGCTCACCGCCCGGTCTCCAGCCGGTAACCGGCGCCGCGCACGGTCCGGATGAGCCCGGCGCGCAGCTTGCGCCGGAGCGCGCTGACGTAGACCTCGACGATGTTGGGGTCGCCGTCGTAGGCGAAGTCCCAGACGTGCTCCAGGATCTCCGCCTTGGAGACCACCTGCCCGGCCCGCACCACGAGCTGCTCCAGGACGGCGAACTCCTTGGCGGTGAGGGTGACCTCGTCCTCGCCGAGAAAGACCCGGCGGGCGGCGGTGTCGACCCTGAGGTCGCCGTGGACGTGCACGGGAGAGGCCCCGGCACCCTGTCCCCGCCGCCGCAGCAGGGCCTTCACCCGGGCGACGAGGACCACGTAGGAGAAGGGCTTGGTGAGGTAGTCGTCCGCGCCCGTGTCCAGGCCCTCGGCCTCGTCGTACTCGCCGTCCTTGGCGGTGAGCATCAGGATCGGCACGTCGTGCCCGGCGGCGCGCAGGGCGGCGCAGACCCGGTAGCCGTTGAGGCCGGGCAGCATGATGTCGAGGATGACGAGGTCGTAGACGCCCTCGCCCGCCCGGTGCAGTCCCTCCAGGCCGTCGTGGACGACGTCCACGGCGTATCCCTCCGCGGTGAGGCCCTTGGCGAGCGACACGGCGAGGCGCTTCTCGTCCTCCACGATCAACAGGCGCATGCGTAAAGAGTGGCAAAGGCGAGCTGAAGATCGCTTCAGGTGCCTTCAGGTTGGCCTCAGCGTCGGTCCGGGACAGTGAAGTCAACGAAAACCGCTGGACTCTGGACGACTCGGAGGAAACCGCATGAAGCGCAACATCGTGATCGCCGCCGTCACCGCCGCCGCACTGATCGGAGGCGGTACGGCGACGGCCCTGGCGACGACGGGGGACGACGACCGGGGCACGGCGTCCCGCGCGGACGTGGCGGACGCGTCGGCCGTCACCGTGTCGGACGACGGCGGCGTACGGGACGAGGCCGACGACCGCGACGACGACCGGCGCGACGACTCCGGCGCCGCCTCCGCGAAGGTGACGGCGGCCGACGCCGTCGCCGCCGCGCTGGCGGACACCCCGGGCACCGCCGTCTCCGCCGAGCTGGACGACGAGGACGACGACCACGACGGGGACGACGACGGCGACGACCGCCGCGAGCGCGCGGCCTGGGAGGTCGACGTCCTCTCCGGCGACGGCACCTGGCACAGCGTCCGGGTGGACCCGGCCACCGGCAAGGTCCTCGGCTCGGAGCGGGACGACGACGAGGACGACACCGCCGAGGTGCGCGCGGCCCTGAAGGGCGCCTCCGTCGACGCCGCCGAGGCGGCGAAGGCGGCGGCGGGACACGGGACCGTCACCTCCGTCGAGCTGGACGAGGACGGCTACCGCGGCGACGGCAAGCCCGCCTGGGAGGTCGAGACGCACACCTCCGGCAAGGGCGAGCAGGACTGGCGGGTCGACCCGAAGACCGGCAAGGTCACGGCCGACCGCGCGGACGACGCTCATGACGCGGACGCCTCGGACGACTCCGACGGCTCCGACGACGCGCGCGACTCCGACGACGACTGACCGGCCCCGCCCGACCGGACCGAACCACGGCGGCGGTACCCCGGCACCAGTGCCGCCGCCGCGGCGACCGCGCCGGCGACGGCGAAGCACACCGGCAGCGGCAGCCGTTCCACCAGCAGGCCCACCGCGGCGGCGCCGACCGACATCCCGGCGTTCACGGCGGTGTTGCACCAGGCGCCCGCCCGGACCCGGAAACCGGGCGCCACGCTCTCGTCGGCGATCAGGTACGCCGTGGTCAGCGCAGGGGCCACGAACAGGCCCGCGCACATGACGGCCAGGACCAGCGTGCCGAGGCCGGGCGCGAGGCCCGCGGCGGCGAGGCAGAGGCCGACCCCGGCCGCGAAGAACGGGAGCCGGGCCCGGGTGGGCGAGCTCCAGGCGACGGCGCCGTTGACGAGACCGCCGACCGCGCTGCCCACCGAGAGCGCCGCGAGCACCCAGGCGACGGCGCCGTCCCCGAGGCCGCGCTCCCCCGCGAAGGCCACGACGAGGAGGTCGACGGCGCTCACCGAGACGCCGACGGCCGCCGCGACGACGACGGGCTGCAGCAGCGCCCGGCCGTGCCCGGGGGCGCCCCGCCCGGGTGCGGGGCCGTCACTCTTCCCCCGCCCCGCCGGGCGCAGCGCCGCGGTCGCCGGTGAGGTGACGAAGGCGAAAGTGCCGACCGCCACCAGCACCGCGCTGAGCACGACGCCGACCACCGGTGACCCGACGGCGACGATGCCGCCGACCAGGAGCGGGCCGGAGACGAAGAGCAGTTCCTCGGCGACGCCGTCCACGCTGTAGGCCCGCTGCAACAGACGCCGGTCCGGGAGCAGTTCGGCCCACACCGCGCGCATCGTGGGGCCGAGCGGGGGCGTGCAGGCGCCCGCGAGCCCGGCGCTCACCGCGAGGACGGCCTCGGAGGTGCCCGGACGCCGGCAGGCCGCCGCCAGCACGCAGAGCAGGGCGGCGTAGAGCAGGGCCATGGGCAGCAGGGCCCGGCGCGGACCGTGCCGGTCCACGAGGGACGCACGGTAGGGGGACAGGAAGACGCTCGTGGCGCCGAAGAGCGCCATGACCAGCCCGGCCACGGCGTACGACCCGGTGGACCGGGTCAGGGAGAGCATCAGGGAGAGGGAGACCGTGCCGTACGACAGCCGCCCGACGAGGGCGGCCGCGAACGTGCGGCGGGCATGGGGGACGCGGAGTACAGCGGCGTACGAGGGCCGCGAGAGTGGCGTGGACACGCGAAGGGTTCCTCTGCGGGAGGCAACTGGGGGACGCCGATGCGCGCGACGGCCGGATGCGGCGGTCGCGTGCGGGGCGGGCCCTAGGCCAAGAGGAGGAACATGCGCGTCACTTTAGCCCGTCCGGCGCTTGAGGACGAGGCCGTTCAGGCCGAAAGCGGGGTCTGGGGGCGCAGCCCCCAGGGACGGGAATGGGAAGGGGCGGCGGGGGCGAGAGAAGCTGTACGCCGGAAAGCCACCCCGCACCGCTCAGCCCCGCGTCAGCCCCGCCACCAGTTCGTCCGCCGCCCGGTACGGATCCAGTTCCCCCGCGACGATGCGCTCCGCCAGCGCGCCGAGGCGCCGGTCCCCGTGCAGGTCGCCGATGCGTTCCCGCAGCGTCGTGACGGCGATCGTCTCGACCTCGCGCGCCGCGCGGGCCCGGCGGCGTTCGGTGAGGACGTCCCGTTCCTCCATCCACGCGCGGTGCTTCTCCAGCGCCTCGACGACCTCGTCGACGCCCTCGCCGCGCGCGGCGACCGTCTTGACGATGGGCGGGCGCCAGTCGCCGGCGGCGCGGGCCTCGCCGAGGCCCAGCATGTGGTTCAGCTCGCGGGCGGTCGCGTCGGCGCCGTCGCGGTCGGCCTTGTTGACGACGTAGACGTCGCCGATCTCCAGGATTCCGGCCTTGGCCGCCTGGATGCCGTCGCCCATGCCGGGGGCGAGCAGGACGACGGAGGTGTCGGCCTGGGAGGCGATCTCGACCTCCGACTGGCCGACGCCCACCGTCTCCACCAGGACCACGTCGCAGCCGGCCGCGTCCAGCACGCGGATCGCCTGCGGCGCGGCCCAGGCGAGCCCGCCGAGGTGGCCGCGGGTCGCCATCGAGCGGATGTAGACGCCCGGGTCGGAGGCGTGCTCCGACATCCGCACGCGGTCGCCGAGCAGGGCGCCGCCGGAGAAGGGGGAGGACGGGTCGACGGCGAGCACGCCGACCCGCCTGCCCTGCTTGCGGTACGCCGTGACCAGCGCCGAGGTGGACGTCGACTTGCCGACACCCGGGGAGCCGGTCAGGCCGACGACGTACGCGTTGCCGGTGAGCGGCGCGAGCGCCTCCATGACCTCCCTGAGCTGCGGGGACGCCCCCTCCACCAGGGAGATCAGCCGGGCCACGGCCCGCGGCCGGCCTTCTTGGGCCTGGGCCACCAGTGAGGAGACGTCCTGCATCACAGCTCCGTTCAGCTCCGTTCGGTGAGGTCTCGTACCTCTGGCGAGATCTCGTGTCTTGGGGTCAGGCCCCGGGCACCCGCACGATCAGCGCGTCGCCCTGACCGCCGCCGCCGCACAGCGCCGCCGCGCCGACGCCGCCGCCGCGCCGCTTCAGTTCCAGGGCGAGGTGCAGCACCAGCCGGGCGCCGGACATGCCGATCGGATGCCCGAGGGCGATGGCGCCACCGTTGACGTTCACCTTTTCGGTGGACACGCCGAGGTCCTTCATTGACTGCACGGCGACGGCCGCGAAGGCCTCGTTGATCTCGATCAGGTCGAGATCGGCGACCTCCAGGCCCTCCTTCTTCAGGGCGTGCCGGATGGCGTTCGACGGCTGCGACTGCAAAGAGTTGTCCGGGCCCGCGACATTGCCGTGGGCGCCGATCTCCGCGATCCACTCCAGGCCCAGCTCCTCGGCCTTGGCCCGGCTCATGACGACCACGGCCGCCGCGCCGTCGGAGATCTGCGAGGAGGAGCCCGCGGTGATGGTGCCGTCCTTGGCGAAGGCCGGGCGGAGCCTGCCGAGCGACTCGGCGGTGGTGTCGCCGCGGATGCCCTCGTCCTTGCTGAACAGCACCGGGTCGCCCTTGCGCTGCGGGATCTCGACCGGCGTGATCTCGGCCTCGAAGACGCCGTTCTTCTGGGCGGCGGCGGCGCGCTGGTGGGACAGGGCGGCGATCTCGTCCTGGGCGGCGCGCTCGATGCCGAGGCGGGTGTTGTGCTTCTCCGTGGACTCGCCCATGGCGATGTCCTCGAAGGAGTCGGTCAGGCCGTCGTAGGCCATGGCGTCGATCATCTGGACCGCGCCGTACTTGTAGCCCTCGCGGGACTTGGGCAGCAGGTGCGGGGCGTTGGTCATGGACTCCTGGCCGCCGGCGACGATCACGTCGAATTCACCGGCGCGAATGAGCTGGTCGGCGAGTGCGATGGCGTCGAGGCCGGAGAGGCAGACCTTGTTGATCGTGAGCGCCGGGACGCTCATGGGGATGCCGGCCTTGACGGCGGCCTGGCGGGCGGGGATCTGCCCGGTACCGGCCTGGAGCACCTGCCCCATGATCACGTACTGGACCTGGTCGCCGCCGATCCCCGCGCGGTCGAGGGCGGCCTTGATCGCGAATCCGCCGAGGTCGGCCCCGCTGAAGGACTTCAGGGAGCCGAGCAGCCGCCCCATCGGGGTGCGGGCACCCGCGACGACGACGGAGGTCGTGCCGTTCGTTCCAGAGGTTCCAGAGGTTCCCGAGGTTTCAGTGGTTCCAGAAGACATGAGCTGCGGTCCCCTTTTCCGGCCCGCACAGGCCGAGGAGTGAACGAGGGTTTACTCGAATGTACTGAGCGGTATCCCGCCCGTCACCGGGCTGTCGGTGTGATCGCGCGCACGTTGCGTAACCACCTCCGGAGCGCTGCACTGAAACCATGCTGACGCGAATCGACCACATCGGAATCGCCTGCCACGACCTCGACGCGACCGTCGAGTTCTACCGTGCCACCTACGGCTTCGAGGTGTTCCACACCGAGGTCAACGAGGAGCAGGGCGTGCGCGAGGCCATGCTCAAGATCAACGATACGTCGGACGGGGGCGCCTCGTACCTCCAGCTCCTGGAGCCGACCCGCGAGGACTCCGCGGTCGGCAAGTGGCTCGCGAAGAACGGCGAGGGCGTCCACCACATCGCGTTCGGTACGGCGGACGTGGACGCGGACGCCGCGGACATCCGGGGCAAGGGCGTACGCGTTCTGTACGACGAGCCCCGGCGCGGTTCCATGGGGTCGCGGATCACCTTCCTGCACCCCAAGGACTGCCATGGCGTACTGACAGAACTGGTCACTTCGGCGGCCGTTGAGTCACCTGAGCACTGACCCTCGTACATATGGGCCGGTAGGGTTGGGTGCGGTCGCCGCTCAGTCCAGGGTGACCCGGTCCTGTCGCCTTGGGCGCCGGGACCGCCGGGGTCGTGTTTCGGGGGGCGGGCGACGGGGCAGCAGCACATGCTCCGCCGTTGATCTGACACCATTCCCCGGGGGCCCCGTTCGGCGGACGGACGGAGCTCGTTCGGGAAGATTTGCGACCAGGGGACGGATGGGACCGCGCAGTGCGGGGCTACGAGAGCCAGGAGCGAGAGCCGGCGGCTGACGTCGACCACCTCTCTCGGTTCGAGGCCGAGATGAAGCGGCTGAAGACCGAGCGGGAAAAGGCGATCCAGCACGCCGAGGACCTCGGCTACCAGGTCGAGGTGCTGCGCGCCAAGCTGCACGAGGCGCGGCGCACCATCATGTCCCGGCCCGCCTTCGACGGCGGCGACATCGGGTACCAGGCCGAGCAGTTGCTGCGCAACGCGCAGACGCAGGCCGACCAGCTGCGCGCGGACGCGGAGCGGGAGCTGAGCCAGGCGCGGGCGCAGACCCAGCGGATCCTCCAGGAGCACGCCGAGCAGGCGGCCCGGCTCCAGGCGGAGCTGCACCAGGAGGCGGTGACCCGACGCCAGCAGCTCGACCAGGAGCTGGCCGAGCGTCGCCAGACCGTCGAGTCCCACGTCAACGAGAACGTGGCCTGGGCGGAGCAGCTGCGCGCCCGCACCGAGCAGCAGGCCCGGCGCCTGCTCGACGAGTCCCGGACCGAGGCCGAGCAGGCCATGACCGCGGCCCGCGCCGAGGCGGAGCGGCTGACCGCCGAGGCCCGTCAGCGGCTGCGGAGCGACGCGGAGAGTGCCCGCACCGAGGCCGAGCAGATCCTGCGCCGGGCCCGCACCGACGCCGAGCGGCTGCTGAACGCCGCCTCCACGCAGGCGCAGGAGGCCACCGACCACGCGGAGCAGCTGCGCAGCTCCACCGCCACCGAGTCGGAGTCCACCCGGCGCGAGGTCCAGGAGCTGAGCCGGGCCGCCGAGCAGCGCATGTCGGAGGCCGAGGAGGCGCTGCGCAAGGCGCAGACCGAGGCCGAGAAGGTGGTCGCCGAGGCCGAGGAGGCCGCGGCCAAGGCCCTGTCCAGCGCCGAGGCGACCAACGAGCAGCGCACCCGCACCGCCAAGGAGCAGGTCGCCCGGCTGGTCGGCGAGGCCACCAAGGACGCCGAGAGCACCAGGTCCGAGGCCGAGCAGGTGGTCGCGGACGCCCGTACCGAGGCCGAGCGGATCGTCGCCGAGGCCGCCGAGAAGGCCCGCACGATCACCGCCGAGGAGTCGGCCACCCAGCTTTCCAAGGCGGCCAAGACGGCCGAGGACGTGCTGAACAAGGCGTCGGAGGACGCCAAGCGGACCACGAAGGCGGCCACCGAGGAGGCCGAGCGGATCCGCACCGAGGCCGAGACCGAGGCGGACCGGCTGCGCGCCGAGGCGCACGACATCGCCGAGGAGCTCAAGGGCGCGGCGAAGGACGACACCAAGGAGTACCGCGCCAAGACGGTCGAGCTGCAGGAGGAGGCGCGCCGGCTGCGCGGCGAGGCCGAGCAGCTGCGGGCGGACGCGGTCGCCGAGGGCGAGAAGATCCGCACCGAGGCCCGCAAGGAGGCCGTGGCGCAGATCGAGGAGGCGGCGAAGTCCGCCGAGGAGCTGCTCGCCAAGGCCAAGGCGGACGCGGACGAGCTGCGCCAGACCGCGACGGCGGACGGCGAGAAGGTCCGCGCCGAGGCCATCGAGCGGGCGACCACCCTGCGCCGGCAGGCCGAGGAGACCCTGGAGCGCACCCGCGCGGAGGCCGAGCGGCACCGCACGGAGGCCGCCGAGCGGGTGGAGGAGCTCCAGGCGGAGGCCGAGCGGGCCGCCCGTGAGCTGCGCGAGGAGACCGAGCGCGCCGTCGAGGCCCGGCGGGAGGAGGCCGCCGAGGAGCTGACGCGGCTGCACACCGAGGCCGAGGAGCGCCGCACCGCCGCCGAGGAGGCGCTGAGCGGGGCCCGCGAGGAGGGCGAGCGGATCCGCCGCGAGGCCGCCGAGGAGAGCGAGCGGCTGCGCGCGGAGGCCGCGGAGCGGGTCCGTACGCTCCAGCAGCAGGCCGAGACGGAGGCCGAGCGGCTGCGCACCGAGGCCGCCGCGGACGCGTCCGCCTCCCGCGCGGAGGGCGAGGCCGTCGCCGTACGGCTGCGCTCGGAGGCCGCGAACGAGGCGGAGCGGTTGAAGTCGGAGGCGCAGGAGAGCGCCGACCGGGTGCGGGCGGAGGCGCAGACCGCCGCCGAGCGCATCGCGGCCGAGGCGTCCGAGGCGCTGGCCGCCGCCCAGGAGGAGGCCGCCCGGCGCCGCCGCGAGGCGGAGGAACTGCTCGGCTCCGCCCGGCAGGAGGCCGACCAGGAGCGCGAGCGGGCCCGCGAGCAGAGCGAGGAGCTGCTCGCCTCGGCACGCAACCGGGTGGAGGAGGCCCAGGCCGAGGCGGTCCGGCTGGTCGAGGAGGCCGACCGGCGCGCCACCGAGATGGTGTCGGCCGCCGAGCAGCACGCGGCGCAGGTCCGGGAGTCGGTCGCCGGGCTGCACGAGCAGGCCCAGGAGGAGATCACCGGGCTGCGCAGCGCCGCCGAGCACGCCGCGGAGCGCACCCGGCACGAGGCCGAGGAGGAGGCGGACCGGGTCCGCGCCGACGCCTACGCGGAGCGGGAGCGGGCGAGCGAGGACGCCGGACGCCTCCGGCGCGAGGCGCAGGAGGAGACCGAGGCCGCCAAGACGCTGGCCGAGCGGACCGTGTCCGAGGCCATCACGGAGGCCGACCGGATCCGCGCGGACGTCTCCGAGCACGCCCAGCGGGTGCGCACGGAGGCCTCGGACGCCATCGCCGAGGCCGAGCAGTCCGCGTCGCGCACCCGGGCGGACGCCCGCGAGGACGCCAACCGCATGCGGTCCGACGCGGCGACGCAGGCGGACACCCTGATCACCGAGGCGCGTTCCGAGGCGGAGCGGCTCACCACCGAGACGGTGGCCGAGACCGACCGGCTCCGGACCCGGACGCTCGCGGAGGCGGAGCGCGTCACCGCCGAGGCGGCGAGCGAGTCCGAGCGGGTCAGGACCGAGGCGGCCGCCGAGTCGGAGCGGCTGCGCACCGAGACGATCGCCGAGGCCGACCGGGTACGGGCCGAGGCGGGCGCCCGGGCCGAGCAGCTGGTCTCGGACGCCACCGGGGAGGCGGAGCGGCTGCGGGCCGAGGCCGCCGACACCGTCGGCTCCGCGCAGCAGCACGCCGAGCGGCTGCGCACCGAGGCGGACCGGGTCCGCCGCGAGGCGGCCGCGGAGGCCGAGCGGGTCACCACGGCGGCCCGCGAGGAGGCCGAGCGCACTCTCGACGAGGCCCGCAAGGACGCCAACAAGCGCCGCTCGGAGGCCGCCGAGCAGGTCGACACGCTCATCACGGAGACCACCGCCGAGGCCGACAAGCTGCTCACCGAGGCGCAGCAGCAGGCCCAGAAGACCACCGCGGACGCCGAGTCGCAGGCCGACACGATGGTCGGCGCGGCCCGCTCGGAGGCGGACCGGCTCGTCCAGGAGGCGACGGTCGAGGGCAACACCCGGGTGGAGAAGGCCCGTACGGACGCGGACGAGCTGCTGGTGGGCGCCCGCCGGGACGCGACCGCCATAAGGGAGCGGGCGGAGGAGCTGCGCGAGCGGCTCACCTCCGAGATCGAGGAGCTGCACGAGCGGGCCCGCCGCGAGGCCGCCGAGACGATGAAGTCGGCCGGCGACCGCTGCGACGCGCTCATCAAGGCCGCCGAGGAGCAGCTCGCCAAGGCGGAGGCGAAGGCCAAGGAGCTGGTGTCGGAGGCCAACTCCGAGGCGGGCAAGGTGCGCATCGCCGCCGTCAAGAAGGCCGAGGGGCTGCTCAAGGAGGCCGAGCAGAAGAAGGCCACCCTGGTCCGCGAGGCCGAGGAGCTGAAGGCCGAGGCGGTCCGCGAGGCCCGGGCCACGGTCGACGAGGGCAAGCGCGAGCTGGAGGTGCTGGTCCGGCGCCGCGAGGACATCAACGCGGAGATCTCCCGGGTGCAGGACGTGCTGGAGGCGCTGGAGTCGTTCGAGGCGCCCGGGGGCGCGAAGGACAACGGGGTGAAGGCCGGTGCGACGGTGGGCGCCCCACGTTCGGGTGGCAAGTCGTCAGACGGCTAGCGCCCGGGGCGGATTCGGTGTCTGCTGGAGATCTTTGGCCGAGTCCCGACGGGACCGTTCACCAGAACTTTGGCAAGCCATCCGCGGGTCAGCCACTCAAAAGAGGTGTCATTCTCCGTATCAAACGTGCATCCGCTCGATGACACACCGCATTGGCGCCTAGGATTCCCTCTATCACCTCACCCGGTCTCTTTCGACAGGAACCCCATGAGCGACACTTCCCCCTACGGCTTCGAGCTTGTGCGGCGTGGGTACGACCGCGCTCAGGTGGACGAACGTATCTCCAAGCTCGTCTCCGACCGTGACAGCGCTCTCGCCCGCATCACCGCTCTGGAAAAGCGCATCGAGGAGCTCCACCTCGAAACCCAGAACGCCCAGGCCCAGGTCAACGACGCCGAGCCGTCGTACGCCGGTCTCGGCGCCCGGGTCGAGAAGATCCTGCGGCTCGCCGAGGAAGAGGCGAAGGACCTGCGCGAGGAGGCCCGGCGCGCGGCCGAGCAGCACCGCGAGCTGGCCGAGTCCTCGGCCCAGCAGGTGCGCAACGACGCGGAGTCGTACGCCGCGGAGCGCAAGTCCAAGGCCGAGGACGAGGGCGTCCGGATCGTCGAGAAGGCCAAGGGCGACGCCTCGCAGCTGCGTTCCGAGGCGCAGAAGGACGCGCAGTCGAAGCGCGACGAGGCCGACGCGCTCTTCGAGGAGACCCGCGCGAAGGCCGCGCAGGCCGCCGCCGACTTCGAGACGAACCTCGCCAAGCGCCGCGAGCAGTCGGAGCGGGACCTGGCCTCCCGTCAGGCCAAGGCCGAGAAGCGGCTCGCGGAGATCGAGCACCGCGCGGAGCAGCTGCGCCTGGAGGCGGAGAAGCTGCGCACGGACGCCGAGCGCCGGGCCCGCCAGACCGTGGAGACGGCGCAGCGCCAGTCCGAGGACATCGTGGCCGACGCCAACGCCAAGGCCGACCGGATCCGTTCGGAGTCGGAGCGCGAGCTGGCCGCCCTCACCAACCGCCGCGACTCCATCAACGCGCAGCTGACCAACGTGCGCGAGATGCTGGCGTCGCTCACGGGCGCCGCGGTGGCGGCCGCTCCGTCGGTCGAGGACGAGTCGGTCTCCCGCGGGGTCCCGGCCCAGCAGTCGCGCTGACGCCGTCTGACCCGGGCGGTTTCGGCTGCGCGGGGGTACGCCTGCTGAATCCGTACGAACCTGGGCGAGGCCTGCTGTCACTGGGGTGGCAGCGGGCCTCGTCCCGTTCTAGCGTGGTCGCCATGATCGAGCTCGAGGGGCTGACCAAGCGGTACGGCGAGAAGGTGGCGGTCAACAATCTCTCCTTCACCGTCAGACCGGGCATCATCACGGGATTCCTCGGCCCCAACGGCGCGGGCAAGTCGACGACCATGCGGATGGTGCTTGGCCTGGACCGGCCGACCGCCGGGGACGTGCGGATCGACGGCAAGCACTACGACCAGCTGAAGGACCCGCTGACGTACATCGGCGCGCTCCTGGAGGCCAAGGCGTGGCACGGCGGGCGCAGCGCCTACAACCACCTGCTGTGCCTCGCGCAGAGCAACGGCATTCCCGCGAGCCGGGTGCGCGAGGTCCTGGACACGGTCGGGCTGTCGGCGGTCGCCAGGAAGAAGACCAAGGGCTTCTCCCTCGGCATGGGGCAGCGGCTCGGCATCGCGGGCGCCCTGCTGGGCGACCCGCGGATCCTGATGTTCGACGAGCCGGTCAACGGGCTCGACCCCGAGGGCATCCACTGGATCCGCAATCTGATGAAGACCCTGGCCGCCCAGGGCCGTACGGTCTTCGTCTCCTCCCACCTGATGAGCGAGATGGCGCTGACCGCCGACCATCTGGTGGTCATCGGCCAGGGCAGGCTGCTGGCGGACACCTCGATGGCCGAGTTCATCGCGGAGAACTCGCGCAGCTACGTCCGGATCCGCACCCCGCAGCGCGAGCAGCTGCTCGACGCGCTGCACGCGGCCGGGGTCACGGTCGTCGAGTCGGGCGAGGGCGTCCTGGAGGTGGACGGCGACAAGTCGGAGACGGTCGGCGAGCTGGCGGCGCGCCACCAGGTCGTGCTGTACGAGCTGAGTCCGCAGCGCGCCTCCCTGGAGGAGGCGTTCATGCAGCTGACCGCGGAGTCCGTGGAGTACCACGCGCACGACGGGCAGCCGCCCGGCGCGGTGCCGCAGCAGCAACAGCCACCGGGGCAGCCTCCGCAGCAGCCGTGGGGCAGCGACTGGAAGAGGGGATGAGCATGGCGGCGACACAGGTCGTCCGGTCCGAGTGGACCAAGATCCGGTCGGTCGCGTCCACGGTGTGGACGCTGGGCCTCGCCGTGGTCGTCACCATCGCCCTCGGCATGCTGATCTCGGCCCTGTCGAAGAGCGAGTTCGGCGACATGAGCCGGCGCGACCAGCTCTCCTTCGACCCGACCTTCATCAGCTTCGCCGGCACCAGCCTCGGCCAGCTGGCGATGATCGTGTTCGGGGTCCTGGTCGTGGGCAACGAGTACAGCTCCGGCATGATCCGCACCTCGCTGGCCGCCGTGCCGAAGCGCGCCACCTTCCTGTTCAGCAAGATCGCGGTGGCCACCGCCCTGGCCCTGATCGTGGCCATGGTCACCAGTTTCGCCACGTTCTTCCTCGGGCAGGCGATGCTCGGCGACCTGAAGGCGTCGATCGGCGACCCCGGCGTGCTGCGCGCGGTGTTCGGCGGCGGCCTCTACATGACCCTGATCGCGATGTTCTCGATGGGCGTCGCCGCGATGCTGCGCTCCCCGATGCTGTCGCTGGGCATCCTGATGCCGTTCTTCTTCCTGATCTCCAACATCCTGGGCAACGTCCCGGCGACGGAGAAGGTCGGCCGGTTCCTGCCCGACCAGGCCGGCAGCAAGATCATGCAGGTGGTCACGCCGATCGACGACGACGTCCCGTACGGACCGTGGGGCGGCCTGGGGATCATGGCACTGTGGGTGATCGCGGCGCTCGTCGGCGGGTACGCGGTGCTGAAGCGGCGGGACGCCTGACACGCTGGGAGCAGAACCCCGGCGGGCGCCTCCGTACGGTGTCGGATTTTGCCCGCGCTTGAACGGAACCGTCAGCGCGTGGATATCCTCCTAACCCTTACGGGGGCGTGTGCCCTGCTGTCCCTGAACCTTCCGATGGGTGCGGAGCATGATCGAGGCTGTCGGCCTGACCAAGCGATACGGCGACAAGACCGCTGTGTACAACCTCTCCTTCCAGGTGCGGCCCGGTGCCGTCACCGGCTTCCTGGGGCCCAACGGCTCGGGCAAGTCGACGACGATGCGGATGATCCTGGGCCTGGACAACCCCACGGCGGGGCACGTGACCATCGGCGGTCACCCGTACCGCAGGCTGCCGAACGCCGCGCGCCACGTCGGGGCGCTCCTGGACGCCAAGGCGGTGCACGGCGGGCGGGCCGCCCGCAACCACCTGCTGAGCCTCGCCCAGCTGTCCGGCATCCCGGCCCGGCGGGTGGACGAGGTGCTCGGCGTGGTGGGCCTCCAGGACGTGGCCAAGCGGCGTTCCAAGGGCTTCTCCCTCGGCATGGGCCAGCGGCTCGGCATCGCCGCCGCGCTGCTCGGCGACCCCCAGGTGCTGCTCTTCGACGAGCCGGTCAACGGCCTCGACCCGGAGGGCATCCACTGGGTGCGCAACCTGATGAAGGCGCTCGCGGCCGAGGGCCGTACCGTCTTCGTCTCCTCGCACCTGATGAGCGAGATGGCGCTCACCGCCGACCACCTGATCGTCATCGGGCGCGGCCAGCTGCTCGCCGACATGAGCGTGACGGACTTCATCTCGGCCAACTCCGCCGACTTCGCGCGGGTGCGGACCCCGGACACCGATCCGCAGCTGCGCGAGAAGCTGACCTCGGCGCTGACCGAGGCGGGCGGCCACGTGCTGCCCGAGCAGGACGGCGCGCTGCGGGTGACCGGGCTCGCCCTCCCCCGCATCAGCGACATCGCGCACGACACCGACGTACGACTGTGGGAGCTGTCGCCGCACCAGGCCTCGCTGGAGGAGGCGTACATGCGGATGACGCAGGGCGCCGTGGACTACCGGTCGACCGCCGACCAGAAGGCGGGGCTCCAGCAGCCCCTGCCGCCCGGCGCGCAGCCGCCGATGCCGGTGCCGGGACAGGGCCAGCCCGGGTGGTACGCGCCGCCGCCGCCCCAGCAGGGCGGTCAGCCCTTCGCCGCGCCGCAGGGCGCGCCGGGCCAGGCCCCGGCGGGCCCGTACGGCGCCCCCGTGGCGCCCGGGGCGGTGCCGGGCGGTCAGCCGGCCAACCCGTACGCGGCCCAGCAGGCGCCCCAGGCACCGCCGATGCCCCAGGCTCCGGCCGGCGCGCCGACGCCGCCCGTGGCGGGCCCCGCGCCCGCCTCCGCGCCCGTCACCGACCCGACCAAGCCCGAGGACGCCCGATGAGCACGCCCCAGCCCCCGACGCAGCAGGCCGCGCCCGACTGGCACGCGGCGTCCGGTTCGCCGTTCCCGACGTACACGTCGCCGATCCCGGTGGTGCGCACGACCCTCGTGCACGCGCTGGCCTCCGAGTGGACGAAGATCAAGTCGGTGCGCTCGACGATGTGGACGCTGGGCGTGTTCGTCCTGCTGGTCCTCGGCATCGGGCTGCTGACCGGCGCGGTGGTGGCGGGCTCGGACTCCGACCTGGCCGGCGAGAGCGCGCTGAGCCTCGGCTTCTTCGGTCTGCTGCTGGGCAGCATGTGCGTGATCACGCTCGGCGTGCTGACCACCGCCTCGGAGTACGGCACGGGGATGATCCGCACGACGATGACCGCCTGCCCGAGCCGCGGCCGGGTGCTGGCCGCCAAGGGCATCGTGTTCTTCCTGGTGGCGTTCGTGGTGACCCTGGTCTCCGCGACGCTGGTCGGGCTGGCCCACGTGTCCATGCTGGAGGGCAACGGCGCCGAGAACCCGACCGGCGCGGAGTGGCTGAAGGGCACCGTCGGCGTCTCGCTCTACGTCGCGCTGCTCGGGCTGCTCTCGCTGGCCATGGGCTCGATCATCCGGCACTCGGCGGGCGCCATCACCATCATGATCGGCGTCCTGCTCGCCCCGCTGGTGATCGCGCTGTTCATGTTCTCGGAGTCGCTCAAGGACGTGCAGCAGGCGCTGTTCGAGTACTCGATCCCGAACCAGATGAGCATCTTCTACGCCAACTCGCTCTCCGAGTCCGGGCCCTCGGGCTGGGACCCGCTGTGGATCGTGCTCGGCGTGACCGCGGCCGCCTTCGCCGCCGCCTTCGCCCTGCTGGAGAAGCGGGACGTGTAGGCCGGCGGGACCGGCCTTCAGAACCTCGGCGCGTTACGGGACCGCTGCACCCGCGTGGTGCGGCGGTCCTTCGCGTTCCAGCACGCCTTGTGCCAGTGCCGGCGGTCGTCGACGCCCGAGTGCGCGGGCCAGGCCACCACGTGCGGGACACCGTCCGGAATGAGCTGGTCGCAGCCCGGGCATCGGTACGACTTGCCCTGCGCGCTCGCGCCCGCCACGTGCCGTACGCTCCACTCCTCGCCCTGCCAGTCCTCCGAGGACTGCCAGCCGCCGTAGCGGCCGGAGCCGTCCTCCTCGGCGCTCCGGCCGGAGAAACCGGCTTCCTTGGGTCGGTTGCGACGCGGGGACACAGGACACCTCACGGAGCTATACAGGAAGCAGGGCTGCATCCAGCCTACGCGGCACGGACACGGGTACGCGTACGGCGCCGAACACCGCAACTCCCCCTGACCGGTGTTGTCCGTCCGGGCGCGTGCACCGTCCCACAACGGCCGATTCTGCAGACAATCCGCAAATTCCTTCGTCCGGCCGTGTCCTCGGCACGTGTCAGGCGGTTATGCCGTGTGGGGGAGCTCCACGTCGGGGCCGAGGAAGCAGGAAAAGGCAATGCGCGTAGGAAGTTTCGTGTTGGGGGCCCAGTTCCCGGGCCAGGGTCAGGGGGAGGCGCTGCACCGCGCGGTCCGCTCGGCCGAGGTCGCCGAGGAGGCCGGGCTGGACACGGTCTGGCTGGCCGAACACCACTTCGTGCCGTACGGCACGTGTCCGTCGGCCGTGACCCTGGCCGCGCTGCTGCTGGGCCGCACCCGGCGCCTGAGGGTCGGCACCGCGGTGAGTGTGCTGCCCACCGTCCACCCCGTGGCGCTCGGCGAGCAGGCCGCGCTGCTGCACGTCACCAGCGGCGGCCGCTTCTCGCTGGGCGTGGGCCGCGGCGGCCCGTGGGTGGACCTGGAGGTGTTCGGCGCGGGTCTTGAGGCGTACGAGAAGGGGTTTCCGGACTCGCTCGACCTGCTGCTGCGCTGGCTGCGCGAGCCGGCCGTCGGCGCCTCGGGGGACCGCTACCGCTTCCGTGAGGTGCCCGTCGTGCCGCGTCCGTCGGAGTCCCTGTCGGAGGAGCCGGGCCCGGAGGTCGTCGTCGCCTGCACCTCGCCGTCGAGCGTGCGGCTGGCGGCCGAGCGGGGGCTGCCGATGCTCCTCGGAATGCACGTCGGCGACGAGGAGAAGGCGGAGATGGTCGCCCTGTGGCGGCGCCACGCGCGTGCGGCCGGGCGTCCGGCGGCGGAGATCCACGGCGCCGGACACGTCTCGGCCGGTGTCTGCCAGATCGCGGACCGGCGCACGGACGCGACCGAGAGCCTGCTCAAGGCGATGCCGGGCTGGCTGCGGCAGGGACTGGGCGCCCACGTCACGGTGGACAGCCGGGCCCGGCAGATGCGCGACCCGCACGCCTACACCGAACTGCTCTGCGGGCTGCACCCGGTGGGCACGCCCCGGCTGTGCGCGGACCGGCTCGCGGCGACCGGCGAGCGGACCGGCATCTCCCGCTTCGCCCTGCTCGTCGAGGGCTCGGGAGACCTGGCGGCGACCGAGGAGAACGTACGCCGGCTCGGGGCCGAGGTACTCCCCCAGCTCCGCTGAGCCCGCGGGCGGGGAGCTTGCCGCTCCGGTACAGAACTGCACCTCCCGCGTACGGAGCGGCAAGCGAGGACCGCGGGCCTCAGCAGTCGCGCAGTTCCGGCGACTGGTTCAGCAACTGGCTGCGCACCGAGGTGAACTTGGTCAGCGTCCCGTCGACAGAGGAGTCCAACGGGAACACCGCCACCCGGTGGCAGTTCTGGAAGGCCAGCCGCACCCCGAAGTGCCGCTGCAGTGCACCGCGTATGGCGTCACTCGCGAGCGCACGCAGGAGCTGACCGCGCGCCTGCTCGTCCGGCGGGGGCGTCTGGTTGTCGGCGAACGCTCCGCCGTCGACCTTCAGCTGTGCCACCAGGGAGCTGACCATCTCCCATGCGTAGGGCAGGGAGGTCCGGACGCAGTCGACGAAGTCTGCTTCGTCGACCTCGCCTCGCTCGGCCTGTTCGAGTAGGGCCGGTGAGACGTCGAGCGACATGGGTTCTCCTCTCGCACCCCCGACCAGCAGGGGTTGCCGGACAGTTAAGGGAGTGCGCGATTCCGAACACGCTGCGTACACAGTTCGCGACCTCCCGTTCAATACCGTAAGCAACCGATCGTGACGGCACCAGGAGAATGCCCAGATGGACACCATCCCGTAGGCCCACAATCGGCCAGTGCGCAAGACGGGGCCAATGGGAGAAGTGGGACAGTGCGCGCGGTGCCCGGGTCCGGGCGAATCGCGTCGGGCCGGGCCGGTCGAGTAGCGTTGCCGACCATGCGTCTCGTCATTGCCCGCTGCTCCGTCGACTACGCCGGACGGCTCACCGCCCACCTGCCCTCGGCCCCCCGGCTGATCCTGGTCAAGGCGGACGGCAGCGTCTCGATCCACGCCGACGACCGGGCCTACAAGCCCCTCAACTGGATGTCGCCGCCCTGCGCCCTGAAGGAGGGCACGGGCGAGGAGGAGGGCGTCTGGACCGTCGTCAACAAGGCGGGCGAGAAGCTCATCATCACGATGGAGGAGATCCTCCACGACTCCTCGCACGAACTGGGCGTCGATCCGGGCCTGATCAAGGACGGCGTGGAAGCACACCTCCAGGAGCTGCTCGCCGACCGCATCGACACCCTGGGCGAGGGCTACACCCTCATCCGCCGCGAGTACATGACCGCCATCGGCCCGGTCGACATCCTGTGCCGGGACGGCCAGGGCGGGACCGTCGCGGTCGAGATCAAGCGGCGCGGCGAGATCGACGGCGTGGAGCAGCTCACGCGCTACCTGGAGCTGTTGAACCGCGATCCGCATCTCGCGCCGGTGCGCGGCGTCTTCGCCGCCCAGGAGATCAAGCCGCAGGCCCGCGTGCTGGCCACGGACCGCGGCATCGGCTGCCAGGTGCTGGACTACGACGCGCTGCGGGGCATCCAGGACGACAAGCTGCGGCTGTTCTGAGGGCACGTCACGTACGACGTGGGGAGGGCCGGGTCCGGGTGGCGGACCCGGCCCTCCTGCGCTGTCGCCTTCCCCGGTGGGGTCAGATGATCTGACCGGTCGCCGGATCCGAGTCGGCCGGGGCTCCCGTTCCGGTGTCGGTGCTCGCTGCGCTCTCCGTGCTGCTCTGCGAAACGGTGGCCGGGGGCGTGTCGGCGCCGCTGACGGTGTCGGACGTCTCCGGGGTGGACGGCGAGGTCGTCTCGGTCTCCGTGGGCGTCGGTGACGTGTCGTCGGACTCGGTGGGCGTCCCGGGGTCCGTCGGCTCGGTGTCCGTCGGCTTCGGCGACGTCGGCTTCGTCGTCGGCGAACTCGGCGACTTGCTCGGTTCGTCCGGCGAGCCGGGGTCGTCGGGACTCTCGTCGTCACCGGGGCCGGTGCTGTCCGTACTGCTCGGCCCCTGCGAAGGCTCCCCCGACTCCGTGGCCGTCGGCGACTCGGACGTGCCGGGGGTGGCGGAGTCGCTCGGGCCGGGCGTCTGCCGGCCCTGACCGTCGTCGGAGGGCCGGTCCGCGCCCAGGCTGCCGTCGTCGACGCCCTGGCTGGCCGACGGGTTGACGCCGACCTCGTTGGACGGATCGCCGCCGTCGTTCTCCGACGTGGCCCCCAGGGTCACCACCGTGCCGAGCACGGCGACGAGCAGTGCGCCCGCCCCCGCGGCCACCAGGTTGCGCCGCGCGAAGCCCTTGATGCCGCCGGCGACCGTGCGGGACGGCTCCTCGTCGGGCTCGCGACGGGTGACGAGGGTGGGGGACTGCGGACGCGGCTGAAGCGGCGGGAAGGGCGCGGGGACGCCCGCGGACGGCGACGCCGACTCCTCGTTGCGGGCGTCGGGCACCTCCTCCCCCACCGTCGGACCGAGTCCGGCGCCGACGGCACCGAGCCCCGCGGCGGGCGCCGCCGCGGCGAACGCGCCCGCGCCGCTGCCCAGGCCCGGCGTGTCGCCGGTGCGGTCGGCGACCAGTGCGAGGGCGCGGCGGCCGGCCACGGCACCGCGCTTGTCCGCCATCGCGCCGCGCAGCCCGATGGAGGCCTCCAGCTCGGCGCGGGCCCGGTCCAGCTGGCCCTCGCACAGCGCGAGGACGCCCAGCTCGTGGTGGAAGTAGGCCTGTTCGGCGACGTCACCGGCGAGCCGGGAGGCCTCGGTGCCCGAACGCAGCGCCCGTTCCCAGGCGCTCCAGTGCAGCCCGGCGGCGAACGCGGGCGCCGCGGTGCGGGCCAGCTGGACGGCCGGGCTCTCCTCGTCCTCGGCGGTCGGGGTGGTCGTGGGCACCAGCACGGCGAGGGCGGCCAGTACGGCGTCGGCCTCCGCGCAGACCCGCTCCGGGGTGACCGAGGGGTGTCCGGCCCACCAGGCGTAGTGCTGGGCGGCGGCCGTCGCCCGCTCCCGTACGGCGTCCGTGTAACCGGCGCTGTCCAGCTGGGTGAGCACGCCGGCGGCCAGCCGGTAGCGGGAGCCGACCGGGGAGACCAGCCCGCAGTCCGTCAGCTCGCCGAGGGCGGCGTCCGCGTGGGTGTCGCCGACCAGGGCGGGCAGATGCGCCTGGTGCGGCACCTCGCCGCCGAGCGCGACGGCGAACTCCAGGGTGGCGCGGGCGGAGGCGCTCAGCCGGGAGGCGAGCAGCGGTGCGGGGGCGGCGGCCTCGCCGAGGGACGGCAGGGGTACGTCCTCGGCCTCGGCTGCGTCGTAGGGGGTGTCGTCGGCGGGGCGGGTGTCGGCGAAGACGCCGAACTCGTCGACGGCGTCGGCACCGGCCCGCTCCCGGTCCCGGCGGCGCAGCAGGGCACCGGCCTGGACGAAGCGCAGCGGCAGGCCCTCGGACTCGAACCAGAGGTCTCCGGCCCAGTTGGCCTCCTCCTCGGTGAGGGTCCGCCCGGCGGCGCGCTCAAGGAGCTCCACGCCGTCGGATCGGTCCAGGCCGGTGAGGAAGACCTCCTCGACGGCGGAGTCGGCGGAGGGTGCGGCCACGTCCGGGGTGGCGCCGATGACGAAGGCGCACTCGGGGGTGGCGTCGAGGAGTTCGTCGAGGGCGGTGCCGCCGAACTCGACGTCGTCCAGGACGACGACGGCGCCCACCTCGCGCAGGTGTCCGAGGAGTTCCGTCCGGTCGGGACGGTGCAGGGGCGCGCGGTGGACGGCGTAGAAGAGGTCGTGGAGCAGGTCGTCGGCGGTGCGGTGGTGGCCGCTCAGCCGGACGACGCCGTCGGGCGCGAGGCCCGCACAGTCCTCGGCGACGACGTCGAGGAGGCTGGTGCGGCCGGAGCCGGCGGGGCCGGTGAGGCGGACGGAGCGGCCGCGGGCGAGCAGCCGGACCAGGCGTTCGCGTTCGTCCTCGCGGGCCAGCAGGCCGAGGACCGTGCGGACCGGTCCCGGTGGGACGGGCGGCCGCGCGGCGCGCTCCGCCTCGGCGCGTTCGGCCGCGGTGAGCTTCTCGGGCCGGGCGGGCCGCTCCGTGGGCGGGCAGACCTCGATCTCGCTGCCGTCGACGGGGTTGACGGTGAGCAGGAAGTCGCCGGACACCAGCTGCACCGTGCGGGCGAGCGCGGGCGCGTGCTGTCCGAAGTCGGAGGTGATGGGGTCCCTGTGCGGGCGCGGGCGCGGCGCCTGCTGGTCGCCGTCCTGGCCGTACTCCTCAGGGCCCCGGTTGTTCGGGTCCATTGGTTCAAGCCCCCCAAAAGCGTCGTGTGCAGGGCCCCGGCAGGGACCACCCTCCCGGCCTTGCCGCACACCGCGCTGTCGCTTCTGGTCCGGGCCCGCCGGCGGGTTTGCAAAGGCAGCGGGCAGCCAGACCCTAAACCTTCGCCCAGTATCTCCGACAGTCCGGGGTGCCGGACGGCCCGAGAGGTCACGGTCTCGTGAGGATTGCGTGTGTCGGAGGTGTGAACCTTCACTTACACGCGGGGCAGGGTCTCCACACCGATGCCGCCCTCGATGGCGAGGATCCGGTGCAGCCGGGTGGCCACCAGCAGGCGCTGCATCTGCGGTGGCACGCCGCGCAGCACCAGCCGCCGGCCGCAGCGGCCGGCCCGCCGGTGGGCCCCCATGATCACGCCGAGTCCGGTGGCGTCCCAGGAGTCCAGCTCTGACAGGTCGAGCACCAGGTCGCCGACTCCGTCGTCGACGGCCGAGTGCAGGACCGTACGGGCGTCCGCCGCGCTGCGGACGTCGAGGCGGCCCCCGACGACCAGCTCGACGTGGTCGCCCCTGATGTGCATATGCGCTCCCCGGCGTGCGTCTTCTTCGTCGTCTTCTTCGTCTTGTTCTTCGTCTTGGCGTTGCGTTGCGCGCGTTGTGGTCTCTCGGCGATATCAGGCACTGCACCCTCTGACTGGCCGAAACGACCGGAGGTTGCCGTCTGTAAGCGAACCGATACCGAATTCACCCCGGCGTGTGACGTTTGCCGGGGCTGATGTGACCTCAGTGCTTGTAGAAGCCCTGCCCGCTCTTGCGGCCGATGTCACCGGCGTCCACCATCCGGCGCATCAGCTCCGGCGGGGCGAACTTCTCGTCCTGGGACTCGGTGTAGATGTTGCCGGTGGCGTGCAGCAGGATGTCGACGCCCGTCAGGTCGGCGGTGGCCAGCGGTCCCATGGCATGGCCGAAGCCCAGCTTGCAGGCGAGGTCGATGTCCTCGGCGGTGGCGACGCCCGACTCGTACAGCTTCGCGGCCTCGACGACGAGGGCGGAGATGAGCCGGGTGGTCACGAATCCGGCGACGTCGCGGTTGACGACGATGCAGGTCTTGCCGGTGGACTCGGCGAACTCGCGTGCGGTGGCGAGCGTTTCGTCGCTGGTCTTGTAGCCGCGCACCAGCTCGCACAGCTGCATCATCGGGACCGGCGAGAAGAAGTGGGTGCCGACGACCCGCTCGGGGCGCTGCGTGACGGCCGCGATCTTGGTGATCGGGATCGCGGAGGTGTTGGACGCGAGGATCGCCCCGTCCTTCACCAGCTTGTCCAGGGTACGGAAGATCTCGTGCTTGACCTCGAGCTTCTCGAAGACGGCCTCGACGACGACGTCCGCGTCGGCGGCGGCGTCCAGGTCGGTGGTCGCGGTGATGCGCCCGAGCGCGGCCTCGGCGTCGTCGGCGTCGAGCTTCCCCTTGGCGACGAACTTGTCGTAGGAGGCCCTGATGCCGTCGGTGCCGCGCCGCAACGCCTCGTCGGTGACGTCGCGCAGGACGACCTCCCAGCCCGCCTGGGCGGAGACCTGGGCGATGCCGGACCCCATGAGACCGGCTCCGATGACGGCGAGCTTCCGTGCCACTGTGCGACTCCCCTGATACGCGCTGATTCTCGTCTCTCGGCCGGAGATTAGCGGGCGTGAGGCGCTGTGTGACCGGTTAGTAACGCGCGTCACGTCTCAAATGACGGACGTCACACCGAGGGGTGGCGTCCGGGTGTCACAGAGCGCCTCGTACGGCGTAGTTGAGCACCTTCTCGCTCAGCAGGTCCTCCATCTCGTCCAGCAGCACGAGGATGTCGCGGGACACCTCGGCGGGCTTCCCGCCGGCCATCAGGCGGCGGCCGATGGTCGCCATCACCGTGCCGTGCAGCCAGCTGACCTGACCGGCCATCAGCGAAGGGACGGGGTCGTCGTCGGGGGCACCGGTCTCCTCGCGCAGGGTGTGCTCGAGGTTGTCCTGCACCTCCTGGCCGATCGCCCAGAGCCGGGAACGCAGCGCGGGCGAGGCGTGGATGACCCCCATGAAGCGCGCATAGCCATCCATGAGGCCGATCCGGGGCGAAACCGACTCGACCTCCTCGCGCAGTTCCCGCAGCACGGCCCGGGCCGCCGACTCCCCGTCCCGCCGCCCGCGCACCCAGCGGGAGAGCCGGTCGATCACACCCTTGGACCGGTCGAGGAACAGGTCCTCCTTGGCCGGGAAGTAGTTGTACACGGTGTTGACGGAGACGTTCGCGGCGTCCGCGACCTCCGCCACCGTCACGGCCTCGAAGCCGCGCTCCAGGAACAGCCCGGTGGCGACATCCGAGATGTACTGCCGGGTCTGCCGCTTCTTCCGTTCCCTGAGTCCCTCGGCCATGCCCGCATCCTAGCCGCGCCGACGGCACAGTCTGAGGCGAGTGAAAACTTGGTGTCATTGCAAAATTTCAGTGACTCTGTTTTTCTGGAGCGCATGGCAATCATCAGTACGGCCGGGCTGGCCCGGACCTTCGCGACCAAGCGCGGTCCGGTCGAGGCGGTGCGCGGCATCGACCTCACCGTCCGCGAGAGCGAGATCCTGGGCTTCCTTGGCCCCAACGGCGCCGGCAAGACGACCACCCTGCGGATGCTCACCACCCTGCTCGCCCCCACCGGCGGCGCGGCCACCGTCGCCGGGCACGACCTGGCGACCGACCCGGCCGGGGTGCGCGCGGCGTGCGGGTACGTGGCGCAGTCGGGCGGGGTGGACCCGCAGATCACGGTCCGGGAGGAGCTGGTCACCCAGGGCCGCCTGTACCGCCTGTCCAGGGCGCGGGCCGCCGACCGCGCCGGGGAGCTGGCCCTCGACCTGGGCCTGGCCGAGCTGCTCGACCGCAAGTGCGGGGCGCTCTCCGGCGGGCAGCGGCGGCGGCTGGACATCGCGATGGCGCTCACGCACCGCCCGAAGGTGCTCTTCCTGGACGAGCCGACGACCGGCCTGGACCCGGGCAGCCGCGCCGACCTGTGGGACCTGGTCCGCCGGCTGCGCGACGAGCACGGCACGACGGTCTTCCTGACCACCCACTACCTCGACGAGGCCGACGCCCTCTCCGACCGCCTGGTGGTCGTGGACGGCGGCACGGTGGTCGCCGAGGGGACTCCGGCCGCCCTGAAGCGCGAGTACGGCGGCTCGCCCGACGCCACCCTCCAGGACACCTTCCTGGCCGTCACCGGCCGCGGCGCCGCTCCGGCCGACGCCACTCCCGTAGCCGTCTAACACCCCTGGGAACCGACCCGATGCTGCTCCACGACACCGGCCTCGTCTACGGCCGCTATCTGCGCCAGTCCCTGCGCTCCCGCTTCGCGCTGCTGTTCGGCGTGCTGATGCCGCTGCTGTACCTGCTGTTCTTCGGCCCGCTGCTGACCGATCTGCCGCTCGGCGGGCGGGGCAGCTCCTGGCAGGTGCTGGTCCCCGGCCTGCTGCTGCAACTCGGCCTGTTCGGCGCCTCCTTCGCCGGGTTCTCGATCATCATCGAGAACGGCCAGGGAGTGGTCGAGCGGATGCGCGTCACGCCCGTCAGCCGCCTGGCACTGCTCCTGGGCCGGGTACTGCGGGACGCCACCGTCTTCGCCTTCCAGGCGGTGCTGCTGGTGCTGGCGGCCGTGGTGATGGGCCTGCGCGCGCCGCTGCCCGGCGTGCTGATCGGCTTCGCCTTCGTCGCCCTGCTCACGGTCTCGCTGGCCTCGCTGTCGTACGCGCTGGCGATGAAGGTCCGCACCCCGCAGGAGTTCGGGCCCACGATCAACGCTCTGACCATGCCGTCGATGCTGCTGTCCGGCCTGATGCTGCCGATGACACTGGGCCCGGCGTGGCTGGACGTGCTGTCGCACCTGATGCCGTTCCGCTATCTGGTGGACGCGGTGCGGGACGCCTACGTCGGCTCCTACGCGACGGCGCACATGCTGTACGGCGTCCTCGTCGCCCTGTGCTTCACCGCACTGGCCGTGACGGTGGGCACACGCGTGTTCCGAACCGCCGGGGCGTAACTACGCTGGTCCCATGGTCAACCTGACGCGCATCTACACCCGGACCGGCGACAAGGGCACCACCGCCCTCGGCGACATGAGCCGGGTCCCCAAGACCGACCTCAGGATCTCCGCGTACGCCGACGCCAACGAGGCGAACGCGGTGATCGGTACCGCCGTCGCGCTCGGCGGTCTGCCCGACGAGGTCGTCAAGGTCCTCGTCCGCGTCCAGAACGACCTGTTCGACGTGGGCGCGGACCTGTCGACGCCGGTGGTGGAGAACCCGGAGTTCCCGCCGCTCAGGGTCGAACAGTTCTACGTCGACAAGCTGGAGGAGGACTGCGACCGCTACCTGGCCGAGGTGGAGAAGCTCCGCTCCTTCATCCTCCCCGGCGGCACCGCCGGCGCGGCCCTGCTGCACCAGGCGTGCACGGTGGTCCGCCGGGCCGAGCGCTCGACCTGGGCGGCGCTGGAGGCCCACGGCGAGACGATGAACCCGCTCACCGCGACCTACCTGAACCGGCTCTCCGACCTGCTGTTCATCCTGGCCCGAGTGGCCAACAAGGAGGTCGGCGACGTGCTGTGGGTGCCGGGCGGGGAACGCTGAGCGCTCCGCAGGGAGGGGCGTGACGGCCCGGCCGCCGATCGTCTAATCACATCGTCGTGGCTGGTCGTGCAGTTCCCCGCGCCCCTTGGGGGCGCTGCCCGCCGGGGCGCTGCCCGCCGGGGCCTTCTTCGGCCAGACCAGGTAGGTGAGGGCGATCAGGCCGTGGATGCCGACGACCTTCAGTACCGCGCCCTGGGATGCCTCCAGGGCCGAGGCGTCCCCCTCGTCGCCGACGTACCAGACGGCGGCCAGGAGCAGCGCCGAGGAGACGGCGCCACCCACGACCGTCCGCAGCCACATCCGGCCCTCGTGGGCGGCCCGGGGCAGGCCGTGCCGCGGCGGCTTGCGCGGCGGCGGTCCCCCGCCCAGCCGGTGGGCGGCGTGGCCGTCGAGCCAGCGGATCGTGTAGTGGCCGTATCCGACCGTGTAGCCGATGTACAGCGCGGCCAGGCCGTGCTCCCAGCCGGGCTCGGCGCCGTTCTTCAGGTCCCACGCCGTCACGGCGAACAGCACCAGTTCCAGCACCGGCTCGCACAGCAGCAGGACGACGCTGGTGCGGCGCCACTTCAGCACGTAGCGGGCGCCCAGGCCGAGGGCCAGCAGCACCCAGAAGCTGACCTCACAGGCGATGATCAACGCAGCGACCACGACGCACTCCCTTCGTTCACCCTTCCAGGCTCCCGTCGGAATCCGCCGGGATCGTCGTCGCCGGTGACGAACCTCCCGTACATCGAAAGATGCAGTGCGGGACCCTTCCCCGGGATCAGGCGGGCGGGGCGCGGGCCGTGTTGGATGGTGGCATGGCCGCACGACTCCCCCGCCCGCGCCGCTTCGACGTGTACGCCGCGTCGGCCGGGCTGCTGGGCGGGCTGCTGCTGTGGGGCATCGGCCTGGGCGTGCGGCCGGCCGACGAGCCGGTCGTGCTGTTCGACGGCCGCTGGCCGCTGCTGGTGCCGCTCGCCGTCATGGCGGGCTGCGAGCTGCTGCGCCGGGCCGCGCCCCGCACGGGGCTGCTGGTCGGCACCGCCGCGCTGATCGCCGACACGCTCACCCAGGGCAGCCTGGTCACGGTGATCATGTACACCGACCTGATGTACGCCGCCGTGCTGTACGGCCCGCCCGCCTCGGCCCGCCGCATCCCGTGGATCACCGGGCTGCTCACGGTGGCCGGGACGGTGGTGCCGTACGCGGTGCTGCGGGTGCCCGAGGCGCTGCTCATCGGTGTCGCCGTCGGCGTCGTGTCCTTCGCGCCCGCCTCCACGGGGCTCATCGTCCGCAACCACCGCGAGGCCGCCGACGCCGCCCTGCTGCGGGCCGAGCAGACCGCGCTGCTCGCCGAGATGGACCGGGTCCAGGCGGTGACCGCGGAGCGCTCCCGGATGGCCCGCGAGCTGCACGACATGGTCGCCAACCACCTCTCCGCGATCGCCATCCACTCCACGGCCGCGCTCTCCCTGGACGACGCCGCGACCACCCGGCAGGCGCTCGGTGTGATCCGCGAGAACAGCGTGGCGGGACTGGCCGAGATGCGACGCCTGATCGGCATCCTGCGGGACCAGGGCGGGGACACCGAACCGGCCGCCGCCCCGACCCTCGACGGGCTCGGCGCGCTGGTCGACGGCGCCCGCGCCAACGGCCTCGACGTCACCCTGGACGCGGCACCCGGCGAGAGCCTGCCCGCGCCGGTCGAGCTGGCCGCGTACCGGATCGTGCAGGAGTCGCTCACCAACGCTCTCAAGCACGCCTCCAAGGGCACCGTCCTGGTCCGGCTCGACCGGCACGAGGGCGCCCTGCGGGTCCGGGTGACCAGCCCGTACGGCGACCGGGACACCCCGCGCGCCCCCGGCTCCGGCGCCGGTCTGGTCGGGATGCGGGAGCGGGCCGCGCTGCTGCACGGCACGTTCGAGGCCGGGGCGGTGCCGGATCCCGGCTCGGCGGGCGGCAAGATCTGGGCGGTACGGGCCACCCTGCCCCTGACCGAAGGAGACCTCGCATGATCCGCGTCCTCGTTGCCGAGGACCAGTCCGCCGTCCGCGCGGGACTGGTGCTGATCCTGGGCAGCGCCCCGGACATCGAGGTGGTGGGCGAGGCCGCGGACGGCGAGCGGGCGGTGGCGCTGGCCCGGGAGCTGCGTCCCGACCTGGTGCTGATGGACGTGCAGATGCCGCGCCTGGACGGGGTGTCGGCGACCCGGATCGTGGTCGGGGAGCAGCTCGCCGACGTGCTGGTGCTGACCACCTTCGACCTGGACGAGTACGTCTTCGGGGCGCTGCGGGCGGGAGCCGCCGGGTTCCTGCTGAAGAACACCGACGCCAAGGACCTGATCGCGGCCGTGCGCACGGTGGCGGGCGGCGAGGGGATCGTGGCCCCGGCCGTCACCCGGCGGCTGATCGCCGAGTTCGCCGCGCACCCGGTGCGCGAGCCGGCCGCGGACCCGGCCGTGCTGCGGGAGCTGACCCGGCGTGAGCGCGAGGTGCTCTCGTGTCTCGGCGAGGGGCTGTCCAACGCGGCGGTCGCCGAGCGCCTCGACATGGCGGAGGCCACGGTGAAGACGCACGTCAGCCGGCTGCTGGGGAAGCTGGGGCTGCGCAGCCGGGTGCAAGCGGCGGTGCTGGCGCAGGAGTTGGGGATCTAGTTTCCCCGCTCAACCACCGGCTCAACCACTGGTCGCCACATTGGTCCAGACCTATTGACCTATGGTCCAGACCTTTCTATTCTCGCCGCACTGCGGGCATGAGGCTCAGTCATGCCCTCGACAACATCCCCATATAAGGAGGCGCACATGCGCTTCAGACACAAAGCCGCGGCACTCGCAGCGACCCTGGCGCTTCCCCTCGCCGGCCTGGTCGGCCTCGCGAGCCCGGCCCAGGCCGCCGCGAGCGCGACGGCCACCTTCGAGAAGACCTCGGACTGGGGCACGGGCTTCGGCGGCAAGTGGACGGTGAAGAACACCGGCACCGCCTCCCTCAGCTCCTGGACCGTCGAGTGGGACTTCCCCTCCGGCACCAAGGTCACCTCGGCCTGGGACGCCACCGTCACCAACTCCGCCGACCACTGGACCGCCAAGAACGTCGGCTGGAACGGGACGCTCGCCCCCGGCGCCTCGGTCTCCTTCGGCTTCAACGGCAGCGGGCCCGGCTCCCCGTCCAACTGCAAGCTCAACGGCGGCAGCTGCGACGGCACCTCCGTCCCCGGCGACGAGGCCCCCTCCGCGCCCGGCACGCCCACCGCCTCCGGCATCACCGACACCTCGGTGAAGCTGTCCTGGTCGGCGGCGACCGACGACAAGGGCGTCAAGAACTACGACGTCCTGCGGGACGGCGCGACGGTCGCCACCGTCACCGGCACCACCTACACGGACAGCGGCCTCACCAAGGGCACGGCCTACTCGTACAGCGTCAAGGCCCGCGACACCGGCGACCAGACCGGTCCGGCCAGCGGCGCCGTGAAGGTCACCACCACCGGCGGCGGGGACGGCGGCAACCCCGGCACCGGTGACGAGGTCAAGATGGGCTACTTCACCAACTGGGGCGTCTACGGGCGCAACTACCACGTGAAGAACCTGGTCACCTCCGGCTCGGCCGACAAGATCACGCACATCAACTACGCCTTCGGCAACGTCCAGGGCGGCAAGTGCACCATCGGCGACTCCTACGCCGACTACGACAAGGCCTACACCGCCGACCAGTCCGTCGACGGCGTCGCCGACACCTGGGACCAGCCGCTGCGCGGCAACTTCAACCAGCTGCGCAAGCTGAAGGCCAAGTACCCGAACATCAAGATCCTCTACTCCTTCGGCGGCTGGACCTGGTCCGGCGGCTTCCCCGACGCGGTGAAGAACCCCGCCGCGTTCGCGAAGTCCTGCCACGACCTGGTCGAGGACCCGCGCTGGGCCGACGTCTTCGACGGCATCGACCTGGACTGGGAGTACCCGAACGCCTGTGGCCTCAGCTGTGACGAGACCAGCGCCCCGAACGCCTTCAGCAGCATGATGAAGGCCATGCGCGCCGAGTTCGGCCAGGACTACCTGATCACCGCGGCCGTCACCGCCGACGGCTCGGACGGCGGCAAGATCGACGCCGCCGACTACGGCGAGGCCTCGAAGTACATCGACTGGTACAACGTGATGACGTACGACTTCTTCGGCGCCTGGGCGAAGAGCGGCCCGACCGCTCCGCACTCGCCGCTGACCGCGTACGACGGCATCCCGCAGCAGGGCTTCAACACCGCCGACGCGATGGCGAAGTTCAAGTCCAAGGGCGTCCCGGCGGACAAGCTGCTGATCGGCATCGGCTTCTACGGCCGCGGCTGGACCGGCGTCACGCAGTCCGCGCCCGGCGGCACCGCCACCGGCCCGGCGACCGGCACGTACGAGGCGGGCATCGAGGACTACAAGGTCCTCAAGAACAGCTGCCCGGCCACCGGCACCGTCGCCGGCACCGCGTACGCCCACTGCGGCTCCAACTGGTGGTCCTACGACACCCCGGCCACCATCAAGTCCAAGATGGACTGGGCCGAGCAGCAGGGCCTCGGCGGCGCCTTCTTCTGGGAGTTCAGCGGCGACACCACGAACGGCGAACTGGTGAGCGCCATCGACAGCGGCCTGAAGTAATCCTCAAAGGCCCGGCGTTCAAACGGGCCTAAGCAACATTGACGCGCTGACCGGGCGGGGCTGCCTCCAGCCACGCGAGAAAACCGGTCAGCGCGTCTTCGCTCATCGCCAGTTCCAGCCGGGTGCCCCGGTGGAGACAGGCCAGGATCACGGCGTCGGAGAGCAACGCCAGCTCCTCCTCGCCGTCCGGCAGCCGGCGGCCGGCCACCTCGATCGCGGAGCGCTCCAGGACGCGGCGCGGGCGGGGGGAGTACGAGAAGACGCGGTACCACTCGACCCGGTCGCCGTTGTAGCGGGCCACTCCGTAGGCCCAGCCCTTGCCGTCGGTGGTGTCGCCCTCCTTGGGGGCGTCCCAGCGCAGGGAGCAGTCGAAGGTGCCGCCCGAACGCTGGATCAGCCGGCGGCGCAGACCGAAGACGAAGAGGCCGATCACCACCACGGCCACGACGATTCCGCACACAGTCAGAGCGAGGGCCATCGACACCGACCTCCTCGTCTCCTAGGTAACGGAACGGAAAAAACACCCGGATCTGCCTCAGCCGCGGCCGGGTCCGGATGGCTCCGGTCCCAGCCGCGGCTGAGTGACGTCATGGCACGACGCTATCGCACAGTGCTGTGGATCAGCGTCCCGCCGCCGCGCGCAGTCGGACGTCCGCGCGACGCTCGGCGTGGGCGTCGCCCTCCGCCTTCGCGCGCTCGAGCTTGCGCTCGGCGCGGTGGACGTCGATCTCGTCCGACAGCTCGGCGATCTCTGCCAGCAGCGACAGCTTGTTGTCGGCGAACGAGATGAAACCGCCGTGCACCGCGGCGACGACCGTCCCGCCGTCACTCGTGCGAATGGTCACCGGGCCCGACTCCAGCACACCGAGCAGCGGCTGGTGACCGGGCATGACGCCGATGTCGCCGGACGTGGTGCGCGCGACGACCAGGGTGGCCTCGCCGGACCAGACCTCTCGGTCGGCCGCGACCAGCGCGACGTGCAGCTCAGCAGCCAAGGTGGCTCCTCGGGTCACCACCCGGCGGGAGAGCCGGGTGTTGGTTACAAGTCTAAGGGGCGTGCCGGAGGGGACGGGACGCGCCCGCCCCCTCCGGATGGTGTGCCGTGCGGCTCACCGTGAGCCGAGGCTCAGGAGACGCCCAGCTCCTTGGCGTTGTTCTTCAGGTCCTCGATGCCACCGCACATGAAGAACGCCTGCTCCGGGAAGTGGTCGTACTCGCCGTCGCAGATCGCGTTGAAGGCCGCGATCGACTCGTCCAGCGGGACGTCCGACCCGTCGACGCCGGTGAACTGCTTGGCGACGTGGGTGTTCTGGGACAGGAAGCGCTCCACGCGACGGGCGCGGTGGACGACGAGCTTGTCCTCTTCGCCCAGCTCGTCGATACCGAGGATCGCGATGATGTCCTGCAGGTCCTTGTACTTCTGCAGGATGTTCTTCACGCGCATCGCGGCCTGGTAGTGGTCCGCCGCGATGTACCGCGGGTCGAGGATGCGGGACGTCGAGTCCAGCGGGTCCACGGCCGGGTAGATGCCCTTCTCGGAGATCGGACGGGAGAGCACCGTCGTCGCGTCGAGGTGGGCAAAGGTGGTGGCCGGGGCCGGGTCGGTCAGGTCGTCCGCGGGGACGTAGATCGCCTGCATCGAGGTGATCGAGTGACCACGGGTCGAGGTGATGCGCTCCTGGAGGAGACCCATCTCGTCGGCCAGGTTCGGCTGGTAGCCCACCGCGGAGGGCATGCGGCCGAGCAGGGTCGACACCTCGGAGCCCGCCTGGGTGAAGCGGAAGATGTTGTCGATGAAGAACAGCACGTCCTGCTTCTGGACGTCGCGGAAGTACTCGGCCATGGTCAGGCCGGCCAGCGCGACGCGCAGACGGGTGCCCGGCGGCTCGTCCATCTGACCGAAGACCAGCGCGGTCTTGTCGATGACGCCCGACTCGCTCATCTCGTCGATGAGGTCGTTGCCCTCACGGGTGCGCTCACCGACACCGGCGAACACGGAGACACCGTCGTGGTTGTTGGCGACGCGGTAGATCATCTCCTGGATGAGCACCGTCTTGCCGACGCCGGCGCCGCCGAACAGACCGATCTTGCCGCCCTTGACGTACGGGGTCAGCAGGTCGATGACCTTGACGCCGGTCTCGAACATCTCGGTCTTCGACTCGAGCTCGTCGAAGTTCGGGGCCTTGCGGTGGATCGGCCAGCGCTCACCGTCGTAGCTCTCGTCGACGTTCAGCACCTCACCCAGGGTGTTGAAAACCTTGCCCTTGGTGAAGTCGCCGACGGGGACGGAGATGGCCGAACCCGTGTCGGTCACCGGGGCCTGGCGGACCAGGCCGTCGGTGGGCTGCATGGAGATGGTGCGGACCAGGCCGTCACCGAGGTGCTGGGCGACCTCGAGGGTCAGCGTCTTGAGCTCACCCTCCTTGGCCGGGTCGGCCACCTCGACGTGCAGCGCGTTGTAGATCTCCGGCATCGCGTCGACGGGGAACTCCACGTCGACGACCGGGCCGATGACCCGGGCGACGCGGCCCGTGGCCGTCGCGGTCTCAACAGTGGTGGTCATTAGTTGTCACTCCCCGCGTTCGCGTCGGCCAGGGCACTGGAGCCACCGACGATCTCGCTGATTTCCTGGGTGATTTCGGCCTGGCGGGCCGCGTTGGCAAGACGGGAGAGCGTGTTGATCAGCTCGCCCGCGTTGTCGGTGGCCGACTTCATCGCGCGCCGGGTGGCGGCGTGCTTGGAGGCGGCCGACTGGAGCAGCGCGTTGTAGATGCGGCTTTCGACGTAGCGCGGCAGCAGGGCGTCGAGGACGTCCTCCGCCGACGGCTCGAAGTCGTACAGCGGAAGGATCTCGTCCTTCGCGCCCCCCGCGGCGGCAGCCGCTGATGTCTGCGTCTGGGCCACCTCGTCGAGGCTCAGCGGCAGCAGCCGGGAGTCGACCGCCGTCTGCGTCATCATCGAGACGAACTCGGTGTAGACGATGTGGAGCTCGTCCACGCCGCCCTCCGCCGTGTCCTTCTCGATGGCCTCGATCAGCGGCGCCGCGACCTTCTTGGCGTCCGCGTACGAGGGCTCGTCGGTGAAGCCCGCGAACGACTCCGCGACCTTGCGCTCGCGGAAGTTGTAGTGGGCCAGACCGCGTCGGCCGACGATGTACGTGTCGACCTGGCGGCCCTCACGCTCGAGGCGCTCGGTCAGCTGCTCCGCCGCCTTGATGGCGTTGGAGTTGAAGGCGCCGGCCAGACCGCGGTCGCTCGTGAGGAGCAGTACCGCGGCGCGGGTCGGGTTGTCCGCCTCCGTGGTGAGCGGGTGCTTCGTGTTCGACCCGGTACCGACCGCCGTGACCGCGCGGGTGAGCTCCCGCGCGTACGGCGTGGAGGCCGCCACCTTGCGCTGCGCCTTGACGACGCGCGAGGCGGCGATCATCTCCATCGCCTTGGTGATCTTCTTGGTCGCGGTGACGGATCGGATGCGACGCTTGTAGACCCGGAGCTGGGCTCCCATGAGTCAGGTCCCTTCCTTACGTCACTTGGCGGCGGACGGGGCGTCCTCGCCGAGCAGCTTGCCGTCGCTCGTCTCGAACTGCTTCTTGAACGCCGCGATGGCCTCGGCGACGGCCTGCAGGGTGTCGTCGGACATCTTGCCGCCCTCGCGGATGGAGGTCATGAGGCCCTGCTCCTGGCGGTGCAGGTACTCCAGGAGCTCCTTCTCGAAGCGGCGGATGTCGGCGACCGGCACCTCGTCCATCTTGCCGGTGGTACCGGCCCAGACGGAGACGACCTGGTCCTCGGTGGCCATCGGCTGGTACTGGTCCTGCTTCAGCAGCTCGACCATGCGCTGACCGCGCTCCAGCTGCGACTTCGACGCGGCGTCCAGGTCGGAACCGAAGGCGGCGAACGCCTCCAGCTCACGGAACTGGGCGAGGTCGACGCGGAGGCGGCCGGAGACCTGCTTCATGGCCTTGTGCTGGGCGGAGCCACCGACGCGGGAGACCGAGATACCGACGTTCAGGGCCGGACGCTGACCGGCGTTGAACAGGTCGGACTCCAGGAAGCACTGGCCGTCGGTGATGGAGATGACGTTGGTCGGGATGAACGCCGACACGTCGTTGGCCTTGGTCTCGACGATCGGCAGACCGGTCATCGATCCGGCGCCCTCGGCGTCGTTGAGCTTCGCGCAGCGCTCCAGCAGACGGGAGTGCAGGTAGAAGACGTCACCCGGGTAGGCCTCGCGGCCCGGCGGGCGGCGCAGCAGCAGCGACACGGCGCGGTAGGCGTCGGCCTGCTTCGACAGGTCGTCGAAGATGATCAGGACGTGCTTGCCCTCGTACATCCACTGCTGGCCGATGGCCGAGCCGGTGTACGGCGCGAGGTACTTGAAGCCGGCCGGGTCGGACGCCGGGGCGGCCACGATGGTCGTGTACTCCAGCGCGCCGTTCTCCTCCAGCGCGCCGCGCACGGACGCGATGGTGGAGCCCTTCTGGCCGATGGCGACGTAGATGCAGCGGACCTGCTTGTTCGGGTCGCCGGTGCGCCAGTTGTCGCGCTGGTTGATGATCGTGTCGACGGCCAGGGCGGTCTTGCCGGTCTGACGGTCGCCGATGATCAGCTGACGCTGACCGCGGCCGATCGGGGTCATGGCGTCGACGGCCTTGTAGCCCGTCTCCATCGGCTCGTGCACCGACTTGCGCTGCATGACCGTGGGGGCCTGCAGTTCGAGGGCGCGGCGACCGGAGGTCTCGATCTCGCCGAGGCCGTCGATCGGGTTGCCGAGGGGGTCGACGACGCGGCCGAGGTAGCCCTCGCCGACGGCCACGGAGAGGACCTCACCGGTACGCGAGACCGGCTGTCCCTCCTCGATGCCGCTGAACTCACCGAGGACGACGCAACCGATCTCGCGCTCCTCGAGGTTGAGGGCGAGGCCGAGGGTGCCGTCCTCGAACTTCAGCAGTTCGTTGGCCATGGCCGAGGGCAGGCCCTCGACCTTCGCGATGCCGTCGCCGGCAAGGGTGACCGTACCGACCTCCTCGCGCGAGGCCGCGTCCGGCTTGTACGACTGGACGAAGTTCTCCAGTGCGTCCCGGATCTCCTCCGGCCGGATCGTGAGCTCCGCCATCTGAGTTCCCTGCTCTCCTTGTTGGGCCCGAAGTTTCACTTGGGGGGTATTCCACGAGTCGGGACTCCCCCCAATGAGAGGTGAATCCTCTGCACGGCCCAACCAGGGCCGTCGTAAGTACGTACTGCTACTGCTCTGTTACTGCTTCTGCTCTGCTACTGCTGTTGTCGCGCGTGGGCGTCAGCTCGCCAGCCGGCGGCCGGCGTCCTCCAGACGGTCCGCGATGGAGCCGTTGATGACCTCGTCACCGACCTGCACCCGGATTCCGCCGAGGACCTCGGGGTCCACGTCGAGGTTCAGGTGCATCGGACGGCCGTAGACCTTCGCGAGGGCCGCGCCGAGGCGCTGCTTCTGCGTGTCGCTGAGCGGCACCGCCGAGGTGACCACGGCCACCATCCGGTCCCGCCGGTCGGCGGCGAGCTTGGACAGGGACTCGAGTCCCGACTCCAGGCTACGTCCCCGCGGCACGGTGACAAGGCGCGTCACCAGACGCTCGGTGGTCCGCTCCGCCCGGCCGCCGAGCAGGTCGCGCAGCAGCTCGCCCTTGGCCGCGGTGGTGGCCGACCGGTTGGTGAGCGCGGCGCGCAGCTCGGTGTTGGAGGAGATGATCCGGCCGAACCGGAACAGCTCGTCCTCGACGTTGTCGAGCCGGCCCCGCTTCTGGGCGGCGGTGAGGTCGGCGGTGTCCGCCAGCTCCTCCAGCGCGTCCACCAGGTCGCGGGACTGCGACCAGCGGGAGCGCACCATGCCGGCCACCAGGTCGACGGCGGTGCCGCTGACCTGGGTGCCGAGGAGACGCTGGGCGAGCTCGGCCTTGGCCTCGCCGGACTGCGCCGGGTCGGTGAGGACCCGACGCAGCGACACCTCGCGGTGGAGCAGCGCGGTGACGGCGGCCAGCTCGTCGGCGAGCGAGCCGGCGTCCACGGACGTGGAGTCCGTCAGCGCGTCGAGACGCTCGCGTGCGGCGGCCAGGGCCTCGCGGCTCGCTCCGTGCATCCCACTCATCGGGTTGCCTCTGCCGTCGTCGCCTTGTCGTCCAGCTCGTCCAGGAAGCGGTCGATCACACGGCTCTGGCGGGCGTGGTCCTCGAGGGACTCGCCGACCAGCTTGCCGGCCAGCTCGGTGGCCAGCTTGCCGACGTCCTGGCGCAGCGCGGACGCGGCGGCCTTGCGGTCGGCCTGGATCTGGGCGTGACCGGCGGCGATGATCTCCTCACGCTGCCGCTGGCCTTCCGCGCGCATCTCGGCGATGAGCGTGGCGCCCTGCTCCTGCGCCTCCTGGCGCAGTCGCGCGGCCTCGTGCCGGGCCTCGGCGAGCTGGGCCTTGTACTGCTCGAGGACGCTCTGGGCCTCGGTCTGCGCGGCCTCGGCCTTCTCGATACCGCCCTCGATGGCCTCGCGACGCTCTTCCAGAACCTTGTTGATGTTCGGGAGGAGCTTCTTGGCGAGGAAGCCGAAGACGATGACGAAGGCGATCAGGCCGATGACGAGCTCGGGGATCGGCGGAACGAGGGGATTCTCCATCTCCTCTGCCGCGATCTGAAGCATCGGGCTCATGGGTTTGCCTTTCGTCTAGTCGGCTGGTCTGGGATCAGCGATCAGTAGCCGTAGACGAACGGCATGACCAGACCGATCAGGGCGAGCGCCTCACAGAAGGCGAAGCCCAGGATCTGGTTGGCGCGGATCAGGCCGGCCGCCTCGGGCTGACGGGCCAGGGCCTGGGTGCCGTTGCCGAAGATGATGCCGACGCCGACGCCGGGGCCGATGGCAGCGAGGCCGTAACCGATGGAACCGAGGGAACCTTCGACGGCAGCAAGGGTCTGGGACATGCCAGTTCTTCCTTTTCTTTACGGACCGGTGGGGGTTGGCCACCGGACGACTGTGAGAGGTCTAGGCGCGCTTGCTCAGTGGTGCTCGGCCATGGCGCCCTGGATGTAGGTGCACGTCAGCAGGACGAACACGTAGGCCTGCAGAGCCTGGATGAACAGCTCGAAGGCGGTCATCACCACGGTCATGATGAACGAGACGCCCGCGTAGGCGATGCCGACGCCGTTCAGCAGGTACCAGCTGGCGATCGTGAACAGGAGCAGCAGGGTGTGACCCGCGAACATGTTCGCGAAGAGTCGCACGGCGTGGGTGAAGGGCCGGATCAGGATGTTCGAGAAGAACTCGATCAGCATGGCCAGCGGCAGCACCGGGCCGAGCGACTTGTCGTAGCCGGTGACGTTCTTGAAGAACCCGACGAACCCCTGACGCTTGAAGGTCAGCGTGATCCAGGTGACGTAGACGATCAGGGCGAGCACCGCCGGGTAGGCGATGATCGAGGTGACCGGGAACTGGGCGACCGGAATGATCGACCAGAGGTTCATCATCCAGACGAAGAAGAAGAGCGAGACGACGAGCGGGACGTACTTCTCGCCTTCCTTCTTGCCGATGGTCTCGTAGACGACTCCGCGCCGGATGAAGTCGTAACCCGCCTCGGCGACCATCTGGAGCTTGCCGGGGACGACCTTCGGCTTGCGGAAGGCCGCCCAGAAGAACCCGACGATGACGATCGACCCCAGCAGCGCCAGCAGCATCGGCTTGTTGAAGTACAAGTTGCTGTCGTGGTCGCCCCACAGGGGCTCGAACAGGAACGAGTGCAGGCCGGGAGAAGGGAAGCCACAACCGTCGAAGATGTGGCAGTCGGTCTCGAAGGCGAGCACCTGCGTCGGGTCAGCACTCACCGCGGGCTCCTTCAGCGTGGCGCATGGATACGGCAACCTCGTTGTGTCGGCGCGGCGCGGGGCCGCTGTTCGGCACGGGACTGGTGTTACGGGTGTGGGGGCGGCTGTGGGGCATCTCGCCTCGCGATTCAGCAGGCGTCAGCCGAGATGCCCGCGCCCGCGATGCCGCAGTTGGCACCGGACGATAGCAGGACTTCACATGCCTCTTTATCCCGGCCCTACCCCTCACGACGAGTGGCCCGTCTTTTCGGACTTTTCGCTCGACGAATCGGGCTCGACGTAGAGAACCTTGGCCTTCATGTGCGCCCGCGTCTGCGCACCGATCCACGCGAGCGTGACGACGAGCAGACTGATGGCGAAGGACCGGGGGTTGAACAGCGTCGTGTTCTTGAACGCGGCGAGGAAGATGAACAGCAGCAGGATCTGCGCCGCGTAGAGCAGCAGGCCCATCCCCTGGAAAAGGTGCGGAAGCGATTTGGCGGTGCGCTGCAGGACGTAGAGGCCGATCCCCATGAAGAGCATCGCGAGCACGGTCGCGACGACGGCTCCGACCGCACCCTTGCCACCGGCGACCACGGCGCTGACGACGACGGCGACAGCGCCGACGCCGGCCGCGGGCACGGCAGACTGAAGCAGGATCCGGACGTCATTGGACGGCATGGCGGCAACTCCGCTTTCAACACACAGGGGGCAGGTGTCGTCATGGACGAGCGTAGCCCCGAGCCGGACGAGGTCCTCACTTACAAGAGACCGTCGCACTACGGTCCTTGGGCTCTACCCGGGGAATACTCGTGAACCGTATCACAAACTATTTGATGAGGTCTTTACCTCTGGGTGTGCTTGCTGTCACACGTGAGAGTGACCGTGCGCGTTTGTGCAACTACGACGCCAACTTGTCTGGTAATGCGGCATTTTGCCGGTCTTACCTTGTCCGCGTGCGGTGTCCGACGGCGGTCGCCCCGTTGACGCCCGAGACACCCACGGTGACGGGAACCCGCTCCTCGTCCGCGGCCGCATCGGACCCGGACCCGGACTCGGCCCCGGACTCCGACTCGGTGGCGGCGGACACCGCCCTGCGGCGCCGGTAGCGCGGCGGCACCAGGCCCTCGGCCCAGCGCGGGGCGCGCGGGGTGAACCGTGGCAGCAGGAGCAGCACCAGACCGATCGCGCTGAGGAAGACGACGCTCAGCACGATCCACATCGACGCCGCGTTCACGGAGTAGGCGAGCGCGCCGAACGCGATGAGCGCCGAGAAGAAGTACATGATCAGCACCGCCCGGCTGTGCGAGTGGCCGATCTCCAGCAGGCGGTGGTGCAGGTGCCCCCGGTCCGCGGCGAACGGCGACTGGCCGCGCCAGGTGCGGCGCACGATGGCCAGGATCAGGTCGGCGGCCGGGATGGCGATGATGGTCAGCGGCATCACCAGCGGGATGTAGACCGGCACCATCTGGTGCACCGAGTTGCGCTCCGACCCGGAGAACAGGTTCATCAGGTCGGGGTCGACCTGTCCGGTGACCGAGATCGCGCCGGCCGCCAGCACCAGCCCGATCAGCATGGAGCCGGAGTCGCCCATGAAGATCCGGGCGGGGTGCATGTTGTGCGGCAGGAAGCCGAGGCACATGCCCATGAGGATGACCGCGAAGAGCGAGGCGGGTGCCGCGGCCTCGATGCCGTACGAGTACCAGATCCGGTAGGCGTACATGAAGAACGCCGCCGCCGCGATGCACACCATGCCGGCCGCGAGACCGTCCAGGCCGTCCACGAAGTTGACCGCGTTGATGGTGATGACGACCAGGGCCACCGTCAGCAGGGTGCCCTGCCACTGGGTGAGCGCCACCGTGCCGACGCCCGGCAGCGGGATCCACAGGATGGTCAGCCCCTGGACCACCATCACGCCGGCGGCGATCATCTGACCGCCCAGCTTGATCAGGGCGTCGATCTCGAACTTGTCGTCCAGGACACCGATCAGCCAGATCAGGGCGGCCCCGGAGAGCAGGGCGCGCGGCTCGTTGGACTTCTCGAAGACCTCGCTGAGGTTGGTGAGGTGGTCGGCGACCAGCAGGCCGGCGCAGAGCCCGAAGAACATGGCGATCCCGCCGAGCCGCGGAGTGGGTTCCCGGTGCACGTCACGTGCCCGGATCTCCGGCATCGCCCCCGCCACGATCGCGAACTTCCGTACCGGCCCTGTCAGCAGATACGTCACCGCGGCCGTGATGCAGAGCGTCAGCAGGTATTCACGCACGGGCTTCCCCACAGGTCTCGCTGGCCATCCTCAACCCCACACCCTAGCGATGCGCATGGCAATGCGACGCATACGGTTGAGGACTTCCGGGTATCGACGATGGTTGCACGTGTGGCTGTGTACGCCTGTACGCCTACCCGGTCTCAGTCCGGGTACGGGGGGAATTGCGCGGTCAGGTCCCTTACGTCGGCCCGTGCCGCGGCCGGGTCCGTCGTCCCGCGCAGCACCCCGGCGACCAGCGTGGCCACCGCCCGCATCTCCCGCTCCCCCATGCCCTGGGTGGTGACCGCCGCCGTGCCCAGGCGCAGCCCGCGGGCGTCCGCGTGCGGCAGCGCGCAGCAGTCCAGGACGATCCCGGCCGCCGCGAGCAGCCCCCGTGCGGCCTTCCCGTCGACGCCGAGCGGGGCGGGGTCGGCGGTGAGCAGGTGGGTGTCGGTGCCGCCGGTGGTGACGACCAGGCCCTCGGCGGCCAGGTGGGCCGCGAGTGCCCGGGCGTTGGCGACGACCTGGTGGGCGTAGGCGGCGAAGGCGGGGGTCGCCGCCTCCCCGAAGGCGACGGCCTTGGCGGCGATGGTGTGCATCTGGGCCCCGCCCTGGGTGAACGGGAAGACGGCCCGGTCGACCCGTTCCGCCAGTTCGCTTCCGCACAGGATCATGCCGCCTCGGGGTCCCCGCAGCACCTTGTGCGTGGTGGCGCACACGATGTCGGCGTACGGCACCGGACTGGGCGCCGCTCCCCCGGCGACGAGTCCGATCGGGTGGGCGGCGTCGGCGATGAGGTAGGCGCCCACCTCGTCGGCGATGTCACGGAAGGCGGCGTAGTCGAGGTGGCGGGGGTAGGCGATGGAGCCGCAGACGATCGCCTTGGGCCGGCGGGCGCGGGTCAGGGTGCGCACCTGGTCGTGGTCGATCAGCCCGGTCTCCGCGTCCACGCCGTAGCCGACGAAGTCGAACCAGCGGCCGGAGAAGTTGGCGGGTGAGCCGTGGGTGAGGTGGCCGCCGTAGGGCAGGCCGAGGGCGAGGACGGTGTCGCCGGGGCGCAGCAGGGCGGCGTAGGCGGCCAGTACGGCGGAGGAGCCGGAGTGGGACTGCACGTTGGCGTGCTCGGCGCCGAAGAGCGCCTGGGCCCGCTGGGCGGCCAGCCGCTCGGCCACGTCGACGATCTCGCAGCCGCCGTGGTGGCGGGCGCCCGGGTAGCCCTCGGCGTACTTGTTGGCCAGCGGTGAGCCGAGGGCGGCGAGCACGGCGGGCGACGTGAAGTTCTCGGCGGCGATCAGCTGCAGGGTCGTCGACTGGCGGCGGCCTTCGGCGAACAGGATCTCGGCCAGCTCGGGATCCTGGCGCAGCAGGACTCCGACCGAACTGTCATCGGCCTCGATGATCTCGTGGGTGACCGACATGGTGCGCTCCGGGCATGCGTCGACGGTGACGTAGCACCAATGTAGGCCCGCCACGACAAAGACGCCCGGTGTGCGCGGGGCGGGTCCCCGCATCCGCGCGGGGACCCCCGTCAGCGCCGTCACCACCGGGACCCCGCCCCGGACGCGCCCCTCGCACCGCTCGGCCCCGGAGGGCCTCCCGCGCATCGGCACGCTGCGGCGGACTCCGCCCACCGGCTCCACGGGCCGGGTCCCGCCCCGGTCCGCCTCAGGCCCGCGCAGGGACCCCGGTCAGAGCTGTCACCACCGGGTCCAGGGCCTGGTGTATCTCGTCGCCGATGGAGCGGAAGAAGGTCAGCGGGGCGCCGTACGGGTCGTACACCTCGTCGGCCTCGACCGTGGGCGCGAGGAGCCACCCGCGTAGAGCGGCGGCGGCGCGGACCAGGGCGCGGGCGCGGGTGACCACGCCGTCCTCCAGGGGAGGGAGCGTCGCCGGGTCGATGGCGTTCACCAGGCGGGTGAACTCCTTCAGGGTGAAGGTGCGCAGGCCCGCGGAGTGGCCCATGGAGATGACCTGGGCCCGGTGGTCCCGGGTCGCGGTGAGGACCAGGTCGGCGCGGATCACGTGCTCGTCGAGCAGCTCGCGGCCGGTGAAGCCGGCGGGGTCGGCGCCGAAGTCCGTGAGGACCGTCTCGGCGTTCGCCTCCATCGGCGCGCCCTCGTGGCCCCAGGTGCCCGCGCTCTCCACGATCAGGCCGCCGCCCAGCACACCGAGCCGCTCCTTCACCGCGTGCCGGGTCAGCCGCTCGGTGATCGGCGAGCGGCAGACGTTTCCGGTGCTGACGTGGAGGATGCGGAAGCTGTCGCGCGGGAGGCCGACGAACGTGGTCGTGATCTCCGCGGCGCGCTCCCCGTTGCCTATGCCACGCCCCGTCTCAGGGGCCGTCAATTCGCCACCTCGAGGTCGGGTACCACCTTGCGCAGTTCCTCCGCCGTCAGCGCGCCCGCGCGCAGCAGGACCGGCACCTCCCGGGTGACGTCGACGATGGACGACGGGACGATGCCGGGCGTGGGCCCGCCGTCGAGGTAGACGGAGACGGAGTCGCCGAGCATCTGCTGGGCGGCGTCGCAGTCCTCGGGCGCCGGGTGGCCGGTCAGGTTGGCGGAGGAGACGGCCATCGGGCCGACCTCGGTGAGCAGCTCGATGGCGACCGGGTGCAGCGGCATGCGGACGGCGACCGTGCCCCGGGTCTCGCCCAGGTCCCACTGGAGGGACGGCTGGTGCTTGGCGACCAGGGTCAGCGCGCCGGGCCAGAAGGCGTCGACCAGCTCCCAGGCCATCTCGGAGAAGTCGGTGACCAGGCCGTGCAGGGTGTTCGGCGAGCCGATCAGGACCGGGGAGGGCATGTTGCGGCCGCGCCCCTTGGCCTCCAGGAGATCACCGACGGCCTCCGCGGTGAAGGCGTCGGCGCCGATGCCGTACACGGTGTCCGTCGGCAGCACCACGAGCTCGCCACGGCGGACGGCGGACGCGGCCTCACGCAGACCGGTCACTCGGTCGGTCGCGTCGTTGGTGTCGTAACGCCGTGCCATTTAGCTGGCCTCCTCGTACACGTACTGCGGGGTGGGAGTCGTCGGGGTGTTCACGGCAGTGCCTTGCGGGCCGTCGCGAAACGAGGCCGGTTGTTGAGGTCGGGGTGGTCGGCCGCGTCGGCCCAGCCCCGCTCCTCGGTGAAGATCCACGGCACCTGGCCGCCCTGGGTGTCGGCGTGCTCGACGACGACCACGCCGCCGGGGCGCAGCAGGCGGTGCGCGGTGCGCTCCAGGCCGCGGATCAGGTCGAGGCCGTCCTCGCCGGAGAACAGGGCCAGCTCGGGATCGTGGTCGCGGGCCTCGGGGGCGACGTACTCCCACTCGGTGAGCGGGATGTACGGCGGGTTGGACACCACCAGGTCGACCTGGCCGTCGAGGTCCGGGAAGGCCGTCAGGGCGTCTCCCTGGCGCAGGTCGACCCTGGACCCCTCCATGTTCCTGCGCGTCCACCTGAGGGCGTCCTCGGACAGCTCCACGGCGTGCACGCGCGAGCGCGGCACCTCCTGGGCGAGCGCGAGCGCGATGGCGCCCGAGCCGGTGCACAGGTCGACGATGCAGGGCTCGACGACGTCCATGGCGCGCACCGCGTCTATGGCCCAGCCGACGACCGACTCGGTCTCCGGTCGGGGCACGAAGACGCCGGGGCCGACCTGGAGCTCCAGGTAGCGGAAGTAGGCGCGGCCGGTGATGTGCTGGAGCGGCTCGCGCGCCTCGCGGCGGGCGACGACCTCCCAGTACCGGGCGTCGAAGTCCGCGTCCGGCACGGCGTGCAGCTCGCCCCGCTTGACGCCGTGCAGATACGCGGCGAGCTCCTCCGCGTCGGTGCGCGGCGAGGGCACGCCGGCGTCGGCCAGCCGCTGGGTGGCCTGGGCCACCTCCGCGAGCAGCAGGTTCACGCTGGTCCTCCGGGGCTGAGCTGGTCGTCCGGTACGGGGGTGCGGGTACGGATGCGGTGCGGGGCGGTGCGGGCAGGGCTCAGGCAGCGGCGAGCTTGGCCGCCGAGTCCGCGTCGACGCAGGCCTGGATCACCGAGTCGAGGTCGCCGTCCAGGACCTGGTCCAGGTTGTACGCCTTGAAGCCGACGCGGTGGTCCGAGATGCGGTTCTCCGGGAAGTTGTACGTACGGATCTTCTCGGAGCGGTCGACGGTGCGGACCTGGCTGCGCCGGGCGTCCGCGGCCTCCTTCTCCGCCTCCTCCTGCGCCGCCGCGAGCAGCCTGGAGCGCAGGATACGCATCGCCTGCTCCTTGTTCTGCAGCTGGCTCTTCTCGTTCTGGCAGGAGGCGACGACTCCGGTCGGGATGTGCGTGATGCGCACGGCGGAGTCGGTGGTGTTGACGGACTGGCCACCGGGCCCGGAGGAGCGGTAGACGTCGATACGGAGGTCGTTGGGGTTGATCTCGACGTCGATCTCCTCGGCCTCGGGGGTCACGAGGACACCCGCCGCGGAGGTGTGGATGCGGCCCTGGGACTCGGTCGCGGGGACGCGCTGCACGCGGTGCACGCCGCCCTCGTACTTGAGGCGGGCCCAGACGCCCTGGCCGGGCTCGGTGGCGCCCTGGCCGCCCTTGGTCTTCACGGCGACCTGGACGTCCTTGTAGCCGCCCAGCTCGGACTCGGTGGAGTCGATGATCTCGGTCTTCCAGCCGATCCGCTCGGCGTAACGCAGGTACATGCGCAGCAGGTCGCCCGCGAAGAGCGCCGACTCGTCGCCGCCGGCGCCGGCCTTGATCTCGAGGATGACGTCCTTGTCGTCGCTGGGGTCGCGCGGGACGAGGAGCAGCCGGAGCTTCTCGGTGAGCTCGTCGCGCTGCTTGTCCAGCTCCTTGACCTCGGCGGCGAAGTCGGGGTCGTCGGCCGCGAACTCGCGCGCGGTCTCCATGTCGTCGCCGGTCTGCTTCCAGGAGCGGAACGTGGCGACGATCGGGGTCAGCTCGGCGTACCGCTTGTTCAGCTTGCGCGCGTTCGCCTGGTCGGAGTGGACCGACGGGTCGGCGAGCTTCTTCTCCAGGTCGGCGTGCTCGGCGACGAGTTCCTCGACGGCCTCGAACATCTTGGGCTCCTGCTACTGCGTGGGAAAGGGAAGGCGGGCGACCAAAAACGCCGGTCCCGGCGCTCCCCGGGGAGGGGATGCGGCCGTGGACCGGCGGTTGGAGGCTCGCTACTTCTTGGAGCCGGCGGAAGCCTTGCCGAAGCGGGCCTCGAAGCGGGCCACGCGGCCACCGGTGTCGAGGATCTTCTGCTTGCCCGTGTAGAACGGGTGGCACTCGGAGCAGACCTCGGCCCGGACGGTGCCGGACTGAATGGTGCTGCGGGTGGTGAACGACGCGCCACAGGTGCAGCTGACCTGCGTCTCGACGTACTCGGGGTGGATGTCGCGCTTCAAGGTGTCTCCTACTGTTCCGGGAGGGCGCCGGGTCGCAGCCGCGGGATGCGGGAGCGTGAACCGGAGCCGACGTACCAGTCTGCCAGGACTGGGGCCATCCCCCAAAACCGGGGGGCGGCGTGAACTATTCCCCGGTGTTGACGACGCCCTTGGCCTCACCGGTGGCCGTGCCCTGCGTGGCCGACTCCGGGATCGGGCGGTCGTTCTTCAGGGCCGTCCAGACCTGCTGGGCCTTGGCCTTCTCGACCAGGACCCGGTTGGCGTCGGCGGGATCGTAGATCACCGGCATGGTGACCATGTGCATCTTGTCGGGGCCGATGCCCTTCAGGCCGCTCGCGAAGGACATCAGGGAGTTCACCGAGCCCAGGTCGGAGTCGGTGGTGACGGTCTTGGTGGCGGTGTCGGCGATGTCGTACAGCTTCTTGGGGTTGCCGAGCAGGCCGATGTCCTTGACCTGGTCGACCAGGGCCTTGACGAAGGCCTGCTGGAGCTGGATGCGGCCGAGGTCGGAGCCGTCGCCGACGCCGTGCCGGGTGCGGACCAGGCCGAGGGCCTGCTCGCCGTCGAGCCGGTGGGTGCCGGCCTGGAGGTCGAGGTGGCTGTCGGGGTCCTTGATGTTCTCGGTGGTGGTGACCTGTACGCCGCCGAGGTCGTCGATGAGGTTCTGGAAGCCGCTGAAGTCGACCTCGAGGTAGTGGTCCATGCGCAGGCCGCTGATGGACTCGACGGTCTTCACGGCGCAGGCGGCGCCGCCGGTGGAGTAGGCGGAGTTGAACATCACGCCGTCGGCGGCGGGGTGCTCGTCGCCGTCGGTGTCGGTGCAGTCGGGGCGGTCGATGAGGGTGTCGCGCGGGATGGAGACCACGCTGGCCTTCTTGTGGCCCTTGTAGACGTGCACGATCATCGCCGTGTCCGAGCGGGCGGTGCCGTCGTCGGTGCCGCCGCCGAGCTTCTTGTTGCCGCCGGAGCGGGTGTCGGAGCCGAGGACCAGGATGTTCTCGGAGCCGTTGTCGGCCTTCTCGGGCCGGTCGGCGCCGAGCGCCTGGTCGATGTCGACGCTCGTGAGGTTGCCGTTGAGCTTGAAGTACAGGACTCCGGCTCCGGTACCGCCGAGGACCACGATGCCCGCGGCGCTCCAGGCCGCGACGAGCAGGGCCTTGCGCCGCTTGGCCGTGGGCTTGCGGCGGCGGCCCTTGCCCCGGCGGCCGGGGCCGGGGGTGCGGGACTGGCCGGGGCCGGGTATCGCGGGATCCGGCGTGCTCTCGGCGGACATGGGCTCCTCGGTGTTCGTCCGGTCGGTTACCCCCTGCGCTCAGGGTCGGGTCGGTCGGCTCCGGTGGTCGGCGCCGGTACCTCACCATGGTCCCTCCGTAGCTCAGACGGCGGAACTCGGGACAGGGTTGCACAACAGTCTGTGGCGAACCGGTGCGGAAACGGTGACGGAGCGTGTTCGGACTGCGCTGCTCCGCCTCGCTGACCTGGGCATCCGCGAGCACCGGCCCGGACCCGACGGAACCCCGCCCGGGCCGGTCCGTGTGGCGAAGGTCGCAGGTGGAGGCCGTGGGTGCAGGCCGTGAGTGCAGGCCGTGGGTGCAGGCCGTGGGTGCAGGTCACAGGTGGCGGCAGTAGGCACAGGCACCGGTCCATGACGAAGGGGCCGCCCCCGAAACGGAGGCGGCCCCTGAGGTGCGCGGCGGTGACTCAGTCGCCGTTGCCGGGCGTCGGGGTCGTCTTCTGGATCTGCATCAGGAACTCGGCGTTCGACTTCGTCTGCTTCATCTTGTCGAGGAGCAGTTCGATCGCCTGCTGCTGGTCGAGCGCGTGCAGCACGCGGCGCAGCTTCCAGGTGATGGCGAGCTCGTCGCTGCCGAGCAGGATCTCTTCCTTGCGGGTACCGGACGCGTCCACGTCCACCGCCGGGAAGATGCGCTTGTCGGCGAGCTTCCGGTCGAGCTTGAGCTCGGCGTTGCCGGTGCCCTTGAACTCCTCGAAGATGACCTCGTCCATGCGGGACCCGGTGTCCACCAGGGCGGTGGCGAGGATGGTCAGCGAGCCGCCGTCCTCGATGTTGCGGGCCGCACCGAAGAAGCGCTTCGGCGGGTACAGGGCGGTCGAGTCGACACCACCGGACAGGATGCGGCCGGAGGCCGGGGCGGCGAGGTTGTACGCACGGCCCAGACGCGTGATCGAGTCGAGCAGCACGACGACGTCGTGACCCAGCTCCACCAGGCGCTTGGCGCGCTCGATGGCCAGCTCGGCGACCGTGGTGTGGTCCTCGGCCGGGCGGTCGAAGGTCGAGGAGATGACCTCGCCCTTCACCGACCGCTGCATGTCGGTGACCTCTTCGGGACGCTCGTCGACCAGGACGACCATCAGGTGGCACTCGGGGTTGTTGTGCGTGATCGCGTTGGCGATCGCCTGCATGATCATGGTCTTGCCGGTCTTCGGCGGGGCCACGATCAGACCGCGCTGGCCCTTACCGATCGGCGCGACCAGGTCGATGATGCGGGTGGTGAGGACGCCCGGGTCCGTCTCCAGGCGGAGGCGGTCCTGCGGGTAGAGCGGCGTCAGCTTGTTGAACTCCGGCCGTCCGCGCCCGGATTCGGGCGCCATGCCGTTCTGGGAGTCCAGGCGGACGAGCGCGTTGAACTTCTCGCGGCGCTCGCCGTCCTTGGGCTGGCGCACGGCACCGGTGATGTGGTCGCCCTTGCGCAGGCCGTTCTTGCGGACCTGGGCGAGGGAGACGTACACGTCGTTGGGGCCGGGCAGGTAGCCGGAGGTCCGGATGAACGCGTAGTTGTCGAGGATGTCGAGGATGCCGGCGACCGGGATGAGGACGTCGTCCTCGTTGATCTGCGGCTCCTGGATCTCGTCGCGCCCGCGACGGCCCCGGCGGTCCCGGTAGCGGCCGCGGCGGCCCCGACGGCCGCTGCCGTCGTCGTCGTAACCGTCGTCATGCTGCTGGCGGTCCTGGCGTCCGCCGCCGCCCTGCTGCTGACGGTCCTGGCGGCCGCCGCCCTGGTTCTGCTGGTCGTCGCCCTTGTTGCGCCGGTCGCGGCCACCACGGTCACCGCGGTCGCCACGGTCACCGCGGTCACCGCGGTCGCCACGGTCACCGCGGTCGCGGCGGTCGCGGCGGCGGCCGTCGCCGCCCTCACCGTCGGAACGGGCGTCGCCCTGGCCCTGCTGGTGGCCCTGCGTCTGCTGCTGCGCGGCCGATGCGTCGGCCTTCGGCTCGGCGCGGGTCTCGACGGCCACCGTCGTGTCAGTGGCGGACGGGCTGCCCGCGTCGGAGGTGGCCCGGCGACGACGGCGCTCGGCGGGAGCGTCGTCGGCGGCCTGCTCGGCCGAGGCGTTGACCTTGGGGGACGGCTGACCGGGGATGTCGATCTGCTGCTGGGCGGCCTTGTCGGCGGCCGCCTTGTCCGCCTTCTTGTCGGCCTTGCCGGCCTTCTCCGCCCGCTCCGCCTTCTCGGCGGGTGCCTCGTCGCCCGTACGGGTCCGGGAGGTGCTGCGGCGCTTCGGCTTGGTCTCGCCGGCGGTGTCCGCGGCGGCGGGCGCGGCCTTGGCGGGGGCTCCCCCCGCGGCCTGCGCCTCCTTGATGACCTCGATCAGCTGGCTCTTGCGCATACGCGCGGTGCCCCTGATGCCGAGGCCGGATGCGACCTGCTGCAGCTCGGCCAGCACCATGCCCTCGAGGCCGGTACCGCGGCGCCGCCGGGAGCCGGCACCGGTGGCAGGCGCGGAGGCGTCCGTGGCGGGCGCGGCAGCGGTCTCCTCGACACGTGCGCCCATCAGATCGGTGGTGTCGCTCACGAAGGGTCCTTCCCTGGAGCGGACGTCGGCCTGTCTGGCTCGGCGACCGGTTGTGCTGTCCGGCTTCGGTCCTTGCTGTGTGAACCGTGCCGGGGCGGTGGTCCGCCTGAACGGCGGAAGAGATATCTGGTGATGGCGCTTCCCCTAGCCGTGGCACCCGGTGTCTGTGTCATGCGGCGTGGTCGCACCGGTTCCGAAACTCCCCCAGAGGGGGTAACCCCCACCGGTGGGCCGCTCAATGCCCGTGTTGGCCGTACTGATCACGTACGACATCCACTGCAGAATGCGGCTTGGGGGGCTCCCGGAAGAATGTCTGTCCCGGACGGGGACACGAGGCACCTCGCCATGGTGGGGTCGGGTGCAGACTTGAGGTTAACACTACCGGATCCAACAAACATTCCCCCTCTCGAAATCCGGCAACCGTCCGCGTCAGGTGTCGCTGGCGGTCGCCAGAGGCAGGACGGTTGCGCCCTGCTGGTCCAGGCCGAGCCGGTTGGCCGCCCAGTCCGTTCCGGCCAACGCCTCGACCTTGTCGGCCGTGTCGGCGTCGGCCAGTGCCATCACCGTGGGTCCGGCACCCGAGATCACCGCGGGGATGCCGTCGCCACGCAGCCGTTCCACCAGCGCCGTGCTCTCCGGCATGGCCGGCGCGCGGTACTCCTGGTGCAGGCGGTCCTCGGTGGCCGGCAGCAGCAACTCGGGGCGCCGGGTGAGGGCCTCGACGAGCAGCGCGGCGCGGCCGGCGTTGGCGGCGGCGTCGACGTGCGGGACGCTGCGCGGGAGCAGTCCGCGCGCGGTCTGGGTCAGCACCGGCTTTCCGGGCACGAAAACCACCGGAACGATGGAATCGGAGGGCTCCATCCTGATCGCCCGGGCGGCGCCGGACTCCATCCAGGAGAGCGTGAATCCGCCCAGGAGACAGGCCGCCACGTTGTCGGGGTGGCCCTCGATCTCGGTGGCGAGGTCGAGCAGCGCGGCGTCGTCGAGGCGGGCCTCGCCGCCTATGGTCACCGCGCGCGCGGCGACGATGCCGGCGCAGATGGCGGCGGAGGAGGAGCCGAGGCCGCGGCCGTGCGGAATGCGGTTGGCGCAGACGATCTCCAGGCCGCGCGGCTGCCCGCCGAGCAGGTCGAAGGCGGTGCGCAGGGAACGGACGAGGAGGTGCTGCTCGTCGCGCGGAAGGGTCTCGCTGCCCTCACCCGCGATGTCGATGTGCAGCCCGGAGTCGGCCACCCGGACGACCACGTCGTCGTACAGACCCAGCGCGAGGCCGAGGGCGTCGAAGCCCGGACCGAGATTGGCGCTGGTGGCGGGGACGCGCACCCTGACGGCGGCGGCGCGGAACGCTGGACCGGCCATCGCTCGATGACTCTCCTTGAGCTGCGTGACTGTCGAATGACATTCGATGACGACGACGATGACGTACAGAACCCTGGGCGCGACCGCGGAGACGGCGCGGTACCGCGGCATATGCGGCAGGCGGGTTAGGTACAGCCTATCGAAGGAAGGTTCTGTGGCGACATAGGGCGCACAGGAGGCGCACGATGCGTGTCGTAAGCCCCCTGTGCACCCCCCGTAAGTGACTTTCCCGGCCGGGCGTCGCCTACGCCCTCCTGCGCCGGGCGCCTTTCACCGGCGCGGCGCTCAGACCAGCCCGAGCCGCTCGGCCGCCGTCGCCGCGTCGACCGGGACGGTGACCGGCTGCGGGGCGCCGGCGACGGCCCAGTCCGGGTCCTTCAGCCCGTTGCCGGTGACGGTGCACACGATGCGCTGCCCCGGGTCGACCTTGCCCTGCTCGGCGGCCTTCAGCAGGCCGGCCACGGACGCGGCGGATGCGGGCTCCACGAAGACGCCCTCCTGGGAGGCCAACAGCCGGTAGGCGCGCAGGATCTCACGGTCCGTCACCTCGTCGATGGCGCCGCCCGACTCGTCCCGCGCGGCGAGCGCGAAGTCCCACGAGGCGGGGTTGCCGATCCGGATGGCGGTGGCGATGGTCGACGGGTCCTTGACGACCTCGCCGCGCACGATCGGGGCGGAGCCGGAGGCCTGGAACCCCCACATGCGGGGCTTCCTGGTGCTGACCCCGTCGGCGGCGTACTCCTGGTACCCCTTCCAGTACGCGGTGATGTTGCCCGCGTTGCCCACCGGGAGGACATGTATGTCGGGCGCGTCGCCGAGCATGTCCACGATCTCGAAGGCAGCCGTCTTCTGCCCCTCGATACGCACCGGGTTGACCGAATTGACCAGTGCCACCGGGTAGTTGTCGCTGAGCGCACGGGCCAGCGTCAGGCAGTCGTCGAAGTTGCCGTCGACCTGGAGGATCTTCGCGCCGTGCACGAGGGCCTGGCCCATCTTGCCGAGCGCGATCTTGCCCTGCGGCACGAGCACGGCGGAGACCATGCCCGCGCGCACGCCGTACGCGGCGGCGGAGGCGGACGTGTTGCCGGTGGACGCGCAGATGACGGCCTGCGCGCCCTCCTCCTTGGCCTTGCTGATGGCCATGGTCATGCCGCGGTCCTTGAAGGACCCGGTCGGGTTCGCCCCCTCGACCTTGAGGTGGACCTCGCAGCCCGTGCGCTCGGAGAGCACCTGCGCGGGCACGAGCGGGGTGCCGCCCTCACGGAGCGTCACGACGGGCGTGCGGTCGGAGACGGGCAGCCGGTCCCGGTACTCCTCGATGATTCCGCGCCACTGGTGGGTCATTGCTGGTTACTCTCCTTCAACCCGCATGATGCTGGCGACACCCCGCACGGTGTCGAGCTTGCGCAGCGCCTCGACCGTACCGCCGAGGGCGGCGTCGGACGCGCGATGGGTGACGACGACGAGGGATGCCTCGCCGTCCTTGCCGGACTGCCGCACGGTGTCGATGGAGACACCGTGCTCCGCGAACACGGTCGCGACCTGGGCGAGCACGCCCGGTTTGTCGGCCACGTCGAGGCTGATGTGGTAGCGCGTGACGACGTCGCCCATCGGGGAGACGGGCAGGGCGGCGTACGCGGACTCACCGGGTCCGGTCGCTCCGCCCAGCCGGTTGCGGCACACGGCCACCAGGTCGCCGAGCACGGCGGACGCGGTCGGCGAACCGCCGGCGCCGGGCCCGTAGAACATGAGCTGTCCGGCGGCGTCGGACTCGACGAAGACCGCGTTGTACGCCTCGCGCACATTGGCCAGCGGGTGGCTGAGCGGGATCATCGCGGGATGCACGCGCGCGGTGACCGATCCTCCGTCCGCCGCCCGCTCGCAGATGGCGAGCAGCTTGATGGTGCAGCCCATCTCCTTGGCGGAGGCGAAGTCGGCGGCGGTGACCTCGGTCATGCCCTCGCGGTAGACGTCGTCGAGGCGCACGCGCGTGTGGAAGGCGATCCCGGCGAGGATGGCGGCCTTGGCGGCGGCGTCGAAGCCCTCGACGTCGGCGGTCGGGTCGGCCTCGGCGTACCCGAGCGCGGTGGCCTCGTCGAGCGCCTCCTGGTAGCCCGCCCCCGTGGTGTCCATGGCATCGAGGATGAAGTTGGTCGTCCCGTTGACGATGCCGAGCACCCGGTTGACCTTGTCGCCGGCGAGGGACTCGCGCAGCGGCCGGATCAGCGGGATGGCACCGGCGACGGCGGCCTCGTAGTACAGGTCCTTGCCGTGCTCGTCGGCGGCGGCGTGCAGCGCGGCGCCGTCCTGGGCGATGAGCGCCTTGTTGGCGGAGACCACGGAGGCGCCGTGCGCGAAGGCGGTGGTGATGAGCGTCCGCGCGGGCTCGATCCCCCCGATGACCTCGACGACGACGTCGATGTCCCCGCGCTTGACGAGGGCGGTGGCGTCGGTGGTGACGAGGGCCGGGTCGATCCCCTCCCGCACCTTGTCGGGCCGCCGTACGGCGACGCCCGCGAGCTCCACCGGGGCCCCGATCCGGGCGGCGAGGTCGGCGGCGTGCGTCGTCATGATGCGCGCCACCTCTGAGCCGACCACTCCACAGCCCAGCAGCGCCACCTTCAGCGGACGCGTACGCATCATCCGACCTCGTTTCCTCATACCGTCTACGGTTGGACCAGTCTCACGCACCGGACGGGATTTTCTGCCTTTCGTCCGGATCGTGAGACGTTTATTTCATTTTCGGAGGGGGTGCGGACCGAAAGATCTTCGCCCGCCCCCGGCCTCTCCCCCCTCGGACGTCACCCGACGTCGAGACGCAGCAGATCCTCCTCGGTCTCCCGCCGCACGACGACCCGCGCCGCACCGTCCCGCACGGCGACGACCGGCGGCCGCAGCGCGTGGTTGTAGTTGCTGGCCATCGAGCGGCAGTACGCCCCCGTCGCCGGTACGGCGATGAGGTCACCGGGTGCCAGGTCCCCCGGCAGGAAGGCGTCCTTGACCACGATGTCCCCGCTCTCGCAGTGCTTGCCGACGACGCGCACGAGCATCGGCTCGGCGTCGGAGGTGCGGGAGGCGAGGGCGACGCTGTACTCGGCGTCGTACAGCGCGGTCCGGATGTTGTCCGACATCCCGCCGTCGACGGAGACGTAGGTCCGCAGCCCGTCGAGGGGCTTGACGGTGCCGACCTCGTAGAGCGTGAAGGCGGTGGGCCCGACGATGGCCCGCCCGGGCTCGACGGAGATGCGGGGGGTGGCGAGCCGGGCGGCCTCGCACTCCCGCGTCACGATCTCGGTCAGCGCCTTGGCGATCTCGTGCGGCTCGCGGGGGTCGTCGTCACTGGTGTACGCGATGCCGAGCCCGCCGCCGAGGTCGATCTCGGGCAGCTCGACCCCGTGCTCGTCCCGGATGTCCTTCAGCAGCCCCACCACCCGGTGCGCGGCGACCTCGAACCCCGACATGTCGAAGATCTGCGACCCGATGTGCGAGTGGATCCCGATGACCTCGAGCCCGTCGAGTTGCAGGGCCCGCCGCACCGCTTCGGCAGCCTGCCCGCCGGCCAGCGGAATCCCGAACTTCTGGTCCTCGTGGGCGGTGGCGATGAACTCGTGCGTGTGCGCCTCGACCCCGACGGTGATCCGGATCTGCACCCGCTGCCGCTTGCCGAGCGACTGGGCGATGTGCGCGACCCGCACGATCTCCTGGAAGGAGTCGAGCACGATCCGCCCGACCCCGGCCCGGACGGCCCGCTCGATCTCCTCCGGCGACTTGTTGTTGCCGTGGAAGGCGATCCGCTCGGCGGGCATCCCGGCGGAGAGGGCGGTGGCGAGCTCGCCGCCGGAACAGACGTCGAGGTTGAGCCCTTCTTCATGCAGCCACCGCACGACGGCGCGCGACAGGAAGGCCTTCCCGGCGTAGAACACGTCGGCGTCGTTGCCGAAGGCGGTGCGCCAGGCCCGCGCCCGCTCCCGGAAGTCGGCCTCGTCGAGGATGTAGGCGGGGGTGCCGTACTCCTCGGCGAGCTGCGTGACGGCGATCCCGCCGACGGTCACGACCCCGTCCGCGTCCCGCCCGACGGTGTGGGCCCAGACCTTGGGATCGAGGGCGTTGAGATCGTCCGCGGGCGCGGAGTAATGCCCTTCGGGCAGGACATCGGCGTGACGGGGCCCGGCGGGGTGTGCGGAACGGCTCATGGCGTCTTCCGTGCTCTCTCAGAGGTGTTCGGGTGCGTCGATGCCGAGCAGGGACAGGCCGCCGGCCAGCACCGCCCCGACGGCTTCGGCGAGGGCCAGCCGGGCGCGGTGGACGGCCGAGGGTTTCTCCCCGCCGCGCGGCAGCACGGTGGGCAGGAACGGCAGCGCGGCGTCGGCGACGGTGACGAGGTGCCGGGCGAGCCGGTCGGGGGCGCGGTGGTCCGCGGCGGCGGCGAGGACGCGGGGGTGGTCGGCGAGGACGGCGAGGAGGTCGCGCTCGGTGACGGGTCCGGGGGCTGCGGTGAACCCGAGATCGGCGGCGTTCCGAGCGGCGGCACGGGCGCGGGCGTGCGCGTACCGCACGCGGAAGAGAGGATTCCCCTCCTGCTGTACGAGGTGCTCGTCACCGACCCGGGGCCGGTCGTGGGCCGCGGGGTGGAGCAGGGCCCAGCGTCCTGCGTCGCGCCCGAGGGACATCGGGTCGGCGGACCCGTGGGCGGGGACGGGCCGGACGTTGACGGGCAGCTCGGCGGGGGCGTGCCCGACGGCGTCGACTGTGACCCCGAGGACGGAGGTCCAGGCGCCCTCGAACCCCTCGGCGCTCACGCGGACGAGGGCCCCCTGGGAGCGGAGCAGCCGTGCGGATGCCTCGGCGACGACGACGGCACGCAGGTCGTGGGGGCAGTGGAGCTGCACGACACGCCCGTCGGGCCCGTCGGCGTACCCGTACCGGTCCCCGCGGCGCAGGATCTCGGCGACGAGACCGACGTCGGAGGCGGCCCGGTCGACACTGATGTTGAGGAACCCCGGCCCGGTGAGGACGACGTCGGTGATCCCGTCTGTTCCGACCAGGTAGGGCCGCAACACCTCGGCGACCCGGAACGGCGGCTGCCCGGCCGGGCGGGCCAGCTGGAGGGCGATGCTGGTGGCGTAGTCCCCGCACCCCCCGGGTCCCGGCGGCGCGACCACGGCACGCGTCGGCACGGCCACACTCAGCTCCCCGGCGTCGACGGCGCGACGCACCGCGTGCAGCACGGTGCGGGAGAGCTCTACGGGTGTCACGGGACAAGCGTATGGGAGGAAGGGGGTGGGGAGGCGAACCGATTTACGCCGGTCCCGGGATATGGACGAGCCGGCAGCCCGAGGGGACGCGACCGGACCCGAACACACCCGGGTCCCCGCTCACGCCTGCGCGGACGCCCCACTCTCTCCGGCAAGCCCACGCACCCGCGGCGGCGATCCCCCGGCCCCGGGGCCCGACGGCCCGGAACCCGGCCCGGACGCCCCGTTGACGACGGTGGACCCCCTGCTCTTCCGCTCCACCAACTGCCGCACCAGACCGACCAGCTCGGCGGGCTCGAAGGGCTTGGACAGAAAGGCGTCGGCCCCCGCGGCGAACCCGGCGTCGACCTCGTACTGCGTACAGGCGCTGACGATCGCGATCGGAAGGTCCCTGGTACGCGGATCGGCACGCAGCCGGGCGGCGGTCCTGAGCCCGTCCAGCCGAGGCATGACCACGTCCAGCGTCACGGCGTCGGGCCGCACCTGATGGACGACTTCCAGACACTCGGCACCATCGCCCGCGGTCACGACCTCGAAGCCCTCCAGCTCGAGGTTGACCCTGATCAGCTGCCGGATGACCTTGTTGTCGTCCACAACAAGAATCCGGCCGGACGCCCTAGGCACCACTCGAGAGTAGGTCCGGACCGGCCACCGCGTCCGGGTTTTCCCGACTTCCGCCCCGTGCGGGTGACAACGCCCTGCACGGGCCCCGTCACGACCCGCGAAAACCCGTTCATGACCACCCCGGACGAGCTGGTAGTGTTCTACCCGTCGCCGCGAGCAACACCGAACGCGACGGACACGCCCCCGTAGCTCAGGGGATAGAGCAACGGCCTCCGGAGCCGTGTGCGCAGGTTCGAATCCTGCCGGGGGCACACTGTGTAAGTGTGCCAAGACCCCGTAACCAGCGGAGACGCTGAGTACGGGGTCTTCTTGCATGTGCAGGCGGATGCGGCTCGATGCAGACCCATGTCACTGATCACGTAATGACGACGTAATGATCTTGACGAGCCTCTTCGCAGGCCAGACCCCCTTTAGGGAGTCCCGAGCAAGGCTCATTATGGACCTGGGCACGCAGACGATCTTGTGATGTTCTGCTTCCGTGGATGTTGTCATCTCGGCTTTAATCGCCATTGCGGGGACCTTGTTGGGCTCTACCGTCACGCACGCCTTTCAGCGCAAAGCGTCCGCACAAGACCAGCTGTTCGCAGCTCAGCAACAACTCCGCTCCGACCGGATGACCGTCTACAGCGACTTCGCTGGAGCGCTGACAGAGTTCCGACGGGGGCAACAAGATCGCTGGCACCGCAGGAACGAGGATCCAGACGGCTCCGCTTTCATCGACGCTCGCACAGAGGCCTACCGGCTGCGCGGGATCGCCCTCCACGCGCTGTTCCGGGTCCAGCTCATAGCGAGCGCCCGGACACTGATCGACACTGCGCAAGATGCCTACGCCCTGACGTCCACCTTGCATAAGGCATCCGACAAGACAGAGCTGAGTGCCGTCGGCGCACAGGCACGAGAGATCCTGGAGCAGTTCATCGAGCTCGCTTCCTCGGACGTCCAGTAACGCCGAGGGAACCCCGCATCTCTCTGGGGCTCCCTCGGTAACCTGGCAAGGCCGTTCAATGGTCACCTGGCTCGCATTTAGAGATCTTCCTCCCCGAGCCCCTGCATGATCCGGTCGTTCATCTCCTGTTCCTGGCCGTCGATGCACTTGGCGTAGATCTTCAACAGGACGTCCACCGAGTGGCCCGCGCGAGCGGCAACCTCCGGCGCCGGCACTCCGGAGTTGAGCCACTGGGAGACGCCCGCGTGGCGGAGGTCGTACGGCCGGAAGGCCAGGACCGAAGACACCTGATCCGAGACGAGCGCCAGTTCCCGAGCCTGCTTCCACGCCCGCGAGTACGACGAGGCCGCGATCACGTTGCCCCGCTCGCTGAAGAACAATCGGCCGTCCTCCGCCGTGCCGAACTCCTCCAGGTGCTCGCGGAGCAGCCGGACCAGCGGAGGCGGAATCGGCACGATGCGCACCTCACCGTCGGCCCGCTGCTTCAGGCCGCGCCGATCGTGTGCCTCCCCGGAGTCCGTCCATGCCTTCCCAGCCGTGGGCCGTGTCTCCGCCAATTCGATGCGACCCCAGCCCGACGCGGGAAGCGTGCAGTCGGAAGGGCGAAGGCCGAGGGCCTCCCCAGGCCGCATGGCTGCGTAATACAGGCACCCAAAGAACGCCCGCAGCCGTCGACCGCTGGCCCGGTCATAGCCACCCACATACGTGAGGGCGGTCAGTAACTCCCGAGCCTGACGAGGGTTGACCACCACCCGGTGGTCAACCTCCTGGACGGCCCGCTTGCCCCGCTTGCGCCGCACCCGGCTCAGCGGGTTCGAGGGCAGCGCCTCCACCTCAACGCCGTACTCCAGAACGTTGAAGACCACCGCGCGCCGCCGCCGGTACGTCTGCGTAGCCGCAGGCTTACCGTCGAGCTTGCACGTGAGCGCGTTGATCAAGTCGTGCACGCGGCTGATCTCTTGGAGTTCCGCCACCGGTAACGACGCTTTCTCGATCCACTTCGCCGCCACGGCGGTCTCCTCGGGCCGCTCTCGGTCCCGCCGAGGCGGAGGTAGCACGTACGAGCGCAGCGCCCGGCGGAGATCAGCCGGGACAGGACGCCCGCGGACCGGCTTGACCAGGGCGGGCAGGACCGTGGCAAGTGCGTCGGTCATGCTGTCCCGTTGCTTCGCCGATGCCTCCGCCCATCGAACATCGATGTACCTCAGCGCCAGGTCCAGCAGCGACAGGGCCACCTTGCCCCCGCGCAGGGAGTCAGGAAAGCCGGTCACCGTGTCGAATGGCTCGCCCTTGTCCGCCGCCCGGAGCAGCTTCGCGCGGAAGCGGTCGGCCAGTGCCTTCGTCTTGTGCGACTCGTGGAAGGGCTGACCGTCCACAGACCAGCGGACGAGGTACGTCGGCTTCTTCGCAGAACGGTTGATGCTCAGCTTCCAGATGGCAACCTTGTACGACTTCACGGCGCCGCCCCCTCCGCGCGTTCCTCCAACCAGTCGTTGGGCACGTCTCGACGCACTCGCAGCTCACCGTTCGGGAGCCGGATGCAGGGCGGGGCCAAGTGCAGCTCCCGCCAGCGGTAGAAGGTGCGCCGGGAGATGCCGCCCAGTTCGTCGAGCACCTGCCGCACGGTGAGCAATTCGGTCGGCTTCATACGGCTCTCACGCGCCATGCCGACCACCGCCCTCCCGCACGCAGGCAGCCAGGAGCGCCGCTTCCGGCGAGTAGCCGCGCCCCGCGTAATGCCACCGGCCGACCGTGACCGTCGAGCGCTCCGGCAGGCCGAGGGCGTCCCGCTGCTGCTCCGCGCGATGGTCGGCACGGGCCTGCCGGAGAGCGGTCAGCGTGGTCGAGTAGCGACGCGACTTGGTGCAGAAGTGGCCGCCATACCCGAGCATGTGAGCCCACCGCCGCAGCCCGAGCGGTGCGAACTCCGGCAGGCCACCGAGCCACCAATACGTACTGATCATGCGCAGCACGTGAGCGCGTACCGGCAGCATGACCATGTCCCGTGCGTGGTGGATTCCGCCGTCCACGGCGCCGGCGGTCTCCGCACCCTTGGTGGCGTACTTGGCAATGTAACCCGCCACCGCCGCCGCAGAGGCAGGCCGCTCCCCCGCTGTCCGCCCGTTCAAGGTGACCGGTCGTACGTCGACCTGCGTGCCGAAACGCAGGACCCGCGGCCCGACGACCTCCGAGCCAGGAGCGGTCAGCCGCACCCTCCCGACCACGGCCCGCACGGAGTCGACGAGGAGCGGTACCGTGGCCCAGCCGGGCGGGTCCAAGTCGGGTCCGTCCGGGCCGTCGAGGCGGACTACTGCATGGAAGTGGATCAGACCCCGCCGTTGGAGTCCCCGGTAGCCACCCGTACCGACGCCCCGCTCGCACTGGCGGACCTGCTCCGCATCCCGCCGGGTGAGCCGATGTACACGTACGACGCCTTGCAGACCGCGGATCACGGCCAGCTCCGCCAGCTCCACCGCACATACATCGCGTTCTCGGTACTGATCGACACCAAGTACGAGGAGGAGGCACCGCCGCCGGCGCCGGAGCTCTACAGGGCGCTAACGGCCCTGGCCACGAACTCCACTTCACGGAGTACGTCCGCACTCGCATGCCCCTACCGGACCAGGCCCAAGCGCTGCGCCTTGCCGACGGGGTCCCTCTGCTCCACACCATCCGCGTGACCCTCACCGCGTCAGATAGGCCTCTCGCCCTGGAGGAGTTCCAACCTTCCTGGGGACGAGCTAGAGGTGTCGTTCCGGCTGTAGCACAGACCGAGTTGGCTCAGATTTTCTCCACGTCATCAAGGCGGCTCGCTCCGCTCACCGCGGGCGGCCCGGCCCCCGGCCGGGCCTGTGCTCCTGTCGCCGCCCCGCTCCAGCCCGGCCAGCGCCCGTGCCGCGCTCAGAACGATTTGCCGCCTGATGCCAGAGAAGAGGTATGTCATGGCTGGGGCGGTCGGCCCCGCGGCTTTACGGAGCCACTTTGGCGCGAGCCTCGAAGGCCATGGCCCCAACGTCGTGCTTTACCGGGCAGGTCCACAGTCTGCCCGACGCGCCGGAAGCCTACGGGGCCATGATCACTCGCGCCACAGCAGCGCCACCCCAAAGCCGCTCCGCCTACCTCTTCGCGTGCAGGTCTGGCACGGCTAAGTGGTTTTACCCGATCGGCCCTTGCTGTCGGCTTGGTACGTATACCATCGCGATCACCACGCAGCGCGACAGCGCAGACGGCGCATGGCGGCTATCCCACCGAAGCGAGGAATACGTGACAGAGACCGGGAACAGGAGGCGGTACGCCAACAAGCCCTCAGACCTCGAATTCAGAGTTGGCGGATACAAGTCCTTGCGGGAAATGACCTCCATTCCTATCAAGCCGTTGACCCTAATCGGGGGCGCTAACAGCTCAGGAAAGTCCAGCTTCATGCAGGCGATCCTACTATTGAAGCAGACCATTGAAGCACAATTCGATCCAGGCCCTCTACTCCTGGATGGCCCTAACGTTGCAATCACTTCGACCACGCAAATGTTCTCCAGAGGGAAGTCGAGCAAAGATATCGCCAAGAGCATGAAGATTGGCATGGCAACGAAGAAGACCAGCGTCGATCTCACTTTCACCAAAGGGAGTAAGGGGTTGAAGCTGGACAGTATGGAGATCGAACAGGGAGGGAAGCGGGTCAAGCTTAACGAGAGCACTAAAGGCGGGAAGGAATTCATCGACGAATTGCCGGCTTTCAGGAAGGACATTAGAAGGTTGCTCGACTCCGAGAGGGAGGTCACCTTCTTCACTCGACGGAATCGAAGTTTCTTTGATGTCGTCCTGAAGATGGAAGAATTCTCCGGAACGACAGGGATTCCTTACGACCCCGTCAACTCGTTTCGGAGAATCGCCCTGGAGGTGATCCATGTTCCAGGGCTGCGCGGCAACCCGGAAAGAGTGTATCCGAGTTCTGCAGTGGGGAGTGCGTTCCCAGGGAGGTTTGAGAAATACGTCGCCAGCCTGATTCATGATTGGCAGACATCAAAAGGAGAGAAGGCTCTGCGTCTGAAATCCTTGAATCAGGACTTGGAGGCGCTTGGCCTTACCTGGAAGGTAATGGCACGCCCCGTAAACGACACAAGCGTGGAACTACTGGTAGGGCGGATGCCTCATGCTCAGCAAGGTGGCGCTCTGGACGTTGTAAATATCGCAGACGTTGGCTTTGGGGTATCGCAAACCCTTCCGGTGCTAGTTGCGCTCTCAGTGGCGCGCCCTGGTCAGATCGTCTATCTCGAGCAGCCAGAAATCCATCTTCACCCGAAAGCTCAGGCAGCACTGGCCAAAATTTTGGTCAGGCACGCCTTGCGTGGTGTGCGAGTCGTTGCCGAGACGCATAGCTCACTTCTCATTAAGGCAGTACAAACCGCCGTCGCTCTCGATGAAATTACGCCCGCGGATACGGCACTACATTGGTTTGGTCGTTCGCCTGACACCGGCGTAACAACGGTAAAAACTGCCGATCTAGACGAACTGGGGCGCTTCGGAGATTGGCCAGTTGACTTCGATGACATCGCTCTTGAGGCAGAAATGAGTTACTTGAATGCAGTAGAGGATCGCATCGAGGCCGACGGGGATCAAGAGTAGGAAAACAGGGGGGCAGTATGACGTTGAGGGTGGTAGTTGACGCCTGCGTCGGCAAAGAGGCAAGCGAAGCGAATTTGCCGCGATCCAGAAATTCAAGGCTTGTCATGAGCGAGCTCCTCAAGCAGAGAATTCCGGTCGACTTCACTCCCGAGGTTGAACGGGAGTGGAAAAAACACGCTTCCTCATTCTCTGTCAAGTGGCGTTACCAGATGGTCACGAGAAAGTTGATAACGCAGGGGAAGGATAAGCCGAGTAATTTGCTGCGGAAGGAGATCAAAGATCTCCTTGATGACCCTCACGACGTTGCTGCACTTCTGAAGGATGTGCACCTGCTAGAGATTGGCTTGAACCACGGTTCGGGAGTTATCTCCAGTGACGACAGGTCGGGGCGTCTTGCGAAGATCGTCGCCGGTTCATACGCTCCTCTTGAGCGAGTTCAGTGGGTAAGTCCTCATAAGCCTGAAGGTGCTTGCCTCGGATGGGTGGAGGGGAAGCTTGCTGATGCAGAAGTCGGCAGGCTCGGAAGCTAGCGTGTGGCTGGAAAGATTGATTCTCGCATCATGACCGAGTGTCTCTGGCGTCCCCAAAGCTCAGGGTGCGCGCACCGCCGTGACGGGGCCGGCCGTCGCAGGTTGCTCTGGTCGACGGCGCAAGCCAGTAGCGTGGCTGAGGCCGGTGGGGGTGCAGCGAGGCATACGCGCGCCTGGTCGGCTGGCGCACCCGCCGTCGTGGCTGGCTGTCGTCGGCTGAGGTTCGTGCCACAACCGTGCCAGATGCAGGGGTCAGCCACGGTCAACTAGGGTGCGATGCGGTCGAGTTCTCGATTGCCTCACCAAGTACCGAAGCACCAGGTCATCGCCGTGATCGTCCGGCCTCTCTCCTAAAGCGGGGGTCGCCGGTTCGAATCCTGCCGGGGGGCCAGCGCTAGGTCGTGGGGCGAACCTGTCTGACAAGCTGCGGGTCAGGTACATAAGGTGACTGGTTCATGGCTGAAGAGGGCATCGTGTCCTGGACAAGGGCAGAGCCGAGAACCTGGCGTTGCCGAGAACACATCGGCCACGCCGCTAGGGGGGGAGATCGCATGGAGACGGAAAATTCGGCCAGGCTCGCCGTACTCATCGATGCAGACAATGCCAGTCCCGCGATCGTCGAGGCTCTGCTGGCCGAGGTGGCCAAGTACGGGACCGCTTACGTCAAACGGGCCTACGGCGACTGGACTGGCACCTCGCTCAAGGGCTGGAAGGATCAGCTGCTCACCCAGTCGATCCAGCCCATCCAGCAGTTTGCTTACACGACCGGCAAGAACGCCACCGACGCGGCGATGGTAATCGATGCAATGGACCTGCTGTACACGGACCGCTTCGACGGGTTCTGCATCGTGTCGAGCGACAGTGACTTCACCCGGCTGGCCGCGAGGATCCGTGAGTCCGGTCTGACTGTATACGGCTTCGGGGAGCGGAAGACACCGAAGGCTTTCGTCGCGGCCTGCGACAAGTTCATCTACACCGAGAATCTCACCTACACCCAGAGCGCTCCCCGGTCCTCCCTGAGACCGGCTCCGGACCGGTCCGTGGAAGGCAAGCCATGGGACGATGCCCTCCTCAGTCTCCTGCGTAGTGCCGTGGAGGACTCGTCGAACGACGACGGCTGGTCGCACCTCGGAGGCGTCGGAAACATCATCAGGAAGCGGCAACCCGACTTCGATGCACGCACTTACGGATACCTGAAGCTCATGCCTCTCATCGAGGCGACCGGTCTGTTCGACGTGGACAAACGTGATCCCGGGGACGGGAACCCAACGGTCGTCTACGTCCGTAACCGCTGACCCGTTCCACGTTGATGCCGTTAAGCCCCGCCAGCCCTGGGACGACCCTCCGCCAAGGGCTGGCGTTCGGGGACCGCCGGGCGGCTCCTGGCGCGAAGTGACGAGCGGAGGCGCCGGGGCTGGCGCACCACAACGCACCAAATCGAGCTGGGAACAGCGGGAAACCACGGTGAAAGCAGCGGTGCCAGGTTGAGCCCCTTGTGAGCGTTCGCCCAGGCCAGCCCTCGAACCGGCCGCGAAGGATCGCAGCTTCCCAAGCTGATGGCTCCATATGCGGAACTCAGCAGTCTCCGAGACCAGTTGCTGCACAGTCGCCCCCTGCGTGCACAGGTTCTGCCAGGCTCGCTTTATGGGGCGTTGCGCTGGGGTGACACGGCAGAGGCGAGCGTGCGGAAACCCGGCCGGAAGGAACGGCTACTGCCATCTGCACGGTGGTGGAGGTCGACGCAGCCGAAGCCCACGTGTCTCTACTCCTCCACGACTTCCGCGCGAGCCGGCGCGTCAGGGACCGCAGCCGCATGGCGGGCGGAGAGGCTGGTTTTGGTGGCTGAGCTGGCTCTTCATGAGTTGGTTCGAGGCACTACGTAACGCGGTAGGCCGACGCTCATAACGGTGCTGGCTGGGCCGTCCGAGGCCGCTCAACAGTGGCGAATGATGACCAACGCCGACCACCAGGCCCACCGCTCCTGAGCAGCAAAAGCCCAGCTCACCATGATCCCCGACAACACCCAGGGCACATTTGCGCAATCGTCTATCTCCACCTCTCCTACTTGGGCATTACATCCTCGAAAAGATCTCGGAGACGGGCAGATAACAGTGACCAGTCTGGCTGGCGTGCCTCCTCTTGTGAGTCATCAGGTCGTCCAGGCGGATGCGTTGATCCAGCACAGCCATGAAGTCGCCGCCGTCCATCGTGATGAACGGCGTGCTAAGGCTGTAGATCGCCAGGGCATCGGAAGTGAAGCCGCTCATGCTGACATACAGGCCGAGAGTGTTCTTGCCCTTGCGCTCGATATTGGTTTTAAAGACGTCCAGTTCCCGTCGGCCGATGCGCTCCTTCCACCACTTGGCCTCAAGAACGTAGTAGTCAGTGTCGAAGGAGAACGCGCCATCGATCTGCTCGTACTCCATGACGTAGGCCGCCCGCGGCTCCAAGTCGTACAGGGCGAACAGCTCATTGATGAAGCCCTCGAAGTCCGTCCCCCGCTGGTGCTTGTCGGTCGCGGCGTGCATCACGATGAACCGTTGCTTCAGATCGTCATGAGCTTGGGCGAAGACCCGGCTGTCCTGGTCCTTCTTCGCACTCTCGGCTATGGCCGCCGCGTGCTCCTCGTGCTCCTTGATGATGTCTTGCTGCTTGCCAGTCCAGCGCCGCAGTTCCGCGACGGCCGCCGTGGCCTTGGCCACCATGACGTCACCGTCGACCTGTCGTTCGAGGTTCGGAAACCGGTCCATGGCGGCGATGTCGAGCATGAGCGCCACGGTCACGTCCAGGTACCGGGCCTCATTGGCCCGCAGCAGTTTGACCAACTGGCCGGAGACTTCGCGTTTGGTGGCCTGGAAGTTGAGCTGCGGCAGGAGCTCACTGTGGTCCTTCAGCATCCCGCGGACGTACAGCTCAAAGGGATCTTTGTTCCAGTAGATCAACCAGAGTGCGTCGGCTAGTGCGTTGTACGCGCTGGGGTTGATCGTCTTCTTGCGGGCATCAGGCTGCTGCACCTGCCCCTCCTCCACACGCACTGTCACCGACCTATCACGGTACCGCGCGATCAGCTGATGACCAGCCCATACGACAAGGCTTGATCCTACTGGTTCGTGATGACCCGTCATTCAGGGTGTGCCGGCGGGCCGATGATGGAAGCGGATGGCGAGTGACCGAGGCGGCTTGTCCGGCTGTCATCGAGACGGACTGACGCGCCTCAGGTCCGGAAGTGCGCCGCCACGTCGTCGAGCATGTCCAGGTAGTCGCCTGCACCAACAGTGACCCCAGCCGCCTTGGAGCCGTGCAGCGCCGATGTCAGGACGATGCCGCGCAACTCTGCTGGCTGCCTAGGTTCCGCGTTCTGGAGGTGCCAACGATTGCCGTGCGCACAGGCGTTGCGGAAGTGCCGCACGAACTGAAGCAACGGGCTTGTCCTGTCACTCAGCCCTGCGCGCTGGATGGCATCACCCAGGCAGGCTGCACCATGCATCGTCGCGAAGTTCAGCAGGTCCTCACCGAGCCCAGCACCCGCAGTTGAGCTGGCCTTGGCAAAGATGTCTGTCAGCCGCTTCGCAGAGTGCGGCGTACCGTCATTGCGGTAGATGACCAGTGGTGAGTCAGCGGTTTGCTCGTACAGGTCGCGGTAGATGGCCATGAGCGGCTGACGGGGGTCAGCTAGCGGAAGTATGGCCAGGCTGAGACCGCAGAACCCAATCTTGAGTTCGTCAGCCAGCTGCGCGATGCGTTCCGCCTCGATGCTCACGGCCCGACATGTTAGGGCTCCCCTGCTTCCCTGCCCAGTGACCACTAGGTAGACCAGCACTTCAGCGTCATTCCGCCGCAGGTCAGCCCAGCAGCCACGGCAAGGAGCACGAGCTTCCCAAGTTGATGTCGCCCACCGGCATGCCGTTCGTCCGGGCTGCGGCGCTGGGGCGCCGGTCCCGGCCGAGCGGCATGCCGAGGAGCGCCCCGGAGATCGCCGAGGCGGCGCAGGCGGCAGTGCCGAGGCACGATGTCGCAAGGGGACCGGGTCGTCTGAGTGCGGAGCTACCTCAGGGATGAGGCGTAACCGACGTCCGGGAGCAGGCGCAGGCCGCTGGTGCTTCCCGTCGAGTGGTCATAGCCGGTTCACCCGTCGGGGCACGGCGCTCCGCTTCCAGTCCTGCCGTGATCAGCTGTGCCAGCAGTTCGGCAGCCTCAGGGCGAACGGCTCCCAACTGCACCAACCCATCACCGGAGACGTTGACGTCAGCCACCAGGCCGGGGAAGTCGCAGTCCAGTCCGAGCAGCACCAGTTGATCGGCCAGAGTGCCAGCGCTTCGCCGAGCGCGGTTCCAGCCGCGGACGTAGGGCACGCCAGGCGACAGGTCCTCCGCGCGCTTGGCCACCACTCCTCGCCGGTCGGTCATGACGTCAGGTCCTTCCCCTGTGCTCATTGGTAGTGGTCTGCGCAGCTTCAGCGCCGTCACGGTCCGTGCCCAAGCCGCTTGCCAGCGCCAGGCGCAAGAGCTCTGCGAGGCGTTCGGCCGTGTCGGGGGACACTCGACCCAGCTCGACGAGGCCGTGCCCGAAAGCGTTCAAATCCGCGCGCAGATAGGGGAAGTCCTTCTCCAGACCTGCGCGTACCAGGACGCCCCGTAGTGCCGTGGTGGCGTTTCGGGCCGCGTACCATCCGTCGCTATTGAGGGGCGACCACGTGGCGAAGTCGTGCCCGCTGGTCGGCTCATCCCGCATCGGTGGTGGTCTCCTCGGGAAGTGCAGCGACCGCCGCGTACGGAGTCGGGTACTGCTCGTCGAAGCGGTCGATCCTCGCCAGGAGTTCCGCGGAGGCCGCAAGAGCCGTCGCGAGGGCGACCGGGCGCAGCGGGTTGGCCTCCGGCCGGCGCGTCGGCGCGCGGAGCCACTGGTATCGGTCCGCGGAGAGCGGGATGGGGCCGGGGACTACGACGGCGGAGCCATGGCCGAGGTACCGGTACTGCGGCGGGGAGGGCGTTTCTCGCCTGAGGAAGTGCGAGAAGGTGTCGCGGCTGTTCGAGCCGAGGAAGAAGCCAACGCGCTGTGCTTGGCGGTCGACGACCGAGGGGCCGAATGGCATGCCACTGCGCAAGAGCCGGTCGAACATCTCCAGGCCGAGGCGCTGGTCTACGCTCACCACGTCGAAGAGGCGCCCCGTCGCAAGCAGGCAAGGCACCCGCGGATCATCCGCCCAGATCTGTCGGCACTGCGCGGGATCGTCCGCCGCCGCAGACAGCCATTCCATGCCGCGCCTGGTCATCCTCTGCATGACGTCTCACCTTCAGTCGGCCTACGTTGCGGCCCCGATGCCGCAGCATGTCCAGACTTCCGGTCCGGCCCCTGGCCAGGGCAGATGACAAGAGGTGCCGGGGGATGACGCGTCCACGCGCAATGCGTCATCCCCCGTCCTCTTCTTCTCTTGCAGATGAACTCCGGTTACCGCCTGCACGAAGCGATGACCAGCACGTACATTCAGTGACAGAACCCCGAGTTGTCGCACCGGCATCACGCAGGGAGTGAAAGGCGCCTTGAAGCCGAGCAGTGTCCTCTTACGTGAAGCTCGCACGGGTCGAGGCTGGAGCCAGCCGCGATTGGTAAGGGAACTACGGCAGGCTGCAGCCCAGCGCGGGCACCAACTCCCCTCGGATGCCAGCGTGAAGCGCCGTATCGCCAGCTGGGAGAACGGCCACAGCGCCCCGGACGACTTCTACGGCCCGCTGCTGTGTGACGCCTTCAGCACCAGCGCGGCCGAACTCGGTTTGAGCCACGGGGAAGTCGCCAACAGCGCTCTAATCGACGCCGCGTATCCCGCAAGCCCCGATGACGCCATTCGGACGGTCGGCCAACTGTGGCGTGCCGACCTCAATCAGTACGACCCGTTGCTCACGGCGGAGCCGTCCGAGCCCGCATGGAACGAGGCGTCCCTCCGATGGTTGGTCGCCCCCGAGCCCAGCATCCCCCAGCCTCGTACCGAAGGCGCCCGAGTCGGTCTCGGCGACGTGGCAGCAATTAAGACCACGGCGGACATGTTCGCCCAGCTCGACGACCAGTTCGGCGGAGAACACGCACGTCACTCCGTCATCCAGTACCTCAACAACGATGTGGCCCCACTCCTACGCGGCCGGTACACCGAGCAGATAGGGCGAGCCCTCTTCTCTACCGTGGCGGAAGCGACCCTCCTCGCCGGCTGGATGTCCTACGACGCCTGTCACCACGGACTCGCGCAGCGGTACCTTCTCCAGGCCCTCCGGTTCGCCCAGGACGCCAACGACCGTCGGCTTGCAGGCAGCATCCTGTCCGCGATGAGCCACCAGGCGACCTTCCTGGGGCGGTACACCGAGGCCGCCACTCTCGCGCGGGCCGCCCTCATGGGCATCTCTCCCGTGGCTACACCGACGTTGCGCGCACAGTTCCATGCGATGGAGGCACGAGCCCTGGCGCGTACCGGCGATGTCGCTGCATGCGAGGCTGCCCTGAGCGCGGCGACCAAGGCCCTCGAAAGCCGGAACAACGAGGACGAGCCGGAGTGGATCAGCTACTTCGACGAAGCCGAGCTTGCCGCCGAGGCCGCCCACTGCTTCCGTGACGTGAACAGCGCCCGCCGAGCCGTCGCCCACGCCGAGAACGCCATGAGCGGCAGCCACGTACGGAGCGACTTCTTCGCGACCATGGTCCTGGCCGATGCCCACCTACGGGCAGGGGACGTCGAGGAGGCTTGTCGGGCGGCGCTCGACGCGTTGGATCTCGGAGAACAGCTCAAGTCGGCCCGATGCATCAGCTATCTCGCCGAGTTCCGCGGCAATCTCAGCGCGGCCGGCCGAAGCGGCGCGGCGCATGAGCTTGCAGAGCAGGCCCGCGAACACAGGTTGTGGATTGCTTCGGAGCAGTACAGCTGACCATGCGCTGACGCGAGCATCGTCTGGGCGCCCTCAGAAGGGTTTCCACGCCTCGCGTCCCTCGCCCGTCCGCAGTGACCGAACACGCCGGGCGAACTCGGCGGCAGAACGTTCACTCGTTCCGGCCTGGTGACCGACCCATGCCACCATCATGAGTTCTCGGAGGTCGGCCAAGGTCTCGTAGCCTGGCCAGTTCATGAGGTCGAAGCCGTACCGGTGGACGAACTCCGCGTACTCCGTCTTCGAATGCCACCCGTATCGGTCGTGGTAGATCGCCGTCAGGATCAGGTCCCACTCGCGTGGAGCGAGCGCGAAGCCGTCCAGGTCGATGAGTACCGCTTGCCCGTCCCGGTGCCGGAGGATGTTCCCGATGTTGGCGTCTCCGTGGATCATGCCGAAGGGAAGGACGAAGTCCAGCCGGTCATAGTCCTTGGAGAGCCTGGCCGCTCGCTCCTCCAGAAAGGCCCTGTCTTCCTCGGCCACGCCGTCCAGCCCGTCGAGGGACGCCGTCAGCTTGGCCATCGGATCGAAGTACGGCAGGCCGAGCGACTCAGGTTCTTCCAGCCAGTGCAGGCGGCGCAACAGGTCGGCCAGCTCGCCGAGCGTCGCGTACTCCTCGTTCTCCTGGACGCTCTCCCAGAAGGTGACCACCAGGCCGCCGACGACCACCGGCTGACTCACCGAGGCCGGCACCGGGGCAGCCGGAAAGTTCTCTGCCTCCAGCCATCGGGCCACGTTCACGGCCCGTTTCATCTCCGCCAGCACCGCCGGATCGCGGGCGATACGGACGATGACCGGAGACGAGGCCAAGCGGTAGACCGCGTTCGACCCCAGCCGCAGCAACTCGGCGCCGCGGGAGTCGAGTCCGGCCGTCTCACACGACTCATGCAGGATGGGCGCCAGGCCCTCCGCCGTGAAGTCCGTGCCGCCGTCGACCGGTCCCCCATCGCTGCCCGAGATCATGCTTCGACGATACGGCCCGGAGTCCCCAGCCGACAGGCGGCCCACGTAATAGGGACGTAATGATCTTCCTTGGCGCCTGCCTGCTCAGAGCCTCCGGTGCAGGTCAGGGTCCCGGCGGAGTCCTGCTCTCACCTGGCCTCCGGAGCCGTGTGCGCAGGTTCGAATCCTGCCGGGGCACTTCGCAGGAAGTGCCCAAGACCCCGCCATCAGTGAGTTCGCTGAGGACGGGGTCTTTGCGTATGTGCAGGCGGATGCGGTCGGAAGCAGCCGTTTGCCAGTGATCGCGTTGTCCCGCTCGCTGGGGAACAGCCGCCCGTCCTCCGCCGTGCCGAACTCGCCCAAGTGGTCGAGGAGCAGCCGCACGAGTGGTGGCGGAATCGGCACGATGCGTTCCCCGCTCTGGGATCGCTGCTTCGGCCCGGGCCGGTCAGGTGGGGCGGTGTGGGTGTTCGCGGTGGGCGAAGTCCGTTGACCGGGTGCGGCGGTCGGGGGCGAAGGCGTCGGTGGCGCCGGCTCCCTTGCCCGGGCTGGTGTTCCAGTCCCGGATCGTGCGGGCGACCCGCTTCGTCTTGGGGTGCGTCGGTGCGAGGGCGATCTCGAAGTGCGACTCCTTCGGTGTGGCGAAGTCGCCGCCCCACGCCACCGTGCCGTCCAGCTCGGCCAGGATGTCGCGGATCACCACCAGCTCCGCCGGGTACAGCCCGCCGGCGACGCCCAGCGGGTAGGCGTGCGGCCGAACGGTCAGCGCCGTGCCGGAGAGGCGGTTGGACTCGAAGGGGTGGCTGACGCGCCGGGAGGTGCCGTGGCCGTGGAGGTCGCCGGTGCGCAGCGCGTCGATCTCGTAGTGGAACCGGCGGGCGATGTGCAGGAGGAGCACGGACGGGTCGCCGGGGGCCAGGCGCACCGTCACGCCGCTGCCCTCGACGAGGTACTCCTCCGTGTCGGTCTCGGCCAGCACCTTCCAGCCGTTGGCGCTGGTGCCCTCGCGCCATTGCGGCGCGGTCGCGGGGGCGGCGCCGGCCGGCGGGGCGACGGCCGTCTGCCCCAGCGTCACCGCTGCCAGGGCACCGGCGGTGCCGCCCATCAGGCCGCGGCGGGACATTCCACGTACGCTCACGGGCATCTCCCTCTCCCTCTTCCTCTCCCGGCTCCCGGGTGAACTCGTTCGCATCTCAGGACTCCCCGTCCACTCGGCCGCGGAGGACGTCCAGGAAGCCCAGCCAGAACCGCTCCAGTTCGGAATAGGGGAGCATCGCGGGCTGGACGACCGTTCCCCGGAGCAGCAGCAGGCCGGTGCGGACGAAGTCGACCGGGGACTCGGAGGTCGTCAGGATGTTGGACGCCGCGAAACCGGCGTCGTCGGCGTTGCCGGTGAAGCGCGAGTTCCAGAAGGAGGTGAACCGGCTTTCTCCGCCGCCGCCTTCGTAGTGTTCCCTGATGGCGGTCACGATGTCCCGGTTCGACCGGCACGCCTGCGCGATGAGGTAGCCGTCGACGTCCTCGATGAAGTCGGAGTTGCCGAAGCTGGTCTGCGCGTCCGGGTTCGCCATGTTCGCGTTGACGAAGTCCCGGCCGTCCGGATACGCGTCCAGGGCGCCCCTCCAGTCCGCGTACAGGGTGATGAGGTCGCCGCCCCAGCCCGCCACGTCACCGCCGTTCACACTCCGCCGGTTCGCCTCGGGCGGGACGACGAGGGCTCCGTTGGCCGTCGCCAGCAGGTGTTCGGCACCCAGATGTGCCCCGGTGAAGGGGTCGACGAACTGCTTCGGCACCGTCATGCCGCGCGCCTCGGCGTAGGCGACGAAGTCCTTGTCGAGGTTCCCGATGAGGTACACCCAGTCCGGTCCCCCGTACGCGTCGTGGCGCACGAACTCCATGACCAGTTGGTCGGGGTCGCCCTTGCCGTACTGCACGGCGAGGCCGTACAGATCCTCGATCGCGGCGATGAATCCGTCGTACTGCACGGCGGGCTGGTTGACGGACGCGGATGCCCTGTCCCGGCCGGAGACGGCGTCCCGGTCGAGGTCGAAGGAGTCCGCGCCGTTGGTGACCGCGATCTCCTGGATCTGGTTGAACGACCAGTTCGCAGGCAGCGGGTATCCCAGGTTGCCGGAGAATCCCCACGACATTCCCGAGACGAAGGAGTACTTCGCGCCCGCCCGCTCCGTGACGTTGGCGCACACGTTGCGGGATCCGTACACCCCGAGCCGGTATCGCCCGCCGCGCTGCTTCAGGGCGGTGGCCACACCCTGGAAGTACGGAACGATGGCGGAGTTGATCTCGGCCTGGGTGGCGTCGTAGTCCACGGCGAAGTAGATCACCGTGCCCCAGTTGAAGCCGTACTCGCGTGCGAGGTCGTGCGCCAGGGCTCCGTGCTCGTACCCCTGCGTCGTGGTGAAGTCGCCCAGGGTGCGGGCGTTCGCCTGGAAGATCGGGAACACCTTCAGGCCGGCGGCGAAGATGGTGTCCAGCTCTCCCGGCTTGATCTCCTTGTCCAGGGTCGAGCCCGGGGGGTCGTACAGATAGCGGCCGACCACCTCGTAGTCGCGGTCCGTCAGCCATCGGGCGCGGGCCGGGGTGATCTCGAACCGGGTGTCCGAGCCGGTCACGGGGCGGGACGCGTCTCCCATGGAGACCAGCAGCTGGCACCAGGTGCCGTAGTCGCCCTCGCCGCGCTCCAGGAGGGAGAAGTCCTGGAACTCCCGTACCCATGCGGCGAGTTCGGCGCCGAACGTGTCGGTGAACCCGGCGGTCGCACCTCCGGGGAGCGGCGAGTTGAACACGCACGCGGCGGAGAACAGCTGGGTCATGACTCCGCTGTCCCCCTGCCCCACCGGGTTGCTGCGCAGGCCGGCCTTGGTTCCGTCCCCGAAGTTGCCGTTGGGGACCGGCACTCCTATCTCGTACTGGAGGGCGATCATGAGCGCCTTCTGCACGTCCCGCGAGTAGTGCCCGTCACAGGGTCCCACGGCGTAGGCGTCCCGCTGCCAGTAGTGGCCGTTCAGCCACTGCTGGACCTGTCGCACGGCGTCGGTACCGCCGGCGGTGCGGACATAGGCGTCCAGGTTGAGGATGCACTTGAAGATGCGCGCCTGCACCGTGGTGTCCGCGGGGAGTCCCATGTCGGACTTCATCTCGTCGACCGCGTCGCCGGTGGCGGGTTCGATCTCGCCGGTGTCGTAGTAGCCGCCCCAGTAGCCCTTGCAGAACAGGGCGTGTTTGAGGATGCGCGCGATGTTGGCGTTCTCGGCCCACGCCACGTGCAGGGGGCCGAGGGCCTCCAGGCGGGACAGGGTGGTCGGGCCGAAGGACGCGACCACGGGGCTGATGCCCAGCTCGTGCTGGAGGCCCATGGTCAGGGCGTGCATGGTCCCCCAGCCGGTGATGCCGTCCTCGGCACACCGGACGTACCCGGCGACGCCGGAGTATGTTGCGTTGGCCCATCGCTGGGCTGCGAGTACCTTTTCGTCGGCCATGCGCCTTCCACGGAGTCGAGTGTCGTCACAGCGCCGGGATCACCGGACCGGTCAGCCGCCGGGGACGAAGCAGGTGGCGTTGGTCGTGTAGGAGGCGGTCTCCCACAGGTTCGATCCCACGCCCGCCTCGGGGTTCTCGAAGCGGTAGCTGCCGCTGGCGGCACGGATGAAGGTGACGGTGCGCGCCTTGCCGGTGTAGGTGACCCTGCCGGTGCTCCCTCTGAGGTGGTTGTCCGCGATGCTGAAGGTGTCGCCGCCCACGGCGCCGTCCGCGGCCAGGCCCCACCTCGCTTGCAGTTTCTTCGTCGCGTAGGTGGTGTTGGGGCCGTAGTCGCAGTCGATGTCCGCGTAGTCGAAGGTCGAGCCGTTCTGCTCCGTGGCCCCCTCTGCCCACAGGACGTACTGCCACAGCCCGACCGCGTTGGACACCCGGTACCTGCTTCCCGTCCAGAGGGGACCCTCGTCCCCCCAGTCGTCGGTGATGGTGCCGCTGCCGAAGACGACTCCCTGCGACACGTTCGCCGACGCCGGGCTCGTGCTCAGCGCCATCGCCCCCACGGCGACGCCTGCGACGAGCGCGACCAGGCTCTTTCTGACCGACATGAGTACCCCCGGATGCTTCGGAGAGGGAGGCGGCGGAATCGCGCGCCTCGTTCTTTTCCCCCGTACGTCGCGCACCCTAGCCCGGTGCGGTCACCCGGTGTGCCGGTCGTTCGACCCACAAGGATCATCTTTCAACTAACCTTGTGCCGTGCGGGATTGGGGATACGGAGAGCGTGCGAGGGCGATCGCCGCCACGCCGAAGGAGGCCCCGGGAGCGGGTGAACGTCTGCTGGTCCGCACCCTTGAGCGGTACGGCGTCTGGCTCCGCTTCACCGTGGCCGCTGTGTGCGGCGCGCTGGGTGTCGTCTCGGCCGGCGCGGCCGGCACCGCCCCGGCGGCGGCGAGTCTGATGCTGCCCGCGCTCCTCGCCTGCGGTGTGTGCCTCCGCTCGCCGCGCCGACCGCTCCCGTTCGCTCCGCGATGGGCCCTGGACGCGGTTTTCGTGATCCTGATCGGACTCTCGCAGCCCGTGCTCGGCGAGGGCGCCAACCTGACGGTGGAGGCGATCATCGGCATCGCCGTCATCACCTTCCAGCACGAGTGGGCGACGCGCCCGGCGGTGGGTCTGGCCCTGGCCGGGCTGGGAGCCGCCGCGAGCGCACTGGGCGACGTCCTCTCCTCGCCCGGACACGGTCCCGAGGCGGCACCCCTGGTGGCCATGGCCGTCGAGGTGGGCCTGTCCAGGACGGCCCATGTCATCGTCCGCTCGCGTGCCGGAGCGGCCGACCGGTCCGCCGCGTCCAGGGCCGCGTCCCGCCGTGAGGCCGACGTCGCCGCCGCCCGGCGTGCCACCGAGCGGGAGTACCTCGCGACGCTGCACGACACGGCTGCCGCGACGCTGCTGATGGTCTCCCAGGGTGACGGCCGGGACTGGTCGTGGCTGCCGCTGCGCGCCAGACAGGATCTGGAGGCCTTGTCCACCCTGCCCGGCTTCGCGACGGAGAACGTGGACCTCGCCGCTCTCCTCGGCTGCGTTCCGCGGGGCGTGGGGCTGGCCGCGGTGCGGCTGGAGTCGCGCGTCGACGGCCCGCTCACGATCCCGTCCGGTCCCGGGCTCGCGATCTTCAACGGGGTCCGGGAGGCGGTCACCAACGTGGCCCGCCATTCCGGGGTGCGGGACGCGGAGCTGCGGGCCTGGGCGGCGGAGGGCGGCGGCGTGGTCGTCGAACTGTCCGACGCGGGGCGGGGGTTCGTGCCCGAGGCCGTGTCCGTGCGGCGCCGGGGCCTGTCCGGTTCCGTCGTGGGCCGGATGCAGGCGGTCGGGGGCTCGGTCTCCATCACGTCCCGTCCGGGCGCCGGGACCCGGGTGCGGTGGCGCTGGCCCGCCGGGCCCCGGGACGTGCGGACACCTGGAGTCCACGGAACCTCCGGGGCACGGCGGGCGGTGGGGGCGGCCGGGTCACCGCCCCGGTCCGCCACCGGCTCGCCGCCCCGGTCCGCCACCGGGTCACCGCCCCGGTGCACCACCGGGTCGCCGCTTCGGTCCGCGACGGTTTCACGGTCCCGGTCCGCCAACGGGTCGCCGCCCACGGGGGTGGTCCGCTTCCTGCGCGGACAGCTCCTGCACGGGGCACAACTGGCCGCGCTGTTGATCAGCCTGGTGGCGCAGTTCGGCCTGTCCCTGGGTCAGTTGACGGCATACCAGGACGCGTACCGACCTGCCTGGGCCCAGACGGCGGCCTACGTCTGTCTCGTCGCCGTCGCGGCGGTCGCGGCTCTCCACCTCCTGCGCGGCAGGCGGATCCCGCCCGTGGTGCGCCGGTGGGGGGTGGGCGTGCTGCTGGCCGTGTCCGCGGTCTCCGCGTTCACGCTCGCGCCGGAGCGGCAGACGGGGCCGCAGGACTGGGCCTTCGGGCTGCTCGGCTGGCATGCGCTGTACCTCCTGGCGGACCAGCCCGTCAGGCTGTTCGCCGGCTTCCTCGGCGCACACGTCGGGCTCACCCTGCTGGTCGTGCTGCTGGCGGGGACGCCGACCGTCGCACGGTCGGCCGCCATGGGTGTGGCCACGGTGTCCGACATCGGCTTCCAGCTCTCCGTCGGGGTGCTCGTCGGCCTGTTCCACGGCCTGGCCTCGACCGCGGGGGACGAGGCCGCGCGGGAGGAGGTGCTGCGGACCCGGGAGCGCCTCCACGAGGAGACCCAGCGCGATCACCGGGAGCGCTACCACGCGCTGACGGCGACCACGGTGCCGCTGCTCGTGGGCCTCGGCCACGGCGCGTTGAGTCCGCACGACAAGGCCGTCCGGCTGCGGTGCGGCGTGGAGGCCGCCCGGCTGCGCCGCCTCTTCGCGGAGGGCGACGCCGTCTCCGATCCGCTGCTGAACGAGTTGCGGGCGTGCGTGGAGGTGACCGAGCACCAGGGCGTGACGGTGAGCCTGGCCGTACGCGGCCTGCCGGGCGAGGTGCCCGTGGAGGTGCGCAGGGAGTTGGTCGACCCGGTCGCGGTGGTCCTGGGCCGTACCCGCTCGACGGCGCGCGTGACGGTGGTGTGGACGTCCCGGGCCGTGCACGTGAGTGTCGTCGGCGAGGACGGCGGCGACGACGGCGGCTGCGATCCGGTGGAGGCCGCCCGGGCGCGCGCCCGGGCGGCGGACACGGAGGTGACCGTGGTCAGGACGGCGCGCGGTGCGGACGTGTGGGTGACGGCCGGCTGGCAGAGGCCGGCAGGAGTACGGGAGTTGACTCCGACATGAATGACCTGAATGACATGAATGACGGTCCCCCGGTCGGCGTGGTGGTCGTCGACGACCATCCGGCGATCCTCTCGGGCGTGGAGGCGTGGTACGCCGCCTCGCGCCGCCCCATCACCGTCGTGGCGGCCGGCGGTTCCGTACGGGAGGCCTGGACTCCGCCGGGCAGCACCGCCGACGTCGTCGTTCTCGATCTGCAACTGGGTGACGGCGGCCCCGCCTTCCCCAGCCTCCGAAGACTCGTGGACGCCGGTCGGCAGGTCGTCGTGTACTCGATGCGGGACGACGAGAAGACCGCCCTCAACTGCCTCGACCTGGGGGCGGCGACCTTCCTGACCAAGAGCGAGGGGCGGGAGCATCTGGTGGCGGCGACGCTGGCCGCAGCCGACGAGCGCCCCTACATGCCTCCGGCGCTGGCCGGTGCCCTGGGAACGAACGTCCGCACCGATCGCCCGCAGCTGTCCGCCCGTGAGGAGAGCGTGCTCATCGAGTGGTTCCAGTCGGAGTCGAAGGAACTGGTCGCTCAGCGGCTCGGCCTTTCCGTACGGACGGTCAACTCGTATCTGGACCGGGTGCGGATCAAGTACGCGAACGCCGGGCGCCCCGCACGGACCAAGGCGAGCCTGGTGGCTCGCGCCGTGCAGGACGGGCTCGTCGACGTGAACGACCTCTGACCCCGGTGGCGGTGCCGCGCGCCGGCCGGGGCCTCGGGATCAGTCCCACTCCCAGGCCAGGCCCACGATGCCCGGGCTGGAGTCCTGCTCCGTCAGGTGGGCGTTGTGGTAGCCGTTGAGGGGCACCGGTGTCACGTGGTGGCGGGGGGCGTGGGCGGAGCGGCGGGTGAAGCGGTAGCAGCGGACGGGGAGGGCCGGTGGGGAGAAGTAGACCTGGAGGAGGTAGTGGCCCACCGGGTAGCGGAAGCCCCGGGTGTACTCGGTGCACTCGCCGCCGGTGCCGTCGGTGATGCGGTAACGGAAGGGCTGCGTCTCGCCGAGGGACAGGGGGCGGTCGAAGACCAGCTCGACGGCGAGGAGGGAGGCCGCCTGGTCGCTGCGTACGCGGCCCAGCCGGCAGTTGTCCAGGGGGTCGATCCGTACCCGGGTCATGTCGCAGCCGGGGTCGCCCTCGTAGATGGAGACGTATCGGTCGACGTTGCCCCGGTGCGCGCGTACGAGTTGCTGGATCTCGCGGCGCCACAGTTCGCGGCGGGGGCCGAGGCGTACCTGCTCCGACTGGCTCACCGTGTGGAGGCGGTCCTCGGTGGGGCAGTCGAGTTGGTCCAGCAGGTGGAGGACCGCCGTGTCCGAGCCGATCAGTTCCTGGTAGCGGCGGGCCGCCCGGGTCGTGGTGCCCGTGGCCCCGCCGTGGGTCGGCTCCAGCAGGCGGACCAAGGCGCCGGGGGCGATGCCCAGGATGTGTTCGAGTGCCCTGACCACCTGCACCGACTCGGGCCTTGCCGGTATCCGTTCCCCGCGCTGCCAGTAGCTGAGGCTGGTCACGCTGACCTGGAGGCCCTGTTCGGCCAGGTGGTGGCGGATGCGGTGCAGGGCGAGGCCGCGGCGTCGGACGGCCGTGCGCAGCGCCAGGTGGAAGGGGCCGGTGCGCAGCGCCTCGGTCAGGGCATCGTCCGATGGGTCGCCCTGCACGGCGCCGCCGGCGCCGCCGGGGTGCGTATCGGTACGCATCACATCTTCACCTCCGCCGGTGCCCGGTCCCGTGTGCTTCGAGTGGATGTTCACACAGCCGGCGGTCGAAGGCACCGGGTCGGACGGGGCGATTCCACGGCCGGTGCGCGGAGGGGCCGCGAGCGGTCCGCGGGCGATGCGGGCGAGGCTGGGCAGACGGGGTCGCGGTGCGATCCGGTCAGGCCCGTGGGCCGTTCACGGGTGTTCACACCGGGTTCACCGCTGAACCGGCCGGTTTTGCCCGCACCTTGAACGACCGGGCGCGCGGTCCGATTCTCGAGCCACTCCCCCCGGCCGGTCCCGCCGGTCCCGGCGGTCCCGGCCCCCCTGGCGCCCGGTTCCCGTCGCTCGACCCTGGGCCCGGACCGTGGTTCGTCCGGTGAACGGCCGTATCGGCTTCGGTCGTTCACCGCCCCCACAAGGAGGCCATCCATGCGCTTGTCCCTGTCCCCACGGAGACGGCGACGGTGGGCCGTCGCACTCGCGCTCTCCGCGAGCGTCGGGCTGCTCGCCCCCTCGGCGGCGTCGGCGGCGTCGGCGGCGTCCACCCCTGCCCGCTCGGCGGTCGGCGGCAGCACCAGCAGCGCCCAGGCCGAGTGGACCTGGCGCCGGCTGAACATCTCGATGCAGGGCCAGCAGTTGAGCAACTGGTGCTGGGCCGCGACGGGCGACACCGTCGCGGAGTACTACGGCCAGGACTACTCGCAGAACCAGTTCTGCAACCTCGCCTTCGGCCGGGCCGTGAACAGCTCCTGCCCCAACTGGCAGGCCACCCTCGGCAACGACCAGCGGGCGTTCGACTCGATGGGCATCAATCCGGGCCGGTACGTCAACGGCTACCTCAACTACGACACGATCACCCGGGAGATAGACGCCGACCGGCCGGTGATGTCGCGGATCCAGTGGCAGTCCGGCGGCGGCCACATGCTGACCGTGTACGGCTACGACGTCAGCAAGAACTGGGTGTACTGGGGCGATCCCTGGCCGTCGAGCAACCGCTACAACTGGGCCACCTACAGCTACTACGTCAACAACGGCTCCTTCTTCTGGACCCACTCCCTCTACGGCATCGGAGCGTGAGCCCGGCATGCGACCCCGACCCCGACCCCGGCTCCGACCCCGACCCCGACTCCGACACACCGTCCTGCTGATCGCGCTTCCCTGCGTGGCCCTTCTCGGGCCGAGTCCGGCGGCCGCCGCCGCACCCGCCGGCCAGGCGGGACCCTCCGACACCCCCGTGGTGGCCGACGCCCCCACCGCGGCGCAGCTGTCCGACGCCCACCGGGCCGCCGGGTCCCCGGCCACCCTGCGGGTCCTGGAGACGTTCTTCGCCCGCGACGGCCTCCCGCCGGGCCGCAAGGGCAGACTCAGCCCCGCTCAGGAGGCCACCGCCGCCGAGGCCGCCGATCCGCGCCTGGTCGGCAGGGCCGTACCGGTGTACTCGCTCAACCCGGAGTTCGTCACCGCGGCCTCGGCGGGCCGGACCCCCGTGGCCGCGATGGAGTTCGCCGCGTCCGAGGCCGTCGACGCCGACGGCGACACCGCCTCGGTGTGGACGGCCAGGGTCGCCGGGAAGTGGCAGGTGGTCAACATCGCCACCGGGAGCGACGAGACCGACTACGCGGCCCGCGCCGACGCCGGTTCGGTGGTCTTCCGGGAGCCCCAGCTGAACGCCTGGTACCGGGTGGCCGACGGCCGGGTGGTCCCGCTGAACGAGGAGGCCCGCGCCTCCGTCGGCGCCGGGGGCACCGGCCTGGCGCGCTACCAGCGCCTGGTGCACCAGCGGTACGCCGACAAGATGCCGGGGTCCGCGTACGACGAGGGCGGCTACGCCGGCGGGTACGACACCGGGGCCGGGCGGGCGCGGGTCGCCGCGGACGCCCACGCGGGCCCGGGGGCGACGGACGCCACGCCGGTCGCCGCCGGGGTGGGTGCGGGCGCCCTCGCCGTCGCCGGGGTCGCCGGTGGGCTGTTGGTCCGCAGGCGACGGCTGGCCGGGAGGTGAGCCGGAGCTGATTCGGAGCTGATTCGATGGCCCCCGGCGGCGCTCACGGCGGTCGGGGGCCGTCAGCGCGGGGGCTCGGTGATCGCCTCCGCCAGGGGCTTTCGGGCCAGGTCCGGGACCTCGCAGCCGGGCGCCGCGTAGCCGACGGGGAAGAGGATGTAGGGGCGTTCGTTGCCGGGGCGTGCGCAGATCCTGGTGAGGAAGGCCATCGGGTTGGGCGTGTGGGTGAGGGTGCTCAGGCCCATCGCGTGCAGGGCGGTGATGAAGAGGCCGCAGGCGATGCCCACGCTCTCGTTCACGTAGTAGTTCTTGCGCAGCGAACCGTCCGGCATGGCGGTGCTCTTCTCGGCGAAGCAGACCACGATCCACGGTACGACGTCGAGGAAGCTCTTGTCGGAGTCCGTTTCGAGGCGGGCGAGCGCGGCGCGCCACTCGGGCGGGATGCGCCCGCCCTCGTAGTTGACCCGTTCCTCCTCCTCGGCGGCGACCCGGATGCGGTGCTTGGTCGCGGCGTCGCCGATCACGGCGAACTTCCACGGCTGGAAGTGGGCGCCGGAGGGTGCGGTGTTGGCCGCGGCGACGGCGAGGTCGACGCACTCGCGCGGGACCGGCTCGTCGCTGAAGAACCGCACGCTGCGCCTGCGGTCGGCGAACGACACGAAGTCCTTGCCCCGCCGGATCATTTCGGCCTCGTCGTACCGGTCGGGCCGGTAGGGGACGAACGGGTGCGTGTGCTGCCTCACGGGTCTCCTCCAGGACGGGAGCCCACAGGGTGGGGCGCGGGGTGCCTATTGGGCAACTGATGCATCCTCTGGTTGTCTATGTGGCAAGAGAAGCGGCATCGGGGTGCTCTTCGCGTGGCAGATCGGCAGATGCAGTGGCACGACAGGGACTCGACAGGCTCGACGGGCGGATGCTGCGGCTGCTGCGGGAGCGTCCGCGTGAGGGCCTGTTGGAGATCGCCCGCCGGCTCGGGGTCGCCCGCGGCACCTTGCAGGCGCGGCTCGACCGGTTGACCGGTTCCGGCGTGGTGACCGGTTACGGGCCGGACATGGACGTCGCCGCCCTCGGGCACGTGGTCCAGGCGTTCACGACGTTCGAGGTGGACCAGCCGGCCCGAGAGGCCATCGCCGCGCGGTTGCGAGCCGTGCCGCAGATCCTGGAGGCGCACGTCGTGACGGGCCCCGGCGACATCTGGTGCCGTATCGCGGGCACGAGCAACCAGCATGTGCAGCAGGTGATCGACCAAGTGCTGGAGGTGCCGGGGGTACGACGCAGTACGACGGTCATCGCGCTGGGCGCGGTCGTCCCCTACCGCGTCCAGCCCTTGGTCGACGAGGTGTCCGGCCTGACGGAGCCACGCCTGGGCTGATTCCGCGGTTCCTCGGGCCTCTCGGGCCTCTCGGGACGCCGGCCGGCTGAGCGGCGCTCAGCCCTGCCAGGTCTCCCCGATGCGTGCCGCGTGGGCCGCGCCCTGGCGCCGGCCCTCCCGGACCGCCCCGGGGATGCGGGAGGCGTCCAGGGCGTTGCGGCCGAAGGCGCGGCGGGCCTCCCGGTCGGGGGTCAGCAGGGCGACCCAGGCCCCGCGCGAGGCGAGGGTCCCGGCCTGGGTCCGCGCGCTCGGGCTCGCTCCCGCGCCCTTGGGGATCGGGGCCAGCACGACGACGCGCGCGCAGTCGTCGACCAGGTCGGCGTTGGTCGTGGAGCGGACGCCGCCGTCCATCCAGCGGCCCGGACCGATGCTGATCGGCGGGAAGAGCGGCGGCAGTGCGCAGGTCGCCGACATGGCGTGCAGCAGGTCGACCCCGCTGTCGGCGTCGAAGGCGGTCGGTTCACCGGTGAGCGCGTCGACGGCGAACATCCGGACGGTCCTGTCGGGCCAGTCCCGGACGGGCAGTTGGGCGCCGATGGCGTCGAAGACGGCGGTCTCCGGCACGTCGCGCACGGAGAGCGCCAGCCGGCCGAGGCGCCTGACCACCGTCTCCGGGTCGCGCGAGCCCAGCGCGGCCCACAGGTACCTGACCGTCATGCCGAACGTGAAGTCCACGTCCAGCATGGCGCGTTCACGGTTGAGCTGCTCCTTGTAGAGGTCGGCCGGGGCCGCACCCCTGGCCAGGTCGAGCGCCAGCAGCGAACCCGCCGACGTGCCCGCGAGGACGTCGGCGTCCGTGAGGTCCACCCCGGCGTCGGCCAGTCCCGCCAGGACGCCGATCTGCCATCCGTACGCGGTCAGGCCGCCCCCGCCCAGCACCAGCGCCGTATCCGCCACGTCCGCCACCCCTCCCGTACTGGGGACCACTCCCCGTTTCACTGCTGAGCGCGACGCTAGCAGGTAAACGGGGAGTGGTCCACGTTTGGGTGGCTCGTGCGCTCACTCAGCTTCGGGCCAGTACCGTCCCCACCACCTGGCGCAGCATCGACTCCGGGTCGGGGGCGGGGCCCGGGGAGCGCCAGGCCACGAAGCCGTCGGGGCGGACCAGGACCGCGCCGCCGCGGGTCACCCCGTGGGCGCGCGCCCAGTCGGTCTCCTCGTCGTCCGGGACCAGGTCGGCCCCGGGCGTCCCGCCCACGCGGTACGACTTCAGCGGGATGCGCATCCCGGTGGCCACCCCGGCGGCCGCCTCGTGCCAGCCGGTGGGCTGGGCGGCGTCGCTGAGCAGGACGAGGGAGTCCTCGTAGAGGTCCAGGGTGGACAGGCGGTCCTGGCCCCGGCGGACCCAGAGGTGGGGAGCCCGGCTGCCGGGCGCTCCGGTGAGGTCGAGGCCCTCCGGGACCACCGGGGTCGCCGGGTCGGCGCCGACCACCGCGCCCCGGGGGTAGCGGTAGCCGAGGGCGACGTTGAGGATCCCGCGCTGCGGGCCGCCGCCGGGACCGCCCGGACCACCGGGCGCACCTCCGGGGCCACCGAATCCGCCTGGCCCACCCGGCGCACCGCCGGAACCGTCCGGGCCACCGGATCCACCGGGACCGCCGGAGCCACCCGGACCGCGGACCCCACCGGACGCACCCCCCGGGCCACCGGGCGTACCACCGGGACCGCCAGAACCACCGGGGCCACCGGGGCCACCGGGGCCTCCCGGACCGCCACCCCCGACGCCCGGCGGCGGCGCGAAGCCCGGGTGGCTGTGCTCCACCGAGCGGTGGGCGGCGCGGGCGCTGGTGGCCTCCGCGACCGGGCGACGTTCCGTGTCGTACGTGTCCAGCAGGGCCTCGCCCGCCCAGCCCTCGAGGACCGCGGCCAGCTTCCAGGCGAGGTTGTGGGCGTCCTGGATGCCGGTGTTGGAGCCGAAGGCGCCGGTGGGGGACATCTCGTGGGCCGAGTCGCCGGCCAGCAGGACGCGGCCGGAGCGGTAACTGCGGGCGACGCGCTGGGCGGCGTGCCAGGGCGCCTTGCCGGTGATCTCGACGTCGAGGCCGGGATCACCGATCGCGCGGCGGATGTGGGCGGCGCAGCGCTCGTCGGTGAAGTCCTCGACGGTTTCGCCCTGTTCGGGGTGCCAGGGGGCGTGGAAGACCCAGTTCTCGCGGTTGTCGACGGGCAGGAGGGCTCCGTCGGCGTTCTCGTCCGTCAGGTAGCAGACGATGAAGCGGCGGTCGCCCACGACGTCGGCGAGACCGCGCGAGCGGAAGGTGATGCTGACGTTGTGGAAGAGGTCGCCGGGTCCGCTCTGGCCGATGCCGAGCTGCTCGCGTACGGGGCTGCGGGGGCCGTCGGCGGCGACCAGGTAGTCCGCGCGGATGGTGGTGTGCTCGCCGGTCTCCCGGCTCTTCACGATCGCCGTGACGCCCTCGGTGTCGGCCTCGAAGGAAAGCAGTTCGGTGCCGAAGCGCAGGTCGCCGCCGAGGTTCGTGGCGTGCGTGAGGAGTTCGGGCTCCAGGTCGTTCTGGCTGCACAGGCACCACGAGCTGGGGCTGAAGCGGGCCAGTCCGCCGCCCGGGTCGATCTGCTTGAACAGCCACTCCCCCGCGTCGCCGGCCAGGGTCGGCGTCTGGAGGATGCCGTGGTTGTCGGCCAGGGTGGCCGCGGCCCGGCGGATGTCGGGCTCGGTGCCGGCCACCCGGAAGATCTCCATCGTGCGGACGTTGTTGCCGCGTCCCCGGGGGTGGATGGAGGTGCCGGCGTGGCGTTCGACCAGGGTGTGCCGGACGCCCAGCCGTCCCAGGAACACCGACATCGACAGGCCCACCAGGGACCCGCCGACGACGAGGACCGGTACGCGGTGGGTCCGGTCGCCCCGTTGGGTGGCGCCGCCGGACCGGTCGGCTCTTTCGTTCATGGTTGCTCGTCCTCCGTTGCGACAGACGTGAGTGACATACGTGGATGAGGGACGTGGGTGAGGGACGTGGGTGAGGGACGTGGGTGAGGGACGTGGGTGAGGGACGTGGGTGACGGGCGCGCCCCGCGACAGGTGTGCGCCGGGGCCTTCATGCATGCCCCGTACGGCCCGTCGAGGCCCGCGACGGCGCAGGCTTCACCCGCTTAACCCTCCTGGTTCGCGGACCCCGCGGGCACGGCCCACGATCGTGCTTACGCGACCGTCGCACCCCGCCTGCCTGGCGGGCGCCGCCGACGATCGCCCCAGTCCACGAGGAAGACCGGAGAAGAGGTGGGCCGGATGACGGTCTCTCCCGTCGTAGCGACGGATGCCCCGAGCACGGACGCGACGCAGGCCACAGCGACGTCGGCGACGTCGCCCGCCGTGGCGACGGACGCCGGTGGTGTGTCGATATCCGCGTTCGACGGTTCCCGCGTGCGGGTCGTCCTGATGCTGGACGTCCACGACGGAATGCAGCAGGAGTTCCTGGAGGCCTACGAGCGCATCCGCGACCGGGTCGCCGCCGTTCCCGGGCACGTCAGCGACCAGCTGTGCCAGTCCCTGGAGAACCCGACCCAGTGGCTCCTCACCAGTGAGTGGGAGAGCGCCGCGCCCTTCCTGGCCTGGGTCAACAGCGACGAGCACCTGGACACCGTCGAACCCCTGGCGACCTGCGTCCGCGACACCCACTCGCTGCGCTACAGCGTCCTGCGGGAGACCGACGGCGGGCGGCCCGCACCCGGTGAGCCGCGCTCTGCGCCCCGGATCGGGGACAACGTCGTACGCCACGCCCTGACCTTCACCGTACGGCCCGGCACCGAGGCCGAGACCGCCCGGCTGCTGTCCGAGTACGTGTCGCCCGACGCCCACGTGGACGGCTCCACGCGACTGCTGCGCACCTCGCTCTTCATGTCCGGCAACCGGATCGTGCGGGCCGTGGAGGTACGCGGCGACCTGCAGACCGCGTTGCGCCACGTCGCCCGGCAGCCCGGGGTGCGGGCCGTCGAGGAGGCGCTGAACCCGTATCTGGAGCAGGACCGGGACCTCGGCGACCCGGCGTCCGCCCGGCGGTTCTTCACCCGGGCCGCCATGCCGGCCGTCCACCACGCGACGTCCCCCGCCCGGGCGGGCGCGCGCCGGGAACGGCTCGCGCTGCTCTACCCGGTACGCGACGGCGCCGGTCCGGAACTGGCCCGGCTGCTGGCCCGTCAGGACGCGTCCGCCGCCCGGAACCCGGACGGCCCGGTGCTGGCGGCCACCGTCTTCCACCGCGACGACCTCGTCGTACGGCTCGTCGACGTGGACGGCGACCCCGAGGACGCGCCCGCCGAGGTGCTCGGCCTGCACGGCCGGGGTGCCGCGGATGCCGAGCGGCTGCTGGACGCCGCCGCGGTCGGCGTCGACGGGTCGCCGGCCGAGGCCGCGACACTGGCCCGGCTGCTGCGCCGGATCCGTATGACGCCGCTGACCGACCGGCGTTCGGCCGGTTCCTGAAGCACGCCTCCCGACCGCGCGGCCGACCGCGCGGCCGGCCGGGCCCGACGGCGTGCCCGGCCGGGCCGCGCGACCTTCCCCGCCGCCCCTGCTCCCCCGCTCCCGCTTCCGCCCGCTTCCCCGCTTCCCCGCTTCTCCTTCTTCTCCCCCTCCTTCCTCCCGTCACCCCGGAGTGAACGTCATGACAGACCAGCAGGTACGCATCGTCTCCCTCGGCGACATCGCCCCGAACCGCCGCCGCGGCGGAGACCTCCGCGCCCTCCTCACGCCCACCACCGCCGGGTCGACCAGCGGCTTCATGGGCGTGGCCATCGTGCCGCCCGGCGACCGCATCGCCGAGCACTACCACCCGTACTCCGAGGAGTTCGTGTACGTCACGGAGGGCGCCCTCGAGGTGGACCTGGACGGGGTGCCGCACTCGCTCGGCACCGGGCAGGGACTGCTGATCCCGCAGGACATGCGCCACCGCTTCCGCAACGCGGGGGACGTCGAGGCGCGGCTCGTGTTCCACCTGGGGCCGCTGGCCCCGCGTCCGGAGCTGGGCCACGTCGACACGGAGGACGCCGAGGGCAACGCGCTCCCCTGCGACGGGGCGCACGCGGGCCGCCCGGGCCGGGCCGGGCACGAGCGGCCCGCCCCCGCGGCCGAGGTGGTGTCATGACCCGGCGCCGGGTCGCCGTCACGGGCATAGGCGTCGTCGCCCCGGGCGGGATCGGCGTGCCCCAGTTCTGGGGGCTGCTGTCCGAAGGCCGTACGGCGACGCGCCGCATCTCCCTGTTCGACCCGTCCGGGCTGCGCTCGCAGATCGCCGCCGAGTGCGATTTCGAGCCGTCCGACCACGGGCTCGGCCTGGCCACCGCCCAGCGCTGCGACAGGTACGTGCAGTTCGCGCTGGTGGCCGCCTCGGAGGCGGTCCGGGACGCGAACCTCGACATGAACCGCGAGGACCCCTGGCGGGCCGGTGCCACGCTCGGCACGGCGGTCGGCGGCACCACCCGGCTGGAGCACGACTACGTCCTGGTCAGCGAGCGCGGTTCGCGCTGGGACGTCGACGACCGGCGCTCCGAACCGCACCTGGAGCGCGCGTTCACCCCGGCCACCCTCTCCTCCGCGGTCGCCGAGGAGTTCGGGGTGCGCGGGCCGGTGCAGACCGTCTCCACCGGGTGCACGTCCGGCCTCGACGCGGTCGGGTACGCGTACCACGCGGTGGCCGAGGGCCGCGTCGACGTGTGCCTGGCGGGCGCGGCGGACTCGCCGATATCGCCGATCACCATGGCCTGCTTCGACGCCATCAAGGCGACCTCGCCGAACAACGACGACCCCGAGCACGCCTCCCGGCCCTTCGACGCCGACCGCAACGGCTTCGTGATGGGCGAGGGCGCGGCGGTGCTGGTCCTGGAGGACCTGGAGCACGCCCGGGCCCGGGGCGCGGACGTGTACTGCGAGATCTCCGGCTACGCCACCTTCGGCAACGCCTACCACATGACCGGGCTCACCAAGGAGGGCCTGGAGATGGCGCGGGCCATCGACACGGCGCTGGACATGGCCCGTATCGACGGCTCCGCGATCGACTACGTCAACGCGCACGGCTCCGGCACCCAGCAGAACGACCGGCACGAGACCGCGGCCGTCAAACGCTCGCTGGGCGAGCACGCCTACGCGACGCCGATGAGCTCCATCAAGTCCATGGTGGGCCACTCGCTCGGCGCGATCGGCTCCATCGAACTGGCCGCGTGCGTGCTGGCGATGGCCCACCAGGTGGTGCCGCCCACGGCCAACTACACGACCCCCGACCCCGAGTGCGACCTGGACTACGTGCCGCGCGAGGCACGGGAGCGGACGCTGCGGCACGTGCTGTCGGTGGGCAGCGGCTTCGGCGGCTTCCAGTCCGCGGTCGTACTGAGCGGCAGTGAAGGAGGGCTGCGATGAGCGGACCACAACGGACCGGCACCGGCGGTGGGAGCCGGCGTGCGGTCGTCACCGGACTCGGCGTGGTGTCGCCGCACGGCACCGGCGTCGAGGCGCACTGGAAGGCGGTCGCCGACGGCACCAGCAGTCTCGGTCCCGTCACCCGGGAGGGCTGCGCGCACCTGCCGCTGCGGGTCGCGGGCGAGGTGCACGGCTTCGACGCGGCCGAGACGGTCGAGGACCGCTTCCTCGTCCAGACCGACCGGTTCACGCACTTCGCGCTGTCCGCGACCCAGCACGCGCTGACCGACGCCCGGTTCGGCCGGGCCGACGTCGACTCGCCGTACTCGGTCGGCGTGGTCACCGCGGCGGGTTCGGGCGGCGGCGAGTTCGGGCAGCGGGAGCTGCAGAACCTGTGGGGGCACGGCTCGCGCCACGTCGGCCCGTACCAGTCGATCGCCTGGTTCTACGCGGCCAGCACCGGCCAGGTCTCGATACGCAACGACTTCAAGGGCCCCTGCGGGGTCGTGGCCGCCGACGAGGCGGGCGGTCTGGACGCCCTGGCGCACGCGGCGCTGGCCGTGCGGGGCGGCACCGACACGGTGGTCTGCGGCGCGACGGAGGCGCCGCTGGCCCCGTACTCGATCGTCTGCCAGCTGGGCTACCCCGAGCTGAGCCGGGCGGCCGAACCCGACCGCGCCTACCGCCCGTTCACCGAGGCGGCCTGCGGGTTCGCGCCGGCCGAGGGCGGTGCCGTGCTCGTCGTGGAGGAGGAGGCGGCGGCCCGGGAGCGCGGGGCGGACGTGCGGGCGACGGTGGCCGGGCACGCGGCGACCTTCACCGGACCCGGCCGCTGGGAGCAGTCCCGGGAGGGGCTGGCCCGCGCGATCACGGGCGCCCTGGCCGAGGCGGGCTGCCGGCCCGAGGAGGTCGACGTGGTCTTCGCGGACGCCCTCGGGGTCCCGGCGGCCGACCGGGCGGAGGCGCTGGCCCTGGCCGACGCGCTGGGCCCGCACGCCGCGCGGGTGCCGGTCACCGCGCCCAAGACCGGGACGGGCCGGGCGTACTGCGCGGCTCCGGTCCTTGACGTGGCGACGGCGGTGCTCGCGATGGAGCACGGGCTGATCCCGCCGACCCCGCACGTGCTGGACGTGTGCCACGACCTGGACCTGGTGACCGGCCGGGCCCGCCCGGCCGAGCCGCGCACGGCCCTGGTCCTGGCGCGCGGCCTGATGGGGTCCAACTCGGCGCTCGTGCTGCGCCGGGGTGCGGAACCGCCCCAGGGCCACTGACGGCCGAACGACGACCAACGGTCACGGGCGATGCCCGTGGCCGGCCAACCCGAGTCAAGGAGGACACCCATGACCGACCAGCTGGACTACCAGGTGACCGTCGAGGAGCTGTCGGCGCTGATGAAGCGCACCGCCGGCGTGCACGTCGACCCGGTCACCCTCCGGCAGCAGGCCGACGACGGTTTCGACACCTTCGGCCTGGACTCCCTCGGCCTGCTGGGCATCGTGGCCGAGCTGGAGAAGCGGTACGGCCTGGGCCTGCCCGAGCAGGCCGAGCGCTGCAAGACGCCCGCGGATTTCCTCGCGCTGATCAACGGCGCCCTCAAGACGGGAGTGTGACATGGCAGGGCACACCGACAACGAGATCACCATCGCCGCCCCGATGGAGCTGGTCTGGAAGATGACCAACGACATCGAGAAGTGGCCCGGGCTGTTCAGCGAGTACGCCTCCGTGGAGGTGCTCGGGCGCGACGACGACAAGGTCACCTTCCGGCTCACCATGCACCCGGACGCCGACGGCAAGGTGTGGAGCTGGGTCTCCGAGCGGGTCGCCGACCCGGTCACCCGCACGGTCCGCGCCCAGCGGGTCGAGACCGGCCCCTTCCAGTACATGAACATCGTCTGGGAGTACGCGGAGACCGCCGAGGGCACCGTCATGCGCTGGACGCAGGACTTCGCGATGAAGCCGGACGCGCCCGTGGACGACGCCTGGATGACGGACAACATCAACCGCAACTCGCGTACGCAGATGGCGCTGATCCGGGACCGGATCGAGCAGGCGGCGGGCGAGCGGCGGACCGCTTCGGTGCTCGCCGACTGACACCGACGGACCTCGGCGAAGGGCAGCACCCCATGCACCACACACTGATCGTCGCCCGGATGGCACCCGGCGCGGCACCGGACATCGCGAAGGTGTTCGCGGAGTCCGACGGCGGCGAGCTGCCGCACCTGGTGGGCGTCAACCGGCGCAGCCTCTTCGAGTTCGGTGACGGCGTGTACCTGCACCTCATCGAGAGCGACGAGGACCCGGCCCCCACCATCGGCAGGCTGACCGGGCACCCGGAGTTCCGCCAGGTCAGCGAGCGGCTCGAGCCGTACGTCTCGGCGTACGACCCGGCGACCTGGCGCGGTCCGAAGGACGCGATGGCGCGCTGCTTCTACCGCTGGGAGCGGACCCCCGCCGGCTGACGGCGCTCCCTCCCCGCATGCGTCGGGGTCGCCCGGATCTCCTCCGGGCGACCCCGACGCAGACGTTCCGGGCGAAGACGTTCCGGAGCATCGAACGGTTGCACTCACGGACCGAATGTCCGCGTGAGAAGGGACACTTCGGAAACGGTGACGTTTTCCCACGTCCGTCCGCTTGGATCTTCGGGGCACGACAGCACGCAGGCCGCTGTGCCAGGCCGACCGGGCCGAGCCCCGCCGACCAGCAGAGAGGACGCTTACCGTGGGCCGATCCACCGCCCGCCGCTCCAGCCGGAGAACCGGGCCGGACGGTGCCGGGCACAGATCCCGCGCCCGCAGACGCAGACGCCGCGGACCCGCCCGCGCGGTCCTGACCCTCGTCGCCCTCGGGGCCGTCCTGCTCACCGCGGGGGCCGCCGTCGCGTACTGGCGGGAGACCCGGCCGCCGGTGACGGACGACCAGGTCGCCGACGTCACGGACGCCCTGGACGCCTCGACCCGGACGCCTTCGGCTTCCCCCTCCCTCTCCCCCGCCCCCTCGGCGTCACCGTCGCCGAAGGTCTCCCCGTCGCCCTCGGCCTCACCCTCGTCCTCGCCCTCCGCCACCACCATCGCCATTCCGGCGACCGGCCCCGGCACCTTCGTCACCGCCCAGTCCGACGGCACGACCGTGGGCACCGGCAGCCGCGTGCGCCGTTACAAGGTCCTGGTCGAAAAGGGCCTCGACATCCGGCCGAGCGCCGCCGCCGACGAGATATCCGAGGTGCTCGCCGACCGCCGCGGCTGGACCCAGGACGGGACCAACTCCTTCCGGCTGGTCAGCAGCGGCTCCTACGACTTCGTGGTGAAGATCGCCACGCCGGGCACCGTCGACAGGATCTGCGGCGCGGCGGGCCTGCTCACCCGGGGCGAGGTCAACTGCAGCGTCGGCACGGACGTCGTGGTGAACCTCAAGCGCTGGGTGCTGGGCTCCCCGCAGTTCGACGGGCCGATCCACGAGTACCGGGCGCTGATCGTGAACCACGAGGTCGGTCACCGCATCGGCCACGGCCACGAGACGTGCCCCGGAGCGGGCCGTCCCGCCCCGGCGATGATGCAGCAGATCAAGGGACTCAAGGGGTGTGTGGCCAACGCCTGGCCCTACGACGAGGCGGGCGACTACCTGGGCGGCCCGGCGGTGCCCTGAGCCCGTCCCCGGGTGATGATCGGTCCATGACCACCACATCGCGCTTCGATCCCCGTGCCCTGCTGGCCGAGAGCCGGCTCGGTGTACTGGCGACGATCAAGTCGGACGGCCGCCCGCAGCTCTCGCCCGTCATGCCCGCCTACGACCCCGACGCGGGCGTCATCCGGGTCTCCACCCGCGAGGGCCTCGCCAAGACGGCGAACCTGCGCCGGGACCCGCGCGCCACGCTGGAGGTGACCGCCCCGGACGGCAGGTCCTGGGCCACCGCCGAAGGCGTCGCCACCCTCACCGGTCCGGGTGCCGACCCGCACGGACCGGAGGTCGAGGCGCTCGTGGAGTACTACCGCGCCGCGGCCGGGGAGCACCCGGACTGGGAGGAGTACCGGTCGACGATGGTGTCCGACCGCCGGGTGCTGCTCACCATCACGGTCGAGCGCGTGTACGGCGCCGACATCGGCTGACCGGCTCGGCGGCGGCGCGGGAGCGGGTCCTCACCGGCCCCGCAAGTTTTGTGCCGGAGCGGTGAAGGATCCGCCCGCCGCTTCCGTACCTCCTGGCGTACCCCTCTCGCGTCGCCCCTGGAGGCACCATGCGCCTGTCCCGCAGCAGGATCGGAGTCGTCGTCCTGTTCGGTGCGATGACCCTGACCCTCACCGCGCTGGCCTTCCCGGCCGTGCTCGGTCTGGACAAGGCCGACGGCAACCAGAACCGGGTGGTGGCCAGTACGAAGTTCGGTCCGCTCACCGAGGCCGACCGCGACTTCGTGGTGAAGGTCCGCGCCGCCGGGCTGTGGGAGTACCCGCTGGGCGAGATGGTGATGGAGCGCGGCACGACGAAGGCGATGAAGACGGCCGGGGAGCACCTGGTCGTCGGGCACGCCGGGCTCGACGCGATGTGCCGGGAGATCTCCCCCGAGCTGGGCATCACGCTGCCCAACCGGGCCTCCCCGCAGCAGGAGGGCTTCGTGGCCACCGTGGACGCCGAGAGCGGCAAGGAGTTCGACTCCTCGGCGGTCAACATCATGCGGGTGACCCACGGTCAGATCTTCCCGGCCATCGCCAAGATCCGGGCCTCCACCAAGAACACCCTCGTGCGGCAGCTGGCCGACCTGGCCAACGACACCGTCCTGGACCACATCACGGTGCTGGAGAAGACCGGGCTGGTCGAGTACGACGACGTCACCTTCAAGCAGACGGGTCCGGCGAAGCTGCCGAGGGAGAAGGTCACCCCGCCCCCGCCGCAGCCGGGTGAGCGGGTGCTGGTGCTCAAGCCGCGCCCCGACCTGAACGTGAACACCGCCTCCCCGACGCCCACTCCGTCCCCGGCGGCTCCCTGAGGACCCGGGGCGGGGGCCTGGCGCGAGAACGCGGCGCGGGCACGATTACGACCCAGTCACGACCGGCGGCACGGGGAACGGGCCGCCGGTCGCGCACGTTCTCAGCAGGTGGCGGCCGACGGAGTCCGCCGGGCCATGACCATCCGGCGCCGGAGCCGGTGGTGGGCGGCCGTTCCCCTCCTCCCGCCCGCGTCCGTCCGGGGCCGACGACAGGAGGAGCGGGACCATGACCGCTTCCGGACCGGGCGGCGGCGACACCCCGGATGGACCGCACGACACGCCGGCCGTGCCCGAGTACGTCTGGCGACTGTTCCTGGAGGACGACGAGCGCGCCATCCACGCCTCCGCCCCCCGGGAACCCGCCGCACGGGACCGGATCCCCGGCAGGCAGCCGGAGCCTCCCGCCGGCGATCCCGGCCGCGCCCGCGACACGGTCGGCGAGACGTGGCGCCGGGAGGACGCGTGGGCCGGACCGGCCTGGCGCGAGCTGGACGGTCGGGCCCGGCTGCGGCGGACGGGCCGGGTGCTCGGCACGGCGGCCGCGGTCGCCCTCGCCGTGACCGCGTGGTCGCAGCTGACCACCGGCCCGGCCACCCCGGGCGGCGGCCCCGCCGAAACGATCGGTCAGCGCCTGGAGGAGAGCCCCGCCCTGCCCACGGCGGACTCCCTCGCACCGACGGAGTCCGCCGCCGCGAGCCCCGCCGTCTTCCAGCCCGCCCCGTCCGCGATACCCCGGTCGTCCGCCTCCCCCTGGACAATCGACTGAACGTCTGTTTAATCTGCTGTACATGCGTTCAATCCCGGAGGACCGGACGACCCGGGCCCTCATCCGCGACGAGGCCCTCGCCCTGTTCGCCGCCCACGGCCCGGACTCGGTGACCGTACGGCGGATCGCGACGGCGGCCGGTGTGTCGCCCGGCCTCGTGGTGCACCACTTCGGTTCGAAGGACGGGCTGCGCCAGGAGGTCGACCAGTACGTCGTGGCCGTCTTCGAGGCCATGCTGGGCGAACTGACCGGCGACGACGGCGGCGCTGAGGCCTTGGACTCCGGCGCCGGGGCGGCGTCCCTGAGCGCGGCCTTCACCCGCCACCTCCCGGACGGCTCCCCCCTGCCCGGCTATCTGCGCCGCCTGCTGCTGAGCGACTCGGACGCCGGACGGCTGCTCTTCGGCCGCCTCTACGAGGTGAGCCGCGCCGCCCTGGACGGACTGACGGCGGCCGGGCTCGCCGTACCGGGCCGGGACCCGGCGGTCCGCGCCGCCCTGCTGCTCGCCAACGACCTGGCCGTGTTCCTGCTGCGCGACCGCATCGGCGAGGCCCTCGGCACCGACCCCCTCTCTGCCGACGGCATGGCCCGCTGGGCCCCCGAGGTGCTCGACATCTACGCGGGCGGGCTGAACGCGTCACCTCCGGAAGCACAGGAAGGCCCAGGTGACCCATATGCCGACCGACCCCGCACCCGTACCGCCCGCACCACCCACAGCACCGGCGCAGCACGCCCCAACGCCCGTCCTCCGCGCCCGTGACCTGCACAAGGCGTACGGCAGCAATCGCGTCCTGCGCGGCGCCGACCTCACCGTCGCCCCCGGGCAACTGGTCGCCGTCGTCGGGGAGAACGGCGCCGGAAAGTCCACCCTGCTCAAGGCGCTGGCCGGCACCCTGGCCCTGGACCGCGGCGAGGTCTCCCTGTCCGGGACGCTCGGCTACTGCCCCCAGGACCCGGTGCTGAGCGGCAGCCTCACCGTCGCGCAGCACCTGCGCTACTTCGCCGCCGCGCACCGCCTGCCCACCCTGGACCGCGGCCGGGAGCTGGTCCGGGCCCTGGGCTACGAGCGGTACGAGCACACCCCGGCCGGCGAGCTGTCCGGCGGGACCCGGCAGAAGCTCAACCTCACCCTGGCCCTGCTGCACGACCCCGAGGTGCTGCTCCTCGACGAGCCGTACCAGGGCTTCGACTGGGAGACGTATCTGCGCTTCTGGGACCTGGTAGAGGAGCTGCGCGCCCGGGGCAAGGCCGTCGTGGTCATCACCCATCTCGTCTTCGAACAGGACCGGTTCGACCTGCTGGCCGACCTGTCCGACGGCCGCCTCACCGCACGCGCGGCGGCCGGGAGGGAGCACCGTCGTGTCGACGCCTGAGCAGGCCGCCCGCCCGGGTCCGCGGTACGGGCAGTTCCCCACCGCGCTGCGCTTCTCGGTGCGCGACCAGACCCGCAACCGGCTCGCCGGGCTGCTGCTCGTGCTGTTCGTGCCCGTCTGGTACCTGGTGATGGACGCGATGGCGGGCGGGCAGCCGCTGGACTTCAAGCTGTACGCCACCGGCGAGGTGCTGCACGTCGACGGCGGCCACCTCACCCTGATCACCGCCGGGCTCAACTGCGTCACGATGATCGCCGGGTTCGTGGTCTTCGACGCGGTGCGCAGGTCGCTCGCGTTCGACCGGCGGCTGGTCTTCGCCGGATACCGGCAGTCCACCCTCATCGGCGCCAAGACCCTCGCCGTCGCCGCGGTCGCCACCGGCATCGCCCTGTACACCGCGCTGGCGGTGCTGTTCTTCTGGCGTCCGGCGGCAGGCGCCTGGTTCGCCGTGCTGGCCGCGTTCACCGTCATCGCGCTCGCCTACGGCGGTCTCGGACTGCTCCTCGGGGTGCTGGTCAAGCGGGACCTGGAGGGCTTCTTCCTGATCATCATGGGCGGGCTGATGGACACGTTCCTGCAGAACCCCCTGGGCAACCCGCTCGCCAACAAGCCGGTCCTGCAGTGGTTCCCGTCCTTCGGCCCCATGCAGTTCGCCGCGGGCGACGCGTTCGCGGACACCGCGCTGTGGGGGCACCTCGGCCTGGGACTGGCCTGGGCGGCCGGGTTCAGCGTGGTGGGGCTGGTCATCTTCAGGTTCCGGACGCGCGACCGCACCCGCTGACCGGCGTGAGCGCGTTCGCGCCGGTCAGGCGCTGCGCCTGCGGGGCGCCGTCTTCCTGGCGGCGCTCTTGGCGGTGCTCTTGGCGGCCGTCTTCTTCGCGGGTGCGGCGGACTTCGCCGTCTTCTCCGTCTTCGCCGTCTTCGCCGTCTTCGCCGTGGACTTCTTCGGTTCCGTCGCCTTCCCGGCCGCCGTCTTCTTCGCCGCCGTCTTCTTCGCGGCCGCCGAGGTCGACTTCTTGCCGCCGGTCTCCTTCGGGGCCCGCCGGGACGAGGTCTTGCGCTGTGGCAGGGACCTGACCTGCGCCTCCTCGGCCGGTCCGGCCTCCTCGCCGTCCCGGGACTCCCGCGCCGCCCGCACGCTGCTCTCCAGTGCCGCCATCAGGTCGAGCACCTTCCCGGGCGCCGCCTCCTCGCGGGCCTCCGGGGGCTTCTCACCGGAGGCCTTGGCGGCGACGACCTCCTCGACGGCCTCCCGGTACTCGTCGTGCAGATCGTCCAGGTCGATCTCGCCGAGGGTGTCCATGAGGGCGTCGGCGAGGTCCAGTTCCTGGTCGCGTACGGTGACGCCGCCCTCCGGGGCGACGCCCTCGGGGGCGCGGACCTCGTCGGGCCACAGCAGGCCGTGCATCGCGATGGCGTCGCCGACGACCCGGAGCATGCCCAGGCGCTCCCGGCCGCGCAGCGCGAACTTGGCGATCGCCACCCGGTTGCTGCGCTTGAGCGCCTCGCGCAGCAGCGTGTACGGCTTGGCGGCCGGGGCGCCGCTCGCCGCGAGGTAGTAGGCGGAGCCCATCTGGAGCGGATCGATGCGGTCCTCGGGCACGAAGGCGACGATCTCGATCGTGCGGGCCGTCGGGATCGGCAGCTGGGACAGGTCCTCGTCGGTGATCGGGATCATCGAACCGTCGGCGTCCTCGTAGGCCTTGCCGATCTCGGCCTGGGTGACCTCGCGGTCCTCCAGTTCGCACACCTTGCGGTAGCGGATCCGGCCGCCGTCCTCCGTGTGGATCTGCCGGAAGGAGACCGAGTGGCTCTCGGTCGCGTTCACCAGCTTGATCGGGATGCTGACCAGGCCGAAGGAGATGGCGCCGTTCCAGATGGAGCGCACGTGCAGCACCGTTCCTTTCGGGCGTTTTGTGACTGTTTTATGAGATTCTCATGGTATGGCGCCGATGACGGAAGTGGAGGGGCGGCGGGTGGCCCTCAGCAACCTGGACAAGGTGCTGTATCCCGCGGCCGGCCTCACCAAGGGCGAGCTGCTGCACTACTACGCGACGACCGCCGGGGTGCTGCTGCCGCACCTGCGGGACCGCGCGGTCTCCTTCCTGCGGTATCCGGACGGCCCGGACGGCCAGGTGTTCTTCGCCAAGAACGTGCCGCCGGGTACGCCCGACTGGGTCACCACGGCCGAGGTGCCGCGCTCGGAGGGCCCGGCCCGGATGGTGCTGATGCAGGACCTGGCGAGCCTGATGTGGGCGGCGAACCTGGTGACCGAGTTCCACACCCACCAGTGGACCGTGGACGATCCCGGCGAGGCCGACCGGCTGGTGTTCGACCTGGACCCGGGGCCGCCCGCGACCGTGGTGCAGTGCTGCGAGGTCGCCCTGTGGCTGCGGGAGCGGCTGGCGGCGGACGGGGTCGAGGCGTACGCCAAGACCTCCGGGGCCAAGGGGCTGCATCTGCTGGCGGGGGTGCGGGGTGCGTCCTCGGAGCGGGTGTCGGAGTACGCGAAGGGGCTCGCCGTGGAGGCGGAGCGGGCGCTGCCGAAGCTGGTGGTGCACCGGATGACGCGCAGCCTGCGGCCGGGGAAGGTGTTCGTGGACTGGAGTCAGAACGCGGCCCGCAAGACCACGGCCGCCCCGTACACCGTGCGGGCCCGCGATGTGCCCGCGGTGTCCACGCCGGTGACGTGGGACGAGGTCGCCGGGTGCGGGCGGGCGGAGCAGTTCGTCTTCCTGACGCCGGACGTCGCGCCGCGGGTGCAGGACTACGGCGACCTGCTGGCACCGCTGTTCGAGCGGCGGCGGGCGGCGGCGCTGCCCTGAGCCGTGGCCCTCAGACGCGCTGCCAGGTGGCCCGGTCCCGGGCCATCGCGTGCAGGGCCTCCACGTCCGCCGGCTTCAGCACCCCGCCCGTCCGGGCCAGGTCGGGCAGCTCCCGGTCCGTGAGGACGCGCACCGAGCGGGGCGGGGCGGTGACGGTCACGTGCGCCGGCTCGACGAGGACGAGCACCGGGTGGACCTCCGCCGTCAGGGCGTAGGAGGCCCGGTCGGCGTCCGCGCGGACCCGGTGCAGCAGGGGGCGGGGAGTCCGGCGGCCCAGCGCCACCAGCGGGTCGGTGACCCGCACCCGCTGTCTGCGGGCGGGCAGCACGTGGAGGGCGAAGAGACCACCGGGTCCGATCAGCAGGTGGTGGACGCGGTCGCCGCCGGGCAGCGGGAGGGAGTGCAGGGTGTGCTGGCCGGCGCCGTCGAGTCGGTCGAGGGCGGTCCCGGTCGCCTGCTCGGCGGCCAGCGCCCGGCGGCGCGGGTCGGGACGCAGCCGGTGTGCCGGTCCCGGCGCGCGTTCCAGGGCGACCAGAAGGGCCTCGCCGGGCCGGTTGGGGGCGAGGTCGTCGTCCGGGTGGAGGGTGAGCCGGGCCAGCTCGGCGGGGGTCGGGACCGGCGGCGGGCCGACCGTGACCGGGCCGGTGACGAAGGGGCCGAGGGCCTGGAGGACCTCGGCCCTGCGGTCGTCGCTCAGCAGGTTGACGCGGGCCTCCTCGCGGTCGTACCAGGCGACGTTCCCGCCGTCCGGGAGGCAGACGTAGAGCCGTTCCCGGCCGTGGCGCCGGGTCGGCACGACGCGCAGTCCGTCCATGCCCATCACCACCCCCGTCCATGGGACCAGTCGGGGTGCCGCCGGGGCAAGAACCGGGTGCCTTCGGGATGAGTTGGGCAGACCCGGGGCGGGGCCGGGACGCACCTTCACCACCCCTCGAACAGTTGCCCGACAGCAGAGTCGGCGGACCTGCCGCCGGGCCGGCGGGCTGCCGGAGGAACCGGCCGAGTAGCCCGGCGGGCCCGTGCGCACGCAAAATGGCCTTCCGTACGGCGTCGCGTGCGGTGCCGCGATGCCCGCGGTGCCGCCCGCGGCCCCGCGGGACCGCCGACGCCGATCACCGAACCCCAGGAGTGCAGTGCTCCCGAGCCGCCGCGGGCACCCCGTCCGCGTCCCCGCCGCCCTCGCGCTGCTCCTGGCGACCGCCGCGACGGGTGTGCTGACGGCCTGCGGGGACACCGGCGGCCTCGAGGGTGCCGGGGCCACGCCCGCCGCGCGCAACCCGGCCCGGCTGTGGCCCGGCCTGACCCCGGCGTCCAGTCCGGCGTACGACATCGGCGAGGTGGAGCACGCGCCGGTGAAGGGCGTCGCCGTGCCCGGTGGCGACATCCGCAGGGCGGACCCGGTGGCCGCGGTGCGGGCCGAGATCGCCGCGCACCCGGACGACTACGCGGGCGCGAAGGCGCGGTACCACGAGACGTCCGTGCGGATGGCGGACTGCGGCCCGGACGGCGCCGGTGACGAGAGCGGCGGCTGCCCGGTGCTGCGGCCGTACTACCGCGACCTGACCGGTGACGGGCGTCCCGAGATGACGCTGGGTTTCCGGCTGCTGCCGGACCGGCTGACCGCCGTGCGGGTCTACACCGTCGAGAAGGACCGGCTCGTGCGGGTCATGTCCTACGAGGACGCCGTGAGCGCGGTCGAGCTGGCCGGGCGGACGGTGATCGTCCGCTCGCCCTCGGAGGTGGCCGGGTACGAGTACCGCCTGCAGTGGACCTGGGACGCCGACCAGCGGGCCATGCTGCTGACCAGCGACGAGATGCTGCGCACCGACGACGGCGGACGGCACACGAAACGTCCGTCCGCCTCACCGTCGCCCTCCGTGTCGCACTCGGCCGCACCACCCGCCCCGCCCTCGGCGAGCGCCCGGTGAGGCTCGCCCTCCCCCGGTGGGCCGGGCCGCTGGCGGTGAAGGCGGCCGTCTTCATCACCGTGATGTGCTGCGGGCTCGCCGCGCTGCTCGGGGTCCTGGTGCACGTCTCGGTGACCAATCGGACCGTCGGCCAGGCGCGGGACGCGGCCCTGTCCCGGCTGGGCGAGGCGACGGAGTCCTACGAGGCGGGGGACCCGCTGCGGCGCGGGGCCGGCATCGACCCGGCGGGGCTGCCGCGGCCGCTGCGCGAGCTGGCCCGCTCGGGCCGGCGCGGCACGATGCTCGCCGAGTACGCGGGGCGCCCCACGATGTGGGCGGCGGGGCCCGCCGACGGCGGCCGGGCGCTGGCGGTGCGGGTCGACCACTCCCGGGGCCAGGCCACCATCGACGGCCTGGACGGCACGCTCGTGTGGTCGTCGGCGCTGGCGATCGGGGCGACGCTGCTGGTCGGCGCGTTCGCGGTGACGCGGGTGACGCGGCGGCTGCACACGACGGCGCGGGTGGCGCGGCGGATCAGCGCGGGCGACCTCGACGCGCGGGTCGGCGATCCGCGCGCACAGGACCCGACGCGTCCGCAGGACGAGGTGGCGTCGGTCGCCGCCGCGCTGGACTCCATGGCGTCGTCGTTGCAGGGCAAGCTGCTCGCCGAGCAGCGGTTCACCGCGGACGTGGCGCACGAGCTGCGCACCCCGCTCACCGGCCTGCACGCGGCGGCCGAGCTGCTGCCGCCGGGCCGCCCCACCGAGCTGGTGCGGGACCGGGTGGCGGCGCTGCGCACCCTCACCGAGGACCTGCTGGAGATCTCCCGGCTGGAGAGCGGGCGGGAGCGGCCCGCGACGGAGCCGGAGGAGCTGGGCGCACTGGTCCGCCGGGTGCTGCGGGGCTCGGGCACCGACACGCGCGTGGACGTCGTACGGGACGCGCGGGTGGAGACCGACCGGCGGCGTCTGGAGCGGGTGCTGGGCAACCTGGTCGCGAACGCGCACCGGCACGGGCGGGCGCCGGTGGTGCTGACCGTGGACGGTGCGGTGATCACCGTGCGGGACCACGGGGACGGCTATCCGGAGTACCTGCTCGCGCACGGGCCGCAGCGCTTTCGCACCGAGGGCGGGACCAAGGGGCACGGCCTGGGGCTGACGATCGCGCTGGGGCAGGCCGAGGTGCTCGGGGCGCGGCTGGAGTTCACCAACCCGCCGGACGGCGGCGCGCTGGCCCGGCTGACGCTGCCTCAGCAGCCCTGACCACGGCGTCTTCCCCGATGGCTCAGTGCGGCGGGCGGTGCCTGCGGGGCGCTCCTAATGTGGCGGTTAGTCACCTGAAGACCCGTTCGCTCCCGGGAGGTACTCCCATGTCGCCACTGTCCGCACCGGCCTCGCGTTCGCCCCTGGTCCGCGGCCTCGCCACCGCCCTCGCGGCCGGCGCGCTCGCCACCGCCGTCGCCGTCACGCCCGCCGCCGCGAACGACGAGTGGGGCGGCGGCGCCGGCTCCACGTCCGCCGTCACCGGCGGCGGAAACGGCGGCGGAAGCAGCGCAGGAAACGGGGGAGGAAACGGCGGCGACGCGTGGGGCGGGAGCGACGGCCGCCAGGAGCAGGGCCGCTACCGGGGCGTCGTGACGGCCCAGCGCCTCGCCCTGCGCACCTCGCCGAGCCGCGGTGCGGACGTCATCCGGTACGCCCGCCGGGGCGAGGTCGTCTCCATCTACTGCAAGACGCCGGGCTCCAAGGTCAAGGGCAACCCGCTGTGGTACCTCCTCACGGACGGCACCTGGGCCTGGGGCGCGGCCCGGTACATCGACAACATCGGCCCCGCGCCGCGCTGGTGCTGAGCCGGACGCCGCGCACACCACACCATTTGGGTAAGTTCCGGACATGACCAAGGCCGGAACCGGAACCGGGATCACCGTGGCACAGGCGGACACCCCTCCTCCCGTCGCCCGGCTCCCCCGGCGCCGGGGCATCGAACTCGCGCTGATCGTCATGGCCGTCCTGCTGTCGGTCTTCGGCTACTGCAACGTCGGCCTCGCCCAGCAGGGCGCCCTGCCGCCCGGCGCGGCCGGTTACGGCGCCGGGCTCGGCGTACTCGCGCTCGTCGCCCATCTGGCGGTACGGCTGCGCGCCCCGTACGCCGACCCGCTGCTGCTGCCCATCGGGGTGCTGCTCAACGGCCTCGGCCTGGTGCTGATCTACCGGCTCGACCTGGAGACGCCGGACGACCGGGCGGCCCCGACCCAGCTGGTGTGGTCGACGCTGGGTGTCGCGCTGTTCATCGTGGTCGTCCTGCTCCTGCGCGACCACCGGGTGCTGCAGCGCTACGCCTACGTGTGCGTCGCGGCGGCGCTCGTCCTGCTCACCGTGCCGATCTTCTTCCCGGCGGTGAACGGCGCCCGCATCTGGATCCGGATCGAGGGCTTCTCCATCCAGCCCGGCGAGTTCGCGAAGGTGCTGCTCGCGGTGTTCTTCGCCGCCTATCTGGCCGCCAACCGCAGCGCGCTGGCCTACGCGGGCCGCCGGGTGTGGCGGCTGCAACTGCCCACCGGGCGGGTGCTCGGCCCGATCCTGGCGGTGTGGCTGGTCAGCGTCGGCGTCCTGGTCCTGGAGCGGGACCTGGGCACCTCGCTCCTCTTCTTCGGCCTGTTCGTGGTCCTGCTCTACGTCGCCACCGGCCGCACCGGCTGGATCGCCGTCGGGCTGCTGCTGGCCTCGCTGGGGGCGGTCGCCGTGGGCTGGCTGGAGCCGCACGTGCACACCAGGGTGGAGGACTGGCTGCACCCCTTCGCGTCCATCGAGGCGGGCGACGGCCCGAACCAACTGGCCCAGTCCCTCTTCGCCTTCGCCGCGGGCGGGGTGACCGGCACCGGTCTCGGTCTCGGCCACTCGGTCCTGATCGGCTTCGCCGTCAAGTCGGACTTCATCCTGGCGACGGCCGGCGAGGAGCTGGGCTTCCTCGGCCTGACCGCCGTCTTCCTGCTGTACGGGCTGCTGGTGGAGCGCGGCTACCGGGCGGGCCTCGGCGCCCGCGACCCCTTCGGCCGGCTGCTCGCGGTCGGGCTCTCCTCGATCGTCGCGCTCCAGGTGTTCGTCATCGCGGGCGGCGTGACGGGGCTGATCCCGCTGACCGGCATGGCGATGCCGTTCCTGGCACAGGGCGGGTCCTCGGTCGTCACCAACTGGGCGATCGTGGCGCTGCTGATCCGGGTCAGCCACGCGGCCCGGCGCGGGACGCCCTCGTGACCCGGAACATCCGGCACGCCGCCGTCTTCTGCGCCCTGCTGCTGGTCGCCCTGGTGGTCAACGCGGCCCGGGTGCAGATCGTCCAGAAGCCGGAGTACGACGACAACCCGGCCAACCGGCGCCCCGACATCGCCCGCTACCAGCAGCCGCGCGGCGACATCCTGGTCGGCGGCAGGGCGGTCACCGGCTCCCGGGACACCGGTGAGCACCTGCGCTTCGAACGGACCTACGCCGAGGGGCCGATGTACGCGCCGATCACCGGCTTCGCCTCCCAGGCGTACGGGACGACGCTCCTCGAGCACGCCGAGGACGGCCTGCTGTCCGGCGCCGACCCGATGCTCGCGCCGCTGCCGCTGTGGAACGACGTCACGGGGGCCCACAACCCGGGCGGCGACGTGGTCACGACGATCGACGGGGCCGCGCAGCGGGCCGCGTACGAGGGGCTGGGCGGGCGCAAGGGGGCGGTGGCCGCGATCGAGCCGGCCACGGGCCGCGTCCTGGCCCTGGTCTCCACCCCCTCCTACGACCCCCAGCTGCTGTCCGGGAACAGTACGGCCGCCACCCGCACCTGGAACCGGCTGAACGCCGACCCGGACCAGCCGATGCTCAACCGGGCGGTGAGCCGGACCTATCCGCCGGGTTCGACGTTCAAGGTGGTCACCGCAGCGGCGGCGCTGGACGCGGGCGTGATCCGCGACCTGGACGCGCCGACCCGCTCCCCCGACCCGTACACCCTGCCCGGGACGCGGACGAAGCTGACGAACGAGGCCGACGGGTGCCGGAACGCCTCGCTGCGGGAGGCGTTCGAGTGGTCCTGCAACACGGTGTTCGCCAAGCTCGGCGTGGACGTGGGCGTGCGCGGCATGACGGCGATGGCGGAGGCCTTCGGCTTCAACGACGACGGGCTGCGGGTCCCCTTCCCCGTCGCACGGAGCACCTTCGACACCACCGTGGACCGGGCGCAGCTCGGCCTGTCGTCGATCGGCCAGTACAACACCCGGGCGACTCCGCTGCAGATGGCGATGGTGGCGGCGGCGGTGGCGGGCGGCGGCCAGGTGCGCTCGCCGTACCTGGTGGAACGGACGCTGCGGGCGGGCGGCAGCCTGGTGGCGGCGGCCGGGTCACGCCCCTCCCGTGAGGTGATGCGCCCCTCGACGGCGGCGCTGCTCAAGGAGCTGATGACCGGCGTGGTGGACAAGGGCACCGGCGCGAAGGCCGCGATCCCGGGTGCCACCGTGGGCGGCAAGACCGGCACCGCCCAGCACGGCGTCGGCAACTCGGGCACGCCGTACGCCTGGTTCATCTCCTGGGCACGGGGCGACAGGGACGTGGAACCGAAGGTCGCGGTCGCGGTGGTGGTCGAGGGCTCGGCGGCGGATCGCGGCGGCATCAGCGGGGGCGGGCTCGCGGCGCCGATCGCGCGGGGGGTGATGGAGGCGGTGCTCTCTACAGCAGGCCCGGAGGTGGCATCACCGGCGGCCGGCGGTTGATGACGGTGAGGTCAATCGTGAGAGGGAACGGGACATTGAGCTTCAGTCGGTTGTGGTGGATGCCAGTGAGGCCATAGGTATCCGTGGCCCGGTCGAGTTCGTAGGTGTAGACGACTGGCAGCCCCTCGTTTTCCTCGACCCTCCAGTAGTACGGGATGCCCGCCAACGCATACTTCCGGGGTTTCACGTCCCGGTCCCGCTCCTGGGAGTCCTCGGACACCACTTCGATGGCGAGGACAACGGAATCCGAGTGGTGCCACGTCTGCCGCGGTCCGGTGTCGGCATCCGCCCGATATACCAGCACATCCGGTTCCGGCCGGTTTCGCCGGTCAAGCTTGACACTGAACTCTCGGTCGACGTCGTACGCGTCCGGCGCCTGACCGAGCAGCGCGTACTCAAGAAGCCGGATGGTGCGCATGTGAAAGCGGGTCTGCGGACTCACGAAGACGAGGCTCCCGTCGATCAGCTCCGTGTGCGGAGGCAGGTTGGGAAGCTCGTCGAGGTCGTCCGCCGTCCAGCCGCCCTCCGGCGGACGGGGCCACTCGTAGTCGTCGTCCAGCCCGTAGTCACGTGCGGCGCTCATGATCGCTCCCATGTACCGGAGTCTGACGGACACGGCCAGCGTACCCAGCACGAACGCCGACGGAGCGCCCCATCGAGCGAACCCACGCCGGACGATTGACGGCCACCCCACCTTTACTCGCGGTCAACAAGTTGCGCGCAGGGGATTGACGAGCTTACTGACAAGCAGTCTCATAAGAACCGGCACGCTGGAGTGACCGCGGGTAACACGATCCGTTCGACGAGGTGGGACACAGCCATGACGACGCTGACGGAAGCCGACGCGCTCGAGGGCCTGCGCGACGCGCTCGGCCTGCTCAAGGACCGGGAGCAGGTGGCCGAACGGCTGCTCGACTCGTCCGCCAAGCACTCCTTCGACCCGGACAAGGAGCTGGACTGGGACGCGCCGTTCGAGGACGGCAAGTGGTTCTGGCCGCCGGAGCTGGTGTCGCTGTACGACACGCCGATGTGGCAGCGGATGAGCGAGGAGCAGCGCATCGCGCTCTCCCAGCACGAGGCCGCCGCGCTGGCCTCGCTCGGCATCTGGTTCGAGCTGATCCTGATGCAGCTCCTGGTCCGGCACATCTACGACAAGGCGGCGACGAGCGCCCACGTGCGCTACGCGCTCACCGAGATCGAGGACGAGTGCCGGCACTCGAAGATGTTCGCCCGGCTGATATCGCGAGGGGAGACCCCGTGGTACCCGGTGAGCCCGGCCCACCAGCAGCTGGGGCGCCTGTTCAAGACGATCTCCACCACCCCCGGTTCCTTCACCGCCACGCTCCTCGGCGAGGAGGTCCTGGACTGGATGCAGCGCCTGACCTTCCCGGACGAGCGGGTCCAGCCGCTGATCCGGGGCGTCACGCGCATCCACGTCGTGGAGGAGGCCCGGCACGTGCGGTACGCCCGTGAGGAGCTGCGCCGGCAGATGGTGACGGCCCCGAAGTGGTCGCAGGAGTTCACCCGGGTCACCTCCGGCGAGTTCGCCCGCGTCTTCTCCAAGGCCTTCATCAACCCCGAGGTCTACACGAACGTCGGCCTGGACAAGCGGGAGGCCCTGGCCCAGGTCCAGGCCAGCGGCCACCGCAAGGAGATCATGCAGACCGGCGCGAAGCGCCTGACCGACTTCCTGGACGACATCGGCGTCCTGCGCGGCGCCGGCCGCAGGCTGTGGCGGTCCTCGGGCCTGCTGGCGTAGGCCGCTCCGCAACGCCGGGCTACGCACCCCGCCCCCCAGTTACCCTGCGGACATGAATCCGCAGGCCTCCACCCCCGCCTACCGCCGCCTCAGCGTGGAGGAGCGCCGCGTCCAGTTGCTGGAGGCGGCGCTCGCCCTCTTCGCGCACCGGCCCCCGGAGGAGGTCTCCCTGGACGACGTCGCCGAGCAGGCGGGGGTCTCGCGGCCGCTGGTGTACCGGTACTTCCCCGGCGGCAAGCAGCAGCTGTACGAGGCCGCGCTCAGCTCCGCCGCCGACGAGCTGCGGCTCTGCTTCGACGAGCCCCGCGAGGGCCCGCTGCTGGCCCGGCTCTCCCGCGCCCTGGACCGCTACCTCACCTTCGTCGACGAGCACGACACCGGTTTCAGCGCCCTGCTGCGCGGCGGCAGCGTGGTCGAGACCTCGCAGACCTCGGGCATCGTGGACGGCGTGCGCCGGGCCGCCGCCGACCACATCATGCGCCACCTGGACGTCACCGAGCCCGGCCCCCGGCTGCGGATGACCGTCCGGATGTGGATCACGGCGGTGGAGGCGGCCTCGCTGATCTGGCTGGACGAGGAGAAGCAGCCGCCCTTCGACGAGTTGCGGGACTGGCTGGTGGAGCAGTTCCTCGCCGTACTGACGGTCACCGCCCGCCGCGACCCGCAGACCGCGACGCTGGTCGAGGTGCTGGCGGCGGACCTCTGACCCGGGCGCGGCCTCCGGCACCGGGGCGCCGATCACCGACACTGGAGCCGTGAAGAGCGAAGACACCCCCTTCGAGGGCGGCCCCATGGACGGACGTGTGCTTCCCGTCCTGGTCGGCATGACCGGGCACCCGCCGAAGACGTACCGCATCCCCGTGCCGGACCCGGACGGCGGCCCGCCCACGGTGCTCGTCTACCGGCGCGTGCCGCGGGACTCCCGGGGCGGGCTGCGGTTCGCCCGCTGGAAGTACACGTACACCCCGGAGGGCGAGACGGGCTCCGGCCGGAAGTGGCCCTGGTCGAAACCGGAGCGCCCGGCGGCCGCCGATCCAGACGCCACGCCGGGTGGCAAGCCGGACGACGCGGACGGGTGACCCCGTTGCGCCGATCCGCGCACACTCGGCGCGCGAACCCCGCCGACCCGCCACATGCTCACCGTGCGGAGCGGACCCGCCGCCCCGCAGCGGAGGTGATGGCGTGTCAGGAAGACTTCTGCGTCTGGTGTGTACGGCGGCGCTCGCGGCCGGGATCGTCCTCGCGCCCGTGCCCGCCGCGGCCGAACCCGGACCCGGCCCCGCCGAGGGGGCGGCCGGCGACCGCACCGTGGCCGGACTGCTGACGGACCTTCAGCGGCTGTACCGGGAGGCGGAGCAGGCCACCGAGACCTACAACGGCACCGAGGAGCGGCTGAAGCAGCAGCGTGCCCGGGTGCTGCGGCTGAACGCCGAACTGACCCGGACCCGGCTGTCGTTGCGGGACAGCCGCGGCGCGGCCGGGCGCCTCGCCCGGCAGCAGTACCAGAACAGCAGCGACCTCTCCCCCTATCTGCGGCTGCTGCTCGCCCGCGACCCGCAGCACGCCCTCGACCAGGGGCATGTGATCGGCAGGCTCTCCCAGGAGCGGGCCGAGACGGTGGGGCGGCTGACCGGCGACACGAAGAAGGCCGACGAGCTGGCCGGGCGGGCCCGTGCGGCCCTGACCCGGCAGGCCGCCCTCGCCGAGCGCCAGGAGCGGGAACGGGACGGCGTGCGCGAACGGCTGCGCGCCGTCGAGGAGCTGCTCGCCTCCCTCACCCCCGAGCAGCTGGCCGCCCTGGCGGAGCTGGAGAAGAGCGGGGTCGCCGAGGAACAGGAGCGGTTCCTGGCGTCCGGCGCGCTCGGCGACGACGCCGAGCCGTCCGCCGGGGGCGAGAGTGCGGTGCGCTTCGCGGTGGAGCAGCTCGGCAAGCCGTACGAGTGGGGCGCCGAGGGCCCGGCGTCGTACGACTGCTCGGGGCTGACCTCCGTGGCCTGGGAGCGGGCCGGGACACCGATCCCGCGCACCAGCCAGGAGCAGTGGGCCCGCCTCGACCACGTGCCGCTGGACGAGCTGCGCCCCGGTGACCTGGTCGTGTACTTCCCCGAGGCCACCCACGTGGCGATGTACCTCGGCGACGGCCTGGTCGTCCAGGCGCCCCGCCCCGGCGCCGACGTCAAGGTGTCGCCGATCGCCGCCAACCCGGTCCTCGGCGCCGTACGCCCCGACCCCGGCGGGGAGCCGGTACGGCGCTACACACCACCGCGGCTCCCCGCGGGGGCGACGGACGGGTCGGACCGGGGGTACGCGGCCGCGGGGCCCACCCGGTGACTCACGGACCCCGCGCACGGCGGACTCCGGAACGACGGCCGAGCCGAGGCGCTCCGCGGGTGTGTCCGCGTCCGCAGGAGGCGGCGGAATCCGCGCGCCGGTGCCGTCGTGCCGCGTGCCCGCCGGGTGGTCCCCCGCCCGGCCGCCGGAGGCCCTACGCGCCCGCTGCGCCCGAGACCTCTGCCAGGTAGCCCTCGGTCTTCGCCGGGTCGTAGAAGAAGTTCTCGAAGTCGGACGGGTCGTTGAAGCCGTTGGCGAAGCGGTCGGCGATGGGCTGGAGCTGCGTCGCCGCGCCGAACAGGTTCAGGATGTGCTCCGGCGGCGGGGCCAGCATGGCGTTGGTCCACTTGGTGACGTGCTGGGCGGTCTCCCAGTAGCGGTCGAAGGCCTGCCGCATCCAGGTCTCGTCGAACTCCTGGTCGCCGTGCTCGATGATCGAGGCGAGGTAGGAGGCGGCGCACTTGGACGCGGAGTTGGAGCCCTGGCCGGTGATCGGGTCGTTGGCGACGACCACGTCGGCCACACCGAGGACGAGTCCGCCGCCGGGGAGGCGGCCGACGGGGTTGCGGACCGTGGGGGCGTAGCGGCCGGCCAGGGTGCCGCCGGCGTCGGTCAGTTCGACCTTGGTGGCCCGCGCGTACTCCCAGGGGAGGAACTTCTCCATGAGTTCCAGGGTCAGGGAGAGGTGCTCCGCCGGGTCCTTGACGTCCTTGAAGGCGTCCAGCGGGCCGCCGGGTATGCCCTCCCAGAACAGGATGTCGGCGCGGCCGGAGGTGGTGAACGTCGGCATGATGAACATCTCGCCGACGCCGGGCACCAGGTTGCAGCGCACGGCCTCCGTCTCCGAGTGCTCGGGTCGCGGGCCCATCCCGTGGACGTAGGCGACGGCGAGGGCGCGCTGCGGCTCGCTGTACGGCGACCTCTCCGCGTCCCGGCCGAACATCTGGACCAGCTCGCCCTTGCCCGCCGAGACCAGGACGAGGTCGTAGGCGCGGGAGAAGTAGTCGAGGTCGCCGACGGCCGCGCCGTGGATGACCAGCTGGCCGCCGCGCTGGGCGAAGGTCTCCATCCAGCCGGCCATCTTCACCCGCTGGTCGACCGACTGCGCGAAGCCGTCCAGGTGTCCGAGCCAGTCGATCGCGCGCTGCGAGGGGCCCGGGTCGAAGGAGCCGGGGGCGGCCACCGAGACGCCGAGTCCCTCGATCTTCGGGGCCTGGGACTCCCAGAAGTTCAGCTGGAGATCGCGCTCGTGCTGGAGTGCCGTGTGGAACATGCACTGCGTCGACATGACCCGGCCGGTGCGGATCTCGTCCGCGGTCCGGTTGGACATCAGGGTGACCTCGTAGCCGTGCGACTGCAGGCCGAGGGCGAGCTGGAGGCCGGACTGGCCGGCTCCGACGACGAGTATCTTCCGCATGCGGTTTCCGTCTCCTGGTCGAGGGCGTCTGGACGAGGGTTCGTCTACTCGGGTGTTTCGTCGAGCGCGTGGCCCACGAGGGACAAGAGGGTCTCGATGGCCGAGATCCGACGGCGCGCATCCATGATCATGACAGGTATGTGCGCCGGGATCGTCAACGCCTCCCGCACGTCCTCCGCCTCGAAGAACTCACTGCCGTCGAAGTGGTTGACCGCGACGACGTACGGCAGTCCGCAGCTCTCGAAGTAGTCCAGCGCGGGCCAGCAGTCCTTCAGGCGGCGCGTGTCGGCCAGCACGACGGCACCGATCGCGCCGCGCACCAGGTCGTCCCACATGAACCAGAACCGCTGCTGGCCCGGGGTGCCGAACAGGTAGAGCACCAGGTCGTCGTCGAGCGTGATGCGGCCGAAGTCCATGGCCACGGTGGTGGTGAGCTTGCCCGGGGTGGCGGTGAGGTCGTCGGTCTCCTCGCTCGCCTCGGTCATCAGCGCCTCGGTCTGCAGGGGCGTGATCTCGGAGACGGCGGTGACCAGCGTGGTCTTGCCGACACCGAACCCTCCCGCGACGACGATCTTCGTGGCGACCGGCGCGCGGGTGGGATCGGTCTGCCAGGGCTGTACGGGCCCGTCGGTGTCGACGAGCGGGGGGACGCCGAACGCGGCGGCGTCAGAGACGACGGAGTCCACTGAGCACCCTTTCGAGCAGAGCGCGGTCCGGGCGGCCCGTGCCGTGGCCGGTCCCGGTGCCGTACACACGGATCTTTCCCTGGTCCGCCAGGTCGCTGAGGAGCACCCGGACCACGCCGAGCGGCATCTTCAGCAGCGCGGCGATCTCGGCCACCGTACGCATACGGCGGCACAGTTCGACGATGGCCCGCATCTCCGGCATCACGCGGGAGGTGAGACCGCCGTTCGTCAGTTCCTTGCGCTCCTCGGCGGCTTCGAGCGCGGCGGTGCCCGCCGTGGCGCCGACGAACGTCTCGACGAGCAGGACGTGACCGAAGCGGGTGCGGCCGCCGGTGAGCGAGTAGGGGCGTACCCGGGCCGGTTTGCGGTCGGCGCCGCGGACGGGGAGGTGCCCCCGGCCGTTCTTCCCGGGCTTGGGACTGCTGCTCATCGGGCGCTCCCCGTCGGCTGGGACGACACGGACGAATCAGACGGCTCGGGCTCCAGGGACTTGCGCAGTTCGGTGCGGAGTTCGGGGGTCAGGACGTGGCCGGCGCGGCCGACGAAGAGGGCCATGTGGTACGCCACCACGCTCATGTCGCACTCCGCGGAGCCGTGCACGCCGAGCAGCGAGCCGTCGCTGATCGACATCACGAACAGGCTGCCCTCGTCCATGGCGACCATCGTGTGCTTCACCGGGCCGAAGTCCATCAGCCGGGCGGCGCCGACGGTCAGGCTGCCCACGCCGGAGACGACGGTGGCGAGGTCGGCGGCGGAGCCGCGCGGGCCCGCCCGGGGCGTCTCGCGGGCCTGCCGGGCCTCCTCGTTGCGGCCGGGGTCGGAGGACAGGAGCAGGAGCCCGTCGGAGGAGACCACGGCGACCGACCGGATGCCGGGCACCTCCTCGACGAGGTTGGTCAGCAGCCAGTGGAGATTGCGGGCCTCACTGCTCAGTCCGAACGTACTGGGCGCGGTCAACTGCTTGCCTCCTCGACGGTGCCCCCCGTGGCTTCTTCGGTTGTGTCCGCCCCGGCGTCCGGCGTCCGGTTCTGCCCGGTGCGGTCGGCGATCTCCGCCTCGACGTCCCGGCGGCCGGCCTCCGCCCCGCGACGGAATCCGCCCAGGCGTCGACGGAGTGCGTCGGCGTCGACGGAACCCGAGGTGCGCGGACGCGGCACCGCGGCGGGGGTGGTGAGCTTCGGGGTCCGCTTGGGCAGGCCCTTCTCGGTGACGGGTTCGGCGGACTCGGCGCCCTCGGTCCGGTCGGCGTCCCCTGCCTGCCCGGTGCCCTCGTCCGGCGTGCGGTCGTGGGCGTCGGGGCCGATGGCGTACGGGTCGGTGCCGGGCTCCGGCCCGGGCTCCGGGTCCGCCAGGGCCGGGAGGAAGAGGGCCATCGTGGCGTCGTCGGGGAGGTCGCTGCCGGGCGCGGGGCCGTCCTGGGAGGACTCCGTCTCCCGCGCGGGTTCCGGGGCGGCCGACCCGGCCGGGTCCTCGCGTTCGTCCGGTTCCGGAGTCTGCGGCGTGTCCGCGTGGGACGCGTCCGCCTCGGCACGGCGTACGGCTTCCTCCGCCGAGGCGACCAGCGGGTCGGTGCCGGGCTCGGGGTCCGGGCCGGCCTCCGTCCCGGTGCCCTGTTCCGGCCGCTCCGCCTTCTCCGCCCGCCCGTGCAGGACGTTGGAGTTGGCCTCTGCGTCGGCGCCGGGCAGGGAGAAGGTGCCGGTGCCGTCGGACACCGGCACGGTCGGGGCCAGCGCGGCCGGCGGGGCGGCGGCCAGCAGCGGGCTCGGCAGGACGACGACGGCCGCCACCCCGCCCTGCTTCTGCTCCCGCAGCCGTACCCGCGCCCCGTGCCGGTGGGCGAGCCGGGCGACGACGTAGAGGCCGAGCCCGAGACCGTCCTCGCCCTCCTGGTCGTACGGCGCGTCCGGGTCGAAGTCGGTGAGGCGGGCGTTGAGCCGCTGGAGGCGTTCGGTGGCCATGCCGATGCCCTCGTCCTGGACGGAGAGCATCACCTCGCCGTTCTCCAGGAGCCAGCCGGAGACCTCGACGGGCAGGTCCGGCGGCGAGAAGGAGGTGGCGTTCTCCATCAGCTCGGCCAGCAGGTGGGAGAGGTCGTCGGCGGCGAACCCGGCCACGTGCGCGTGCGGCGGCAGCGCGGCGATGCGCACCCGCTCGTACCGCTCGATCTCGCTGACCGCCGCCCGGACCACGTCGACCAGCGGCACCGGTGAGGCGCTGTGCTGGACGTGCTCGGTGCCGGCGAGGACGAGGAGGTTCTCGCTGTGCCGGCGCATGACCGTGGCGAAGTGGTCGAGCTTGAACAGGGTGGCGAGGCGGTCCGGGTCCTGCTCGCGCTCCTCCAGGCCCTCGATGACGGCGAGTTGCCGCTCGACGAGGCCGAGGGTGCGCAGTGCGAGGTTGACGAAGGTGGAGCCGATGCTCTTGCGCACCACCTCCAGCTGGGCGGCGGACTCGGCGAGTTCGGTGCGCAGCTCCTCGCGGGCGTCGGCCATCTTCTGCCGCTGGCCGACCAGGTGCTTGCGGTCGGACTCCAGCGTGGCGACCCGTCCGGCGAGCGTGGCGGCATGCGTGTGCAGCGCGTTGACGGAGCGCACGACCTGCGCGAACTCGTCGTTGCGGCCGGTGAAGGCGACCGCCTCCTCGGTCGTCGGGTCCTCCGCCCCGGCCAGCCGGGCCGAGCCGCGGCGCAGCACCGACAGCGGGCGGGTGAGGGTGCGGGCCAGGGCGGTGGCGATGCCGACGGCGAGCAGGATCAGGGCGCCGAGGACGGCGATCCGGACCTCCAGCGCGGTGACGTCGTCGTCGCGCAGCTGCTCCAGGGCCTCGACGCGCTTCTCGTACAGGGCGGACTCGGCACCGCGCATCGCGTCGACGCGGGCGGAGAGCGCCGCGTCCAGCCGCTTGGTGCTGGTGCCGAGATCGCGGTCGGAGAGCGTCGGCTCGTCGGTGAGACCGGCGAGGTACTTCTCGGCCGAGTTGACCTCGGGCCCGGCGACGGTGGCGTCGAAGCTGCTCCGCGCCTCCTTGGGAGCGCCCTCGCGGAAGTCGGCGAGGGCCGCGTCGGAGCGCACCCGGGCCTGCTGGGCGGCGGCGGCGAGGGCGTCGCGCTGCTCGGCGTCGGCGTCCGAGGAGGTGGTCGTCTCGGTGGGCAGGCCGGTGACCGGGTCGATGACGGTCTCGGTGGTGCTCGGCACGTTCAGGGCCGCCAGCAGCAGGCCGCGGGTGGCGGCGGCCTGCTGGACGGCGGTGTCCAGCTCGGCCAGGGCGTACGCGCCGGAGCCCGCGCGGGGCGGCATCTCCTCGCCCAGCTTCTCGGCCAGGGCGTGGAGTTCGGTGATCGCCTCCGAGTACGCCTGGTGGGCCTGAAGCGCGGTGCTCTTGCCGGTGAGAGCGGCGCGGCGCAGTGCGGCGACGGCGTCGAGGTCCTCGCGCAGGGACGCGGGCGTGTCGGTGTCGGCACGCAGCTCCTCCACCTGGCGGTCGACGCGGGCACTGCGCTGCTCGGAGGGCGCCTTCGACTTGGGGCGGCCGGCCGCGATGTAGGGGGTGACCTCGTCGCGCTCGTCGGCGAGGGAGTGGGCGAGGGTCAGCGCGCCCTGGGTCTGCTCGGCGAGCGTCACCAGCTCCTGGGAGTCGTGCAGTTGCCCGGAGGCGGCCACGACCGAGGGAGCTCCGGCCCCGGCGACGGCGGCTGCCACGACGGCCACCGCGACGATGAGGCGGTTGCGTACGTGGGTGGCGCGGCCCCTGCCGACGGGAGCCTCCGGCGGCTGCGGAGGGGTGGAGGTACTACCGGGGGCGCGCTCCGCGCTCCCCACGGGGGCCGTCTGCTTGCCTGTGCGACGAGGCCGCGTCTTCTGCACCGGTGCTCGCATTCCTGACTCGTGTACCCGTGGGCCCGGGTGGCGCTCCGTCAACTGGCCGGCCGGGGGCGCGTGCACCCACTGCCGGGCGCTGGGCTGTTCCCCGGCCGCCGGCAGCGCGTCGGGCGGGGAGACCGCGTGAGCGGGGCAGTCCCCCACCGGTTCCCGACCCTCCCAGTGCCGGTGGGCGGAGAGCGCGCATCGTCCGACCCGCCACCCGAAGGAGTGAACCCCGGAGGGGAGTTGGGGAGCAAGTTCCCCTGGCGCGTGCCGCACGGTTGCCCGGCGAGCCGGTTGGACGTCTGCGACGGGCGGTGGCACTATGTGCCGCCACGCGCCGCCGGAGCCTGGAATTCCACCCCAAATCCGGCGTCTGACCTGCGTCGCCGCCTCGGTTCCGGGAGAACCCGAGGAAGGTGCCAGCCTTTTGCGGACGCTGTGAAGGGGTCGTGCAGACTGGCCGGATGCGTACGGAACTCGTCTCGGAACCAGGCCTCGCCGACCAGCCCAACGAGGACTTCGCGAGTGTCGGACTACCCGCCTCGGGGCAGGGTGGTTCACTCGTCGTCCTTGACGGTGTGACGCCGCCACGGACCGCGACGGGGTGTCTGCATTCCGTGCCCTGGTTCACGGCGCGCCTGGGTGGGGCGCTGACCGAACTGACCGTTTCACTCCCGGATCTTCCCCTCGCCGAGGCCCTGTCCCGCGCCCTCGCACGTACCGCGGCGGCACACGCGGAAACCTGTGACCTTTCTCACCCGCGCACACCGCAGGCAACCGTGGTCCTCGCGCGCTGGTCCGCGGCCTCCGTCGAGTACCTGGTCCTGTCCGACTCCGCCCTCCTGCTGGAGGCGCCCGACGGGACCCTCACCCCCGTCCTGGACGACCGGCTGGCCCGGCTGCCCCGCTCGGCCCTCGTGAGCGACGCGGCGATCGACGCCGGGCTGCGCAACAAGGAGGGCGGTTTCTTCACGGCCGCGGCCGACCCCGGGGTGGCGGCGCGCGCCGTGACGGGGGTGCTGCCGCGCGGTGCGGTGCGGACGCTGGCGGCGCTCACGGACGGGGCCGCACGGTGGGTGGAGAAGTTCGGGGAGGGCGACTGGGGGGACTGTCTGGCGCTGGTCCGCAAGCAGGGCGCGCAGGCACTGGTGGACCGGGTGCGGGAGCTGGAGCGCGCGGACGCGGCGGACGGCAGGGCGTTCCTCGGGCGCAGCAAGACGCACGACGACGCGACGGTGGTCTACGCCGAGTTGTGAGCCGGGCCGTGCGACGGGCCGTGCGACGGGGCGCGAGACGGACGGGCGGCGCCGGTCCTACTTCTCCATCCCCCGGTTGAGTTCGTGCAGCAGCCTGGCCAGTTCCGTCACCTCGCGCGGGTCCCAGTCGGCGAGCCGCCGGGCGTACCGGGCGCGGCGGGCCTCCCGGACCCGGCCGACGCGTTCCTGGCCCTCCGGGGTCAGGGTGACCAGCCAGGCCCGGCCGTCGGCGGGGTCGGGCTCGCGGGCGACGAGCCCGAGTTCCTCCAGGGCGCGCAGCTGGCGGGACATGGTGGCCTTGCCGACGCCGATGAAGGCGGCGAGGTCGGTGGCCCGCTGGCCGCCGCACTCGCCGAGCCGGACGAGCAGGCCGTATGCGGACGACTCCAGGTCGGGGTGGACCTCCCGCGCCATCTCGCCCTGGTTGGCCCGGGCCCGCCGCAGCAGGACGGTCAACTCCCGCTCCAGGGCCAGGAACTCCGGTTGGTTCACACCACTGCCGGACAGGCGGGATTCGCCTCCGCGACCGCCACCGTTCCCGTCTTCGTGCACGTCAGCCCCTGCCTCGCCTTTTTCCGGTTTTTCCGGTCCTGAAAGTTTCCGCCACGGGCCGCCATCGCCGCAGCTCGCCAAGTATTTCGCAGGCTTAGACCAACGGCGGCTCCCGGGCCTCTTCCACCCAGTGTTTCTACGTGCGTAGAGTCTTCACCGGACCTCCGAATGGCATGCGCACGCCATCCTCGTGCCATCCAGGGGTTCTCCCCACTCGCGCATCCCCCACCGAGCACCACCGAGCCATCGGAGGCACGTCATGCTCGTGCACAGATCCGGATCGGCCCGCGGACGGCGGTTCGCCGTCACCGGGATCCTGCTCGCCGCGTTCTCCCTCGTGTTCACCCTTCCCGCCGACGCCGCGTCGTCCGCGGACGTCCCGGCCCGCGGCTCCGCCCACATGGGCATGGGCGTCGCGGCCCACGACGGCGAACACGGCACCCCCGTCCCGGGCCGCGCGGCCCAGACCGAGGGCGTCGACGTCTCCAGCCACCAGGGCAACGTCGCCTGGTCGACCCTGTGGAACAGCGGAGTCAAGTGGGCCTACGCCAAGGCCACCGAGGGGACGTACTACACGAACCCCTACTTCGCCCAGCAGTACAACGGCTCCTACAACGTCGGCATGATCCGGGGCGCCTACCACTTCGCCACCCCGGACACGACGAGCGGCGCCACCCAGGCCAACTACTTCGTCGACCACGGCGGCGGCTGGTCCAGGGACGGCAAGACGCTGCCGGGCGCGCTCGACATCGAGTGGAACCCGTACGGTGCCACCTGCTACGGCAAGTCGCAGAGCGGGATGGTCTCCTGGATCCGCGACTTCCTGAACACGTACAAGGCCCGTACCGGCCGGGACGCCGTGATCTACACGGCCACCAGCTGGTGGACCCAGTGCACCGGCAACTACGGCGGCTTCGCCGCCAACAACCCGCTGTGGATCGCCCGGTACGCCTCGACGGTGGGTACGCTGCCGGCCGGCTGGGGCTACTACACGATGTGGCAGTACACGTCGTCCGGTCCGACGGTCGGTGACCACAACAAGTTCAACGGCGCGCTGGACCGCGTCCAGGCGCTCGCGAACGGCTGACGCACCACGCGTACGGCGACGGCCCGGACTCCGCACGGAGTCCGGGCCGTCCCCTTTCCTCATCCGGCCGCGTCCGTCACGCCGCGACCGGAACCTCACGCTCCGCACCGTTGGTCGCCGGTGCGAGCGCCAGTTCCAGCACCTGGCGGACGTCGGTGACGGCGTGGACGTCGAGCTTGTCCAGCACCTGGGCCGGGACGTCGTCCAGGTCGGGCTCGTTGCGCTTGGGGATGATCACCGTGGTGATCCCCGCCCGGTGCGCGGCGAGCAGCTTCTGCTTGACCCCGCCGATCGGCAGGACGCGGCCGGTCAGCGAGACCTCGCCGGTCATCGCCACGTCGGTGCGCACCAGCCGGCCCGACAGGAGCGAGGCGAGGGCCGTGGTCATGGTGACGCCTGCGCTCGGGCCGTCCTTGGGGACCGCGCCCGCCGGGAAGTGGATGTGCGCTCCCCGGTCCTTGAGGTCGCCCACCGGCAGCTCCAGCTCGGCGCCGTGACTGCGCAGGAAACTCAGCGCGATCTGCGCCGACTCCTTCATCACGTCGCCCAGCTGACCGGTCAGGGTCAGTCCCGCCGCGCCCGTCTCCGGGTCGGCCAGCGAGGCCTCGACGTACAGGACGTCGCCGCCCGCTCCGGTGACCGCGAGGCCGGTGGCCACGCCGGGCACCGCGGTGCGCCGCTCGGCCGGGTCCTGGGCGGACTCGGGCACGTGGTGCGGCCGCCCGATCAGACCGCGCAGGTCGGTCTCGGTGACGGTGAACGGCAGTTCCCGCTCGCCCAGTTCGTGCTGGGCCGCCACCTTGCGCAGCAGCCGCGCGATGGACCGCTCCAGGGTGCGCACGCCCGCCTCGCGGGTGTACTCGCCGGCCAGCTTGCGCAGGGCGCCCTCGTCGACGGTGACCTCGTCCGCGTCCAGTCCGGCCCGCTCCAGCTGGCGCGGGAGCAGGTGGTCACGGGCGATGACGACCTTCTCGTCCTCCGTGTAGCCGTCCAGGCGGACCAGCTCCATGCGGTCGAGCAGGGCCTCCGGAATGGCCTCCAGGACGTTGGCGGTGGCCAGGAAGACCACGTCGGACAGGTCCAGCTCGACCTCCAGGTAGTGGTCCCGGAAGGTGTGGTTCTGAGCCGGGTCGAGGACCTCCAGCAGGGCCGCGGCCGGGTCGCCCCGGAAGTCGGAGCCCACCTTGTCGATCTCGTCGAGCAGGACGACCGGGTTCATGGACCCCGCCTCCTTGATCGCCCGCACGATCCGGCCGGGCAGCGCGCCGACGTACGTACGCCGGTGGCCGCGGATCTCGGCCTCGTCGCGGACGCCGCCGAGGGCGACCCGGACGAACTTGCGGCCCATCGCGTGGGCGACGGACTCGCCGAGGCTGGTCTTGCCGACGCCGGGCGGGCCCACCAGGGCCAGTACGGCACCGCCGCGCCGGCCGCCGACCACGCCGAGGCCCCGGTCGCCGCGCCGCTTGCGCACGGCCAGGTACTCGGTGATGCGCTCCTTCACGTCCTCCAGGCCCGCGTGCTCGGCGTCGAGCACGGCCTGGGCGCCCTGGATGTCGTAGGCGTCCTCGGTGCGCTCGCTCCACGGCATCTCCAGGACCGTGTCGAGCCAGGTGCGGATCCAGGAGCCCTCGGGCGACTGGTCGGAGGACCGCTCCAGCTTGTCGACCTCCTTGAGCGCGGCCTCGCGGACCTTCTCGGGCAGGTCGGCGGCCTCCACGCGGGTGCGGTAGTCGTCGGACTCCTCGCCGTCCTGCTCGCCGTTGATCTCGCGCAGCTCCTTGCGGACGGCATCGAGCTGGCGGCGCAGCAGGAACTCCCGTTGCTGCTTGTCGACGCCCTCCTGGACGTCCTTGGCGATGGTCTCGGCGACGTCCTGCTCGGCGAGGTGGTCGCGCAGCTGCTGGGTGGCGAGCTTGAGACGGGCGACCGGGTCGGCGGTCTCCAGCAGCTCGACCTTCTGCTCGGTGGTCAGGAACGGCGAGTATCCGGAGTTGTCGGCGAGCGCGGACACGTCGTCGATGGCCTGGACGCGGTCGACGACCTGCCAGGCGCCGCGCTTGCGCAGCCAGGCGGTGGCGAGGGCCTTGTACTCCTTCACCAGCTCGGCGACCTGGCCGGGCAGAGGATCGGGAACGGTCTCGTCGACCCGGGTGCCCTCGACCCAGAGCGCGGCGCCCGGGCCGGTGGTGCCGGCGCCGATGCGCACCCGGCCCCGGCCACGGATCAGGGCGCCGGGGTCGCCGTCGGCCAGGCGGCCGACCTGCTCGACCGTGCCGAGCACGCCGGTGGCGGCGTGGGCGCCGTCGATGCGCGGGACGAGGAGGACGCGGGGCTTGCCGGGCTCGGACCTGGCGGCGGCCTGGGCGGCCTCCACCGCGGCCCGTACCTCGGCGTCGCTCAGGTCCAGGGGGACGACCATGCCGGGCAGGACCACTTCGTCGTCGAGCGGCAGCACGGGCAGGGTGAGCGGTGTGAAGGCGGCGGACTCAGCAGCCATGATCTCCCCTTCGGCAGTCAAGTTGAGTTACATCGACTCAATGAAAGGGAGCCCCGGATTGTTCCCCCGGCCGTGTTCGCTCTGAGCGATCAAGCTCCGAGAGGTACGTCCCGCCTCTGGGGACAGCACCGTCGTACCGGCGGGCATTCCTCCGCCGGGGCGGGTGCCAGGATGGGCCGATGCCCCACACTACCCACGACTCCCCCGACGCGCCCGAGGTGCTGGACCGCCGCGAGGGTCCGTACGGCGAGGTGGTCCTGCGCCGGCACGGGACGTTGCTGCAGATCATCGCGAACGGCTGTTTCCTGATGGACACCTCCGACGGGCGTTCGGAGCGGCGCCTGGTCGACGTGGCGGCCGACGCGCTGGCCGCCTCCGGCGGACGGACCGCTCCGCACCTGCTCATCGGCGGTCTCGGGGTCGGCTTCTCCCTGGCACACGCGGCCGCCGACCCCCGCTGGGGCAGGATCGCGGTCGTCGAGCGCGAGGGCGCCGTCATCGACTGGCACCGATCCGGACCGCTGGCCGCGCTCTCCGCCGACGCGCTGGCCGATCCGCGCACGAAGATCGTCGAGGCGGACCTGGTCGCGTACGTCAATGAGACATCCGACACGTACGACGCCCTGTGCCTGGACATCGACAACGGCCCCGGCTGGACCGTCACCGAGGGCAACGACGGGCTGTACGCGCCGTCCGGACTGGCGGGCTGCGCACGGCTGTTGAGGCCCGGCGGGGTGCTTGCCGTATGGTCTGCGCAGCCCTCTCCGGAATTCGAAGAAACCTTGCGTAATGCCGGTTTCCAACAGGTGCGTACCGAAGAGATCCCCGTTGCCCGGGGCGTTCCGGACGTCGTGCACATCGGCGTCGGGCCTGGATAGCAAAGGCGCGGTGACTCCCCGTACGCTGCTGCTCTGACGCGGATCATTCAAGCGTCAAGCGCAGTCATGGGATCACCCCACGGATTCCGGAAAGCACACCTCAGGGGCGGGCGATGGAGCAGACACAGACCTCCCACAACGGCACGGCCACCCAGGGCGCCCAGCGCCGGGTGCTGGTGGTCGAGGACGATCAGACGATCGTGGACGCCATCGCGACCCGCCTGCGCGCCGAAGGGTTCCTGGTGCAAACGGCGGGCGACGGTCCGTCCGCCGTCGACACGGCCGAGGCTTGGCAGCCCGACCTGCTGATCCTCGACATCATGCTGCCCGGCTTCGACGGCCTGGAGGTCTGCCGGCGCGTGCAGGCCCAGCGGCCGGTGCCGGTGCTGATGCTCACCGCGCGCGACGACGAGACGGACATGCTGGTCGGCCTCGGCGTGGGCGCCGACGACTACATGACCAAGCCGTTCTCGATGCGCGAGCTGGCCGCCCGCGTGCACGTGCTGCTGCGCCGGGTCGAGCGGGCCGTGGTGGCCGCGTCGACGCCCCGCAGCGGCATCCTGCGCCTGGGCGAGCTGGAGATCGACCACGCACAGCGCCGGGTGCGGGTGCGCAGCGAGGACGTCCACCTCACCCCCACCGAGTTCGACCTGCTGGTCTGCCTGGCGAACACCCCCCGCGCGGTGCTCTCCCGCGAGCAGCTGCTCGCCGAGGTGTGGGACTGGGCCGACGCCTCGGGCACCCGGACCGTGGACAGTCACATCAAGGCGCTGCGCCGGAAGATCGGCGCCGAGCGCATCCGTACCGTGCACGGCGTGGGCTACGCCCTGGAGACACCGACGCCATGAGCAGCGGAGGACGGGAAGCCGCCCGGAGGAGCTCCGGCCCTCGGACCGCCGGGGAGTCCTGGGGCGGCGTGCGCCCGTTCTCGATCAAGACCAAGTTGGGCGCGCTGGTCGTCACGTCGGTGCTGATCACCACCGGCCTGTCGGTGATAGCGGTGCACACCAAGACGGAGCTGCGCTTCATCACGGTCTTCTCGATGATCGCCACGCTGCTGATCACGCAGTTCGTGGCCCACTCGCTGACCGCGCCGCTGGACGAGATGAACGCGGTGGCCCGGTCCATCTCGCACGGCGACTACACCCGCCGGGTGCGCGAGAACCGCCGCGACGAGCTGGGCGCCCTGGCCGTCACGATCAACCGCATGGCCGACGACCTGGAGGCCCAGGACCTCCAGCGCAAGGAGCTGGTGGCGAACGTCTCGCACGAGCTGCGCACCCCGATCGCGGGCCTGCGCGCGGTGCTGGAGAACATCGTCGACGGCATCACCGAGGCCGACCCGGAGACCATGCGCACGGCGCTCGGGCAGACCGAGCGGCTCGGCCGGCTGGTGGAGACGCTCCTTGACCTCTCCCGCCTGGACAACGGCGTCATACCGCTGCGCAAGCGGCGCTTCGAGGTGTGGCCGTACCTGTCGGGCGTGCTGAAGGAGGCCAACATGGTCGCCTCCGCGCGTGCGGGCATCGCCTCGGGGTCCGGCAGCCACACCCGCACCGACGTGCACCTGGCCCTGGACGTCTTCCCGCCGGAGCTGACCGCGCACGCCGACCCCGAGCGCATCCACCAGGTCGTCGCCAACCTGATCGACAACGCCGTCAAGCACAGCCCGCCGCACGGCCGGGTGACGGTGCGGGCGCGCCGCGGCGAGCTGCCGGAATCCCTTGAGCTGGAGGTTCTCGACGAAGGACCCGGCATTCCGCGCTCGGAGTGGCGCCGGGTGTTCGAGCGGTTCAACCGGGGCTCGGTGTCGCGGCCGCACGGTCCGGGCAGCGACGGCGGCACCGGTCTGGGCCTCGCGATCGCGCGCTGGGCGGTGGATCTGCACGGCGGCCGGATCGGGGTGGCCGAATCCGAGCGGGGCTGCCGGATCCTCATCACTCTTCCGGGCCTGCCGTCGACGTCCGGTTGACGTAGGGTTCGAAACGGAGCGTCAAGATCCACTGGATCCGCGCTGGCGGACACGTGTGATCAGGCACAGGCCCGCGCTGGAGAGGCGCCGGGCCGCGGCCTCCCGATCCCTCACGCAGCAGAACCTCGCTTGTTTCCCGCCATTTCCAGCGCCGAAACGCGGTCTGCGATGTGACTTACGCGACGATGAACGGGCCCAGTCTGACCTTCCGGGGTCGGTAGGCGTAGCCTTGATTCCCGCTGTCCACCATCTTGTGAAGAAGCGGAAGAGGGCGGTTCTCGCCGTGTCGCCACAGTCCCCCAGTAACTCGAGCATCTCGACCGACACCGACCAAGCGGGCACCGCGGGAAAGAACCCCGCGGCCGCGTTCGGTGCCAATGAGTGGCTCGTCGACGAGATCTATCAGCAGTACCTCCAGGACCCGAACTCCGTGGACCGAGCCTGGTGGGACTTCTTCGCCGACTACAAGCCCGGCGCGGCGGCCACCCCGACCGCCGCCGGCACCGTGACCACGGACGCCGGCAGCACGCCACCGGCCGCCGCCGCCCCGCAGGCGCAGGCCGCCGCCCCGGCGCCCGCTCCCGCGAAGCCCGCCGCTGCCGCCCCCGCGGCTCCGGCCGCGCCGGCCACCAAGCCCGCCGCCGCGCCGGCCACCAAGCCCGCCGCCGCGCCGGCCACCAAGCCCGCCGCCGCGCCGGCCAAGCCGGCCGCCAAGCCCCAGGCGAAGGCCGCCGCGCCCGCCAAGGACGCCGACGCCGCCCCCGAGGGCCCGGAGCTGGTCACCCTGCGCGGCCCGGCCGCCGCGGTCGCGAAGAACATGAACGCCTCGCTGGAGCTGCCCACGGCCACGTCCGTGCGCGCGGTCCCGGTGAAGCTGCTGTTCGACAACCGCATCGTCATCAACAACCACCTCAAGCGCGCCCGGGGCGGGAAGATCTCCTTCACGCACCTGATCGGCTACGCGATGGTGCAGGCCATCAAGGCCATGCCGACGATGAACCACTCGTTCGGCGAGAAGGACGGCAAGCCGACCCTGGTCAAGCCGGCCCACATCAACCTCGGCCTCGCCATCGACCTGGTCAAGCCCAACGGCGACCGCCAGCTGGTCGTCGCGGCGATCAAGAAGGCCGAGACGCTGAACTTCTTCGAGTTCTGGCAGGCCTACGAGGACATCGTCCGTCGCGCGCGTGACAACAAGCTGACGATGGACGACTTCACCGGCGTCACGGTCTCCCTGACCAACCCCGGCGGCCTCGGCACCGTCCACTCCGTGCCGCGCCTGATGCCCGGCCAGTCGGTCATCCTGGGCGTCGGCTCCATGGACTACCCGGCGGAGTTCCAGGGCACCAGCCAGGACACCCTGAACAAGCTCGGCATCTCGAAGGTCATGACGCTCACGTCGACCTACGACCACCGGGTCATCCAGGGCGCCGCCTCCGGCGAGTTCCTCCGCCAGGTCGCCAACCTGCTGCTCGGCGAGAACGGCTTCTACGACGAGATCTTCAAGGCGCTGCGCATCCCCTACGAGCCGGTCCGCTGGCTCAAGGACATCGACGCCTCGCACGACGACGACGTCACCAAGGCCGCCCGCGTCTTCGAGCTGATCCACTCCTACCGGGTGCGCGGCCACGTCATGGCCGACACCGACCCGCTGGAGTACCAGCAGCGCAAGCACCCCGACCTGGACATCACCGAGCACGGGCTCACCCTGTGGGACCTGGAGCGCGAGTTCGCCGTCGGCGGCTTCGCCGGCAAGTCCCTGATGAAGCTGCGCGACATCCTCGGCGTGCTGCGCGACTCGTACTGCCGCACCACCGGCATCGAGTTCATGCACATCCAGGACCCGAAGCAGCGCAAGTGGATCCAGGACCGCATCGAGCGCTCGCACACCAAGCCGGAGCGCGAGGAGCAGCTGCGCATCCTGCGCCGGCTGAACGCCGCCGAGGCGTTCGAGACGTTCCTGCAGACCAAGTACGTCGGCCAGAAGCGGTTCTCCCTGGAGGGCGGCGAGTCCGTCATCCCGCTGCTCGACGCGGTCATCGACTCGGCGGCCGAGTCCCGCCTGGACGAGGTCGTCATCGGCATGGCCCACCGCGGCCGGCTGAACGTGCTGGCGAACGTGGTCGGCAAGTCGTACGCGCAGATCTTCCGCGAGTTCGAGGGCAACCTCGACCCGAAGTCGATGCACGGCTCCGGCGACGTGAAGTACCACCTGGGCGCCGAGGGCACCTTCACCGGCCTGGACGGCGAGCAGATCGCGGTCTCGCTGGTCGCCAACCCCTCGCACCTGGAGGCGGTGGACCCGGTCCTGGAGGGCGTCTCGCGCGCCAAGCAGGACATCATCAACAAGGGCGGCACGGACTTCACCGTCCTGCCGGTGGCGATCCACGGCGACGCGGCCTTCGCGGGCCAGGGCGTGGTCGCCGAGACCCTGAACATGTCGCAGCTGCGCGGCTACCGCACCGGCGGCACGGTCCACGTCGTCATCAACAACCAGGTCGGCTTCACCGCCGCCCCGGAGTCCTCGCGCTCCTCGATGTACGCCACCGACGTGGCCCGCATGATCGAGGCCCCGATCTTCCACGTGAACGGCGACGACCCGGAGGCCGTGGTCCGCGTCGCGCGGCTCGCCTTCGAGTTCCGCCAGGCGTTCAACAAGGACGTGGTGATCGACCTCATCTGCTACCGCCGCCGCGGTCACAACGAGACCGACAACCCGGCCTTCACCCAGCCGCTGATGTACGACCTGATCGACAAGAAGCGCTCGGTGCGCAAGCTGTACACCGAGTCCCTCATCGGTCGCGGCGACATCACCCTGGAAGAGGCCGAGCAGGCGCTGCAGGACTACCAGGGCCAGCTGGAGAAGGTCTTCACCGAGGTCCGCGAGGCCGTCTCCCAGCCGGCGGCCGCGGAGCCCTCGGAGCCGCAGGCGGAGTTCCCGGTCGCCGTGAACACCGCGATCAGCGCGGAGACCGTCAAGCGCATCGCCGAGTCCCAGGTCAACATCCCCGACCACATCACCGTGCACCCGCGGCTGCTGCCGCAGCTGCAGCGCCGCGCGGCGATGGTCGAGGACGGCACCATCGACTGGGGCATGGGCGAGACCCTCGCCGTCGGCTCCCTCCTGCTGGACGGCGTGCCGGTCCGGCTGACCGGCCAGGACTCGCAGCGCGGCACCTTCGGCCAGCGCCATGCGGTCGTCATCGACCGTGAGACCGGCGACGAGTTCACGCCGCTGCTCTACCTGTCCGAGGACCAGTCCCGGTACAACGTCTACAACTCCCTGCTCTCCGAGTACGCGGTGATGGGCTTCGAGTACGGCTACTCGCTGGCCCGCCCGGACGCGCTGGTGATGTGGGAGGCGCAGTTCGGCGACTTCGTCAACGGCGCGCAGACGGTCGTGGACGAGTTCATCTCCTCGGCCGAGCAGAAGTGGAACCAGACCTCCGGCGTCACGCTCCTGCTGCCGCACGGCTACGAGGGCCAGGGCCCGGACCACTCCTCGGCCCGGCCGGAGCGCTTCCTCCAGCTGTGCGCGCAGAACAACATGACGGTCGCGATGCCGACCCTGCCGTCGAACTACTTCCACCTCCTGCGGTGGCAGGTGCACAACCCGCACCACAAGCCGCTGGTGGTCTTCACCCCGAAGTCGATGCTGCGCCTCAAGGCGGCGGCCTCGAAGGCGGAGGAGTTCACGACGGGCCAGTTCCGCCCGGTCATCGGCGACGACTCGGTCGACCCGGCCGCCGTCAAGAAGGTCGTCTTCTGCTCCGGCAAGGTCTACTACGACCTCGACGCCGAGCGGAAGAAGCGCGGCGCGACGGACACGGCCATCCTCCGCATCGAGCGCCTGTACCCGCTGCCGGGTGCCGAGCTCCAGGCGGAGATCGCCAAGTACCCGAACGCCGAGAAGTACCTGTGGACCCAGGAGGAGCCGGCGAACCAGGGCTTCTGGCCGTTCATCGCGCTCAACCTGATCGACCACCTGGACCTGGCGGTCGGCGCCGACGTCCCGCACGGTGAGCGCCTGCGCCGCATCTCGCGGCCGCACGGCTCGTCCCCGGCCGTCGGTTCCGCCAAGCGGCACCAGGCCGAGCAGGAGCAGCTGATGCGTGAGGTGTTCGAGGCCTGAGCCTCTGCCGCCGACCACGGCCGCACCTCGATGGGCCCGGCTCCGGAGACTCTCCGGAGCCGGGCCCTTCGGCGTCCGGTCCGCTCCATCTCTTCGCGATGTCAGGTGATCTGAGGTTCGAAGTCCCAGTACGGGCGGTTGCGGGCACGGGCGGAGAGGGTGTGCGTGTGCTTGGTCCCCAGTGTCGCGTCCAGGTCGGACAGTGCCTCCTGTTCGACCTTCTCCGCCTCCCGGCGGTCCCGCAGGCCGCGCAGGTCCGCCGCATGCGCGATACGGGTCGACAGCGTGAGCGGGTGCGTGCGCCCGAGCGACTCGATGGCCCGCGCCGCCGTGTCCCGGCTGAGTTCGGCGGCGCCCTCGGTGTCGCCCACCAGGTTCCGCAGCGCGGAGGCGTTCAGGGCGCAGCCGAGTGTCCAGGGGTGGCTCTCGCCGACGGCCTGCGTCATCTCGGCCAGCGCCTGTTCGACGAGGGCGTGGCCGTGCTCGCGTTCGCCGACGTTGCGCAGGATCAGGGCCTGGTTGACACGGGACCCGGCGATGAACGGGTGCCCCTCGGAGAGCATCATCTCGTAGCGTGCGACCACGGCCTCACTGACCTCGCGCGCCTGGTCGATGTCACCGTGCTCGCGGGCGTAGCAGCTCTGGCCGGTCGCGAAGATCAGCGTGAGCGGGTGGCTCTCGCCGAGGACACGCTCACCGCGCTCCAGGACACTCGCGAGCATCGGCCCCGGCTCCTCACCACGAGGGGCCTGTTCACCGGTGCGGTACCGGCACAGCGCGAGGTTGTACTCCGCCTTGAGGGTCTGCGGATTGTCGGGGCCCATCACGAGTCGGTTCTCGCGGACGTTCTTCACCTGGATGGACTCCGCCTCGGAGTAGCGGCCCAACAGGCGAAGGTCCACCGCGTAGTTGATCTCCGAACTGAGCGCCCACGGGTGGCGCGCACGCAGGAGCTGACGGCGCGCCTCCATGGTGCGCCGGTCCGTTTCCAGCGTTTCCCCGTAGCGGCCGAGCAGGCGCAGCGAGGTGGCCAGGTTGTTCTGCGCGCTCAGGGTCCTGGAATCCTGCTCGCCGATGAGTTCGCGGTAGGCCGCCAGGACCCATTGGGAGAGTTCCAGGGCCTCGTCGTAGCGGGCGAGGCCGCGCAGGTCGCCGCCCAGGCCCGCGGCGGCGCGCAGGTGGTCGAGGTCCTGCGGTCCGCGTTCCTCCCTGAGGTGCTCGACCGCGTCGCGGCTGAGGGTCTCGGTGCGGGCGTAGTCGCCCATGGCGCGCAGCAGGTTGGTGTAGTGGTAGGTCAGCTCCCAGATGCGCGCGTGGGTCGGACCGAGGAGGCGGCGCCAGGCGGTGAGGGCGCGCTCGCCGAGCTTGATGCCGGCCCGGTACTCGCCGGAGAAGTACATGTAGCGCAGGCAGTTCAGGACCATGCGCTGGACCTTCGTGTCCTTGCTCTTGAGGACGTCCGCGTACTTCAGGTGCGGCACGATCTCCGCGTAGCCCGGCCACAGCCGGGTCTCGGTCGGCCGGCCCGGATCGGCCGCGGCCAGGGCCCGCCGTACGACGTCGATGAACTCGCCGCGGTCGGCGTCCGGCATGTCCTTGTGCACGATCTGGTGGACCATGCGGTGCAGGTAGAGCGATTCTCCGGCGGACACCGGTTCGTCGAGGGACGCCTCGTGGGACTCCAGCCGGACCACCGAGTAGGTGCGCAGCTGGTTGATCGCCTTGTTCCACAGCAGCGGGTCGTTGAGCAGTCCGGCGAGCTGCTCGGGGAGCTCGTCGACGGGCATTTCCTTCAGCAGGCGTACGGGGATGAAACCCGGCGCGAAGAAGGTGCACAGGCGCAGGAGGTCGACGGACTCCGGGACGGTCTCCCGGAGTTTGTTCAGCAGTATCGACCAGGCGGTCTGGAAGGCCAGCGGGAAGTCCGCCGACACCTTCACCACGTCGCTGTCGATGCCGCCCTCCAGCAGGGCGATGTACTCGTCGACCGACAGGTCGGAGTCGTTCAGCCAGCCCGCCGTCTGGTCGAGCAGCAGCGGCAGGTCGCCCAGCGCCTCGGCCAGTTGGTCGGCGTCCGCCTCCGACAGGCGGGGGGCGCGGCGGCGGATGAACGCGACCGACTCGTCGCGGGGATAGACGCGGACTTCGAGCAGCTTGCTGTTGTGCTCGCTCCACTCGGGGTTGCGCGAGGTGACGATGACGTGTCCGGGGCCGGTCGGCAGCAGGTCCCAGATCTGGTCCGGCTCGTCGGCCCCGTCCAGGACCAGCAACCACCTCGAGTAGGGCTCCCCGCGACGGAGCGCGTCGCGTACGGCGCGCAGTCGCTCGCCGTACTCCTGACCGGTCCGCAGGTTCAGTTTCGGGGCGAGCTCGGCCAGTTGCCGCCGGTAGGTGACGCGCTTCTCCGCGTTCACCCACCAGACCACGTCGTACTCGGACCCGAATCGGTGCGCGTACTCGGCGGCGAACTGGGTCTTGCCCACTCCGGACATGCCGTGCAGGGTCAGCACGCCGGCGCCGGACTCGGCGCTCTGGAGGAGGTGGTAGGCCTCGTTGAACAGCGGCTCGCGGCCGGTGAAGCGGGTGTTGCGTCGCGGCACCACGCCCCACACGTCCGGCATCGCCGCCGGGAACCGCGGCGCGCGCCGCGACTCCGCCGGGGACTCGGCGAGCGCCTCGGGCGACAGGTCGAGCCGGTCCAGCAGGCGGCGCTCCGCCTCCTCGGCGCCCATGTTGGTCAGGGCGACCGGTGCCAGTACGGCCGCGGCGGCCGGGACCGCCGCCGTGGTGACCGACACGGCCGCGAACCGGGAGGGGTCGGGGGCGACGATCTCGCGCAGCGCCGCGTTCCACTCCTCGTGGGTGCGCGGTCCGAGCTGGAAGTACCACTCGCTGACGATGATGAGGACCCGGCCCTCGGCGAGCGTCAGGTCGCGCAGCAGGTCCACCAGGGGGACATCGGCCGGGGAGTCCCAGCGCAGCGGCACCACCCGTACGCCACGCCGCTCCAGCCGGTCCCCGATCCAGGCCGCCCAGGCTCGGTTGAAGCCTGCGAAGTGGATCGTGACCGTCTGCCTGGCGGTCCCCCTCTCGGCCGTCTCGACCGGCTTGCGAGCTCCAGACATGCAGTGGCCTCCAGCGCGTAGTACCACAAAATCCTAGGACCCCGGAGCGTCGCGCGTAAGTCCGCCGACCGACGGCAACACCCCCTGTGCGGACGATCTTTCCGTACCCGGCCGCCGCGCGTGGGCATTCATCCGTTAGAGGGCGGGAGCGTGGAGGCGTGACGCCGGGTCCACAGTGTGCGCGCGGCGGCCACGTACGCCTGTGCGCGGGCGACGTGGCCCCTGGGCGCGGGGTGTTCCGCCATCCGTTCGTGGGTGGCGGCCATCTCGTCGACGAACCGGCGTCCGCGCACGGTGAGGTCGGGCGAACCGACGAGGGCGGGCAGGGCGGCCCCGACCTGGGCGCGGTAGCGCGCGTGCTGGGCCCACGCCCAGTCCCGGTCCGGGAGCCCGCCGACGAGCGCCCGGCGCTGGTGGAACGCGGCCAGCGCGAGGTGCGAGTACGTGCCCTGGAGCAGGCCGTCGTAGGGCCGGGGATCGGCGCGCCAGGGGGCGAAGTACCGCGCCGCGGGACCGGCTCGGTGCAGGGTCACCAGGTCGCCGAGGGCGGCGAGTTTGGCGTGCTGCAACTCGTGCACGAGGGTGGCGGCGAGGGTCACGGGGTCGGGCGGGGTGCTGCTGAGGAGGGCGCCGAACGCCTCACGGCGCGTGGCGCTGCAACTGCCGCGGCCGGTGCCGACGTCGGGCGGCGTCTCCAGCGGGACGAGGCAACGCAGCAGCGCGCCCGCTTCGGCGAGGCGTTGCGCGCCGCCCGCGCGGAGCGCGAGGGCCGTGCCGGACCAGGCCTGGAGCCAACGTTTGCGTTCCGCGTCGTCGAGGGCGAGCGGTGTGCGCAGGTCGCCGTGGCCGGGGCCGTCGGGCAGCTCGCGGTACGGGTCGAGGTCGTCCAGCGGCAGGGGCGGTGCCGTCGGGGTGAGGCCGGGCAGGGCGTGGGCGGGCGTCCAGGCGAGGGCGCCGGACCAGGCGCCGACGCCGCTCTCCAGGTGGACGGTCGCGTCGGGGGCGTCGGCCTGGCGCAGGACCAGTCGGCCTTCGGTGCAGGTGACGTCGACGGGTACGTCACCGGACCTGGCCGTGTGCAGGGCGCCGAGCGAGGGGAGGGCGAGGACTCCGGCGCGGGCGGTGAGCCGGGTGCTGAACGGGATGCCGGCACCGGCGGCGACCACCGCGGCGATCGCGCTGAAGTGCGCGAGGTCGCGCCGCAGCCGCCGCTCCCGCTCGCCGCCCGCGGGCCCCGGGGTGGCGTCGAGGCCACGCAGACAGGAGCGTGCCCAGGGGCCGGTGAGCGGATGGAAGAGGCGGGCACGTGCCGGGTTCGCGAACCGCGCGTCGGCGCCCGACGGGACCGCACCGGGCGGGGCGTCGGCGTCGGCATGGGTGCTCCGCGCTCCGGGCAGGGCGTCGCGGTCGCCACGCGTTGCCGCGCGTCCGGGCCGGTGCTCCGGGGGCGGCGCGCCCGGTGCCGGGAGCCGGTCCGCCTCGGTCAGCAGCGCCCAGTCCGCGCGCAGCCTCGCCTTCTGCGCGGCGGTGCAGACGGACCGCTCCGCCGCCTCGGCCGCGTCGAGCACCGCACGCAGCAGGAGCAGCCGCCGCGTGTCCTGGTCCCGCACGAGGAGCGTCAGGGTGTCGGATCCGCCCTCGGTCCGGGCGAGTTCGAGAAGGGCCCGCTCGGGAACGACTGGAAACATCACGAAACGCCCCCTCCGGCCGGGCCCGTCCCGGCGGCAGCCGCGCCACTGACGCCCGGCCACACCGAGGCCACGCCGGCCGACGCGGGACCGACCGAGGCACCCGAACCAGCCGACGCCGCCCCAGCGGGAGCCGGCGCGATCGCGGCCGGTCCGGCCGGCGCCGGGCCGCCGACGGAGTGACCGTCCGACGCCGGGCCCATGGGATACGGACCAGCCGACGCCGGGCCGACTGGCGCCGGGCCGACGGCGGAGAGACCGTCCGACGCCGGGCCGATGGCCGACGGACCAGCCGACGTCGGGACCGTCGTGGAGGGGCCGTTCACAGGCGGGCCAGCCGCGGCCGAACCGGTCGCGGGCAGACCGGTCGCGGGCAGACCGGTCGCGGGCAGACCGGTCGCGGGCGGACCGCTCTCCGGCAGACCGGTCGCGGCCGCACCACCCCCCGGCAAGCCGGTCGTCACCAGGCCGCCCCGAGTCGGTCCACCCGCGGCGGCGGTGAGCCGTGAGGACACGTGGCGGATGAAGCGCTGGAGGTCCGCGCAGTACACGGACGGGTTCCGGAAGCCGTGCCCGGCGCGGTAGCGGTGCGCGTAGTGCCCGCCCCCGCAGACCCGCAGCAGCGGGCAGGCCCGGCACTGTCCCGCGAGCGACGCGGTGCCGGCCTGCCGGGCGGCCACGCCCGGGTGCCGCAGCGCGTCGTCGAAGGTGTGGCGGAACACGTCGAGGCCGGTGCGCGCGGCGCCGGGGTACGCCGACTTGAGGGAGTCGACCTGCTCGATCGACCCGTCGGTCTCCACCACGACCGCGTCGAACGGCGTGAGCCCCAGCGCCTCGGTGGCCGCGGGCAGCCCCAGCAGGAGCGCCACGCACTCCTCGAAGAGCCGTACCCGGACCTCCCGCCGTCCGGCGGCCCACCAGCGGTCGAAGACGGCGCACAGCCAGTCGCCGTACCGGACGCCGGTCCGGCCCGGCGGCGGCGCGGACCAGTTGCCGTGCGGCAGCAGCAGGTCCAGCGCGGGCGGGCGCAGGCCGAGCAGCGACTCGTACGTCTCGACCGGGTCCAGCGTCGGGTCGACGACGGTCAGGAGCCCGGCGTACGACGCTGGGAAGCGTTCGGCGACGAGGCGAGCCCCCCGTGCCGCGGCGGGCCAGGACGGGCGGCCCGCGTGGTCCACCCGCCGTCGGTTGTGGGCGGCGGTGCCTCCGTCGAGGCTGATGCCGACGCGGATGCCGGCGTCGGCCAGGACGGCAAGGCGTTCCTCGGTGAGCAGGGTGGCGTTGGTCTGGACAGTGGCGTGGACCTGACACCCTCGCGGGACGAGTTCCCGCACCCGCCCGGCGACCTCGGCGAGCGGGCCGGCTCCCGCGAGCAGCGGTTCGCCCCCGTGCAGAACCAGCGCCAGGTCACGCAGGGCGTGCCGGTCGGCGTGCTCGGCGATGCGGGTGGCGGTGCGGTCCAGGACGGCGGCGGAGGCGGAGGCGGGACGGTCGCGCCAACTGCTGTCGGGGCCTTCGTAGAGGTAGCAGTAAGTGCACGCGAGGTTGCAGCGGCCGTGCATCTTGACGATGAACTGCCGGAAGGGAAAGGTCATGGCCTGTTCCGACACTCCAGCACCCCCCATGCCGTAACGGCCCGCCGGCGTCGCCGCGAGTCCGCGCCACGGCACCGTGCCGCACGAAGCCGCATTCCCGGCGCGGCAGGTGCCCAAAACTCGGCGCGGCGAAAGTTGTCCTATTCACATGTCTTCCCGCGCCCGGACGACGCGGCCGCCGGTCAGAAGGAGTTGTCGAAACCCCACAGCATCTCGCTCGGCTCCGCGGCCCGCGCCCTCAGTTCCCCCAGCACCTCGCGCAGCACCGGATGTTCGATGGTGCCCAGCTGTGCGAGGTCCAGTTCCAGCAGGTCGGGCAGCGGCTCCCCGGCGCCCGCAGGCGCCTGCTCCGGCCCGGTCTCGTCCCGTATGTCCATGCCCCGTTCCTCTCCTCCGCTCACTCCAGGTCGGCGAGCCGCTGCGCCGTCTGCCGTGCGGTCGGTTCCCCCGTGGCCAGCCGGTCGTCCGGCAACCGGTCCCACTGCGCCCGCGCCGCCGCGTAGGCGTCCCGGGCCGCGCGCGGCCGCACGGCCGCCTCGAAGGACATACCCCGCCAGTGGTGCGCCTGCGCGGCGAGCTCCACCGCTTCTTGGCGCCGACGCTCGGTTTCGGCCTCCTCCTCGGCCCGGTGGGCGGACTCGGCGGCCGCCCGGAAGGCGTCGACCGCCACGTCCAGGCGGGCCGCGCGGCCCAGGCTCTGGAAGGCCTCGAACTGGGCCTGCCCGAGCTCCAGTCGGCAGCGCGCCGCCAGCAACGGGTCCTCCGCGTCGGCCGCGGCGAGCCCGAAGAGATGCTCCGCCTCCCGGAGGTCGACCCGGTCGCCGCGCGCCTGGTACCGGAGCATGAGCGCCTGTCCGAGGAGCAACAGCCGGTGGGCGACCCGCCGGCTGCCCGCCGGGGTCTCCATCCGGCAGTCCCGCAGCACCCGGATCGCGCGGGACAACTGGTCCTGGCGCCGGTCGGCGGGCTCCAGCGCGGCCAGCCGGAGCAGTACGCTCCCCCACTCGGCGAGCACGTCCGCGTGCGCGGGCGCGTCCCGGGACATCCAGTGCGCCGCCTGTGCGAAGCGGTCGGCGGCCCCGTGCAGTTCGGGCGGCTCCCCCGACTCGGCGTAGCGCGCGACGGCCACCCGCCCGGCGCGGACCAGCAACGCCGCGCGCTGCGCCTGCTCGCGGACACGGCCGAGGGCCTCGTCGGTCCTGGCCTGGGCCTCCTCCAGCGGGCCGCCCGCCGACAGCAGCGCGTCGACCAGGTCGATCAGCACCCGGACCCGGTCACGGACGGACTCGTTGGTGTCCCGTGCCGGGCCGGACTCCAGTCCCCTGCGCAGCGACCGCGCCGACTGCTCCGCGTACGACCGGACCTGGACCGGGTCCGCCGTCACCTCCGACAGACGCAGCAGGGTGCGGCCGTGGGCCAGCAGCAGCTCGGCGGGGCGGTCGCCGCGGTCGGGCCAGGCGTCGGCGAAGGCCTCCAGCATGCCGACGGCACTCTGCAGGAGGGCGCTGTCGCCGCCCAGGCGCCACTGGGTCTCCAGGGAGGCGACCCGTTCCAGGGTGAGCCGCAGCGCCTCCCCCTCGTCCAGGCCGGGTGCCGCGCAGGCGACCGCGTACTCCCGGTCGGCGCGGCGCAGCAGGTCGAGCGCGCCGGACCGGTCTCCGCGCCGTCGCGCGTCGGTGGCGGCGGCGTGCAGTACGCGCGCGAGGACGGCGCGTTCGCGCAGGGCGTGCGGCGACGAGGCGGCCCGTTCGGCGGCCCGGGTCGCCTCCTGCAGCAGCGCGGCCCCGCCCTGCACCTCCCACAGCCGCAGGGTGCAGCGCGCGTACTCGCCCCACAGCTCGGGGTCGGCGGCGGCCGGCCGTACCTGCTCGGTGGCGCCGCGCAGCAGCTGCACGGCGTCGATGACGTCCTGGACCATGCCCTCGCCGTCGAACCGGGAGAGCAGGGCGCGCGCCCGGACGACCGCCCGGTGCGTGGGCCGCTCCGCGGTGACCTGCGGGCCGGTCCGGCTGTCGTACGTCGCGAACTGCTCGGGCAACGGCATGAACCGCTCCAGGATCCGGGCCGCGACCTCCGCGAAGGGCTGCGGGACCGGGACGGTCCCGCCGTCGCCGCCGTTCTCGCCCGGGTACCCGGGTTCGGCGCCGGAGGAGTGCGGGTGCGGGCGTCCGGGGCCGCCGTCGCCGAGCTGGGCCAGCGCGAGCGCCGGGAAGTTGGGGCCGCCCTTGCCGAAGTGCTGTTCGATGTACTCCGAGCAGTGCTTGAGGACCAGCATGGCCTCGTCCCGGCCGAGCCGGGACAGCAGGGCCTCGCGCACCTCGGGGTCGATGTCGTACCACTGGGAGCCGTCCCCGCCCTGGTCCGCGCGGACCCGGGTGACCAGGCCGCCGACCAGGACCTCGGCGAGTTCGGACGGGCCGGACCCGGGCAGCATCGTCCGCTGGACCAGCTGCATCACCGGGAGGCAGAGCGGGGTCGCCGCGAGATAGACGGCCAGGCGCGCGGCGGCCGGAGACGCTCCGGCGCTGAACCGGCTGACCCGTTCCAGCGGTGTGCGGCGGCGGTCCGGGCGGGTGGCCGCGGCGGCCGGCTGGTCGGCACGCACCCAGCCCACGGCGCCGGGCACCGGACCGGCACCGGCCAGCAGCCGTGCCCACGACCCGAGGGCCACCGGCTCCGGCGGCAGTACGGGGACGGCCAGCGCGCCCCGGCGGGCCTCGGCGGCGGCGCCGGAGGCCGTTCGCACCCGCAGCACGGCGCCTCCGCCCAGGGTGTCACCGCGCGACAGGCCGCCGAAGGTGACGGGCAGCCGGGTGCGGTTCCACATGCGCTGCGGCAGCGGCTGGAGCACGACGACGGGGCCCTGCCGGGACAGGTGGTGGAGCAGCCGGTGGGCGTGGCCGCCGTGCCACAGCGGGCCGGCGCAGTCGCTGACCAGGACGACGATCCGGCGTCCGGTCGGATCGCTGAGCCGGTCGGCGGCGTGCAGCGGCGCACCGTACGGGTCGGCGCTGCGGCTGACGGCCGGGCCCCCGTCCGGCCCCTGGTGCAGATGGCTGACCTGGACGTCCGAGAAGGCTCCCAGCCCGCTGAAGATCTGGGCCAGTTCGGCGAACAGCCGGCCCCACACGCGCATCGAGGAGGAGGCGTCCAGCACCAGTTGCAACCGGGCGTCCCGGCGGGACAGGTACCGGCGGACGGGCAGGATCAGTCCCCCGGCCCGGGCGCTCACCTCCGCGGTCCGGACCTCGTCGAGCTCGGACCGCAGGGGGATGGCCGGGCTCCGGTATCCCTGCAAGGGGCGCAGGGCTCGCTGGAGTTCGAGCGGCGCGGGCAGCACGGGGGCCGCGGGCACACCCACCGGCAGTGCCCGGGCCGGGCCGGTTCCGTGCGCACCGGAACCGTCGCCCGGGGGCAGCGGGTAGAGGGCCACGCGGCGGGCGGCCGGAGCGTCGGGCGGCTCGGGCGCGGGCGGCCGGGTCTGGTCCGGTGGCAGGGACAGGGGTCTGGCCGGCGGCCGGACCACCGGGGGCGCGACGCGGGTGTTCGGGGCGGGCGCAGCGTCCGTGGCGTCGGCGGAGCGGGTCCACCGGGCCAGCCAGAGCGCGTCGCAGAGCTGCTCGGCGTCCGGGTCCAGGCCGATCTCCCGCAGCCTCAGGACGAGTCGGGCGAGCGGGTCGTCGGCGGGCACGGCGGCGCGCCCTGCCTCGGAACCGTCGCCGCCGTCGCCGCCGGGGGTGCCGTGGTGGCCGGGACCGTGGCGCGCCGTCTCGTCGGGCATCGCGTCACCTCGGACGGTCGAGCCGCTGGATGAGCAGGTCGGCCAGGCGGTCGCGGCTGGGCGTGGCGGCGGCGTCGGTGAGGTATATCGCGTTGAGCAACTGGTCCGTGGCCAGCAGCTCGCTGCGGGACCGCTCCAGGAACCGGGTGACGAGGTCGTCGCCCGCGCGTGCCGCCTCGTCGCCCAGGTGGGCCCGTACGAAGGTGGCGAGCCGGTTGTGGTCGGGGCGGCCGAGCTCCAGGTGGATGCAGCGCCGCATCAGCGGGGCCGGGAAGTCGCGTTCGCCGTTGCTGGTGAGCACCACGAACGGGAAGGCGCGGCAGCGCACGCGGCCGTCGCGCACCGGCACCTTCACGCCGTCCGCGGTGAGCACCTCGGCCGTACGGTCCGGCAGCCGGTCCGCGATGCGTTCCAGCTCGGGGATGGCGAACTCGCCCTCCTCCAGTACGTTCAGGAGGTCGTTGGGCAGGTCGATGTCGCTCTTGTCCAGCTCGTCGATGAGCAGGACGCGCGGCTTGTCGGAGGGCAGCAGCGCGGTGCCCAGGGGGCCGAGCCGGATGTAGCCGCCGATGCCGTCGACCGCGCCAGGCGTCCCGGACCCCGGGCCGTTGTCCGCCTGCGCGGCGATCTGCACGTCCTGGAGGCGGGCGATGGCGTCGTAGTGGTAGAGGCCGTCCTGGAGTTCGGAGCGGCTGACGATGGACCAGCGCAGTACGTTGCCCAGGCCCAGTTCGTACGCCACCGAGTGGGCCAAAGTGCTCTTGCCCGCGCCGGGGCTGCCGGTGACGAGGAGCGGCCGCCGCAGGTACAGCGCGGCGTTGATCATCTCGAGTTCCTCGGCGCCCGGCCGGTGCAGTTCGGCCAGGTGCCGGTGGGCACCGAGCCTGCGGTCCTCGGACCCGTCGCCCGAACCCGCCGCGTCCCGGCTGCTGAAGTCCCGCCACGGGGGCGGGTCGGGAAGACGGTCGATGCCGTCGTGGGGTTCGCCGGCGCCCCGGTAGATGAGCCACTCGCTGGATTCGGTCATGATCCAATCCTCGTCGTCACTCGTCCGGGGGGCGCGGTCGTCGTGGGGCGTCCATCACGGTATCGATCCTGAACGGGACTGGTAAGAGGCACATCGCTCAAGGGGTGCCTCGTCAGGGGGACTTGAAACGCCGGGGCGCGCGGTCGACACGGACCCGCGCGGGCCGCGGTCAAGGTGCCTCCAGCAGGTCGCCCGCGCCGGGCAGGGGTTGGTGCGGGTCGTCGTACAGCAGCGCTATGCCGTGGGCCCAGAAAGTCTCGGGCCGCCCCGATCGCAGTCTGTGGCGCAGGTCGCGCACGGCCTCGGGCAGTCGGTGGGCGCCGGCCGGGCCCGCGATCTGGTCCAGGGTGCCGCGGTGGAACTCGCCGCAGACCGTCTCCGGCAGCCCGTACCCACGGCGCCACAGCGCCACGCCGAAGCCGCCGCGCACGAGCCGGGCGAGCCCCTCCGCGTCGTCCTCGCCGCCGTGGGCGTCGAAGCGGCACAGCACCGGGACCGTGCCGTGCGACAGGCCCCGCAACTCCTCGACGGGCGGCACCGGTTTGCGCAGGCCGTCGTCGCAGTCCAGGACCGCGGCCGTCACCGGATGGGCGTGCAGCCAGCGCCAGCGGGCTCTGCGTTCCTCGTCGATGTCCAGGTGGTAGTCACCGTTTGGAGCGCCCGCCGGCTGCACGCCTCCTCCGCCGGTCCCACGGCTCCGGCCGATTCCACCGCCTGCACCGTCTTCGCCGTATGCGGAGTACGCGCCGTACGCGGCGTATCCGGGGTTCTCGCCGTATCCGGGGTTCTCGCCGTACTCGGGGTTCTCGCCATTCTCGGTGAGCTGGTCGCGGTCGGAGCAGCGCAGGACGACCGGGCGCTGTGTGCCGAGTCGCTCGTCCTCGGGGCCGAGCCGCCATTCGTCCACGTCGAGCGCCAGCAGTGAGTGCTCCGTCGCCACCTGGAGGACGGCCGGCCGCCCCGGCGTGTCGCACTGCCGGAACGCCTCCTTGAGGGGTGCGGACAGATGGGCGGGGAGGTCGGCCAGCGGGACGCGCTGGACCTCCTTGAGCCGCTTCGCCTCTCCGTCGGAGCGCACGACGAAGACCGACCAGTCGCAGTGGTCCGGCTCCCATCCCCGCCGCACGATCTCCACCAGCACGGACGACTGCCCGGCCGCCGACCGTTCAGCGCCGCCGGCGGGCGCCCCGTTCGCCCCGGAGGCCGGACCCGGGGCGGGCCGGCGCGCCGTCATCCTGGCCATCCGACGTTCGACGAGGGCGCTCCGGCGGCCGGGGCCGAGCCGCTGGGCGGCCTGCCAGATCCCGGCCCACAGGGCCTCCTCGGCGGCCGGCGTACTGGGCGCGAGGAACGGGCGGTCCGCGGTCATGGCGTGCACCGCGTAGTCGAGCACCAGGTAGAGGGCGCCGTCGTCGCGCGCGTACTCGTACAGGGCACCGAGTCCGTCCCGCCAGCCGCGCGGGGCGGGCAGCGGAGCCGGTGCCTCGAAGTCCTGCAGTGAGTCGAGGAGGTCCAGCAGGGAGCGGGTGCTGGCCGGCGGCGGCAGGTCCGCGAGGCGTCCGAGCAACTGGACGCGCTCGTCGGGGCTCAGCGTCTGACCGGGCCGGGCCCCGAGCTGGCCCTGCACGTCGGCCCAGGTGTGACGGCGCGCGTCCGGATGGCGCTGCCGGTCGCGGTGGTAGCGGTCGTGGGCGTGCACCACCGCCTGGTACAGGTCGTCGGGTTCGGTCTTCAGCTCTCCGGCGGGCACGGGCAGCGTCCGCAGTTGTTCGAGCCCGGTGGAGGTGCCCCCGCGCGCGTGGGCGGAACGCGACTTCAGTACGCCGATGACCTCGCCGCGCTCCGGATCGATCACGGGGCCGCCGGAGACGCCGTCCGGGAGGTCGTTGTCCCCCAGCCGCATCTGGACGTCCGCGTTCCAGCCGCCGATGGTGCCCTGCACGGAGAGGGTGCCGTCGAGCATCCTCAGTCGCCCGTCGACCACCGTCCAGCCCGCGTACAGGACCTTGCCCTCGCCGAAGTAGGCCGCCGGGCGCTCGGAGAGGTACACGCACTCGTGGTCGGCCGGCTCGCTCAGCCGCACCAGCGCGAGGTCGGGGGCGGGCCAGTTGCCGGGCACGGATCCGGCGCCCTCGGGAAGGGCCGCCGCCACGTGGCCCGGGACCGCGGACATGCCGCGGCCCGGTGCGGGCTCGTACACCACCACGACTTCGCCCCCCTCACCGCCGCATGCCACGTGTGCGCAGGTCAGAACCCAGCTCGGCGCGACGAAGTAGCCGCTTCCGAGGAACGTTCCGGGTTCGTCCAGGGCATACCCGGCGTCCGGCCGATGAATGCGAACGGTCGCCGCCATGACGAGGCCACGCAGCGCACGGCGGGCCGCGTCCTGGGCCCCCGGTGCGCCGGGGGCGCGTCCGTGCATCACGCCCCGCTCCCGGAGGCGGCGGCTCCCGTCCCGCCGTGCTCCGGGGCGCGGGCGGACGCGTCCGCGGTGGCGTCGGGGGGCTCACCGCCCGGGGCGCGCGCGTCGGGCGCGGACGGGTCCGGCGGGCCGCCGTTCCAAGTGAGGGTGACCGAGATGCCCGCCTTGGCCTCGCCGTCGGCGAGGAGACCCACGACCTTGCCGGCCTTGGCCGTCAGCTCGATGCCGAACTGGACGCTCACCTCGTCCGGCCGCACCGCGCGCAATGGTTCCGCCAGCGAGCGCGCGACACCGGTCACGAGCGCGTTCAGGCTCTCCACGCTCGCCTCGATCCGCTCGGTGAAGCCGGTGTCGCTGAACGACAGCTGCCCGGACGGTGCCGGCAGCTCGGCCGCGCCCGAGATCCGGGCCCAGACCGGTGTCCCGTCCGGCAGCACGATGCGCGTGACGCGCGTCGCTTCCTGTCCCATGCGATTCCCCCGTCCCCGCGCCCCCTCGACGGCCCCGGAAGACACGGCCCTGTGGACGCCTATCCTTGTGCTGTCTTTTCACAACCGACGGAAAGACCTCATCTCTCCACCCCGCAGGCACAGGTTTCTTCCCGCACGGGAGGCTCTCAACCCTGCAAAGACCCGACGGAGCACGATCCATGTACTTCACCGACCGCGGCATCGAGGAGCTGGAGAAGCGGCGCGGCGAGGAGGAGATCACCTTCGAGTGGCTCGCCGAGCAGCTGCGCACGTTCGTCGACCTGAACCCGGACTTCGAAGTACCGGTGGAGCGTCTGGCCACGTGGCTGGCACGGCTGGACGACGAGGACGAGGACGAGTAGGGACGCGGGGATACCGGCGGCTGCGCCGGGGGCGGGCTGCGACGCACGGGCGCCGGGCGGGGCCGACGGGAACGTCGGTGCGGACCGGAGAACCGGGCCGTCGGACCGGGCCGTCGGACCGGACCGTCGTGGCGGACCTTCAGCTGTGCCTGGAGAGCCCGTAGGCCGCGCCGAGCGCACCGTGCCCGACGAGCAGCGCCCCCGCCGCGGCCCACCCTCCGCTGCGGCGCCGCAGACCCCAGACCGTGAGCGGCAGGCCCGTCGCCACCTGGACCAGGGCCAGGGCGCGGGCCCCCGGACCACCAGTCCAGGGCATCCAGGCGGCCAGGGGACTCTCGTCTGCGGTCGGGCGGCGTCCGGCGGACTCGGTCCGGCGCACACCGGGCAGGGCGCGGGCGGCCGCGCCGAGGCGCTCGGCGCCCTCACCGGGGTCGAGCCCAGCGGGGAGGGTGATTCCCCCGCGGGTGAGCACCGCCAGCAGTCCCCGCAGCCTGGCCCGGGCACCGGCTCCGGCCCCGAACACGCGGTCGGCCTCCGGGTCGGCCCGGGTCAGCCGGTCCAGCGACTGCACGTCCAGGACCGGGTCGAGGCCCAGCCGGGCGGCGAAGGTGCGCATGGCCTCGTCCTCGCCGGCCGGGGTGCCGTTCGCGAGCCACACGTAGCCCACCGGGCGGCGGAACCCGGACGCGAGGATGTATCCGGCCCGGTCGGCGTCCCACCACAGGGCGAGTACGGGCCAGGGGGCGCCGACGGCGAGCGCCGCGGCCCAGCCGGTGACGACCCGGTCCACCGGTTCGCCCCCGTCCCGCCAGGGTCTGCCCTCCGGCACCAGCACGCTCCACTCCGCACCGGCCCGGACCAGCGGCATCCGTTCGCCCAGCAAAGGGGCGACCACGGCGACGGAGTCCGGCTCGGCCCGGCAGAGCAGCAGGGCGCCGGGAGTGAGAGCGGACACGGACTCTTCCGTCGGCATAATGACAAGTTAGAGCATATCGACCCACTCGGCCGATCATTGATCACCAGATCGGGTGTCTTGACTTTCCGTGTCCGCGATATATCGTGAATTGCGGAGGACGCGATATGGCGCGTTCGGTCGAGGAGGTCTCACCATGTCCGAGTGGTCCGTCGCGGAGCCAAGGAAGCTCACCTTCGACGAGTCCGTGAGCCGGCTGCACGTACGCATCGTCGGCGGAACGGTGAACGTGGTGGGCACGGACGAAGGTTCCGCCCGCCTGGAGGTCTCCGAGATCGAGGGCCCTCCTCTGATCGTGACCCACCGGGACGGCGTGCTCACGGTGGCCTACGAGGACCTGCCCTGGAAGGGCTTCCTGAAGTGGCTGGACCGCAAGGGCTGGCGGCGCAGTGCGGTGGTGTCCCTGGCGGTGCCGACCGGCACCCGCGTGGAGGTGGGCGCGGTCAGCGCCGCGGCCGTGGTCTCCGGTCTCGACGGACCCGCCGAGGTCAAGGGCGTGTCCGGGGACACCACTCTGGTGAGCCTCGCGGGCCCCGTCCGCGCCGACACCGTCTCGGGGAACGTGGAGGCGCAGGCCCTCACCGGCGACCTCCGCTTCAACTCCGTCTCCGGCGACCTGACGGTGGTGGAGGCGGGCTCCTCCGTGCGGGCCGACTCGGTCAGCGGTTCGATGATCGTCGACCTGGACCCGGCCGGAGGCCCCACCGACATCAGCCTGAACAGCGTCTCGGGCGAGATCGCCATCCGGCTGCCCCAGCCGGCCGACGCCCAGGTCGAGGCGAACACGGCCAGCGGCATGGTCAGCAGCGCCTTCGAGGACCTCCGGGTGGGCGGCCAGTGGGGGGCCAAGCGCATCACCGGACGACTCGGCGCGGGCAACGGCCGGCTGAAGGCCACCACGGTCTCCGGCTCGATCGCCCTGCTCCGCCGTCCGGCGACGGAGGACACCCCGTGGGAGCGGGAGCCGGAGGAATCCGGCCCGACGGGCACCGCACGGGGTGACTCGGGGGACAATTCCGCTTCCGTCCGGGACCAGGGCGCCACCGACGTCCCTTCCGACGGCACGACCGACAAGAAGGTGCTCTGACATGCCCCCCGTCTTCGCCCACGGCCGCCTCCGCCTCTACCTCCTCAAGCTCCTGGACGAGGCCCCGCGCCACGGTTACGAGGTGATCCGGCTCCTCGAGGAACGCTTCCAGGGCCTGTACGCCCCGTCCGCGGGCACGGTGTACCCGCGCCTGGCCAAGCTGGAGGCGGAGGGCCTGGTCACCCACACCACCGAGGGCGGCCGCAAGGTGTACGCCATCACGGACGCCGGTCGCGCCGAGCTGGCCGACCGCAGCGGTGAGCTGGCCGACCTGGAGCTGGAGATCCGCGAGTCCGTGGCCGAGCTGGCCGCCGAGATCCGGGCCGACGTGCGGGGTGCGGCGGGCGATCTGCGGCGGGAGATGCGGGCCGCCGCCACCGCGGCCCGCCGGGGCACCTCAGGGGCGCACGACGAGGCGGGCGGCTCCGCCGCCGGTGCCGGGGAAGGCGACGAGAAGGAGGCCTGGCGGGCCGCCAAGGAGGAGATGCGGCGGGTCAAGCAGGAGTGGAAGGAGCAGGCCCGCCGCGCCAAGGACGAGAGCCGCCGCGCCCGCGACGAGGCCCAGCGGGCCCGGCGCCAGGCCAAGGAGGCCCAGGAGCGGGCCCGGGCCCAGGCGCAGGAGGAGGTCCAGCGCATCGCCCAGCGCGTGCAGGAACAGGTGCAGGACCACTTCTCGCGCGGCGACTGGCCCACGGGGCTGCGTGAGGGCCTGAGTGAACTGGCCAAGGAGGTCGGCGACTTCGGAAAGGACTTCGGGAAGGAGTTCGGCAAGGACTGGGGCTTCGGACGCACCGACCCCGGGAGCCCCACCTCGCGCGCGGAGCGTTCCCCGGGCCCCGAGTACTCCGTCACGCCCGAGGACTTCCCCGGCGGATACGCGCCGAGCTGGGCCCATGAGGACGCCGCGGAATCCACCGGTGACCCGGCGCGCGACCTGGACCGGCTGCTCGACCGCTTCCGGGACGACATCCGCGACGCCGCCCGGGACCACGGAGTGACATCCGACCAGGTGCGCGACACCCGCCGCCGGCTGTCGGAGGCAGCGGCCCACATCGGGGCGATCCTGCGCACACCGAAGGCCTGAGCACGGCACAGCGCGGCGCCCCCACCTGCTGTGGGCGCCGCGCGCCGGTGAGCTGCCGGTGCCGCGGGTCAGGCGCAGGCCTCCCCGGCCCCCTCACCCAGCACTCTGGACAGTGACGCATGGGTCACCCCGTGGTCGGCGAGCACCTCGGCGGGTACTCCGGGACGCAGGGCCAGGGCGAGGAGGAGATGCTCGTCCCCGATGTGCCGGTCACGGCGTGCGACGGCGACCCGCAGCGCCTTCTCCAGGACCTCCTTGGCGCCCCGGCTGAAGCTCCGGTGTCCCGACCACCGGCGCCCGCGCTTGTGGTCGTCGGCGGACATCGCCCCCACGCCGTGGGCCTCCTCCACCCTGGCGACGATCTCCGTGACATCGATTCCCAGTCCGGCGAGAGCTTCCGTCTCGGACTGCGACAGACCCGCACGGCGCCGTGCCTCCCCCAGCTCCTGGCGTACTGCGTCCCGGTGCTCGCCGACGCCGAGGGCCGCCAGTGCGAAGGAGGCGCGACTGCCCTCCCGGTCCAGCAGGGCGAGCAGCAGGTGCTCGGGCTCGACGGTCTCCGCCCGTGCCTCCTCTGCGTGTCCCACCGCCCCCTGCACGACCGCGCGGGCGTCCTTGGTGAATCGCTCGAACATCAATGCCTCCCGTACTTCTTGTGCACGGCCTGCCTGCTGACTCCGAGTTCCGTGGCGATCTCCTGCCACGACCATCCCTGCGCGCGGGCGCTGCGCACCTGTACGGCCTCCAGCTGCTCCACCAGCTTCCGCAGGGCGGTGACGGCTCGCAGCCCGATCCGGGGATCGCGGTCACCCGCACGCGTGGCGAGATCCGTTGCTTCACTCATGCAGTCAACTTAGGTTGACATGACGTCTTCGTCAACCCCGGTTGACATGAGGGTGGGGGTTGCCGAGCGGCCGGGACTAGCGAACGGCGGGCCCGGAGAACCGGACCCGCCGTGTGTGGGGGGAACGCGTCAGGAGTTGTTGAGCACGATCTTGCCGAACTGCCCGCCGGAGGCCATCCGCTCGAAGCCCTCGCGGGCCCGGTCCATCGGAAGCACCTCGTCGATGACGGGACGCACACCGGTGGCGGCACAGAAGGACAACAGGTCCTCCAGCTCGTCCTTGGAACCCATCGTGGAGCCGACGACCTTGAGCTCCAGGAAGAAGATCCGGGTCAGCTCGGCGTGGGAGGGCCGGTCACCGCTGGTGGCACCGGAGATGACCAGCGTGCCGCCGGGCCGCAGCGACTTGATGGAGTGCGACCAGGTGGCGGCGCCCACGGTCTCGATGACGGCATCGACCCGCTGCGGCAGCCGCGCACCGGTCTCCACGGCCTCCACCGCGCCGAGCTCCAGCGCCCGCTTGCGCTTGGCCTCGTCCCGGCTGGTGGCGAAGACCCGCAGCCCCGCAGCCTTGCCGAGCACGATCGCGGCCGTGGCCACCCCGCCGCCGGCGCCCTGCACCAGCACCGAGTCACCGGGACGCACCCCGGCGTTGGTGAACAGCATCCGGTACGCCGTCAGCCAGGCGGTCGGCAGGCAGGCGGCCTCCTCGAAGGAGAGCTCCTTGGGCTTGGGCAGGATGTTCCAGGTCGGCACGGCGACCTGCTCGGCGAACGTCCCCGGGTAGCGCTCGGTGAGGATGGAGCGGGGCTCCTTGGGACCGACCCCGTGGCCGGTCTGGCCGATCACGGAGTGCAGGACGACCTCGTTGCCGTCCGCGTCGATCCCGGCGGCGTCGCAGCCGAGGATCATCGGCAGCCGGTCCTCGGGGAGGCCGACGCCGCGCAGAGACCACAGGTCGTGGTGGTTGAGGGAGGCGGCCCTGACATCGACGACACTCCAGCCCGGCCGGGTCTCGGGAGCCGGAAGCTCTCCCAACTCCAGGCCGGCCAAGGGCTGGTCGCGGTCGATTCGGGCGGCGTAGACAGCGAACATGACCTTGACGATAGGTTCCCCAACCTCCAACCGGAACCACAGCCCCGTGTGACACACCCCCTCTTGCCAGCCGCCCCGGCTCCCAGCTGCGGGCAGTCGCGCCTGCCAGCCCCCCCCCCCCCAGCTGCGGGCAGTCGTGCCGCTGGGGCGGCACGGGTGGGCGCAGCGGCACCCGCCCAGCGCCGGTCAGCGCCCCCACCCCGCGCCCAGCACCAGCGGACCCGCACCCGCGTCGGCACCGGCACCGGCACCGGCACCGGCACCGAAAAGACAAGCGGCCCCGCCCACCAAGGACGAGACCGCTCACCACACCGCAGTGATCACACCGCAAGCGTCACACCGTCACCGGCGCGCAACCCCCTCCGCCCGAGCCGCCGCGGCCACCGCCGCCGTCACGGCCGGCGCGACCCGCTCGTCGAACGGCGACGGAATGACATAGTCCGCGGCGAGGTCGTCCCCCACCACGGAGGCCAGCGCCTCGGCCGCCGCCAGCTTCATGCCCTCGGTGATCCGCGACGCCCGCACCTGGAGAGCGCCCGCGAAGATGCCCGGGAACGCCAGCACGTTGTTGATCTGGTTCGGGAAGTCCGAGCGCCCCGTCGCGACGACCGCCGCGTACTTGTGGGCGACCTCCGGATGCACCTCCGGGTTCGGGTTGGCCATCGCGAAGACGAAGGCACCCTCGGCCATCGAGGCCACCGCAGGCTCGGGCACCGTACCGCCGGAGACGCCGATGAAGACGTCGGCACCCGCGAGCGCCGCCTCCAGCGGACCGGAGAGCCCGGCCTTGTTGGTGAAGGAGGCCAACTCCTGCTTCACCGGGGTCAGGTCCCCCCGGTCGGCCGAGACGACACCCTTGCGGTCGGCGACCGCGACGTCCCCGATGCCGGCCTCCACCAGCATCCTGGCGATGGCGACCCCGGCCGCACCCGCACCCGAGATCACCGCCCGCAGCTCACCCAGCGTCCGCCCGCTCAGCCGCGCCGCGTTCCGCAGGGCGGCCAGCGTCACGACGGCCGTGCCGTGCTGGTCGTCGTGGAAGACCGGGATGTCCAGGCGCTCCTGGAGCTTGCGCTCGATCTCGAAGCACCGCGGCGCCGAGATGTCCTCCAGGTTCACGCCGCCGAAGGAGGGCGCGAGCCGGACCACGGTCTCGACGATCTCGTCGGCGTCCGTGCAGTTCAGGGCGATCGGGACCGCGTCCACGCCGCCGAACTGCTTGAAGAGGATGGCCTTGCCCTCCATCACCGGGAGGGACGCCTCGGGCCCGATGTCACCGAGGCCCAGCACCGCCGTACCGTCCGTCACGACCGCGACGACCGACGACTTCCAGGTGTAGTCGTGGACGAGGTCGGGCTGCTCGGCGATCGCGCTGCACACTTTCGCGACGCCTGGCGTGTACGCCAGGGACAGGTCTTCCTTGTCGCGGACCGGCACGGTGGCCTGCACGGCCATCTTGCCGCCGCGGTGCAGCGCGAACGCGGGGTCGAAGGAGTCGAGCGGCTCGGCGCCCGCCTCCTGCTCCGCACCGGCTTCGCTGTCGCTGCGAGGATTGACGATCTCCGCTGCCACTTTGTCTTACCCCTTAAGAGTTCATGGTTTGAGGGTTTGTCCACTCCTGGTGAGGAATGGGCGGGCACCGCACAGGGAGATGGCTGTCTGGGCCACGAGGACCCTGCGCGACGGGCGCGCCGCACACGCGCCCTGAGCCCCTGATGAGGGGTGTAAAGAACCTTCTTACCCGACGGACGCCCCCTGCGACGAGTCCGATAAGCGCAAGCTCACATGCCGGACCCCGAACGCCGCATGTCGGTGACATGGCTCATAGCCAGGGTTTTGGACAACCTCCCGAGACCTCTTGACAGACCCGGGATCGAAGCTTTCGGACGCGCCGTACACGCGCGATCCATGGCGGGATAACGAGAAATTCCGCAGATCTTCCGGCCGGAAGGGCAGATTCCCGCAAAGGTTCGGTCGTGATGTACCGACCTGGTGCGGTTCGGGGGGTGACCCGTTATCCGATTTTGACATGACGGGCCCCCTGAACGGCCGAGTCCGAATGGCAAGATGCCGTAATCACACGAGGTCGCGGCACTCGAAGGTGTGTGCTCTCGTCGACCCACGGCACCGGCCGGTCCCCCGGCCGGCGCCCGTCCCACCGGAACTCCACCGTCCCCATCGGCAACTCCCTCATCCGCCGGAGGAACCACCATGACCGCACGCTCCACCCGTCGTACGACCGCCGCGCACTCCCGGCTAGCAGCGGTCGGTGCGATCGCGGTCGCCGGCGCCCTGCTGCTCACCGGATGCGGCGACCAGACCGAGAACGGCGACTCCGGCGGCAGCGACAACCAGTCCGCCGGCGGCGCCCCGCTCGCGGACAAGCTGCCGCAGTCGATCCGCGACAAGGGCACCATCAAGGTCGGCTCGGACATCGCGTACGCGCCCGTCGAGTTCAAGGACGACTCCGGCAAGACGGTCGGTATCGACCCCGACCTCGCGGACGCCCTGGGCAAGCAGCTCGGTGTGAAGTTCGAGTTCGAGAACGGCACCTTCGACACCCTGATCACCGGCCTGCGCTCCAAGCGGTACGACATCGCCATGTCCGCGATGACCGACACCAAGGACCGCCAGGAGGGCATCGACGCCGACACCGGCAAGAAGGTCGGCCAGGGCGTCGACTTCGTCGACTACTTCACCGCCGGTGTCTCGATCTACACCAAGAAGGGCGACGACCAGGGCATCAAGACCTGGTCCGACCTGTGCGGCAAGAAGCTCGTGCTCCAGCGCGGCACGGTCTCCGAGGACCTCGCCAAGGCCGAGAACGAGAAGTGCCCGGCCGGCAAGAAGATCTCCATGGAGGCCTTCGACAACGACCAGCAGGCCCAGACCCGCCTGCGCGCGGGCGGCGCGGACGCCGGTTCCTCCGACTTCCCGGTCGCGGCGTACGCAGTGAAGACCTCCGGCGGCGGCAAGGACTTCGAGCTCGTCGGCGAGCAGGTCGAGGCCGCGCCGTACGGCATAGCGGTCGCCAAGGACAACACGCAGCTGCGCGACGCCCTGAAGGCGGCGCTGGACGCGGTGATCGCGAACGGCGAGTACAAGAAGATCATGGACAAGTGGGGCGTGTCGGAAGGCGCCATCACCGAGGCCACCGTCAACGGCGGCAAGTGACCGCGCGGCCGGCGCTGAAAGGCAACATCCGTGACTGTTGACATCGACAAGACGGCGGGCGGCCCGGCCGGCACCCCGCCGACCCCGCCGGAGGCCATCAAGGCCATCCCGGTCCGGCACTACGGGCGGTACGTCTCCGCGGTCGTCGCGATCGCGCTGCTGGCCGCGGTCGTGTACGCGTTCTCGCAGGGCAAGATCAACTGGGGCGCGATCCCGGACTACTTCTTCGACGACCGTGTCCTGACCGGCATGGGCAAGACGCTCCTGATCACCGTCCTCGCGATGCTGATCGGTGTCGTCGGCGGCATCCTGCTCGCCGTGATGCGGCTGTCGAAGAACCCGGTGACCTCGTCCATCGCGTGGTTCTACATCTGGTTCTTCCGCGGCACGCCGGTCCTGGTGCAGCTGGTCGTCTGGTTCAACCTCGGCCTGGTCTTCGAGTACATCAACCTGGGCCCGTTCTACCGCGACGAGTGGTCGGACTTCATGACGCCGTTCCTGACGGCGCTGCTCGGCCTCGGCCTGAACGAGGCGGCGTACATGGCTGAGATCTGCCGCGCCGGTCTGCTCGCCGTCGACGAGGGCCAGACCGAGGCGGCACACGCGCTCGGCATGAGCCACACCAAGACGCTGCGCCGGATCGTGGTCCCGCAGGCGATGCGCGTGATCGTGCCGCCGACGGGCAACGAGGTCATCAACATGCTGAAGACGACCTCACTGGTGTCGGTCGTCCAGTACGCCGAGTTGTTCCGGGTCGCCCAGGACATCGGCCAGACCTCGGGCGCCCCGGCCGAGATGCTGTTCCTCGCGGCGGCCTGGTACCTGCTGCTGACCTCGATCTTCAGCATCGGCCAGTACTACCTGGAGCGCTACTACGCCCGCGGCTCCAGCCGCAGTCTGCCGCCGACCCCGATGCAGAAGATCAGGGCGAACCTGTTCTCCCTGTCGAACCGCTCCAGCACGACGGGAGGTGCGGCATGACCGCCATGGTCAAGGCCGAGGGCGTCCACAAGTCCTTCGGTGCCGTCGAGGTCCTCAAGGGCATCGACCTGGAGGTGAAGCAGGGCGAGGTGTTCTGCCTCATCGGCCCCTCCGGCTCCGGCAAGTCCACCTTCCTCAGGTGTATCAACCACCTCGAGAAGATCAACGCCGGGCGTCTGTACGTCGACGGCGAGCTGGTCGGCTACCGCCAGAAGGGTGACAAGCTCTATGAGCTGAAGGACAGCGAGGTCGCCCTCAAGCGCCGGGACATCGGCATGGTCTTCCAGCGCTTCAACCTGTTCCCGCACATGACGGCCGTCGAGAACGTCATGGAGGCGCCGGTCCAGGTCAAGGGCATGAGCAGGGCCCAGGCCAGGGACCGTGCGCGGGGCCTCCTGGAGCGTGTGGGCCTGGCCGACAAGGCCGGCAACTACCCCTCGCAGCTCTCCGGCGGCCAGCAGCAGCGCGTCGCCATCGCGCGGGCCCTGGCGATGGACCCGAAGCTGATGCTGTTCGACGAGCCGACCTCGGCGCTCGACCCCGAGCTGGTCGGCGACGTCCTCGACGTCATGCGCGACCTCGCGGAGTCCGGCATGACGATGGTCGTCGTCACCCACGAGATGGGCTTCGCCCGCGAGGTCGGCGACAGCCTGGTCTTCATGGACAACGGCGTGGTGGTCGAGTCGGGCAACCCGCGCGACGTGCTGACCGACCCGCAGCACGACCGGACCAAGGCGTTCCTGTCCAAGGTCCTCTGATCGTCCGCACGATCACACGCCGAGGGGGCGGTACGGATTCCCGTACCGCCCCCTCGGCGTGTGGTCCTACTTGACCGCCAGCAGCAGCGTGTCCGACGGCGAGCACCACACCGGCCGGGCCTCGCCGAAGCCCTTCTCGCGCAGCACGCGCGCGTGCCACGCCGCCGAGGGCATCTCGCCGTCGGCGTGCTCACCGTAGATCTCGAAGCGGCGGGCGGTGGGCCCGGCGAGCACCGGGTCCTTGGCGGCCAGCTGCCACCACTCGGCCCAGTCCAGTGCGCCCTGCCCCTTGGCGGCGTCCATCCGCGCGTGCCGCTGCGCGCGCTCGGCCGCGTTGATCCGGGGCGTCGCTTCGTCGATCATGTGGTCCGCGTTCATGAAGACACCACCGTCGCGGACCAGCTCCGCGACCCGGCCGTAGAGATCCGCGAGGGGTTCGGCGTGGAACCAGTGCAGGGCCGTGGCGGTCAGCACGGCGTCGTACGACGCGTACGGCAGCTGCGACGGCCAGTCGGGGTCCTTGAGGTCGGCGGCGACGAAGGAGACCCGCTCGTCGCCCGCGAAGGTGCCCTCGGCGATGGCGAGGAGGGCGGGGTCGAGGTCCACGCCGGTGCTCGTGGCGTCCGGGAACCGGTCGAACAGCCGGGCCGTGATGGTGCCGGTGCCGCAGGCCAGGTCCAGCACGCGGGGCGCGGGACCGACGAGCGCCTCGACCATGTCGAGCATGATCCGGAACCGTTCCTCGCGGTCCGGCATGTACCACTCCTGCTGCCGGTCCCAGCTCTGCTGCCAGGCCTGCCAGTCGGCACCCGCCGCGGTGGCCCTGGTCGTGGTGGTGGTCGTGTTGGCCGTGGTCGTGTCCGCGTTCGTCATCGAGCCCCTCCGCAGTGTGTCGCGTAATACCCTGGAAGCACGATCAGCTGTTACCTGACCGCAGGCACGACCCTAGAGCCCCGTCGTAAGGACTACAAGTGGAACTGGCCTATTACTCGGATTACGCCGTACGTCTCGTCAACACCGAGGAACCGTCGCGGGGACAGGACTCCCTGACCTCGGTCGAGGCCGTCCGTGAGCTCTTCGGCGCCAACCAGTCGGCGGCCCGGCGCGCGTCCGACGCCGACGTGACACGGTTCCGCTCGGTCCGGGGACGGCTGCGCTCGGTCTTCGAGGCGGCCGACGGCGGCGACGAGACCCTCGCCGTGGACCTGCTGAACTCACTGCTCCTGGAGTTCCCGGTGAGCCCGCAGATCTCCGGCCACGACCACCGCGCGGAGGACGGCAGCCCGCTGTGGCACATGCACCTGGCGGACCACCCCTCCAACGCGACGGCCGGTTTCGCGGCCATCGCGGCGATGGGCCTGGCCTTCCACCTCACCGAGTACGGGGTGGACCGGCTGGGCCTGTGCGAAGCGCCGCCCTGCCGCAACGCCTATCTGGACACCTCCACCAACCGCTCCCGGCGCTACTGCTCAGACCGCTGCGCCACCCGCGCCAACGTGGCGGCCTACCGCGCCCGCAAGCGCCTGGAGGCGGACCGGTCGGCCAGCACCGGCCTGACCGCCGACAGCACCCAGCGGACCACGGCGAGCGGCGAGCGCTGACCCGCGCGCGGCGGCCGGTACCGGAACCGGACCCGGCCGAGGACGAGATCCTGCGGGACCACCCCGTAGTCGGTGCTGTCCCCGCCCGCGAACGCGTTGTCCCCGAGCACCCACCAGCCGGCCCCGCGCCGTTCGGCCGCCCGCTTGACCACGAGCAGGTCCTGCTGGAAGGGGTGCCGCAGCACGACCACGTCACCCGGCCGGACCCGGGCCCCCCAGTGCACGAGCAGCACGTCCCCGTGGTGCAGCGTGGGCACCATCGACGGCCCGGTCACCTCGGCCGGCCCGAAGGGCAACGCCCCTCTCGAGCGCTCGGTCTCCTGCGACAGTTGCTCCGGCATCACCCGGCACCTCCCCGGTCTTTCCTCCACCAGTCTCAGTCTCACCCCGGACTTTTGTCCTAAGCCCACGGGGGCACCCGCGAAATCGGGCCTCCCAGGGAGTAATGTCCCCCCTGAGAAGACGATCACGAGGAAGGAACGCTTCATGCTTTCCCGCCTGTTTGCCCCCAAGGTCACGGTCAGCGCCCACTGCGACCTGCCCTGCGGCGTGTACGACCCTGCCCAGGCCCGCATCGAGGCGGAGTCGGTGAAGGCCGTCCAGGAGAAGATGGCCGGCAACGACGACCCGCACTTCCAGACGCGCGCCACGGTCATCAAGGAGCAGCGCGCCGAGCTGGCGAAGCACCACGTCTCCGTGCTGTGGAGCGACTACTTCAAGCCCCCGCACTTCGAGAAGTACCCGGAGCTGCACCAGCTGGTCAACGACACCCTGAAGGCCCTGTCGGCCGCCAAGGGCTCGAAGGACCCGGCGACCGGCCAGAAGGCCCTGGACTACATCGCCCAGATCGACAAGATCTTCTGGGAGACCAAGAAGGCCTGACGGACGTCAGCATCCCGGGGCCGGCGATCGGTGCACCATCGCAGGCCGCAGGGCAGCCCGAAGGGGCCCGCGCCATCCTGGCCGGGCCCCTTCGGCGTTGTCGTGGTCAGGGGTTCTCGGTGACCGATTCCCGGGAGTGCTCCGGCCTCCCGGGCCGTGCCCCGGCTTCGGCGGCCCCCGCGTTCTTCCCGGGACCCGCCTCGCACTGAGGGTTGCCGCACGGGCCCGGGGCCCATGCCGGTACCCATATGCCCAGCGTCTTGTGCCGCCGGACGACCGCTTCGACTGGCTGTCCGCACACGGGACAGGCGTACGTGTCGCTGTCCATACCCCCAAGGTTAGAGCGGGCGGCGGCTCAGCGCTTGCGGTGGTACGTACGCACCACGACACCGTTGCCGAACGTCCGCACCGAGTCCGGCACGAACTCGGAGACCCGGAACCCGGAGGCGAACATCGGCATACCGGTGCCGAGGAGCACCGGGTAGGTCTTGATGACCAGTTCATCCACCTCGTCGACCAGCTCGCCGGCGACGGCCGATCCGCCGCACAGATAGATGCCGAGGGCACTGTCCTCGGCCTTCAGCTCCCGGACCCTGCCGACCAGATCCGTCGAGATGATCTCGACGTTCGGGTCGGGCGACTCCGTGAGCGTGCGCGAGGCGACGTATTCGCGCAGGTGGGCATAGGGGCTGGTGACGCCCTCCTTCAGGGCCAGGTCGTAGCTGGCGCGCCCCTGCACGATCGTGTCGAACCGCTTGTTCGGCAGGTCGTCGATGCCCAGCGGACGACGGCCGTGGGTCGGCAGCGTCTCCGGATACTCCGACTTCAGGAAGTCGAAGAACTCCTCGTCGACGAACGGGACCATGAACGACGCGTCGCCGTCCGGGCCGCCGATGAAGCCGTCGATCGAGCAGGCGATGAAGTAGGTGAGTTTGCGCAAACCGGTCTCCCGTTCATGTTGACCACTGCGGTCATAGTACTCCATGCGTAGTTGTTTGGGGAACGGATTACGCGATCAACGGATTACGGCCGGTCGGGGAGTCCGCGGCTCGCGCCACATCGGCCACATGCGGGGGCCGTCCGGCAGATCCAGGGCCCGGCCGGTGAACTCGAAGCCGAGACGTTCGTAGAGCGCCTTCCCACGGGCACTGCTCGCCTCGAGATAGGCGGGCAGCCCTTCAAGGTCGCAGCGGTCGAGGACGGTCTCGATCAGCGCGGTGCCCAGGCCCTCGCCCTGCCGCTCCGGGACCACGCCGATCATCCACAGGTACGCGTGCGCCCGGCCGGAGGGGTGGATCCCGTCCGTGAGCCGGGCTATCAGCTCTACCCGCTCGTTCTCCGGGTCGACGGCCTCGCGGATTCGGGCGGGGCCGTCCTCGGCACCCTCGTGCTCCTCCGCCGCAACGGGCAGCCACAGCGCGCAGGCGGCGCCGTCCTCGGTGAGATCGACGCGGCCGTCCGCGAAGACGGCGTCGGCGAACGCGGCCATGAGCCGATGGTGCGTCCGGCGACGGTACTCCGCGCCGGGAAAGACCCAGCTGCTCACCGGATCGTCCTGGAAGGCCTCGTCCAGCAGCCGTACGACCAGCTCCCGGTCGCCCTCCCCCGCCGTGCGGATCACCACACCCATGCCTCGCCCCTTCGACTCAACACTGCTCGCCTGTACGGCGGTTGAGCCTATCCGCTGGGCCCGGGCCCCACGGGGAGAGACAGAGGGGCGGGCCCCGCACACCGTGGGGAAGTGCGGGACCCGCCGGACCGGAGCCGTCGGCGGTGCGGCCGTACGTCGGTCAGGTGCCGTACGGCCCTGCACGGGCTCCGGGGTCTTGCGTGGCCGATCCGGCGATCCACGACGCCGGGCCGGGCGAGGGGGCCGGGGCGGCGCTCAGGTGCTGCGCCGGGTCACGAACTCGGCCAGCGCGAGCAGGCCGCCCGCCGCCTCCGGCTCGGGCACGGCACGCGCCAGCTCCTGCATGGCCCTCGCCATCCGGTCGGCCGCCTGGGCCTGGGCCCAGTCCCGGCCGCCGGCCCGCTCCACGGCCAGGGCGGTGCGCTCCAGGTCCTCCTTGTCCTCGTCGTACAAGCCGGTGTACAGCTCGGCCAGTTCGGCGGCGGCCGGGGTGCCGGAGGTGAGGGCGGCGACCACCGGCAGCGACTTCTTGCGGGCGGCGAGGTCCGCACCGGCCGGCTTGCCGGTGTGGCGCGGGTCGCCCCATATGCCGATGACGTCGTCGATGAGCTGGAAGGCCATCCCGGCCTCCCGGCCGAAGGCGTCCAGTGCCTCGACGTCCTCCGTGGAAGCGCCCGCGTACAGCGCGCCGACGGCGCAGGCACAGCCCAGCAGGGCACCCGTCTTGGCCTCGGCCATGGCGAGCGTCTCGTCGAGGGTCACCTCGCCCGGCGGGCGCCGCTCCATCGCCGTGTCCGCGTGCTGGCCCTCGCACAGCTCCATGACGCAGTCGGCGAGCCGGGTGGCCGCCGCCGCGGACGCCGGATGCGGGTCGGCGGCGAACAGCCGCAGGGCGAGCGCCTGAAGTGCGTCCCCGGCGAGGATCGCGTCGGCGTCACCGAACACGGTCCACGCGGTCGGCCGGTGCCGCCGGGTGGCGTCGCGGTCCATCACGTCGTCGTGCAGCAGGGTGAAGTTGTGGACCAGTTCCACCGCCGCCGCGGCCCGGACGGCCGCCGCGCGGGCCGCCGGACCGCCGAGCGCCGCCGCCGCGGTGAGGACGAGCGCGGGGCGGATCGCCTTGCCCGCGTTGCCCGCCGCGGGCGTGCCGTCCGCGTGCTGCCAGCCGAAGTGGTAGAGCGCGACCCGGCGCATCGACTCGGGCAGCGTCGCGATGGCGGAGCGCAGTTCGGGATCGACCGACGCTCGTGACTCGCTCAGGAGCACGGCCGCCTCGTGCCCTTCGACCACCGCCTGCCCCTGCCCTTCGGCCGACTCCCCCGGCTTCTTCTCACGCTGTGTGCCGATGGGCCCGTGCCTTTCCGGCGTCCCGGTGGGACGGCGCGTCGCGGTGGCGCCGCGCCGGGTCTCCGTCATGGACTCACCTTCCCCCTGGGCCCGTCCGTACCCCGGGGGTGTACCCGCCCGGGAGGGCGGGAACACGGCGTTCGGGACAGTGACGTCACCGCCAGCGGCCGATCTCGACGTTCTCCAGCACGCCGAGCGCGTCCGGCACGAGGACCGCGGCCGAGTAGTAGGCCGTGACCAGGTACTTGATGACCGCCTGCTCGTTGATCCCCATGAAGCGCACCGACAGACTCGGCTCGATCTCGTCGGGGATGCCGGTGGCGCGCAGGCCGATGACGCCCTGGTCCTGCTCGCCGGTACGCATCGCGATGATCGAGGAGGTACGGGCCTCGGTGACCGGAATCTTGTTGCACGGGTAGATGGGCACACCGCGCCAGGTCGGGATGCGGTTCCCGGCGACGTCGATGGTCTCGGGGACGAGACCGCGCTTGTTGAGCTCGCGGCCGATGGCGGCGATGGCGCGCGGGTGGGCGAGGAGCAGCTTGGTGCCGCGCCGGCGGCTCAGCAGTTCGTCGAGGTCGTCGGGACCGGGCACGCCGTCGTGCGGCTGGATGCGCTGGTCGTACTCGCAGTTGTGCAGCAGCCCGAACTCCCGGTTGTTGATGAGTTCGTGCTCCTGGCGCTCCTTCAGCGCCTCGACCGTCAGGCGGATCTGCTGCTCGGTCTGGTTCATCGGCTGGTTGTACAGGTCGGCCACGCGCGAGTGGATGCGCAGCACGGTCTGGGCGACGCTCAGTTCGTACTCACGCGGCCGGGCCTCGTAGTCGACGAAGGTGTGCGGGATGTCCGGCTCACCGCTGTGGCCGGCCGCGAGGTCGATCTCCTTCTCACCGTGCCCGTTGGTGCGCTGCTCCGGGATCGAGCGCCGCTGCTCCAGGTGTTCGCGCAGGGAGTCGGCCCGCTCCGCGACCTGGTCCACCTCCTGACGGGGCAGCACGAGCACGGTGCAGGCAGTGACCGTACGGGCGGTGTACTCCCAGATGGCGTCCCCGTCGAGGAGCGCCTGGTCGCCGAAGTAGGCGCCGTCCGCGAGGACGCCGAGCACCGCGTCGTCGCCGTAGGGGCCGGTGCCGATCTTCTCGACCTTGCCGTGCGCCAGCAGATAGACCTCGTCGGCCCGCGCGCCGAACGAGGCGATCACCTCGCCGGGGCCGAACTCCCGCTGCTCGCAGCGCTGCGCGAGTTCCGACAGCACCTCGTCGTCCTCGTACGACCGCAGGGCCGGCAGCTCGCCCAGCTCCGCGGGGATGACCTCGACGCGGTCGCCGGTCTTCACGAACGTCACGCGGCCGTCGCCGACGGCGAAGGTCAGACGCCGGTTCACCCGGTACGTGCCGCCCTGGATGTCCACCCAGGGGAGCGAGCGCAGCAGCCAGCGCGAGCTGATCTCCTGCATCTGAGGAACGGACTTGGTGGTGGTGGCCAGGTTCCGCGCGGCCGCCGTGCCGAGGCTCTGCTGCGGCCTGGTCTGCTCGGTGCGGACCTCTTCGCCTACCGACATAAGGAATTGCCCTCCCGGTCATGCCGGACGACTGCGCCCGGCATCGATGTGCGTGGACCAGCCTTCCTCACGGAGCGTGCCGGTGCTATTACACGAACGAGCGGGAATGGATCACTCGCGGCCGGGGCAGATATGGGGGCTTGTTTCGACTTGGGCACCCCCTGGCCGGGATGAGATTGTCCGAAACGACTCGCACACGGACCGAACAAGCAATAGGAGTTGCTCCGTTTCGGTACAAGCTCCGTACGAGGCGGTCGCGTCGGGCGGTCGTCGCGCAGCGTGAAGGAGTCGGCCGTGGCCTCACCCATGTCCTCGAGCAGTTTCCTCAAGGCACTCAAGGCGGAGGGCCTCACCGTCGTCCAGGTCGGCGACTGGCGGGACCACAACCGCAACCACAAGGGACCGTGGGGTCCCGTGCACGGTGTGATGATCCACCACACGGTCACCAAGGGCAGCGCGCGGACGGTGGACATCTGCCGCAAGGGCTACGAAGGTCTGCCGGGGCCTCTGTGCCACGGGGTCGTCACCAAGGACGGCAGGGTCCACCTGGTCGGGTACGGCAGGGCCAACCACGCCGGCCTCGGCGACGACGACGTCCTGCGGGCGGTGATCGCGGAGAAGGCGCTGCCCCGGGACAACGAGGCGAACACCGACGGCAACCGGCACTTCTACGGCTTCGAGTGCGAGAACCTGGGCGACGGCGACGACCCCTGGCCGGCGGCGCAGCTGGAGGCGATCGAGCGGGCCGCGGCGGCCGTGTGCCGCCACCACGGCTGGAACGAGCGGTCCGTCATCGGCCACCTGGAGTGGCAGCCGGGCAAGGTGGATCCGCGCGGTTTCACGATGTCGTCGATGCGGAACCGGATTCGGGACCGCCTGAAGTGACCCGGCCCGGCGAAGCCGCCCGACACCGGCCGAGTTGACCCGAGACCGGCCGAGACGCCGGGACCACCGGGGCCATCCACGGCAGGCCGAGACGCCCCGGACCCGCCGACGCGCCCCAGCACCGGCCGAGGCTCGGACCGGCCGGGTCGACCCGGGACCGGACCGGTGGTGTGAGCCGGGAGCGGACGGGGTGAGGTGGCCGGGGGGCGTGGGGGCGCGACAATGGCGGGGTGACCGGCACCGACACCCGTGAGCTCGCGGCCCTGCGGCCCCGTCTGCCCTCTCCGCTGCACGAGGTGGCCGACGGACGGTTCGAGCGGCACGGTGTCCGGCTGCTGCTCAAGCGGGACGATCTGATCCACCCCGAGCTGGTCGGCAACAAATGGCGCAAGCTGGCGCCGAACCTCGCCACGGCCGGCGGGCGCACCGTCGTCACGTTCGGCGGCGCCTACTCCAACCACCTGCGTGCCGCGGCCGCCGCCGGCCGACTGCTCGGGCTGCCCACGGTGGGCGTGGTCCGCGGTCAGGAGCTGGCCGGCCTCCCGCTCAACCCCTCACTGGCCCGGTGCGCCGCCGACGGGATGCGGCTGCACTTCGTCGACCGCTCGACGTACCGGCGCAAGTCCGAACCGGGGACGCTGACGGCCCTCCTGCGCGCGGCGGGCGCCGAGGGCGCCGTCGTCGTCCCCGAGGGCGGCAGCAACGCGGAGGCCGTCCGCGGCTGCCGCGCCCTGGGCGAGGAGCTGGGCACCCACGCCGACGTGGCCGCCGTCGCCTGCGGCACCGGTGGCACGCTCGCGGGCCTCGCCGCCGGGCTCCCCCGGGGGCGGCGGGCCCTCGGCATACCAGTACTCAAGGGCGGCTTCCTGGACGGTGACATACGGCGGCTCCAGGAGCACGCGTTCGGCGGGCCGCGCGGCGACTGGAGCCTGGAGGACCGCTTCCACCACGGCGGCTACGCCCGCACGACGCCCGGTCTTGACGCCTTCGCCGAGGACTTCGAACACCGCCACGGCCTCCCCGTGGAGCGCGTCTACGTCGCCAAGATGCTGTACGCCCTGCTGACCCTCACCAAGGAGGGCGCCTTCCCGCGCGGGACGACCCTGGCGGCGGTCGTCACCGGCCGGCCCTTCCCCTGAGCGGGTCGGGACCGCCGCCCCGACGCGCCCGCGCACCCCTGCGCCCGCTCACGTCGCCTCCCGGTATGCGGCCGCCTCCTCCAGGTCCAGCCGGCGCAGCAGGGTCCGGAGCATCTCGTCGTCGATGTAGCGGCCGTCCCGCAGCCGGACGAAGACCTCGCGCTCGGCGCTGATCATCTCCCGGGAGAGTCGCCGGTAGGTGTCGTCGACGGTCTCGCCGGTGACGGGATTGACCTGGCCGAGCCGTTCCCAGACGGCGTTGCGGCGGCGCTCCAGGACCATGCGGAGGCGGTCCGCGAGCGGCGCCGGCAGGGCGTTGCGCTGGTCGGCGAGCAGATCGTCCAGGCGCAGTTCCGCGACCCGCGAGGCCTGCGCCTGGGCGTTGGCCTCCGCCAGCGTCTCCGCCTGCACGTCGTGCGCCGGGAACTTCAGCAGGCGGATCAGCGGCGGCAGGCTGACGCCCTGGACGACCAGGGTGCCGATGACCGTGGTGAAGGTGAGGAACAGGATGAGGTTGCGCTCGGGAAAGGGCTCGCCTCCGTGCACGGTGAGCGGGATGGAGAACGCGATGGCCAGGGAGACCACGCCCCGCATCCCGGCCCAGCCGATCACGAACGGCCCCTTCCAGGAGAGCTCGCCCTCGCGCGCGCGTACCCGTGCCGACAGCCGGGGCAGGAACGTCGCCGGGTACACCCACACGAACCTGGCCACGGCGACCACCAGGAAGACGGCGAGGGCGTACCAGGCGGCGTCGGCCCCCTCGTACTCCCCCAGGCCCCTGAGGACGACGGGCAGCTGGAGCCCGATGAGGGCGAACACGGCCGACTCCAGGACGAACGCGACCATCTTCCACACCGCCTCCTCCTGGAGCCGGGTGGCGAAGTCGACCTCCCACGCGCGGTGGCCGAGGTAGAGCGCGACGACGACCACCGCGAGCACCCCGGAGGCGTGCACCTGCTCGGCGACCGCGTAGGCGACGAACGGGATCAGCAGGGAGAGCGTGTTCTGCAGCAGCGCCTCCGTCAGGTGGGTGCGCAGCCAGTGCAGCGGCACCATCAGGACCAGTCCGACGCCGACGCCGCCCACCGCCGCGATGAGGAACTCGCCGATCCCGCCGGCCCAGGTCGCCCCCTCGCCGACGGCCGCGGCGAGCGCCACCTTGAAGGCGGTGATCGCGGTGGCGTCGTTCACCAGGGACTCGCCCTGGAGGATCGTGGTGATCCGGGAGGGCAGCCCCACGCGGCGGGCGACCGCCGTGGCCGCGACGGCGTCCGGGGGCGCCACGACCGCCCCGAGCACCAGGGCCGCGGTCAGCGGCAGGCCCGGCACGATGAGGTACGCCGCGCAGCCGACGACGAAGGTGGCGAACAGGACGTAACCCACGGACAGCAGCGCCACGGGCCGGGCCTGCGCCCGCAGGTCCAGGTAGGAGCTGTCGGTGGCCGCCGTATAGAGCAGCGGGGGCAGCAGCAGGGGCAGGACGATGTGCGGGTCGAGGGTGTAGTCGGGCACACCGGGTACGTAGCTCACCGCCAGGCCCACCGCGACCAGGAGCAGCGGCACCGGCACCGGCACGCGTCGTCCCGCCGCGGCGACCGCGGCGCTGCCCGCCACCAGCAACAGCAGCGGCATCACGTCCATCGTCCTCGCCCGCCCTCGTTTTCCGCGCGCTCATCCGCACACCCGTCGTAACCTGGCAATCATGAAACAGTGCACGCACGCCGACGCGCTGCCGCACCCGGAACCCGAGCCGTGCGGCGAGACCTGTCCGGAGTGTCTCGCCGAGGGCACGGACCCGGTGCAGCTGAGGCTGTGTCTCGTCTGCGGTCATGTCGGCTGCTGCGACTCCTCGCCGAACCGGCACGCGACAGCGCATTACAAGGAGAGCGGCCACCCGGTGATGAGGACCTACGAGCCCGGGGAGAGCTGGCGCTGGTGCTTCGTCGACCACGTCCTGGTGTGACCTCTGCCCGGGACGGTTCGACCGTCTGACGTCTGGGTACGTCAACCCGGCGCGCGCTCTTCCGATTTGGGCCCGCCGACCCCCTAGCCACTGTGCGTGTTCGCGTGTTTACTATGAGTGACAGCACGGGGTTGGGGTCTCGGGGACAGGAAACTTCGGAGCGCGATAACGTCACCGCTGAACCACGTGTCGCGTTATCCCGAGGGGCGTCCCTCGGCCCTGTAACGCTTGTACCACCTTGGAGGTGAGGGTGTCCCAGATCGCAGGCGAGCCCGCGACCCAGGACTTCGTCGAAGTCCGGCTGCCGGCCGCGGGTGCCTACCTGTCGGTGCTGCGTACGGCGACGGCCGGCCTCGCAGCTCGTTTGGACTTCACCCTCGACGAGATCGAGGACCTGCGCATCGCAGTCGACGAGGCCTGCGCGATCCTGCTGCAGCAGGCCGTGCCCGGCTCGGTGCTCAGTTGTGTCTTCCGCCTCGTCGACGACTCGCTCGAGGTCACCGTCTCGGCGCCGACCACGGACGGCCACGCGCCGTCCCGGGACACCTTCGCCTGGACGGTGCTCTCCGCCCTCGCGGGCAAGGTCTCCTCTGCCGTGGACGAGGACAAAACCGTTTCGATCAGCCTCTACAAACAGCGCGGCGCGGGACCCGGGCCGACGTGAGGGACGGGGACGGGCCGGTGCGGGACGAAGAGCGCGGTACACGGGAGCTGCCGGCCGAGGGCACACGTTCTCCGAACGAGGCGCGACGGACGGCGGACGGCATCGACGGCATCCCCGAGCAGGCCCGGCCGCATCCGGAGGACGAGACCCCGCCCGGGGCCGTCGTTCCGGGCGACGGGCAGCGGACCGGGGAGACCCCCGTCCGGCCCGTCCGAGCGGAGGCGAGGGCTCGGGAAAGGGCAACGGGCGGGACGATGAGCGAGCACGAGCGACACTCCGAGGGCCACGCGCCGGGTGCACGGGGCACTCAGGGCACACGGCACGACCCGCAGGACCGCAGCGGTGCGCGCCTCCTGTTCGCCGAGCTGCGCACGCTGACGAAGGACAGCCCGGAGTACGCGGAGCTGCGCAATCGGCTGGTCCGCATGCACCTGCCGCTGGTCGAGCACCTCGCGCGCCGCTTCCGCAACCGCGGCGAGCCCCTGGACGACCTGACCCAGGTCGCCACCATCGGCCTGATCAAGTCGGTGGACCGCTTCGACCCGGACCGCGGCGTGGAGTTCTCCACGTACGCGACGCCCACGGTCGTCGGCGAGATCAAGCGGCACTTCCGGGACAAGGGCTGGGCGGTGCGCGTCCCGCGGCGGCTCCAGGAGCTGCGGCTGGCCCTGACGACGGCCACGGCGGAGCTGTCCCAGCTGCACGGCCGCTCCCCCACGGTCCACGAGCTGGCCGAGAAACTGGCGATCTCGGAGGAGGAGGTCCTGGAGGGCCTGGAGTCGGCCAACGCGTACTCCACGCTGTCCCTGGACGTCCCCGACACCGACGACGAGTCCCCGGCGGTCGCCGACACCCTCGGCGCCGAGGACGAGGCCCTGGAGGGCGTCGAGTACCGGGAGTCGCTCAAACCGCTCCTCGAGGACCTGCCACCGCGGGAGAAGCGCATCCTGCTGCTGCGCTTCTTCGGCAACATGACCCAGTCCCAGATCGCGCAGGAGGTCGGCATCTCCCAGATGCACGTGTCCCGGCTGCTGGCCCGCACGCTGGCACAGCTGCGGGAGAAGCTGCTGGTCGAGGAGTAACCGCCGGTCGACGGGTGCCTTACGGCTGCTTCCCGGCGTTGCCGGGCCCCCGGATGCCGAGGGCCTCGGTGGTCGTCGGATTGACGAGCAGCACCAGCGCGGTGACGGCCACGACACCGAGCACGATGCCCGCCGGAACGGCCAGGCTGTCGGCCCGCACCATGTTGTAGGCGACGGGCAGCGCCATGATCTGCGTGATCACGGCGGGCCCCCGGCTCCAGCCCCGTCGGGCGATCAGTCCGCGGGCGGCGAGCAGCGGCAGCAGGGCGAGGACGATCAGCGTGACTCCGCCGGTGACGGCCGAGGTCCGGTCGTCGGGGTGTCCGGTGAGACCCCCCACGAGCATCCAGCCGCCGCCGACGACGAGCGCCAGCCCCTCCAGCGCGGCGATCGCGGCCGCGGCGGTCAGCCGGCCGGGGCGAGGGCCCGCCTCTTCGGCGGTTGCGGAGGCGGGGGTGGGGGTCTGCTCACTGCTCACCCCGAAAGGGTAGCCCTCGGTGCGCCCGCGTCCTCCGCGGTGTCCCACGTATCACGCCTGCCGTCCGCCGGTGACCATCTTCACCTCGGTCTGGGCCGAGTACCACCCAGTAGGTACCCTGCACAGCATGCGTGCACTTCTCGTGGTCAATCCGGCGGCAACCACCACGAGTGCGCGCACGCGCGACGTGCTGATCCACGCGCTCGCGAGCGAGATGAAGCTGGAGGCGGTCACCACCGAGTACCGCGGCCACGCGCGCGACCTCGGCCGGCAGGCGGCGCAGAGCGACGACATCGACCTGGTGGTGGCCCTCGGCGGCGACGGCACGGTGAACGAGGTCGTCAACGGTCTGCTGCACGCGGGCCCCGACCCGGAGCACCTGCCCGGTCTCGCGGTGGTCCCGGGTGGTTCCACCAACGTCTTCGCCCGCGCCCTCGGTCTGCCCAACCATGCGGTGGAGGCCACCGGAGCCCTGCTGGACGCCCTGCGCGAGGGCAGCGAGCGGACCGTCGGCCTGGGGCTGGCGTCGGGTACGCCCGGCTCGGAGGACGAGGCGGTTCCGGCCCGCTGGTTCACCTTCAACGCCGGTCTGGGGTTCGACGCCGGCGTGGTCGGCCGGGTCGAGCAGCACCGTGAGCGCGGCAAGAAGTCGACGCACGCCCTCTACGTCCGCCAGGTGGTGCGTCAGCTCATCGGCGAGCCGCACCGCCGCAGCGGGACGATCACTCTGGAGCGGGCGGGCGAGGACCCGGTCACCGATCTGGTCCTGTCCATAGTTTCGAACACCTGCCCCTGGACGTTCCTCGGGAATCGCCCGATCTACGCCTCTCCCGAGGCGTCGTTCGACACCGCCCTCGACGTGTTCGGCCTCAGCCGGCTGTCGACGGCCGCGGTTGCCCGGTATGGCACCCAGTTGCTCACTTCGTCCCCCGAGCGCGGGCCGCGGGGCCGTCATGCGGTCTCCCTGCACGATCTGACCGAGTTCACCTTGCATTCGAAGGTGCCCCTGCCCCTTCAGATGGACGGTGACCACCTGGGGTTGCGGACCAGCGTGACGTTCACAGGCGTACGCCGTGCACTGCGTGTGATTGTGTGAGCAGAAGGGGCGAAAGTCCTTTCACTCGAACGTTTAGACCAGGGTCCACCCCATGGAAGTACGGCTGTGACCTAGTCGACACCGAAGAATCAAAAAAAACTTTCCGGAAGGGGTTGTATCCGCCGCCGAGGTTTGCGAGTCTCTTCTTGGCGATCGGGACAGCCCGCAGGACCGGCATCCACAGATCACCGGAACCCCTCTTCAAACCACAGGACCACGCCAGGGAACCTGGCGCTAGGCCCTTCCCTTGTTGAGGGATTCGTGAAAGCGTTCACATTCACAAGCATCCCAGCATGTAATACCAAGGAGAGGTAGCAGCCATGGACTGGCGTCACCGCGCCGTTTGCCGCGAGGAAGACCCCGAGCTCTTCTTCCCCATCGGCAACACCGGTCCCGCGCTGCTGCAGATCGAGGAAGCCAAGGCCGTCTGCCGTCGCTGCCCCGTCATGGAGCAGTGCCTGCAGTGGGCGCTCGAGTCCGGCCAGGACTCCGGCGTCTGGGGTGGTCTCAGCGAGGACGAGCGCCGCGCAATGAAGCGCCGTGCCGCCCGCAACCGGGCTCGTCAGGCCTCCGCCTGACAACCCACCCCTACTGACAGCCTCAGCTTGGCGGCGCGTACAGCGAGTACGCATCCCCCGCTCCCGAGCCGCAGCGCGCAGTACCCCCGATGCGCATCGGACGATGTATCGCACGAGCACTGGCCTCGGACCTTCACCGGTCCGGGGCTTTTTGCTGTGCCCACCGCCCGACGGCCGCTACTTCTCGGCGGGCACCGGGATGTCGAGGATCACGCGGCACCCGCGCTCCGCCGCCGGGACCATGTCGAACGCCCCGCCCAGCTCGCCCTCCACCAGGGTGCGGACGATCTGCAGGCCGAGGTTGCCGGAGCGGTGCGGGTCGAAGTCCTCGGGCAGGCCGACTCCGTCGTCCTGGACGGTGACCAGCAGCCTGGCCTCCTTCGTCGTACCGCCGCGGACCGCGGAGACCTCGACCGTGCCGGTGTCGCCGTCCCGGAAGCCGTGCTCCAGGGCGTTCTGCAGCACCTCGGTCAGCACCATGGACAGCGGGGTGGCGACCTCGGCGTCGAGGATGCCGAAGCGTCCGGTGCGCCGGCCGGTGACCTTGCCCGGCGAGATCTCCGCCACCATCGCCAGCACGCGGTCGGCGATCTCGTCGAACTCCACGCGCTCGTCCAGGTTCTGGGAGAGCGTCTCGTGCACGATCGCGATCGAGCCGACCCGGCGCACGGCCTCCTCCAGCGCCTCGCGGCCCCGGTCGGACTCGATGCGGCGGGCCTGCAGGCGCAGCAGGGCCGCCACCGTCTGGAGGTTGTTCTTCACCCGGTGGTGGATCTCCCGGATGGTGGCGTCCTTGGTGATCAATTCGCGTTCACGGCGGCGCAGTTCCGTCACGTCCCGCAGGAGAACGAGCGAACCGATGCGGGTGCCCTTGGGTTTGAGCGGGATGGCGCGGAACTGGATCACCCCGTCGTGTGCCTCGATCTCGAACTCACGCGGCGCCCAGCCGCTGGCCACCTTGGCGAGCGCCTCGTCCACCGGCCCGCGGGACGGGGCGAGTTCGGCGGTGGTCCGGCCCAGGTGCTGGCCCACCAGGTCGGCGGCCAGGCCCATGCGGTGGTAGGCCGACAGCGCGTTCGGCGAGGCGTACTGGACGATGCCGTCCCCGTCGACCCGGACCAGGCCGTCGCCGACGCGGGGCGAGGCGTCCATGTCGACCTGCTGGTTCTCGAACGGGAAGGCGCCGGCCGCGATCATCTGGGCCAGGTCGGAGGCGCTCTGCAGGTAGGTGAGCTCCAGCCGGCTCGGCGTACGCACCGTGAGCAGGTTGGTGTTGCGGGCGATGACCCCGAGGACGCGTCCCTGGCGGCGTACGGGGATGGACTCGACGCGGACCGGGACCTCCTCGCGCCACTCGGGGTCGCCCTCGCGCACGATGCGGCCCTCGTCCAGGGCTGCGTCCAGCATGGGGCGCCGGCCGCGCGGGACGAGGTGGCCGACCATGTCGTCCTGGTACGAGGTGGGGCCGGTGTTGGGCCGCATCTGGGCGACGGAGACGTAGCGCGTGCCGTCGCGGGTGGGGACCCACAGGACGAGGTCGGCGAAGGAGAGGTCGGAGAGAAGCTGCCACTCCGAGACCAGCAGATGGAGCCACTCGAGGTCGGAGTCGTCGAGTGCGGTGTGCTGGCGTACGAGTTCGTTCATGGAGGGCACGGGGCTGAGCGTACCTGGCGGTACGGACCGCGCTCGAAACCAGCCGCACTCCACCGCGCCCCCGCCGCGCCGGGTAAGCCCCGGAAACACCCGCGGGCCGCGGCGCCTGAGAGGGACCCTCAGCCCTCTCGGCACCGCAGCCCGGAGCAACATCGGCCGTGGGGTGTGCGGTCCCGGTCGGCCGAAGGATGAGGAGCCGGAGCAGTCAGGGCAGAGAGCGCCGGTTCCTCGGTCCGTCCTCCTGTGCGGGGAGGGCGGAAGCCTGACGATCACTTTGCGTGAGCGACACGGTCAGTTCCTCAGGAACCATTGTGGACTAGACCACTAACCGTGTCCATGCGGTGGACGTTGTTTGTTGTTGGTGACTTGTGGCGACCGGACCACCGTCCGGGCAGCCGCCAGAAGCCTAACCCCGTTGGCTCAACCTCGGGGCCAGACCGCCAGCGCAATTTCCGCGAGCGCCTCCAGCTCCGCCCTGCTCGCGCCGTCCCGCGCCTGCTGGGACATGCCCTGGATCATCGCACCGGTGTACCGGGCGAGGGCGGCGGCGTCCGTGTCCGGCGGCAGCACACCCTCGTCCATGTCGGCACCGATCCGGCTCTCGATGGCGGCGATGTTCGCGTTGCGCCGCTCCCGCAGGGACTCCTCCACCTCGGCGGTCGAGCAGTTGGCGGCCGCGTGGATGACGAGGCAGCCGTGCGGCCGGCCGGGGGCCGTGTACTCGGCGGCGGCCTCGCGCAGCATCCTCTCTATGCCCGCACGCGCGGTCGGCTCCTCGGCGAGGGCGCGCTCGCCGAACGAGCCGAACCGCACCCCGTACTCCTGGACGACCTCCTCGAAGAGCGAGCGCTTGTCGCCGAAGGCGGCGTAGAGGCTCGGGGCTCCGATGTCCATGACCCGCGTCAGGTCGGAGACGGAGGTGGCCTCGTACCCGTGCTCCCAGAACGCCAGCAGGGCCGCCTCCAGCGCCGTCGCCCGGTCGAAGGAGCGCGGGCGGCCGCGGGTCCTGGCCGCGCCACTGCGGGCAGGCGCCCCGGACCATTCGGTCTTCTCACCGCTCACCATGGAGTGCATTTTATAGCGGCCACTAGAAAAAAGCCCCCGGACCGTTGTAACGTCATTTCTGTAGCGATCACTAGCGAAAGCGAAGGGGGCGCCGGGATGGGCGTGCTTGCGGGCAGGACGGCACTCGTCACGGGGGCGAGCAGGGGCATCGGGCGGGGCATCGCGGAGCGGCTGGGCCGCGACGGCGCCCGGGTCGCGGTGCACTACGGGAGGAACGAGGCGGCGGCGAAGGAGACGGCCGCCGCGATCGAGGCCGGGGGCGGCTCGGCGTTCACGATCAGGGCCGACCTGGGCGCTCCGGGTGCCGCCGAGGCGCTGTGGGAGCAGTTCGACAGACACGCCGAAGGGCTGGACGTGCTGGTGAACAACGCGGGGATCGGCAACACCCGCCCCATCGGAGAGATAGGGGAGGCGGAGTACGACGCGGTCTTCACGGTCAACGTGAAGGCACCGTTCTTCATCCTCAAGCACGGGATGGGGCGGCTGCGCGACGGCGGCCGGGTCATCAACATCTCGTCGGGCCTGGCCCGCACGGCGGTGATGCCGGACAACATGGCGTACGCGATGACGAAGGGCGCGCTGGACGTGTTCTCCCGCGACCTCTCCAAGGTGCTGGGCACCCGCGGCATCACGGTGAACTCGGTGGCGCCCGGCATCATCGACACGGACAACACGGCCGGGATGCTGCACGGGAGCGAGGGCGGCTGGGAGCGGGCGGCGGCGTTCTCCGCGCTGGGCGGGGTGGGGGCGCCGGCCGAGGTGGCCGACGTGGTCGCGTTCCTCGCCTCGCACGGGGGCCGGTGGGTCACGGGAAGCTGGGTGGACGCCACGGGAGGTTCGCTGACCTGACACCACGGCCGGAACGGCGCCACCCGCCTGACCGTTTCAGCGCGACCGCGCGGTCCCGCTCTGTTAGATTGGTCTAAACCACATAGCCAGTCCCGGGCCCCGGGTGAGTCCTCTCTTCGAAACGGCAGGCCAGCGTGGAAGTTGTCATCGTTCCCGATGCCAAGGCGGGCGGCGAACTCATAGCCGAGGCCATGGCGCAGCTGCTCCGGCGCAAGCCCGACGCCCTGCTCGGGGTGGCCACCGGCTCGACGCCGCTGCCCGTGTACGAGGCGCTGGCGGCCAAGGTGCGCTCGGGTGCCGTGGACACCGCGCGGGCGCGGATCGCCCAGCTCGACGAGTACGTGGGGCTGCCCGCGGAGCACCCGGAGTCCTACCGCTCGGTGCTCCGGCGCGAGGTGCTCGAACCGCTGGGCATCGGTATGGACGCGTTCATGGGCCCCGACGGCACGGCCGCGGACGTGCAGGCGGCGTGCGCGGCCTACGACGCGGCGCTGGGCGGGACCGGCGGGGTCGACCTCCAGCTGCTGGGCATCGGCACGGACGGGCACATCGGCTTCAACGAGCCGTGCTCCTCGCTCGCCTCGCGGACCCGGATCAAGACCCTGACCGAGCAGACCCGGGTCGACAACGCGCGCTTCTTCGACGGTGACATCGAGCAGGTGCCGCACCACGTGATCACGCAGGGCATTGGCACCATCCTGGAGGCGCGGCACGTGGTGCTGCTCGCCACCGGGGAGGGGAAGGCCGACGCGGTCGCCGCGAGCGTCGAGGGTCCGGTCGCGGCCGTGTGCCCGGCCTCCGCCCTGCAACTGCACCCGCACGCCACGGTCGTCGTCGACGAGGCCGCCGCGTCCAAGCTCAAGCTCGCCGACTACTTCCGGCACACCTACGCCCACAAGCCGGACTGGCAGGGCATCTGAGCCACCCGGTCCGCGCCCACGGGGCGGACTCCCACGCGCGAACGGCGCCGGATCCCGTCGAAGGGGACCCGGCGCCGTCGTCGTACCCACGCCCGCGCCGACCCGCGCGCGAAGTACGTACGCCGACGCACGCACGCGAAGGCGCCGGCCCCGTCACGGGACCGGCGCCTTCGGTGGGGCGACGAGGTAGGTGTCAGACGCCCGCGATGGCCTCCGCCGCCGCTCGGCCGCAGACGCGGGCCGCGCCGTGGGTGGCCAGGTGGAGGGCGCCGCGGGGTTCCGCACGCGGGACGCCCATCTCGACGACGATCGTGTCGGGGCGGGCCGCCAGCAGGACGTCGAGGGCCGCCGCCATCCAGGGGTGGCGGTGCTCGTCGCGGACGACGGCGACGATCCGCCGCGCGCCCGCCGCGGCCAGCGCCTCGCGGCCCGCGTCGGCCCCGTTGAAGCTGCCGGTCTCCGTGCCCGGGAGCAGCCGGCCCAGCTCGGCCGCCACGCCCCACGGGGTCTCGTCGCCGACCGCGATGTTCGCCACCGGCGTGAGCGCGGCGACGTACGGCGGTTCGGTGAGCGGCGCGGGCTCCCCCGCGACGGTGACGCGCAGCGCGCGGCGGGCCGCACGCAGGCCGACGTCGCCGTCCGCGGTGTCCGCGGCCGCGTCGGCGAGACGGTTCTCCGCGGCCCACCGGGACAGGGACCGGACGCGTTCGGCCGCGTCGGCCAGGCGCTCCTCGGGCAGTTCGCCCGCGCGGACGGCCTCGACCAGCGCGTCGCTGAGCCGCCGTACGGTGCCCTCGTCGTGCAGGCCGCCGCCCACGCAGATCGCGTCGGCACCGGCGGCGATGGCCATGACGGTGCCGCGTTCGATGCCGTAGGTGCCGGCGATGGCCTTCATCTCGATGCCGTCGGTGACGATGAGCCCGTCGTAGCCCAGTTCGCCGCGGAGCAGGTCGGTCAGGATGCGCCGGGACAACGTTGCCGGGAGCTCCGGGTCCAGGGCCGGGACCAGGATGTGGGCGCTCATCACCGCGCGGCTGCCGGCGGCGACGGCGGCGCGGAAGGGGACCAGGTCGCGTTCGGCCAGCACGTCGGCGCCCACGTCGATGCGCGGCATGGCGTGGTGGGAGTCGATGCCCGTGTCGCCGTGGCCCGGGAAGTGCTTGGCGGAGGTGGCCACGCCCGCGGACTGCATCCCGGTGATGTAGGCGGCGGTGTGCCGGGCGACCAGGTCGGTGTCGGAGCCGAAGGCGCGCACCCCGATCACCGGGTTGTCCGGGTTGGAGTTCACGTCGGCGGACGGCGCCCAGTTGAAGTTGACGCCCGAGGCGGCGAGCCGGCGGCCCAGTTCCGCGGCCACCGCCCGGGTGAGGCCGACGTCGTCCACCGCGCCGAGGGCGTGGTTGCCGGGGAAGGAGGAGCCGGTGCGCACCTCGAGACGGGTGACGTCGCCGCCCTCCTCGTCGATCGCGACCAGCAGGTCCTCGCGCTCGGCGCGCAGCTGTGCGGTCAGGGCGGCCACCTGCTCGGGCGAGGCGACGTTGCGCCCGAACAGGGCGACGGACGCCAGCCCTTCGCCGATGCGGCGCAGCAGCCAGTCGGGGGCGGTGGTGCCGGCGAAGCCGGGCTGGAGGACGGCGAGCGCGTCGCGCGTGAGGGTGTCGGTGGCCCTGGCGAGGGTCGTCATCGGTGGTGCTATCCCTTCACGGCGCCGGCGGTCAGGCCACTGACGGCCTTGCGCTGGAGGTAGACGAAGAGGATCAGGATCGGGATGGCGAACAGGGAGGACGCGGCCATGGTCGCGCCCCAGTTGTCGCCGAAGACGGTCTGGAAGCTGGTCAGCCACAGCGGCAGGGTCTGGGACTCCGCCTCCTTGTTGACGACCAGGACGAGCGGCAGCTCGTTCCAGGCGGTGATGAAGCCGAACATCGAGGTGGACATCAGGCCCGGGGCGAGCAGCGGCAGGATGACGCGGCGGAAGGCCTGCATTCGGGTGCAGCCGTCGACCATCGCCGACTCCTCCAGCTCCTTCGGCACGGCGGCGACGAAGCCGCGCAGTGTCAGGATGGTGAAGGGCAGGATCATCATCATGTAGAAGAGCGTGAGCGGCACCAGGCTGTTCAGCATCGACGCGTCGCGCACGATCATGTAGATCGCGATGACCATGACTTCCCAGGGCGCCATCTGGGCGAGCATGAAGCCGATGATGAAGCCGCGCCGGCCCTTGAACCGCATCCGCGCCAGGGCGAAGGATCCGGCCAGCGCGATGACCAGCGAGAAGACGACCGCACAGACGGTGACGATGAGCGAGTTGCTCACGTACGTCCAGAAGTGGTCGGCCTCGGTCGCGGTCTTGAAGTGCTCGAAGGTGACGTCGGTCGGGAACCAGACCGGGTCCTCCGAGATGATGTCCCCGGTCGGCTTGAAGGCCGTCGCGAACATCCAGTAGACGGGGAAGACGAGGCCGATGAACAGGACGACGGCCGTGACGTTGGGCCACACGCGGCCGAAGAGCGAGCGCTTCACAGCTCGTCCTCCTCTTGCTTGAGCACGATCCTGAGGTAGTACGCGGTCAGGCCGAGCAGGATCAGGATGGTCAGGACCGCGATCGCCGCACCCATGCCGTAGTGCTGGTTGCCGACACCCTCGATGTAGGCGTAGACGGGCAGGATCTCGGTGAGACGGTCCGGTCCGCCGCCGTTGAACGTGTAGACCTGGACGAAGGCCTTGAAGATCCAGATGACTTCGAGGAACGTCGTCGCGTAGAGGAACGGGCGCAGGAACGGCAGGGTGACCGAGGTGAAGCTGCGCCACATGCCGGCCCCGTCGAGGGCGGCGGCCTCGTACAGCTCGTCGGGGATGGTGGTGGTCGCCGCGTACAGGTTGATCGCGACGAACGGGACGGACATCCAGACGATCAGCACGGTGACGACGAAGAAGGTCGAGAACTGGCTGCCGGTCCAGCTGAAGTCGGCCATGGAGTGCCAGCCGAGCTTGTCGAGCACCCAGTTGACGACGCCGAAGCGCTGGGCGAAGAGCCACTGGTAGACGGTGGTCGCGGCGACCACGGGCATGGCCCACGCCAGCACCAGGCCGATCATCAGCACGAACCGCATCACCCTGCCGAGGCGGGCGAGCAGCAGGCCGATCAGACCGCCCACCACCATGGTGAGGACGACGTTGACCGCGGTGAAGATGATGGAACGGACGGTGACGCGCCAGAAGTCCTCGCCGGTGAGGACCTCCTTGTAGTTGTCGAAGCCGGTCCACTCGGTGACGTGCTGGATCAGCTGCGCCATGTTGAGGTTCTGGAAGGACAGCAGGCCGTCCTTCACCAGCGGCCAGCCGAGCAGCAGCACGGTGGCCGCGGCGGCGGGCAGCAGCAGCAGATACGGGGCCAGCGCGCCGGCACGCGACGCGGCTCTCGCTCTGGGCCCGCCGGTTCCCCCACCGTCCGCCTTGCGGACGTCCGACGGGCCTGAGGGCGGCCGTTCGGTCTGCACGGTCATGCTCGCGGTCTCTCTCTTCTCGACCTGTTCACCTCGACGCCGGGGGCGGGGGCCGTCGTGTGCCGACCCCCGCCCCGGCTCACCCGGTGCTACTGCTGCTGCGCCAGGCGCTTGTTGAACTCGCCCTCGACCTGCTTGGCGGCCTCGGCCGGGGACTTCCCCTTCATGACGGCCGTCAGGTACGTCTTGATCGGGTTCGGGTCGTTCTCGACGGCGGCCCACTCCGGGATCAGCGGCGTGGTGTCACCGGTACCGGCGGCCGGCGCGGCGGCCTCGGCGGCGGCGTTGCCCTTCAGGTTGCTCTGCAGCGCCTCCTTGTTCGGGATGACACCGTTGGCCTTGGCCAGCGCACCCTCGTACTTGTCGGAGAGCGCGAGCTTCAGGAACTCCTTGGCCAGGTCCTGCTTCTTGCTGCCCGCGGCGACGGCCAGGTTGGAGCCGCCGAGGAAGACGCCCTCGGGCTTGTCGGCCGTGGGGCCGGGGATGGTGAAGTAGCCGAGGTCCTTCTCGATCGCCGGGTTGGTGGCGATCGCGGTGGCGCCCTCCCAGCCCATGCCGATGAAGGAGCCGGTCTTGCCCTTGGCGAAGATCTCGCCCTGCTGCGGGGTGGCCTCGTCCTTGTCCTTGGGCGCCTTGGAGAGGGCCTGGAACTTCTTGTAGGTCTCGGTGGCGGCGGCGACCTTCGGGTCGGACAGGTTGGAGACGTACTTGTCGCCGTCCTTCTTGACCAGCTCGCCGCCCTCGCCGATGACCAGGCCCACGAAGTGGTACCAGTTCTGGCCGGGCAGGTAGATCGGCTCGGCGTCGGTCTTCTCGCCGATCGTCTTGAGGTCGTTGTAGAACTCGTCGCGGGTCTTGGGCAGTTCCTTGATGCCCGCGTCCGCCCAGATCTTCTTGTTGTAGACGACGACGCGGTTGACCACGAACCACGGGGCCGCGTACTGCTTGCCGTCGAACACGGCGGACTTGTTGAGGGACTCGGACCAGTCGGTGCCGATCTCGCCCTTGAGGTCACTCAGGTCGGCGAGGCCGCCGGTCTTGGCGTAGGCCGGGGTCTGGGTGTTGCCGATCTCGAAGACGTCGGGCGGGTTCTCCTCGGAGAGGGCGGTGGTCAGCTTCTGCTGAATGCCGTTCCACTTCTGGATCTCGAACTTGACCTTGGCCTTGGTCTTCGCCTCGAACTCCTTGGCGAGGTCCGCCTGCCAGTCGTCGGGCGAGGAGCCGTCCATCACCCAGACGGTGAGCGTCTCGCCGGCGTAGCCGTCGGCGCCGGCCTTCTTGCCGTCGTCGTCGCTGTCGCCCCCGCACGCGGCGATCGAGACCATCATGCCCGCGATACCGATCGCGGCTATAAGCTTGCGCTTCACGCCAACCCTCCTCAGGGATGCCACACAACCCCCCTGCCTCCCCGCGGTTGCTCGTCGACGCGGACCGCCCATGGGGCCGGGACCTGGACCAATGGTGTAGACCAGTACGGGGAGCTTGGCCCAGACCAATAGGCCTGTCAAGGGTGTTCAAACCCAGTCCTCGCCTCCGTGATGGGACCGAGATATGCAGGGACCTTTCATTGCGCAAGCGACAGATCGGGCGGACCGGGACCGGGTGTACCACCCCCCACCGAATGACGTGCGGAGACGACTCCGAACGCGCGTACCAGCGGCGTCCGACTGGCCTGTGGACTAGACCAAGGGTGTTCCCGCGGGTATACAGAAGGGATCACGGAGCGTGCGGGGGCCATCCCGGCACGAAGCCGTGCCACGATGTGAGCCGTGGCCGACAGGGACAGCGGTCGCTTCGGCATCCGGAGCCGGGAAGGCAGAGCATGAGCACCGACGTCAGCAGTGCGGAGAACGAGGGTGGGGCGACCGTCCGTACCGCGCGCGTGCCCAAGTACTACCGTCTGAAGAAGCATCTGCTCGACATGACCCGGACCCAGACCCCGGGCACACCGGTTCCGCCGGAGCGCACCCTGGCCGCCGAGTTCGACACCTCGCGCACGACGGTGCGCCAGGCCCTGCAGGAGCTGGTCGTCGAGGGCCGCCTGGAGCGCATCCAGGGCAAGGGCACCTTCGTCGCCAAGCCCAAGGTGTCGCAGGCGCTGCAACTCACCTCGTACACCGAGGACATGCGGGCCCAGGGCCTCGAACCGACCTCTCAGCTGCTGGACATCGGTTACATCACCGCCGACGACCGGCTCGCCGGGCTGCTGGACATCACGGCCGGCGGCCGGGTGCTGCGCATCGAGCGGCTGCGCATGGCCAACGGCGAGCCGATGGCGATCGAGACCACCCACCTCAGCGCCAAGCGCTTCCCCGCCCTGCGCCGCTCCCTGGTGAAGTACACGTCCCTCTACACCGCGCTCGCCGAGGTGTACGACGTCCATCTCGCCGAGGCCGAGGAGACCATCGAGACCTCCCTGGCCACCCCGCGCGAGGCCGGTCTGCTCGGCACCGACGTGGGCCTGCCCATGCTGATGCTCTCCCGGCACTCGCAGGACCGCACCGGTCAGCCGGTGGAGTGGGTGCGCTCGGTGTACCGGGGCGACCGCTACAAGTTCGTGGCCCGCCTCAAGCGGCCCCAGGACTAGCACAAATCCGGCATAGCTCCGCGCGCACAGGCGCGAAGTTGCAGTTGAGGACCGATATACGGACGAGGTCTTCCGCTGTCTTGACACCGTCACCTACATTTCGTGCGCACTGCACGAGGTGATCAGCGAGGGGACGGAGCCGCGCATGTCAGAAGACACAGAAGTGAGCAGAGAGCCGGTGGTGACGCCGGTGCGCGTCGTCATCGGGCTCTGTCTTGTCGCACCGTTCGTCGCCATGCTGTGGGTCGGTTCGTACACCAAGACGGACCCGACCTTCATCGGCATCCCGTTCTTCTACTGGTACCAGATGGCCTGGGTGCTGATCTCGACCGTGCTGACGGTGACCGCGTACAAGCTGTGGCAGTGGGACCAGCGCGGCCGCGCCGCCGCCCGCTCCGCCGCCGCCCCCTCCTCTCCGTCCGCTCCCTCCGCTCCGAAGGGCGGTGAGTCGCGATGAACGACGGCGTGAACGGCGTCGCACTCGCCGTCTTCATCTTCTTCTTCGTCCTCGTCACCGCCATGGGCTTCCTGGCCGCCCGCTGGCGCCGGGCCGAGAACGAGCACAGCCTCGACGAGTGGGGCCTCGGCGGCCGCTCGTTCGGCACCTGGGTCACCTGGTTCCTGCTGGGCGGCGACCTGTACACCGCGTACACCTTCGTGGCCGTCCCGGCGGCGATCTACGCGGCGGGCGCGTCCGGCTTCTTCGCGGTGCCGTACACGATCCTGGTCTACCCGCTGATCTTCACCTTCCTGCCCCGCCTGTGGTCGGTCTCGCACAAGCACGGGTACGTGACGACCTCGGACTTCGTGCGCGGCCGGTTCGGCTCCAAGGGCCTGTCGCTGGCGGTGGCCGTCACCGGCATCCTGGCGACCATGCCGTACATCGCGCTCCAGCTGGTCGGCATCCAGGCCGTGCTCGACGTGATGGGCGTCGGCGGCGGCGAGGACACCAACTGGTTCGTCAAGGACCTGCCGCTGCTGATCGCCTTCGGTGTGCTGGCGGCGTACACGTACTCGTCGGGGCTGCGCGCCCCCGCGCTGATCGCGTTCGTGAAGGACACGCTGATCTACATCGTCATCGCGGTGGCGATCATCTACATCCCGATCAAGCTGGGCGGCTTCGACGACATCTTCGCTTCGGCGAGCGACAAGTTCACCGAGGCGGGCAAGGGCGGGGTGGTGCCGGACGCGGGGGGCCAGTGGACCTACGCGACCCTGGCGCTCGGCTCGGCCCTGGCGCTGTTCATGTACCCGCACTCGATCACCGCCACGCTGTCCTCGCGCAGCCGTGAGGTGATCCGCCGCAACACCACGATCCTGCCGCTGTACTCGCTGATGCTGGGCCTGCTCGCGCTGCTCGGCTTCATGGCGATCGCGGCCGGGGTGAAGGTGGACAACGGCCAGCTGGCGATCCCGCAGCTGTTCGAGAACATGTTCCCGGACTGGTTCGCGGGTGTCGCCTTCGCGGCGATCGGCATCGGCGCGCTGGTCCCGGCGGCGATCATGTCGATCGCGGCCGCGAACCTGTTCACCCGCAACATCTACAAGGACTTCATCAAGCCGGACGCCACGCCGCAGCAGGAGACGAAGGTCTCCAAGCTGGTGTCGCTGCTGGTGAAGGTGGGCGCGCTGATCTTCGTCCTGGGCATGGACAAGACCGTCGCGATCAACTTCCAGCTGCTGGGCGGCATCTGGATCCTGCAGACCTTCCCGGCCCTGGTCGGCGGCCTGTTCACCCGCTGGTTCCACCGCTGGGCGCTGCTCGGCGGCTGGGCGGTCGGCATGGTCTACGGCACCGTCGCCGCCTACGGTGTCGCCTCGCCGACGCAGAAGCACTTCGGCGGCTCCTCCGACGAGATCCCCGGCATCGGCGAGATCGGCTACATCGGTCTCACCGCCTTCGTGCTGAACGTGCTGGTCACCGTGGTCCTGACCTTCGTCCTGCGGGCCGTCAAGGCGCCCGACGGCGTCGACGAGACCAAGCCGTCCGACTACACGGCGGACGCCGGCGACCCCGGCGTCCAGGTGGAACTGCCCCCGGCCACGGCGGGCAGCTCGCACTAGCGGCGCTCTTCAGCGGGCCGTCGGAGAAATCCGGCGGCCCGTTGTCGTACCCGTGGGGCACACTCGGCGTCATGGACTTCGTGATCCGGCGGGCGACGGCCGAGGAGTACGACACCCTCGGCGAGATCACCGCGCAGGCCTATCTGCGCGACGGCCTCCTCGACTTCGGGGAGAGCGACACCTACCTGGACGAGCTGCGCGACGTGGCCAAGCGGGCGGCGGCCGCCGAGGTGCTGGTCGCCGTGGCCGACGGCCGGGTGCTCGGCGGCGTGACCTTCGTGCCCTCCGGCGGCCCCATGGCGGACATCGCGCGTCCCGGCGAGGCCGAGATACGCATGCTCGCCGTCGCCCGCGAGGCACGCGGCCGCGGGGCGGGCGAGGCTCTGGTGCGGGCCTGCCTCGACCGCGCCCGGACGGTGGCCGGTTGCACGGGCGTCGTGCTGTCGACCCAGACCGCCATGCGCACCGCCCACCGCCTCTACGCCCGCCTGGGCTTCGCCCGCACGCCCGACCGCGACTGGAACCCGCTGCCGGAGCTGGACGACATCACGCTGCTCACCTACGCACTGACGCTCTGACACGGCCGCGGCACCCCGCCACAACACCCCGCCGAGACACAACATCTGGGGGTGCTCGCGCCCCCCGGCACAAGATGTATGCTCGTGCTCGCTGTCGCCGCAGGGGAATCCGGTGCGAATCCGGAACTGTCCCGCAACGGTGTACTTGCGTGCATCCGTACGTCTTCGCACGTGCGCGCACGCCTGTCCAGTCCGAGGACCTGCCGACAGTGCGCCCGGCCGTCCCGGTCCGGGTGCCATGTCGTCCGGGCCTCGTGGAGTGGGCCGGTGGACGCGGACGCCGTGCGCGCTCGTGAGCCCCCCTGCCCTCCGCCAGGCCCCGTGCCGAGCGAGGGAGTGCTCCACGTGACCATCGCGCCAGCCGATCCGGCTTCAGCGACCCCGGTGACGGCGACCGGGGAACCCGACGGACCCGGTGCCGCCCTGCTGCGGACCCTGACCGGGCTGACCGCCGACCTCCAGGGCGCCGACCCCGGCCGGGTGGCCGCCGCCGCACTGCGCGGCCGGTCCGCCCGCGCCGACGAGGCCGAGCTGCGCGAGCTGGCCACCGAGGCGGCCGCCGGTCTGATCTCGGAGGACCCGGTCTACTCCCGGCTGGCCGCCCGCCTGCTGACCATCGGCATCCGCGCCGAGGCCGCCTCCCAGGGCGTCGTCACCTTCACCGGCTCCGTCGCCACCGGCCACCGCGAGGGCCTGATCGCCGACCGCACCGCGGCCTTCGTACGGCTGCACGCGGCCCGCCTCGACGGGCTGATCGACCCGGCCGCCGACGACCGCTTCGGCTACTTCGGCCTGCGCACCCTCTACAGCCGCTACCTGCTCCGCCACCCGATCACCCGCAAGGCGGTGGAGACGCCCCAGCACTTCCTGCTGCGGGTCGCCGCCGGACTCGCCGAAGACGACACCTCCCGCGCGGTGGACGAGGTCGCCGCCCTGTACGGCCTGATGAGCCGCCTGGACTACCTGCCCTCCTCCCCCACCCTCTTCAACTCCGGCACCCGGCACGCCCAGATGTCGTCCTGCTACCTCCTGGACTCCCCCAAGGACGAGCTGGACTCCCTCTACGACCGCCTCCACCAGGTGGCCCGCCTGTCCAAGCACGCCGGCGGCATCGGCATCGCCTACTCCCGCGTCCGCGCCCGGGGTTCGCTGATCCGGGGCACCAACGGGCACTCCAACGGCATCGTCCCGTTCCTGAAGACGCTGGACGCCTCGGTGGCGGCCGTGAACCAGGGCGGCCGGCGCAAGGGCGCGGCGGCGGTCTACCTGGAGACCTGGCACGCGGACGTCGAGGAGTTCCTGGAGCTGCGGGACAACACCGGCGAGGACGCCCGCCGTACGCACAACCTGAACCTCGCGCACTGGGTGCCGGACGAGTTCATGCGGCGGGTGGACGCCGACGGGACCTGGTCGCTGTTCTCCCCCGCCGACGTGCCGGAGCTGACCGACCTGTGGGGCGAGGAGTTCGACGCGGCCTACCGCAGGGCGGAGGAGGCGGGGCTCGCCCGCAAGTCGCTGCCCGCCCGCGAGCTGTACGGCCGCATGATGCGCACCCTCGCGCAGACCGGCAACGGCTGGATGACCTTCAAGGACACCGCCAACCGCACGGCGAACCAGACCGCGACCCCCGGTCACGTCGTCCACTCCTCCAACCTCTGCACGGAGATCCTGGAGGTCACCGACGACGGGGAGACGGCGGTCTGCAACCTGGGCTCGGTCAACCTCGGCGCGTTCGTCGACCCGGCGCAGGGGGACATGGACTGGGAGCGCCTGGACGCCACCGTCCGCACCGCGGTCACCTTCCTGGACCGGGTCGTCGACATCAACTTCTACCCGACCGAGCAGGCGGGCCGCTCCAACGCCCGCTGGCGCCCGGTCGGCCTCGGCGCGATGGGCCTCCAGGACGTCTTCTTCCAGCTGCGCCTGCCCTTCGACTCCCCCGAGGCGAAGGCCCTGTCCACCCGCATCGCCGAGCGGATCATGCTCGCCGCGTACGAGACCTCCGCCGACCTCGCCGAGCGGGGCGGCCCGCTGCCGGCCTGGGAGAAGACCCGTACGGCCAAGGGGGTGCTGCACCCGGACCACTACGGCGTCGAGCCCGCCTGGCCGGAGCGCTGGGCCGCGCTGCGCGCGCGCATGGCGACCACCGGGCTGCGCAACTCGCTGCTCCTGGCCATCGCGCCGACCGCGACCATCGCCTCCATCGCCGGGGTCTACGAGTGCATCGAGCCGCAGGTGTCCAACCTGTTCAAGCGCGAGACGCTGTCGGGTGAGTTCCTCCAGGTCAACTCGTACCTGGTGGACGACCTCAAGCGGCTCGGCGTGTGGGACGCACGCACCCGTGAGGCGCTGCGCGAGGCCAACGGCTCGGTGCAGGGCTTCACCTGGATCCCCGAGGACGTGCGCGCGCTGTACCGCACGGCCTGGGAGATCCCGCAGCGCGGCCTGATCGACATGGCCGCCGCCCGCACCCCTTACCTCGACCAGGCCCAGTCGCTGAACCTGTTCCTGGAGACGCCGACCATCGGGAAGCTCTCCTCGATGTACGCGTACGCCTGGAAGCAGGGCCTGAAGACCACGTACTACCTGCGTTCGCGCCCGGCGACCCGGATCGCCCGCGCCGCGGCCCGCGCCACCACCGTCCCCGTGCAGGCCGGCCCGGACCCCGAAGCGGTCGCCTGCTCCCTGGAAAACCCCGAGTCCTGCGAGGCCTGCCAGTAATGACCACCGAGATCCCCGCGAACCCCGCGACGCCCGTCACGAAGAACCTGCTCGACCCGGGCTTCGAGCTGACCCTGCGCCCCATGCGCTACCCGGACTTCTACGAGCGCTACCGGGACGCCATCAAGAACACCTGGCACGTCGAGGAGGTCGACCTCCACTCGGACGTCGCCGACCTGGCGAAGCTCAGCCCCATGGAGCAGCACCTGATCGGCCGCCTGGTGGCCTTCTTCGCCACGGGTGACTCGATCGTCGCGAACAACCTGGTGCTGACCCTCTACAAGCACATCAACTCCCCCGAGGCGCGGCTGTACCTGTCCCGCCAGCTCTTCGAGGAGGCCGTCCACGTCCAGTTCTATCTGACGCTGCTCGACACCTACCTGCCCGACCCGGAGGACCGCGCCGCCGCCTTCGCGGCCGTGGAGAACATCCCGTCCATCCGGGAGAAGGCCGAGTTCTGCTTCAGGTGGATGGACTCGGTGGAGTCGATCGACCGGCTGGAGACGCCGGCCGACCGGCGCCGCTTCCTGCTGAACCTGATCTGCTTCGCGGCCTGCATCGAGGGCCTGTTCTTCTACGGCGCCTTCGCCTACGTCTACTGGTTCCGCAGCCGGGGGCTGCTGCACGGCCTGGCCACCGGCACCAACTGGGTGTTCCGGGACGAGACCATGCACATGTCCTTCGCGTTCGACGTCGTCGACACCGTGCGCAAGGAGGAGCCGGAGCTGTTCGACGACCGGCTCCAGGAGCAGGTCACCGACATGCTGCGGGAGGCCGTCGAGGCCGAGCTGCAGTTCGCGCGCGACCTGTGCGGTGACGGCCTCCCGGGCATGAACACCGACTCGATGCGGCAGTACCTGGAGTGCGTGGCCGACCAGCGTCTGACGCGCCTCGGCTTCGCCCCGGTGTACGGCTCCGAGAACCCCTTCTCCTTCATGGAGCTGCAGGGGGTTCAGGAGTTGACCAACTTCTTCGAGCGGCGCCCCTCGGCGTACCAGGTGGCGGTGGAGGGCACGGTCGACCTGTCCGAGGACTTCTGAGTCTTCTGGGTCTCCTTCCCGTGGCGGGTCCGGGCCTCCCCGTCCTCCTGGGCCTCCCTGATCTGGCGGTCGATGCGCCGGTCGCGCACGATGCCGATCACCGAGGGCAGGATCATGAGGACGAGGAGTCCGAAGGTGGCGAGCATTCCGACGAGGGCTTCGATCTGGTTTCCGGTCATGACACCACTGTCACGCCGGTGACTCCTTACCGGGAGTGGCAGGACTGCCGTAAGGCCTCGATTTCCTGCCACCGGCGAGGCACACTGGCGGCATGCTGAAGAACGTGGCCGCCGTCCTGCTGGACGGTGCGCATCCCTTCGAACTCGGCGTGATCTGCGAGGTCTTCGGCATCGACCGGAGCGACGAGGGCCTGCCGGGGTACGACTTCGCGGTGGTCTCCGCGGAGGGCCCCACGCTGGGCACCCACGTCGGCGGGCTGACCGTCTCCACGCCGTACGGTCTGGAGCGGCTGGAGGAGGCCGACCTGATCGCGGTGCCGGCGGGCAGCGACTTCGTCCGCCGGGAGTACCCGCCCGACCTGCTGGACGCCCTGCGCAGGGCGACGGACCGGGGCACACGTGTACTGAGCGTGTGCTCCGGCGTCTTCGTGCTGGGCGCGGCAGGCCTGCTGGACGGGCGGCGGTGCGCGGTGCACTGGCACCACGCGGACGAGCTGGCCCGGCAGCACCCGCGGGCCCGGGTCGCGCCGGACGTGCTCTATGTCGACGAGGACCCGGTGATCACCTCCGCCGGGACCGCCGCCGGCATCGACGCCTGCCTGCACATCGTGCGCAAGGAGCAGGGGCCGGAGGTCGCCAACCGGATCGCCCGGCGCATGGTGGTGCCGCCGCACCGGGACGGCGGGCAGGCGCAGTACATCGAACGGCCGCTGCCGCGCTCCTCCTGCGACACCGTCGGCGAGGTGCTGGCCTGGATGGAGCAGCACCTCGACGAGGAGGTCACGGTCGAGCAGTTGGCGGTCCGGGCGCACATGTCCCCGCGCACCTTCGCCCGCCGCTTCCAGCAGGAGACGGGGACGACTCCCTACCGCTGGATCCTGCGCCAGCGCGTCCTGCTGGCCCAGCGGCTGCTGGAAGCGACGGACGAGACGATGGACACGATCGCCTGGCGCGCCGGTTTCGGCACGGCGGCGGCCCTGAGGCACCAGTTCACCAGGGCCCTGGGCACCACCCCGCAGGCCTACCGGCGCACCTTCCGGGGCCCGGAGGCCGCCGCCTGAACCGTCGGGCCCGTCACCGCGCCACGGGCCTGACCAGCAGGTCGTGCGGGCGAAGCGTGATGCCGACCCGGACCGCGTCGTTCGATCCCGCCACCTGTTCGAAGCGGTACTTCGTGGCGAGCGCGGCCGTGATCAGCGTGAGCTGGGCCATCGAGAAGTGGTCACTGGGGCACTTCCGCTTGCCCGCACTGAACGGCTTCATGGCGTATTTCGGCACATTCGCCGCGCGTTCCGGGAGCCACCGGTCGGGGTCGAACTCCAGGTTGCCGTCGTACGACTTCGGATCGCGTTGGATTGCGTACGGACTGTAGATGATGTCCGCACCGGCCGGAATGCGATAGCCACCGAGTTCGCTCTCGGCCACCGCGCGCCGCGTCAATACCCATACGGCGGGACGCAAACGCATGGCCTCCACGATGACATTGCCGGTGTGCGTGAGCTTCCGGACGTCCCCGAATGCCACGGGACGTCCGCCGGTGACCGCTTCGACTTCGTCGCGTATGCGGTCGGCATGTTCCGGATGCTCGGCAAGTGCCTGGAGCAACCACATGATCGTGGACGCGATGGTTTCACTGCCGGGGGTGAGTATCGCGACGACCTGGTCGTGGATCTCCTGTTCCCCGATCGGGTCGCCATTGTCGTCCCTCGCCTCCAGCAATGCCGTGAGCAAATCGTCCGGCTTTTGACCGGATGCGCGGCGTTCGGCGATGATCTCGTCGACCAGCAGGTGCAGATCGGCCAACGCGTCGTTGAATCGGCGGTTGGCCGGAAGCGGCAGCCGGTACAGCGGTCCGAGCGGGACCACCATGCGCCGGTACATGCCCCGGAAGACGGTGGCGAGCGCGACGCACAGCCGCTCGGCCCGCTCGTCCATGTACTGCCCGCGCAGCAGGCAGCGGGCCGCGACACGCACGGCGACCCGGAAGGACTCGGAGGTGGCGTCGACGGTCCTCCCCGGCTGCCAGCGCTCGGTGAGCGCGTGCGCCTCCTCCTCCATGATCGGTCCGTAGGCGGGGATGGCGTCGAGCCGGAACGCCGGCTGGATGGTGCGCCGCTGGCGCCGGTGGAGCGGGCCGTTGGCGGTCGCCACGCCCTCCTTGCCGAGCAGGCCCTCCAGCGACTCCCACAGCGGACCGGCTATGTGGTAGTCGGGGTTCAGGGCGAGGGCGCCGGTCAGCTCCGGGTTCGTGACCGCGTAGACGGTCTTCGGGCCGAGCTTGATCCGCACGATGTCGCCGTGGTCGCGCAGCTGGGACATGAAGGCCAGCGGGTCGCGGGCCAGCCGCCAGCCGTGGCCGAGCAGCGGCACGCCGCCGCCCGCGACGGGCGGCTCGCGCAGCTCAGGTGCGCCCGGTGCAGCGGGTGCGCGGGTTTCGGGGTGGACGGACTCGACGGTCATTTCTCACCTGCCGCTTCGTTGTTGACGTACGGGGGCGTGGACCGGTCGTCCCAGCTGTCGACCATGTACCGGCCGGACTCGTGGTGGAACCAGTAGACGGAACTGAACCAGTTCCGCATATTGCCGACGTTGGCCCGTACGGCGCCGCTCAGTTCCTTTCCGCGTACGGTTCCGTCGGCGAGTTCGTCGGCGAACCGTAAGGCGTCCTGCTCCACGGCGAGGAATTCCGTGATGCATTCCTCGACGCGACGCCGGACTTCTCCGATGGCTTCTTCCAGGGTGAGTGAATGGTGGGTGATGAGACTGATGCCAAGATTGTGGACCTCGTCTCCCGCTATTTCCTTTGGCAGCGAGCAGAGGTCGTTGTACCAGGCGGCGAATTCCTGACTCAGCAGCGCCGCCCGGTGATATGCCGGGTGTTTCCGTACGGCGTCGGGGAGTTCGCAGCCCGAGCTCGGCTCCAGCAGGTCGGTCCAGATCCAGTGCGCGAAGGTGAGCCGGCGCAGTTCGAGGTACTCCTCCACGCCCGGCACGATTCCGCGCGTGCGGTTGTGGAATTCACGGTCGTACGCCTCGATCACCGTGTGGAAGTGCCGGGCGAACCGGGCGTTCCACGTGGCCGGCAGGAAGGCGTAGAGCCGCCGCACACTGTCGGCGAATCCGGCCACCAGCGTGTCCTCGTGGTGCAGGTGGTCCCCAGGTGAGTCGAGTGCCGTGTGCAGCCGGCCGCGCAGTCGCCGCCAGGCGCCGGCACGGCCGTGGACGATGTCACGGTCGTGGCGGTCGTCCCAGACGAAGAACCACGCGCTGTAGTCCGCTATCGCCTGCATGACCTCGTCGGGGGCGCCCAGGTAGTACCCCGCCATGAGGTCCGTGTAGCACAGGCCGTCGGCATATTCCTCGACCTTGTCCGCCGGCATGAGCCGCTTTTCGAGCAGCCAGGTCCGGGTTGTCTCCTGGAGCTTCGGCCAATACGGGTGCAGTTGCCGGGGAAATGCCGCCTCGATCACCGGGAGGCGGAGCGATGGCGGTACTGCGATCGCGGTCGGTGTCGCTGTGGTGCCGTGTGGGAAAGCATGCACGAACAAACCCCTCTCAGCCGCCGGTGGCGCACCCCTCTCGCTGAGCGGGGCGTGCGCCGTTGCGTATCCCCGCACTTCCCATTCAGCACCACAACTGACCGTTCTGGGAACGGATTTGCTTCATTCACTACCCCTCGATACCCCTCGATGCCGGAATTCTCCTGTTGTGTGGCGGCTTTCCATGCGCGTGCACAGACGAACGGCGCCCGCCCGGAGGAAGACCCGAACAGGCGCCGTGCGCAAGGGAGATGTGGGGCGGGTGAGGCCGTGTCAGTCGTTCGCGACCACGGGGTAGCGCGGCTCGTTCTCGGCCATCTGCCGCAGCGCGTCCTTGCGTTCACGCTTGGAGAGCCGGTCGATGTACAGGTACCCGTACAGGTGGTCCGTCTCGTGCTGCAAACACCGTGCGAAGTACCCGGTGCCGCGCACCTTGACCGGGTTGCCCTTCTCGTCCTGCCCGGTCACCTCGGCGTAGTCCGGGCGGGCGAGCGGGGCGTAGGCGGTCGGCACGGACAGGCAGCCCTCGTTGCTGTCGTCCAGGCGGCGCCGGTCGGCGGGCAGCTCGACGAGCCTCGGGTTGCAGACCACGCCGACGTGGCGGACGCCCTCGTCGTCGGGGCAGTCGTAGACGAAGACCTTCTTGGAGACGCCGATCTGGTTGGCGGCCAGGCCCACGCCCTCGGCGGTGCGCTGGCTGGCGAACATGTCGGCCACCAGCTGCTGGAACTCCTCGCCGAAGTCGGTGACGTCCTCGCACTCCTTGTGCAGCACCGGGTTGCCGACCACCGTGATCGGGCGCGAGGTGCCGCGCCCGCGCCAGTCGGCCTCACGCTCCTCGCAGTCCTGGCTGTCGACGACGAACCCGTCGTCGTCCACGGGGAGCACGCCCGGGTGCTGCTGATCGGTGTCCTGCTGGGCCATGACCGACGTATGCCTTCCTCGTACAACCAAAGGTGATGCTGACGCTGCTGAGTGTCCTGGCAAAGACTACGGGGCCGCTCAGCAGACCTCTTCCAGGTCCCGCCAGTCCCGGGAGTCCGGACTGTCGGCCACCCACCCGTCCAGCAACCCCTTCACCAGCCCGGCCGGCGCAGCCACCCCGCACTCCCGCTCCGGCACCCACAGCTGCCCGTCGGTGCGGTGTCCCAGCGGCCCGGGGTGTCCCGGTTCGCTGTGGTCGTGCGGATCGAGGTGCTCGCCCTCGCCCTCGTCGGACGGCATCCGGGACTCCGAGCACATCCGGCACAGCAGCCGGACGGAGGACGACCAGTCCTCGGCCGCGAACCCGGCGTCGGCGGCCAGCTGCTCCAGGGCGTCGCGGTCGGACTCGGTGGCGGCCTCCAGGAGGACCACCCAGGTGGGCACCGGCGAGGGCGCCCACAGCTCGATCTCGTCGAAGACGGGGTAGGAGTGCCCGGCCGAGGTCGTCCGCTCCCCGTGCGGTACGCCGTCGTGCAGCACGACCTCGCCCCAGCGGCGCCCGGAGGACGGCAGCGGGATGGACAGCACCTCGACGCGGGCGGGGTCGAGCCGCCGCCCCCACACCACCTCGGCCTCGCCCTCCGGGGACAGCCGTACGGCCGCGCTGCCGAGGTCCATGCCGAGCGGCTCACCCGCGTCCGTGGCACTCCCCGGGGTGCGCAGCCCGTAGGCCTGCCAGGCGCGACGGGCCAGCGGCCAGTCCTGAAGGGCGGTCGCGGCGATGCCGACGTTCCACCAGTCGGGGGCGCCGATGTCCCGGTCGAGCAGCGCGACGGCGCGCAGACCGGCCGCCCTCGCCTGCTCCCAGTCGTGCCGGAACTTGTGCAGCAGCGCCAGGTTGAACCAGGACTCCGACAGCCAGGGCTCCAGGTCGGCCGCCCGCGTCAGCAGCGCGCCCGCGTCCTCGTAGCGACCGTCGTCGATCAGCGTGAACGCGCGGTCGGTGGCCTGCCGCCAAGAGGCGGAGGGCCGGTGCCGTGCCTTGCCGAAGATCCTCACGATTCCCGCCTGCCAGTTCCGTTCTGTGGGCTGGCTGTGCCTTTTCGCGCCCCCGGACACCCTCTCCTGGGCATCAAACCACGTACGGCTGTAGAGGCGCTCATTACCCATGGGTTACCCAGCCGCGGGCTCGGTAAGGCTGCCTCGGGAAAGGACCCGGGCCAGGGCTTCCACCACCTCGGGAGCGTAGTCGCCCGCGGTGGCCAGGCGCAGCTCCTCCAGCGCCGTCAAGGCGCCGCCGGGACCCGCGTCCCGCGCCTTCTCCTCGTAGGCGTTCACGACGCGTACGATCCGCGCGGCGACCGGCTGCTCCCGGCAGGGGTCGGCCTGCCGCTCCACCACCACCGCGACCGCCGCGTCGACGCCGGTCTGGCGGACGACGGCTCCGCCGAGCAGCGCGATCCGCCGCTGTTCGGTGACGGGCAGGCCGGCGGTGGCACCCGACGGGACCGGGTCGACCAGGCTCAGCTGGCCGATGTCGTGCATGAGGGCCGCGTACTCCAGCACGGTCAGCTCGGCCCCCGACAGCCCCAGGTCCCGGCCGACGGCCACCCCGAGTCCGGCGACGCGGCGGGCGTGCCCGGCCGGGGTGTACCCGGCGATCTCCGTGGCACGGGCCAGGGAGGCGATGGTCTGCCGGTAGGTGGCCCGGACGGCCGCGTACCGACGGTAGGACAGCTGGGCGAGCAGCAGGGGAACCGAGAAGACGGGCAGCGCCCACAGCCCCGCGACGCTGACCGCGAGCGCCATCACCGCGCCGGTCGCGCACACCGCGGAAGTGATCCCGACCATGCCGCGCAGCTCTTCGCGCAGCAGTGGCCCGAAGGGCCAGCCGGTGCGCGCGTGCGCGGGTGCCGCGGCGAGCACCGCGTCGCACAGCGTGGTCAGGGCGAGCAGCCCGAGCAGCAGCAGCGCGTAGGCGGGGCCGCTCCAGTCGTCGAGGACGCCCTGGTTGGACAGCGGCCGGAAGCACACGGCGGCGAACCCGACGGTGAGCACGCGCCGCGCCAGGTGGTCGAGGACGGGCCCGCTGCCGCGCGCGACGTAGGGCACGCTGCCGAGCAGCGAGGCGGCGAGCACGACGGTGACGGTCTGGGCCACACCGTGGTGCGCGGGCTGCCCGGCGACGTCTCCGAGCAGCGCGTACGCCAGCGCGCCCGCGGCCCCGAGCGGAGCGGCCTCCCGGGCCTCGGCACCGGTCCGCCGGGTCAGCTCGCCGAGGACGACCAGCCCACCGAAGGCCAGGGCGACGGGCCGCTGTGCGGTCCCCGACCCCAGCACGGAGGCGAGACATCCGAGCGCGAGGAGCCCGGCACAGCCGGGTACGAGGAGAACGGCCGCCGGCGGCGGGGACTGGACCGACGGCTGCGAGGGCGTCATGGCGTTCCCCTGCCGACGCTGTCCCGCGCGTCCTCGCCCCGGCCCGGTGCCGGTCCGGCTCCGGCGGGGAGGGCGAGCGGGCCGTCCGCCGTCACGGACGGGCGCCAGCCGTGGCGGCCGAGGGCCTGGACCAGTGCCCGCACCATCCGCGGGTCGAACTGTCCACCGGCACACCGCTGGAGCTCCGCCAGCGCCGTCGCGACGGGCCGGGCCCTGCTGTAGGAGCGCGTGGACGTCATCGCGTCGAAGGCGTCGGCGACGGCCACCACCCGGGCGGACTCGGGGATCCGGTCGCCGGCCAGTCCGTAGGGGTAGCCGCTGCCGTCCAGCCGTTCGTGGTGGTGGAGGACGGCCGCGCGGGCCTCTCCCAGGAAGCGGATGCCGCGCACCATCTCGTGCCCGTACTCGGGGTGCAGTTCGATCACCCGCCGCTCCTCGGGCGTCAGCGGACCGTCCTTGCGCAGCAGCCGGGTGGGCACGCCGAGCTTGCCCACGTCGTGCAGGATCCCGGCGAAGCGGAGGGTCTCGACGCGCTCGTCGTCCATGCCCAGCTCGCGGGCGATCATCATGGAGGCCTGGCCGACGCGTTCGCTGTGGCCGCGCGTGTAGCCGTCCTTGATGTCGACGGCCTGCACCAGGGCGCGGATGGTCGCCTGGTGCGCGGCCCGCTCACGGTGGTACTGGGCGAAGGCCCACCACGCCACGCACATCGGCAGCAGCACGAGCAGCGCGGCCACCGGACCGTACGGGCTGCGCCACAGGACGGCCATCATCAGCCCGGCGAGCCCGTGCACGGCGATCGGCGCGAGCGACCGGGAGAGCAGTCCCCGCCAGGCCCGGCTCGGCGGCACGTGGTCGGCGAGGGTGAGGATCCCGCCGTCCAGCACGGTGAGGACCAGGCAGAAGGCGAGTACGGCCGCCCCGGCCGGCACGAGGGCGTACGGGAAGGCGGGCTCGACGACCGCGTCCCGGCCCCCGAGCCGCCAGTGCACACAGGCCGCGGCCCACACGGCGAGGGTCAGCTGCGCGGCCCGCCACACGCGCCGCAGACCGAAGGGGCGTCGCGGCACCGGGGACAGCAGGGCTCCCGGCAGTGCCACGAGCGCGGCGGCGGGTGGCGGCAGCAGGAAGGCGCCGGCGAGCAGGACCGGGTAGCAGGTCCCGACGAAGCGGGACCGCGCGACCAGTTCGGACCCCGCGTACAGCCCCGCCAGCAGCAGCACCGCCCACCAGGGCGCGTGCACTGCGGGCAGCGGCCGCAGGCAGAGCAGCGCGGCGAGGGCGACGACGGCCACGTACACGCGTGCCCGCGCCGGTACCGCGTCCATGAGCCCCTCCCCCGGCCACGTCTGTCAGGCTCAGGAGCCTAGGACGGCGGCGGGGAGGCCGCGGGCAGATAACCCGCGGATTAGCACGTACGAGTGACTTCTGAACGCGTCGGGACGCTCGGGCCGGCTCAGGACTCCTGCGGAGCCGACGACGGTGCGGCCGTGACGTCGTGCTCGGGCACGGACTGCCCGGACCGGATCAGGTCCAGCCGCCCCATGACCTTGGCCCGCAGGTCACCCGGCACGTCGTCCTGTCCGCAGCACCGCTTGACCAGCTTCTTCACGGCCTGCTCCAGCCCGTACTTCTCCAGGCAGGGCGAGCACTCCTCGAAGTGGTGCTCGAACTTCACGCAGTCCGAGTCCGGCATCTCTTTGTCGAGAAACTCGTAGAGATGATCGAGGATTTCGCTGCAATCCGTCTCGTGCGGCTCTCCGCAGCTCATGACCCCGAGCCTTTCGCTTCGTTCGACTCTCCGGCGCCGGCGGGGACCAGACCGCGGTCGCGGGCGTAGTCCTCCAGCATGCCGCGCAGCTGACGGCGTCCACGGTGCAGCCGGGACATCACCGTACCGATGGGTGTCCCCATGATGTCCGCGATCTCCTTGTAGGCAAAGCCCTCGACGTCCGCCAGATACACGGCGATACGGAATTCCTCGGGGATCGCCTGGAGTGCCTGCTTCACGTCCGAGTCGGGCAGGTGGTCGAGCGCCTGCGACTCCGCGGAGCGCAGACCCGTCGACATGTGCGACTCGGCACGGGCGAGCTGCCAGTCCTCGATCTCCTCGGCCGCGCTGCGCTGGGGTTCGCGCTGCTTCTTGCGGTACGAGTTGATGAAGGTGTTGGTGAGGATGCGGTACAGCCACGCCTTGAGGTTGGTGCCCTCGCGGAACTGGTGGAAGGACGCGTACGCCTTGGCGTAGGTCTCCTGCACCAGGTCCTCGGCGTCGGCCGGATTACGTGTCATGCGCAGCGCGGCCGAGTACATCTGGTCGAGGAACTCCAGCGCGTCCCGCTCGAAGCGCGCGCTGCGCTCCGCGGTCGACTCCGCGCTCGTACCCCGGCCCTCGGGCTGCTCCGCCTGGCCGTGTTCGGTCCCTGCGTCGGTCCCAGTGACCGGACCCACCTCCTCCAGTGATGTCGTGAAACCGAGACCGGTCTCACTCGAATCGGAGGATAGACGACCTGCGGTCGGGGACGCGTGCCGATCCGGTCCGCCCGCCGCCCGAATAGGGGCGGTCTTGGCAGCGTGCAGCACGGTCCAGTCCAGGTCGGCGCGGCTGCTGCGACTCGGGCAGAAGGCTGAACCCATGCGGCGGACTTCCTCTCCTACGGCGTCGGTGCTGATTCCCAGCAACGTACGACCGGCACAACAGTCGCCGCCTCCCGGTCATTCCCGGGCGTTCAGCCGAGTGAGCCGGTCCACTTCAGGACACCGTCGGTGATCAGCTCCAGCGCCTCCTCCTGGCTGATCTCCGCCCGTTTGGGCACGGCGAAGCCGTGGTCGCCGTACGGCACCTCGATCAGGTCGTAGGTCCCCTCGGGCGCCTCGGGGAACTCCTGCGGCCTGCCGAAGGGGTCGTTGCCGCCCTGGACCACGAGGGTGGGCACGCCGGCCCCGAGCAGCTCGTCGGCACGGGACTTCTCCGGCTTGCCCGGCGGGTGCAGGGGGAAGCTGAGGGCGAGGACGGCGTGGGCGCCCAGTTCGCCGGCGGTGCGGCAGGCGACGCGGGCGCCGGCGCTGCGGCCGCCCGAGATCACCGGCAGGCCAGGCGCGGCGAGCGCGGGCCACAGACCCCGCCACCCGGTGTCGAGGGTCTTCGGCGCGGGCGCCAGCTTCCTGCCCGCCACCCGCCAGGGCTGCTCGACGAGGGCGACGCTCACCCCGTGGGCGGGCAGCGCGGCCGCCAGCGCCTTCAGGTCGCGGGCCTCGATGCCGCCGCCGGCGCCGTGGCTCACGGCGAGCACCAGCCGGGGCTGTTTCGCCCGGTGCCAGGTGATGCGGGCGGGGCCCGCCTCCGTCTCGACGACCTCTGTCACATCCGTTGTCGCATCCGTCACATCAGAAGAGTGTGCCCTCTTCCGGTGCCTCCAGCTCCTTGAGCAGCTCCGGTCCGTTGTTGCGGACGTTGCTCACGGCCGTGGAGACGGGGAAGGCCCGCATCAGCCCGGCGGGCGGGGGCGCCAGCAGGGAGGTCAGCTCGTCGGGGTCGGTGCGCGCCGGGTCGAGCCAGTCGTCCCAGCGGTCCGGGGTCAGCATCAGGGGCATCCGGGGGTGGATGTCGGCCAGCGCGTGCGGACCGTCGGCCGGGGCGACCGCCAGCGGCTCGGTCTCGGCCTCGGTGGTGATCACCGAGCACGTCACCCACCAGGCCTGCGGGTGGTCGTCGGGGAGCGTCCGGTCCCGCCAGAACTCGTAGAGCCCGGCCATGGCGAACACGGAGCCGTCGGCGGGGGTCACGAAGTACGGCTGCTTGCGGGGCCGCTTCCTGCGCCCCTCGACCTCCAGGTCCCGCTCCTGCGTGCCGGTGACCCACTCGTAGTAGCCGTCGGCGGGCAGGATGCAGCGCCGGGTGCTGAAGGCGCGGCGGTAGGAGGGCTTCTCGTGGACGGTCTCCGCGCGGGCGTTGATCATCCGGGCGCCGCCCTCGGGCGTCTTGGACCAGGAGGGGACCAGGCCCCACTTCAGCTTGCGCAGCTGGCGAACCGGCTTCGGCTCCTCGACGTCTTTCAGGGGACGGTCCAGGACGGCGTAGACCTCCTTGGTGGGGGCCACGTTGTAGTCGGGTTCCAAGCTCTCCTTGGGCTCCCACTTCTCGATCTCGAAGATTCCCGCGAGATCCTCGGGTCGACGACTCGCCGCATACCGTCCGCACATACGTGCCACACTGCCAGACCCCGCGTAACTACGAGGAGCCCTCCCCGAACATGGACCACCTCGCATCGGCCTCACTCACCTCCCTGTGGGACGAGGTCTCCGGCACCCAGCCCGATCCCGACCTGTGGGTGGTGATCGCGACCCTGGTGGCCGCGCTCGCCGTCGTCGCGACGCGCGGGTCGTGGCGGATAGCGCGCAACGCGATCACCATCGCCCACGAGGGCGGGCACGGCCTGGTGGCCCTGCTGACCGGCCGCACCCTCACCGGGATCACCCTGCACTCGGACACCAGCGGTCTGACGGTGAGCCGGGGCAAGCCGCACGGCGTCGGCATGATCCTCACCGCGGTCGCCGGTTACACCGCTCCCCCGCTGCTCGGCCTCGGCGGCGCCGCGCTGCTGGCGGCGGGGCGCATCACGCTGCTGCTGTGGCTGGCGACGGCGCTGCTCGTGGCCCTGCTGGTGATGGTCCGCAACGCGTACGGGGTGCTGACGGTGGTGGTCACCGGCGCCACGTTCGTCCTGGTGTCGTGGCTGGCCGGGCCCCAGGTGCAGGCGGCGTTCGCGTACGCGGCGGTGTGGTTCCTGCTGCTCGGCGGGGTGCGCCCGGCCTTCGAGCTCCAGGCCAAGCGGTCCCGGGGCGGTGCAGGCGACTCGGACGCCGACCAGCTGGCGCGGTTGACGCACGCGCCGGCGGGAGTGTGGTTCTTCCTCTTCCACGCGGTGTCGCTGTGCTCGCTGATCGGCGGGGCGCGCTGGCTGCTGGAGCTGTGAGACGCCGGGTGCCGTCCGGACGCTCCGCATATATGCACGGCATGTGCACTGTTGCGTTTTCGGTCAGGTTTCGGCGCTTTTGATCAAGATCTCCGATCGTCCTCAGCCATTAAAGTGGGCCCCATGACCGTGAACCCCGCGCACACCGCCCTCTGGCCCGCCCCGCACGCGAGCGGGGCCGTCGACGCGACCGTCCACGTGCCCGGGTCCAAGTCGGTCACCAACCGCGCCCTGGTGCTGGCCGCCCTCGCCTCCGAGCCCGGCTGGCTGCGCCGCCCGCTGCGCTCTCGCGACACCCTGCTGATGGCCGAGGCGCTGCGCACGATGGGCGTCGAGATCGAGGAGGGCGTCGGCCCCGAGGGCACCGGCGAGTTCTGGCGGGTCATCCCGGCCGGTCTGCGCGGCCCGGCCACGGTCGACGTCGGCAACGCCGGCACGGTCATGCGCTTCCTGCCGCCGGTCGCCACGCTGGCCGACGGCGCCGTCCGTTTCGACGGCGACCCACGGTCGTACGAGCGTCCGCTGCACGGCGTGATCGACGCGCTGCGCGTCCTGGGCGCCCGGGTCGACGACGACGGGCGCGGCGCGCTGCCGCTGACCGTGCACGGCGGCGGGGCCCTGGAGGGCGGCCCGGTCGAGATCGACGCGTCCTCCTCCTCGCAGTTCGTCAGCGCCCTGCTGCTGTCCGGGCCGCGCTTCAACCAGGGCGTCGAGGTGCGCCACACCGGTTCCGCGCTGCCCTCCATGCCGCACATCCGCATGACGGTCGACATGCTGCGCGCGGTCGGCGCCCAGGTCGACACCCCCGAGTCCGGCGGCGAGCCGAACGTGTGGCGGGTCACGCCGGGTGCGCTGCTCGGCCGGGACCTGACCATCGAGCCGGACCTGTCGAACGCGCAGCCGTTCCTGGCGGCGGCGCTGGTGACCGGCGGCAAGGTGGTGATCCCCGACTGGCCGTCCCGCACCACCCAGCCCGGCGACCGGCTGCGCGAGATCTTCACCGACATGGGCGGTTCCTGCGAACTGACGGACTTCGGGCTCGTGTTCACCGGATCGGGTGCGATCCACGGCATCGACGTCGACCTGAGCGAGGTCGGCGAGCTGACCCCGGGGATCGCGGCCGTCGCCGCCCTCGCGGACTCCCCCTCCACCCTGCGCGGCGTGGCCCATCTGCGGCTGCACGAGACGGACCGGCTGGCCGCGCTCACCAAGGAGATCAACGAACTCGGCGGTGACGTCACCGAGACCGCCGACGGCCTCCACATCCGCCCGCGCCGTCTGCACGGCGGCGTCTTCCACACCTACGAGGACCACCGCATGGCCACCGCCGGCGCCGTCCTCGGCCTCGCGGTCGAGGGCGTGCAGATCGAGAACGTGGCGACGACCGCCAAGACCCTGCCCGACTTCCCCGACCTGTGGACCGGGATGCTCGGGGCGTAGGGACGGATAGCCATGCGCCGCTACGGCAAGCACACCGACGAGGACGACATCCGCTCCCGCCCCAACCGCAAGGGCAACCGGCCACGCACCCACATCCGCCCCAAGCACGAGGACGCCGCCGAGGGCCTGGTCCTCACCGTGGACCGCGGCCGGCTGACCTGCCTCGTCGACGACCGGATCGTCATGGCGATGAAGGCGCGCGAACTGGGCCGCAAGGCGGCGATCGTCGGTGACCGGGTGGCCCTGGTCGGCGACCTCACCGGCAAGAAGGACACGCTCGCACGCATCGTCCGCATCGAGGAGCGCACCTCGGTCCTGCGCCGCACGGCCGACGACGACGACCCCTACGAGCGGGTGGTCGTCGCCAACGCCGACCAACTCGCCATCGTCACCGCCCTCGCCGACCCCGAGCCGCGCCCCCGCCTCATCGACCGCTGCCTGGTGGCGGCGTTCGACGGCGGCCTCGCCCCGCTGCTGGTGATGACCAAGTCGGACCTGGCACCGCCGGACGAACTCCTGGAGCTGTACGGCGCCTTGGACATCCCGTACGTCGTCACCAGCCGGGAGGAGCTGGAGAACGGCGCCGCCGCCGACCTGGTGCGCGAGCACCTGGACGGGAAGATCACGGCCTTCGTCGGCCACTCGGGCGTCGGCAAGACGACCCTGGTCAACACCCTGGTGCCCGAGGACCGCCGCCGGGTGACGGGTCATGTCAACGCGGTGACGGGCCGCGGCCGGCACACCACAACCTCGGCGCTCGCCCTGCCGCTGTCCTCCGCGGAGGGCGGCTGGGTCGTCGACACCCCGGGCGTACGGTCGTTCGGGCTGGCGCACATCGACCCGTCCCGGGTGATCAACGCCTTCCCCGACCTGGTGCCCGGCACCGAGGGCTGTCCGCGCGCGTGCAGTCACGACGAGCCCGACTGCGCGCTGGACGCCTGGGTCGCCGAGGGGCACGCGGACCCGGCCCGGCTGTACTCGCTGCGCCGGCTGCTGTCGACGCGGGAACGCAAGGAAGGCGACTGACCATCGCGTTGTTTGGCGTGCCGTGCAGCCGGTAAGTGCATAATCGCACCAAGCCGGAACCAAGCCTGAGCAAAGCCGGACGAAGTCGTCGTCAAACGAAGTCGTTGTCGGACGAGGCCACTGACCGGCGTCGACACAGCGGTCGCGGTAGGGACCACGGGAGGACAAGACATGGCGTGGCTGCTGGTCATAGTGGCCGGAGTGCTCGAAACCGGCTTCGCCGTCTGTCTGAAGCTGTCGCACGGTTTCACCCGGCTCTGGCCCACCATCGCCTTCTGCGCCTTCGCGCTGGGCAGCTTCGGCCTGCTGACGATGTCTCTGAAGAAGCTCGACGTCGGCCCCGCGTACGCGGTGTGGACCGGCATCGGCGCGGCGGGCACGGCCATCTACGGCATGATCTTCCTCGGCGACCTGGTCTCGACCCTGAAGATCGTCTCGATCAGCTTCGTCATCATCGGCGTGATCGGGCTGCAGCTGTCGGGCTCGGCGCACTAGGGACCTCCCCTGCGCGCGCCTGCGCCTGCGCGGACGGCCGCTATGCCGTCGGGCGGCGCGGCAGGGCGGTGCGTACGAGGTCCGCCACCCCGCCGTCGGCGGGCGGCGCGGCGACGCAGGAGAGGGCGAGGCGCACGGTCAGTTCGCAGGAACGGGCCAGTTCGGCGGCGTCCGGCGGCGGGAGCGGACCGGCGCCGCCCAGGACGGCCACGGCACGGTCGCGGACGAGGCCCACGAAGTCGCCGGGCGAGGGCAGCGGACCGTCGGCCCGTCGCTGGGCCGGCACGGCGGACGAGGAGGGCACCGCCGTCAGGGCCGGTGCGGGCAGCCGCTCGCTCCAGCACCCCGTGAGCATGGCCCGGACCAGCGCGTTGTCGTGGGCCGCCGACATCATCCACTCGGCGGTGGCGGTGAGTCGTTCACGCGGGTCGCTGGGCCCGGAGAGCGCGCGCTCCACTCCGGCGAGATAGCCGTCGGCCTCCCGCCTCACGAGTGCCCGGGCGAGACCTTCCTTGCTGCCGAACTCGTTGTAGAGGGTCTGCCGGGACACCCCGGCGGAAGCCGCCACGTCCACCATCCGCACGGCGGACCACGGCCGGCGCGCCAGCGCCGTGTACGCGGCATCGAGCAGGGACTCCCGGGCTGCAGGCACCCTCGCCTCCCTCGGGCCGAGCGAACGCTGCCGGACGTGCCGAGCGACTTGCTGCCAGATTTGACGGGTATGGGAGCACTGTCAAGGGTCCTCGCACCCGCCGGGCGGAGCCCCCACAGCGCCTGCCCCGCCCCGCCACGCCCGCCAAACCCCTGGTAGCCCCGCCCCGCCCCCGACAGATAGCGTGACGGCATGCCCGATTACCTCGACGACCTCCGCCTCGCCCACGTACTCGCCGACGCCGCCGACGCCGCGACGATGGACCGCTTCAAGGCCCTCGATCTGAAGGTCGAGACGAAGCCGGACATGACCCCGGTGAGCGAGGCGGACAAGGCCGCCGAGGAACTCATCCGCGGCCACCTCTCCCGCGCCCGCCCCCGCGACTCGGTCCACGGCGAGGAGTTCGGCGTGGCGGGCACCGGCCCGCGGCGCTGGGTCATCGACCCGATCGACGGCACCAAGAACTACGTGCGCGGTGTCCCCGTCTGGGCCACCCTCATCTCCCTGATGGAGGCCAGGGAGGGCGGCTACCAGCCCGTCGTCGGCCTCGTCTCGGCGCCCGCCCTCGGGCGCCGCTGGTGGGCGGTGCAGGACCACGGCGCGTTCACGGGCCGCAGCCTGACCTCCGCCCACCGGCTGCACGTCTCCCAGGTCTCCACGCTCTCCGACGCCTCCTTCGCGTACTCCTCGCTGAGCGGCTGGGAGGAGCAGGGCCGCCTCGACGGCTTCCTCGACCTGACCCGCGAGGTGTGGCGCACGCGCGCGTACGGCGACTTCTGGCCGTACATGATGGTCGCCGAGGGCTCGGTGGACATCTGCGCCGAACCGGAGCTCTCCCTCTGGGACATGGCCGCGAACGCGATCATCGTCACGGAGGCCGGCGGCACCTTCACCGGCCTCGACGGCCGCCCCGGCCCGCACAGTGGAAACGCGGCGGCGTCGAACGGCCGGCTCCACGACGAACTGCTCGGATATCTCAACCAGCGCTACTGAGCGCCCGCCGACTCGCCCTCCGCGCCCCCTTGTTGACCCGTGCTTTACCTGCCACCCTGAGAGTTCCCCCACTTGTGAACTTGTGAATCCATGAACTAACTCATGGATCACCGGCAGGAGGTGGCTCCACCCATGCTCGTCCGCGAAGTCATGAGCACGGTCGTCCTCACCATCGGTCCCGCCCACACACTCCGCCAGGCCGCCGCCCTGATGTCCGCACGCCGCGTCGGCGCGGCGGTGGTGTACGACCCCGACGCCGGCGGCATCGGGATCCTCACCGAACGCGACGTACTCGTCTCCGTGGGCCGGGGCCAGGACCCGGACACCGAGCGCGCCCACGGCCACACCACCACCGACGTCGTCTTCGCCGCCCCGACCTGGACCGTGGAGGAGGCGGCCGGCGCGATGGCTCACGGCGGTTTCCGCCACCTCATCGTCCTGGACGGCGGCGAGCCCGTCGGGATCGTCTCGGTGCGCGACATCATCCGCCGCTGGGCACCGGCACGCGCCCCGCACAACGCCCCGGTGGTGACCGCCTGACGGACCTTGCGAGGTGCGGGCCGGCGCACTGCACCGGCCCGCACAGGCCGTGCCTCTTGGCCAATGCCGCCCCGGTTCCTACAATGGACAGTGTCTAAGTCGAGCAGGACTCCAAAGTCACACCCATTCGGGACCTGGTCCCCCTTGCTGTTAGGCTGATGTGTATGAGTGACCTTTTGGAACGGCTGCGCGGGCGCGGCTGGCGCATGACCGCGCAGCGGCGCGTCGTGGCCGAGGTCCTCGACGGCGAACACGTCCACCTGACGGCCGACGAGGTGCACTCCCGGGCCGTGGACAAGCTCCCCGAGATCTCCCGGGCGACGGTCTACAACACCTTGGGCGAGCTGGTCTCGCTCGGCGAGGTGCTGGAGGTCGCGACGGACAAGCGCGCCAAGCGCTACGACCCGAACGCGCACCGGCCGCACCACCACCTGGTCTGCGCGCGGTGCGGCGCGATCCGCGACGTGCACCCGACCGGCAACCCGCTGGCCGACCTCCCCGACTCGGAGCGCTTCGGCTTCACGGTGTCGGACGTCGAGGTGACGTACCGCGGCACCTGCCCGAACTGCGCGGCGGCGTGAGCAGGGATTTGCCTCTCCTCTCCATGGTGACGTAGTGTTCCATTCATCGACGCGGGGTGGAGCAGCTCGGTAGCTCGCTGGGCTCATAACCCAGAGGTCGCAGGTTCAAATCCTGTCCCCGCTACTGAAGACCTAGGGCCGGAATCCAAAGGATTCCGGCCCTAGGTGCATTCCGAGCCGTAGCTGCGGGCAATCGTGCCGCTGGGGCGGCACGGGTGGGCGCAGCGGCACCCGGCAAGCGCCGGTTTGCGTCGCCCCCGCCAGCCGAACCCGGGGCACTTACAAACCGCACCCGAGCTCAGCGCAGCGTCACGCCGACAGCTCCTGCCGCAACGCGTCCCGCAGCCGAGCCGCCCGCTCCCCCACCTCCCGCGGCCCCAGCGACACCGCCAGGTCCGCCCACCGCTGCCCCTCCGCCAGCTCCCCCCGCCGCGCACAGACCAGCGCCAGCCGCAGCGCCGCCCGCCCGTGCCCGGCGTCGGCCGCCCTGCGCCACCACACGACGGCCTCGGGCTCACTCCCCTCGCGCGCCAGCAGCAGCCCCAGGTTGAACGCACCGTTGCGGGACCCGGCCTCGGCCGCCTCGCGGTACCACCGCGCCGCCTCCACCACGTCGCCCCGCGCCGCGGCGAGCATCCCCACCCGCACCTGCGCCCGCCGGTGCCCCTGGGAGGCCGCCCGCTCGTACCACTCCTCGCACTCGGACTTCTCCTGCGCAGGCTCACCCAGCTCGTGCGCGGGCGCCGGCGGCCGACGCGCGTCCAGCACCGTCGCCAGCCGGTAGGCGGCCTCCGCGCTGCCGCCCCCGGCCGCACAGCGCAGGAACCGCTCCGCCTCGCGCTCGTCCCCACCGCGCAGCCGTGCCATGCCGACCTGGAGCGCAGCCTCGGTGTGCCCGGCGGCAGCGGCCCGCTCGTACCAGCGCAGCGCCGCCCGCTCCTCGCTACGCCCGGCGTGCAGGATGCCGAGGTTGAAGGCGGCGTCGACGCTGCCCGCCTCGGCGGCCTTGGAGAACCACGGCTCGGCGCCGCTCTCGTCCCCGGCGCGCAGCAGCAGGATGGCCAGCGCATTGGAGGCCTCCCGGTGCCCGGCGTACGCGGCCCTGCGGTACCACTGCTCGGCCTGCGTGGTGCGCCCCTGCTCGGCGCAGAGCAGCCCGAGGTTGTACGCGCCGTTGTCGTCGCCCGCGTCCATCGCGGCCCGGTACCAGCGCTCCGCGGTCTGGGTCTCGCCCCGCTCGGCGTGCAGCGCGCCCAGGGCGTTGGCGGCGTTGCCGTCGCCGTCCTGGGCGGCGCGCAGCCACCACACGGCGGCGCTCTCGGTGTCCCCGGCGTCCCGCAGCAGGAAGCCGAGCGCGCAGGCGGCGCGGGCCTCGCCGTCCTTGGCGGACGTGAGGTACCACCGGCCCGCCTCCTTGAGCTCGCCGCGCTTCTCCAGGATCGTCCCCAGGTGCAGCGCGCCCCGCCGGTGACCGCGCGCGGCGGCCTGCCGGTACCACTGCTCGGCCTCGTCGGCCGCGCGGGCGGCGGCTTTGTCGTCGCCGTCCTGCCCGGCCGGCCGGTCCAGCGTCCGCGCCAGCCGGTACGCCGCTTCCCGGTGCCCGCGTTCGGCCGCGGCCCGCATCCACCGCTCGGACCCGGTGTCGTCGCCGCGGTGCTCCAGCAGGTCGGCGAGCGCGTAGGCGCCCAGCACGTGCCCCTGTTCCGCGGACTGGCACAGCCAGTACTCGGCGGCGGGCTCGTCCCCGCGTTCACGGAAGTGCCGGCCCAGCGCGTGCGCGGCGGCGGCGGATCCGGCGACGGCGGCGATGCGCCACCAGCCGGCGGCCTCGTCGGCGTATCCGCGCTGGTGCAGCAGGACGCCCAGGTTGTTGGCGGCGGCCCGGTCGCCGGCCGCGGTCGCGGCACGCAGGTGCGACTCGGCTCCGTCGAAGTCGCCACGGCGCAGCAGCATCGCGCCGAGCACGCTCATCGCCTCGACGTCACCGCCGTCGACGGCGAGCCGCAGCCGCACTTCCTCGGCGGCCTCGTCGGCGACTTCCTGAGCCTCGTCCGTGGCCTCCTCCTGACCGGAAAGCTGACCGGACGGCTGCGCAAAACGCCCTGTCCCGAACAGATTTGCCATGTCCCCCATAACGTTCATCGTCGCACCACCCGCAACCTCGGTACATCCGGTATACCGCAGTCAGTGAGGTCACTTCAGCGTTTTGTCGACATGCCCACAGGGAGACAAGTCAAACACAGATCTGCCCAACTCCCCTTGGCGGCGCGGCCGTCACGTTCACCGGTACATGCGTTCGCACATCACGAAGGCCCGGATTCCTTGGAGGAATCCGGGCCTTCGTGGTCGCTCGCACACAGCTTACGACTTCAGTAGCGGGGACAGGATTTGAACCTGCGACCTCTGGGTTATGAGCCCAGCGAGCTACCGAGCTGCTCCACCCCGCGCCGTTGTGTTCACAACCCTAGCACGGCGCGGGATGGGCTTTGACCAGCTGGAACAACCGGTCCGGCGCGACCGGACGGTCAGCCGGTGTCCGCTCCGCCACCGGCATCACCGGTCGGTGTCGCGTCCGGACCGGCCTTGTCGTCGCCGGCCTTGTCCCCGCTGTTCTTGTCACCGGCGTTCTTGTCATCGCCGTTCTTGCCGCCGGCACCCTGGTCGGCCTTGGCCTGTGCGTCCTCGGCCCGCTGGAGTGCCTCCTCGAGGTCCTTCTGCGCCTCGGCGTACGCGGCCAAGTCCTTCTGCTCCAGGGCCTTCTGCCCGGCGTCGAAGGCCTTCTGCGCATCGCTCAGCGCTTCCCGGACCGTGGGGTTGTCGGACGTCGGCGGCGGCTCGGTCGTGTCGTCGCCCTCGTCCGGTGGCTGCTCGGTCTCGGCGGCCTGCGCTCCGAAGACCTTGTTGAGGGCCGCGTCGAGCGTGTTCTCGAAGGCGGTGTTGCCCCCGTAGCTCACCAGGACCTTGCGCAACAACGGGTACTTGAGGTCGCCGCCGCGCACGTAGACGGGCTCGACGTACAGCAGCCCGCCGTCCAGCGGCACCGTCAGCAGGTTGCCGTACTCCACCTCCGAGTCGCCGCCTCTCAGCAGCCTGATGGACTCGGCGATGTCCTGTTCGGAGTTGAACTGGCTCTGTACCTGTTTGGGTCCGTCGACGGTCGTGCTCGTCGGCAGTTTCAGAATTCTGATCTTGCCGTAGTCGCTGGTGCCCGCCTCGGCGTCGACCGCCATGAACGCGCTGAGGTTGTCACGCCCGTTGGGTGTGAACGTCGTCGTCAGCGAGAAGGCCTGCGCCTTCTGGTCGGGCATCTTCATGCTCAGGTAGTACGGCGGCACCGCGTCGCCCGACTTGTTGGTCGGGTCGTCCGGCACCTGCCACACCTCGCTGCCGCTGAGGAAGGTGTTGGCGTCCTTCACGTGGTAGCGCGTGAGCAGCTCGCGCTGGACCTTGAACAGGTCCTGCGGATAGCGCAGATGCGCCATCAGCTCCTTGGAGATCTCGCCCTTGTCCTGCACCGTGCCCGGGAACGCCTTCTTCCAGGTCTTCAGGACCGGGTCCTCGGTGTCCCACTCGTAGAGCTTCACGTCACCGCTGTACGCGTCGACGGTCGCCTTCACGGAGTTGCGGATGTAGTTGACCTGGTTCTGCTGGGCCACCACCGCGCGCGAGTTGTTGTTCGCGGTCAGCGAGTCCGCGGTGGTGTCGCCGAGCGTGGTCCGGGAGGCGTACGGATAGCCGTTCGTCGTCGTGTAGGCGTCGACGATCCACTGGATACGGCCGTCCACCACCGCCGGATAGGCGTCGCCGTCGATGGTCAGCCAGGGGGCGACCGCCTCGACGCGCTCCTTGGGCGTGCGGTTGTAAAGGATCCGGGAACCCTCGCCGATCGCGCCGGAGTAGAGGATCTGCGGCTCGCTGAACGCGGCCGCGTACGCCGCCCGGTTGATCGGGTTGGACAGGTCGACGCCGCCGTCGCCCTTGTAGCTGAACGTCTTCTCCCCGGTGTCGTCGGAGTAGTCGATCTCCTTCTGGGGACCGCCGACGATCGAGTAGGTGGTGGTCTTCTCGCCGTAGTAGACCCGCTGCTCGTACTTTCCGAGGTCGCCCTCGGACGGCAGGTTGGACTCGGTGAAGACCGGGCGCCCCTCGGAGTCGACCTGGGTACCCTTCGCCGCGACCACGCCGTAGCCGTGGGTGTAGCGGAAGTGGTTGTTGATCCAGTTCTTCTTCGGGATGCCCGCCAGGTTCAGCTCGCGCAGACCGATGACCGTGTCCTGGTCCTTGCCGTCCTTGGCGTAGCGGTCGACGTCCAGGTTGGTCGGGAACGCGTAGTAGTTACGCATCTGCTGGAGCTGCTGGAACGTCGGCGAGATGATGTTCGGGTCCATGATCCGGACGGAGGCCGCGGCGTCCGCGTCGTCACGGAGCTTGGTCTTGTCCTTGGTCTCGCTCTTGCCCGGGTACTCGGCGACCTGGGTGCCCTCGATGCCGTACGCGTCGCGCGTGGCCGCGAGGTTCTTCTCGACGTACGGCGCTTCCTTGGCCTGCTCGTTCGGCTGGACCTGGAACTTCTGGACCAGCGCCGGGTACAGGCCGCCGATGAGGATCGCGGAGAGCACCATCAGGCCGAAGCCGATCACGGGCAGCTGCCAGGTGCGCCGCCACAGGGTGGCGAAGAACAGCAGGGCGCAGATGACCGCGATGCAGAACAGGATCGTCTTGGCCGGCAGGTAGGCGTTGGCGTCGACGTACCTCAGGCCCGTCCAGTTGTCGGTCGCCTTGAAGTCGCTGGACTTCACCGCGAGGCCGTACCGGTCGAGCCAGTAGGCGACCGCCTTGAGGGCGACGAAGACTCCGATGAGCACCGAGAGGTGCCCGGTGGCCGCGGCCGTGGCGCGCGCGCCCGGGCTGGTGACGCGGAGTCCGCCGTACAGGTAGTGGGTGAGCGCGGCGGCGATCACGGAGATGATCACGGCTGCGAAGCCGAAGCCGAGCAGGAACCGGTACCAGGGCAGGTCGAAGGCGTAGAAGGAGACGTCCAGCTTGAACTGGGGGTCCTTCTGCCCGAAGGGCACGCCGTTGACCCACATCAGCCAGGTCCGCCACTGGCCGGACGCCGAGGCGCCGGCGATCAGGCCGACCAGGGCGGTGATGCCGAGCAGCAGCCACTTCTTGTACGGGGCGATGCCCATCCGGTACCGGTCGAGGTTCTGCTGCTCCATCGACATGGCGCTCAGCGGCGGGCGCAGGCGGTGGGCCAACCAGATGTTGAACCCGACGGCGAGCGCCATCAGCAGGCCGAAGACGAAGAAGAGCCCGATCTTGGTCCACAGGGTCGTCGTGAACACCGACGAGTAGTGGACCGACCGGTACCAGAGCCAGTCCGTCCAGAATCCCGCGAACATGGTGAACGCCATGGCGAGCACGGCGAGGACACCAAGTGTCAGCAGCAGGGTTCGGACACGCCGGGACGGGCGGCCCACTCTGATCCGCGGCCCCGTCGGGGGGCCTCCGCCGCGGTCCGGCATCTGGAAAGCCAAGGTGCGCACCTCGAAGTTCGCTGTTGATCCGTCAGGCCCTCGGGTTCGCGGGCCCCCCGTGCGCCCCCGTGATCGCGGGCCCACACTTATGCAACTTACTCATCGTTTACTCGGTTCCCGATTCCGGCCATGAACGAGGCAGGATTGTGACCATGTCCAACACCCCCATGGCAGCGAGCCCCCTCACCCGGGCCGTACTCGAGATCGACGAGTACGTCTCCGGCCTCGGCTGGGACCAGCCCGCACGCCTTTTTGCACTTGTCGACACCGCACGGCTGCGGGCCGACCAGCCCTCGCTCGCGGACCGGCTCGGTCTGCAGGAGGAGCCGGAGACCTCCGGCCTCACCCCGATCGAGCAGGACGAAATTCCAACGGACCAGGCGCTCGACGAGTTCCTGGGCACCATCGCCTGGCCCGACGCCGTGGTCGGCTGCGCGCTCGCCGTGGAGCGCCTGATGCTGCCGCCCTCGGCCGAGGCCCAGGTGCCTTCGGGCCTCAATGAGAAGAAGCTCGCGCAGTGGGTGGCGGAGCACCCGGACCGTCAGGAGGTCCGTATGACGGTCGCGGTCCTGCGCGACGGCAGTCGTGACTCGGCCCTGCGGCTGCGGGAGAAGGACGCGGCCACGGAGGTCCTCACGGGTTCCGACCTGGTGCCGGGTCTGGCCGCGGCGCTGACGGCGACCTTCGAGGAGTAGCCCCACCGGACGCAGGACGGCTGTGCGGGGCTGCGGGGCTACCCCTCCGTGCACTTCGGCAGGTCGGCGGTCTTCCCGGAACGGATGTCCTTGAGCGCGCCGAGGGCGTCGTCGATGGTGTCGACCTTCACGAGGGTGAGCCCGTCGGGGGTGTCCTCGGCGGCCGCCGCGCAGTTGTCCGCGGGCGTCAGGAAGTACTGGGCGCCCTTGTCGTGTGCGCCGATGGTCTTCATGCCGATGCCGCCGATCGGGCCGACCTTGCCGTTGTCGTCGATCGTCCCGGTGCCGGCGACGAACTTGCCGCCGGTGAGGTCACCGGGGGTGAGCTTGTCGTAGATGCCGAGGGCGAACATCAGACCGGCGCTCGGGCCGCCGACGTCGGCCAGCTTGATGTCGATCTCGAACGGGAAGGTGTGGTCGGTTCCGGCGGAGATCCCGACGACGGCGCGCTTCGCTCCCGCGTCCTGGGAGGTCTCGGTCCTGATGGTGACCTTCTGGGTCTTCGTCGCCGTCCGGCCCTCCTTCTCCGCGGCGGCCTGCTCCTTGGCGGGCACGATCGTGAAGACGGTGTCCTGTCCCGGCTCGTGCTTGGTCACCAGCTCCGCGACGTCCGCGGGCTTCTTGACGGTCGTGCCGTCCACGGCCTTGATCACGTCACCGGCGTGCAGTCGGCCCTGCGACGGGGAGTCCTTGACGACGGCGGAGACGACCACCCAGGACTTCACCGGGACGTCGAGCGCCTTCAGGGCGGCGACCTTCGCGCTCTCCTGGGACTGGCTGAACTCCTCCGCGTTCTCCTGGGTGGCCTCTTCCTCGGTCTTGCCGTCCGGGTAGAGGGTCTCGTGCGGCACCACGCTGTTGTCGTGTGCGAGCCAGCCGTAGACGGCCTCCACGAGGTTCATCCGGTACTCGGCACTGGTGACCCGGACGGTGGTCATGTTCAGATGACCGCTCGCCTCGTAGGTCTTGTGACCGGAGATCTGGAGCACCGGCTCGCCGTCGTGGTCCCCGAGAGTGTTCACCGTCGGCCCGGGAGACATCTCCGAGTACGGCACGGGGATGAAAACACCCGCGCACAGGAGCGCGATCAGCATCAGGGTGGAGGCGAGCATCGTCGCGGTGCGGCGTGGCATGGCACGACAGTACGGGACGCGGCTGTCGGAACACCGTCAGGGCGGCCGTCGCCGAACGACCGTCGGGCGGCCGTCAGGCACCCGTGCGGGGCTTCTCCATGGCCTCACGGAACCGGGCGTACCCGTCCAGCTCGGGGCCGTCGCTCCGTGCCCTGCGGGTCCGGTTGGCCCAGCTTCCCCACAGGCCCGCACCGACAGCGGCCACCAGTGGAATCAGCAACCAGGCAAGCGCTCCCATGCCGACCTCCCAACCCCATGAGCGTCCGCGACTGACTGATCAGCAGATTAACCATTCGCAGTGACAACGCTCACGCCGGGGGGCGGGTTACGCAACCGGAGCCGCGCAGGTGACACCCCTGATCAACAGGCCCCGACCCATTCCTCGGTGCCGTCCGAGAACGTCTGGTGCTTCCAGATGGGCACCTCGTGCTTCAGGTCGTCGATGAGCTTCCGGCAGGCGTCGAAGGCCTCCCCCCGGTGCGGACAGGACACGGCGACGACCACCGCGAGGTCCCCGACCTCCAGGTCACCCACACGATGCAGTGCCGCAAGCGCCCGTACGGGGTACTCCGCGACGACCTTCTCGGCGATCCGGCGCATCTCCGCCTCGGCGCTCGGGTGGCACGAGTACCCGAGCCGGTCGACGTCGGTGCCGCCGTCGTGGTTGCGCACGGTCCCCACGAACAGCGCGGTGCCGCCCGACGCGTCGTCCCCGACCGCGCCGAAGACCTCGTCCACGGACAGGGGCGTCTCGCGGATGCCGATCAGCTTGACGGGGTCGGCCGCGGCCAGCTCACCGGGGTGATCGTTCGTGGTTGCCATACCTCCATCGTGCCCCACGCCTCGGACGGTGCGGAATAGCGTGATCGCCCGGCACGCGCGCGTACGGCGTTGGAGCCTCCTCCAGAGGCCGCCGGCCGGGGCCCGTCTCAGATGCGGCGCCGGGCCTTGCGCGCGCGCCGCACCACCGCGGCCGCGCCCAGCAGCGCCACCGTCGCGCCCGCGGCGCCCGCCGCCGTCGCGTCCTTGCGCCCGAGCCGCCGGCCGGCGACCGTGTGCCGGCCCGCGACCTCCTCGAGCAGCTCCGCCAGGACCTCCTCGTTCGTGTGCTTGGGGCGCCATCCGGCATCGTGCAGGCGGCTGCCGCTGACGACCCAGGGGTACATCGTGTACGCCAGGTCCCCGGCCGGGGAGGGCGTCAGGCCGATCCGGTGCAGCCGGGCCGCCGCGCCGAGCGCGACCGCGGAGGGCAGCTCCATGCGCCGGATGCCGCTGAGCTCCTCGACCTCCTCCTGCTCCAGCCAGCCGTCGCACCCGACGGCCAGCTCTCCGTCGGCCTTCTCCAGGACGGCGTACTCCAGGGCACTGCACAGGTCGTCTACGTGGCAGAACTGCCAGGCGGGCCGCGAGCCGGCCACGACCAGCAGCCGGGGTGACTCGAAATACCTGGTCAGCGCGGTGTCCATGCCCCCGACCAGCACGGCGGGCCGCACCACGGTGACGTTCAGGCCGGGGTGGGCCCGGGGCGCGCGCCGGGCGAGCCGCTCGATCTCCAGCAGGTCTCCGACGCCCGTGGCCTCGGCCGTGGCGCGCAGCTCGGCGTCCTCGGACAGCGGCAGCTCGTTGTCCGGGAGTGCGCCGTAGACCATCGCGGAGGTGCACAGCACCACCCGGTGCACGCCGGCCGCCGCGGCGGCGGTCAGGACGGTCTGCGTCCCCCGGACGTTGTAAGCCGTCCTGGCGGCTGCGTCGGTCTCCAGGTCGAGGTCGAGCGCAAGGTGCACCACGACGTCCGCACCACGCAGTTTCTCGGCGATGGCCGGGTCCCGTACGTCCAGGATCTGCCACTCGGCCGCTTCGCACCCGCCGCGCCGCTCGTCGATGGCCACGACCTGTCTGACCTCGTCGGACGCGGCGAGCCGCGCGGTGAGCAGCGCCCCCACCCCGGACGCGGCACCGGTGACCGCGACGACGGGTCCGCGCGCGCCGGGGCGGGCGGAACTGGTTGACTGGTTTCGCGCTGCGCGAACCTGCGGATCTGGGGAACTCACCGGGCGTCTCCAGAGGTTGTCTTCAGTACGAGCGCGAGTGACGCGTGCGTACCAGGTGGCATCCATCCTGCCGCAGGCCGTCAGTCGGCGAAGCACCGAGGCCCGATCGGCTTCGGGTGTCTACGCTGGGTGGTGAAGTCGGGCAGCCGTGCCGCCGGAAAGAACCGGCGGCCCTACCAGCCGAGGAACCCCGTGAGTGACACCCCATTCGGATTCGGCCTTCCGCCGGAGGAGCCGGACGACGGCGACGAGGGCAAGAAGAAGGACCAGCAGAGCGGCGGTGGTCAGGGACCGGCCAACCCGTTCGGGTTCGGGATGTCCGGAGCCGGAGGCCTGGGCGGCCCCGGCGCGGACAACCCGTTCGCTGCCATGTTCGGTTCCATGAACCCCAACGACCTGGGCGCCGCGTTCCAGCAGCTGGGCCAGATGCTCTCCTACGAGGGCGGCCCGGTGAACTGGGACATGGCCAAGCAGATCGCCCGCCAGACGGTCTCCCAGGGCACACCGGACGGCCGCAAGGACGCCAGCGTCGGTCCCGCCGAGCGCAATGCCGTCCAGGAGGCCGTGCGCCTGGCCGACCTGTGGCTGGACGACGCGACGGCCCTGCCGTCCGGCGCCGGTACCGCCGTGGCCTGGAGCCGCGCGGAGTGGGTCGAGGCGACCCTGCCCGCCTGGCGCGAGCTGGTCGACCCGGTCGCCGAGCGCGTCGGCAACGCCATGGGCGACGTGCTGCCGGAGGAGATGCAGGCCATGGCCGGCCCGCTGATCGGCATGATGCGGTCCATGGGCGGCGCCATGTTCGGCACGCAGATCGGGCAGGCCGTCGGCGTGCTCGCCGGCGAGGTCGTCGGCTCGACCGACGTGGGCCTGCCCCTCGGCCCGGCGGGCAAGGCCGCGCTGCTGCCGGCGAACATCGAGTCGTTCGGCAAGGATCTCGGCGTGCCCCAGGAGGAGGTGCGGCTGTACCTGGCGCTGCGCGAGGCCGCCCACCAGCGCCTCTTCGCGCACGTGCCGTGGCTGCGCTCGCACCTGTTCGGCGCCGTCGACGGCTACGCCCGTGGGATCAAGGTCGACACGGCCAAGCTGGAGGACGTGGTCGGGCAGTTCGACCCGCAGAATCCCGAGCAGCTGCAGGAGGCTCTCCAGCAGGGCATGTTCCAGCCGGAGGACACGCCGGAGCAGAAGGCGGCGCTGGCCCGGCTGGAGACCGCTCTGGCGCTCGTCGAGGGCTGGGTGGACGCGGTGGTGCACACCGCGGCGAAGCCGCGCCTGTCCTCCGCCGACGCGCTGCGCGAGACGCTGCGCCGCCGGCGCGCCTCGGGCGGTCCCGCCGAGCAGACCTTCGCCACGCTGATCGGCCTGGAGCTGCGCCCGCGCAGGCTGCGCGACGCCTCCCGCCTGTGGGCGTCCCTGACGGACGCGCACGGTGTCGACGGCCGGGACGGCCTGTGGGCCCACCCGGACATGCTGCCGACCGCGACCGACCTGGACGACCCGGACGGCTTCGTCCACCGTGAGCAGCTGGACTTCTCCGAGCTGGACAAGATGCTCGGCGAGGCGGCGGGCAAGCCCGATCTGAAGAAGAAGGACGAGGGCGACCGGGGCGAGAACCGGTCCGACGACCAGGACAAGCCCAAGGGCGACGACGGCGAGTGAGCCTCCACGACGACGCGGTCCTGGTCCTGAAGGCGTACGAGGGCCAGGACGAGCTGCGACAGGTCTATCTGGACCATCTCGCGACGCACCCCGACGGGATGTGGAAGGCCTGCGCGGACGGGCACGTCACGGCGAGCGCCTTGGTGATCGATCCGTCGCGCGGGCGGGTCCTGCTCACGCTGCACAAGAAGTTGCGCATGTGGCTGCAGATGGGCGGTCACTGTGAGCCGGTCGACGAGACACTCGCCCGGGCGGCCCTGCGCGAGGGCACGGAGGAGTCGGGCATCGCCGGACTGACCCTGCTGTCCGGCGGCCCCGTGCGGCTGGACCGGCACCACACGCCCTGTGCCTGGCACCTGGACGTGCAGTACGCGGCAGTGGCCCCAGAGGGGGCCGTGGAGGCGATCAGCGAGGAGTCCCTCGACCTGCGCTGGTTCCCGTACGCCGAGGTCGCGGACGTGGCCGACGACTCGGTCGTACGCCTGCTGGAGGCGACCCGGGCCCGTCTGTGACCGGTAAGGGGTGACCGCCCTGGCGATCACCCCTTACCGAACTGCGGCCGTGTGTGCGCTCAGCTCCAGACGTTGCCCTGGTTCTGACCGCGGGCCCCGTGCTGCCCCATGCCGTACTGCGCGGCGACGCCCTGCCCGACCTGGGCGTTCTGCGGCGGCAGCAGTTCGCTGGGCTGGACGAGCGCGAAGCCGCTGCCCATGAAGCTCAGCTCCCAGCCCTCGCCGGTGTTGCCGCGGCGCCGCCACACCCCGGAGGAGTGCGTCTGGGCCTGCATCTGCACGCGCAGACCGGTGGACCAGGCGACGATCGCGTCGGCGTCGCAGTTGACGTACTTGTCGGGTGTCACCTGCATGAACAGCGGCGAGCCCGAGGTCATCAGGGCGACCTTGCCCCGGCCGGTGATGTTGAGCTGGTACTTCCCCGAGCCGGAGATGCCGTAGAGGCTGTCCACCGCGATGACCTCGTGGTGCAGGTTCGAGTCCATCGCCAGCACGTAGCTGCTGTCGACGGTGAGGCCGTCCTGGTCGACGTCCACCACGTGCACGCACTGGGCGAGGTTGGAGAAGTAGACGGTGCCCTGCCCGTGGCAGCGCATCAGGTCCAGGCCCTCGCCGGTGTGCGCACGCGCGCGCGACTGGTTGTTGCTCTGGTACTCGGCGTCGAACTCGACGAGGCCCTGGTAGGCGACCATCGTGCCCTTGCGGGCGAGCACGTCGTCGTGGCCCGTGAGGGCGACACGGAGCATGTGCTTGTTCTGCAGGCTCCAGGCTTCCTGGCTCTGCTGGTCGTTGTAGGCGAAAATCGGGCTCTGCATGATGTTCTGGCTCCCCCTCAGCCCCGGACCCGGAGGCGGTCGGTGCTGTCCTCGCTGGGCTGGACGACGACGATGCCCTGACCGGAGAAGGCCATCTGGAAGGCCTCGCCGCTGCCGCGGCCGATCAGCGACTGCGCCTTGAAGCTGCGCTTGCCCTTCACCTTGAGGTTCGGGGACCAGGCCACGAGCGCGTCCGGGTCCACGTAGGTCTCGTCCTCGCCGCCGCCGCAGTCGACCACGATCGGCTTGCCCCGGGAGGTGAGCGCGACCCAGCCCTGCCCGGAGATCTTCGTGTTCCACAGGCCCTGCCCGGCGAACTTCGCCAGGCCCTTGACGCGCTCCACGCCCCACGTCAGGTGGGCGTCGAAGGCGAGCAGGTTGGTGGCGTTGACGGAGATCCCGTCGCCGTTGAGGTTGATCACGACGACGTTGGCACCGTAGTCGGCGAGGTAGAGCAGCCCGTCGCCGGAGCACTTCATCAGGGGCGCGCCCTCCCCGGTCATCCAGTCCTTGGCGATCTGGCGGACGGCCGGCGGGTTCGGCTCGTACTGGACGAAGCCCTCGTAGGCGGTCATCGAGCCCACGCGCGCGAGGAGGTCGTTGCCGGTCTGCATGGCGACCTTCAGCATGTGGTTGCCGTGGTTCTCCATGCGGGCGGCGACGGGTGCGGGAGCGTAGCCCGCGAGCGGCTGGTTCATGTCGGGCTCTCCCTCAGATCTCGTACGGCTGGACGATGACGAAGCTGCCGGGCGCGGCCCGGAACTGCAGGTTGACGCTCTCACCCGTGTCGCCCGCATAGGAGTTGCGGCGCATCCGCACCTGGCTGGAGACGACCACCTGGGCGGCGGCGGACCAGGCGACCACGGCGTTGCAGTCGGCGAACGTCGTGGGCGTGACCGGCAGCACCACGGGCACACCGCGCGTCTTCACGACGATCGTGCCGGTGCCCTGGAACTGCATCGTGAACAGCGCGCCGCCCGGGATGCCGTGTCCCTCGATACGGCGGACCTCGTACTGAAGGCTCTCGTCGAAGGCCAGGACGTTCTCCGCGGAGACGCACACGGCGTCGCCCTGGAGCTCGATGGGGTGCAGCATCGCGGAGTTCTCCGCGAGGAACACCTGCCCCTTCCCGGTGCAGCGCATCAGCTGCATCTCCTGGCCGGTCGCGTTGCCCACGACCCGGCCGGCGAATCCGGCGCCCTTGTAGCTGAAGTCGACCTTGCCCTGGTAGAGCACCATGCTGCCCTGCCGGGCGAGGACGGGCTGGCCCTCCGCGCCGAGGTCGACGCGGACCAGCTTCTTGTTCTGCTGGGTCCAGCGCTGGCCGGCCGGGGTCTCCCGGAACTGCTGGAGCGCCGCGGTCACACCGGCGCCCTGCGGCGCACCCTGGGGCATGCCCTGAGGCATGCCCTGGGGAGGCTGCTGGCCGTAGCCGGGCGGGGGCGCCGGCTGGCCGTAGCCCGCGGGCGGGCCGGGCTGCTGCCCGTAACCGGGAGGCGCGGTCGGCTGCCCGTAGCCGGGTGGCGGGGCCGGGGCCTGGGGGGCCTGCGGCTGGCCGTAGCCGGGAGGCGGCGGGGCGGTCTGGCCGGGGACCTGGCCGTAGGGCGGCTGCTGACCGGGCTGGCCCGGCTGGCCGTACGGCGCGGGCGCCGGGGCGGGAGGCGGCACCGGGGCACCGCCGGGCGGCGTGTTCATGGGCGCGACGATGGTCTGCGCGGCGTGCACGTCCGGCCCGGGCGCCGGGGCGGGAGCCGGTGGCGGCGTCGCGGCGGGCGGCGGGGCGAAGCCCTGCGGGGCGGGCTGCGGCACAGGAGCCGGTGCCGGGGCGGGAGCCGGGGCGGCGGGCGCGCCGAAGGCCGGCGGCGCCGCGGCCTGGGCGGGCGCGGCAAAGCCCGGGGCGGCACCGGCCTGCGGCTGCGGAGCCTGCTGCGGTGCGGGAGCCTCCTCCTCGGCCACCTCGCCGCCGAAGTTCCTCAGCAGCGCGTCGAGACCGCCGTCGAAGCCCTGCCCGACGGCGGCGAACCGCCACACGTCCTTCAGGTAGAAGTCGCCCAGCATCACGGCGCGCTCGGTGGAGAACTCCGAACCGCTGAACGGGTACCGGGCCACCTCCTCGCCGCCCGCGACGATCCGGATGTATCCGGGCCCCACCTGCGACATCTGTCCCGCGCCGTCGATCGTCGCGGTGAAGGACAGCTTCTGGATCTGCTGCGGGATCCTGTCGAGGGTGACCCGGAAGGACTCCGTGTCACCCGCCTGCGCACCCAGGAGCTGGATGGACTCCTCGGGGGTCTTCGGTTGGTTGAAGAACACGAAGTACCGGTCGTCCGACAACCGCTCGTCGGCGTCGAGACCGAAGCAGCTGATGTCGAAGCTCAGCCCGGGGCCGGAGATCTGTACGCCTACGTACAGATCCGTGCCCGAGGTGAGGTCACTGATCCTGGCCTTGTGGCCGCGTTGAAATTCCCTGGCCATGCGTTACGACCGTCCCCCATCCGAATGTGAGTGCGTCGCGACAGGCTAACGGCAAACACCGACACCGGAGGAAGTCGGTACAGACCCGGTACGAAACCCGTGCGCGACCGTGTCGGACCCCCGTCGGGTCCTCGTCGGGCTCGCGCGGGCTACTCGCTGCGGGCTCCGGGCACGTGCGGCAGCCGGTCCGCGGCGACCACACCCTCCAGGTAGCCCCTGGCGCGCTCGGTCCGCGGATACGCCTCCAGGAGCCGCCAGAACCGGGGCCCGTGCCCGGGGACCAGCAGGTGCGCCAGCTCGTGCAGGAGGACGTAGTCGACGACGTACTCGGGCATGCCCTGGAGGCGGTGCGACAGCCGGATGCTTCCCTCGGAAGGGGTGCACGAGCCCCAGCGCGTGTTCTGGTTGGTGACCCAGCGGACCGAGCTGGGCCGGGCCCGGCCCTCGAAGTACTGTCCCGACAGGCGCTCGGCGCGCTCGGCCAGCTCGGCGTCGCCCAGGACGCGCTTGCTCTCCTGGGCGGCCAGCTTGTCCAGCATGACGCTCACCCAGCGTTGCTCCTCGGCCTCGGACATCCGGGCGGGGATCAGCACGACGGTGCGATCGCCCTCCCGGTACGCGGAGACCGTCCGGCGTCGCCGGGTGCTTCTGCGCACCTCGATCGCGCTCGTCCCCGGGCCGCTCGGCAGTGGATTCGTCGGTGTGCGCGGGGGTGCCCCGGCGCGGTGCAGTGGGTCGGCGGACACGCCACGACGTTACCCGCTGCACACGGGGAAGTCCCGGCTCCGGGACGCATCGGTGCCGATCCGCCACTCGTCCTGGGAGACGGGCGGCTGATTCGTACGACGAATACCCACCGCCTGTGGACAACTTTCGACGCCTCTTCGCACATCCGGGCATGCTGGCACTCGCCGGCGGATTCGCGACCGAGGGCGGGACCGCACACGGACACTGCGAGACATACGGGGGACCTGGCATGCATCCGATGGTGAAGCCCGCGCTCAGGCGCGGCTGGCGCGATCTGAACACCGTGCAGTTCGGAATGACACCGGCGCACGCGCTGACACTGGCACCGGTGGACACGGCGACGGGCAGCTTCCTCGAACTGCTCAACGGCACCCGTGGGCCGGCACTCCTTCGCGAGGCGGGGCACCGCATGGACCTGCCGGACGGGCACGTCGACCGGGTCGTGCAGCGACTGGCGCAGGCCGGTCTGCTCGACGACTCCCGGGGCGGCGGGCCGGCCGCCGACGAGCTGCGGGCGAAGAAGGAGGTCCTCGACCGACTCCGCCCCGATCTGGCCTCGCTGTCCCTGACGACCTCGGAACCGGGCGACGCGATCAGACACCTGGCCGCCCGACGCGCCCTGCGGGTGGGTGTGAGGGGTGCGGGACGGGTGGGCGCGGTGCTGGCCGGCCTGCTGTCGGGCGCGGGCGTCGGCGATATCGACGTGCGCGACGGGGGACGCGTCGAGCCGTGGGACGTCACTCCGGGCGGCCTGCCCGCCGAGTCGGTCGGCGACCGCCGGGACGAGACGGCCCGCCGCCTCGTGCGCCGGGCCGCCCCCGACCGGCCTCCCCGCCGGGGCCCGACGACGCCGCCCGAGGAAAGCGCCCCGGGCCTCTCCCTGGTGATCGTCGCCCCGCGCGACGACGTCGCGGTGCACACGCCCGACCCCACCGCCGCGGAATCCCTGATGGCCTCCGGCACACCCCACCTCTACGCCGGTGTCGTGGAGGGAACCGGTGTCGTCGGCCCCCTGGTCCTGCCCGGCGAGACGGGGTGCGCCGGCTGCCTGCACGCGGACCGCACGGACCGGGACCCCGCCTGGCCGCGACTGGTGGCTCAGTGGCGCTCCGGCCGGCAGCGCCGGGTACCGCCGCCGTGCGACCTCGCCCTCGCGACGACCGTCGCCGGGTTCGCGGCGGCTCAGGCGCTCGCCTTCCTGGACGGCCGGACGCCCTCCGGCACCGGAGCGCGCTGGGAGGTCTCGCTGCCCGGCCTGCGCTGGCACCTGCGGCCGGTCCGGCCACACCCCGAGTGCGCCTGCGGGGCGGCCCGGAAAGGTAAGCAGGAACACATCCCCAAGGACGGGGGGTGGCGCGCGACAATGGCTGGGCAAGGGCCGTCAGCGGAAGTACGCCACGAGGCGGAACCGGAACGGCCGGCTGGGACTTGGAGGGCGCATGTCTGATCTTCCGCGCAAGGCGGTCACCCGGACCGCCAAGCTCGCCGCGCTCCCGCTCGGCTTCGCCGGGCGGGCCACCTGGGGGCTGGGCAAGCGAATCGTCGGCGAGTCCGCGGAGATCGTCGGCCAGCAGTTGCAGCAGCGCACCGCGGAGCAGATGTTCAAGGTGCTGGGCGAGCTCAAGGGCGGGGCGATGAAGTTCGGGCAGGCCCTGTCCGTCTTCGAGTCGGCACTGCCCGAGGAGGTCGCCGGCCCCTATCGCGCGGCGCTGACCAAGCTGCAGGAGGCGGCGCCGCCGATGCCGACGCGCACCGTGCACTCCGTGCTGGCGGAGCGGCTCGGCGAGGACTGGCAGGACCTGTTCCTGGAGTTCGAGGACAAGCCCGCCGCGGCCGCCTCGATCGGTCAGGTGCACCGGGGGGTGTGGCACGACGGCCGCGAGGTGGCGGTCAAGGTGCAGTACCCGGGCGCAGGCGAGGCACTGCTGTCCGACCTGAACCAGCTCAGCCGCTTCGCCCGCCTGCTCGGCCCGCTGGTCCCCGGCATGGACATCAAGCCGCTGATCACAGAGCTGAAGGACCGGGTCTCTGAGGAGCTGGACTACGACCTGGAGGCGCAGGCCCAGCGGACGCATGCCGAGGTCTTCGACGACGACCCGGACATCGTGGTTCCGGACGTCGTGCACCAGTGCGAGCAGGTGCTGATCACCGAGTGGATCGACGGCATCCCGATGTCGGAGATCATCTCGAACGGCACGCAGGAGCAGCGCGACCGGGCAGGTCAGTTGCTGGCCCACTTCCTGTTCTCCGGTCCCGCGCGCACCGGGCTCCTGCACGCCGACCCGCATCCCGGCAACTTCCGGCTGCTGCCCGGCGGGCCCGAGGGCGAGGACGACTGGCGCCTGGGGGTCCTGGACTTCGGCACGGTCGACCGCCTTCCGGGCGGTCTGCCCGAACCCATCGGCGAGGCCCTGCGCATGACGCTGGACGGCGAGGCGGAGGCCGTCTACGAGATGCTCTGCACGGAGGGCTTCGTCAAGGAGTCGATAGAGCTGGACCCCGACGCCGTTCTCGACTACCTGCTTCCGATCATCGAGCCGGCCAGGGTCGACGCGTTCACCTTCACCCGCGGCTGGATGCGGAGCCAGGCCGCCCGCATCGGTGACCCCCGCTCCCCCGCGTACCAGCTGGCCAAGCAGCTCAACCTGCCGCCGGCGTATCTCCTGATCCACCGCGTGACCCTGAGTACCATCGGCGTGCTCTGCCAGCTGGGGGCCACGGTCCGGCTGCGCGACGAGCTGGAGGAGTGGCTGGTCGGGTTCGTCGCCGAGGACGAGGCCGAGGCGCAAGAGGCCGAAGAGGCCGAAGGAGAGGACGAGGGCGTGTACGAGGTGGAGGGGACGGCCGCGGAGGCCTGATCCACCGATCCACTGATCCACCGGAGCCGAACGCGCCGTGGGGGCCGGTCCGTTCGGACGGACCGGCCCCCACGGGCGGAGCTTCGTCTCCCGTCGGGAGACCACTGCTTCAGGTGTGTCGGTTACTGCATGACCGCCATGGCCAGCGCACGCCGGGCGCGCATCGAGGCGCGCTCCGCCCGGCGCTGCATCCGGCGAGCGGTCGCCAGGCGCAGTGCCCGGCGTTCCTGCTCGGCCTCATGCAGGCGGTCGTGCATATGCGCACGTGCCAGGGCTTCTGGGATGAGTTGCATTTCACGGGTCCTGTTCTGACGCGAGTCCTTCGCGCCACTGGTGGTGAAGTCTTCAGGCGTGGTGCCTGCGATGTCGTGGGTGGACGGCTTCATCGGGGCCTGCTTCTGGGGGTCGTACGTCAGGGGGCGGTCGATCGTTCCTGCGGTGTTCATGCCGAAACCGGGTTCTTGCGCGGGCGACCACGCGGCCGCTTCCGGGCGACGACGACACCCTGGACGAACAGCTCGCCACCCCAGACACCCCAGGGCTCACGCCGCTCCTTGGCACCGGCGAGGCAGGCCTCGATCAGCGGGCAGGTGCGGCAGAGGGACTTGGCGTACTCCACGTCCGCCGGGGACTCGGCGAAGAAGACCTCCGGGTCGTAGGAGCGGCAGGGAACGGGTACGCCGAGGTTCTCGATGGCGTCGTCGAGCGCGGTGAGCGCGGTGAGCGGGGTCAAGGTGGAGTCCTCCGTGGAACAGGGCTTGGGGATCGTGTCGGAAGGCGGTACGGACGGGGCGTGCGCTTCGAGTTGCACGGGTGGTCTTCCTCGTCTGTTCGTTCCGGCCGGTTGACCGGGTGGCGGCTTGGTACCGGGTTCTTTTCTTGTCCCGAGGCTCCTTCGTGCTGTCGCCCCCGTTCGGGGACAAACAGAAGGGCCGCGGATCCCGGGTGGGGTTCCGCGGCCCTGAAGGCGCCGGCCTGATCGGCGATCAGGCTGGATCACTCCAGGGTTCTGGCCCACGGAAGGCCCACATCAGGTGGTGCTGCGTCGTCTGCTTCCGGAATCCGGCACCGGTCGCGGTAAAGGCATAGGCCTGCGCCTGTGCCGCTACTGCTGCTTCCAGTGCCTTGGTCGGTCGCTCATTGCGCTCCCGGACGGGAAGGCCCGCGGGAGCAGCGGCGGCGGCAGCCGGACGCACGGCACGAATGCCGGACAGACCGGTGCCAGAGTGAGAAGCGCCGAGCGTGCACAGGGAGACGGCCGAGCGATCGGTCATTTTGGCGGTGGAGCTGACGATGAAGCTGCTGTTGATGCTGATCACTGGACTCGCCTCCTCTCGGCGTCTCGGGGGACTGGGACGAACCAGTCCGCGGATATGCAAGTACAACACGGATTCAGGGCCTCCGGGAAGGCCGCTGTTCCCGTGACCAAGAACCTATGGGGATTCCCGGGGCATGCGCAAACTATTTTTTCGACGAGTTTGTATCAGTCGTCCTCGTCAAGCCCCACACCTTCCTGGCCTGCGCAGATGGCCAGGACGTCGGTCCCGTAGCGATGGAGCTTGCGCATCCCGACCCCCGGGATCCGGGCCAGCTCCCGCTCGTCCTCCGGGACGGACTCGGCGATCGCCATCAGCGTCTTGTCGGTGAAGACGCAGAACGCGGGCTGTCCGCTGCGTCCCGCCTGCACCGCGCGCCACTCGCGCAACCGCTCGTAGACGCCCTCGTCCATGTCTGACGGGCACCCCTCGCAGCGCATCAGCTTCATCTCACCGGCGTCGGTGAGCGTGCGTCCGCAGACCCGGCAGCGGGCCGGCGTCCGCTGGGTCCGTCTCGGCGCGGCGGCCGCGCCACCACCACCGCCGCCGCCTCGGACCCCGCGCTCCACACCCCCGGCACCCCCGGCGGCCGCCTGCCCGCCCGCCGTGCCCGAACCGGGCCTCAGCCCCTTCAGAAAGCGGCTGGGCCTGCGGCTCGGCCGGCCACCGGGCGACCGGGCCAGTGCCCAGGACAGGTGCAGGCGTTCACGCGCGCGGGTGACACCGACGTAGAGCAGGCGGCGCTCCTCCTCGATCTGCTCGTCGGTCTTTGCGTAGGTGATCGGCATCATGCCCTCGGCGACGCCGACAAGGAACACGACGTCCCACTCCAGGCCCTTGGCCGAGTGCAGGGAGGCGAGGGTGACGCCCTGCACCGTCGGGGCGTGCTGGGCGCCCGCACGCTCGTCGAGCTCCACGACGAGGTCGCTCAGCGTGGCTCCCGCTCTGGCGGCGGCGAAGTCCTGGGCCAGTCCGACCAGGGCGGCCAGCGACTCCCACCGCTCCCGGACGGCGCCCGACCCGGCCGGGGGTTCGGTCGTCCAGCCCTCTCCGGACAGCACCGCGCGCACCTGCGAGGGCAGGTCGACGGCGTCGTCGAGGAGGGAGTCGTTGCCGCCGAAGCGTGCGGCGGCCCGCAGGGCACTGCCGGCCTTGCGCACCTCGGGCCGGTCGAAGAAGCGCTCCGCACCCCGCAACTGGTACGGGACCCCGGCGTCGGCGAGCGCCTGCTCATAGGTCTCCGACTGGGAGTTGGTCCGGAAGAGGACCGCGATCTCGGCGGCCGGAACGCCCGAGTCGATGAGCTCGCGGATGCGTCGGGCGGCGCCCTCGGCCTCGGCCGGTTCGTCGGTGTACTCGGCGTAGACGGGCTCGGAGCCGGCGGGCCGCTGGGAGACCAGCTCCAGGCGGTGATCGGCGGCCCGGCCCCGGGCCTGGGCGAGCAGGCCGTTGGCGAGGTGGACGACCTGGGGGGTGGACCGGTAGTCGCGGACCAGCTTGACGACGGTGGCGCCGGGGTGGCGGCCGCGGAAGTCGAGCAGATGGTCGGGGGTTGCTCCCGTGAACGAATAGATCGTCTGACTGGCGTCGCCGACCACGCACAGGTCGTCGCGGTCCCCGAGCCACAGCTCCAGCAGACGCTGCTGGAGGGGGCTGACGTCCTGGTACTCGTCGACCACGAAGTGCTGGTACTGGGCGCGGACCTGCTCGGCGACATCGTGCCGGTCCTGGAGGACGGCCACCGTCAGCAGCAGCACGTCCTCGAAGTCGATGACGGAGCGCGCGCGCTTGAGGTCCTCGTAGGCGGCGTACAGCTGCGCGATCTCCGCCGGGTCGCGGGGCACCTCACGACCGGCCTTGGCAGCCGCCGGGGCGTAGTCGGCGGGCACCGTCTGGGTCACCTTGGACCACTCGATCTCCCCGGTGACGTCGCGCAGCTCGCCCCGGTCGAGGCGGATGCGGCAGGCGGCGGCCGCGTCGGCGACGAGCTGGATCTTGCGGTCGACGAGCCTGGGCAGGGAGCCGCCGATCGCTTTCGGCCAGAAGTACTGGAGCTGCCGCAACGCCGCCGAGTGGAAGGTGCGGGCCTGCACACCGGAGGCGCCGAGCTGGCGCAGCCGACCGCGCATCTCGCCGGCCGCACGGTTGGTGAAGGTCACGGCGAGCACGCTGGAGGGCTGGAGGATCCCGGCGCGCACCCCGTAGGCGATGCGGTGGGTGATCGCCCGGGTCTTGCCCGTACCGGCTCCCGCCAGCACGCACACCGGGCCGCGCAGGGCGGTCGCCACCTCGCGCTGCTCGGGGTCGAGCCCTTCGAGCACCGCGTCGGCCGATTCCGGTACCTGCGGGAAGAGGGTGGAGTGCGTTGCTGCTGTCACACCGCCATGCTGCCAGGTCTCGCGAGACGGGTGAGTCGGTTGTCCACAGGCACGCACCGACAGTCGTATCAATGCGACAGGCATCACGTAGTGGGAATGTGCGACGGGAATGGCCGTGCCGCCGCGGACGTTCACCTCCTGCGACCTCATCCCCGAGCCGCCGCTTTCCGAGTCGCCGAAGGAGCACGAGAGACATGTCGGGCACTGTGACGATGTACAGCACCACGTGGTGCGGCTACTGCCGTCGGCTGAAGAGCCAGATGGACCGCGAGGGCATCGCGTACACCGAGGTCAACATCGAGCAGAACCCGGAGTCCGCCGCGTTCGTGGAGAAGGCGAATGGCGGAAACCAGACGGTGCCCACCGTGCTCTTCCCCGACGGCTCCACTCTGACGAACCCGTCGCTGGCGCAGGTGAAGCAGAAGATCGGCGCGTAGCCGGTCGGCCGGACGGCACGAGGAGCCGGACGGCACGACGAGAGGGGCGGCCCTCCCCCGACGGGGAGGGCCGCCCCTCTCGTAGCGTCTGTGGCGTCCGGCCTCAGAAGGCGCTGCGCGTCGGCAGCGGCCTGCCGTACCAGAGCTCGATGAGGCGGGCCGCGATCGAGATGCCGTAGGGCGGCAGGACGTCGCCGGACTCGAAGGCGGCGCCCAGCTCCTCGCGGGAGAACCAGCGGGCCTCGTGGATCTCGTCGCCGTCGACGTTGATCTCGGTCGAGGTGGCGTGGGCCATGAAGCCGAGCATGAGGCTGGACGGGAAGGGCCACGGCTGGCTCGCGACGTACTCGACCGGGCCGACGCTGACGCCGACCTCCTCCTGGACCTCGCGGCGCACCGACTGCTCGATGGACTCGCCGGGCTCCACGAAACCGGCGAGGGTCGAGAAGCGGCCCTCGGGCCAGTGCACCTGGCGGCCGAGCAGGATGCGGTCCTCGCCGTCCGTGACCGCCATGATCACCGCGGGGTCGGTGCGCGGGTAGTGCTCGGCGCCGCAGGCGGGGCAACGCCGGATGTGGCCGGCCGCGGCGATGACGGTGCGTTCTCCGCAGCGGGAGCAGAACCGGTGCAGGCGCTGCCAGTTCTCCAGGGCGACCGCGTGGGCCATCAGTCCGGCGTCGCGGGGGGAGAGGAGCAGGCCGGCCTCTCGCAGGCCCGCCGGGCGCGCGGACTGGTCCATGCGTCCGGGCAGGGAGTCCTTCTGGAGGGCGAAGTAGCTGGTCCCGTCCTCGTCGGTGCCCAGGAAGTAGCGGTGTGCCTCGGTGAGCGGGGCCTCGAAGGAGGGGGTCATGACGAGTTCGGTGGCCCCGTCGGGTGTCTCGTCGATGAGGACCTGGCCGCCGGAGACCACGAAGCAGCGCGTCGAGGGGTGACTCCACGCCGCCGCGAGCCAGGCCTCGTCGAGGCGGTGGTGGGCGGCGCGGTCGATGCCGCTGGGGGCGGTGAGCGAGATGGGACGGTCGGCGGTGTGGTCGGTCCAGGTGGTCACGGGTGCTTCCAACTCCCCCGGTGAGCGGTTCGGTTCGGCAGGCGGTTTCAGCGGTTCGTACGGCGGGTGGTGACCGGGTCCGGGAGGGCTCGGCGGTGCGTGGCGGCGTTTCCAGTGTGCCGCGCGCGACGCCGGTCGGGTCCCGGACCGTACACGGCGCTCAGGGCGCGTGACGCCAGTGCTCCCCCAGGTCGCCCCAGAGGTGGGCGGAGGTTTCGACGCCCTTGAGGAGCAGGTCCAGTTCCACCTTCTCGTCGGGGGCGTGCCAGCCGTCGGACGGGACGGAGATGCCCAGGAAGAGCACCGGGGCGCCGAGAACCTCCTGGAGGTCGGCGGCCGGTCCTGAGCCGCCCTCGCGGGTGAAGCGGACCGGTGTGTCGAAGGCCCGTCCCATCGCGCGGACCACGGACTGCAGAGCCGGGTGGTCCAGCGGCGCCAGGCACGGGCGGGTGGCGGAGCCGAAGACGACCTCGCAGCGGATGCCCGCGGGCACCTGCTCGTCGGCCCAGGCGCGGACGGCCTTCTCCACATGGTCCGGATCCTGGCCCGCGACGAGGCGGAAGGAGAGCTTCACCATGGCGGACGACGGGATGATGGTCTTGCTGCCGGGGCCCTGGTAGCCGCCGCCGATGCCGTTGACCTCGGCGGTGGGACGGGCCCAGATGCGCTCCAGGGTGGTGTGTCCGGCTTCGCCGTGGGCGGCGTACGACTTGGCCGTGCGCAGCCACTGCCGCTCGTCGAAGGGCAGCTCGGCGAAGAGCTCGCGCTCCCGGTCGGTGAGGTCGGCCACTCCGTCGTAGAAGCCGGGTATCGCCACGCGCGCGTGCTCGTCGTGCAGGGCGGCCACGAGGCGCGCGACCGCGGTGGCCGGGTTGGGGACCGCGCCGCCGAAGGACCCCGAGTGGATGTCCTGGTCGGGGCCGTGCAGCCGGATCTCGCACTCGGCGAGGCCCCGCATGCCGGTGCAGACGGTGGGGGTGTCCTCGGACCACATGCCCGTGTCGGAGACGACGACCGCGTCGGCGGTGAGCCGCCCGGCGCGCTCCTCGACGAGGGCACGGAAGTGCGGGGAGCCTGATTCCTCCTCGCCCTCGATGAGCAGTTTGAGGTTCACCGCGGGAGCCGTACGGCCGGTGGCGGCGAGATGGGCGCGGACACCGAGTGTGTGGAAGAACACCTGCCCCTTGTCGTCGGCCGCCCCGCGCGCGTAGAGGCGGTTCTCGCGGACGACGGGATCGAAGGGCTCGCTGCTCCAGCCGTCCTCGCGGGCGGCGGGCTGTACGTCGTGGTGGCCGTAGACGAGGACCGTCGGTGCCTGCGGGTCCCCGGAGGGCCACTCGGCGAACACGGCGGGGGCGCCCCGCGTCGGCCAGACCTCCGCGGTCGGGAAGCCGGTCTCCTTCAGCTTGGCGGCGAGCCAGTCGGCGCTGCGGCGCACATCGGTCGCGTGGTCGGGCTGGGCCGACACGGACGGGATGCGCAGCCATTCGACGAGGTCGTCGAGGAAGGCGGCGCGGTGCTGCTCGATGTACGTGCGGACAGCGCTGACAGCATTGTCAACGGGGTGGCTCATACTGACGAGCCTATCGGCCCGCGCGGACACCCCGGTCGTGCGGTTCGTCACCGACCGGCTCGGCCAGCAGCAGCTTCTCGAGCGCCGCGCGGTCCGGCAGCCCCTCGGGCCGTACGACCTCGCCGGTGCGTACGTACAGGAAGGCGGCCGTCACCGAGGCGGGTGGTACGTGCTGCTGTTCGGCCCAGGCGATGCGGTAGAGCGCGAGCTGGAGCGGGTCGGCGGTGGCGGCGCGGTTGGTCTTCCAGTCGACGATCTCGTACGTCGCGGTGTCGCCGTCGCCCTCCTTGTAGACGGCGTCGATGCGGCCGCGTACGACCCGCCCGGCGAGCGAGAGCTGGAACGGCGCCTCGACACGGAACGGTGTGCGGCGGGCGTACTCGGTGCGCTCGAAGGCGTCCTTCAGGAACTCCAGGTCGTGGTCGTCGGCGATCTCGGCGTCGCCGCCGGGCAGCTCCTCCGGTTCGAGCAGGGGCAGGGTCAAGGGTTCGAACCGGGCCTCCACCCAGGCGTGGAATCGGGTGCCGCGGCGGGCGGCGGGCTGGGGCGGGCGGGGCATGGGCCGGGCCAGCTCCTGTGCGAACCCGTCCGGGTCGGCGGCCAGGCTCAGCAGCTGGGAGGCGGTCAGCGACGCCGGAAGGGGCACTTCGGTGACGCTCTCGCGGGCGCGCAGGAGCTCTCCGGTGAGCGCGTCGAGGTCGCGGTCCCAGGAGGCGACGGTGCGGGCCTCTTCCGGGGTGAGGCGAGCGGGAGCGGGGACGGGTGCGGCGCCCCGAGGCTGTTCGGGGGGCGGCGCCTGGTGCGGGACGGTGGGCCTGTCCTGCGGGGCGGCGGGGCTCGCCGGCGCGGTGGGGGCCACCCGCGCGGCGGCGGGGCGGTCCCTGGTCCAGGTGTCCCAGTCGGCGGGGTCCCCGGCCCAGTCGGGCTCCGCTGCCTCCGGGAGTTCCTCGACGTCCTCCGGAGGCGGCGGCCAGTCCGGGTCCTCGTAGGTGGCGGGGACGGAGGGGAGACCGCCTTCCTGGGCGGCGAGCCCGTCCAGGTGGGCCAGGACCGTCTCGGCGGCGGCCCGGCGCCGGGCGAGTGCCGCGTCGTCCAGGGGCAGGGGCCAGACCTCGTCGGCGGTCGCCCGGTGCAGGGCGGGGTTCTCCTCGTCCTGCGCCGGTTCGTCCGCCCAGACCTCGATCTCGCCGTGTCCGGCCGCGCAGTGCTCGTACAGGGCCGCGAGGAAGTCGGACGGTCCGCGGGGCTTCTTCTGGCTGGGCCCCCACCAGTGGCCGGAGCCGAGGAGCAGGGAGCGGGGGCGGGTGAAGGTGACGTAGCCGAGGCGGAGCTCCTCGGTGTGCTGGTGGTCCTTCATGGCCTCGTGGAAGGCCTTCAGGCCTCGGGAGTCCCAGGCTTCGACGTCGGGCAGGGTGTCGGCGTCGCCGCGCAGGCCGTGCGGCAGCACCTTGCCCTGGGCGGTCCACTTCTCCCGGCCCTGACCGCTGGGGAAGGTGCCGGTGACGAGGCCGGGCACGGCGACGACGTCCCACTCGAGGCCCTTGGACTTGTGCGCGGTGAGCACCTTGACGGTGTTCTCCCCGCCGGGCAGGGCGTTGTCCAGGCCCTTCTCGTACTGCGCGGCGGTGCGCAGGAAGCCGAGGAAGGCGAGCAGGGTGGCCTCGTTGTCGCTCGCGGCGAAGGAGGCGGCGACGTCGAGGAAGTTCGACAGGGTCTCGCGGCGGCGGGCCGCCAGGGCGTGCGGGGACGCCGACAGCTCGACCTCCAGGCCGGTGACGGCGAGGACGCGGTACAGGACGTCCATGAGCGGGTCGGACAGGGCTCGGCGCAGCTCGCGCAGTTCGGTGGCGAGCCGGGCGAACCGCACGCGCGCGTCCGCCGAGAAGGGCAGCCCGTCATCGTCCCCGGTGCCGTCCAGGGGCGTCTCCAGGAAGGTGTCGAGGGCGTCCGCGAGCGATATCACCTCGGACGGGTCGACCCCCTCGACGGCCTCGGCAAGCCTCCGGTCGGGGTCGTCGTCGCCCTCTACGCGCGCGTGGCTCACCAGCAGCCGGGCGCGTCGGCCCAGGAGGGCGAGGTCGCGCGGGCCGATGCGCCAGCGCGGGCCGGAGAGCAGCCGGACCAGGGAGGCGTTGGCGCCCGGGTCCTGGAGGACTTCGCAGACGGCGACCAGGTCGGCCACCTCGGGCAGGTGCAGCAGCCCGGAGAGGCCGACGACCTCCACGGGGACGTCACGGGCCACCAGCGCGCCCTGGATCTCGGCGAAGTCCGTCGCCGTGCGGCACAGGACGGCGATCTCACCGGGCGCCTTGCCGGTGCGCACGAGGTGGGCGACGGAGTCGGCGATCCAGTCGATCTCCTCGGCGTGGGTGCGCAGCAGGGCGCAGCGGACCGTGCCGTCGCGTTCGGCGCCCGGGGCGGGTCGCAGGGCCTCCACGCCCGCGTGCATGGCGCGCAGGGGCTCGGCGAGGCCGTTGGCGAGATCGAGGAGGCGGCCGCCGCTGCGGCGGTTCTCGCTGAGCGCCTGACGGACGGCGTGGCGTCCGTCCGCATGGGCGAAGTGTTCGGGGAAGTCGTCGAGGTTGGCGACGGAGGCGCCGCGCCAGCCGTAGATCGCCTGGCAGGGGTCGCCCACGGCGGTCACGGGATGGCCGGTGCCGCCGCCGAACAGGCCCGCCAGGAGGATGCGCTGGGCCACGGAGGTGTCCTGGTACTCGTCCAGCAGCACGACCCGGTAGTCGTCGCGCAGGATGCGGCCCACCTCGGGGAGTCCGGCGAGTTGCGCGGACAGGGCGATCTGGTCACCGAAGTCGAGCAGGTCCTGCCGGCGTTTGGCGGCCCGGTAGCGGATCACCAGGTCGGCCAGTTCGCGGCGGGCGGCGGCGGCCTCCGGGACCTTGCGCAGGTCGGCGTTGCTGAGCCGGACGCCCTCCAGGGTGTCCAGGAGGCCGGCGTCCCAGGTGCGCAGGTCCTCGGGGCGTACGAGGTGCTCGGCGAGTTCGGCGTCGAGGGCGAGGAGGTCGCTGACCAGGTCCGCGAAGGACCGGGTGAGCGCCGGGTAGGGCCCGGGGGCCTCGCGCAGGACCCTCGCGGCGAGCTGGTAGCGGGTGGCGTCGGCGAGCAGGCGGGAGGTCGGCTCAAGGCCGAGGCGCAGACCGTGGTCGGTCAGGAGGCGGCCCGCGAAGGCGTGGTACGTCGAGATCGCGGGCTCGCCCGGCGGGTGGTCCGGGTCGATCACGTCCGGGTCGGTCACGCCCGCTCTGATCAGGGCCGTACGGACGCGTTCGGCGAGTTCGCCGGCCGCCTTGTTGGTGAAGGTGAGCCCGAGGACCTGCTCCGGGGCGACCTGGCCGGTGCCGACCAGCCACACCACGCGTGCCGCCATCACCGTCGTCTTGCCGGACCCGGCTCCGGCCACGATCACCTGCGGCGCGGGCGGCGCGACGATGCAGGCCGTCTGCTCGGGGGTGAAGGGGATGCCGAGGAGCTCCTTGAGCTGCTCGGGATCGGTGATGTGGGCGGGCACGTCAGAGAGGCTAGCGGCGGCCACTGACAGCGGGTGCCGGATGTCCTCCCGGGCCGAGGGGAAGCGCAGGTCAGCCGTGTGGTGCGACGTGTCACACCTACCGCTCGGCCCCGGCACCCGTCGCTCACTCCACGACGTGCCGCCCCTCGGGGCGAGCGCTGCACGACGCGCGGAACGAACAGTGGGTGCAGTGCTGGCCCGCGGTCGGGGTGAACCGTTCGTCGAGGACCTTGCCGGCGGCCGTGGCCAGCAGGTCGCCGACCCACTCGCCCTCCGGCCCCGCCTGCGACTCCTGTGCCTGCACCTTGGGCAGGCTCTCGCCGCCGTCCCGCTTGGGCGCGCCCTGGCGCAGATGGACGAGCTCGGCGCCGCCCGGTTCCGGGCGCACGCCGTCGAAGGCCTCGTCGACGGCGCCCTCGCGGACGGCGAGCTGGTACACGGCGAGCTGGGGGTGGTGGGCCACCTCCGACGAGGTGGGCGCCTGTTTGCCGGTCTTGAAGTCCACGACGTAGGCGCGGCCGTCGCCGTCGGCCTCCACGCGGTCCATCTGGCCGCGGATGCGCACCTCGTAGTCACCCGCCTCCAGGGTCACGTCGAAGTCGTGCTCGCTCGCCACCGGGGTGCGCCCGGCGCGGTCCATGACGTGCCACTTCAGGAAGCGTTCCAGTGCCACGCGCGCGTTGGCCTTCTCCTGGGCCGACTTCCACGGCGCGTCGAAGGCGAGCGCGTTCCACACGGAGTCCAGACGCTCCATGAGGACGGCGAGGTCGGCCGGGGTGTGTCCGGAGGCCACCTCGTCGGCGAGCACGTGCACCACGTTGCCGAATCCCTGGGCGGTCGTCGCGGGCGCGTCGGCCTTCACCTCACGGCCCAGGAACCACTGCAGGGCGCAGGTGTTGGCCAGCTGGTCCAGGGCGCTGCCGGAGAGCGTGACGGGCTGGTCGCGGTCGCGCAGGGGCACCTTGCTCTCGGTCGGGTCCCACATGCCCCACCAGCGGTAGGGGTGGGCGGACGGCACCAGGGGACGGCCGTCCTCGTCGGTCAGGGCGGCGAGGCGGGCCAGACGGCGCGCGGCTGCCTCTCTCAGCGGCTCGGAGACGCGGGGGTCGACGGTGGTGGCGCGCAGTTCCGCGACGAGCGCCGCCACGGCGAGGGGCCGGCGCGGGCGGCCCGTGACATCGGCGGGTTCGACGCCGAGTTCGGTCAGGAAGCGGGACGGCTGGTCCCCGTCGTCGGCCGGTGCGTTCACCGCAGTCACGACGAGCCGTTCGCGCGCGCGCGTGGCGGCCACGTAGAACAGGCGGCGCTCCTCGGCGAGCAGGGCTCCGGGGGTGAGGGGTTCGGCGAGTCCGTCGCGGCCGATCCGGTCCGCCTCCAGGAGGGAACCGCGGCGGCGCAGGTCCGGCCACAGACCCTCCTGGACACCGGCCACGACGACGAGCCGCCACTCCAGGCCCTTGGAGCGGTGCGCGGTCATCAGGCGGACGGCGTCGGGGCGTACCGCACGCCGCGCGAGCGTGTCGGCGGCGATGTCCTCGGCGTCGATCTCCTCCAGGAAGTTCAGGGCGCCCCGGCCACCGGTGCGCTCCTCCGCGCGGGCGGCGGTCGCGAACAGGGCGCACACGGCGTCCAGGTCGCGGTCGGCGTTGCGTCCGGCGGCGCCGCCGCGCCGGGCGGAGCGTTCCAGGCGGCTGGGCCAGGGAGTGCCGTCCCACAGGTCCCACAGCGCCTCCTCGGCGCTGCCGCCTCCCGCCAGGCGCTCGCGTGCCCTGCGGAGCAGCGCGCCGAGCCGCTGGGCGCCGCGCGCGTAGGCGGGGTCGTGCACGGCGAGCCGCTCCGGCTCGGCCAGCGCCCGCGCGAGCAGTTCGTCCGAGGGCGGCGGCAGCGGGTTGCCCGCGGCGCGCTGCTCGTCGCGCAGGGCGCGGCCGAGGCGGCGCAGGTCTGCGGCGTCCATCCCGGCGAGGGGAGAGGTGAGCAGGGTCAGAGCGGTCTCGGTGGACAGCCAGCACGGCTCGTCCGCGTGGTGCGCGCGGTCACCGCGCGGGGGCTTCGTTCCCGCGTCTCCGCCCTCGTCTACGTCCGCGTCGGCGTCTACGTCCGCGTCTACGTCCACGTCGGCGTCGGCGTCGGCGTCGGCGTCGGCGTCGGCGTCGGCGTCGGCGTCGGGATCGTCACCGGCGTCGGCACGCGGGTCGGCGTCGGCCTCGGGCCCGACCGCCCCGGGCTGCTCCCCCGCCCGGGCCCCCGTGTCCGCCTCCGCCTCCGCCACGGCTCGCAGCGCCATCAGCAGGGGCGCCACCGCGGGCTCGTGGCGCAGGGGGAGGTCGTCGCCGTCGATGTCCAGGGGGACGCCGGCCGCGGTGAGGGCACGGCGGAGCGTGGGGATGGTGCGCGAGCCGGCGCGTACCAGGACGGCCATGTCGCGCCACGGGACGCCGTCCTCCAGGTGCGCCCGGCGCAGGATGTCGGCGATGTTGTCCAGTTCGGCGCCGGAGGTCGGATACGTGTACGCCTCGACCCGCCCGCCGTCCCGCACCGGTGTCGGCCCACGGTGGGCGCGCACCTTGTCGGCGGGGAGGCGGGTCAGTGGCATGCGCTGGGTCAGCAGCCGGGTGGCGGCCAGCAGGCCGGCCCCGGACCGGCGTGCGGTCCGCAGTACCCCGACCGGCGCCGGACGGCCGTCCGCTCGCGGGAAGGCGGTCGGGAAGTCCAGGATGCCGTTCACGTCCGCGCCCCGGAAGGCGTAGATCGACTGGTCGGGGTCGCCGAAGGCGACGAGGGTGCGCCCACCGTCGGCCAGCGCGTGCAGCAGCCGTACCTGGGCCGGGTCGGTGTCCTGGTACTCGTCGACGTACACCGCGTCGTACTGGGCGGTCAGGTGTGCGGCGACCTCGGGGCGGCGGGCGAGGAGCACCGCGCGGTGGACCAGTTCGGCGTAGTCGAGCACGCCCTGGAGGTCGAGCACGTCGAGATACTCGGCGAGGAAGACGGCGGCGGCGCGCCAGTCGGGGCGGCCGATACGGCGGGCGAAGGCCGCGAGCGCGTCCGGGCCGAGTCCCAGTTCGCGGCTGCGGGCGAGCACCGCGCGGACCTCGTCTGCGAAGCCGCGGGTGGTCAGGCAGGCCCGCAGCTCGTCGGGCCAGCGCACATGGGCGAGTCCGAGCTGCTCCAGGTCCACCTGCCCGGCGAGCAGCTCGCGCACCGTCACGTCCTGCTCCGGGCCGGACAGCAGGCGCAGCGGCTCCACGAACAGGTCGCTGTCCTGGTGGGCGCGGACCAGGGCGTAGCCGAAGGAGTGAAAGGTCGTCGCCCGGGGCGCACGCGCGGCGCCGATGCGCAGCGCCATCCGGTCGCGCAGCTCGACGGCCGCCTTGCGGCTGAAGGTGAGCACCAGGATGCGCTCGGGGTCGCCGCCCCTGGCGATCCGGTCCGCCACCGACTCGACCAGGGTGGTGGTCTTCCCGGTGCCCGGCCCCGCCAGGACGAGCAGCGGCCCGGACCGGTGGTCAACCACGGCGCGCTGTGCGGCGTCCAGACGAGGGGGGTCCGTGCGAGCCGGCGGGGTACGCACCAGTCGGTAAGCGCCACGGCTCCCCCGTCGCACCTGGGGGTGCGGCGGGTGTCCGGTGGAGGAAGAGGAGCTCACGTGGTTCGCCGGTCCTGGTGGGTGTGCTGGTGGGCCGTCCGCGCCGTGGGCGGGGCGGTGGCCACGGGATGAGGGGCACGCGTGCGGCCGACGCTACGCCGGGGGACGAGGCGGAAGCGGTGCTTCCTCTTCTTCCCTCGGGTCACTCGTGGCACGAGCACCCCCTGCCCCACGAACGTACGTCATGCCACGGACATGCCCGAAGTGCGTGGTTTACCTCATACGGATCACACGTCGCACATCGGCCGGTCCCATGGCGGAAGCTGTCAGGTGTGACCCTGTGCGCGTCCGCCGTGCCCCTGTGGGCGTCCGTCGCCGTCCCACCGCGCCCGCTTCAGGTCGAGGCGCGGCAGGTGGCCCTCTGCGGCCCTGCTCGCCTCCTTCAGGGGCGTGCCCTCCTCCCGGTAGCGGTCGAGCGCCTCCAGCTCGTGCCCCGCGAGCAGGACCCCGTCCGCGCGGACGATCCGCCACCAGGGGACGCCTCCCCCGTAGAGGGACATCACCCGGCCGACCTGACGGGGTCCCCCCTCCTCCAGGTACTCGGCCACGTCTCCGTAGGTCATGACGCGGCCCGGCGGGATCAGTTCGGTCATGTCGAGGACCCGCTCGGCGTACTCGGGCAGCGCGTCCACGTTCTCCGGACGGACGCCGTCCGGGAGGCTCTGCTCGCTCATCCGACCCATCCTGCCGCACCCGGCCGACAACGCGACGCACTCCCGAGGGCCCGCGTCCCTCGCCCACGAGCGGCGCTTCGGGCAGACTGTGCGGCCCGCACGGGCACCCTGATGCCTGCCGAGGCCGACGCGGCATGCCACCATCGTGCGGGCGGTGACCAGTGATACGAGAGCAAGAAGAGGCGATGAAGCAGCAGGGTGTGCACCCCGAGGACGCCGAGGGCACCTCTGACGCTTCGTCGCGCCCGGACACCGCGCACGGGGGCGACGGAGAGGCCGGCGAGCGCGTGACCGAAGGCCCGTCGGCGACGGCCGCCGATCCCGACGACGTGGCGCACATCGACGAGGTCGAGGGCGACGAACCACTGCTCCCCGCGCGCGTGCACCGCCCTTCCGACCTGGTGCGCCTCCTGGTGGGCGTACTCGCCGTCGCCGTACTCCTCGCCATCGCCGCCTTCGCGCACGGCACCACGTCCGGTCTCGAACAGGACATCAACAAGGGCACCGGGCAGGCCCCCGACCTGCTCATCAAGATCGCCGGGCTGGCCTCCAGCATCGCGATCCTCCTGGTGCCCGTCGCGTTCGCGATCGAGCGGCTGATCAAACGGGACGGCCTGCGGATCGCCGACGGCGTGCTGGCGGCGGTCCTCGCGCACGGAGTGACCCTCGCCACCGACCTGTGGGTCGCCAAGGCCGCTCCCGGCTCCATCCAGGAGGCGCTCACCCAGCCGTCCCCGGGTGACATCCACGCGCTGACCGACCCCGTGCACGGCTACCTCGCTCCGGTCATCGCGTACATGACGGCCGTCGGCATGTCCCGCAGACCCCGCTGGCGGGCGGTGCTGTGGATCGTGCTGCTCCTCGACGCCTTCTCGATGCTCGTCACGGGCTACACGACGCCGTTCTCGATCATCCTGACCGTCCTCATCGGCTGGACCGTCGCCTACGGCACCCTTTACGCCGTCGGCTCCCCCAACGTGCGACCCACCGGTCGGACGCTGATGGCGGGCCTGCGGCACGTCGGCTTCCGGCCGGTGACCGCCGCCCGGCAGGAAGCGGCGTCCGACAACGTCGAGACCGGTGACCGCGGACGCCGCTATTTCGTCACGCTGGAGGACGGCCGGCCGCTCGACGTGACGGTGGTGGACCGCGAGCAGCAGGCGCAGGGCTTCTTCTACCGAGCGTGGCGCAATCTGACGCTGCGCGGCTTCGCCACCCGCAGCAGCCTCCCTTCGCTCCGGCAGGCGCTGGAGCAGGAGGCGCTGCTCGCCTACGCGGCCATCGCGGCCGGCGCCAACGCGCCCAAGCTGATCGCGACGTCGGAGCTGGGTCCCGACGCCGTGATGCTCGTCTACGAGCACACCGGCGGGCGCTCCCTGGACTCGCTGGCGGACGAGGAGATCACCGACGACCTGCTGCGCGGGACCTGGGAGCAGGTACGGGCCCTGCAGTCCCGGCGCATCGCGCACCGCAGGCTGGTGGGTGACGCGATCCTGGTGGATCGTTCCGGCACGGTGATCCTCACCGACCTGCGCATCGGCGAGATCGCCGCCGGCGACCTGCTGCTGCGCATGGACATCTCCCAGCTCCTGGTGACGCTCGGGCTGCGGGTCGGTGCCGAACGCGCGGTCGCGTCGGCGGTGGGGGTCCTCGGCCCCGACACGGTGGCGGACTGCCTGCCCATGCTCCAGCCCATCGCGCTCAGCCGTTCCACCCGCGCGACCCTGCGCAGGCTGGCGCGGGAACGGGCCCAGCGCGAGCGCGAGGCGGTGCTGGAGTCGTCCCGGCAGGCCAAGCTGGCCCGCGCGGAGGCAGCCGGTCACGAGGCCACGAGCCACCCGGCGGAGCAGACCGACAAATCCACCCAGACGGACAGAGCGGACAAGAAGGCCGTACGTGCCGAGCAGCGGGCCGAGAAGCGCGCCGTGGACGAGGCCATCGAGGAGGCCCGCGAGGAGGACCTGCTCACCCAGATCCGCCACGCGGTGCTGCGCATCAGGCCGCAGGCCCCCGTCGAGCCGGCCCGGCTGGAGCGGGTGCGGCCGCGCACGCTGATCAGCTTCATCGCCGGCGCGATCGGCGCCTACTTCCTGCTCACCCAGCTCACCCACATCGAGTTCGGCCCGCTGATCTCGAACGCCCAGTGGGGCTGGGTGGCCGCGGCCGTGCTGTTCTCGGCGGCGAGCTATGTCGCGGCGGCGATGGCCCTGCTGGGTTTCGTGCCCGAACGAGTGCCGTTCCTGCGGACCGTGGCCGCGCAGGTCGCCGGGTCGTTCGTGAAGATCGTCGCCCCCGCCGCGGTCGGCGGCGTCGCCCTGAACACCCGCTTTCTGCAACGGGCTGGCGTGCGCCCCGGGCTCGCGGTGGCGAGTGTCGGCGCGTCCCAGCTGTTCGGGCTCGGCTGCCACATCCTGATGCTGCTGTCCTTCGGCTATCTGACCGGCACCGAGAAGACACCGTCGCTGTCGCCGTCCAGGACCGTCATCGCGGGTCTGCTGACCGTGGCGGTGCTGGTGCTCGTGGTGACGTCGGTGCCGTTCCTGCGCAAATTCGTCGTCACGCGCGTGCGGTCGCTTTTCGCCGGGGTCGTGCCGCGCATGCTGGACGTGCTGCAAAGGCCGCAGAAACTGATCACCGGTATCGGCGGCATGCTGCTGCTCACCGCCTGTTTCGTGATGTGCCTGGACGCCTCGATCCGCGCCTTCGGCGACGAGTCCTCGTCGATCAGCCTGGCGAGTGTCGCGGTCGTCTTCCTCGCGGGCAACGCGCTCGGGTCCGCCGCGCCGACGCCCGGCGGTGTGGGCGCGGTGGAGGCGACGCTGACGGTGGGTCTGATCGCCGTCGGCCTCCCCAAGGAGGTCGCCGCGCCCGCGGTGCTGCTCTACCGGCTGCTCACCCTGTGGCTGCCGGTACTGCCGGGCTGGCTGATGTTCAACCACCTCACGCGCAAAGAGGCGCTGTAGCGGGATACGAGAGGGGCGCTCCGTACCTCGTACGGCCCTGGCCCCGCGCGGGTGCTCGCGCGCGACCGCACGATGGACGCATGCCGAATCCCTCCCGGCTGCGCGCCGCCGCCCTGACCGCCACCGCCGCCGCGCTGTCCGTCCTGCTGGCGGGCTGCGGGGGCGGGTCGCAGGAGGACGACGAGGACCTGACGGGCCAGAAGCTGCACTGGAAGGACTGTCCGGCACCGTCCGAGGCCGAGGGCGGCGGCGCCGCCCCCTCCCCGCTGCCGGACGGCGACGAGTGGCAGTGCGCCACCATGAAGGCGCCGCTCGACTGGGACGACCCCGAGGGCGACACGATCGGCCTCGCACTGATCCGGGCCGAGGCCGACGGCGCGGCGGACCGGCGGATCGGATCGCTCGTCTTCAACTTCGGCGGTCCGGGCGGATCGGGCGTCACCACCCTGCCGGCGTTCGGCCAGGACTACGCGAAACTGCGCACCCGCTACGACCTGGTCAGCTTCGATCCGCGCGGCGTCGGCCGCAGCGACCCCGTCGAGTGCCTGGACGACAAACAGCTCGACACCTATTTCCAGCAGGACGCCACGCCCGACGACCGGGCCGAGCGCACCGAGTTCGTGGACAACACGGAGGAGTTCAACGCGGCCTGCGAGAAGCACTCGAAGAAGATCCTTCCGCACGTCCGCACGACCGACGCCGCCCGCGACATGGACCTGATGCGTCAGGTACTCGGCGACCAGAAGCTGCACTACTTCGGCATCTCCTACGGAACCGAACTGGGCGGTGTCTACGCCCACCTCTTCCCCCGGCGCGTGGGCCGCGCCGTCTTCGACGCGGTCGTCGACCCGACGCAGACCGCGGAACAGGGCTCGCTGGGCCAGGCCAAGGGTTTCCAGCTGGCGCTCGACAACTTCGCCGAGGACTGTGTGTCCAAGGTCGAGGACTGCCCCATCGGTGACACGGCCGAGGACGTCGAGGCGCGCATCGCCCGCCTGTTGAAGGACCTCGACCGCAAGCCGATCCCGGGGGTCTTCCCCCGCGAACTCACCGAGACCGCCGCGACCGGCGGCATCGCGCAGGCGCTGTACTCGAAGGACTTCTGGGAGTACCTCACCGAGGGCCTGGAGCAGGCGTACGACGGGGATGGGCGGGTCCTCATGGCGCTGTCGGACGCGCTGAACGGGCGCAACGAGGACGGCGAGTACAGCAACATCACCGCCGCCAACGTCGCCATCAACTGCGCCGACGACAAACCGCGGTACGACCCTGCGTACGTGGAGGACAAGCTCCCCGAGTTCCGGGACGCCTCCCCGCTGTTCGGCGACTACCTCGCCTGGTCCATGCTCAGCTGCACCGACTGGCCGGTCGCCGGAGCCGCCGGCCATCCGGACGTCCACGCGCCGGGCGCGGCTCCGATCCTGGTGATCGGCAACACCGGCGACCCCGCGACGCCCTACGAGGGCGCCGGGAGGATGGCGGACGCGCTCGGCAAGGGCGTCGGCGTCGAACTGACCTACAAGGGCCAGGGGCACGGTGCCTACGACAGCAAGAACAAGTGCGTGCAGGACGCGGTGCACGGCTACCTGCTCGACGGAAAGGTACCGGCGGCCAACACCGTGTGCTCCTGACCGCGGACGCCGCGACAGATTGACCGAAGCGGCAGGTCAGAGCGTTATCCACAGCCATCGGCGGGCGCTGCCCGCGCCACCTACCATGGCAGGAACGCCATCCGCCGCACGGCGCGGACGGCTTGCCAGGGGGGAGAGGACATGGCGCGTCTCGTCCGGTGGACGGCTCTGACGGCCGCCGCCGCACTGCTGACGGCGGGCTGCAGCAGCGGCTCGTCCGACGAGGACAAGGACGACGGGGGCAGGAGCAGCGCGGGACCTTCGGCGGCGGCCCCGTCCGGAGTGCCGGAGGCACTGGCGTCCCAGACGCTGGACTGGGCCCGTTGCGAGGGCACCGACGATGCCCCGGCACCGGACGGCGACTGGCGGTGCGCCACGCTCAAGGCCCCCCTGGACTGGTCCGACCCGGACGGCGACACGATCGATCTCGCGCTGATCCGGTCCCGGGCGAGCGGGGACGACCGCATCGGCTCCCTGCTGTTCAACTTCGGCGGGCCGGGCGGCTCCGGCGTCTCCATGATGCCGTCCTACGCCGACACCGTCTCCTCCCTGCACGAGCGGTACGACCTGGTGAGCTGGGACCCGCGCGGGGTGGCGGCCAGCGAGGGCGTCCGCTGCCGCACCGACGAGGCGATCGAGGCCGCAGAGTCGGTGGACTCCACACCGGACACCCCGGCCGAGGAGCAGGCCTATCTGAAGGACGCCGCCGACTTCGGCAAGGGCTGCGAGAAGACCGCCGGCAAGCTCATGGAACACGTCTCGACCACGGACACCGCCCGCGACATGGACCTGATGCGGCACGTCCTGGGCGACGAGAGGATGCACTACTTCGGCATCTCCTACGGCACCGAACTCGGCGGCGTCTACGCCCACCTGTTCCCCAAGCACGTGGGACGCGTCATCCTCGACGCCGTGGTGGACCCGGGCGCCGACACGATGGGCCACGCCGAGAACCAGGCCAGGGGTTTCCAGCGCGCGCTGGACGACTACCTGAAGTCGACCGGGCAGGAACCGGAGCAGGGGTCGCAAAAGATCGCCGACCTGCTGGAGCGGCTGGACGCCGAGCCGCTGCCCACGTCCTCGCCGGGGCGGGAGCTGACGCAGACCCTCGCGCTCACCGGCATCGTGCTGCCGCTGTACAGCGAGAGCGGCTGGCCGGCCCTGACCAGTGCGCTGAAGGCGGCCGAGGAGGGCGACGGCTCGGAGTTGCTGGCCCTCGCCGACGGCTACAACGAGCGTGATCCTTCGGGGCGCTACGGCACGACGACCCACTCGCAAAGGGTCATATCGTGCCTGGACGACAAGCAGCGGCCGACCGCGGAGGAGACGAAGAAGCTGCTGCCGAGGTTCGAGAAGGTCTCTCCCGTCTTCGGCGCCTTCCTCGGCTGGGACACGGCCGGGTGGTGCCACGACTGGCCGGTGGCCGGTCAGCACGAGACCCCGGAGGTGAGCGCGCCCGGCGCGGCCCCGATCCTGGTGGTCGGCAACACCGGCGACCCGGCCACGCCCTACGAGGGCGCCCGCAGGATGGCGGACGAGCTGGGCAAGGACGTCGGCGTGGTGCTGACCTGGAAGGGCGAGGGGCACGGTGCCTACGGGAGCGGGAGCGACTGTGTCGACTCCGCGGTGGACGCCTACCTGTTGAAGGAGACGGTGCCGAAGGACGGCAAGGTCTGCTCATGACGGCGGCGGGGGCTTCGGGCACCTGCGGTGCGCGAAACCCCCGCCGTCCGGGAAGCGGGTCCGGGAGCCGGTCAGTAGACGGGCTTCTCCGGCTCGATCTGGTTGACCCAGCCGATCACGCCGCCGCCGACGTGGACGGCGTCCGAGAAGCCGGCGGACTTGAGGACCGCGAGGACTTCCGCACTGCGGACACCCGTCTTGCAGTTCAAGACGATCTTCTTGTCCTGCGGGAGGTTCTCGAGGGCCGAGCCCATGAGGAACTCGTTCTTCGGGATCAGCCGGGCGCCCGGGATGGAGACGATCTCGAACTCGTTCGGCTCGCGGACGTCGATGAGCTCGATGTTCTCGCCGTCGTCGATCCACTCCTTGAGCTGCTTGGGAGTGATCGTGGAGTCGGCGGCGGCCGCCTGGGCCTCCTCGGACACGACGCCGCAGAAGGCCTCGTAGTCGATGAGCTCGGTGACGGTCGGGTTCTCGCCGCAGACCGCGCAGTCGGGGTCCTTGCGGACCTTGACCTGACGGTAGGTCATCTCCAGGGCGTCGTAGATCATCAGGCGGCCGACCAGCGGCTCGCCGATGCCCTGGAGGAGCTTGATGGCCTCGTTGGTCTGGATGGAGCCGATGGACGCGCACAGCACGCCCAGGACGCCGCCCTCGGCGCAGGAGGGGACCATGCCGGGGGGCGGGGGCTCCGGGTAGAGGCAGCGGTAGCAGGGTCCGTGCTCGGACCAGAAGACGGAGGCCTGGCCGTCGAAGCGGTAGATCGAACCCCAGACGTAGGGCTTGTTCAGCAGCACGCAGGCGTCGTTGACCAGGTAGCGGGTCGCGAAGTTGTCCGTGCCGTCGACGATCAGGTCGTACTGGCTGAAGATGTCCATCACGTTGTCGGCCTCGAGCCGCTCCTGGTGAAGGACCACGTCCACCAGCGGGTTGATGCCCTTGATGGTGTCACGGGCGGACTCGGCCTTGGGCCGGCCGATGTCGGCCTGGCTGTGGATGACCTGCCGCTGCAGGTTCGACTCGTCGACCTCGTCGAACTCGATGATGCCGAGCGTGCCGACACCGGCTGCCGCCAGGTACATCAGGGTCGGCGAACCGAGGCCGCCCGCGCCCACGGCGAGCACCTTGGCGTTCTTCAGCCGCTTCTGCCCGTCCATCCCCACATCGGGGATGATCAGGTGGCGGGAGTACCTGCGGACCTCGTCTACGGTGAGCTCGGCGGCCGGCTCGACCAGGGGTGGCAGCGACACGGGGACTCCGTTGGTCGGTCAGTAATTACGGTTGTTCTCCAAGTAACACTGCCATGGCCTTTTTCATTCCGAGACACCCGTCCCGACCCGCGAGACGATTTCGTCCCAGTAGCCGGGCATCGTCTCCCAGGGGTCGGCCCGGCCGCCGCGATCCGTGCGGTCGGTGAAGCAGATCGTCGCGGCCCCCTGCCAGCGGGCGATGCGCAGCGCTTCCTCCAGGTGCCCGCGCGGCAGGCCGTGTACGAAGTGGCAGAAGCGCTCGGGCGGATAGTCGGCGCTCCACTCGGCCGCCTGGGACCAGCGGTAGTCGGCCCAGGTGCCCGAGAAGGTGACGAGCTGGTCGGCGTTCTCGGCGTAGCCCGGGTACGGGTGGGTGCCGTGGCCGAGGACGATGTGGGCATCGTCGCGGATCGCCCGCAGCGTGGTGACCGTGCGGCGGACCTCGGGGAGGGCGGCCCGGTCGGAGGGGCAGCGGGCGAGGAGGAACCCGTCGACCTGGTACCAGTCGAGGTATCGGTGGCCGTCGGAGATCTGCTCTCCGAGGCTGCGGGCTCCGTACGCGGCGTCGAGATGGCCGAGGACGTGGATGCCCGCGTTGCGCAGGCGGCCGGCGGCCTCCAGGCATCGCGGGTCGGGGTGCGCGCCGGGTCCGTCGGCGATGTTGAGGACGACCCAGTGCAACGGGGTGCCGGGGCGGGTGAGGCCGGCCCACTCGTCGGGGGCGACGAGGGGGTGGGCCAGCCCTGGGACACCGAGGCCGGTGCGGACGCCGGTGCTCGCGACGCCTGTTCTGGTGCTGGTCAGATACGACATGCCGCCTCCATCCAGATGTCGGCCAGGGACTCTTCGAGGGCGATCCGGGGCCGCCAGCCGAGCCGGTCGCGTGCGGTGCGCACATCGGCCTGCTGCCAGCTGCCGCAGCCGTCGGGGTACGGGTGCGGGGCCGGGGCCGTGTGCTCGGGGTCGGTGCGCTCGCCGCGGCTTTGGAGGGGGTCCGGGCGGTGATGGCCGAGGACGTCGCTCCGGTGGTGACCGAGGGCGTCGACACGGTGGCCGAGGGACTCGGTACGGGGGTGGCCGATCGTGGGCCGCAGGGCGCCGGGGGGTCCGTCGAGTTCGTGCAGGGCCCCGCCGTAGCCGGCGACCCGGGCGAGGGTGGCGGCGGCGTCGCGCAGCCGGACGGCGCGGCCGGAGCCGATGTTGATGACGCCCTGCGCGGCGGAGAGCGAGGCGGCGTGCACCGCTCGTGCGACGTCGCGGACGTCGACGAAATCCCGCTGGGCGCCGAGGCCGCCGAGCCGGAGTTCACCGTCGCCGGACTGCATCGCGCGGCGCATGGCCTCGGCGAGCCGGCCCAGCGGGGAGCCGGCGGGCGTACCGGGCCCCGCGGGCGAGAAGACCCGCAGGACGACGGCGTCCAGACCGGAGCCGAGGACGAGTTCGGTCGCGGCGAGTTTGCTGACGCCGTAGGGACCGCCGGGGCGGGGCACGGCGTCCTCCGCGGTCGAGGAACCGGGCTGGCTGGGTCCGTACTCCGCGCTGCAGCCGACCTGCACCAGGCGGGCACCGCAGCCGCTGCGGCGCAGGGCCTCGCAGACGGTCGCGACGGCGACGGTGTTGTGCCGGGTGAGTTCGCGGGCGCCGCCCCGGGTGGCGCCCGCGCAGTTGACGACCACTCCGGGATGGACCGCGTCCAGGAAGCGGGTGAGGGCGCCCGGGCTTCCGGTGGCGAGGTCGAAGCGGACGTCGGCGTCGTCACCGCGGCCGAGGGCGGTGAGCTGGACGGCGGGGTCGGCGAGCAGACGGTCGGCGACGAAGCGGCCGATGTAGCCGTTGGCTCCGATCAGCAGGACTCTCATCGGGCGGCTCCCGGTGCCGAGGCGTCGGGTCGGGAGGTGGTCATCTGGGGGCTCCTTCAAGGGGTGATGCGGGGGTGTTGCGGACGGTTGAGGGGCTGTCCGTGCGCGCGCTCACCGCGTTCCCTCCGTCGAGGCGTGGGCCGAGGCCCTGGTCAGGCGACGGCACGCGTGGACGAGGAGGGTGAGGGCACCGACGCCGCAGGCGGCCGTCGGGACACCGGCCGGGCCGCAGGCGGCGACCAGGGCCTCCACGGGGGCGGAGAGGAAGCCGCAGCCGGGGAGGCGCCCGGCGAAGACCGTGGCCAGGGCGGCCGCCTGCGCGGCTGCCGTGGCGGTGAGGACGAGCGGGCCGGCGTGGGTGTGACCGTGCACGCCGAGCAGCCGGGCGAGCAGCAACAGGGCGCCCAGAGTGAGTCCCTGGAGCCAGTCGGCGGGTTCGCCGAGCACGGCGCCGGTCAGGGTGAGCAGAGCCGCCAGGGTTCCCAGGTACAGGCCGAACGCGCCGAGCAGCAGGGGGCGCACGGAGGCGGAGAAGTCGGTGAGACCCCGGCTGGACGGCAGTTTGCGGCGGGCGCCCGCGGCGAAGAGGTGGGCGCAGCCGGCCGCGGGCGCGCAGGACAGCGTGAGCGCCAGGACGGGGGCGACGGTGACGGGCCACGCCCCGTCGGCGGTGCCCTCCGGGAGACCGTCGGGGCCGCCGCTGACCGCGGTCTGCAGGAGCCCGTCGCCGAGGAGGGCGTAGCCGAGCAGCCAGCAGGTCCAGGTGCTGGTGGTGCGCGTCGCCGCCCTCAGCGGCCCGCGGCGCAGTGCCGCGCCCAGGGCCAGGGTCACCGCGAGGACTCCGACGGCGGCCACGGTCAGGCGCGCCCGGCCGTCGGTCAGGCGCAGTCCGGCCACGGCGGCGGCGCACAGCACGCCGGGCAGCAGGGCGAGGACGAACCCGGCGGCGCGGGGCCCGCCCGGCCGGGGCTTCGGCCCGCCCTCGGGGCGTGCGGGGGTGTCGCCGTCGCGCGGGACACGGGCGTACATCTCTTCCGCGAGGGAGAAGACGTCCCGGTGGCGGAAGCGTGCGGCGGTCCGGTCGGTGACGCCGTGCGCCTCCAGGCCCGCCGCGATCTCCAGCGGGTCCACGGCGCGTTCGCACAGTTCGCGGTGCCGGTGCAGCAGCCCCTTCACGGGGTCCGCGGCGGAGCGGCGGACGGCGGACGCGGGCGGCGACTGCCTGCCGTCGCGGCCCGCCCGGCCGGTGTCTTCAGCACCGGCGTCTTCGCGAGGGCCCGGGCCGCGCGGGGTCCCGGGCCGGTCCAGTTCGCCGAGGCCGCTCATCGGGACGCTCCCTCGGCCGCCGAAACCGGTGCCGTGGCCCGGCCGCCGTCCGTCGCCCAGCCGGGCCCGTTCCGGACCGCGCCGGGACCGCCCCCGGCCGCGACGCGGGCCGTTGCATCGCTCCAGCGACCGGGGAGGTGGGCCTCGGCGGGGACGCCGAAGGGCAGGGGTTCGCCGGTGTCGTCGAGTACGACGCGGCGTACCGGTGTACGCGAGAGGATCTCCAGGTAAATGCCGTGAAATGCCGTGATGTTCTGCTCGACGGTGAACAGCTCCAGTGCGCGGGCGCGCGCGGCGGCGCCCAGGCGTTCACGGCGCTCGGGATCGCGCAACAGCGCGACGCACGCCTCGGCGAGCGCCCGCGGATTGCGCGGGGGCACGACGAGTCCGGTGCCGCCGATCGCCTCCACCACCGCGCCGACGTCCGTGGACACCGTCGCCCGGCCGCAGAACATGGCCTCGACGAGCCCGGTCGGGAACCCTTCGACGACGCTGGAGAGCACCACCAGGGCCCCCGAGGCGTACGCGTCGGCGCGGGAGGGCAGTTCGGGTCCGCCGGTCTCCTCGAAGGAGACCGGGTTGCGGCCGACGGCGTGCGGACCGTCGGCCTCGTCCGGGAAGAGCTGCGCCGCCAGTCCCTTGCAGTGGGCCAGGTAGGCGACGCCCTCGGGACCGCAGGGGGCACCGACGATCCTGAGCCGCGCGCCGGGCTCCGCCCTGCGGACCTCCGCGAAGGCGTGCAGCAGCGAGACCAGATCCTTGACCGGTTCGACGCGGCCGACCCAGACGAGGGTCTGCGGGTCGGCGCACTCCGGGGACTCCCCCGCCTCCGCGAAGGGGGCCGCGTCCATGCCCGGGTGGACCGTGCGCAGCTTGGCCCGGTCGGCGCCACAGCGCTCCTGCCAGCGACGGGCATGGGTGTTGCCCGGGGTGACCACGGCCGCGCGCCGGTAGGTCTCGGCGGCCAGCCGACCGTGGAAGCCGGCGAGCAGCGACCGTATCGCGGGCGAGGAATCGGGTTCCGTGAGGTAGTGCGTCCGCAGCCGCACGCCGTACTCGGTGACGAGCAGCGGCACGTCGCAGAAGTGCCGGGCGAGCAGGCCCGGCAGGGCGCCCGTGCCTCCGGAGGTCGCGTGGCACAGATCCACCGAACCGAGGTCGTCGTCCTCGTACCAGTCCAGGGACAGGGGGCGCAGGGCGCGTTCGAGGCGCGCGGCGACGGCCAGCAGATCGGGAACGCGCGCCTCGCGCGCGGAGCGGTGGGCGCCGGGCGCGCGACAGGCGCGTTCCAGGGCGCGTACGGCGGTCTCCGAGCGGAGCGCGGTGGGCAGTCCGCCCTCGTCGCGGGCGAGTTCGGCGAGGCCGTACAGGGCACTGGCGAAACGGTCCGCCTCAAGGGCCGACTGCCCTTCCGGCTCCTCCTCCGAGCTCCTGGCCGGATCTCCGGGGGCGGCGCTGCACAGGGCCGTGGCCAACTCGCCGTAGCACTCGGCGAAGCGCCGGCGCGCGCGCCGTCCGTGGACGATTCCGTCGTCCACGGTTTCCCACAGCGGGGCGGTGCGCACCCGGCCGACCTGCGGCGGCAGCGGCACCCAGCCCTCGTCCTCCTCGCGCTCGCTGCGGCTGAGCGCGTAGATGTCGAACTCGTGGTGCTCCAGGCCGCGCACGAGCCGGTCGCACCAGAGCCCGGCCTCACCGCTCACATACGGATAGCCACCCTCCGTAAGCAGTCCGATGCGCACGCGCGCACCCCCGATCTCCCGTTTGGGGAGCCGCCGTTGGCCCGGCGGCTCGCAGCGGGACGAACGTATGCGGACAAGGAGGTGGCGCGATGGACGGTTGTCCATCGCGCCACCAAAAGGGGTGAACGGTCGTAACTTTCCCGTGCGAGGCGCGTTCGGTCGCGCTAAGAGATCAAGCAGTCACCACACGTGAGGCGCGGGCCCGAACTGCCCGTCAGCCGTTCGGGTAGGCCCAGGCGTTGGGGCGGCAGTCGATTCCGTCGTGGTCGACGAATTTCGTCTGCTGCTGCATGACCGGGGCGAGTTCGCCGTCCTTGTCGCAGGTGACGTGGTTGTAGCCGATGCGGTGACCGACCTCGTGATTGATCAGCATCTGCCGGTAGGCGTAGATCGCGTCGCCGTACGGTGCGGCGCCCTGGGCCCAGCGGTAGGCGTTGATCATCACGCGCTGGGTGGCGGCCGAGTCGCAGGAGACGTTGTCCTCGGTGGTGTCCAGGCCCGACTTGGCGCACCACTCGGCGGTGGTGCCGGGGCTGGCCAGCGTGATGACGAAGTCCGGCCGGCCCGATTCGACGCGCTCGAAGGTGCGGGCGCCGTTGTGGGCCCAGCTCCGGTCGTCGTTGAGGGTCTTCTGCACGGCCTCGGCGAAGAGTTCGCCGTCGAGGCCGAGCCCCTGCTCCACGTCGATGCGGTAGGTGTACTTCTGCCCCTTCCCGGTCCCCTTGGCGATGCCGGGGATCGCGTCGAACTTCCCCGAGGCCTTGAGGGTGGCGCCGAGCGGGTACCTCTTGCCCATCTTCTGCTCGTACGTCAGCGGTTTCGCGGACGCGGACGCGGAGGGCGTCGGCCGTTCGTCGTCCCGGGACGCCGGGTCGTGGGCACCGCGGGCCTGGTCGGTGGCGGACTGCGCGCGCATGTCGCCCCCGTCCGACCCGTCGGCGACCTGACCGGCCACGACGACGGCCAGCACGGTGGTGACGGCGGCCGCCGCGATACCGGTGAAGGTCCGGCCCTTGGCCCCCTTGACCGGTGCGGGTTCACCCGTGGGCGGCTCGTCGTCGGCGTCCGCCTCGGCACCGACGGGGGTGCCGCCGCCTCCGGAGGCGCCCCCGTCCGCGGCGCTCCAGTCGGTGACGGAGGCGTACGGGTCGGCGGGCCGGGCCGCACCGGGGGTACGACCGCGGGGGCGGACCGCGAAGACGTCCTCGTCCGCGCCGAAGGCGTCCAGGTAGTCCTGCCGCGGCCCCTCCGCCGGCGCCTGCCGCTGCCTCGGGAAGGGCGAGGCCGGTGCGGCCGGCGAGGGCGACGCGAAGGACGCTGAGGACGCGGGGGCCCCGGAGCGCGGTCCCCCCGCCGGTCCGTACCCGGCACCGGGCCGCCCGGCCGGCTCGCCCCAGCCTCCGCCGGGTTCCCGCTGCTCGGGGTGACCGCCCCGGACCCGCGGCACGCCGTGTGCCGGGGTGCCGTCGGGGTACCTGGGGACGCCACGGGCCGGCGTGCCGTCGGGGAACCTCGGGACGCCCTGCGCGGGCGTACCGTCCGCCGTCCGCGGAAAACCGTGGGCCGGCGTCTCGTCCGGGAATCGTGCGCCCGGGCTTCGCCCAGGGCCGGGACCGGGGCCCGCGTACCCCTGGCGGGCACCCGGGACGTCGCCCGGAGCCGCCCCGCGTGGCGCCGCCCCCTCGACCCCCTGTGACTGGTGGGGCCACTGCGGCTGATGGGACCCTTGTGCCCCCTGTGACTGGTACGGCCCCCGTGGTCGGTACGGCCCTTGTGGCTCCTGCGACGGCCCGTTCGTCCGGCGCGGGTCGGGCCGACCGGCCCGGTTCTCACGTGTTGCGGCGGTGTCCGCGGCGTCTGCCTTGGGGGCGGGCCCGCGGCGGCTGTGGCGTCCCACGTCGCGCCTCAGCCTCCTGATGTCTGGTTGGCGGGCTCGCCGTCGACGGCCCCGTCGGTCCTCTCGCCACCCGCCGGCTTCCCGGTGCCCACCGTGTCCGCGGTGCCCACCGTGTCCGAGGGAGCCGCGGTGTCCGCGAGGAGTTCGCGGAACGCCGTGGCCACGGCCTCCGGATACTCCATCATCGCCACGTGTCCCGCGTCCGGCAGGGTCAGCAGCCGGGAGTCACGGAAGGCGCGCGCGGCCCGCTGGGCCATGCGGTGGCCGACGAGTTGGTCCCGTCCACCGTAGACCAGGAGCGTGGGTGCGAGAACCCGCTCGGCCTGTCGCCACAGTCCGTACTGCCCGCCCACCGTGTACGCGTTGACGAGTCCCCGGGTGGAACGCGCCATCGCGTCCCAGAAGTACGGCAGCCGCAGCCGCCGCTCCATCTCGTCCACCGCGTCGCGCAAGCCTTCCGGCGTCACCCGCCCCGGATCTCCGTAGCAGAGCGCCGTCACGCCACGGACCCGCTGCTCCGCGGTCCACTCCCGGGTGAGCCGGTTGAACAGCGGAACCACCCCCGGCAGCGCCAGCAGCCCCGTCGGTACGGCGCTGCGCTGCACGCGGATCTCCGGCAGCGCGGGCGACACGAGGGTCAGCGTCCGCACGAGGTCGGGACGGACTGCGGCGACGCGGGTGACGACGGCGCCGCCGAGCGAGTTCCCGAACAGGTGCACGGGACCGCGCCCGGACGCGTCGAGGTGGCGGACGACCGCGCGCGCGTGGCTCGTGATCGAGTAGCCGCCGTCGTCCGGCGGCGGGGAGTCGCCGAAGCCGGGCAGGTCGAGGGCCTCGCTGTGGACCACGTCGTCCAGCAGCGGCATGAGCGCCGACCAGTTCAGCGAGGAGCCGCCGAGACCGTGGACGTAGAGGGCGGGCGGCAGTCCCTCGCGGGCGGGCCGTCTCGACCGCACCGTCAGGGTGATGCCGGGGAAGTGGACCGACCTGAGCCGCTCCCCGTCCGCGACCCGGACGGCCGCGACCTTCGGCAGCACGTTGGCGGGCGGCACGGACGGCGGCTCGGTCGAAGGCATGCGGCAATATTACGAGATGATCACGCAGTGGCTCATGTGTTCGCCGTCACAAGCGGTGCTGCGGCGGCGCGTCGGCGGGGTACGGATGCCGTCGACCCCGGCACCGGAACCGGGCACGCAAGACCGGGACCGGCGACGCATGGCGTCCGGATCGGGTGTCTCCTAGGCTCGTGAAGTGGGCACCCGCGTGTGACCCCTGCACCCCGGGGACGTCCGTAGGAAGGGAGCCCAGCATGACCGTCGATCCGACCGACCCCGACACCTTCGACGACGAGGCGCAGGCACCGGATCCGGAGGACCGCGACGTCGAGGCGCCCGACGCCGACACCGCCGAGCAGCGGGCGGACGTCGGGCAGGAGCGCGACGAACCGCTGACCGACGTCGAGCCGGACCGCGCCAACGAGGCCGACCTGGCCGAGCAGGCCCGGGTCGTCTCGCACGACGAGGACGACTACCGCTGAATCCCCGGAAGGGAGGCCGATCTTTGCCCGGTCTGACCCCTTTTGAAACCTGTTGTGCGGCTTTCGTCACCGTCCGGTCCGTGAAATTCTGCGCTCGCAGCACACACACCACGGTTACCGAAAAGTACGATGTCGACGCGGCGCACACCGCACGAGGACGACTATGGGAGGCGGCGTGACAGCCATCGAGCAGACAGAGGCGGTACGCCCGCGGGGCACACGCCTTCCCCGCCGAGCCCGACGCAACCAGCTGCTGGGCGCCGCACAGGAAGTGTTCGTGGCCCAGGGCTATCACGCGGCCGCGATGGACGACATCGCCGAGCGCGCCGGTGTCAGCAAGCCGGTGCTCTACCAGCACTTCCCCGGCAAGCTCGACCTCTACCTCGCCCTGCTGGACCAGCACTGCGAGGCGCTGATCCAGTCCGTGCGCAGCGCGCTCGCGTCGACCTCCGACAACAAGCAGCGCGTCCGGGCGACGATGGACGCGTACTTCGCCTACGTCGAGGACGACGGCGGCGCCTTCCGCCTGGTCTTCGAGTCGGACCTGACCAACGAGCCCGCCGTGCGCGAGCGCGTGGACAAGGTGACGAACGAGTGCGCGGAGGCGATCTGCGACGTCATCGCCGAGGACACCGGCCTCTCGCGCGCGGAGTCGATGCTGCTGGCCTCGGGGCTGGGCGGTCTCGCGCAGGTGGTGGCGCGGTCCTGGCTGCACAGTGACCGCAGCGTGCCCCGCGACCAGGCGGTGCAGTTGCTGACCTCGCTGGCCTGGCGGGGCATCGCCGGCTTCCCGCTGCACGGCACCGAGCAGCACTGAGGGCCGCGGCGCCGGTTCTGTTCCCGCCGGCTGTTCGCTCCTGGCGTTCTCCGACGCTGCGTGTACGTCCCCTCACCGGGCTAATGTGTGCTGGTACGGCGCGGAAGATCGCGCACTTACTGACCGTCGGAGGGACATAGCCGTGGAGGTCAAGATCGGCGTGCAGCACGCGCCCCGCGAGATCGTTCTGGAGAGCGGTCAGAGCGCCGACGAGGTCGAGCGCGTGGTGGGCGAGGCACTGGCCGGCAAGTCGCAGCTGCTGAGCCTCGTGGACGAACACGGCCGCAAGGTCCTGGTGCCGGCCGACCGGCTCGCCTACGTCGAGATCGGCGAGTCGGCCCCGCGCAAGGTGGGCTTCGGCACGCTGTAGCCGCCGGACGCGGGACGACGGACGTAGAACGGGCGGGGCCCGGCGGTAACACACCGCCGGGCCCCACCCGTCTTCCCGTTCTCGGACCCGGCCGCCCCCACTCCCGTTCACGGGCGGAGCACAGTTCACCCACAGGGGGAGGATTGCATTCCGCAGGTCAGGGGTAAGTCGGCTGTGACCGTTTGGGGCAGGCCGGCCATGTGGGAGGGACCCAGACATGATCTTGGAAGCGCTCAGCGCCGCACTCCTAGGCCTAGCTCTGGCATGGGCCGCCGCGCACCGTCTGCCCCACCGCCTGCCCGCCCCGCTCCTCGTCCTGCCGACCGGCATCGCCGCGGCCCTCTTCGGAGCGTTCGTCACGCACACCGCGCTGGGCGCCGGAGGGCTCGTGCCGGTGCTGCTGGGTTCGGCGGCGGTCTCCGCGGCCTCGCTGTCGCTGCTGCTGCGCCCCGCGGGCAGACTCCGTCGCAGTTCGGCGACCGCCTGACCGGCAGGCCGCCGTACCGCGTCGGGCCCGGGTGACGCGTCAGGACCGGACAACGGCGCCCGGCCCGGGACGGCGTCAGGCCGCCAGCCCCAGCGCCGCCATCCGCTTGGTGTGCGCCTCGGTGATCCGGGAGAACATCTTGCCGACCTCGGCGAGGTCGAAGCCGTCCGCGACCCCGCCCACGAGCATGGTCGACAGCGCGTCCCGGTCGGCCACCACCCGCTGGGACTGCGAGAGCGCCTCCCCCATCAGCCGCCGCGCCCACAGCGCGAGCCGCCCGCCCACGCGCGGATCGGCGTCGATCGCCGCGCGCACCTTCTCCACGGCGAAACCGGCGTGCCCGGTGTCGTCGAGCACGGCGAGGACCAGTTCGCGGGTGTCCGTGTCGAGGCGGGCGGCGACCTCGCGGTAGAAGTCGCTGGCGATGGAGTCGCCGACGTAGGCCTTGACGAGACCCTCCAGCCAGTCCGAGGGGTCCGTCTGCTTGTGGAAGCCGTCGTAGGCGGCCACGAACGGCTCCATGGCCCCCGTCGGCTCCTCACCGATCTCGGCCAGCCGGTCGCGCAGCCGCTCGAAGTGGTGGAACTCCGCCGACGCCATCTTCGCCAGCTCCGCCTTGTCCGCCAGCGTGGGCGCCAGCTTGGCGTCCTCCGCGAGCCGCTCGAACGCCGCCAGCTCGCCGTACGCGAGCGCGCCGAGCAGGTCCACGACCGCGGCGCGGTACTGCGGGTCGGCCGCGGCCGTCGCCCAGTCGCGGGCGGCGACGGGGGTGGCTGCGGCGGTACCGGCGGTTCCAGCGGTCTCGGCGGGGGCGTCTGCGGCGGTGCCAGGCTTGTCAGAGCTCGTCATGCAGCGCACAATAGCCCGCTCTTCGGCGGTGGTAAGGCCCTGGTCAGTCAGTGTGACGACGACTACGTGAGCAAATCGGCCATCGCATGTGCGCGAATCCGGGGTATGGTGGTAATGCGCCTGCCGAGTATGTGACGTACGGGTACGTGACATCGTCGTCGGGCCGCACGCATGAGGATGCCCGGTCGGTGGCCCGATCGGCTCCGACCCGACAGCCCTCCCTGCCGTCCGCCACACTGCGTACGGAATCCGGAGGGGGACCCTCAGTGGTACGAGCGCTGGAGCGTCGACAGAGGTCCCGTGTCCTACGGCTCGATCCGTAAGGCAGCCGACGTCCCCGACACGGTCCGGCACGACCCGCGCGCTCGCCTCGCACCACGTACACAGAAGAGGCAGCACCCTGACTACGACGTTCCGATCCCTCGGGATCCTCCCCGAGACCGCCGAAGCCCTCGAAGCCGTCGGCATCACCGCTCCCTTTCCGATCCAGGAACTGACGCTCCCCGTGGCCCTCTCGGGCACGGACGTGATCGGCCAGGCCAAGACCGGCACCGGCAAGACGCTGGGCTTCGGCCTTCCGCTCCTCGAGCGCGTCACCGTCCCCGCCGACGTCGAGGCGGGGCGCGCGGCGCCCGAGTCCCTCACCGACGCGCCGCAGGCCCTCGTCGTCGTCCCGACCCGCGAGCTGTGCCAGCAGGTCACCAACGACCTCCTGACCGCCGGCAAGGTCCGCAACGTACGCGTCCTCGCGATCTACGGCGGCCGTGCCTACGAGCCGCAGGTGGAGGCCCTGAAGCAGGGCGTCGACGTGATCGTCGGCACCCCGGGCCGCCTGCTGGATCTGGCGGGCCAGAAGAAGCTGAGCCTGAAGCACGTCAAGTGCCTGGTCCTCGACGAAGCCGACGAGATGCTCGACCTGGGCTTCCTGCCCGACGTCGAGAAGATCATCAACATGCTGCCGGCCCGGCGCCAGACCATGCTGTTCTCGGCCACCATGCCGGGCGCGGTCATCGGGCTGGCCCGGCGCTACATGTCGCAGCCCACGCACATCCGCGCCACCTCGCCGGACGACGAGGGCGCGACGGTCGCGAACACGAAGCAGTTCATCTACCGCGCGCACAACATGGACAAGCCCGAGATGGTGGCGCGCATACTGCAGGCCGAGGGCCGTGGACTGGCCATGGTCTTCTGCCGCACCAAGCGCACGGCGGCCGACCTGGCCGACCAGCTCAAGCAGCGCGGCTTCGCCTCCGGCGCGGTCCACGGCGACCTCGGCCAGGGCGCCCGCGAGCAGGCCCTGCGTGCCTTCCGCAACGGCAAGGTGGACGTGCTCGTCTGCACCGACGTGGCCGCGCGCGGCATCGACGTCGAGGGCGTGACGCACGTCATCAACTACCAGTCGCCGGAAGAGGAGAAGACGTACCTGCACCGCATCGGCCGCACCGGCCGCGCGGGCGCGAAGGGTACGGCGATCACGCTGGTCGACTGGGACGACATCCCGCGCTGGCAGCTGATCAACAAGGCGCTGGACCTGGGCTTCAACGACCCGCCGGAGACGTACTCCACCTCCCCGCACCTGTACACCGACCTCGGCATCGCCGAGGGCACCAAGGGCGTCCTGCCCCGCTCGGAGCGCACCCGCGCCGGGCTGGACGCGGAGGAGCTCGAGGACCTGGGCGAGCCGGGCGGCCGCGGTGGCCGCGGGCGTGGCGACCGGGGTGGCCGGGGTGGGCGCGACGACTCGCGTTCCGGCGACCGCGAGCGCGAGCGCGACCGTTCGTCCCGTACGACGCCGCGTCGCCGCCGTCGGATGCGCGGCGGTGCGCCGGTGGACGCGGAGGCCTCTGTGGCCCCCGCGGCCGAGGCCGTGACCGGTGGTGCGGACAGCGCCGCCGACGCGGGCACCGACAGCGTCACGGGTCCCCGCACGCTGCGCCGCCGGCGCCGTACGCGCAACGGTGAGCCGTCGCGCCGCCCGGAGACCGCCGCGACGCCCGACGCCCCCGTGACACGGGCCGCCGAGGACACCGCGCTCGCGCCTTCCGGGGCGACGGTCGTCGAGACGGTGGAGACCACGGAGGTCGCACCGGCTCCGGAGGCCGCGGAGGCCCCGGCGAAGCCGCGCCGCCGCCGCACCCGCAAGTCGGCCGAGGCCCCGGCCGCCCCGCTGGAGACCGCTCCGACGGCGACGGCCACCGAGGAGTCGATCGTGGCTCCGGCCGTCGTCGAGGCCCCGGCTGTCGAGGCTCCCGCCGAGAAGCCGCGCCGCCGCACCCGCAAGGCCACGGCCGCCGAGGCGACGGTCGACACGGCCGAGGGAGCGGCCGAGCCCGCGTCCGAGCCGGCCGAGGCCAAGCCGCGCCGCCGGACCCGCAAGGCGGCCGAGCCTGTCGTAGAGGCTCCGGACGCCGAGGCCGAGGCCAAGCCCCGCCGCACCCGCAAGACGGCCGCCACCAAGACGGCCGCCGCCAAGGCAGAGGCCGCGGCCGACACCGCCGAGGCCGCGGAGGCGAAGCCCAAGGCCCGCCGCACCCGCAAGGCCGCCGAACCGACCGAGGTCACCGAGGCCGCGGCCGGCATTCCGGCGCAGCCGGAACAGGCTCCGGAAGCGGCCGAGGCCAAGCCCCGCCGCACCCGGAAGACGGCCGCCACCAAGACGGCCACTGCCAAGGCGGAAGCCGCGGCCGACACCGCCGAGGCCGCGGAGGCAAAGCCCAAGGCCCGCCGCACCCGCAAGGCCGCCGAGCCTGTCGTAGAGGCTCCGGACGCCGAGACCGAGGCCAAGCCGCGACGCACCCGCAAGACGGCCGCCGCCAAGGCGGAAGCCGCCGCGGACACCGCCGAGGCCGCGGAGGCGAAGCCCAAGGCCCGCCGCACCCGCAAGACGGCCGCGGCCGTCGAGGCCGCCGCCGAGATTCCGGCTCAGGCCTCGCAGGAGCCGGAGGCTGCGCCGCGGCGCCGGACCCGTAAGGCCGCGGCTGCCGTCGAGGCACCCGCGACGGAAGCCGACACGGCGGAGGCGAAGCCGAAGGCGCGCCGCACCCGCAAGACGGCCGCCGCCGCGCAGCCCGCGGACGCCGGCGAGAGCTGATCCGCGCCGCTCGTCCCACACCGTCGGCCCGGTCCCGCGACCCACGCGGGACCGGGCCGACGGCGTTGGGCGTCGTCACTGCCGTGCGCATCGCCCGATAGCCTCTGCCCGTGAGCAGGAACGCCGCCTTCAGCCCGCCCCCGGACGCCCGCGCGTACCGGCTGCGTACCGCGCGCGGCGAGTTCGCCGTCGTCGACTCGCCCGTGGCCGCCGGGGTCGCGCCGAGGGGTGTGGTGATGATGCTGCCCGGCTTCACGGGGAGCAAGGAGGACTTCACGCTGCTGCACCGGCCGCTCGGGGCGCGCGGCTACCGCACGGTCGCCGTGGACGGACGGGGGCAGTACGAGTCGGACGGTCCCGAGCACGACGAGGCCGGGTACGCGCGGGCCGAACTGGCCCGGGACGTGCTCGCGCAGGCCGCCGCCCTCGGGACGCGCGTGCACCTCGTCGGGCACTCCCTGGGCGGCCAGATCGCCCGGGCCGCCGTCCTGCTCGACCCCGCCCCGTTCCTGTCCCTCACCCTGATGTCCTCGGGCCCGGCGCGGATCTCCGAGTCGCAGCGGCAGCGGGTGAAGCTGCTGCGGGACGCGCTGGACACGATGACGATGGCGGAGGTCTGGAAGGTGATGCAGGCCATGGGACCGCCGGAGGAGGTGGGCGCCCCGGCCCCCGCCCACGGCCCGGAGGATCCGGAACGGCTGCGTGAGCGCTGGCTGGGCACCAGGCCGGCGCAACTGCTCGCCACGGGACGCCAGTTGTGCACCGAGCCGGACCGTGTCGCCGAGCTGGCCGCCGTGCCGCTGCCGTTCCACGTGCTGTCGGGCGCCTACGACGACACCTGGCCGGTGCCCCTCCTGGACGAGATGGCCCTGCGGCTGGACGCGCGCCGGACGGTCGTCGCGGGCGCCGAGCACTCCCCCAACACCGACCAGCCGCTGCCGACCGCCCGCGCCCTCGCCGACTTCTGGGACGACCACCCCGTGCCACCCCGGCCGTACGTGCGCTGAGGCCGCGGTGGCTCTCCTGCGACCCGCCCCGCCGGACAGGCCCTAGTACTGCGCCCGCAGGTGCTCCCAGAAGCCGTCCCGCAGCGCCCGGCGCAGGTCGGCCTGGCCGCGCAGCGAGTACTGCAGCAGTCCCTCGGCCTCCACCAGCAGGTCCTGGTCCACGGAGCCGGGGAGGTAGGGGTGGCCGGGGAGCAGCTCGACCAGGGACTCGCGGCCGCGGGCCGCCAGCCATTTCGCCGCGATCTGCGCGCCCACGAAGCGGACGTCCTCCCGGGCGGGGCGGGTGAGGCCCGTCGCCTCGACGGCGGCGGCCGTGCGCCGGGAGACGTACGGCTTGAAGAAGTCGAGGTCGAGGGTGCGCTGGCTGTCGACCTCCCAGAGCAGCGGCTCGGCCTGGTTGCGGCCCTCGGGGGACTCGATGCCCCACAGGTGGACGCGGGCGCCGTACCCCTGGGCGGCCTCGACCGCCGACACGAGGTCCTCGTCGCCGCCGAGCAGGGCCGCGTCGCTGATGGCGCGGTGCCGGGCGAGGGACTCCAGGTCGGTGCGGATGAGGGAGTCGACGCCCTTCTGCTGGTTGTTGGCGTTGAGGTTGCCCAGGCGCACCTTGACGTCCGGCAGCTCGGCGACGGTCTGCTGCTCGGCGGTGTGGATGCGGCGGCGGGCGCCGTCGTACCAGTACACGCGCAGCAGGCGGCTGTCCGCGAAGATGGTGCGGGCCTTGTCGATGAGGGCCTCGATGAGCCCCTCGGCGTCCAGGTCGAAGGCCCGGCGGTCCTCGGTCCCGGCCACCAGTCGCCCCGCCGCCGCGTACAGGTAGCCGGCGTCGACGAAGATCGCGTGGGTGGAGGGGGTCTTCGCCACCTCGGCGAGCATGCGCTGGAGCAGCTCGTTCGTGCGATCGATACGAGCGTTCAGGGGCGCGAGGTCGTCGTTCATCGCCTCCATTGTCCCGGCGGTCACGCTACGAACACAACCGGTCCCGGTCAGTCTTGTACGAGACACCTATCGCGCGGTAACAAGCGACTTACTTGTCAGTAATTAGTCGTGCGAAAAATTTCCTTAGCGTAGGGAATGTTTGCAGAGGGCATCCCGTTGACCACTACGGAAGCCCGGGCACCGACGACCCAGGAGCCACACCAGTAGTTCTCCTCAGGAGGATGACCAGATCAAGGGAGAGGCCATGCGCTTTGAAGTCATGCGACTCGACGACGTCGACGGGACCCCCGTGGACACGACTGTCGTGGACGCCGCCTCCGTGAACCGCATCGTTCAGCAGGCCGCCGCCATCGGGCAGCGCCTGTGGATCCGCCCCGCCGACACCTCGGCCTTGTAACGCGGACCGTTTGCACATGCTCAGGGCCCCCGTACGGAACACCGTGCGGGGGCCCTGTCGCTGTGCGCTCACGCGCCCTGGATCACCTGGGTGACGCCGTTGATGATCTGCTGCACGGCGATCGCGGAGAGCATCATGCCGGCGAGGCGGGTCACCAGGACCACACCGCCGTCCTTGATGACCCGGATGATCAGCAGCGAGTACCGCATCACCAGCCACAGCACCACGTGGATGGCGAGGATCGCCGCCCACACCGAGACCTGCGTGGTCACGCTGTCCGCCTTCTGCACGGCCAGGATGACCGACACGATCGCGCCGGGCCCGGCGAGCAGCGGCATGCCCAGCGGTACGAGGGCGACGTTGACGTCCTTGGTCTGCTTGGGCTCGTCCGTCTTGCCGGTGAGCAGGTCGAGGGCGATCAGCAGGAGCAGCAGCCCGCCCGCGATCATCAGGGCGGGCACGGAGACGTGCAGGTAGTCGAGGATCTGGTGCCCGAGCAGACCGAACACCGTGATCACACCACCGGCGACGCAGACCGCCTGGAGGGCCATCCGCTTCTGCACCTTGCCGGGGCGACCGGAGGTGAGCGCGAGGAAGATCGGGGTGATCCCGGGGGGATCCATGATGACAAAAAGGGTCAGGAAGAGGGAGCCGAAGACGGCGACGTCGAACATGGGTGAGCTACTGGCCTTGCGGAGGAGTGGGAAGGGTGGAAGGGGGTCGTGCGGGAGGTGAGGCTCAGGCCCCGCCGGCCCCCGGCACGGGAAACGCCCCGAACGCACGTCGCGTGATCTCCCCGTACACCTCGGGGTCGGTCGTGTACTCGCCGAGCACGCAGGTCTTCCGGCTGCCGTGGTAGTCGCTGGAGCCGGTCACCAGGAGCCCCAGCTCCTTCGCCGTCCCGCGCAGCCGTGCCCGCGTCGGCGCGTCGTGGTCCATGTGGTCGACCTCGATGCCGTCGAGTCCGGCGGCCGCCAGGTCGGCGATCGCGGCCTCGGACACCGTGCGGCCGCGCTTGGCGGCGGCCGGGTGGGCGAACACGGCGACCCCGCCCGCCCCCTTGATCAGCCGGAGCGCCTCGAAGGGGTCGGTCTCGTGCTTCTCCACGTGGGCCCGGCCGCCGTCGGCCAGCCAGTCCTGGGTGAAGGCGTCGTTCACGGTCGGGACGACGCCCAGTTCCACGAGGGCGGTGGCCACGTGCGGCCGGCCGACCGAGCCGCCACCGGCGATCTTGGCGACCTGCTCCCAGGTGACGGGCACGCCCAGTTCGCTCAGCTTGGCGACCATGGCCCGGGCCCGCGGCACCCGGTCGTCCCGGACCAGCTCGCGCTCGGCGAGCAGGGCGGGCTCCTCGGGGTCGAAGAGGTAGGCCAGCATGTGCATGCTGACGCCGTCGAGGCGGCAGGAGAGCTCGGCGCCGGTGACGAGGGTGAGCCCGTCGGGCAGCGCGGCGACGGCCTCGGCGTGGCCGCGGGTGGTGTCGTGGTCGGTCAGCGCGACGACGTCGAGTCCGGTCGCGGCGGCCTTGCGCACCAGCTGGGCCGGGGTGTCCGTGCCGTCGGACGCGGTGGAGTGGGTGTGCAGATCGATGCGCACGACGCTGACTCCAAGCGGTGACGGGACGGAAGGGGACGCTCAAGGATAACCGGAACTCGGCCCCCGGCCGTCACACCCGCAGCGCCCCTGCGCCCCCTACGCTCCCCCAGCTCCTACGCGCGCTCCACGCCCCCTCTACCCGCCCTGCGCGCCCACGAGTACGGCCCGCCGCCCCGCCCGCCCCCCGGCGGCGCTACGGCGCCGTCGGCTCGATCAGCCGCGGCGACAGCGCCCCGCACGGCACCAGGTCCACCTCGGCACCGGCGTCCCGCAGGTCGGTCAGCACCAGCTCCTCGTACATCAGCAGCCCGGACCGCTCGGGCCACACCACGGCCCACAGCCACATGCCGAGGGCCTCCCCGGCGAAGACGGCGCGGTCGACGGGACCCCCGGAGACGTGCCAGAGGGGGGTGGGGCGGCCCGCGGCCAGGACCTTGACCTGGGGCGGCTTCTCGACGTCCAGGTACGGTCCGGGGTCCGGGCCGTCGAGGCCCGCGTACCGCGCGCCGAGGCCGACGCCGAGTTCCTCGGCGACCAGGATCAGCTCACCGATGCCCCCGAGCGGGCCCGGCCCGGAACAGGCGACGGCGGTCGCGCGGCCCCCGGTGCGGTCGTCGCCCGCGCAGGCCACGCCGGTGAAGAGCCAGCCGACCGGCAGCGGCCAGGGCATCCACAACGGCACCTGCGTGCGGTGCACCACGACGCCGAGCGCCTCGACGCTGGGCGGTATCACGGGCTGGACCGGGTGCACGGTGCCGTGCAGGTCGCACTGCCAGGAATCGGCGAAGAGGCCGGGAGCCCTGACCCGGCCACCACACTTCGGGCAACTGGGTTCGCCCCTCATAGAGCCCCACGGTCCTACCCTCGCTCCCCCACGTCAAGGACGATCACCCATCCGCAGAACTAGGTGCATGTTGCATTAATTAGCAGAGCTAACTTACTATGTGTATACACCAACCATTCGGCATCGTCTCGTCGGCATTGGAGAGCAAGCATGGATCCCTTCGACGCGGGTGCGGGCGGCATCCTGCGGCAGCCCAAGGCCGTGTGGGCGACCGCGGGCGCGTCCGTCGTGGCCTTCATGGGCATCGGGCTCGTGGACCCGATCCTCCCGTCCATCGCCAAGGGCCTGGACGCGAGCGCCGGGCAGGTCTCGCTCCTGTTCACCTCGTACTTCCTCATCACCGCCCTGGCCATGCTGGTCACCGGCTTCGTCTCCAGCCGCATCGGCGGCCGCAAGACCCTGCTGCTCGGCCTGGCCTTCGTCGTGGTCTTCGCGGGCCTCGCCGGCACCTCCGACACCGTCGGCCAGCTCGTCGGCTACCGGGCCGGCTGGGGCCTGGGCAACGCGCTCTTCGTCTCGACGGCCCTCGCGGTGATCGTCGGCGCGGCGGCCGGCGGCAGCGCCGCCGCGATCCTGCTCTACGAGTCCGCCCTCGGCCTGGGCATGGCCTGCGGCCCGCTGCTGGGCGCACTGCTCGGCGACGCCAGCTGGCGCTACCCGTTCTTCGGCACGGCCTTCCTGATGGCGATCGGCTTCCTGTGCATCACGGTGTTCCTGAAGGAGCAGCCGAAGCCGGCCCGCAAGACCTCGCTGCTCGACCCGATCAGGGCGCTGGGCCACGGCGGCCTCGCCTCCGCCGCGGTCTCGGCGTTCTTCTACAACTACACGTTCTTCACCGTGCTGGCCTTCACGCCCTTCGTGCTGAACATGACGCCGTACAAGTCCGGCGCCGTGTTCTTCGCGTGGGGCGTGCTGCTCGCCGTCTTCTCGGTCCTGGTGGCGCCGGGCATGCAGCGGCGCTTCGGCTCGCTCAAGGTGCTCGGCGGCTCGCTGGTCCTGCTCGCGGTTGACGTCCTGGTCCTGGGGTACGGCAACCACACCGCGGCGATCGTCTGCACGATCCTGTCCGGCGCGTTCATCGGCGTGAACAACACCGTCTACACCGAGCTGGCCCTCGGGGTCTCGGACGCGCCGCGTCCGGTGGCGAGCGCGGGCTACAACTTCGTGCGCTGGTTCGCCGCGGCGGCCGCGCCCTTCTTCGCGCCGAAGATCGAGGAGTGGACCGACGTCCACATCCCGTTCGTGGTGGCGGCGGTGACCGCCCTGCTCGGCGCGGTCGTGGTCTTCGTACGGCGCCGGGCGCTCACGCACGAGGCCGAGGAGCTGGAGCCGAAGCACGCGGCCGAGGACTCGGTCGCGGTGTTCGCCGACTGACCGGCCTCGCCAACGGGCGGGACGCTCCGGTGAGTTACGTCACCCGGTCGGGTCAGTCCAGGGGAACGGACCTGCGCGAAGGATCACGCAGGTCCGTTCCGTGGTTCAGCCAGCGCTCCTGGAGGGCGGGCGCTCCGTGCACGCGCTTCCAGGCGGCCTCGTTCGGCGTCATCGGCAGCAGCGGCAGGAACCGCACGGGGTCCAGCGGGGCGTCCAGCTCCAGGTCCTCGACCAGGCCCCCCGGCTCGGCGACCAGGACCGAGGTGAACGGGGCCCCGGGCCACAGCGGCTCACCGACGTCCAGCGATGCGCCGGGCGCCACGATCACGCCCTCGACCTGCGGGGACGCGGCCAGTACGGCGAGCGGGCGCAGCACCTTGTCGGTGTCGGCCGGCCCGGAGCGCACGGAGAGCACCAGCTCGGCCCGGGGGCCCTTGACCGGGTCGGCGAGCGCGGCCGTGGGGTCCGCCATGGGCTGGGCCGACATGCCGAGGGTGGCGTAGCGGACGACGTCGCCCTCCTGGCCGGCGGCGGGGAAACGCAGCACCTCGATGCGGTCGGTGCCGAGGAAGGTGACCGCCGCGCGCGCGTCCGGCTCACCCAGCGCGCTGTGCAACCGGGCCTCGACCAGAGGAAGAACATCAGCCATGCGGCGAGCATAGAACTCGTCGTGAAGAGGCAAAGCGGCGCCTTGACACGTCGGGTGACTGGTACTCTGGCCCAGCGGTTCGGGGCAGCACGCAGAGCGTCGCGATCAAGTCCCCGACTCTGTGAACACTCCCCTACGGGGAACCCCTCCAAACAAGGGGAATGGATCGTCCCTCACGAGGGACCGGCCGGAGGAGGTGGGGCTGGCATGGACCGAAGTCGACCGTGCAGTACCACCCGCTCTTCCGGCCGCTGACGCAGCCGCACCGGCTTTCTTCCCGTCGCCGCTGTCCGTACGCGCGCCCTCGCAAGGAAGAGCACTTCGTCTCGTTTTGCCTGACCCGGCCGTCGGTCCGGATCAGCAGCTGAATCTGCAGCGAAGTCGGCCACCGCGACGGTGCGGTGCCCCCCGCTTTGTGGACGCGCCGAGCACGCGTGGTCTGGACGTCCTCATTCCGGGTGGTTCCACCCGTCTCCGGCCTCGTTCGCTGCCCGCCGCGAAGGAGCCTGCCATGTCGATGATCCGTGACCTGCGCGCCGCGGTCCGCCCGTCCCGCGTCTCTCTGCGCAAGGACGGCGGCGCCTACGACACCACCCGTGACCCGGCGACGGCCTCCGCCGTCGTCGACTGCGCCGTCTACCGCAACGGCACCCGCGTCGAGACGGACGTGCCGCTGACCCCGCACACGGCGATGCGCCAGGTGCGCCGCGACGGCGGGTTCGTGTGGATCGGCCTGCACGAGCCCACCGAGGACGAGTTCGCCGGTATCGCCCGGGAGTTCGGGCTGCACCCGCTGGCCGTGGAGGACGCGGTCCAGGCCCACCAGCGGCCCAAGCTGGAGCGCTACGACGACTCCCTGTTCACGGTCTTCAAGACCGTCCACTACGTCGACCACGACCAGCTCACCGCCAACAGCGAGGTCGTCGAGACCGGCGAGGTCATGTGCTTCACCGGGCGGGACTTCTTCATCACCGTCCGGCACGGCGGGCAGGGCTCGCTGCGTGCGCTGCGCCGCCGCCTCCAGGAGGACCCGGAGCTGCTGCTCAAGGGCCCCTCGGCGGTGCTGCACGCCATCGCCGACCACGTCGTCGACGGCTACATCGCGGTCGCCGACGCGGTGCAGGACGACATCGACGAGGTCGAGACGGAGGTGTTCTCGCCGGGCCGCAAGGGCTCCCCGCGCGGTACGGACGCCGGACGGATCTACCAGCTCAAGCGCGAGGTGCTGGAGTTCAAGCGGGCGGTGGCGCCGCTGCTGCGTCCCATGCAGCTGCTCAGCGAGCGGCCGATGCGGCTGATCGACCCGGAGATCCAGAAGTACTTCCGGGACGTCGCCGACCACGTGGCCCGGGTGCAGGAGCAGGTGATCGGCTTCGACGAACTGCTGAACTCCATCCTCCAGGCCAACCTGGCCCAGGCGTCCGTCGCGCAGAACGAGGACATGCGCAAGATCACCTCGTGGGCCGCGATCATCGCCGTACCGACGATGGTGTGCGGCGTGTACGGCATGAACTTCGACTACATGCCGGAGACGCACTGGAAGTTCGGCTACCCGCTGGTCCTGTCCGTCACGGTCGCGCTCTGTCTGGGCATCCACCGCACCCTCAAGCGCAACGGCTGGCTCTGAACCCGCCCGGGGCCCCTGGATAGGCTGACCGCATGACAAGCGAGCTGCTCGACCAGGCCCTCGTCGAGGAGGCCACCAAGAAGTCCGGCCTCGTCTGGGTCAAGGGCCCCGGGGTGCCCGCCCGGGCGCTGTGGCACGTCTGGCACGAGGGCGCGGCCTGCGTCGTCGGCGACGGGCCGGGCGAGCAGCCGCTGCCGGGTCTTGCCGACGGGGTCGCGGCCGAGGTGACGGTGCGCAGCAAGGACAAGGGCGGCCGGCTGGTCTCCTGGGCCGCGCGTGTCGTCGAGTTGCCGTCCGGTTCCGAGGCGTGGCAGGCGGCGGTCGGCGACCTCAAGGGCAAGCGGCTGAACGCCCCGGACGGCGAGGCCATGACCGACCGCTGGGCCCGTGAGTGCCGGGTGCTGCGCCTGGAGCCGACGGGGAGCACGGCGCCGCTGCCCGACGCCTCGCTGGCCGAGGCACCGCTGCCGAGCCCGGCGACGACCCGGCAGCCGGTGCCGGCGGGGCTGCCGCGTCTGCTGCTGAAGCGCCGCAAACGGCGCTGACGTGCGCTGACGGCCCCGGGACGCCTCCCTCAGGAGGACGGCAGCTGTTTGCCGTAGTCCAGGGTGTCGTCCTTCGCCGGCTGCTCCAGCGCGAAGTCCTTGTTCCAGTCCGAGAAGCCGATCGTGCCCGCGCTGCCCGCCCGCACCAGGCGCAGCGGGTACGGGGTGCCCTCCAGGGAGACGTCCAGCGAGCCGCCCGCGCCGTCGTCGCCGGTGATCCGGATGGTGCGCACGCCGGCCTGCTCGTGGCGGCCGTCCGTCTTCACCGTGCCGTGCAGGGTCAGCAGACCGCCGAGGAGGACGTCCTTGTCCGTGAAGCCGCTGAACTTCTTGTACACGGGGTCGCTCTGCGGCACCTTCACGTACTTGCCGGCGAGCTTGTCGGCCGCCTTGGCGTCACCGTCGTCGTGGCTCCAGAACCCGGCGTCCGCCTTGAGGAAGAGCTGCTCGCCGACGCGCAGCAGTCCGAACGTGGTCCCCTCGGCGGCGACCGACCCGGTCCCTCCGTCGGCCTTCAGCCGCATGTCGAGGGTGTACGTGTTACCACCGGCGTCCACCGTGCCGTGCAGACGCACCGTGTCGGCGGTCTTGGCGGCCGTACCGGCCTTCGCCTGGATCTTGTCGGCCGGGAGCTTCCCGAGGCCGTTGGTGCCCGCGTCGGGGTCCTCGCTGCTGCATCCCGTCAGCCCGGCTCCCGTCACTGCCAGGGCGCACACCGCGCCCAGCCAGGCGGCCCTGCGGATTCGGCGCCGGGGAGTCACAGACACAGGTGGGACTGCCTTTCTGACAGGGCTGACACGGGGCCGACGGACGTCGGCATCGCGCCGACCGGGCCAGGCCGCAGCGTACCGGGGCCGTGCGGACCGAACGGAGCCAGTCCGTCCGGACCGGCCGCCAGGGCGAGGCCGATCGGGACGGGCTAGCCTGAAGCGCGTGCGAGCGGGCAATTCGGAAAAGAGACACCGTACGAATCAGCTTTCACGCACTCTCACTCGACCTTCACGCACACTCGCCCGGCTCTGCGAAGCGTGAGGAAAGGAGCCGCGGCCATGGCAGCGGGCGCCCCCCGGATCTTCGTCTCCCACCTCTCCGGCATCGCCGTCTTCGACCCGGCCGGTGACCAGGTGGGGCGCGTCCGCGATCTGGTCGTCATGCTCCGTGTCGGCCGCAAACCTCCGCGCGTCCTCGGACTGGTCGTCGAACTCACCACCCGCCGCCGGATCTTCCTGCCCATGACCCGGGTCACCGGCATCGAGTCCGGCCAGGTGATCACCACCGGCGTCCTCAACGTCCGGCGGTTCGAGCAGCGGCCCACCGAACGCCTCGTCTTCGGCGAGCTGCTCGACCGGCGGGTCACGCTCACCGAGACGGGCGAGGAGGTCACGGTCCTCGACCTGTCGGTGCAGCAGTTGCCCGCCCGCCGGGACTGGGAGATCGACAAGGTCTTCGTCCGCAAGGGCCGGAAGGGCGGCGCCTTCCGCCGCAACAAGGGCGAGACGCTGACCGTGGAGTGGTCCGGCGTCTCCGGCTTCTCCGTCGAGGAGCAGGGGCAGGGCGCCGAGAACCTGCTGGCCACCTTCGAGCAGCTGCGCCCCGCCGACCTCGCCAACGTCCTGCACCACCTGTCCGCCAAGCGCCGCGCCGAGGTCGCCGCCGCCCTCGACGACGACCGCCTGGCCGACGTGCTGGAGGAGCTGCCGGAGGACGACCAGATCGAGATCCTCGGCAAGCTCAAGGAGGAGCGCGCCGCGGACGTCCTGGAGGCGATGGACCCCGACGACGCCGCCGACCTGCTCGGCGAGCTGCCCGAGGCGGACAAGGAACGGCTGCTGAGCCTGATGCAGCCCGACGACGCGGCCGACATGCGGCGCCTGATGGCGTACGAGGAGCACACGGCCGGCGGTCTGATGACGACCGAGCCGATCGTGCTGCGGCCGGACGCGACCGTCGCCGACGCCCTGGCCCGCATCCGCAACCCCGACCTGTCCCCGGCGCACGCCGCCCAGGTCTACGTCTGCCGCCCGCCGGAGGAGACCCCGACCGGCAAGTACCTGGGCACCGTGCACTTCCAGCGCCTGCTGCGCGACCCCCCGTACACGCTGGTCGGCTCGATCCTCGACGACGACCTGCAACCGCTGGAGCCGGACGCCGCGCTGCCCGTGGTCGCCGGGTTCTTCGCCGCGTACGACATGGTCGCGGCGCCCGTCGTCGACGACTCGGGGGCGCTGCTCGGCGCGGTCACCGTGGACGACGTACTGGACCACATGCTGCCCGACGACTGGCGGGAGACCGAGTACCACCTGGAGGAGACGACGGGGACGACGGCGGGGGAGGTGGGCGCCGATGGTGCCTGAGCGCGAGACGACGACCCGGGAGCGCGCGGCGTCGGGGGCCACCGCGTCCTCCCGGGCCCGGGCCCGTCTCGACCAGCCGCGTCCGCCGCGCCGCAGGCTGCTGCCCGAGTGGGACCCGGAGTCCTTCGGCCGGCTGTCGGAGCGCGTCGCGCGCTTCCTGGGCACCGGGCGGTTCATCGTCTGGATGACGGTCGTCATCATCCTGTGGGTGGTGTGGAACGTGTCCGCGCCGAGCGGCCTGCGCTTCGACGAGTACCCCTTCATCTTCCTGACGCTGATGCTGTCGCTCCAGGCTTCCTACGCCGCCCCGCTGATCCTGCTCGCGCAGAACCGGCAGGACGACCGGGACCGGGTCAACCTGGAGCAGGACCGCAAGCAGAACGAGCGGTCGATCGCCGACACCGAGTACCTGACCCGGGAGATCGCCGCCCTGCGCATCGGCCTCGGCGAGGTCGCCACGCGGGACTGGATCCGCTCCGAGCTCCAGGACCTCGTCAGGGACCTGGAGGAGCGGCAGAACGGCCACCACCCCGACCGTGGGGTATTCCCGGCGGATCGGTCGCCGGGGCGTGACGTACACGACCGCTGACGGGGCTTTCCGTGCCCCGTGGGCGGCGCCGTACCATCGACCCTATGGCTACGGAAGACGCGGTGCGCGAAGCACTGGCGACGGTGAACGACCCCGAGATCAACCGGCCCATCACCGAGCTGGGGATGGTCAAGTCGGTGGACATCGGCGCGGACGGAGCGGTCGCGGTCGCCGTGTACCTGACGGTCTCCGGCTGCCCCATGCGGGACACCATCACGCAGCGCGTGACGGACGCGGTGGCGGCGGTCGAGGGTGTCACGCGCGTCGACGTCGAGCTGGACGTGATGAGCGACGAGCAGCGCAAGGAGCTGGCCACCGCCCTGCGCGGCGGGCAGACCGAGCGCGAGGTGCCCTTCGCCAAGCCCGGCAGCCTGACCCGGGTGTACGCGGTCGCGTCCGGCAAGGGCGGCGTCGGCAAGTCCTCGGTGACGGTGAACCTGGCGGCCTCGATGGCGGCCGACGGTCTGAAGGTCGGTGTCGTCGACGCCGACATCTACGGCCACTCGGTGCCGCGCATGCTGGGCGCCGACGGGCGTCCCACCCAGGTCGAGAACATGATCATGCCGCCTTCGGCCAACGGCGTGAAGGTCATCTCGATCGGCATGTTCACCCCGGGCAACGCGCCGGTGGTCTGGCGCGGCCCGATGCTGCACCGCGCGCTCCAGCAGTTCCTGGCGGACGTGTACTGGGGCGACCTGGACGTCCTGCTGCTCGACCTGCCGCCCGGCACCGGCGACATCGCGATCTCGGTGGCGCAGCTGGTGCCGAACGCCGAGATCCTGGTCGTGACGACCCCTCAGCAGGCCGCCGCCGAGGTGGCGGAGCGGGCCGGCGCCATCGCCGTGCAGACCCACCAGAAGATCGTCGGCGTGGTGGAGAACATGTCCGGGCTGCCCTGCCCGCACTGCGGCGAGATGGTCGACGTCTTCGGCACCGGCGGCGGGCAGTCGGTCGCCGACGGCCTGACCCGTACGACCGGTGCGTCGGTGCCGGTCCTCGGCGCCATCCCGATCGACGTCCGGCTGCGCGAGGGCGGCGACGAGGGCAAGCCCGTCGTCCTGTCCGACCCGGACTCCCCGGCCGGCGCGGCCCTGCGCTCGATCGCGGGCAAGCTCGGAGGGCGGCAGCGGGGCCTTTCCGGGCTGTCGCTGGGGATCACGCCGAAGAACAAGTTCTGACGTTCCGTACGGGATACGCGTACGGAAGCAGGGGCGCTGTCCGTCGGACGGCGCCCCTCGTCGTACGCACGGCTGCGGGAGGGCCCCCGGCTAGGCGTACGCGGCGATGTCCTTGACCACGGCGAAGGCCAGCCCGTAGGCGCTCATGCCCCGCCCGTACGCGCCGAGGTGCACGCCCTGCTCGGTCGAACCGGCCAGCACCCAGCCGAACTCGGACTCCCGGTAGTGGAAGGGCGTCGGTACGCCGTCCACCGGCAGGGACAGCGTCGTCCAGTCCTCGCCGTCGAGGTCGTCCGCGAGGACCCACGCGGTCTCCGTCTGCTGTTCCAGCCAGTCGTCGCGCAGCGAGTGGTCCATCTGGCCGGGCCAGGTGAAGGACAGCAGCCCCACTCCGGCCAGCCAGGCCGCCGAGGACACCGAGGTGGCCTCCAGCAGGCCGGTGCCGTCGGCGCTGCGCCGGTCGGGGTTGGCCGCGACGGTCACGACGACCGCGAACTTCTCCTTGGCGTCCTGCTCGTCGCCCGCCACATGCTCGTTGCGCACCGACGGTTCGTCGCCGTGCCCGATCGAGCCGTGTTCCACGGCCCCGTCGGCCGCCGTACCGATCTGCATCAGTCGGCGCCGCCCCGTGAAGGCCTCGTCGAGGCCGTACCACGGGAAGGGCGCACGCAGGTAGCCGTCGACCGTACGCCGGCCGGAGGGGGACTGTGGTCCGCCCTCCGCGGCCGGCGTCTGCGCGACTGCCCGACTCGTCGTCTCCATGTGCCCGGACGCCTCCTCGCTCTCGTCGGACCGGAACGGCCCGCCCCCCTTCGGGCGCACTCGTCCGGTCCGCACAACAACTCGGGCAGCATAGCCACCCCACTGGCGGCAGCCGGGAAATCGCCCGGCGCGTGAGCCGCGCGGGCGTCGCCTTCGGGGCCTGTGCGCCCCGTCCGGAGTATGAGACACGTCACGTTCCCGGCCCGCGGGCCGGGCGCGTGGTGGGCCAGGGTCAGGTGGCGTCCATGTCGAACGGCGGGCGGTCGTCGGCGGCGGGCTTGTCGGTCTTCCCGGGCTGCTCGGGCTTCTTCGACATGTCGACGCGGCCGCTGCCGGACGCGGCGGACGACGACCCCGAGGACGACGATCCGGAGGACGACGGCTCCGGGTCGCGGCCGTGGACCGCGTCGGTGACCTCGGCCATCTCCTTCTTCAGGTCGAAGCCGTTGCGGAGCTCCTTGAGCCCCAGCTCGTCGTTGTCCAACTGCTTGCGGATGAACGTCTTGGGGTTGAGGTCCTCGAACTCGAAGTCCTTGAACTCGGGGCCCAGCTCCTGACGGATGTCCTGCTTGGCGCTGTCCGAGAACTCCCGGATCTTCCGGATGGTGCGCGTCACGTCCTGGATGACCTTGGGGAGCTTGTCCGGACCGAAGACGAGCACGGCGAGGACGACGAGCGTCACCAGCTCTAGTGCGCCTATGTCATTGAACACCTGAAGCTCCTTGGGATGTCCGGGCCGCCACCACGGTACCCGCCGACCCCGTCCGACCGGTACCGTCCCGTGAGCCCCGAGTGGGTGTACGTGAGCGCTTTCCGAATTGTTTGCCTTCCTGGCGCCTTGTCGGGACCTTCCGGCGGTCAGTCGCCGCCGGAGGAGCCGAGCACCAGTGAGACCTTCGTCTCCTTGCCGTCGCGTTCCAGGGTCAGTTCCAGGCGGTCGCCGGGGCGGTGGGCGCGGGTCTTGACGATGAGTTCCTCGCCGGAGTGCACGCGCTGTCCGTCGACCGCGGTGATCACGTCCCCGGGCTTGATGCCCGCCTTCGCGCCGGGGCCGCCGGTGGTGACCGCGGGTCCGCCGTCGCTGCCCTTGGCACTCACGCGGGCGCCGTCACCCGTGTAGTTCATGTCGAGGGTGATGCCGATGACCGGGTGGGCGGCCTTGCCGGTGTTGATCAGTTCCTCGGCGACGCGCTTGCCCTGGTTGATGGGGATGGCGAAACCGAGGCCTATCGAACCGGACTGCGCGTCGTCCGACTCGGCGCTGCCGCTGTCGGCGGAGCGGATGGCGGAGTTGATGCCGATGGCCCGGCCTCGCGCGTCCAGGAGGGGGCCGCCGGAGTTGCCGGGGTTGATGGGCGCGTCGGTCTGCAGGGCGTCGACGTACGAGATGTCGCTGCCGTCGCCCTCCTCGCCGCCCGCGGTGATGGGCCGTTCCTTGGCGCTGATGATGCCGGAGGTGACCGTGCCGGCCAGGTCGAAGGGGGCGCCGATGGCGACGACGGGGTCGCCGACGCGGACGTTGTCGGAGTTGCCGAGGGGCAGGGGGGTGAGGCCGCTGACGCCCTTGACCTTCACCACGGCGAGGTCGTACCCGCTGTCCCGGCCGACGACCTCGGCCTCGGCGGTGTCGCCGCTGTTGAAGGTCACGGTGATCTCGCCGCCGGAGCCGGCGGGCTCCACGACGTGGTTGTTGGTCAGGATGTGGCCGCGGTCGTCGAGTACGAACCCGGTGCCGGTGCCCGCCGCCTCGCTGCCGCTCACGTGCAGGGTCACCACGCTGGGCAGGGCACGCGCGGCGATGCCCGCGACGCTGTCCGGGTCCCGCTCGGCCGCCTCGGGTCCGGCCTGGGGCAGCTCGACGGTCCCCACGCCGCCGTTCCGTTCCAGGTACGCGCCCACGCCGCCGCCGATGCCGCCGGAGACCAGGGCGATGAGCAGCGCCCCGCCGACGAGTGCCTTCGTGCGCGGCCCGCGTCGCCGCTTCGGCGCTCGGTCGGCCGCGTCGTGGTGCTGGGCGGAGGCGGCCCAGGGGTCGTAACGCCCCCACGGATCGGCGGCCGCTTCGGCGCCGGGCGGCGGGGCCGTCGGGCCCGCCCAGGGGTCGGGCGCCGTCGTCGGCGACGGGGCGGAGGGCGGGGCGGGCGCGGCCGCGGGCGGGGCCGCGTCGTGGGGCGCCGTGTCGTACGCCGGGGCGGCCGCCGCCGGATGCTGCTCCTGTGCCGTCCGCGGCACCGGAGGCGGGGCATCCGCGAACGCGGGGTCGGGCACCGCGCCCGGAGGCGGAGACACCGACGACGCGCTCGGGTGCGGCACCTGGGCGTGCGGGCCCTCCGTCGCGGGCGGGACGGGGGCGTGCGGCGCCGTCGCCGTCACCGTGCCGTGCGCCGGGGTGGCCGCGGGGTGCTGGACCGGCGGTGCGGGGGCCCAGGGGCCGGGCTCACCGTACGGCGGGGTGCTGTACGGGTCGGGTTCGTGCAGCGGCTTGGGCCGCTCGGCGTCGGGCGTGCCGTCGCCGGCCGGAGCGGAACCGGTCCCCGCGTGGGACCGCGACCCCGCGTCCACCACCGGGGCGCCCTGCCGGTCCTCCTGCCGGGGCAGACCGGCATCCGTCGGCGGACCGGCAGGAAGCCCGTCCTGCCGTGGTCCGCCGGCCTCCGCCGGCTCGGAGGCGTCGGCGCCCGGCTGCCGGTGTGCGCCCGGAGGCAGGTCCAGCTCGTAGTCGCCCGCGTCGGTCGCGCGGGGGGTCGCCGCCGCCGGGCGGGCCAGCTCGAAGTCGCCCCCGTCGGTCGCCCGGTCGTCGGTGGCCGTGCCCGTGCCCGTGGTGGGGGCCGGGCGAGGGCGTTCCAGTTCGAAGTCGCCGTCGGGTGCGTCCTCGGACGAGCGGGGACGACTCCACCACTTGGCCTTCGTGGGCTTCCCCTCGTTCATGTTCTCCCCTGCAGCTGGCCGCAGATCGTCGGCTCCCAGGTCCTGTCGTCCCCTTCCCGTCGTCCCCCCGAAGGGCGGGCCCGGCGGAGTCAGGTGCGTGGCTCTCGGTGCAGCGAGAGTACGTGCATGGCGTCGCCGGGCAGGCGGGAACGTGACGACAGGGCCTGGGGCTCTGGCGCCACTCCGGATTCAATCAGGTTCCCGGACCGGCGCGCAGATCCCGTCAGCGAACCGGAGGGTAGGAGGCGGCCGGGGAAGCCGCCGGGTAGGGGGACGGGGCGGGGTCGGGGGCGGCGAGCAGGCCGGGCGGCCTGACCTCGGGCGCCGCCGACCAGGAGCTCAGGGAGAGCGGCGGAACGGCTTCCAGCGGACGTATCAGCGGGGACATGGCGGCGGCACCGGCCGTCACCGGAGTGGTCAGCGCCCGGACCGCCTGCTGCCGTGCGTCACCCCCGGCGGGGGACGGCATCCCGGGCAGCAGTGGCGCCGAGGCCGTGGTGGAGGCGACGGGGAGGTCACCGAGCCCGCGCTGCCCCTGCCCGAGCAGCGGACCGCCGGTGCGGCGGCGCTGGCTCTCGGAACCGGTGGCCGCGGCCGAGCCCGGGGTGCGCAGCGGCGTCACATTGCTGCCGCTGCCCGAGCCGCGTGCCTCGGTGGTGGTGTCCGGGGTGCCGAGGGTGACGCCGCCCAGCGCGATCGCGGCCAGCGACACCGCTCCGGCGGCGGCGAAGGCGAACCGCAGGCTGCGCGAGGCCGAACGGTCGGACTCCGGCCTGCCCACCTCGTGGATGCGGAAGCCGCGCCCCGACGTGGCGGACGGCAGCACCGGGGCGTGCGACCCGGCGGGGACGTAGTCGAACTCGAACCGCTCGCCCCGCCCCGGGCCGAGGACACCGGAGGCCGCGGACGCGCCGAAGCCTCCGGGCAGCCCGCTGAACGGCGAACCGCCACCGTCGGAGTCACCGCCGCCGGGAAGCCCCTGGAGGCGGGCCAGGAAGCTCTCGGACGGCGCCGGGGGGGCCGCTTCCGCGAAGACGTTCTTCAACCGGCGCTGGGCGTCGACCTCCGCCTTGCACTTCGGGCAGGTCGCCACATGCGCCAGCACGCGCTCACGCGCGTCATGACCGAGCTCTCCGTCCACCAGGGCGGAGAGTCGGTCTCCCAGGTGCTGCTCTGCGAGGTGTCCCTCGGACTCAGGCCGTGACCCACTCACGCGCTCGTGCCCCCTCCTCCCAGTGCGGGCACACCGGCCGCGAACGAGCGACGGTCGGCCCGCGCCTTCGGGGACCGGTGCGCGAGGGCCTTGCGCAGCTGCGAACGGCCGCGGTGGATGCGGGAGCGCACGGTGCCCAGCTTGACGCCGAGGGTCGCGGCGATCTCCTCGTACGACAGCCCTTCGATGTCGCACAGGACGACGGCGGCGCGGAACTCGGGCGCGAGAGTGTCCAACGCCTGCTGGACGTCCGCGTCGAAGTGGGCGTCGTGGAAGAGCTGCTGCGGGGTGGGCTCCCTGCTGGGCAGCCGCTCGGCCGCGTCGTCGCCCAGCGCGTCGAACCGGATGCGCTGCTTGCGGCGGACCATGTCCAGGAAGAGATTGGTCGTGATGCGGTGCAGCCAGCCCTCGAAGGTGCCCGGCGTGTAGGTCGACAGGGAGCGGAAGACACGGACGAAGACCTCTTGGGTGAGGTCCTCGGCATCGTGCTGGTTGCCCGTGAGGCGGTAGGCGAGGCGGTAGACCCGGCCGCTGTGGGTGCTGACGATCTCCTCCCAGGTGGGCGGAGTCCACGCCTGCCCGTCCGCGTCGCTGGAGAAGGTCGCGGTCTGGGCGTGTCCCGTGGTGGGACCGTCGGCGTGGCTGTGGTCAGCAGCGGTGTCGTTCACGGATTTCGGCCTGCCTGCCGATCCGAGGAAGCGCCTCAGCACTCCACCCCGATCCGCGGGTGCGGCCGCACCTCCCCTGTCGGCTCTGGTGGTGTCCAGTGGAGCCCCTACCATAGCCACCTCGCCCGTTAGCTCCGGATAAGCGGTTTTACGAGAATTTGATCTGCGCCGGTACGGCTCGTCCCCGGCCCGCTCGATCGCCTCTTCGGCACCGCCTCTTTGCTTCCCCCTTTAAACGACTGGTCCCATCTGCGGGTTCCCGACGCCAACGGATACAGTCACGCCGAGGCAACGACGGGGACAGGAGAGGGCCATTACCGGCAACCGGCAGACGAGCTGGGCGTTCGCCGACGCCTATGTCGCCGAGGACGACGCGCTGCTCTGGGCACGCGACCGGGCCCGCGAGGCGGGCCTGCGCTCGGTGACCCCGGGCACGGGATCCGCCCTGGGGTTGCTCGCCGCCGCCGTGGACGCCAAGGCCGTCGCGGAGATCGGCACCGGCTGCGGCGTCTCCGGTATCCATCTGCTGCACGGCATGCGGCCGGACGGGGTACTGACCACCGTCGACCCGGAGCCGGAGCACCAGCAGTTCGCCCGCCAGGCCTTCCGGGCCGCGGGCTTCGCCAGCAACCGGGCCCGGTTCATTCCCGGGCGCGCCCTGGACGTGCTGCCCCGGCTCGCGGACGCCGGATACGACCTGGTCTTCTGCGACGGCGACCGTCTGGAGTACCTGGACTACCTCGCTGAATCGTTGCGCCTGCTGCGCCCCGGGGGTCTCGTCGCCTTCGAGGGCGTCTTCGGCGCCGGGCGCACGATCGACTCGGGACCGCAGCCCACCGAGGTGCTGCGGGTGCGGGAACTGCTGCGCGCGGTGCGGGAGAGCCAGGAACTGGTGCCGTCACTGCTCCCGGTGGGCGACGGACTGCTGTGCGCCGTGAAGCGCTGACCCCGGGAGAACAATCACCCCGGCACCGCGAACGGTACCGGGGCGACTGAACGGGTATGGTCGCTCGCGCGTCAGCCGACGACCTTCTTGAGTGCGTCGCCGAGCGCGTCGGCCTCATCGGGGGTCAGCTCGACGACGAGCCGCCCGCCGCCTTCGAGCGGAACGCGCATGACGATGCCCCGCCCCTCCTTGGTCACCTCGAGCGGGCCATCGCCCGTCCGCGGCTTCATGGCCGCCATGCTCGTTCCCCTTCCTGATACCAGCTCACCGTCACCGCCGACGGCCCGTGAGGGCACGCGCAGTCCGGCATGGACGCGCGACACCGGCATCGAACACATTGCTTCCCAGCCATTATCCCGCATCCCAGGACCCGATGACCAACATCGGTCGGCATCGCTTGGGCAACGCGCGCGATCAAAACCACTCAATTCGGCGATGTGACTGCGATACTGCGCGCCCTCACCCACTTCCACCGAATGGATACGGACCGGATTTCTTTGACGCAGGTCACACCTCACGAGCGATCCGTTCCCGGTGATCTCCGTCATGCTGTCTCCCGGACACATGCCACTGCATGCCACGACGCGGAGGGGATCTCCATGGCCGACACCGTGCTCTACGAAGTGAGCGACGGGCTCGCGACGATCACGCTGAACCGCCCCGAGGCGATGAACGCGCTGAACATCGAGACCAAGGTCGCCCTCCGGGACGCGGTGCGCTCCGCGGCGGCGGACGACGCCGTACGGGCGGTGCTGCTGACCGCGGCCGGGGACCGGGCGTTCTGTGTCGGCCAGGACCTCAAGGAGCACATCGGGCTGCTGGCCGCCGACCGGGAGACCGGCTCGGGGCAGACGATGAGCACGGTGCGCGAGCACTACAACCCGATCGTCCGGGCGCTCGCCGGCGCCGAGAAGCCGGTGGTCGCCGCGGTGAACGGCGTGGCGGCCGGAGCGGGGCTCGGTTTCGCGCTCGCCGCGGACTACCGGATCGTCGCGGACACGGCGGCGTTCAACACGTCCTTCGCGGGCGTGGCGCTCACCGCGGACTCCGGCATCTCCTGGACGCTGCCGCGCGTCGTCGGCCCCGGCCGCGCCGCCGACCTGCTGCTCTTCCCGCGCAGCATCCGCGCGCAGGAGGCGTACGAGCTGGGCATCGCGACCCGGGTCGTCCCCGCCGCCGATCTGCGCGCCGAGGCCGAGAAGACGGCGCGGGCGCTCGCCGAGGGGCCGACGGTGGCGTACGCGGCGATGAAGGAGGCGATGGCGTACGGGCTGACGCACTCGCTGTCCGAGACGCTGGACAAGGAGGACGAGCTGCAGTCGCGGGCGGGCGCCTCCGAGGACCACGCGATCGCGGTGCGGGCGTTCGTCGAGAAGGAGAAGCCGAAGTACCTGGGCCGGTAGACGAACACCGGCAGGCATGCGCCGCCGTCCGCCGCCTGGCGACCGGTGACAGGCCGCGGGCGGCCGGTGACGTCGACAAGCGTCCCGCCGGCACACGGCTGACGGCCGAGGACGGGCGGCAAGCAGCCCGGCAGCTGACAGCGGGCCGCCGGTGAGGCCGCCCGTGACCGGTGACGACGACAGACGGTCCGGTGACAGGCCACCCACGGCGGCTGGCAGGCGGGCGGGTGACAGGGCGTCGGTGGCAGGCGGCTGGGCGGCGGGTGGTCGGTGCGAGGGGGTCGGCGGCTCAGGGTCTGCGGGCCACGCACGCTGCCAGGTGGTCGTCGACCAGTCCGCACGCCTGCATCATCGCGTACGCCGTCGTCGGGCCGACGAAGCGCAGGCCCCGCTTCTTCAGGGCCTTGGACAGCGCCGTGGACTCCGGGGTCACGGCCGGGACCTCGGTGAGGGTCTTCGGAGCCGGTCGTCCGGCCGGGTCCGGGGCGTGCGACCAGATCAGCTCGTCCAGGTCGCCGGGGGTCCACTCGGCCAGCACGCGCGCGTTGGCGAGGGTCGCGTCGATCTTGGCGCGGTTGCGGATGATGCCGGTGTCGGCGAGCAGGCGCTCGCGGTCGGTGTCGGTGAAGGCCGCGACCTTGGCGATCTCGAAGCCGGCGAAGGCGCCGCGGAAGCCGGTGCGGCGGCGCAGGATGGTGATCCAGGACAGGCCGGACTGGAAGGCCTCCAGGCTGAGCCGCTCGTACAGCGCGTCGTCGCCGTGGACCGGGCGGCCCCACTCGTCGTCGTGGTACGTGACGTAGTCCGCGGTGGACAGCGCCCAGGGGCAGCGCAGCGCGCCGTCCGGGCCCGCGACGGCCTCCCCGGCGCTCACTGCTGCTCCCCCTGGGCCGGCTTGTCCATGACGACGTGGCGGTGGGCCGCCGCGGCCCGGGCGCCCGCCAGCGCGGACTCCAGGTCGGCGATCCGGGCCTCGCGCTCGGCCAGCTCGGCGCCGAGGCGGCTGAGGGCGTCGTCGACGTCGGCCATGCGGTAGCCGCGGACCACGAGCGGGAAGCGCAGCCGCTCCACGTCCCCGCGGCCCACTGGACGGTCCGGAGGCAGCGCGTCCCTCACCCGTTCGGGTGCGGCGTCGGGCAGCGGCCCGCTCTCGCCGCCGCCCACCACGGCGAGCGTCACCGCGGCCACGACGACGGCCAGCGCGATGACGAGGAACAGGAACATGACCATCGCTGGGCCCCCATGGTCGGGTCGGCGTCGGTTGTGCCGGAGTCGGTTGTGTCGGGTCCGATCGTGCCATGCGAGTCTGACAGCCGGGGCCGCGGTGGTCGAAGGGCCGCCCGCCCGGGGTCGAGAGCGGCACGAGAGAACGGTGTGGACGAGGAGATGTCACAGGGGATGCTCAGGCTGGGCAGGCGCGAATTCGCGGCGCACGAGCCGGTGATCATGGCGATCGTGAACCGGACCCCGGACTCCTTCTACGACCGGGGGGCGACCTTCGGCGACGAGCCCGCCCTCGCGCGCGTGGAGCAGGCCGTGGCCGAGGGCGCCGCGATCATCGACGTCGGCGGGGTGAAGGCCGGTCCGGGGGACGAGGTGTCGGCCGCGGAGGAGGCACGGCGGACGGTGGGGTTCGTCGCGGAGGTACGGCGGCGGTTCCCGGACGTCGTGATCAGCGTGGACACCTGGCGGCACGAGGTCGGCGAGGCCGTGTGCGAGGCCGGGGCGGACCTGCTGAACGACGCGTGGGGCGGCGTCGACCCGAAGCTCGCGGAGGTCGCGGCCCGGTACGGGGTGGGGCTGGTGTGCACGCACGCGGGCGGCGCCGAGCCGCGGACGCGGCCGCACCGGGTGACGTACGAGGACGTCATGGCGGACATCCTCCAGGTGACCCTGGGGCTGGCCGAGCGGGCGGTGGGGCTGGGGGTGCCGCGGGAGTCGGTGCTGATCGACCCCGGGCACGACTTCGGGAAGAACACCCGGCACAGCCTGGAGGCGACGCGGCGGCTCGGGGAGATGGTGGAGACGGGATGGCCGGTGCTGGTGTCCCTGTCCAACAAGGACTTCGTCGGGGAGACGCTGGACCGGCCGGTGAAGGAACGGCTGATCGGCACGCTGGCGACGACCGCGGTCTCGGCGTGGCTGGGGGCCCAGGTCTACCGGGTGCACGAGGTGGCGGAGACCCGGCAGGTGCTGGACATGGTGGCGGCGATCGCCGGGCACCGGGAGCCGGCGGTGGCCCGGCGGGGGCTGGCCTAGGGCTTCGGCGGGGGTCGGCCCGGGGCTCGCCCCCCGCTCGTGACCGGCCGCGTTACCGGCCCGCCTCCTTGGAGACCAGGGCGACCGCCTCGTCCACGTCGTCGGTGACGTGGAAGAGCATGAGGTCCTTCTCCGCGGCCTTGCCCTGGGCCACCAGGGTGCCGCGGAGCCAGTCCACCAGGCCGCCCCAGTACTCCGAGCCGAACAGGACGATGGGGAAGCGGGTCACCTTCTGGGTCTGCACCAGGGTGAGGGCCTCGAAGAGTTCGTCCAGGGTGCCGAGGCCGCCGGGCAGCACGACGAAGCCCTGCGCGTACTTCACGAACATCATCTTGCGGACGAAGAAGTAGCGGAAGTTCAGGCCGATGTCGACGTAGGGGTTGAGCCCCTGCTCGAAGGGCAGCTCGATGCCCAGGCCGACCGACGTGCCCTTCGCCTCCAGGGCGCCCTTGTTGGCCGCCTCCATGGCGCCGGGGCCACCGCCGGTGATGACGGCGAAGCCCGCCTCCACCAGGCCGCGGCCCAGCCGCACGCCCGCCTCGTACTCCGGTGAGTCCACGGCCGTCCGGGCGGAGCCGAAGACGCTGATGGCAGGCGGCAGTTCGGCCAGCGTGCCGAAGCCCTCGATGAACTCCGACTGGATGCGCAGGACGCGCCAGGGGTCGGTGTGGACCCAGTCCGTCGGAGCACGCTCGTCCAGCAGGCGCTGGTCCGTGGTGCTCTCCTGGACCTGGTCCCGTCGCCGGAGGACGGGGCCCAGGCGCTGCTCCTCCGGTGGCCGCTTCTTGCCCTCGGGGTTGCCGGTAGCCATGCGCGCTCCCTCCAATTGCGGGTTCTTCCACCTCAGCGTAGATCTACGCGGGTTACGTACGAGGGACCTCAGCATGTCCGCCACGCAGCGGCACAAACCCGCCGCGGCCGCCGTGGATCACGCCGTCAGCCAGGAGCGCAGGCGCTCCTCCCCCGCGAGGATCTTCGCCACCTCGACCCGCTCGTCGCGCTTGTGCGCCAAGTGCGGGTTGCCGGGGCCGTAGTTGACCGCCGGGACGCCGAGCGCCGAGAAGCGGGACACGTCCGTCCAGCCGTACTTCGGCTGCGGGGTGCCGCCCACCGCCTCGATGAAGGCCGCCGCGGCCGGGTGGGACAGGCCGGGCAGGGCCGCGCCGCTGTGGTCGTCGACCACGAAGTCCGTCACCCCGCAGCCGTCGAAGACCTCGCGCACGTGGGCGAGGGCCTCCTCGGGACTGCGGTCCGGGGCGTAGCGGAAGTTGACGGTGACCACGCACTCGTCGGGGATGACGTTGCCGGCCACCCCGCCCGTGATGCCGACCGCGTTGAGGCCCTCGCGGTACTCCAGGCCGTCGATGACCGGGTAGCGGGGCTCGTACGCCGCGAGGCGCGCGAGGATCGGGGCGGCGGCGTGGATGGCGTTGGAGCCCATCCAGGAACGCGCCGAGTGCGCCCGCTCCCCCGCCGTCTTCAGCAGCACCCGCAGGGTGCCCTGGCAGCCGCCCTCCACCTGGCCGTCGGACGGTTCGAGGAGCACCGCGAAGTCGCCCTCCAGCCACTCGGGGTGGGCCTCGGCGACGTGCTTCAGGCCGTTCAGCTCGGCGGCGACCTCCTCGTTGTCGTAGAAGACGAAGGTCAGGTCGCGGTTGGGGGCGGGGACGGTGGCCGCGATGCGCAGCTGGACCGCGACGCCCGCCTTCATGTCGCAGGTGCCGCAGCCCCACAGGACGCCGTCCTCGTCCAGGCGGGAGGGGACGTTGTCCGCGATCGGCACGGTGTCGATGTGGCCGGCCAGGATCACGCGCTCCGGCCGGCCCAGGTCCGTGCGGGCCACGACGTTGTTGCCGTACCGCTCGACCGACAGGTGGGGCAGGGACCGCAGGGCGCCCTCGACCGCGTCCGCCAGGGGCTTCTCGGTGCCGCTCTCGGACGGGAAGTCGACGAGCCGCGCGGTAAGCTCCGCGGCGTCCAGCGTGAGGTCAAGCGGGGTATCGGCCATGGCCCCGACCCTAGCGCCCTGCCCTTTCGGGCAAGGTTCGTACCCGGCGGACACCGGACCCTACCCTCCAGTACCTTGTACGCGTGCTCCAGCCGTCCCCACCTCGCAAACGCCGTGGCCGCCTCGCCCGTTCGGGCGCCGCCTCCATGGTCCTGCTCGCGGTCGCCGGTTATCTGGCCGTGCAGTACGTCACCGGAGGTGCGGGCGCTCCGGGCTGCAAGGTGGCCTCCGGCAAGGACGGCCGGACGACCTACGAGTTCACCCCGGAGCAGGCGGTGAACGCGGCCACGATCACCGCCGTGGGCACCGCGCGCAAGCTGCCCGAGCGGGCCGTGACGATCGCGCTGGCGACCGCGCTGCAGGAGTCGGCGCTGCGCAACCTGGACCACGGCGACAAGGACTCGCTCGGCCTGTTCCAGCAGCGGCCCTCGCAGGGCTGGGGCAAGCCCGCGGAGATCATGGACCCGGCGTACTCGGCGGGCCTGTTCTACGACCACTTGGTCGAGGTGCCCGGCTACCTCGACCTTCCACTGACCGACGCCGCCCAGCGGGTGCAGCGCAGCGCCTTCCCGTACGCCTACGCCAAGCACGAACCGGACGCCGAGCTGCTCGCCGCCGCGCTCACCGGACGGTCGGCGGCCACGCTGACCTGCGACGGGCGCCCCGGGGCGACCCCGGAGAAGGGGCCGGACGCGGTCCGCGCGGCGCTGGTGCGGGACTTCGGGCACGACGTGCTGCGACCGGCCGGCGCGGAGGTGGGCGGCGACGCCGCGTCCCCGCGGCCCGCGACCGGTTCCGACGAGCGGACCGTGACGCTGCCGGTGACCGGCGGCACCGGTTCCGGCTCGGCCCGGGAGCACGGGCGGCGCGGCTGGCAGTTGGCGCACTGGGCGGTGGCCAACGCCTCCTCGCTGCACATCCAACGGGTCACCTACGCGGGCCGGGAGTGGACGGCGGGCAACACCGACAGCAAGTGGTACCCGACGGGCACCGAGGGCGCGGGGGGCGCGGAGCGGACGGCGGGAGCGGTGCGGATCACGTCCGCCCGGTAGCGCGCCCGTACGAAGTGTCATCTCTGCGAGTGACCCGCGTCGGCACGAAGTCGACGCGGAGCACGGGTTTTCGCACCCTCACCCGCGAAGGCGTCGGAACCCGGGAAATTCAAGGGCCGTAAGGATTCAGCAGACTTTCCGACCGGCGTCCTTTTGCCCGTTTTTCTGTGCACCTGATAATGCGACGCATTACCAACTCTTTACGTTGGGCCGCCGCAACCTTCGTGGCTCTCGAGCGGTAGTCACTGCGTCCGAGCCCGGTCGATCGCTCTCCGGTCGCCCTCCGGGCCCGGTCGGATTTCCCACCGTTGTTGTCGACTTACGCCCAAGGAGCATCATGTCCCTCCCCCTGACCCGCCGGATCGCCCGTGCCGCGCTGCTCGTCGCTGCGGGAGCGGCTGCCGGGGTCGGTGCGGCCGGCTCCGCCAGCGCGGCTCCCGAACTGCCGGCCACCCCGAACCTCGGGGGACTGACCGCCCTGGACGGGGCGAACGTCGGCAACACCGCCGCCTCCGCGGCCCAGAACGTCACCGAGACCGCGGGCGACACCGGCGGCAAGGCCGTCAAGAAGGCCGTGCCGACGGCCGGCAAGACCGGTGGTTCGGTCGTCAAGAAGGCCACGCCGGCCGCGCAGAACGCGGCCGGGGACGCGGCGGGCTCCGCCGGGGACATCGTGGGTGACACGGCGGCGACCGCCACGAAGGGTGGGCTGCCGACGGACGCGCTGGGCAAGGGTGGGCTGCCGGTTCAGGGGCTTCCGATCGGCTAGCGCCGGGCTCGTACGGCGCCGGGTCCTGGGGTTCCCAGGGCCCGGCGTTTTGCTTGCCTACGTGGGTGTCGTGGGCGTGGGTTGAGCCGTGCCCGGCGTTGGGGGCTGTGCCTACCCTCCCCCATTGCCTGAAGGGCATGGGAGGTACCCCCTTCGCCCTGCGGAACGATTGCCCACAGCCGGGCCAAGGCCCTCAGCCCCTCAAGCGCTCCACCGCTGTCTGGACGCGGTCGTCTGTCGCTGTCAGGGCTACGCGGACGAAGGTTTCGCCCGCTGGGCCGTAGAAGTCGCCCGGGGCCACCAGGATGCCGCGTTCGGCCAGGTGGGCGACCGTGGTCCAGCAGGACTCGTCGCGGGTGGCCCAGAGGTACAGGCTGGCCTCGCTGTGTTCGATGCGGAAGCCGGCGCCCAGTAGCGCCTCGCGCAGGACGGAGCGGCGGGCGGCGTAGCGCTCACGCTGGACGCGGACGTGTTCGTCGTCGCCGAGGGCCGCCACCACGGCCGCCTGGGTCGGCGCCGAGGTCATCATGCCGCCGTGCTTGCGGATCTCCAGGAGCGGGCCCAGGACCGCCGGGTCACCGGCCAGGAAGGCCGCGCGGTAGCCCGCGAGGTTGGAGCGCTTGGAGAGGGAGTGGACGGCGACCAGGCCGTCGTAGGAGCCGCCGTTCACGTCCGGGTGCAGGACCGAGACCGGGTCGGCCTCCCAGCCCAGCTCCAGGTAGCACTCGTCAGAGACGACGAGGACACCGTGCTCGCGGGCCCAGGCGACGATCCGGGTCAGGTCGGCCTTGGACAGGACCTTCCCGGTCGGGTTGGACGGGGAGTTGAGCCACAGGAGCTTCAGGCCCGCCGGGTCCAGCTCGGTGGGGTCCTCGTACGCCTCGTACTCCGCGCGGGCCAGGCGGGCGCCGACCTCGTACGTCGGGTAGGCCAGGCGCGGGAAGGCCACCTTGTCGCCGGGGCCGAGGCCCAGCTGGGTCGGGAGCCAGGCGACGAGTTCCTTGGAGCCGACGATGGGGAGCACGTGGCGGTGGGTGACGTCGCGGGCGCCGAGGCGGCGTTCCACCCAGCCGGTGATCGCGTCGCGCAGCGCCGGCGTGCCCCAGACGGTCGGGTAGCCCGGGGAGTCCGCCGCGTCGACCAGGGCCTTCTGGATCAGCTCGGGGACCGGGTCGACCGGGGTGCCGACCGAGAGGTCGACGATGCCGCCGGGGTGCGCTGCGGCCGTCTTCTTGTACGGCTCCAGCTTGTCCCAGGGGAAGGTGGGAAGTCGGTCGGAGACTGCGGACACGGTGGGTGGCTCCCTTTCCTCGTCGGCGCCGGTACGGCAAACGCCTCGGTCCCGTGCGGCGCCGATCGGGGTGATCAGGCCGTACGGGACCGAGGCGGCGCGTGTGCGGGCCGCTCTTACTGGTTCTGCGGCGGCAGCGCGGCGACGAAGGGGTGGTCGCGCTCGATCAGCCCCAGCTTGCTGGCGCCGCCGGGCGAGCCGAGCTCGTCGAAGAACTCGACGTTCGCCTTGTAGTAGTCCTTCCACTCCTCGGGAGTGTCGTCTTCGTAGAAGATCGCCTCGACCGGGCAGACCGGCTCACAGGCACCACAGTCGACGCATTCGTCCGGGTGGATGTACAAGGACCGCTGGCCCTCGTAGATGCAGTCGACCGGGCACTCCTCGATGCACGCCTTGTCCTTCACGTCGACACAAGGCTGCGCGATGACGTAGGTCACGCTGTCGTTCCTCCTCGATAGGGCGCTGGCGGGCCTCCGTAGGCTCCGCCGCCTGGCGCGCGGGAGCGCGGCGTCGTCGATGCCCGCCCCTAGTATCTCCGTTCTTGGGCATGATCCGAACAGGAGGGGTGGACAGACCCGTGGAATTCTCTGCCGCCGGGCGTCTTGAGGTCCGTATCACCACTGCTGACGTGGGCAAACGAGTCTCCGTACGGCGCTTGAGCGAAGCTGGTGTCGCAGGTGAGAAGTTCACCGACACGGTCGGCGTTCTCACATCATGGACCGATGGTGTGCTGCTGATCACACGAAAGAGTGGCGAGTCCGTCCGTTTCGCGGAGTCGGCTCTGGTCGCCGGAAAGGTCGTGCCGCCCGCGCCCGCCCGCCGTCGCGGTCCCGTTGCTTCCTACGAGGAGCTGGCGCGCGTAGCCGCGCGGTCCTGGCGTCCGGTGGAGAGCGAGCGGCTCGGCGAGTGGGAGCTGCGGGCCGCCGGGGGCTTCACCCGGCGGGCCAACTCCGTGCTGCCGCTCGGCGATCCGGGGCTGCCGCTGGACGAGGCGCTGACGGCCGTACGCCGCTGGTACGGCGGGCGCGGGCTGCCCGCGTACGTCCAGACCGCCACCGGCGCCGCCGGCACGCAGGAGTCGCTGTGCGCGGAGCTGGAGCGGCGGGGCTGGGTCCGGGAGGTGACGGCCGAGGTGTGGACCGGGCCACTGGCGCCGGTCGCCGACCTGGCCGAAGGCACCGGTGTGGTCCTGTCCCGGGAGGCGGACGAAGCCTGGCTGGCCCGGTACCAGCGCAAGGGGGTGAGCGAAGTGGCGCTGCGGGTCCTGGAGTCGGGGCCGTCGGTGTGGTTCGCCACGGTGCCCGGCGCGGACGGCGCGAACGGCCCGGGGGACGTGGCGGCGATCGGACGGTGTGTCGTGGACGGGCGCTGGGCCTCCTTCGCGGCCGTCGAGGTCGATCCCGCGCAGCGGCGCCGGGGCCTCGCGACCGCCGTGCTGGCAGCGCTCGCCCGGCGGGCGCTGGACGAGGGGGCGTCGGCGGCGTGGCTCCAGGTGGAGACCGACAACGCCGGGGCCCGGGCGCTGTACGCCGGGATGGGCTTCGCGCCGCACCACGCCTACCACCACTACCGGGAGCCCGAGGCCGCCGGGGCCGACCGGTAGACCGCCGCCGAGACATCGCTCCGAAAGGGCACGAGCCTGCCATGCGTCCTCCTCATCCTCCTCTCCCCCCGTCGCCGGAGCGGTCGGCCGAACTGCGGCGGCGGTTCGCGGCAGAGGCGCGGTCCGAGCGCCCCGACCTGGCCACGCTGTGCCTGCTGGTGGGCGCGGAGGCGGACGGCGCGCTGGACGAGGCGGGGCTGGACGCCGTGCAGGTGGAACTGGACCGGCTGGCCGGAGAGCTGCCGTTCCGGCCGGGTACGCCGCGGGCCTGGGCGGTGGCGCTGCGGGACCTGCTCGGCGAGCGGTACGGGTTCCACGGGGTCGCCGCGGACTACCAGCGGCTGGAGTCGTCGTTGCTGCACGAGGTGGTGCGGCGGCGGCGCGGGCTGCCGATCCTGCTGTCGGTGGTGTGGCTGGAGGTGGCCCGGCGGGCGGGGGCGCCGGTGTACGGGGTCGCGTTGCCGGGGCACTTCGTGGTCGGGTTCGGTGCGGAGTCGGGAGCGGCGTCCGGCCCCGGGTCCGCGGCGCTGGGGGAACGGGTGCTCGTCGATCCGTACGACGGGGGGCGGCTGCTGAGCGGTACGGACGCGGAGGTGCTGGTCGCCGGGGCGACGGGGGCGGAGCTGCGGGCGTCGATGCTGGAGCCGGCGGCGCCGTTGGACGTGGTGGCACGGGTGCTGAACAACATCCGGGCGTGGGCGGCGGCGCGGCCGGAGCAGTCGGCGGTGGGGCTGTGGGCGATCGAGCTGGCGCTGCTGCTGCCGGCGCATGCGGCGCGGTTGCGCTACGAGCGGGCGGTGTTGTTGGTGCAGCGGGGGGAGTTCGCGGCGGGGGCCGGGGAGTTGGAGGCGTACGCGGAAGTGGTGGGGGCGGTGGACGAGGCGGTCGCCGAGGAGGTGCGGGGGGAGGCGCGGACGGCTCGGGCGATGTTGAACTGAGCGTCGGTGGGTGCAGGCCGGGGGTGGGTGCAGGCCGGGGGTGGGGTCGCTTGCCCGCGCTGACGGGGTGCCGCCTGCGCCCACCCGTGCCGCCCCAGCGGCACGACTGCCCGCAGCTGCGGGGGGGGGGAAGGCAGGGCGGCGGTGCGCCGCTGCTTCGGTTCCTCTACAGCCAGCCCTTGTTTCTTGCCACCTGGACTGCCTCCGCGCGGTTTCTCACCGCCAGTTTCTGGATGGCCGTGGAGAGGTAGTTGCGGACCGTGCCCTGGGAGAGGTGGAGGGTGGTGGCGAGTTCCGCGTTGGTGGAGCCGTCGGCGGCGGCGCGGAGGATCTCGCGTTCGCGGTCGGTGAGGGGGTTGGCACCCTCGGCGAGGGCCGCTGCCGCCAGGGTCGGGTCGATGACCCGCTCGCCCGCCAGCACCTTGCGGACCGCTTCGGCGAGTTGGGCGGCCGGGGCGTCCTTGACCAGGAAGGCGTCGGCGCCGGACTCCATGGCGCTGCGCAGGTAGCCGGGGCGGCCGAAGGTGGTGAGGACGACCAGCTTCACGGCCGGCAGTTCCCGGTGGACCAGGGCCGCCGCCTCGATGCCGGTCGCGCCGGGCATCTCGATGTCCAGCAGTGCCACGTCCACGGCGTGGGCGCGGACGGCGTCCAGCACCTCGTCGCCGCGGGCCACCTGGGCGACGACCTCGATGTCCTCCTCCAGGCCGAGCAGGGCGGCCAGTGCCTCGCGGACCATCGCCTGGTCCTCGGCCAGCAGGACCTTGATCGTGCGGCTCATGCCCCGGATCCTACGTCGGTGGCCGCGCCCGCCGGGACGCGGGCGACCAGCCGGAATCCCCGGCGGGACCCGCTCGCCTCCAGTGTGCCGCCCGCCTTCTCCAGACGTTCGGTGAGGCCGGTGAGGCCGTTGCCCGGGGCGTTCTCGGGGGCCGGGCCGCCGGAGCCGTTGTCCTCCACCGACAGCTCCAGCACCGCTCCGTCCAGCGTCTGGCGCTCCAGCAGCTCCACCACGCAGCGCCGGGCGCCGCTGTGCCGTACGACGTTGGTGACCGCCTCGCGCAGCGCCCAGGCGAGGGCCGCCTCGGACTCCTCGGACAGACCGGCGGGGCCGGGTTCGCCGGGGAGTTCGGCGGCCACGCCGGCCGCCGTCAACGCTACTTTCGCGCCTGCCAGTTCGGCCGCCAGGCGGGCCCGGCGGTAGCCGGTGACGGCCTCGCGGACGTCGACGAGCGCCTGGCGGCTGACCTGTTCGATGTCGGCGACCTGCTGGGCGGCCTTGTCGGGGTGGGCGGGGAGCATGCGGCCCGCCAGCTCGCTCTTCAGGGTGATCAGGGAGAGCGAGTGGCCGAGCAGGTCGTGCAGGTCGCGGGCGAGGCGCAGTCGTTCCTCGTTGGCGGCGAGCTGGGCGACGGTGGCGCGGGCCTCGCGCAGCGCGATGGTGGTCCGGACCAGTTCACGCACGCCGGTCATGGCGAAGCCGCCCAGCAGTGCCGGGAGCAGCAGCCCGGCGATGAAGGAGGTCCCGCCGGGCACCGCGAGGGCGATCGCGGTGAGCAGCGCCGAGGCGCCCGGGATGGTCCAGCGGGCCAGGCGCAGCGGCAGGGCGGCACCGGAGGCGATCGCGACGTAGACGAAGAGGACCAGCCACTCGCGGCCCAGGGTGAGGGCGAGGAGCGTGGACTGGGCCGCGAGGACGGCGAGGGAGCCGAGGACCAGCCCGGTCCGCTCGCCGCGGCCGGTGCGGAAGAGCAGCAGCATGTACCAGACCACGAAGGCGACGAGGCCGATCCAGCCGAGGACCTGGACGCCGACGGCGTGACCGCCGTGCAGCAGGTCGCTGACGGGGGCGCCCAGGTAGGCCAGCCAGATGGCCGTCCACATGACCTTGACGGTCTTCTGCCTGCGGTTCTCCGGGCGTTGCCCGATGCCGACGCCGCTCACGCCTTCAGGGTGTCCTTCCGGTACAGCCAGGCCGCGCCGCCCGTGAAGAGCACGAAGTAGACGGCGAGGACGGCGAGGTCCTGTGCGTGTGGGGCGTGACTCTGTTCGATCGACTGCCCGAGGGCAGCGTACGCGTGTGTGGGGAGCCACTCGGCGATGTCCCGCAGCCACTGCGGGAAGGTGGTGGTGGGCATCCACAGGCCGCCGAGCATGGAGAGCCCGAAGTACACGATCATCGTGATCGGGCGGACCGCGTCACCGGTGGCCAGGTACCCGATGGCGACGCCGAGCGCGGCGAAGACCAGGCTGCCGGCCCAGATGACGCCGGTGAGGGCGAGCCACTGCCAGGTGTCCAGGCGTACGTCCTTCACGGCCGCGGCGACGACGAAGACGACGACGATGGAGGGCAGGCTGACGACGGCGGCGCTCGCGGTCTTGGCGAGGACGTAGCCGCGGCCCGGGAGGGTGGTCAGCCGCAGCTGCCGGACCCAGCCGCTCTCGCGCTCCTTGGCGATGCGTTCGCTGTTGCCCATGAGTACGGCGGTCAGGGCGCCGAAGGAGGCCATGGAGACCATGAAGAAGGTGGGCAGGGTCAGTCCGGTGCCGTCGACCTCGCTGGTGGCGTCGGCGCTGCCCGCGATCAGCAGGAACAGGGCCGAGGGGTAGATCACCGAGAAGAACAGGAATTTGCGGTTGCGCAGCGCACGGGTCAGTTCGAGCTTGATCAGGCTGTTCACGGCTGCTTGGCCTCCTCGGCGGCGGTGAGGGCGACGAAGGCCTGCTCCAGTCCGAGGCCGGCGACTTCGAGGTTGCGGGGGCGGAGGCCGAGGCCGTACAGGGCGTACACGGTGGCGTCGGCGTCGGCGGACTGGATGCGCACGGTCCGGCCGGACACGTCGAGGGAGGTCAGGTGGGGCAGCGTGCGCAGCGTCGCCTCGTCGATGGTGCCGTTCCGGCTGCCGTCCGGGCCTCCGTCCAGGTCGCCGTCCAGGTCGCCGTCCAGGTCGAAGGAGATGCGGCGGGTTCCGGCCCTGGCCTTGATCTCGGCGGCCGTGCCGTCGGCCAGCAGCCTGCCCCGGTGCAGGACGAGCACCCGGTCGGCGATGGCGTCGGCCTCCTCCAGGTAGTGCGTGGCGAACAGCACGGTGCGGCCCTGGTCTGCCTGTTCGCGCATGGTGGCCCAGAAGGCCTGGCGGGCGGTGACGTCCATGCCGGTGGTGGGCTCGTCCAGGACGATCAGGTCACTGTCACCGGCGGTCGCGAGTGCGAAGCGAACCCTCTGGGCCTGGCCGCCGGAGAGCTTGTCGACCCTGCGGTCGGCGATCTTCGTGAGTCCGGCGCGGGCCAGCACGTCGGCGGCCGGGTAGGCCCTGGGGTGCAGCGCGCAGGCCAGCCGGACGAGTTCGGCGACCGTGACCTCGTCCATCAGGCCGCCGCTCTGCAGCATGGCACCCACCCGTCCGGCGACGACGGCCTCGCGCGGTTCACCGCCGAAGACGTGAACGGTCCCGGCGTCGGGGCGCCTGAGGCCGAGCAGCAGGTCCAGCGTGGTCGACTTGCCCGCCCCGTTCGGGCCCAGCAGGGCCACGGTCTCGCCGGGGTGCAGGGCCAGCGTCAGCCCGTCGACGGCCCGGACGTCGCCGTACCCCTTGGTCACCCGGTCGAAGCCGACCGCCGTTGTCCTCGTCATGCCCCCATCGTGGCCGCGGGGGGAGGGCGCAAGGCAGTGTCGGCGGTCCCGGGTACCGGATGACAGATGTCATACGGTGCGCGGCGCCCGGTGCGACGTGAGGGGCGCCCGGCGAGTGCCCGCGCGCCCCTCACGTCTGTGCCTGCGTCAGCTGGGATTGGTGTCGATGACGGCCACCCGGTCGGTCTTGCTCTTCAGGGCCTGGCGCATGGCGCCGTAGACGTCCTGGGGGGTGACGGCCGTCTTCTCACCGTTGGCGCGGGTGATGAGCACACCGTCGAACGTCTGGCCGTAGAGCTCCTTGAGGGCGTTCAGGTCGGGCTGGTCGACGAGCTTGCCGTCGACGGCCGTGACCCTGAGGAACTTCCACAGCGACTTCTCGGGACTCAGCGGAATGGAGTGGGCCGGGTCCGTCTGCACGGTCACGCGGTCCGACATCGCCGGCTCCGCGAACTCCTTCAGCATCCGGTCGACCTCGGCCTTGGAGACCGTGGGCTGCTTGGTGGTCGTCGGCACGTTCACCGCGGTGGCGGTGCCGGTCTCCACCTGGGCGCGGTACGCGGCCTGCACGGCCTCGGTCGACTTGGCGACGTCTATGCCCTGGCCGGTCTTGCCGTACACGGGGACGGCCTTGCCGGACTCGAACTTGATCGTGCCCTCGGTCGCCGACCCGGCCCCGCCCGCGGCGTCCTCCAGGGCGGCGTGCAGCTTCTCCTCGTCGACCGGCATGACCGGTTCGACGACCCGCTTCTGGCCGAAGAGCGAGCCGATCACGGACATCGGGTTGTAGTCGCTGGTCGCCGCGGAGCTGGCCGTGGCCTGGGTGTCGAGCTGGAGGCCCGCCTGGTCCGGCTTGAGGGAGACGGTCTCGCCGCCCACGGTGAGCTTGAGCGGTTTGGCCGCGCGGGCACCGAGGGCCTTGTCCAGCTTCTCGACGGCGTCGTCGCGAGTGCCGCCGCCGATGTCGACGCCGAGCACGGTGGTGCCCTTGGGCACGTCGGAGCGGTTCATGAGCAGGCCGGCGCCGTAGGTGACACCGGCGACGACGACCAGGCCGCCGACGAGCAGCGGGAGCTTCCTGCGCCCCTTCTTCTTGGCGGGCTTGGCGGAGCTCGCCGGCGGGGCGGAGACCGGCTCGGGCAGCTTGGGCGGCGTGTGCGGCAGCGGCCCGTCGCCGGACCCGGCGGGGAACGGCGCGGTGCGCTCGCCCGGTACGACGGGGATGCCGCTGGTGACGGTGTTGCCGGAGATGTTGTCCGGGTTGCCCGCGCCGGGCGGGACCGGCCGCTGCGGGGTGAGGATCGCGGTGTCGTCGCTGAGCCCGCCGCCGGGGCCGAGGCGGGCGGCGTCCGGACCCGCGCCGGGACCGGGGCCTGCCGGCCCGCCGGGGCCACCGGGACCTCCCGGGCCGGCGAGGCTCCCCGGGCCGCGCAGGCCGTTCGGTGCGGGCTCGCGCGGCGTACCGGGCGCCGCCGGGCCGCCGGACATGCCGAGGTCGCCCAGGTCGCCGACGGGGGGCGGCGTCAGCCGGCTGTCGCCGGTGGCCGGGCCGCTCGTCGGTCCTGCGGGGCCCTGGGGCCCGTTGCCGTACGGGGACTGCCCGTTCAGGCCGTTCTGCTGCCCGCCGGGGGCGCCGGGTGCCTGGTCGGTCCGGCCCTCCCCCGCGAAGTACGGCAGGTTGTCACGGCGCGGCTCGCCACCGGCGTCGGCGCCCGGCCGGGCGCCGTTGCCGTTGCCGCCCAGCGGACCGGCCGCCAGCGCCTCGGTCACGTCGAAGGAACCGGTGCCGCCACCGTGGCCGGGCGCCACGGGCCCGCCGGTCGCACCGGCGCGGGCGGCGCCGCCCGCGGAGCCGGACCGGGCGCCGCCGGGTGCGTTCATGGAGCCGACGACGCCACCGGGACGGCCACTCCCGCCGCCCGGCCGCGCACCGGCACCCGAAGCACCCGCCGGGCCCGCGGGACCCGCGCCACGCGCCCCCGTCGCACCCGGGGTTGCGGCGGTGGGCGCCGAACCTGCGGGCAGACCGGCGCCGTTGGTGGCGCCGCCACCCTGAGTGCCTTTGCCCGGGCCCGATTTGCGTGGCGCGAACCAGTCGCTCGTCGGCTTCTCGTCGGCGGGCTGGGCGGGCTCGGCGGGAGCCTCGGGAGCGGCGGCCCCGGGCGCGGCGGCGCTCGGCGCCGGCGCGGGCGCGGGCCGCTCGCCCGTCGTCTCCGTGCCGTCGGCGGCGTCCTCGCCGTCCGCGACGGGCTTGCGCACGACGACCGGCGGGATGGGCCGCGACCCGGGGATGTTGATCCGGATCCGGGTCGTCAGCGTCGTCTCGGTCTTGCGCTCCTCCGGTCGCGTGGCCGAACGGCCCGCGTCCGCACCGGCGTCGGAAGCCGTGGGTGTCCCGTAGGGCGGGGTGCCCGACGGGTATGCGGCTCCGCCGCGCCCGTGGGGCCCGGAGGACGAACTGTCAGTTTCACGACTCAAGGCAGGTTCTCCCGGTTGGCTCCGCCGCCCGTCACGCCTTCAGCGGGCGGCTCGGCGGCGCGCACCACCATACTGGCCACTTCTCGCGCGTATCCCGTGACCGCCGTGGAAACCCACACGGGACTCGCACGCCCACGGCACGGCGAAGCGGTACGTCACTTGCGAAGTCGGGCGGGGCCGCCGTCCGGTTGCCGCACCGGCGCGAGGGTGGCGCAGATCACAGCAACGGCGATCCCGCCGAGCAGAAAGAGATAGGAGCCGGCACCGGCGGCGAAGAGGAAGTCGCCCTCCGGACGGCTGGTGGTGAGCAGCACCACGGCGAGCGCCCAGCCGAGGGCGGGCGCGACCGCCCCTCCCCGGCGCCCCACGGCACGGCCCGCGCCGACGCACAGCCCCGCCTCGGCGGCCAGCGCGAGCAGCAGCCCGCCCGGGAACCAGGCCGGCTGGAGCAGCGCGCCCGCCACCCCGAGGACGGCGCCGAGCACGAAGAGTCCGGCGTACAGGGCGGCCCGTCCGAGCGAGGGCGGGCGCAGCGGCTGGGCGAGTGCGGAGCTCGGGGCTTCGTTGCGGCTGTTCACGAGGTCGCCTCCCCGGTCGCGGAGGCCGAGGCGATGCCCGCGAACAGGTCGCTCTCGCGTCCGTCGCCGCCGCCCCGCTCGCCACGCACCAGTTCGTAGTACTCGGTGGTGAGGATCGGCTGGGCCAGGTCGTTGGAGAGGACGAAATACGGTTCGGCGACCGTGATCTGGGTGGCGTGCGCGCGCATCGCGGCGGCCTTGGCGGCGGCGTACGCGGTGCCCTCGCCGCGGATCTCGGTGGTGATCCGCTCGTCGTCGACGACACCCGGCACGTCCTCGACGGCGGCCGCCTTCTCGAACGGCAGGCCCGGCAGGTCGTCCCGGAGCCGGGCGAAGGCGTCCGCCACCCAGGAACGCGGCACACGGTTCCAGTAGACCTTGGCGACGGGGCACCCGGCCTCGGCCGCCAGCTCCACCGCCCGCATGGCGATGCGGTGGGCCTGGATGTGGTCGGGGTGGCCGTAGCCGCCGTTCGGGTCGTAGGTGACGAGCACCTGGGGGCGCACCTCGCGGATCACGTCGACGAGCGTCCCGGCGGCCCGGTCGACGTCGGCCTGCCACAGGCAGCCGGGATCGTCGTTGTCGGCCAGCCCCATCATCCCGGAGTCGGCGAACCGCCCCGGGCCGCCGAGCAGCCGGAAGTCGTCGACGCCGAGTGCGCGCATCGCGTCCGCCAGCTCGCCCCTGCGGTGCCCGCCCAGAGCGGCTCCGGACAGATGGGCGAGCGCGGGCGGGATGACCTCGCCCCGCTCGCCCAGGGTGCAGGTCACCAGCGTCACCTGCGCGCCCTCGGCCGCATAGCGGGCCATGGTGACGCCGTTGTTGATCGACTCGTCGTCCGGGTGCGCGTGCACCAGCAGCAGACGCCGGCCGGGGAGTTCCGTCATGGACTCCACCCTATGAGTACCCGGGACGCCACGGACCGCCTCCCCTCCGCCAGGGGCCGGTTGCGGAGAGCGTGAACACTTCCGGACGAAGCGACCACGTCTCACTCTCCGGGCCGCCGCCGAGCTAGGTCTCTTTTGGATAATCCGCCTCGGATCGAGTTGCTCTACGCTGACGGACATGACCGCCATGACGCCCGCGCGCACCGAACCGGACCTGTCGTTCCTCCTCGACCACACCAGTCACGTCCTGCGGAGCAAGATGTCCGCCGCTCTCGCCGAGATCGGTCTGACCGCCCGCATGCACTGCGTGCTCGTGCACGCTCTGGAGGAGGAGCGCACCCAGATCCAGCTCGCCGAGATCGGCGACATGGACAAGACCACGATGGTGGTGACGGTGGACGCCCTGGAGAAGGCGGGCCTGGCCGAGCGCCGCCCCTCCAGTACGGACCGGCGGGCCCGGGTCGTCGCCGTCACCGACGAGGGCGCCCGCGTCGCCGGGCGGAGCCAGAAGATCGTCGACCGCGTGCATCGCGAGGCCCTGGCCGCACTTCCGGAGCCGGACCGGCAGGCCCTCCTGCGCACACTCAACCACCTGGTCGGCGACGGCCTGGCGACCCCGGTGGAGGCTCCGCGCTCCGCCCGCCGGGCGCGTCAGCCCAAGTAGCCCCGGGAGCAGGGCCACGGTGGGGCAGGCCACAGGGAGCAGCCTACGGAAAGCGAGACCGAAAGCAAGACCGAAAGAAATAGTCTGCAACAAAACTATCTGTTACGGTCTTTCCTGTCGTCCCAACTGACAGGAGAGACCGCATGCTTGCCGCATCCGACTCCGCGCCGCCGCCCGCTGCTCCCACCACTCCGCGCTCACGCCGGCTCGCTCTCGGAGTGCTCGCCACCGGGACGCTGATGGTCATCCTCGACGGCTCCATCGTGACCGTGGCGATGCCGGCCATCCAGAACGACCTGGGCTTCACCCCCGCCGGCCTCAGCTGGGTCGTCAACGCCTACCTCGTCGCGTTCGGCAGCCTGCTCCTGCTGGCCGGCCGGCTCGGCGACCTGCTCGGCCGCAGGCGCATGTTCCTGGCCGGCACCCTCGTCTTCACCGCCGCCTCGCTGCTGGCCGGCGCGGCCACCTCGTCCGCCCTGCTGATCGCCGCCCGTTTCCTCCAGGGCATCGGCAGCGCGATGGCCTCCGCCGTCAGCCTGGGCATCCTCGTGACGCTGTTCACCGAACCCCGGGAGCGCGCCAGGGCCATCGCCGTCTTCAGCTTCACCGGCGCGGCGGGTGCGTCGATCGGCCAGGTCCTCGGCGGTGTACTCACCGACGCGCTCACCTGGCACTGGATCTTCTTCATCAACCTGCCGATCGGCATCGCCGCCCTCGCGGTCGCCGTACGCGTCCTGCCCGGTGACCGCGGACTCGGCCTCGGGGCGGGCGCGGACGTCCTGGGCGCGGTGCTGGTCACCTCCGGTCTGATGCTCGGCATCTACACCGTCGTCAAGGTCGAGGAGTCCGGCTGGACTTCGGTGCGCACCCTCGGCCTCGGCGCTCTCGCCGCCGTACTGCTCGCCGCGTTCCTCGTCCGTCAGGCCACCGCGAAGAACCCGCTCATGCCGCTGCGGACCTTCCGCTCGCGCAGCGTCTCCGGCGCCAACCTGGTCCAGATCCTGATGGTCGCCGCGCTCTTCTCCTTCCAGGTGCTTGTCGCCCTCTACCTCCAGAAGGTGCTCGGGTACGGTGCCGCCGAGACCGGCCTCGCGATGCTCCCCGCAGCCGCCGTCATCGGTGCGGCCTCCCTGGGAGTCTCGGCCCGCCTCAACGCCCGCTTCGGTGAGCGCAACGTCCTGCTGGCGGGCATCGTGCTCCTCATCGGCGTCCTCGCCCTCCTCGCCCGCGTCCCCGTCCGGGCCGGTTACGCCGTCGACCTGCTGCCGGTCATGCTGCTCGCCGCGGGCTTCGGCCTCGCGCTGCCCGCGCTGACCACGCTCGGCATGTCCGGCGCGAGCGAGGAGGACGCCGGCCTCGCGTCCGGCCTGTTCAACACCACCCAGCAGATCGGCATGGCCCTGGGTGTCGCCGTCCTGTCCACCCTGGCCGCCTCCCGCACCGAGAGTCTCGCGGCGGACGGCCGGACGGCGGCCGAGGCGCTGACCGGCGGCTACCGGCTCGCCTTCGCGACGGGCGCGGGGCTTCTGGTCACCGCCTTCGTCGTCGCCTCGGCGATGCTGCGCCGCCCCGAGCGGCGGGCCGCCCAGGAGCCCGCTGACGACACGCCGGTTCCCGCCCGGACCACGGCCGTCTGACCCGCCTCCCGCCCCGTCCGGCCCTGACGCGACGCGTCCCGAGCCTCCCAGCCGGACCCGACCCGACCCGACCGCCGAAAGGCTGACCCATGAGCGAGAAGACCGTCACCGAGACGCCCGCCGGCACCACCGAGAACGACGGGCCGGCCCCCCGGGTGCTCACCGAACAGGAGCTCTCCCAGCTGTTGCACCGCCAGCAGTTCGGCGTACTCGCGAGCGTCAGGAGCACCGGCCACCCTCACCTGTCGACCGTCGTCTACGACTGGAACGCCGAGGAACGCGTCCTGCGCGTCTCCTCCACCGCCGACCGCCTCAAGGTTCGCCAACTGCGCCGCGACCCGCACACCTCACTGCACGTCAGCGGCCCGGACGTCTGGTCGTTCGCCGTGGCGGAGGGCGAGGCGGAGATAGTGGACCCGGCCGACGGGGCGGCCCCCGGCGAGCAGTCGCTGCCGGACCGGCGTGTGGTGATCCTGATCCGGGTCTCCCGGCTGTACGGGACCGCCCTGGACTTCCCGGCCCAGGACTGAACGGGAGTCGGACGGCCAGGTCCGGCCGAGCCGAGGCCGCGACCTCCCGTGGGCAGCCCGCCCTTCCCAGCCCACTCACAGGCAGCACCGAGCCGGGTCATGGACTCCGGTGCCAGGCTGACCCTCGGGTCGGCAGCGGCGCCCCGCTCCCGGGGCTCGACGCGGACCTCGCGGACCTGTCACACCCAGACGGAAGGCGCTCGATGCGCAAGCCGAAAGCCCACCAGACTCCCGACGGCCTCGCCTACCAGGGGCGGCTGCTTCCCCATCCCGAGGAAGAGGTCGTCGACCAGGGACTGAAGTTCGACCTCGGCACACTCGTCTCCCGCCGCCGGGCCCTGTCCTTCCTCGGCGGGATCGGCGGCATGGCGGCGCTCGCCGCGTGCGGCTCGGACTCCGGCGGCGGCACCTCGGGCAAGGCCACGGCCTCCGCCTCGTCGTCCGGCCTGACCGAGATCCCCGACGAGACCAACGGGCCCTACCCCGCCGACGGCACCAACGGGGTCCAGGTCCTGGACCAGGACGGCATCGTCCGGAAGGACATCCGCTCCAGTTTCGGCGACTCGAAGACGACCGCCCCGGGCATCCCGCTCACCTTCGAGTTCACCCTGCTGGACATCGCCAAGGACGGCGTCCCGCTCGCCGGAGCGGCCGTCTACGCCTGGCAGTGCGATCGCGACGGCAACTACTCCCTGTACTCCAGCGGCGTCGAGGACGAGAACTACCTGCGCGGGGTCCAGGTCGCCGACGACGACGGCCGGGTCGAGTTCGTCAGCATCTTCCCCGCCTGCTACCCGGGACGCTGGCCCCACGTGCACTTCGAGGTCTATCCCGACCTCGGTTCCGTCACCGACTACGACAAGCGGCTGTCGACCTCCCAGCTGGCCATCCCCAAGACCGACTGCGACGCGGTCTTCGCCACCGAGGGCTACGAGTCCTCCGTCGGCAACCTGGCCAAGCTCACCCTCAAGACCGACAACGTCTTCGGCGACGACGGCGGGGTCCACCAGCTCGCGACCGTGACCGGCTCGGTGAAGGCCGGCTACGCGGCCAAGCTGACCGTCCCCATCGACACCGGCACCGAGCCCACCGGGGGCAACGCGCCCGGCGGCGGCGGTGGCGGCCCCGAGGGCGGTCAGCCACCCAGCGGCGCCCCGACCGGCCCGCCGCCGAGCGGGGCGCCCTCGGGAGCGCCGGACAACCCTCAGCCGTCACCCTGAGAGCGCGGCAGGCCGGTCGTGGAGATGGTCCACTCCCCGATGGTGACGTCCTCGCCGTAGACGAAGTCCTTGCGCACGGCGTATCGGGGACCGTCCGGGGTGGAGTGCCCATCGGGCATGAGCGTGGAGCCCGTCCAGTCGACCCGTCCCGGCGGCGAGCACGTCCTCTACTTCGGCCACGGCCGCGGCTGGCTGCGGTACCACTTCACACCGCGCGCCACCGACCCGCAGATCATCATCGACGAGTGCTTCTGGCGGTGACGAGGGCCGGGTTCGATTGGAGTGCTTCCCCCCGGGCATGCGCTCACCGCGTGGTGTCCGTGACCTCGGCACGGATCCTCGTACCGATCACGCAGAGCGTGAGGACGGCTCGATGGTCGGGCGCTCGCAGGCTGTTGCCAACGGCCGACCAGCCACCGAGCCCAGGCCCCTCACACCGCGTGAGACAGCCTCATTCATCGAGAGCAGCTACAGCAGCAGCGAAGGCGACTCCTGCGTCGAGATCGCCGCCGAACCCGTCACCGTGCACGTCCGCGACTCGAAGAACCTCGGCGGCCCACAACTCGCCTCCCCCGCCACGTGGGTCGGCTTCCTGCCGTACGCGGTCAAGAGCTGATCCGTCGGGCCGTCAGGCCGTCAGGCCGTCAGGCCGTCACGGCGATCATCGCGCCGATGCCCAGGAAGACCAGGGCCACGGCCAGCACGAAGTACACCGGGCCGGTCATGTGACGGCGCATGAACACGCGGGCCGCCTGCGGGTCTTGGGGCAGATAGATCACGGTGACCTCGCGGCCGGTCGCGAGCCCCATTCCGGATCCGCGCATGCTCGGCGTGAACTCCACGCGGTAGCCGCGCTGGTCGGCGAAGGCGATGATCGGCGCCCACGAGGGACTGCCCTGAGCGCCGCGCACCCGTACGTTGTCGACCACCATGCCGGAGGCGAGAATCCCGTGCCTGCGCAGTCGGCGTACCCGTGCGGCGTCGTGCAGCCCGGCCCACAGGAGCAGCACCCCGACCAGGCCGCACACCAGGATCCCCATCACGGTGTTCGTCATGCCTCGGCGCCTCCGTCTCCCCGGGCTGCTTCGCGCTTCGGGGGCGGAGACGCCGCCGAAGCGCCGGCCGGTTCCGCCGTCAGAAGTTGATGTCTCCGATCATCCCCGCGATGTTCGTCGTCAGCTCGCTGATCGTAGGAGCCATCGTCGACGAGGCCAGGTAGAAGCCGAGGAGCATGCAGACCACCGCATGCCCGGCTTTCAAGCCTGACTTCTTGACCAGCAGGAAGACGATGATCGCCAGCAGCACGACCGCCGAGATCGAGAGTGCCACGGCGGCTCACCTCCAATGGGCCCAGGGACATGGGGGGTCGGTCGCAGTCGGAGCTCGGGGCAGATAAATCCACGGGACGGGCACCTGGTTGGTACCCACTATGCGCTAGTGATCATAACTATCCGTGCGCGCGCATCTCTCGGCGCACGGCCGCACAAGGGGGCGCATGGCCAATATGGTCAAGGCATGACGACCGAGCCCGATTCCTTCCCCAAACGGCACGCCCGCACCCAGCGGTTCACGCTCGGCGCGCCGCGTTCGTTCACCGTGGCACCCGATGGTTCACGGGTCGCCTTCCTGCGCTCCGGCACCGGTACGGACCGGGCCAATTCGCTGTGGATCCTGGACGTCGAGAAGGGCGGGGAGCGCATCGCAGCCGACCCCCGCGCCCTTCTGGGCGGCGCCGAGGAGCGTCTGTCGCCCGAGGAACGGGCCCGGCGCGAGCGCAGCCGCGAGGGCGGCGCCGGGATCGTCGGCTACGCGACCGACTCGACGGTCGAGCTGGCCTCCTTCGCCCTTTCGGGGCGGCTCTTCGCGGCCGAGCTGCGGGCCGGCACCGCGCGCGAACTCCCCACCCCCGGACCGGTGATCGACCCGCGCCCCTCCCCCGACGGCCTGCACATCGCCTACGTCGCCCACGGCGCCCTGCGGGTGGTGGGCGCCGAGGGGGACGGGGACCGGGCGCTGGCCGAGGAGGACGGCGAAGGCGTCACGTACGGGCTGGCCGAGTTCGTCGCGGCCGAGGAGATGTCGCGCAGCCGGGGCTTCTGGTGGAGCCCGGAGTCGGACCGGCTGCTGGTGGCCCGCGTGGACGACACGCCGGTCCAGCGCTGGTGGATCTCCGACCCGGCCCACCCGGAGCGTGATCCACAACACGTGCCGTATCCGGCGGCGGGCACCCCCAACGCCGACGTACGGCTGTTCGCGATCGGCCTGGACGGGGGGCGCACGGAGGTCCTCTGGGACCGGGCGAGGTATCCGTATCTGGCCCGAGTGCACTGGTCAGCGGCGGGTGCACCACTCCTTCTCGTACAGGCGCGCGACCAGCGCAGCCAGCTGTTCCTGGCCGTGGACACCGAGTCGGGGACGACCCGGATGGTGCACGCCGACGAAGATCCAACTTGGCTGGAACTCTTCCCCGGGGTGCCCTGCTGGAGCCCTTCGGGTCAGCTCGTACGGATCGCCGACGAAGGTGGTGCGCGGGTCCTCGCGGTGGGTGAACGGCCGCTCACCGGCGCCCAGTTGCACCTGAGGGCGGTGCTGGACGTCGGGCCCGACGACGTGCTGGTCTCCGCCTCGGCGGGCGAGGAGGCGGCCGAGGCGGAGATCGGCGAGGTGCACGTCTACCGGGTGAACGAACTGGGCGTCGAACGCCTGTCGCAGGAGCCCGGTGTGCACTCGGCGGTACGCGCGGGCGGCGTGACGGTGCTCGTCTCCGCCACCCTCGACCGGCCGGGGGCCCGGGCACAGGTACTGCGGGACGGGAAGACGTCGGCGATCGTAGCCTCGTACGCGGAAGACCCCGGTTTGTCCCCGCGCGTGACCCTCACCCAAGGGGGCGCACGGCGTGTCCCGTGCGCCGTGCTTATGCCAACGGACTACCACGGTGACACCCCCCTCCCCGTGCTCCTGGACCCCTACGGTGGTCCGCACGGTCAACGCGTCGTCGCCGCCCACAACGCCCACCTCACCTCGCAGTGGTTCGCGGACCAGGGGTTCGCGGTGGTCGTCGCCGACGGGCGGGGCACGCCAGGACGGTCCCCCGCCTGGGAGAAGGCCGTCAAGGACGACGTGGCCGCCGTGGTGCTCCAGGACCAGGTGGACGCGCTGCACGCCCTCGCCGCCGACTTCCCGCTGGACCTGAACCGCGTCGCCGTCCGGGGGTGGTCCTTCGGTGGCTACCTGGCCGCGCTCGCGGCGCTGCGCCGGCCGGACGTCTTCCACGCCGCCGTCGTGGGCGCCCCGGTCACCGACCTCCGGCTCTACGACACCCACTACCAGGAGCGGTATCTCGGCGACCCCGGTGAGCAGCCGGACGTCTACCGCCGTAACTCGGTGATCGACGACGCGGGACTGGTCGACGCTGCCGAGCCGCACCGGCCCATGATGGTCATCCACGGCCTCGCGGACGACAACGTGGTGGTCGCCCACTCGCTGCGCCTGTCCTCGGCCCTGCTGGCGGCCGGCCGCCCGCACGAGGTGCTGCCCCTGTCCGGCGTCACCCACATGACCCCGCAGGAGTCGGTCGCCGAGAACCTGCTGCTGCTCCAGGTGGACTTCCTCAAGCGGTCGCTGCCCGCACCGGAGTAGCACCCGTCCGGCAGCGGGCCGGGGGGGGACCTGTCACCCCGGCCCGCTGCCCTCGCCCTCTCCCTCGGGCGGAACCACCTGCTTCTCCTCCGCGAAGTGGCACGCCGAGTCGTGGGCCGCGGGCCCGGAGACCGAGCGGAACTCCGCGGGGACGGCGAGGGCCGGTACCTCCAGCGCGCACCGCTCCCGTGCCTTCCAGCAGCGGGTGCGGAAGCGGCACCCGGAGGGGATGTTGGTCGGGGACGGGACGTCGCCGGCCAGGATGATCCGCTCGCGGTGTTCCCGGGCCTCCGGGTCGGGCACCGGCACGGCGGACAGCAGCGCCTGGGTGTAGGGGTGCGTGGGGTGGTCGTAGATCTCCTCGTCCCGGCCCGTCTCGACGATGCGGCCCAGGTACATCACGCCGACCCGGTCCGAGATGTGCCGGACGATCGACAGGTCGTGGGCGATGAAGATGTAGGAGAGGTCGAACTCGTCCTGGAGCCGGGCCATCAGGTTGATCACCTGGGCCTGGACCGACACGTCGAGGGCCGAGACCGGCTCGTCGGCGACGATGATCTCCGGGCGCAGTGCCAGGCCCCGCGCGATGCCGATGCGCTGGCGCTGGCCGCCGGAGAACTGGTGGGGGTAGCGGTTGATGTACTCCGGGTTCAGGCCGACCACGTCCAGCAGGTCCTGGACCCGCTTGCGGCGGTCGCCCTTCGGGGCCACCTCCGGGTGGATGTCGTAGGCCTCGCCGATGATGTCGCCGACGGTCATGCGGGGGTTGAGGGAGGTGTAGGGGTCCTGGAAGACCATCTGGATGTTCCGGCGTACGGACTTCAGGGCCCTGCCCGACAGGCGGGTGATGTCCTCGCCCTTGTAGCGGATCTCCCCCGCCGTCGGCCGCTCCAGGTTGACCAGCATCTTGGCGACCGTGGACTTGCCGCAGCCGGACTCGCCGACGATGCCGAGGGTCTCGCCGCGGGCCAGCTCGAAGTCCACGCCGTCGACGGCCTTGACCGCGCCGACCTGCTTCTTGAAGAGGATGCCGGAGGTCAGCGGGTAGTGCTTGACCAGGCCGCGGACTTCGAGGATCGGCTCCGTGGTCTCAGCCATGCAGGCACTCCCTCCAGAAGTGGCAGGCGCTGCCCCGCTCGGCGTCGGACTCCGTGACGTCGTAGAGGGGAGGTACGTCGGTGCGGCAGACGTCCTGGGCCATCGGGCAGCGGGGGTGGAAGGCGCAGCCGGGCGGGATGCGGGTGAGGTTGGGCGGCAGGCCCTTGATGGCGTAGAGCTCCTGGCCCTTCTGGTCCAGACGCGGGATCGACTCCAGCAGGCCGCGGGTGTACGGGTGGGCCGGGGCCTTGTAGATGTCGTGGACCGGCGCCGTCTCCACGATCCGCCCCGCGTACATGACGGCGATCTTGTCGGCGACGTCGGCGACCACGCCGAGGTCGTGGGTGATGAGGATCAGGCCCATGTGCAGCTCGCGCTGGAGTTCCGCGAGCAGGTCCATGACCTGGGCCTGGACGGTGACGTCGAGGGCGGTGGTCGGCTCGTCGGCGATGATCAGCTTGGGCTCCAGGGCCATCGCCATCGCGATCATGATGCGCTGGCGCATGCCGCCGGAGAACTGGTGCGGGTACTGCCGGACCCGCTCCTTGGCGGCCGGGATGCGGACCCGGTCCATCAGCTCGATCGCCTTGGCGTGGGCGTCCTTGCGGGACATGCCGCGGTGCACGGTGAACATCTCGGCGAGCTGGGCGCCGACGGTCAGGACCGGGTTCAGCGAGGACAGCGCGTCCTGGAAGATCATCGCCATCTCGGCGCCGCGGACCTTCCGGCGTTCCTCCTCCTTGAGTTTCAGCAGGTCCCGGCCCTCGAAGAGAATCTCCCCCGAGGTGATCCGGCCGGGCGGGATGTCGAGGATGCCCATGATCGCCTGGGCGGTGACGGACTTGCCGGAGCCGGACTCGCCGAGCACCGCGAGGGTCTCGCCCGCGTCCACGCCGTAGTCGACGCCGTTGACGGCCTTGGCGACGCCGTCGCGGGTGTGGAACTCCACGTGCAGGTCGCGCACTTCGAGCAGCATGCGGTCGCTCACCTCAGCTTCGGGTCGAGGGCGTCGCGCACCGCGTCGCCGAGCATGATGAACGCGAGGACGGTGATGGCGAGCGCCCCTGACGGCCACAGCAGCGCGTGCGGGGCGTTGCGCACGTAGGGGGCGGCGGAGGAGATGTCGATGCCCCAGGAGACGCTGGGCGGCTTCAGGCCGACGCCGAGGAAGGACAGGGTTGCCTCCAGGGAGATGTAGGTGCCGAGCGCGATGGTCGCCACGACGATGACCGGCGCGACGGCGTTGGGCGCGATGTGGCGGAGCAGGAGCCGGGAGTTGGAGGCGCCCAGCGCGCGGGCCGCCTGCACGTAGTCGTTCTGCTTGGCGGTGATGACGGAGCCGCGGGCGATGCGGGAGATCTGCGGCCAGCCGAGCAGCACGATGAAGCCGATGACGGGCCAGATGGTGTTGCTGGTGATGACGGAGAGCAGGACGAGGCCGCCCAGGACGACCGGGATGGCGAAGAAGATGTCGGTGATCCGGGACAGGACCGCGTCCCCGCCGCCGCCGAAGAACCCGGCGAGGCCGCCGAGGACGCTGCCGAGGATCGCGACGCCGAGCGTGGCCAGGATGCCGACCGCGACCGAGGTGCGGGCGCCGTAGACGGTACGGGTGTAGACGTCGCAGCCCTGGCCGTTGAAACCGAAGGGATGGCCGGACTGGGAGCCCTCCTGGGCCTTGGACAGGTCGCACTTGAGGGGGCTGCCGGAGGCGATCAGGGACGGCCACAGGGAGATGACGATCAGGAAGAGGATCACCAGGGCGGAGATGATGAAGACGGGGTTGCGGCGCAGGTCGTGCCACGCGTCGGACCACAGGCTGCGCGGCTTTTCCCGGGGGTCGGCCCCGTCCGGGCCCGGCGGCTGCTCCAGCGTGACCGCCTCGCTCGCGCCCAGGTCCATCGTGCCGCCCATGCCGGTGCCGGCGATGGCGCGTTCGGGCTCGTAGGGCTCCTGTTCAGGCATAGCGGATCCTCGGGTCGAGTACGGCGTACAGGAGGTCGACGACGAGGTTGGCGACGAGGAAGACGAGGACCAGGACGGTGACGAAGCCGACCACGGTCTGCGTGTTCTGGCGCAGGATGCCCTGGTAGAGCTGGTAGCCGACGCCGTGGATGTTGAAGATCCGCTCGGTGACGATGGCGCCGCCCATCAGCGCGCCGATGTCGGTGCCGATGAAGGTGACGACGGGGATGAGGGAGTTGCGCAGCAGGTGCCGGGTGATGACCCGGTGGCGGGGCAGTCCCTTGGCGATGGCGGTGCGGACGTAGTCGGAGCGCCGGTTCTCGGCGATGGAGGTACGGGTCAGCCGGGTGACGTAGGCCAGCGAGACCGAGGCGAGGACCAGGCCGGGGACGATCAGCTCGCCGAAGGCCGCCTCGGAGGAGACGGCCGGGTCGATCCAGCCCCACTTGACGCCGAGCAGCAGCTGGAGCAGCAGGCCGGTGACGAAGGTGGGCACGGAGATGACGACGAGGGTCAGGAGCAGCACCCCGGTGTCGACGGGGCGGCCGCGGCGCAGGCCGGTGACGACACCGAGGATGATCCCCACGATGATCTCGAAGAGGATCGCGACGATGGTGAGCCGGATGGTGACCGGGAACGCCGTCCCCATCAGCTCGGTGACCGGCTGGCCGTTGAAGGCGGTGCCGAAGTCGCCGGTGAAGACGTTGCCCATGTAGGTGACGTACTGCTGCCACACGGGCTGGTCGAGGCCGAACTCGTGCCGCAGCTGCGCGGCCGTCGCCGGGTCGCACTCCCGGTCGCCGCACAGGCCCGCGATGGGGTCGCCCATCACGTTGACCATCAGGAAGATCAGCAGCGTGGCCCCGATGAAGACCGGGATCATCTGGAGCAGCCGCCGGACGACGTAGCGTCCCATGGAGACCGCCTCCTCAGCCGACCTTGATCTCGTTGTAGACCGGGACGCTGAAGGGGTTGAGCTTCACGTTGGAGAGCCGGTCGGAGTATCCGGCGCTGCCGTTCTGGTACCAGAGCGGGATGGCCCCCATGTCGTCCCTGAGAACCTCCTCGGCCTGCTGGAAGAGGCCGACGGCCTTGGCGGTGTCGGTCTCGGCGTTGGCCTGGTCGACGAGGTCGTCGAACTTCTGGTTGGACCACTTGCCGTCGTTGGAGGAGGCGTTGGTGTAGTAGAGCGGCTGGAGGAAGTTCTGGATGAGCGGGTAGTCCATCTGCCAGCCCGCGCGGAAGGGGCCGCTCATCTTCTGGTCGGTGATCTGGTTGCGGAAGTCGGCGAAGGTGCCGACCGGGTTGCCGGCGCAGGCGCGGTCGTTGTCCAGGGCGTTGTTGATGGAGTTGCAGACCGCGTCGACCCACTGCTTGTGGGAGCCGGTGTCCGCGTTGTACGTGATCTTGACCTGGCCACCGGGGAGTCCGCCGCCCTCCTTGACCAGCTTCTTCGCCTCGTCGGCGTTGTACTCGCAGGCGTCGCCGCACAGGCCCGGCTTGTAGCCGCCCTCCTTGCCGAGGACCGGTGAGGTCCAGTCGGTGGCCGGGGTGCGGGTGTTCTGGAAGATCGTGTCGGTGATCTGCTTGCGGTCGATCGCCATGGACAGGCCCTTGCGGACCTTCTCCGAGCCGGGCTTGCTCCAGTCGTTGTCGTAGAACGGGAAGGCGAGGGTCTGGATGATGCCCGCCGGGGTGTTGATGTACCGGTCGCCGAGGTCGTTCTTGACGTTCTTGAGCTGGGAGGCCGGGACGTCGTCGACGAGGTCGAGGTTGCCCGCGATCAGGTCGGTGTAGGCGGTGTTGTTGTCGGTGTAGACCTTGAGGTCCACGCCGCCGTTCTGCGCCTTGTCCGGGCCGGGGTAGTCGTCCCACTTGCGCAGGGACATCTGGGAGCCGCGGGTGTAGTTGTCGACCTGGTAGGGGCCGTTGCCGACGGGCTTCTTCAGCCAGGCGTCGTGGTCGTCGAAGAACGCCTTGGGCAGCGGCGCGAAGGCCGGGTAGCCGAGGGTGTCGGGGAACGTGGAGAACTTCTGGCTGAGCCTGATCGTGAAGGTGAGGGGGCCGGTCACCTTCAGCCCGGAGAGGGTGTCCGCGCTCTGCTTGCCGCCGTCCTCGGGGTGCGCCTTGTCGTAGCCGTCGATGTAGGCGAAGAAGTACGCGTTGCGCTGGTTGTTCTTGAGGCTCGCGCCGTAGTTCCAGGCGTCCACGAAGGACTGCGCGGTGACCTTCTCGCCGTTGCTGAAGGTCCAGCCGTCCTTGACGGTGACGGTGAAGTTCTGCGAGTCGGAGGTGTCGATCTTCTCGGCGAGCATGTTCTGCGCCTCGCCGGTCTCGGGGTCGTACTTCTTCAGCCCCCGGAAGATCATGTCGAGGACCTTGCCGCCCTGCACCTCGTTGGTGTTGGCCGGCTCCAACGGGTTCTGGGGGTCGCCCCAGGAGGAGCTGAGCACGCCGCCGCTGCCCCCGCCGCTGCCTCCGTCCCCGCCCCCGCCGCCGCAGGCCGTCGCCGCGAGGACTACCGCCGCCGCGCAAGCGGCCCATTTGGCGTGCGTGGCTCCGCGCATGGAGTGCCTCCTCGTGCCCTGACTCGTCCGCTGGTCCGTTCCGGTCCAGCTTCGAAGGGCGTACTCGGGGGCGCACACCCGTCCGGTCCATACGGGTTGCCGGTGTCCTCCGGACGGGTGCAGGAGGTCCCGCGGCACGCGGCAGGGCGGCGGCATGCGGAAGGGCGGCGGCGGGAGTCCCGCTCCCGCCGCCGCCCTTTCCCGGCTGCCTTCGTGTGCCGGTCAGCCCTTGGAGACCGCCGCGCCGCCGTCGGCGTCGTCCTCCATCGCCTTCAGGCCCGGGTCCATGACGATGTCCTCGGCCCTGGCCTCCGTCGAGCCCTCCTCCGGGAAGTGGCAGGCCGTCAGGTGGCCCTCCCGGTTCCCGGAGAGCTGCACCAGCGGCGGCTCCTCGGTGGCGCACTTGTCCTGCGCCTTCCAGCACCGGGTGCGGAACCGGCAGCCGGAGGGCGGCGAGATCGGCGAGGGCACGTCGCCCTCCAGCCGGATCCGCTCGCGCTTGTCGGCGTCGAGGTCCGCCTCGGGCACGGCCGACAACAGGGCGTGCGTGTACGGGTGCCGGGGGCGGTTGTAGAGCGAGTCGCGGTCCGCGATCTCCACGATCTTGCCCAGGTACATCACCGCGACGCGCTGCGAGAAGTGCCGCACGATCGCCAGGTCGTGGGCGATGAAGACGAACGCGATGCCCATCTCCCGCTGCACTTCCTGCAGCAGGTTCACCACCTGGGCCTGGATCGACACGTCGAGGGCCGAGACCGGCTCGTCGGCGACGATGAGCTTCGGCTGCAGCGCGACGGCACGCGCCACCCCGATGCGCTGGCGCTGACCGCCGGAGAACTCGTGCGGGAAGCGGTTGTAGTGCTCCGGGTTGAGACCGACGATCTCCAGGAGCTCGCGGACGCGCTTCTCCCGGCCGCCGGGCGGGTTGATCCCGTTGATCTCCATCGGGCCCGAGATGATCGTGCCGACGGTCTGCCGCGGGTTCAGGGAGGCGTACGGGTCCTGGAAGATCATCTGGATCTCGGACCGGACCGGCGCCAGTTGTCGCCGGTTGGCCCGGGTGATGTCCTTGCCCCGGTACTCGATGCTGCCCTGCGTCGGCTCGTACAGCCGGGTCAGCAGCCGGCCGGTGGTCGACTTGCCGCAGCCGGACTCGCCGACGAGGCCGAGGCTCTCGCCCGGGTAGACCTCGAAGTCGACGCCGTCGACGGCCTTGACGTGGCCGACGGTGCGCTTGATCGGGAAGCCGCCCTTGATCGGGAAGTGCTTCGAGAGGCCGCTGACCTTGAGAAGCGGCGCGGTGTCGCCGTCCCGCTGCTGCGGGAAGTCGTCGGCCACCGCTGTGGTCGTCTTGCTGTTGTCGCTCATGGTGATGCCCCAGTCGCCGGTTTCCGCTCAGCCCAGCCGGGGCTGAATCTTCTCGATGAACACCTGCTGCCGCTGGTCGCCCGTCAGGTGACAGGCGGCGGCGCGGCCGTTCGGGAGCGTCGGACGCTCGCCCGAGCAGCGCTCGCCGGAGACCAGGTCGGTGAAGCCGCACCGCGGGTGGAACGCGCACCCGGAGGGCGGGTTCATCAGCGAGGGCGGCGACCCCGGGATGGGCATCAGCGGCTCGTCGACGTCGGAGGTGAGGTTCGGCATCGAGCTCAGCAGACCCCAGGTGTACGGGTGCTGCGGGGACTTGAGCACCTCGCGCACCGTGCCGCGCTCGACGGCCCGGCCCGCGTACATGACCATGATGTCGTCGGCCATGTTGCCGACGACGCCCAGGTCGTGGGTGATCATGATGATCGCGGAGCCGAACTCCTGCTGCAGGTCCTTGAGCAGGTCGAGGATCTGCGCCTGGACGGTCACGTCGAGCGCCGTGGTGGGCTCGTCCGCGATCAGCAGGTCCGGGTTGCAGGACAGGGCCATGGCGATCATGGCGCGCTGGCGCATACCGCCGGAGAACTGGTGCGGGTAGTCGTCGACCCGCTTGTGCGGGTGCGGGATGCCGACCTTCTGCAGCAGGTCGATGGCGCGCACCCGGGCGTCCTTCTTGGACGCGCCGTTGTGCTTCATGAACGGCTCCGCGATCTGCCGGCCGACCGTGTAGTACGGCGACAGCGCGGTCAGCGCGTCCTGGAAGATCATCGCCATCTTCTTGCCGCGCAGCTTCTCCAGCTGCTTCTCACTGGCGTCGGTCAGTTCCTGGCCGTCCAGGGTGATCGAGCCGTCGACCGCGGTCTTGCGGCGGTCGTGCAGTCCGAGGACGGCCAGGTTGGTCACCGACTTGCCGGAGCCGGACTCGCCGACGATGCCGAGCGTCTTGCCCCGCTCCAGGTCGAAGGAGAGACCGTCCACCGCCTTGACGACGCCGCCCTCGGTGGAGAAGTGGACCTTGAGGTCGCGCACCGAGAGAAACGCGTCCCCCGCGGCGGCGGCCGGGGCCGCTTCGGGCTTGGTCTGAGTGGTCACGGTGGTTCTCCTAGGACAGGCGCACGCGCGGGTCGATGACTGCGTACATGGCGTCCACGATCAGGTTGAAGAAGATGATGAGCGCGGCGCTGACCAGCATGACGCCCATCAGCATCGGCAGGTCCTTGTTGGTGACGGAGTCCAGCGCGAGCCGGCCGACACCGGCCAGGCCGAACGTCAGCTCGGTCACCATGCCGCCGCCCATGAGCGAGGACAGGTCGATGCCGAGGATGGTGACGATGGGGACGAGGGAGCCGCGCCAGGCGTAGCGGAAGAAGGTGTAGTTGCCCGACATGCCCTTGGCGCGGGCCGCCTTCACATGCTCTTCCTGGAGTTGCTCGATCATCGACGAGCGGCCCATACGGGTGTACTGGGCGGTGAAGATGGTCGCCATGACCAGCCATGGGATCAGCAGACCCATGAACCAGCCGCCCAGGTCCTCGGAGAACGGCACGTACTTCGGCTTCTCGAGCCAGCCCGTGTTGTACACGAGCAGGAGCAGCACCAGCGGGCCGAGGAAGTAGATCTGCAGGGAGCTGATGACCAGCGAACCCGAGGTGAAGACCTTGTCGACCCAGGAGCCACGGTACTTGGCGGCCAGCAGGCCGGCGCCGAGACCGACGACGAGGAAGACGATCAGGCTGCCGACGGTCAGCGAGACGGTCAGCGGGAAGCGGTCCAGGATCGTGTCCCAGACGTTCTGGTTGTTCGCGAAGGAGACGCCGAAGCAGGGGGCGTCGCAGTGGCCGACCGCGAAGTCGCGCCCCGTGAAGATGCCGGCCAGGAAGTGCCAGTACTGGACGGTGACCGGCTGGTCGAGGCCCAGGTTCTTGTGGATGATCTCCAGCGCGTCCGGAGTGCAGTTCTTGCCACAGGCCAGCAAGGCCGGGTCCTGCGGGATCGCGAAGAACATGAAGAAGGTGAAGGCACTGATCAACACCAGGATCAGCACCGCGCCGAAGGACCGGCGAATGAGGAATTGAAGCATGGCAGACAGCTGCTCTCAGGACTGCGGCAGTCGGATGGGGAGGTGTGGACCGGATCCGGGCCCGGTGGGGGCGCTCCGCCGCGCGCCCACCACCGGATTCCCTACCGTGCGGACTACTTCTTGAGGAAGATCCGGGTCACGTCCACGTAGCTCGAGTCCGAGCTGTAGCGGATGCCGCCGATGTTCGAACCGAAGATCTGGAAGACCTTGGTGTAGTAGATCGGGGCGGCCGGGTTGACCTCCTTGGAGATGTACTCGTTCAGCTCGGCCCACGCCTTGGTGGCCTCGGCCGTGTCCGTGATCTGCTGGATGCGCTGGATCTCCGAGTTGACGTGGTCGTCGTTGATGTGCGAGTAGTTCGACGCGCCGTCCTGGATCTGCTTGCCGTCGTACACCGGCGGGATGACCGTGGAGGCGGACGGCCAGTCCTGGCCCCAGCCGGTCATGTACAGGTCGTAGCCGTTCTTGACCTTGCCGACCTGCTCGTACCAGGTGGCGGAGTCGATCTCCTTCTTCTGGATGTCCAGACCGATCTTCTCCAGGGCGTCGGCGATCAGGACGGCCTGCTGCTGACGGGTCGGCGTGTTGCCGTAGGCGTAGACGAGGCTCTTGCCCTCGAAGCCGCCCTCCTTGATCAGCTTCTTGGCGGCCTCGATGTCGCCGTTCGGCTTCTTGGCACGGTTGAACGGGTCGAACGACTCGTCGTAGCCCGGGGTGGTGGGCGACATCAGCGAGTTGGCGACCTCACCGCCGTAGGCACCGCCGTCGGCCTTGAAGACGGCCTGGGACGGCAGGGCCAGGGTGATCGCGTCACGGAGCTTCTTGTCCTTGACGCGGTCCAGGTTGAAGTTGAGCTGCCACACGTACGGGGCGTAGCCCTGGATCGTGCGGTTCTTCATCGCCTCCTTGTCGCCGACGACCTTCTGCAGCTGCGTCGTGGCGACCTGGCCGGTGAACATCATGGCGTTCTTGGCGCCACCCTGGTCGGCGAGGAGGGTCTTGGTCTGGTCCTCGTCGTCGTGGTTCATCTCGATGTTGAAACCGTCGACGTACTGGTGGCGCACCGAGTCGGACTTGGGGTCCCACTGGGTGTTCTTGACCAGCTTCATGGACTTGCCCGGCTTGAAGTCGGCGATCTTGTACGGACCGACGGCGACGGGCGCGGAGTCGTACTTCTCCTTGGTGTCCGTCTCCTCCGGGACGACGCTGTAACCGGGCATGGTCAGCATCTGCGGGAGGTCGGGCCGCGCGGTCTTGAAGTGGAAGACGATCGTCTTGTCGTCCGGCGTCTCCAGGACGTTGTCGGGCAGGTGCTTGCCCTTGTCCGGACCGGCGTAGGCGTCGCGGTAGGTGGTGCCCTCGCCGGACAGCCACTGCTGCAGGTACGTGGGACCGTCGGTGATGTAGTTCGAGTACAGGCGCTCGACCGTGTTGCGGATGTCCGCCGAGTTGATCGGGTTCCCGTTCGCGTCCTTCAGGTTGTCCTTCAGGGTGTACGTCCAGGTCTTGCCGCCGTCGGACTGCTTGCCCGCGTCGGTGGCGAGGTCGCCCACGACGGTCAGGTTGCCGTTCTCGTCCTCGTCGTACTGGGTCAGACCGCGGAAGATGAGGCGGCCGAGCAGCTTGCCGTCCGAGACGTAGATCTGGCCCGGGTCCAGGTGCGAGAAGTCCGCCTCCTGGTAGACGGTCGCGGTACCGCCGGGCTTGGCGCCGGGGACCTCGGGGGCCGGGCCGGTGGACGCCTGCGCGTCGCCGATCTGGACCGGCTTCGACTGCGACTTGGCGTCTTCCTTCTTCTTGCTGTTGTCCTTGGCGGAGCTGTCGCTGTCGCCACCACCGCAGGCGGTGAGGGTCAGGGCGCCGGCTGCGACCGCGACTATGGCGGCCGTGGCGGTGCGGTTACGGAGAATGCTCATGAGGACGAATCCACCTGCCTGTGAGTAGTGAGCACTGCTGGTACGTGGCCGGAGCCGGGCTGAGCGGCGCCGAACCGGCCGGGCGAGGATGTGGGGGGTCCCCCTTGGCCTCAGCGGTTTCCCTTGGGATCGAAGGCGTCCCGCACCGAGTCACCGAGGAGGTTGAAGGCCACAATGAAGATCACCATGGCCACACCGGGGAAGAGCATGTAGTACGGATCCTGCTCGACGATGTTGGCGCCGATGGAGAACATCCGTCCCCAGTCCGGGGTGGGCTCGACGTACCCCACGCCCACGAAGGACAGGAACGCGATGTTGAGGATGGTGCTCGGCAGCGTGAGCGTCGCCTGTACCAGCGTCGGAGTGACGATGTTGGGCAGCAGTTCCTTGCGGATGATGCGCCAGGGCGAGGCCCCGGAGATGCGCGCCGCCTCGATGAACTCCCGGTCGCGCAGGGACATCGTGGCGCCCCGGACGATCCGGGACATGCTCATCCAGCCCAGGAAGGCCAGCACGATGATGATCGCCGAGGCTCGCACATAGGTCGGCGTCTCCTTGTCCGGAGCGACGAACACCGTGGTGATGACGGGCATCGCGGCGACGAAGAACAGCTGGCTGGGCAGGGCCATGAAGAAGTCGGTGACCCGGCCGAGCCAGTAGTCGATCTTGCCGCCGAAGTAGCCGCCGGCGAGGCCGATCAGGACGCCCAGCACCGTCATGATGATGGTCGCCGCCAGCGCGGTGGCCATCGAGTTGCGCATGCCGTACAGCAGCTGGGTGAACACGTCGCGGCCCAGGCCCGGTTCGATGCCGAACCAGAAGTCGCCGTCGATGCCGCCGAACGGCGCGGCGGGCATGGTGAACATGTCCAGGAGGTCCGGGTTCTCCTGCCCGTACAGCGTGTACGGGTCCTTGCCGTAGACCTTCGAGATCAGCGGCGCCGCGGCCGCGATCACGAAGAAGAACAGGACGACGCAGGCAGAGATCACACCGGCCCGGTCGCGCTTGAAGCGCGCCCACATCAACTGGCCGGGCTTGCGCCCTTCCGGCTCCTTGGGCTTCGGGGCGTCGCCCTGCGGCGCGCTCTCTTTGTCCAAGACGGAAGAGGCTTCAGCACCCTCAATCTCGATTGGACTCGTCATGATTCGTCCATTTCACAGGTAGGAGGTCGTCGGGAGTGCACGCGGCCGACGGCCTTCGCACGGCGTACGTCTTCCGCAGCGCGCGAGGGGAACAACGACGGAGGGGCGACACCGCCCCCGGGAGAACCCTGGCTCGCGGTCGGCGGCTACCGACCGACGGCACACGACGTCAAGGAAGTTCGCGACGCCGGGCCGCTGCCGTATCAACCGTGACGGCACTGAACGCACCCGCGGGGCCTACACCTGCCATCGGGGACGACGCGACCCATATGGCGCTTGTGGCACCTCGCATGGGTTCCTCCTCATGAATCCGCTGGTTCACCGCAAAGAGGAGCACGCGTCACGTTCCAGCCATCGGCCGGTGATGAGATCGCTGTGCACCCTCACGCTCGCGAGCCTGCGCCCCGTCAGCGCGTGACCCGTTTATCCGAGCTCTACGCGCCTAACTATCTGCCATCCTCCGGGGAACGAACCACAGGTTCGAGGTCTCGGTTCGATCACAGATAGGGGCCAGATCTTTCAAAATCCGGACAAAGGGTTTGGTACGAGATCGCTGCGAAACGGACTTGTTACACATCTAACGGTGGTGACCGTCCGTATAACGGACGTCCGCGCGACAGAAATTGATTGCGCGTAACGTGCACGGGGTGCAAGCTGACCCGCAGGTATGTCCCGCGCCCGGCCCGTCCGTCGGCGCCGGCCGCCCGGCTCCCGGACGGGGCTGCCCGCCGGCGCTCCGGGCGGAGTGCTTCCGCGCAGGTTAGTGCGGCTCTGCCCGCCCTGAGCCGCCCCGCCGTGAAATCGAGGGTTTTCCCTACCCCCGCGTCCCGCCCGCGTCGGCATCACGCCAAACGGCACCGGACCCCACGTGAGCCGTGGTGTCCGGTGCCGTCGGTCGTGCGGTGGGGTCAGCCGTGCTTGGCCCGGCTGGCGGCGCGGGCGCGCTCGCGGGCGTCCAGGTTCACCTTGCGGATCCGGACGGCCTCCGGGGTCACCTCGACGCACTCGTCGTCGCGGCAGAACTCCAGGGACTGCTCCAGGGAGAGCTTGCGCGGCGGGACGATCGCCTCGAACGAGTCGGCCGAGGACGACCGCATGTTGGTGAGCTTCTTCTCCTTGGTGATGTTCACGTCCATGTCGTCGGCGCGGGAGTTCTCGCCGACGATCATGCCCTCGTACACCTCGGTGCCGGGGTCCGTGAAGAGCACGCCGCGCTCCTGGAGGTTGGTCATCGCGAACGCGGTGACGGCGCCCGAGCGGTCGGCGACCAGCGAGCCGTTGTTACGGGTCGTGAGGGTGCCGAACCAGGGCTCGTGGCCCTCGTGGATGGAGTGCGCGATGCCGGTGCCGCGGGTCTGGGTGAGGAACTCCGTCCGGAATCCGATCAGGCCGCGGGAGGGGACCACGAACTCCATGCGGACCCAGCCCGAGCCGTGGTTGGACATGTTGTCCATCCGGCCCTTGCGCACGCCCATCAGCTGCGTGACCGCGCCCATGTGCTCCTCGGGCACGTCGATCGTCATCCGCTCGACGGGCTCGTACGTCTTGCCCTCGACGTCCTTGGTGACGACCTGCGGCTTGCCGATGGTCAGCTCGAAGCCCTCCCGGCGCATCTGCTCGACCAGGATGGCCAGCGCCAGCTCGCCGCGGCCCTGCACCTCCCAGGCGTCCGGGCGCTCGGTGTCCAGGACGCGGAGCGAGACGTTGCCGATCAGCTCGCGGTCCAGACGGTCCTTGACCTGGCGGGCGGTGACCTTGCGGTCCTTGACGACGGCCTTGTTGTCGGCGCCCTTGCCGGTGGCGCCGCGGCCGACCAGCGGGGAGGTGTTGGTGCCGATGGTCATGGAGATCGCGGGCTCGTCCACCGTGATCAGCGGCAGCGGGACCGGGTTCTCCACGTCGGCCAGGGTCTCGCCGATCATGATGTCCGGGATGCCGGCGACCGCGCAGATGTCACCGGGGCCGGCCTTCTCGGCGGGCTTGCGGGTGAGCGCCTCGGTCATCATCAGCTCGGAGATCCGCACGTTCTGCACGGACCCGTCGCGCTTCATCCAGGCGACGGTCTGGCCCTTCTTCAGCTCGCCCTGGTGCACGCGCAGCAGCGCGATACGGCCGAGGAAGTTGTCGGCGTCCAGGTTGGTGACGTGGGCCTGGAGCGGGGCGTCCTCGTCGTAGGTCGGCGCCGGGATGTAGTCCAGGATCGTCGAGAAGAACGGCTCCAGGCTGGTGGAGTCGGAGGGGACCGTGCCGTCGTCGGGCTTGGTGAGGGAGGCGATGCCGTCCCGGCCGCAGGCGTAGACGATCGGGAACTCGATCTGCTCCTCGTCGGCGTCCAGGTCGAGGAAGAGGTCGTAGGTCTCGTTGACCACCTCGTCGATGCGGGCGTCCGGACGGTCCGTCTTGTTGATGCACAGGATGATCGGCAGTCGCTGGCTGAGCGCCTTGCGCAGCACGAACCGGGTCTGCGGCAGCGGGCCCTCGGAGGCGTCCACGAGCAGCACCACACCGTCGACCATCGACAGACCGCGCTCGACCTCGCCGCCGAAGTCGGCGTGGCCGGGGGTGTCGATGATGTTGATGGTGATGACGTCGCCGCCATCCTTCGGGTGGTACTTCACCGCCGTGTTCTTGGCGAGGATCGTGATGCCCTTCTCACGCTCCAGGTCGTTCGAGTCCATCATGCGGTCGTCGACGCCTTCGAGCTGGTGCGCGGCGAAGGCACCGGCCTGCTTGAGCATTCCGTCGACGATCGTGGTCTTGCCGTGGTCGACGTGGGCAACGATGGCGACGTTGCGGATGTCGTGACGCGTTGTAGACGCGGTCATGTGAGGCGTACTCCCGGAGCGTGTGAGGACGGCCCTCGCGGACGTCCGTGTCACGCGGGCCTGCCGGGCGGTACATGCCACGGCCTCACCCAATGGTACGGGGCTCCGGAGACTGCGGCTTGCCGGGAGGGTTCAGGACGACGGAGAGGAGGGGGGAGCGGAGGTGGCCGGGGCGGTGGGCCGGGAGCCCTGGGCGCCCTTCTTGAGGAAGCCCATGTCCTCGTAGACCGGTGTCCCGAAACCGAAGGCGCCCGCGTTGGCGAGGTTCTTGCGGGCCGCCAGCAGCTGGGGGCGCTGGTAGAGGGGGACGGAGCCGGCCGCCGCCCAGATCCGCGAGTCGGCCTTGCGCAGCAGCTCCCGGGCCTCCTTCTGGTCCAGGGTGGCCAGGGCCCGGTCGAAGAGCTGGTCGACCTGGTCGGTGCCGACCCGGGTGTAGTTCTGGGCGACGTTCAGGGAACCGTCGGCGGCGGGGACGGGCTTGGCGTAGATGGGGCGGGCGTCGGTGGCGGGGAACGCGGAGGCGGGCCAGGAGTAGAGCGCCAGGTCGTACTCGCCGGCGGCGATGTGGTCCTTGAAGTAGCTCTCGTCCGGCACCTTGGTGATCTTGGTGCCGATGCCGATCTCCTTCAGCATGTCCGTGATCCGGTCGGCCACCGTGCGCAGGGTCCCGGAGCCGGGCCCCGAGGGGAGCACGAAGCGGAGCGTGAGCGCCTTGCCGTCCTTGGCGAGCGGGGCAGCCGCCGCGCCGGCCGGGGCCGCGGTGCCCTTGGGGGCGTAGGCGCCGGGGGCGCCGCCCTGCGCGGTGTTCTTGCCGCTGCTGTGCTTCTCGCCGCTCTCCCGGTCGGCGCCGTCCTTGGCGTCGTCACCGTCGTCGTTCCTGCCGTCGTCGTTCCTGCCGTCGTCGTTCCTGCCGTCGTCGTGCGTGCTGTCCTTGCTCTTGTTGTCCTCGCCGACGATGTACGTGCCGTCGTCGTCGCCCTCGGACTTCTTCTCGTCCTTCTTGTCCTCGTCCTTCTTGTCCTTCTCGGCGCCGGCCGCCTCCTCGCCGTCCTTCTTCTTCACCGGGCCGCCGGGGACCCATCCGGCGTCCGCGAGCAGGGCCCGGGCCTCCTTGGCGTTCTGCTCGCCGAGGGCGCCGCTGCCGTCGGCGTAGGCGGGCTGGCCGGACAGCGCGAGGTGGCTGCCCACGGGGTCGGCGGGCAGGCCGAGCGGCTTGAGCACCGCCTCGGCCAGTTCCTCGCGGTCCAGGGCGCGGGCCACGGCCCTGCGGACGCGTTCGTCGGCGAGAGGGCCCTCGGCGCCGTTGAGGGCGAGCTGGGTGTAGGCGGGCTCCAGGGACTTGCGGAGCTCGAAGCCGCTCAGGGCCTGCTGCCGGCGCCGGGCCTTCGCCTCGGCCTCGCCGCGCTCCTCGCGGGCGAGGACCTCCTCCTCGGCGGCCTCCTCGTCGGAGCCGTTGGCGATGGCCCAGGAGCGCAGCGCCTCGGCGGCGGACCTGCCCTGCGGGCCCGCGGCCGGGGTGCCCCCCGGTCCCATGAGCGGGGTGCCGGTGGCGGGGTCCCGGGGACCGGCGGCCAGGGTGACCTCGTCGGCGGTCTCCGGGTCGATCTCGGCGAGGTCGAGCTTGCCGGCGACCAGTTCGGAGACCCGCTCGTCGCGGGGGACGGCGCGCAGCACGATCTCGTCCAGCTTCGCCGGCTCGCCCCACCAGCGCGGATTGCCGGTGAGGACCACCTGGTCGCCCTTGGTGTCGACCTTCTTGACGGCGAAGGGCCCGGCACTGACCTTGAGGGTCCGCCGCGCGCCGTCGTTGAAGGCGTCCGGGGTACCCGTGACGTCCTTCGGATACAGGGGCGTGAACAGGGCTTTCCAGTCGGCGTAGGGCCGGCTGAAGGTGACCTTGACCTCCAGGTCGTTCGCACCGCGCTCGACCTTCTCGATGCGGTCGTACCCCGCGTTGCGGGCGGTCCAGTAGGCGCTGTCCTTGCCGGACAGGGCGCGCCACTGGGCGGCGAAGTCCGCGGCGCCGATCTCCCGGCCGTCGCTCCAGACGGCCTGCTGGTTCAGCTTGTAGACGACGACCTGCTTGGGCTCGGTGTCGACGACCTCGGCCGACTCCAGGTAGTCGGGGTTGCGCACCGGGCTGCCGGTCTCGTCCATGCGGTACAGGGAGGGCAGCACGGCCTGCGCGACGCGGGTCGTCGTGGCGTCGGCGTCCGACTGGAAGGCGTTCAGCGTGTCCGGTACGGAGTCCACGGCCCAGCGCAGGGTGCCGCCGTCGGAGATCCTGGCACGGGCCGCGGCGGCGACGTCCTGTTCGGCGAGCGGCTTGCCCGCCGGGTCCTCGGAGGTGCAGCCGGCCAGCGCCGGAACCGCGAGGACGCCCGCGGTGAGGAAGGCGACCGAACGCATGACCGCGCGCGGTCCGACGCCTACGTGGGACATCTCTGCTACCTCCGGAAGGCCGCGTTCGCTACGTTGTGCCGCATTTGCCGTATGTGCGGTATTCAAGTTGATCATTTGTATCCGGACGGGGATGCGGCCACTGAAGGGGAAACGGTTCCGCCACGCTCGGAGACACGGCGACGACGGTGCGTAAGGTCACCCGTGCGGCGCAATGGCGCCCGCGGTGCACCGACGCGCCCCGGCCAATCGCTGCACATCCCTTCCCAGCGACTGGTGTGACGCGCGACACTCTCAGGCGCATGAACGTAGCCCCCCAAGGCCGGCGGCCCACTGCCGTGTCCGACGGAAGCGAGGTCACGTCTTGTCCGTGCACGACGATCTGTCATCGGTGCAGCGCAGCCTGGACGAGCTGTCCAGGACGGTGACCCGGCTGGAACAGCAGCTGGGCAGCGGCGACCTGGAAGTCCGCCGGGTCCGTACCGACGCCGACCACCTGCGCGAGAGCGTCGCGCTGCTGCGGGCGGCGGCAGCCGCGCCGGAGGCGCCCAGGCGTCCGGACCTCGTCCCGATCCCCGACACGCCGTACGACGGCTCCCTGTGGACGGACTCGGACGACGAGGGTCTCGGCGCCCGCGACCGCCGCGCCCCCTAGGGCCTGCACCGGGGACTCGAGAAAGGCCCGCAAACCCGACCCGACCGACCGGAGCCGCCCAGTGGCCACTGGTACCGAACCGCCAGCCACCGAAGACCGTCCCCCGGGCGGTGGCGTCCACACCGCGACGCGCGCCGCCATCCGCGCCCCGCACCTGCGCACCGACCGCTGGTGGCTGGCACCGGCCGCCACCGCCGCGGGCCTGCTGGCCTTCGTCGTCTACTCGACCTGGCGGGCTTTCGCGAACGCCGACTACTACGCGGCCCCCTACGTCTCGCCCTTCTACTCCCCCTGTCTGGCGGAGAACTGCGAGCCGATGCGCTCGGGACCCAACTGGGAACTCTTCGGCACCTGGTGGGGCATCTCCCCCGCGATCATCATCCTGATCTTCCCGCTCGGCTTCCGCCTGACCTGCTACTACTACCGCAAGGCCTACTACCGGGGCTTCTGGGCGTCCCCGCCGGCCTGCGCGGTGGCCGAGCCGCACCAGAAGTACACCGGCGAGACCCGCTTCCCGCTGATCCTGCAGAACGTCCACCGGTACTTCTTCTACGCGGCCCTCCTGGTCGCGCTGATCCTCACCTACGACACCGTGCTCGCCTTCCGCGACGAGCACTACGCGTGGGGCCACATGGGCCTCGGCACCCTGGTGCTCCTCGCCAACATCGCGCTGATCTGGGCGTACACCCTGTCCTGCCACTCCTGCCGGCACATCGTCGGCGGCAAGCTCAAGCACTTCTCCCGGCATCCCGTGCGCTACCGGATGTGGCAGTGGGTCGGGAAGCTCAACGCCCGCCACATGCAGCTCGCCTGGGCGTCGCTGGTGAGCGTGGCGCTCGCCGACTTCTACGTGTACCTGGTCGCGTCCGGTGTCTTCGACGATCCGCGCTTCTTCTGATGAGTGAGGCTTTCTGATGTCCGTGGTCGACCGGCAGGAATGGGACGTCGTCGTGGTGGGCGCGGGCGGTGCCGGGCTGCGCGCCGCCGTCGAGGCCCGCGAGCGCGGCGCCCGTACGGCCGTGATCTGCAAGTCGCTGTTCGGCAAGGCGCACACCGTGATGGCGGAGGGCGGGATCGCCGCCTCCATGGGCAACGTCAACTCCGGCGACAACTGGCAGGTCCACTTCCGGGACACCATGCGCGGCGGCAAGTTCCTCAACCAGTGGCGGATGGCCGAGCTGCACGCCCAGGAGGCCCCGCAGCGGGTGTGGGAGCTGGAGACCTGGGGCGCGCTGTTCGACCGGACGAAGGACGGCCGGATCTCGCAGCGCAACTTCGGCGGCCACGAGTACCCGCGGCTCGCCCACGTCGGCGACCGCACGGGCCTGGAGCTGATCCGCACCCTCCAGCAGAAGATCGTCTCGCTCCAGCAGGAGGACTTCCGCGAGACCGGGGACCACGAGTCCCGGCTGAAGGTCTTCCAGGAGTGCACGGTCACCCGCGTGCTCCAGGAGGACCGGAAGGTCTCGGGCGTCTTCGGCTACGAGCGCGAGAGCGGCCGCTTCTTCGTCCTTCAGGCACCCTCGGTGGTGATCGCCACCGGCGGCATCGGCAAGTCGTTCAAGGTGACCTCGAACTCGTGGGAGTACACCGGCGACGGCCACGCCCTGGCGCTGCTGGCCGGGGCACCGCTGCTGAACATGGAGTTCGTGCAGTTCCACCCGACGGGCATGGTCTGGCCGCCGTCGGTGAAGGGCATCCTGGTCACCGAGTCGGTACGCGGCGACGGCGGGGTGCTGCGCAACTCCGAGGGCAAGCGGTTCATGTTCGACTACGTCCCGGACGTCTTCAAGGAGAAGTACGCCGAGTCGGAGGCGGAGGGCGACCGCTGGTACGACGACCCGGACCACAACCGGCGTCCGCCCGAGCTGCTCCCCCGCGACGAGGTCGCCCGCGCGATCAACGCCGAGGTGAAGGAGGGCCGGGGCTCACCGCACGGCGGCGTCTTCCTCGACGTGTCGACCCGGATGTCCGCCGAGGTGATCCGGCGCCGGCTGCCCTCGATGTACCACCAGTTCAAGGAGCTGGCGGACGTCGACATCACGGCGGAGGCGATGGAGGTCGGGCCCACCTGCCACTACGTGATGGGCGGCATCGCCGTCGACTCCGACACCGCCGCCGCCCGCGGGGTGCCCGGGCTGTTCGCGGCCGGTGAGGTGGCCGGCGGCATGCACGGCTCCAACCGGCTGGGCGGCAACTCGCTGTCCGACCTGCTGGTGTTCGGCCGCCGGGCGGGCCGGTACGCGGCCGAGTACGCGGCGGGGCGGACGGACGAAGGCGCCCGCGCCCGGGTCGACGACGCCCAGGTCGACGCGGCCGCCGCGGAGGCCTTGCGGCCGTTCTCCGCCGAGGCGCAGGAGCCCGACGCGGGCCCGCCGGAGAACCCGTACACCCTCCACCAGGAACTCCAGCAGACCATGAACGACCTGGTGGGGATCATCCGCCGGGAGGCGGAGATGAAGCAGGCCCTGGAGAAGCTGGCGGAGCTGCGGGTGCGCGCCCGCCGGGCCGGGGTGGAGGGGCACCGCCAGTTCAACCCGGGCTGGCACCTCGCCCTGGACCTGCGCAACATGCTGCTGGTCAGCGAGTGCGTGGCACGGGCCGCGCTGGAGCGCACCGAGTCGCGCGGCGGGCACACCCGCGAGGACCATCCGTCGATGGACCGGCGCTGGCGCCCGGCCAACCTGATCTGCTCGCTGGCCGACCCGGCGGGCGACCTCGCGGCGACGGACCCGGAGCGCGGCCGGATCGCCCTGGAGCGGCAGACCACCGAGCCCATCCGGCCCGACCTGCTCGCCCTCTTCGACAAGGAGGAGCTGGTGAAGTACCTCGCCGACGAGGAACTGGAGGGCCGGTCCGAATGAGCGGCTACAAGGCCCGCTTCAAGGTGTGGCGCGGTGACGTCGAGGGCGGCGGGCTGGAGGACTTCGAGGTCGAGGTGAACGACGGCGAGGTGGTCCTCGACATCATCCACCGCCTCCAGGCCACCCAGGCCCCCGACCTCGCGGTGCGCTGGAACTGCAAGGCGGGCAAGTGCGGTTCGTGCTCGGCGGAGATCAACGGGCGGCCGCGGCTGCTGTGCATGACCCGCATGTCCGTGTTCACCCGCGAGGAGACGATCACCGTCACGCCGTTGCGCGCCTTCCCGGTGATCCGGGACCTGGTGACGGACGTCGGCTTCAACTACACCAAGGCCCGCGAGGTCCCGGCCTTCGTCCCGCCCGCCGACCTGGGGCCGGGCGAGTACCGGATGATGCAGGAGGACGTGGACCGCTCGCAGGAGTTCCGCAAGTGCATCGAGTGCTTCCTGTGCCAGGACACCTGCCACGTGGTCCGCGACCACGAGGAGAACAAGCCCGCCTTCGCGGGCCCGCGCTTCCTCATGCGCGTCGCCGAGCTGGACATGCACCCGCTGGACGCCGCCGGTGACACCGGCCTGGACCGGTCACGCGCCGCCCAGGACGAGCACGGCCTCGGCTACTGCAACATCACCAAGTGCTGCACGGAGGTCTGCCCGGAGGGCATCAAGATCACGGACAACGCGCTGATCCCGCTGAAGGAACGGGCCGTGGACCGCAAGTATGACCCGCTGGTGTGGCTGGGGTCGAAGATCGGGCGCCGGTCCCGGGACCGGTCCTAGGTCCGACACGGCCTAGCGGACCCAGCCGTCCCGGTATTCCTTCCAGTTCGTGTCCGTCGCCGCGAAGTCGATGTACGGGGCGACGCCGAAGAGCTCGCGGTCGGCGTCCGTCCGGGACAGGCCGAGGCGGACGCCGCGTACGGCGGCGGCGACGGTCTCGGCGTGGCCCCAGTGGTCGAAGTTGCTCTCGTGGTAGAAGGGCAGGCCCATCAGCAGGTGGGTCGTGGGCGGGGTGACCTCGAGGGCGAGGGAGGTCTGCTGGGCCACGTAGCCGCCGTAGGTGCTCTCCAGCGGCTGCGCGGTGTCGTAGGACATCACGGCGATCTGGTCGACGCGGCGGGCGACCTGGCCGAAGAACTCCTGCGACCACCACTTGGGGTGCTGGGTGAAGAGGCCGAAGACAGAGTGCAGGGCGGGCAGCGGGTCGATCTGGTGGGCGGCGACGGAGAGCTGCGCGTCCCGGGCGCGGGTGACGGCGCGTACGTCGTCCAGGAGCGAGAGGTAGTTCCGGTCGTCCGAGTGCAGCGGTTCCAGGTCCAGGTGGACTCCGTCGTAGCCCACGTCCAGGACCTGGCGGGCGGAGTCGACGACGGCGGCGCGGGTGGCGGCCTTCTCCAGGCGCATGCCGTCGGGGCCCTCGGTGGCGAGGACGTCGCCGAGGAAGGCCTGGACGCGGACGCCGGGGAGTTCCCGGTGCACGGCGTCGATCAGCCAGCGGGCCTTGGGGTAGAGGGACTCGGGCAGCGTGCCGTCGTGTTCCATCGGGCCGGTGTGGACGTACAGGTCGCGGATTCCGGTGGTCTTGAGGCTGCGGGCCAGGGCGGTGAGGTCCGCGTCCTTCTTCCGGCCGTCGACCCAGGCGTGGCCGAGCCAGATCGCGTCGCGGTTCCTGGTGTAGGTGCCGTCGGCGGGGTCGCCCATGTAGTTGATGCGGAGGGCAGTCTCGGCGGTGAGGAGGGGGAGGAGCAGGACGAGGAGCACGGCGAGGGTGATGCGGCGGGTGCGGCGGAGCCGCTTCTTCTTTTTTGTGTTCCCACCCGCACCACCCGTGCTGCTTTCGTCGTCGGGTGCGGGTGGCCCCTGTGGGGGCTGATCGCCGTCGGCGGCTGCCGGTCCGGCCGTCGATTCGGCCGTCGATTCGGCCGTCGATTCGACTGTCGGAGCAGCTTTCGGCTCGGTGTTTCTCGGCTCCGTGTCCTCCACGGTGTCCCCTCCCTGTGGCCCGTTTCCGGTCGCGGTGGCCGGATTCCGTGCGTACGCTCCTCGCGTGTTGCCAGCGGGGACGACTCGAACCGGTGTTCCGGTTGCGGTCGGGGGTGCGTGGCGGTGATCTCCGCCGATCTGGTGCCGCCCCTGGTCACGGCCGGGGCAGCCCTGCTGCTGGCCGGGTACGGGCATGTGCGCCGCACCCGGCGGGCCCGGACCCGTACGACACCCGGCCGGGTCAGAACAGGCTCAGCAAGGCCTCCGCGGGGTCCGTGAGCTGGGTGTCGGCGCCCGGCAGGGGCAGTTCGAACCAGACCGTCTTGCCGCGCGGCGTACGGCGTGAGCCCCAGGCCGCGCTGAGCAGGCCGACCAGTTGCAGGCCGCGGCCGCCCTCGTCGGTGTCCCGGGCCCGGCGCCGGCGCGGCTGGACCAGGCCGGAGTCCCAGACCTCGCAGACCAGGGTGCGGTCGAGGAGGAGGCGGAGCCTGATCTCGCCCTCGCCGTACCTGAGCGCGTTGGTGACCAGCTCGCTGACGAGCAGTTCCGTGGTGTCGACCAGCGGCTCCATGTCCCAGGCCAGCAGCTGGGCGCGGGCGTACTCGCGGGCCCGGCCGACGCTGCGCGGCTCGCGCGGCAGGGTCCAGTCGCCGACGCTGTCGCCGGGCAGGCCCTGGACGCGGGCCATCAGCAGCGCGATGTCGTCCTCGCCGTGATGGCTGTCGAGGGTGTTGAGGACCTGGTCGCAGACGTCCTCCAGGGGCTGGGTGGGGTCCGTGAGGGCGCCCACGAAGGCCTGGAGGCCCTCGTCGAGGGGGTGGTCGCGGCTCTCGACCAGACCGTCGGTGTAGAGGGCGAGCAGGGCGCCCTCGGGCAGTTCGACCTCCACCTCCTCGAAGGGCTCCCCGCCGACGCCGAGCGGCAGACCGGGCGGCACGTCCAGCATCAGCGCGGACTCGCCGGGCTCGACCAGGACGGGCGGCAGGTGGCCCGCGTTGGCGAAGGTGCAGCGCCTGGTCACCGAGTCGTAGACGGCGTACACGCAGGTCGCCAGGTAGACCTCGGACAGGTCGGCCTCGCGGGGGCGGCGGGCGGCCCGGGTGGCCTGCTGGACGCCACCGGGAGCGCCGAGGCCGCGCGCGATCTCGTCCAGCTGGGAGAGGACCTCGGCCGGTTCGATGTCGAGCTGGGCCAGGGTGCGTACGGCGGTGCGCAGTTCGCCCATCGCGACGGCGGCGCGCAGACCGCGGCCCATGACGTCGCCGACGACCAGCGCGGTGCGGTGCCCGGGGAGTTCGATCACGTCGAACCAGTCGCCGCCGACCTCGCTGGCCCGGCCGGTGGCCGCCTCGCCGGGCAGGTAGCGGCAGGCGATGTCGAGTCCGGAGGCCTCCGGGTCGCCGGGCGGGAGCAGGGAGCGTTGCAGTATCAGCGCGCGTTCGTGCTCGCGCCGGTAGAGCCGGGCGTTGTCGATGCAGACGGCGGCGCGCGCGGCCAGTTCCACGGCAAGGTCGCGGTCGCGGTCGCCGAACGGTTCGCTGCCCTTGGTGCGGGCGAACTGGACGAGGCCGACGACCGTGTCGTGGGCGACCATCGGCACGGCGAGCGTGGACTGCACGAGCCCCCCGTCCTCGGCGGGGACGCTGCGCGGCCGGGCGGTGCGCAGGGCGTCGGCGCAGGGCGAGTTGAACGGGTAATGGTGGACGGCGCCGAGCTTGACCCGCTCGCCGGTGCCGAGGAAGGGGGCGTCGGAGACGGCGCTGGAGAAGGCGACGCGGCGCAGTTCCGCGCTGCCGTCGGCGAGCCCCGGCGGGGTCTCGTCGCCGACCAGCAGGCCCTGGTAGAGGTCGACGGTGGCCAGGTCGCAGAAGCCGGGGACGACGACGTCGAGGAGTTCGCGGGCGGTGGTCTCCAGGTCGAGGGAGTTGCCGATGCGGGCGCCCGCGTCGTTGAGGAGGGCGAGGTTGCGCCGGGCGTTGGCGGCCTCGCGGGCGGCCTGGCGGCGGGCGGTGATGTCGGTGCCCAGCCAGGCCACACCGATCGGCCGGCCGGAACCGCTGTGCACGCGGTAGAGGTTGACGGACCAGTGGCGGCGCTCCTCCGAGCCCGGCACGAAGCCCGTGACGTGCATGTCCGTGATGGAGTCGCCGGTCTCCAGGACCCGGCGCAGGGTCGCGGAGACCCGGTCGGCCTCGGCGCGCGGCAGGTAGTCGTGGACGCCCTTGCCGCGGTGGTCGTCGGGGGTGCCGCCGAAGATGGAGGCGAACCGCTGATTGGCGCGGCGCACCGTCAGATCGGGGTCGATGAGCAGGAACCCGAACGGAGACTGGCCGAATATGGCCTGCGACGCGGCGAGATCGGTCTCGATGCTGCGCAGGACGCGGACGTCGACGACGATGCAGACGGCGGCCTTCTCCCCGTCCTCCGTGCGCGTCGGCATGACGTACACCTCGGCGAGTCCGCGCCTGTCGTGCCGGCCGCCGGTGTGCCGGCCGCTCGCGTGCCGCGCCGTCCCGTCGGCCTCGTCCGGTGCCCGGAAGGGGACCACTCCGGTCCATTCCCGGCCGTCGAGGATCTCGGTCATCTTGCGCTGGCCGCGCTCCCGCAGGTCGGGGTCGATGAAGGCCTCGATGGGGTCGGTGCCCACGGCGTCCTCGGCCCGGATGCCGAGCAGTTGCTCCGCACGCAGGCTCCACTGGTCGACGAGTCCGTCGGGGCCGATGGAGAAGGAGGCGACCTTGATGTAGTCGTAGATGGAGCCGGGCGGGCTGCTCTGCCACACCGCGTCACCGAGTGGCGCGTCTGCCGACGGGCCCTCGGACTCCGTGGACTCCGTGGGCTCCTTGGCCCTCGCTGGTATCTCGCTCACGCGAACCGTCCCCTCCAGCTCACCGCATCCGGCACCGGTCACCGGAGGCGGCTGCCCGCAGTATCCAGCACTACGGCGCCGCACGACACGGTGTTCACGATCACAGCACGGTCCCGATGGTTTTCGGTCCGGACCGCGACAACACTTCCAGTCTTCTAACCAGCGGACACGGCATCGAATCACGCAGTTCCACAACTGCCACTGGCCTGAACCTGTGGGCGACCCGGACCAGGGACGATACGAGGACATTTCGAGCACCGGCCGTCGCGTTGGCGACGGTGCGTCACGAGGCCGTCGCGCTAGCGCGGCAGGGCGAGTTCGAACCACACGGTCTTTCCCGCCTCCCCGGGACGGGTGCCCCAGCGCCGCGCGGCGGAGGCCACCAACTGCAGACCCCGGCCGTCCTCGTCGTCGGGACGGGCGACGCGCTCGCGGGGCGGGTCCGGCAGCGGGTCGGAGACCTCCACCAGCAGGACCCCGTCGACTCCGGCGGCTCCGGCGGCTCCGGCGGGGCTGCGCACCAGGCGGACGCCGATGGGGCCGGTGGCGTGCCGCAAGGCGTTGGTGACCAGCTCACTGACCAGCAGGGCGGCGATGTCCCCGACGCTGTCGAGCCGCCACTCTCCCAGGGTGCGGCGGACCAGGGAGCGGGCGGTGCGCACGGCGTCCGGCGCCGCGGGAAAGACCCACTCGGCACAGTCGCCCTCACCGTCACTCACGCCGATCACTTCCTCGGCCGACGACCCCACTACTGTCCGGTTTCGTGGGGTTAATGGGCACATACCCTTTATCCGGGCTCGATACCGTTCCTCGCGGTGCCCGCCTCGAGTCCCAGGTGTGCCAGCACCCGCTCGACGGCCGGTACGTCCTGGTCCAGCCAGGGCACGTCCCAGATCTGGCCGGGGGTCAGCCAGCGCAGCTCGTCGTGGTCCTCCAGGGGTGCGGGGGCCGCGGAGCCGGGGCGCAGGCGGGCGGTCCACACCTGGAGGACGAAGGGGGCCCGCAGGGGCCACTGCCCCGGGACGCGCTCACCGGCCTCGGCCGCCACCCCGAGTTCCTCGCGCAGTTCGCGCACGAGCGCCGCCTCGGGCGTCTCGCCCGCCTCGATCTTGCCGCCGGGCAGCTCCCACCGCCCGGCCAGTTCGGCGGGTGCGCTGCGGCGCGCGGCGAGCAGGCGCCCGCCGCCGAGCAGGGCGGCGCCCACCACGATCCGTTCCGTCATGCGCCGGAGCCTACGGCCTGCCCGGCCGGGCCGGTCCGCGGTGGACGGGTCCGCGGTGGGTCAGTCCGCCGCGCCCGCGCCGGGCGCGGCGAGCTTCTCGACCCAGTAGAGCTGCTTGTGTCCGCGACCGTCGAGGGTGTCCGCGATCTGCTGGGCCTCCGCCCGCGTCGCGTACCTGCCCACGCGGTAGCGATTGCCGTTGTCGTCCTGCCGGAAGACCAGCCAGGGAAGAGTGACCGTGCTGTCGTTCATCGCGCCCCTCCACTTCCCGTTCCCGTCGCCCGCGGCACCCGCCGCGCCCCGCCCGCCAAGGAAACCGCAATCCGCATATGCCCGAGCCTACGCCCAACCTTCACGGAGCGAACACGGCTTTGCACAAAGAGGTACGCAACCAGCCAGAACGCAGGGGGCGCACGATGCGGAACGCGCCGTCTCCGCACACCGATGCCTCCGGTCACAGGCATGACGGGACCGGGGGAGGCGACCTGGGGGAACGACCGGATTCCGGCGCCGGGCGAACGGGGCCGCGGGCCCCGGCGGATGCGTGAGCGGGGGAAGGGGACGCGGGAGGCGCACGACAGGCGTGCGCCATCTCACACCGCCATCCCACACCCCGGGCTCGCACCGCCATCTCGCACCGCCGGCTCGCACCGCGGCAGGGCGCGCGAACCCTCCCGGCCACGGCCCTACTTGAGGGGCTGTCTGACGGGCTACCTGACAGGCAGGTGGTACGCCACCCGGTAACGGTCGGCCGGGACGACCACGTCGGCGGTCTCCACGGCGCGCCCCGAGGCGTAGAACGTGCGCTGCACGACCAGCACCACGTGCCCCGGAACGCCGCCCAGGGCGAGCAACTCCTCGGCGAGACCGGGGCGGGCGCCGACCTCCTCGGTGACGTTGTCGACGACGACGTCGATGGCGGCCATCCGCTCGACGACGCCCATGCCGCCCAGAGGCCCCTCCTCGGGCAGCATCACCGGGGTGCGGCCGGTCAGGTCCAGCGGCTCCCAGGAGGTGGAGAGCATGACCGCCTCACCGGCCTCCCGGAAGACGTACCGCGTGCACATCACCCGGTCACCGGGCTTGATCCCGAGCCGCTCGGCCACGGCACCGCTCGCCTCGGCCTGCTCGCTGCGCGACTCCCAGGTGCCGCGCGCGTCCCCGTCGGCCTGCTCCTGGCGGAAGGGTGTGGCCCCGCCGGCCGGCCGGTATCCGGAGCGGGCGACGCGCCGCGGCACGGGCCGCTCGCGCACGTAGGTGCCGGAGCCGGAGCGGCCCTCGACCAGACCCTCGGCCATCAGCACCTTGCGGGCCTCCAGGGCGACGGTGTCCGAGACGCCGTACTCCTCGCGGATCCGCGCCTGGGACGGGAGGCGGGTGTGGGGCGGCAGCAGGCCGTCGGCGATCTTCTTGCGGAGATCACCCGCGACACGCAGATACGCCGGCTGCTCACCGAATGTCACTGGCCGCTCCCATCAGGTTGTACAGACAGCAACAGCGTGGCAACCGTAGGTTGGCCCAGGCAAGCAAAGGCCAAAGAATCACTCGATGTGATGACTTGTGGCGCCCGAGGGCTTTACGCAGGCACTTTCTCCCCGCTATGGCCGCTCTCACACCTCCACGCCGGGGTCGTCTCCCCCGCCGTCGCCGCCCTCGTACTCCGGCGGCGTGGCGGCCAGGCCCAGAGCCTTGCGGGCGGTGACCGTGCTGTCGGCGACGACGAGGTCGTAGCCCTTGCCGTAGTGCTCGTAGTACGCGTCGAGGTCGGCGGCCTTCGCCGCCAGGCCCCACTCCTCCTGCGCCAACCGCAGGTCGTCGGTCAACGCGGCGACCGGGCGCTCGGCGCCGGCGGGCCAGTCGTGCCCGTCCAGCATCGCGACCTCGCCCCTGAGCGCCTCCGAGACCCGCCCGGCCCAGATCCGGTAGCCCGCGAGGTCGTCCTCGACCGCCTCCGCCGCGGGCACCTCGTCCATGGCCCGGTTCAGGTAGCCCTCCGCGAGCAGGTACGTGTGCTGGTCCGGGTCGAGCCGCGCGCCGTCGTTGCGCAGTGAGCCGGTCAGCGTGCCCCGCTCGTCCGTGTTGCCGAACAGGCAGGTGATCTCGCGGTCGCCGGTCCGCCAGCTCGCGGAGGTCGGGGTCAGGTAGTACACGTCGACGTCGGCCGGCAGCGCCCACCGGTCCATCGCGTAGGCGTCCTGGAGGGCGTAGCACCGGTCGTCGGCGGCCCGCGTGATCTCCCCGTCGCCCGGGTAGGAACCGTCCGGCAGGTCGAAGGCGGCGAAGACCTCGCCGTCGTGCTCCCGCGTGCAGGGCACCTCGTCGACGTCGTACGTCACCCCCTGGAGGGAGCCGCTGGGGGTGGTGAAGCACTGGCCCTTCTCCAGGGAGTAGGCGGTTCCCTCGCCGCGCGCGGCGTCCCGGAAGCCGTCCCAGAAGTCGCCGGCGGCGCCCGTGGACAGCGTCAGCACCCACAGGGCCAGCCCCACGGAGGACAGCACGCAGCCGGCCACCGCGAACCCCTTGCCGCGTTGGCCCCGCTTGCGGATCCGGGCCAGCGCGACCAGCCCGAGGACCAGTCCGACCGCCGGCACGAAGCACAGGACGCCGAGGACGAACGCGGCGATGGCGAGCCCGCTCACGGGAGCCTGCCGCGGGTACGGCGCGAGGGGGTGCCCCCACTGCGGAGCGTACGGACCCTGGGGGTACTGCCCTTGGGGCCCCGGCGGTGGCGGTATCGACACGGGTACCGTGCTCCTGTTCGCGAGGGTGGTGCGGCGACGGTGCGGCCTCGCGCATCGTAAGCGCGGTCCGCGCGGGAGGCGGTGCGCGGGTCGCGGGCGCGCCGGGCATCACTGCTTCCACAGCCGTCTGAACGCCGCGTTGACCAGGTAGACGCCGGCGAAGAATGCCGCCCACCAAGGTCTCCCGGCGGCGGCCAGGGCGGCCGCACCCGCGCCGAACCACAGCACCTCCAGGACGACCCGCCCGCCGCCGCGCGCCGGGTGGCGGGCGCGCGGCGATCCGAACAGCGCCCACGCCGTCATCATCACGACCGGCGCGCCCACCCCCAGGGCCACCTCGGCCGGCCACGCGTCGCCGACGGCCACCCCCCAGAGCACGACCGCGGCGTACACCGCGAGTTCCAGCAGGAACATCACCAGCAGGTTGACGGCCTTCAGGGACGAGAGCATGACGGACTCCTGGTTCGGCATGGGCACGGTCGGGCGCGGTCGGGCGCGGTCGGGCGCGGTCGGGTGCGGGAACCAAAGGTGCCGGCAACGACTGTCCGGAGCGCCTCAGTTGTCGAACGCGGTGGCCCTGGTCCGCTTCTCCCAGGCCTCGACCTCCTCGCGGACCTGGTCGAGGTGGCCGAGGACCGCGGTGACGCCGTCGTCGCCCAGCGGCAGATGCAGCGGGGTGTGCTCGGCCGCGAGGGCCGCACGGATGACCGCGGCCGCCTTGGCGGGGTCGCCGGGCTGACTGCCGTCGCCCGCGGCGATCATCCCGCGGGTCTCGCCGACCTTGGCGTAGACGCCGCTGTCCGCGCTGATCCCGGCGTTGCCGGCGCCGAACAGGCCGGTGCGGAAGGAGCCCGGCTCGACGATCAGCACCTTGATGCCGAAGTCCCGGACCTCGTCCGCGAGCCCCTCGGACATGCCCTCCAGGGCGAACTTCGTGCCGCTGTACGCCGAGAAGCCCGCGAAGGACATCTGCCCGCCCATGCTGCTCATCTGCACGATCGCGCCCGAACGCCGCTCCCGCATGGACGGCAGCACCGCGCGCGTCAGCGCGGCCGGGCCGAAGACGTGCACGTCGAACAGCGCGCGCAGTTCGTCCTCGCCGGTCTCCTCGAGGGCGCCGACGTGGGTGCGGCCCGCGTTGTTGACCAGTACGTCCACCCTGCCGTGCCGCGCCAGCACGTCCCGTACGGCGTCCCCGGCGGCGGCCGTGTCGGCGACGTCCAGACGCAGTGCCTCCATCTGGTCCGGGTGCGCGGCCACGAGGTCGTCCAGCGCCTCGGGGCGCCGGGCCGCGCCGACCACGACGTCGCCGTCGGCCAGGGCCGCCTCGGCGATCGCCCGCCCGAAGCCGCTGCTCGCCCCGGTGATCAGCCACACCTTGTTCATCCCGACTCCCTCGGTTCCCTCAGTTTCTTGTTCCGACGCCAACCACCCTCACCCACCGGCCGGTTGCCGGTCCAAGACCCGCGGTGATAACCCATGGGCATGACGACGGACGTACATGTGCGGGAGCTGCGCTACTTCGCGACGGTGGCCGAGGAGCTGCACTTCACGCGGGCGGCCGAGCTTCTGTACGTGTCACAGCCCGCGCTGAGCAAGCAGATCCGGGCCCTGGAACGGCAGCTGGGTACCGAGCTGTTCCACCGCGGTCCGCGGGGCGTGACCCTCACCGATGCGGGCACGGCCCTGCTGCCGCACGCCCGGCGGATGCTGGCCGACTGGACCGAGGGCGCGGCGGCGGTGGAGGCGACCCGTGCGGCCCGGCGCGGCACCCTGGTCGTCGGCATGAGCACCAGCCCCGGCCGCGGCGGTCTGCTCCCGGCGATCCGCTCCCGCTTCACCGCGGCCCACCCGGAGGCGGTCCTGCGGCTGCGGCAGATGAGCTGGGAGGACCCGACCGCGGGCCTGGCCGACGGCACGGCCGACGTCGCGTACGTCTGGCTGCCGCTGCCCGACGCCGACCGCTACGCCTGGACGGTGGTCGCCGAGGAGCCCCGCCTGGTCGCCCTCCCCGACAGCCACCCCCTCGCCGCCCGGGAGGAGATCGACTTCGCCGACCTGGCCGACGAGCCGTTCCTCGCCCTGCCTCCGGAGGCGGGCGTCCTGCGCGACTTCTGGCTGGCGCTGGACGAACGGCGCGCCCTCGACGGCCCCGCCGCCCGCCCGCCGCGCGTCGGCGCCGAGATCTCCGGCACCGAGGAGACGTACGAGGCCCTGGTCGCCGGGCTCGGCATCTGCCTGGTGGCCACGGGCAACGCCCCGCTGATCACCCTGGGCGGCGTCACCACTCGCCCGGTCCGCGGCCTGTCCCCCAGCCGCTACGCCCTGGCCCGGCGCCGCGAGGACGAGGGGCGGGCACTGGTGCGCGGGTACGTGGAGGCCTGCCGCCGGGTGACGGACCGGGCGTGACACCCCCTCAGGGATGCTGCGCGGGCCGTTCGTCGCCCAGTCCGAGCCGGGCCTGTTCCTCCTCGACGACCCGGCGGGCCAGGTCGGGGTCCAGGACGTCCACGGCGTCCGGCGTCGCCTCGGCCACCGCGCTGCGCCGGGCGTAGGCGTCGAAGAGCCGGGCCTTTCTGTCCAGCATCCGCACCAGTCGCTCGTCCACTCCGCCGGTGGTCAGCAGCCGGTGCACCCGGACCGGCCGGACCTGGCCCATGCGGTGGGCCCGGGCGACGGCCTGGTGCTCGACGGTGGGTTTGGTCTGGGGCTCGCACAGGACCACCACGGAGGCGGCCTGGAGGTTGAGGCCGATCCCCGCCGCCTGGATCTGCGCCAGCAGCACCGCCGGTCCGGACACGGCCGTGAAGGCGTCGGCGACCCGCTGGCGCCCCGCGGGCGGCACGCTGCCGGTCAGGGGCCCGAACACCGGGCCGTACGGGGACCGCGGGCCGGGTGCCTCGGCGCGCAGGGCGCCCTCGACCGTGCTCAGCACGTCCCGGAAGGCGGTGAAGACGACGACCTTGAGTCCGTTCTCCCCGGCCTCGCGCACGATCTCGCGCAGGCGGCCGAGCTTGGCGGACGCCGCCGGACGCGCGTACGCGGCCCTGCGCATGGCCATGAAGTTTCCCTCGGCCACGGCCTCGCGGTAGGCCCGCTCGTCCTCGGCGCTCGGCTCCTCCCACTCGTCGGTGTGCTGGAGGCTGGGCAGTTCGGTCAGGACGTCCTTCTGGTTGCGGCGCAGGTAGACGGGGGCGACGGCCTGGCGGAAGGCCACCGAGTCGAGCGGTCCCGCACCGTCCGCCAGCCGGTCGGCCACCTCGGGGTCGAGCATCCGGACCAGGTTGCGGAACTCGGCGACCCGGTTCTCCATCGGCGTACCCGTCATGAACAGGACGTGCTCGCACCGGGCGGCCCACCGGGCGACCGCGTGCGCCCGCAGGGTCTGCGGGTTCTTCACGGCGTGCGCCTCGTCGACCACCAGCATCCCGGGTTGCACCAGCGTTCCGGGTTCCACCAGCGTCCCGGGTTCCACCAGCGTCCCGGCTTCGTCCGCTTCCGGAACGGGGAGGTGGCGCAGGGAGTCGAAGGTGGTCACCGCGACCCCGCCCCGCTCCCGCCAGTCGGCGAAGGCGTCGTGCCGGTCCGGGCCGTGCAGCGCGGAGACCCGCAGGGTGCTGCGGGAGGCGACCTCGCGCGTCCAGTTGACCAGGACGCTCGCCGGGCACACCACCAGGAAGTGGGTGCGGCCGCCGGCGGCCAGGTGGGCCAGCACCGCGATGGCCTGGACGGTCTTGCCGAGACCCATCTCGTCGCCCAGGATCACCCGGCGCCGCGCGAGGGCGAACCGGGCCCCGAACGCCTGGTACCCGCGCAGCGACACCCGGCGGTGGGTGTCGTCCAGGCGCAGGTCCCGCACCCGCTCGGCGATGTCGTCGGGCAGGAAGCCCTCGGCGGCCCCGGTGTCGGGAGCACGCGTGACGATCTCGCCGAGCAGCGCGTAGTACTCGGCGGCGCGCAGTTCGAAGTCGGTCCAGGCCGCGAGGTCGCCCGCCGGTCCGCGCAGCAGGTCCACCGACGCCTGGGCGAACCGTTCGGGGGTGCCGGTCCGCTCCGCCTCGTCGACGAGGGCCCCGATCGCCGCGACCGCCGCCCTCGCCCGCTCCCTCCGCGCCCGTCCGGCCAGCAGCAGTCCGCCCCGCCGGGCGGCCGGGCGGGCGTCGGCCAGCAGCGGTTCGAGCCGGCCCGCCGAGGCGGTGGCCTCGTCGACCGCGCGCCGCCCTTCCGGGCCCGCCTGCGCCAGTACGTGGAGGGCCACCACCAGCGCGGTCGTGCCGGGCTCGGGCCGGTCCACGTCCAGGTGGACGGCGGCCGCCTCCCCGGCCGCCTCGGCCAACTGCCGTGCGGCGGCCAGGATCTGGTCGACGGTGCGCTGACCGACCCCCGGTATCTGCCGCAGCCGGTAGGGACCGGCGTCGAGTACGGCGGTGACCGTGCCGAAGCCGGCGCGCTCGACGGCCCCCAGGCGCAGCCGCCCCTCGGTTGGCTCCTGCAGCCGCGTCACCGGGATGGCGTCGAGGGCCTCCCGGGCCGCGGCCTCGTGCAGCGGCTCCAGCGCGGCCCGGACGGCCTCGACGGCCCGCTCGTGGTCACCGGTCAGGGCACGTGCCGCCTCCTGGAGCCGCTTCGCGCGGGCGACCGTCTCCCGCTCAGCGCGTCCCATCGCGCACCGCGTCTCCTCCCGGCTCCACGTCTCCCGGCCCCGTCGAACGGCCCTCAGCCGCTGTGCACATGGGCCCGCACCCCCTGAAGTCCGAACAGGACGAGGAGTTCGACCGCGCCGCCGTCGGCGCTGCCCAGCCAGTGCGGCAAGGACGTGTCGAACTCTGCCGCCTCACCGGGCGACAGCGTCAGGTCGCGCTCGCCGACCAGCAACCGCAGACGGCCACTGAGCACGTACAGCCACTCGGAGCCCTCGTGGGTCTGCGGGGTCGGTTCGAGCGGCGCCGGGCGGCTCGGGATGATCATCTTGAACGCCTGGGTACCGCCCGGCCGCCGGGACAGCGGCACGAAGACCATCCCGAAGCGCTTGACCGGCTTCAGGTGGATGCGCGGGTCGCCCGTGCGCGGGGCGCCGACGAGGTCGTCCAGGGGGACGTCGTAGATCCGGGCGAGCGGCAGCAGCAGCTCCAGGGTCGCGCGGCGCTGCCCGCTCTCCAGCCGGGACAGGGTGCTCTCCGACACGCCGGTCGCCGCCGAGAGGTGGGCGAGGGTGATGCCGCGCTCGCGGCGCAGCGTGCGCAGGCGGGGGCCCACGGCGTCGAGTACGTCGTCGTCCGTTCCGGCGTCCATCGGGCCACCTTGCCACAACCGCAAGTTTTCGTGCCGCTTCGGGCGAGGGGTGCCGAGACTGGTCGCATCGACGGCTCGCGGTGCGTTGCCCGCGCTTGGCTGCCCGCCGCCGACCGAACCGACTGAAGGAGTTCCGATGAGCGCCACCGACGCGGTCACGTTCTGGGACGGCGTGTACGCCGCCCGCCCGGCGCCCGACGCGCCACGCCCGAACGTCCGCCTGGTCGAGACGGTCACCGGCCTGCCGCCGGGCGACGCGCTGGACCTGGGGTGCGGCAGCGGCGGCGACGCGCTGTGGCTCGCCCGGCGGGGCTGGCGGGTCACGGCCGTGGACATCTCCGGTGTCGCGGCCGAGCGGCTCGCGGGGCACGCCCGGACCCACGGCCTCGGCGACCGGGTCGACGCCGTACGGCACGACCTGCGCGGGTCCTTCCCCGGGGGCCGGTTCGACCTGGTCTGCGCGCACTACCTCCACACGCCCTTCGACCTGGACCGCGCGTCGGTCCTGCGCGGGGCCGCGCACGCGCTGCGCCCGGGCGGGCGGCTGCTGGTCGTCGACCACGGCTCGACCGCGCCGTGGTCGTGGGACCAGGACCCCGACGCGCGCTATCCGGCCCCGCAGGAGGTCGCGGCGGACCTCGCCCTGGACCCGGCGACGTGGCGGGTCGAACGGGCCGAGGCCCCGCGCCGGACCGCGACCGGCCCGGGCGGGCGCACCGCCGAGGTCGTCGACCACGTCCTGCTCGTCCGCCGCGCGGGCTGACGGGCCCCGTGCCCGCGGCCCGCCCGCCCCACACCCTCCGGAGGCAGGTCACCATGCCCACCACCCCCCGCTCCCACCGCCGGGACACCCCGCCGCCCCGAACCGGCAGCGGTGAGGCCGAGACCCTGCGCGGGTTCCTCGACTATCTGCGGACCTCGATCGCCGGCAAGGTCGAGGGCGCCCCCGAACCGCAGGTCCGTACGGCAGCGGTGCCGTCCGGCACCAACCTGCTCGGGCTGCTCAACCACCTCACCCACGTCGAGCGCGCGGTCTTCCTCGGGGAGGAGGTGCGGAACTGGCCGGCGACGTTCCGGGCCGCACCGCAGGACGGCGTCGCGGAGGTCGTCGCCCGTTACCGGGAGGCCGTCGAACGCGCGAACCGTGTGCTCGACACCTGCACCGACCTCGGCGCACCGCTCCCCCGGCCGCGACCGGGCCGCCCCGCGCCCAGTGTCCGCTGGGCCCTCACCCACATGGTCGAGGAGACCGGCCGCCACGCCGGCCACGCGGACATCCTCCGCGAGCTGATCGACGGCGCCACGGGCCGCTGACGGCGTTCCCGACCGACCTCGGCCGACGTGCCGCGGACACGCGCTCGTGGACCGTGCACCCGACGACCGCGTGGTCCTCGCGCAGCACGCTCACCTCAGTTCGCCGCCGCCTCGCATGCACCCTCCCTTTCGCGCCAACCTCGCCACCCCCGGCTCGGCGGGCGGCATCGGACATTGACAGCGGTGATCCGGTGAACGAACGCTGACAGGGGCCACGACGCGCCTCGCCCACCACGGGCGCCACAGGCACGGTCGGAAGGAGACGGTATGGCGAAACGGCGGAGCCAGACCGGACACGCCCGTTGAACCGATACCCCACGGTCGCGGAGGTCACCGAGTCGGCGCGGCGGCTGGTCTCCCGGTTCCCGGGGACGGGCCGCCTGCGCCGTATCGGCACGTCCCGGGCGGGCCGGCCGATCCTGATGCTGTCGGTGGGCCACGGGCCGCGCCACGTCCTGGTGGTGGCCCGGCCGCACCCGGACGAGCCGGTGGGCGGCGCGACGGCACTGGCGCTGGCGGAGCGGGTCGCAGGCGGTGACCGGCGCTCCCCGGCGACCGACCCCGACGCCGTCACCTGGGACATCGTCCTGTGCCTCGACCCGGACGGCGCCGCGCTGAGCGAGGGCATCGAGACGGCGACGGCCGGCCCCGCCCCGACCCTGGCGCCGTACTACCGCGCCGCCTTCCGCCCGGTCGCCGCGGAGCAGCCGGAGTGGGCACCGATCGTCGGCCGGCAACTCCCCGAGAGCCGTGCCCTGTTCGACGTGATCGACGACCTGCGCCCCGTCCTCCAGTGCTCCCTGCACAACGTCGACGCGGGCGGCACCTGGGCCCAGCTGACCCGCGACCTCCCCGACCTCGCCGCCCCCTTCGCGGCGTCCGCGGCCGACCTGGGCGTCCCGGTCCAGCACGGCACGTACGACGCCCTGTACTGGGAGAACCCGGCCCCCGGCATCCATGTCCTGCCGCCGCCGGGCAGCACCGCGCGGCTGGCGGCCGGGTCCGAGAACATCGGCCTGTCCACCTGGTGCGCACCCCAGCGGTACGGCGGTGCCACGGCGATCGTCGAAGTACCGCTGTGGGCCACCGCCCCGGCGGACGACCGGACCCCGCACGCGGCCCCCGCCCGGGCCCTGCGCGAGCTGTCCGGGCTGGTGCGCGAGGGCGGCCGGCAGGTGACCGCCGTGTTCGAGAAGGCCCGCGGCTTCCTGCCGGCACCCGGGGACAGCCCACCCGTACGCGTACTGGAGTGGATGGCCGACGACCTGTACGACCTGGTGGCCGACTCCTGGGAACCCCTGGCCCGGCAGGCGGAGGCGGGGCCGCGCACCGACGGCTCCCCCTCGTTGACGACAGCCGGGATCGGCGCCCTGGAGGTCGTCGCGCGCCGCCAGCCGCTCCGCGCGGCGGGACTCCTGCTGCGGCTCCTGTGCGCGGCCGACGACCCGGCGGCCGCCGCGCTCCACCACGAGCTGGACGCACTCTTCACCACCTGGTGCACGGAGTTCGAGACGTCCCTGCGGCTGAGATGGGTACCCGTGTCCGCCCAGGTGCAGCTCCAGACGCGCACGGTCGTGGCGGCGGCGGAGTGCGCGCTGACGCGCTGACGCCCTGACGCTGTGACTAGGGAAGCCGCAGGTCGATGACGTACTTGCCGCGGACACCGCCGGCTTCGAGCCGGTGATGGACCGCTGCGATGTCCCGCATGGGAAAGACCGTGTCGATCACCGGCCGGACCGTGCCCGCCTCTGCGGCCCGGGTGAGTTCGGCGATCCGGTCGGCCGAGGGGTTGTTGCTGAACATCTTGACGCGCCGGGGAGTGGCGGCCGCGCGCAGGGCGGTGCCGAGCATGGAGGAAACGACGCGCTCCGAGTCGAAGGAGAGGGCGACCAGACGCCCCCCGCGGGCCAGCCGCGCCCGGTAGGCACCGAGGTCGGTGCCGACGACGTCGACGATCACGTCGAACCGGTCGAGGTCTTCGGGCCGGGTCGTGCGGTAGTCCACGGCCTCGTCCGCCCCGAGCCGGGTGATCCAGTCCAGGTTGCGGGCGGCGGCGAGCGCGGTGACGTGCGCGCCCAGCGCCTTGCCCAGCTGCACGGCGACGCTGCCGACGCCGCCGGTGGCGCCGCGGACCAGGAGCCGTTCCCCGGGCTGGAGTCGTGCCTTGCCGGTCAGGGCCGTCGTCGCGGTGGTGCCCACCACCGGCAGGGCGGCGGCTTCGAGCAGGTCCAGGTTCTCCGGAGCACGGGCCAGCCGCTGTTCGGGCACGGCGACGTAGTCGGCGATCGCCCCGAAGGTGAGGTGCGGCATCAGCCCCCACACCGCGTCTCCCACGCTCCAGGCGCGTACGCCGCTGCCGAGGGCCGCGACCCGGCCGGCGAAGTCGCTGCCCAGGCCGCGGGGGAAGCGGACACGGGTCACCCGGCGCATCCTGCCCGCCCGGAAGGCGGTCTCACCGGCGTCCACGCTCGCGGCGTACACCTCGACGAGGACCTCTCCCGGTCCGGGCCTGGGCGTGGGGACGTCGTTGACGCGCAGAACCTCGGGCGGGCCAAAACGGTCGAACTGTACGGCGCGCATGCCTTCGTCTCCTGTGCCGTGAGCCAGAAGTGGGGTTCCCCTCCACTTTTCTCGAATATGGGGCCACCCCCCACTTCCTGTCAAACGGCGCAGACCTACGGCGGTGCAAGAATGGGGTGTCACCCCGCTTTGCCGGCGGGAAAGGAGATCACGAGCGTGACCAGGGAGAACCCGGGCCCGCCCAAGCGCGCGGACGCACGCCGCAACTACGACCGGATCCTCGAGGCCGCCGCGGCCGAAGTCGCCCGGCACGGAGCCGACGCCTCCCTGGAGGAGATCGCACGGCGGGCCGGCGTCGGCTCGGCCACGCTGCACCGCCACTTCCCGTCCCGGTGGGGTCTGCTCCAGGCCGTCTTCCAGGAGCGCGTGGCGCGGCTCTGCGACGAGGCCCGGAGCCTGGCGGGCGAGTACCCGCCCGCGACGGCTCTGACGAGATGGCTGATGTCCCTGGCGGTCTTCGGCGCCGCGACGAGCGGCGCCGCCCGTGCCCTGCTCCGGGCAACGGGCACGACCGCCTCGTCCGCACCGGATTCGGGCTGCGAGCAGCTGCTGGCGGAAGCGGGCGGCGACCTCCTGGCCCGCGCCCAGGACGACGGAACCGTCCGCGACGACGTGACCGTCCTCGAACTGCTCTCCCTCGCCAACGCGGTGTCCCTCGCGGCCGAACACGCCCCCGACGCCGCGCACCACGCCACTCGGCTCATGGGGATCGCCCTCGAGGGCCTGGGCGCGCCCGGACACCGCCCCCAGGGGTGACCCGCGGTCAGCTCCACACCTGTCTCTCCGGGCTGCGGGGGTCGTCGACCTGGCTCCACTCAGTGTCGATGCGCATGGTGGCCCGGCGGTCGGTGTCGTACGGGTCCCAGCCGGGGTCGCCGGTCCGGGCGAACCGGATCCAGGTCGCGTGGACGCGGGCGGCGAGGTCCGCGGGGGCCTTGTCGGGGCCGAGCAGGGCGGCGGGGCCGTTGAGTTCGGGCCGGTCCGCGAGGTCGAAGACGAAGGGCAGTTCGACCGCGTGGGTGGCGCCGAGTTCTCCGTCCAGGGCGCGGGACCGCCAGGCGAACTCGTAGGCGTAGGTGGCGGACCCCGGACGGGCGGCGCGGTCCACGTGAGCGGCATGGGCGGCATGGGCGGCATGGGCCGCATGCGCGCTCGCCAGCGCACGGCTGCCCGCGCCGAACAGGGCGTCGGCCATGACGGCGGAGCGCAGCTGCCCGAAGGACGCCCCGGGGCGTGACACACGGTAGGTCTCGACGAGCCGCGCCGGATCGGGGTGCGAGCGTGCGGCGGCCTCGTCGACGTCGGCGGCGGTCGAGGTGGCGTACTTGCCCACCGGGACCAGGTAGAGGTTGCCCTCCTCGGTGTTGGTGCCGACGAGCAAGTCGACGTCGGCGCCGAGACCGGCGGCCACGGACGCGGCGGGCTGGGTGTCCAGGACCAGGCTGAAGGGGCTGAGGCCGATCAGCGGGTCGCCGTGGGTCTCGGTCCGCAGGTCGATGCCCGCCAGCCCGGATGCCACCTCGACGAGCCGCTCGTCGGGGATGCCGGCGAACGCGTCGACGTGCGGCTCGATGCCCAGGGCCAGGGCCGCGGCCCCGGTGACGCGGGCGGCCTGCTCGGGCGTGAACGCGCCCAGGCCGCTGCCGCTCTGCACGATCGCGCGGCGGAACAGCCCGACGGCCTCGCGGGTGGCGAGGACGCCGCCGACGACGGTCGCCCCGGCCGACTGGCCGAAGAGGGTGACGTTGTGCGGGTCCCCGCCGAAGGCGGAGACGTTCTCCCGCACCCAGCGCAGCGCGGCGACGACGTCGAGCAGGCCGCGGTTGGCGGGCGCCCCGGGGATGTCGAGGAACCCGGCGATCCCGAGCCGGTAGTTGAGGGTGACCAGAACGACGCCGTCGCGGGCGAACGCGGAGCCGTCGTACAGGGTGGCCCGGGTCGATCCGGCGACGAAACCGCCGCCGTGGACGAACACCATGACCGGCAGCTCACCGCCACCGGCGGCGGGCGTGAAGACGTTGAGGGTGAGGTAGTCCTCGCCGCGGCTCCAGCCGGTGCCGAAGTAGGGGGTCATGTCGACGTCGCCGAGACTGCGTTGGGACTGTGGGGCGTTGGGTCCCGGCACGGTGGCGTCCCGTACGCCGTCCCACGGCTCGTGCGGCCGCGGCGGGGCGAACCGGCCTACGCCGCGGGGCGGAGCGGCGTACGGGATGTTCAGGAAGGTGCGGGTGTCGCCCCGGCGCAGGCCGCGGACGGCGCCCTGTGCGGTGGGCACGACGGGTTCGGGGTGGTGGTTCATCTCTCGTGTCCTTCCGCGGGCCTCAGGCCGACTCGGTGTACCTGGCGAAGGGCGCCCAGCCCTTGACGGCGAACTTGCCGCCCTCGCGCACGACTTCGGCGGCGCCGTGGCCACCGAGGTGCGCGGGGAAGACGAGGGCGTTGCTGTCGACCGCCGAGCCCAGGAGCCGGTGGCGGGTGGCACGCGCTTCGGCGGGGTCCTCGCAGAAGCAGCTGTTGGCGTCGGGCTCGTGGATCTGGATCGGGCTGTGCATCAGGTCGCCGACGAACAGCGCCCGGTCGGACCCGGACTCCAGCCGCAGCACCGAGGAGCCGGGGGTGTGGCCGGGTGCGAGGTCGAGACGCAGATTGGCGTCGATCCGGTGGCTGTCCTCCCACAGCAGGGTGAGACCGGCCGCGTGCACGGGGGCGACGCTGTCCTCGAAGACGTTCTGGTTGCCGCGGCCGAGCAGGGTCTTGATCTCGTTGGCCGGGTTCCAGTAGTCGAAGTCCGCCTTGGCCATGAGGTAGGTGGCGTTGGGGAACGTCGGTACCCAGGTCCGGCCGTCGAGGTAGGTGTTCCAGCCGACGTGGTCGACGTGCAGGTGGGTGTTGATCACGATGTCGACGTCCTCGGGCCGGACCCCGGCGCGGGCGAGATTGCCCAGGAAGTCGGTGTCCAGGCGGCTCCACACCGGCGCGTACGGCCGGTCCTTGTGGTTGCCGACGCCGGTGTCGACCAGGATGGTCCGGCCCTCGCTGCGCAGGACCCAGGTCTGGATCGCGGTGTTGACGATGCGGGTCTCGGCGTCCAGGAAGTCCGGAACCAGCCAGGAACGGTGCGTGTCCCACGCCTGGGCCGGGCTGTCCGGGACGAACGCCTCGGGCGTCATGCCGACGGGGCCGTAGTACTCCCGGACCCGGGTCACGGTGACATCGCCCAGGGTGATGGTGTCCACGGTGTGCTCCAGTTCAGAAGGTCTTCACAAGGTCGGGGCGTGAACGCCCCTGTTCCGCAAGACTGCGTCGCGGGGGGCGGGCGGCGGTATGCGTCACGTGACTGCACCTCGGCAGGAATACGGCCGCGGCACTGCCACGTTGCCGTCAGGGCTGTCTCAGTTCCTGGAGCGTCCGTGAAGAATGGTGAACGCGCTCGAGCGGGCCACGGCTCGCCCGTGGGCCCCGGTCCGACCGTGGGCCCCGGTCCGACCGTGGTGGGCCGGGAAACCGAGATCGCGGAGATCAGAGGTCGCATCGCCGCCGGCCGGTCCCACGGCTCGGTACTGATCGTCGAAGGCGACCCCGGCGCCGGCAAGAGCGTCCTGCTCGACCTCGCCGTGCGGCGGACACGCGATGCCGGCCATCGGGTACTGAGGGCGGTGGGCAGCGAGTCCGAGGCGCCCCTCGCGTTCGCCGGTCTGCACCAACTGCTCCGCCCGGTGCTCGGCGACCTGGACGGCCTCCCGGCCCGCCAGCGCTCCGCGCTCCGGACAGCCCTGGGACTGACCGAAGACGCCGAACGCGCTGATACCGCCGACACCCTGCTCGTCGGCCTGGCGGTCCTGACCCTGTTCTCGGACCTGTCAGACCTGTCAGACCTGTCAGACCTGTCGGATTCGTCGGACCCGTCGGAACCGGCACCGCTGCTCGTGGTGGTCGACGACGCCCAGTGGATCGACCGCGCGTCGCTGGACGTCCTCTCCTTCCTGGCCCGGCGCATGGACAGCGAGCCCGTGACACTGCTGATGGGCGTGCGTGCCGCGGCCCTGCTGCCCGGGTTCGACAAGGGCTACGAACGCCTGGAGATCGGGCCGTTGAGCGGTGACGCGGCGAACCGGCTGCTCGACGGTCAGCCGAAGCGGCCCACCGGCCGTACCCGGGTCCGGATCCTGCAGGAGGCGGCGGGCAATCCGCTGGCCCTGGTCGAACTCGCCCGCGCCGCGGCGAACAGACAACCGCAGGGCAGCGCAGTGGAGGGCCCGCTGCCCGTCACCGACCGGCTGGAAGGGATCTTCGCGGGCCACATGCGGCGCCTGCCGGAAGCCACCCGCCGCGCCCTGCTGTCGCTCGCCGCCACCGACGCGGCGGACACCCCGGTGGCCGCACGGGGCCTGCCCGAGGCCGACGACCCGGTGTGGATGCCCGCCGAACAGGCCGGTCTCGTACGGCGGGACGGCGCCGGGGTCTCCTTCCGCCACCCGCTCGTCCGCTCGGCGGTCTACCACGCCGCGCCCTTCGAGCAGCGCAGGCGTGCCCACCTCGCTCTCGCCCAGCTGCTGGGCGAGGAGCCCGACCGCCGCGCCTGGCACCTCGCCGCCGCGGCCGTACGGCCCGACGAGCAGGTGTCGGCGGCCTTGCGGGAAACAGCGGGCCGGGCCGGGCGCCGGGGCGGCCACGCGGCCGCCGCCGCCGCTCTGGAGCGCGCCGCGGAACTCAGCCCGCACCGCGCGGACCAGGCGCGGCTGCTGGCCGACGCCGCGGAGACGGCCGTCTTCACGGGTCAGCTCGGCTGGGTGGAACGCCTGGCCGCCGGGGTCCGGGAGCGCAGTGACGACCCGGCGCTGATCGGCCGGGCCGCGCTGGCGACCGGACAGCTCATGACCATGGGTTCGCACCACACGGCCGCCTTCGCGCTGCTGTCGCGCGTCGCCGACGAGGCGGCGGCCACCCGGTCGCCCCACCTGCTGGACGCGCTCGCCGCGGCGGCGGTGGTCCGCTACTACTCGGGCGAGGAGTCCCAGCGGCAGCGCATCGAGAACCTGCTCTCCGAGGTGCCGGACTCTCCCGCAGGCGGTGCGCTGCGCGCCTGGACGCTGGCCGTCTCCGATCCCGCCGGCGCGGGAGCGTCCCTCGCCCCGGCGCTGCCCCGGCTGATCGCCGCGGCCAGGGACGAGGCCGGATCACTGACGGCGCTCGCCGTCGTGGCCTGGCTCCTCGACCGGACCCCGCTCGCCGCCAGGACCTTCGACGAGGCGTTCGGCCGTTGGCAGGCCCAAGGCCCACTGCCGGCCGGTCTGGCCTGCGCCGCCGGCTGGGCCTATCTGGAGCAGGGCCGCTGGGCCGAGGCCCGCTCGGTGGCCGCCGAGATCGCGGAGGTGGCCTCGCAGGCCGGACTGGATCACGCCGAGGCGTGCGCACGCACCCTCGACGCGACCGTGCTGGCGTTGCTCGGCGAACCGGCCGAGGCACGCGGCAACGCCGAGCGGGCGCTGGCCCTCGTCGATCCCCTGGAGAGCCGTTCCGTCGCGGTCTTCGCCCGCCGTGCCCTGGGGCTGGCGGCGGTGGCCGAGGGCGACTACGACAGCGCGTACGCGCAGTTCCGCGCCGCCTTCACCGAGGACGGAGACCCGGTCCACTACCACGTCTCGCCCACCGTCCTGGCCGAACTCGCCGCGGCGGCCGTCCGCCGAGGACAGCGCCAACACGCCGCGAAACTGCTGGAGCGTTCGGCGGGGCGCCTGGGCACAGGGGTGTCGGCCCGGGTCTTCTCCCTGGTCGAGCGAGGCCGCGCCCTGCTCGCCGAACCGGAGCATGCCGAACGCCACTTCCGGGCGGCGCTGGCGGGTGAGGCGGGCGAGCAGTGGCCCTTCGAGCGGGCACAGACCCGGCTGGACTACGGAGAGTGGCTGCGCCGGCAGCGTCGTGTGGCGGCGGCCCGCCCGCTGCTGACCGGAGCGCTCGACACGTTCCGTCGGCTCGGCGCCCGGCCGTGGATCGACCGCACGAAGGCAGAACTGCGAGCCGCCGGCATCGAGGCGAACACCGCCGCCCCCGGTGCCCTCACCGAACTCAGCCCTCAGCAGCAGCAGATCGTCCAGCTCGCGGCCCACGGCCTGACGAACCGCGAGATCGGGGAGAAGCTGTACCTCTCCCCCCGCACGGTCGGCTCACACCTCTACCGCGTCTTCCCCAAACTGGGCATCACCGCCCGCGCCCAACTGCGCGACCTCCTCGCGGGCACCATGCCGGGCACCGGGTCGACGCAGCGGCAACAGCTCACCGACTAGACGGTATACCGGAACGCCCACCGCAACGCTCCCATCTGCGAAAACGTGTCTTCTGGGGATCCGATCCAGCACAGATCCAGCACGGTAGTGAGGCATCCAGCACGCCCTCGAGCGGCCTGCCGTTGTGTACACATGCGACACCCGGTACCTTTGGGCGCATGACACAGTCGCTGCCCATAGAGTCAATCCGCGATGTCCGGGCACACCTGGCCGAGGTTGTGGAGCGGGCCGACCGCGACGACGTACCCACGGTGATCACGCGCCGAGGCAAGGAGGTGGCTGCCGTGGTGTCCATCGACGTGCTCCGGAAGTACCAGGAGTGGGAAGAACGTGAGATCAACCGGATCATCGACGAGCGCATGGCCAATCCGGCATCCGGCATCCCGATCGAGGACATCATGAGGGAGACGCTGGCACGCGGTGAGTGAGTACCGCACCGTCTTCCGCCCCGAGGCTCAGGCCGAGCTCCGCAAGGTCCCGCGAGACATGGCTCTCCGCATTCTGGCCAAGCTGACGGAGCTGGAGAGCGACCCACTGGGGTTCAACACCACGGCCCTCGTCTCCCAGCCTGACCGGCGCCGCCTACGGGTAGGCGACTACCGCGTGATCTACACGATCGACAACGGCGAGCTGGTGGTCTGGGTCGTACACGTCGGGCATCGCTCCACCGTCTACGACACCTGAGCACTCCTGACATCGGGTCAGAGAATCCAGCACCGATCCAGCACGGGATCGACGAAGGGGCCGGGCTTGTGAGAGCCCGGCCCCTTCTGATCTGCATGTTTGCCGGATCAGCGACGTGGTGTTATTTCATCCACTCACACGTTGAACCGGAACTCCACCACATCCCCGTCCCGCATCACGTACTCCTTGCCCTCCATGCGGGCCTTGCCCTTCGCGCGGGCCTCTGCGACCGAGCCCGTTTCGACCAGGTCGTCGAAGGAGATGACCTCCGCCTTGATGAAGCCCTTCTGGAAGTCGGTGTGGATGACACCGGCGGCCTCGGGGGCGGTGGCGCCCTTCTTGATGGTCCAGGCGCGGGATTCCTTGGGGCCGGCCGTCAGGTAGGTCTGGAGGCCGAGGGTGCGGAAGCCGACGTGGGCGAGGGTGGCGAGGCCGGGCTCGTCCTGGCCGACGGACTGGAGGAGTTCGAGGGCCTCGTCCTCGTCCAGCTCGGCGAGGTCCGCCTCCAGCTTGGCGTTGAGGAAGATCGCCTCGGCGGGGGCGACCAGGTCGCGCTGCTCGTTCTTGAAGTCGTCGTCGGTCAGCTCGTCCTCGTCGACGTTGAAGACGTAGAGGAAGGGCTTCGTGGTGAGGAGGTGGAGGTCGTGGAGGAGCTCCGCGCGCTCGCTGCCCTGGAGGATGCCCTGGGAGAAGAGGGTGTCGCCCTTCTCCAGGATGTCCTTGGCCTCCTCGACCGCCTTGACCTTGGGAGCGACGTCCTTCTTGATGCGCGACTCCTTCTGGAGGCGCGGGAGGACCTTCTCGATGGTCTGGAGGTCGGCGAGGATCAGCTCGGTGTTGATCGTCTCGATGTCGTCCTTCGGCGAGACCTTGCCGTCGACGTGCACGACGTTCTCGTCCTTGAAGGCGCGGATGACCTGGCAGATCGCGTCGGACTCGCGGATGTTGGCCAGGAACTTGTTGCCCAGGCCCTCGCCCTCGCTCGCGCCGCGCACGATGCCCGCGATGTCGACGAAGTCGACCGTGGCCGGGAGGATCTTCTCGGAGGAGAAGATCTCGGCCAGCTTCGTCAGGCGGGGGTCGGGGACGCCCACGACGCCGACGTTGGGCTCGATCGTGGCGAACGGGTAGTTGGCCGCGAGCACGTCGTTCTTGGTCAGGGCGTTGAACAGGGTCGACTTGCCGACATTCGGCAGACCGACGATTCCGATCGTGAGCGACACGTTGCGACTTCCCGTACGTGAGATGCGGAGGGCGGGTGGGATGCGGCGGGCCAGGCAGCGCCGATCCACCAGTCTACGGGGTGTGCCGAGCCGGACCCGCTCGGAGTCGAACGCTTGGCCAAGGCGCGCCCGACGGCGTGTCTGTCGGCCTATTCGGCACATAAACCGACCTAAGTTGGTCCAGTGGAGCAACACAGGACGCGACCTGCCCAGTACGGACCGCGACGAAGCCGGGCGCCGCTGCCCTCGCAGGGGCGGGGTGGCGCCGCCGCGCGGCCGCCTGCGGGACGGGTCGGGCGGCCGGTGGGACAGCGCACGGAACCGGTGCGGCCGGCCGCACAAGCGGGTTCGCCGGTGGCGAGGGCGGTGCGTGCCCTGCGCGGGATGCCCAATCCGCGGTTGACGGGGCTGGGCAGCGGCCTGTTCTGCGCGGCCGTGATGACCCTGCTGGGCTTCCTCGACGAGCTGCTGTTCGGCGCTTCCCTCACCGCGTACGGGGTGCTGTTCGTGCCGGTGAGTCTGCTCACCGCGCTCTGGGTGCGCCGGGGCGACCTGCTGACCGCCCCCGTCGTCGTGCCGATCGCCTTCGCCGTGGGCCTGGTGCCCGTGGCGGAGGGCGGGGACGGCGGTCTCGGCGGACGGCTGATGGGGATCGTGACCGCGTTGGCCACCGAGGCCGGGTGGCTGTACGGCGGGACGCTGGTCGCCGGGTCGACCGTGATCGTCCGCCGGATCCGGCTGATGCGGCGACGGGCCGCCGCCGCCCGGAACCGGCCCCCCGCGTGACCGCTCCCGCTCAGCCCGCCGCGCGCATCGCCGCGCCCACGATCCCCGCGTTGTTCTGCAACTGGGCGGGGACGATCTCCGCCCGGATGCCCTCGATGTGGGGCAGGAACTTCTGGGACTTGCGGCTGACGCCGCCGCCGATGATGAAGAGCTCCGGCGAGAACAGCATCTCGACGTGCGCGAGGTACTTCTGGACGCGGTGGGCCCAGTGCTCCCACGACATGTCGTGGTCGTCCTTGACCTTGCTGGAGGCGCGCTTCTCCGCGTCGTGACCGTCCAGCTCCAGGTGGCCCAGCTCGGTGTTGGGGACCAGGAGGCCGTCGGTGAACACCGCGCTGCCGATGCCGGTGCCGAAGGTGAGCAGGACGACCGTGCCCTTGCGGCCGCGGCCGGCTCCGAAGTGCATCTCCGCGACACCCGCCGCGTCCGCGTCGTTGACGACCGTCACCTCGAGCCCGCCCAGCCGCTCGCCGAACAGCGCCCGCGCGTCGGTGTCCACCCAGCTCTTGTCGACGTTGGCCGCGGTGCGCACCGTCGCGCCGCCCGTCACCACGCCCGGGAAGGTGAGGCCGACCCGTCCGGTCCAGCCGAAGTGCTCGACGACCTGCTTGACCCCGTCGGCCACGCCGTCGGGGGTGGCCGGGTGCGGGGTCAGCACCTTGCAGCGCTCCTGGACCAGGTCACCCCTGTCGAGGTCCACAGGGGCGCCCTTGATCCCGGATCCGCCGATGTCCACGCCGAAGATCTGCATGGCCCTACGTTACGACGGACGACTGACGGTCACCCAGGCGGTCGCCCGGCCGGTCAGGCCCCCGCCGTCCCGGAGCCGCCCCGCTCCGCCACCAGGGACGCCGCCTCCTCGCGCAGATCGCGGCGCAGCTCCTTGGGCAGCGAGAAGATGATCGACTCCTCGGCGGCCTTGACGATCTCCACGTCCTCGAAGCCGCGCTGCGACAGCCATTCCAGGACCTGCTCGACCAGCACGTCGGGGACGGAGGCGCCGGAGGTGACGCCGACCGTGGTGACGCCGTCCAGCCAGGACTCGTCGATCTCGTCGGCGAAGTCCACCAGGTACGCCGCGCGGGAGCCGGCCTGCACGGCGACCTCGACCAGGCGCTTGGAGTTGGAGGAGTTGCGGGAGCCGACGACGATCACCAGCTCGGCCTCGGCACCCATCTGCTTCACCGCGAGCTGACGGTTCTGCGTGGCGTAGCAGATGTCGTCGCTCGGCGGGGAGATGAGCTGCGGGAACTTGTCCTTGAGGGCGTCGACCGTCTCCATGGTCTCGTCGACGGAGAGGGTGGTCTGGGAGAGCCAGACCACCTTCGACGGGTCGCGGACCTCCACCTTCGCGGCGTCTTCGGGCCCGTCGACGAGCTGGATGTGGTCGGGGGCCTCGCCGGAGGTGCCGATGACCTCCTCGTGGCCCTCGTGGCCGATCAGCAGGATGTCGTAGTCGTCGCTCGCGAAGCGGACGGCTTCCTTGTGGACCTTGGTGACGAGCGGGCAGGTGGCGTCGATGGTGGCCAGGCGGCCGCGCTCGGCCTCCTCGTGGACCACGGGCGCCACACCGTGCGCGGAGAACATCACGATGTTCCCCTCGGGGACCTCCTCCGTCCGCTCGACGAAGATCGCGCCCTTCTTCTCCAGGGTCTGGACGACGTACTTGTTGTGGACGATCTCGTGCCGGACGTACACCGGAGCGCCGTACTGCTCCAGGGCTTTCTCGACGGCGATCACGGCGCGGTCCACACCCGCGCAGTAGCCACGGGGGGCGGCGAGCAGGACACGGCGGCCAGGCGAAGCAGTCATGGCACCCATCGTAAGGCCGCGTTCGGCGGGTCAAAGATCGCGTGGGTGCGGCGTTGCCGGGGAGACTGGCGGGAACGTTCCGAGGCGGAGCCCCGAAGCGGAAGCGCGAAGCGGAAACCGGGGCGGAGACCGAGGCACTGGCGGAGGCACCATGGCGCAGAGCGGTACGACGGCCCCGGGGGCCGGTGAGGAACAGCAGCTGAGGCGCAGCCTGGGCTTCAGGGACCTGGTCGTCTACGGGCTGCTGTTCATCGCGCCCATGGCGCCGGTCGGCGTGTTCGGCACGCTGGACGCCAAGTCGCACGGTGCGGTCGCCCTCGTCTACCTCGTCGCCACGGTCGCGATGGCGTTCACCGCATTCAGCTACGCGCAGATGGTGCGGGTGGTCCCGCAGGCGGGGTCGGTGTTCGCCTACGCGCGCGCGGGGCTCGGCAAGGGCGCCGGGTTCATCGCCGGGTGGATGGCGATGCTGGACTACATCCTCATCCCCGCGGTGGCGTACCTGTTCTCCGGCATCGCGATGGAGGCGCTGGTCCCCGAGGTGTCGCGGTGGGTGTGGACGGCGATCGCGGTGGTCGTCACGACGCTGCTGAACCTGTGGGGGGTGCGGACGGCGGCCCGGGTGGGGTTCCTGGTGCTCGTCATGGAGATCGTCGTACTGATCGTCTTCGTGGCGACGGCGATCGTGGTCCTGGCGCAGGACGGGGCCGAGCGCGACTGGCTGTCGCCGCTGTCGGGGGACGGCACGCAGGGGGCGTTCGCACTGTCGGCGGTGGTCGGGGCGGTGTCGGTGGCGGTGCTGTCGTACCTGGGCTTCGACGCGATCGCCACGTTCGCCGAGGAGGTCACGGGCGGGTCGGCGAAGGTCGCGCGGGCGCTGTTGTTCTGCCTGGCGCTGGCGGGTGTGCTGTTCGTGGCGCAGACGTACCTGGTGGCGCTGCTGGAGCCGGTGTCGTCGGCGCAGCTGGCGGCGGAGCCGGAGCGGCAGGGGTCGGCGTTCTACGACGCCGTGGACGCGTCGGTGGGCACGTGGCTGCACGACCTGGTGGCGGTGAGCAAGGCGATCGGTGCGGCGTTCGCGGCGCTGGCCGGGCAGGCGGCCGCCGGGCGGCTGCTGTTCGCGATGGGCCGCGACCGGCGGCTGCCGGGGGCCTTGTCGCGGACGGATGCCGGGGTGCCGCGCGTGGCGCTGCTGGTGTCGGCGGTGATCACGATGGCGGCGGCGGTGTGGGCGGCCCGCCGGGACGACGGTCTCGACCACCTGGTCTCGGTGGTCGACGTCGGCGCGCTGACCGCGTTCACGCTGTTGCACGCGAGCGTGGTGGGCTGGTTCGTGGTGCGGCGCGGCGGGGGCCGGGTGAGCTGGTGGCGGCATCTGCTGGTGCCGGTGCTCGGCGCGGCGATCACGATCGCGGTGATCGTGGAGGCGTCGGGGACGGCCCAGGTGGTCGGGGTGATCTGGCTGGCGGTGGGTCTGGTGGTGCTGGCGGTGCAGTGGAGGGGGCGGCGGGACGCGGAGACGGCGGGAGCGTGAGGCGGGGGCCGCGCGTGCACACCGGCTCGGCGCGACTGAGACGCCGGGCCCGCACGGACACGGGCTCGGCGCGGCGCACGGGCGGGGCCCGAAGGACCGACGGACGCCGGGACACAGGCGCGGCGCGAGCTGAGAGGCCAGGGCCCCAGGCCCCACAGACACGGCGACACGAGCGCGGCGCGAGCTGAAGGGCCAGGGGCCGCAGGAACGGCGGGGCAGGGAGGTCGCGGCGGGCAGGGGTCGCTTGGGCGGTCGGTCGGCGGATGAGGGGGACGGGCTCGCAGGGGCCGGATTGTCGGACCCGGCCGTTACGCTCGGGCGCATGGCTGCCAACTCGACCCCCGAAAGTCCGCTGCCCGTGGGCGAGGTGTCCCGGCTGATCGGGGGCTGGATCGACCGGCTCGGCGCGGTCTGGGTCGAGGGACAGATCACCCAGTTGTCGCGGCGGCCGGGCGCCGGTGTGGTGTTCCTGACGCTGCGCGACCCGTCGTACGACATCTCCGTGAGCGTGACCTGTTACCGGCAGGTGTTCGACGCCGTGGCGGACGTGGTCGGCGAGGGCGCCCGGGTGGTCGTGCACGCCAAGCCGGAGTGGTACGCGCCGCGGGGGCAGCTGTCGCTGCGGGCCGCCGAGATCAAGCCGGTGGGCGTCGGTGAGCTGCTGGCGCGGCTGGAGCAGCTGAAGAAGACGCTCGCGCGCGAGGGGCTGTTCGCGGCCGAGCGGAAGAAGCCGCTGCCGTTTCTGCCGCAGCTGATCGGCCTGGTGTGCGGGCGGGCGTCCGCGGCCGAGCGGGACGTCCTGGAGAACGCCCGGCACCGCTGGCCCGCCGTCCGCTTCGAGGTGCGCAACGTCCCGGTGCAGGGCGTGCACGCGGTGCCGCAGGTGGTGCAGGCGGTGAAGGAGCTGGACGCGCTGGACGACGTGGACGTGATCGTCGTCGCGCGAGGCGGCGGCAGTGTGGAGGACCTGCTGCCGTTCTCCGACGAGCAGCTGGTGCGGGCGGTCGCCGCCTGTCGCACGCCGGTCGTCTCGGCGATCGGCCACGAGCCGGACAGCCCGCTGCTCGACCTGGTGGCCGACCTGCGCGCCTCCACGCCGACCGACGCCGCGAAGAAGGTCGTGCCGGACGTCGGCGAGGAGTACGAGCGGGTACGGCTGCTGCGGGACCGCGCCCGACGGTGTGTGGCGGCGTTCGTCGACCGCGAGGAGCGCGGGCTGGCCCACGCGCTGGCCCGGCCGTCGATACAGGATCCGCACCGGATGATCGAGGAGCGGGCCGAGCAGGTGACGGCGCTGCTGGACCGGGGGCGCCGTTCGCTGCGGCACCACCTCGACCGGGCCGACTCCGAGCTGACGCACACGCACGCGCGCGTGGTGGCCCTCTCCCCCGCCGCGACCCTCAAGCGTGGGTACGCGGTGCTCCAGCGGGCCGACGGCCACGCGGTCCGCGACCCCGGCGAGGTGGAGCCGGGCGAGACGCTGCGCGCCCGGGTCTCCGAGGGCGATTTCTCCGTACGAGTCGACGCATAGGGTGGGTGGATGACCAGCGAGGTGGAGCAGCCGACGGCGATGTCCGAGGCGCTCGGGTACGAGCAGGCGCGGGACGAGCTGATCGAGGTCGTCCGGCGGCTGGAGGCCGGCGGTACGACGCTGGAGGAGTCCCTCGCCCTGTGGGAGCGGGGCGAGGAGCTGGCGAAGGTGTGCCGCCGCCGGCTGGACGGCGCCCGGGCCCGCCTGGACGCGGCACTGGCCGAGGAGACGGACCCGGAGGACGGAACCTCCGGCGAGGGCGGCGGGGCCTCCTAGGGCCTGCTGGCCTGCCCTACCCCTTCGCCGTGTCCTCGGCCAGCGTGTGTGCGACGAGCGCGTTGGCGTGTCCGTGGCCCAGGCCGTGCTCGGTCTTGAGCCAGGCGACGAGTTCCATGTGCTTGGTGAGCGGCGAGGAGCGGATGAGGTCCTTCCACTCCGCGACCGGGCGGCCGTACTTCTTCTCGATGGACGGGAAGTAGCTGGCGGGACCCTTCACGGTGGCGGTCATGTCGATGCGCTCCCTGTGTACGAGGTACGAGTACTAGATACGAGGTACGAGGTACGAGTGGTGATGTGTCTGCAGGACCGCGGTCGGCGAGGGAAATGATCGCCGACCTCCTATGATTCACCTCACTCGACCCTCAGCGAGGTGAAGCGGGGCCACCCCTGTTCCGGCCTCTCGTTGCGCGCGCTGAGCGAGAAGCCTCCCGACCCCTCCGCCGCCCGCCACCGGCCGGCGCGGACCGCGGTGCAGGGCGCGCCGTCGATACTCACCCGCACCTGCCGGGGTGTCACCGACACGGTGATCCGGTGCTTGGCGGCGGGGCCGAGCCGGCAGGTCCGCCGGTCGCCGGTGCCCTTGGGCCCGCTCGTGGTGAGGCTCGCCGTGTGGTGGCCGACGGAGAGCGCCACCGGGTGCTCGCTGCCCACGCGTACGGTGATGCCGACGCCGTTGGAGGTGCCGTGCAGCCCGTCGGCGGTGGCGCGCAGCCGGTAGGTGTTCCAGTCGGCGGTGGCCAGCGGGCGGTAGGCGGCCGAGACGTAGTCCGTGCCGTCCGGGGGGCGGCCGTCGCCGGTGAGCGCCCCCGGCCCGGTCCGCCCGGTGTCGCCGGTCGTCTGCCAGTGCTCCGGGTGGGACAGCGGCCGGTCGGCGTCGGACGGGGCCACCGGCGTCCAGCGGGCCAGTTCGCGCAGGAGTCCGGCCGGGGTGGTGTCCCTGGTGACCTCCAGCCGTTGCACCTGTCCGGCCGCGGCCGCGCGCGGTCCGGCCGGCAAGGGCCGCGCCGAGCTGTTGGTGAGGGTGGCCGTGAAGCGCGCGCGCAGCATGGAACGCAGGGTCTCGGCACCGTGCGCGCCCAGATTGGATGCGGCCAGCCGTTCCGAGAACGGGTAGGCGAACAGCCGGGGCCGGGGCAGGTCGTGTGCCACGAGGTCGCGGACCGACCGGTCCAGGTCCGCCGCGATCCGGCGCCGGTACTCGTCGGGGGTCTCGACGCGCGCTTCGTCCGCCAGCCACAGCCGGTTGGTGAACGCCGAGCGCTCGTGTCCGGCGGCGTCCACCGCGGCGCGTTCGTGGCTGAGGTGGGTGTGGGCCTGGAAGTCCCAGCGCCCGGACCGGGCCATCCGTGCGATCTCGGCCCAGGAGAGGTAGTACGGCCGGTGGGTGCCCACCTGTCCGGTGATCAGGTAGGCCGCCGCCTTCATGCCGTGTCTGGCCAGGACCGGGTCGGCGTGCGTCCACAGTCCGTGCGTGCCGTCGTCGAAGGTGAGGTAGACGGTGCGCGGGCCGGGGAGGCGGTCGCCGTGCAGGAAGCCGGTGAACTCCCGGGTGGACAGGGTGCGGTAGCCGGCCTCGCGCAGGGCACGCAGCTGGGCGTCGAAGCGCTCCGGGGAGACGGTGTAGCGGCTGCGGCCGTCGGGGCCGACGTCGTGGTAGGCGAGGACGACCGGCGCGCCCCCGGCGGGCGTCGCCTCGGCGCCGGCCCAGGCACCGGCGGCACCGGACGCGGGCGGGGCGGCCTGTTCGGCGACCGCGCGCCGGGCGGCGTCGTAGTGCCAGGCCACGGTGAACGGCAGCGCCACGACGGCCGCCGTGAGCAGTCCGAGGGCGGCGCGCAGCAGGGGCCGCCGGAGCCGGTTTCCCGGGGAACCGTCGCGCGTCACGTCCACCGTCCCCGGGTGATGACGAACAGGTAGACCAGGGCGATGACGGCGAACGTGAGGCCGACGGCGAGCGAGCGGCCCAGCCCGCGCAGCAGGATCCTCATGCGGCGCTCCTCGCCCAGACGTTCCGGCGCAGCGTGAGCAGGGCGTACGGCAGCAGCCAGGCCAGTACGCAGCAGGACAGCAGGCTCATCACGGGGCGGCAGCGCCAGGCGCGGTCGCCCGGGTGGTCGAGGCGGTAGGCGAGGCCCCAGACGCACCCCTTGAGGACGACCCCGCCCAGGTAGAGCAGGGTCAGCAGGCCGGCCAGGTGCAGCGGGGCCCACACCAGGTGCCGTACGACCAGGGCCGGTGCCGCGATCACCCACAGGGCGTGCCCGTAGTACAGCGCGGCGGCGGCCGGGCCCCGGCGCCACATGAAGCGCCCGGTGAAGAACAGGTTCCTGATGAAGCTCTTCTTCCACCGGATCTGCTGGCGCAGGAAGGAGGAGGGCCGGGACGGCACCCGGGTCCAGACCCGGGCGGAGCGGGTGTAGCCGACCTCCCAGCGCAGCTCGGGGTAGTCCTGCTCACGGACGAAGGGGGAGTCGGCGTGCCGCTCCTTGAGCGCGCGGCCGTGCCAGGCCTGGCCCAGGACGTAGCCGGTGAGCTGGCGGTCGGTGGCGAAGCGGAAGGGGGCGCCGAGGAAGCGGTCCTCGGCCCAGGCGGGCAGGTAGTTGTAGACCGCCTCGCGGCGGAAGGCGGCGAGCGGTCCGGAGACGCAGGTCACCGAGCCGACGGCGGCCTCGGCGGCCTTGCTGATCCGGAACTGCCCCTCGTACCAGATGTCCTGGATACGGGCCAGCAGTCCGGCGTCGGTGTTGAGCGCCCGGCAGTGTCCGCCGACCGCGCCCAGGTGCGGGTGCCGGACCAGGGCGGTGACGCAGTGCCGTACGGCGTCCGGTGCGACGACGCAGTCGGAGTCGGTGAACAGCAGGACGTCCCCGTCGGCGACGGCGCAGGCGCGGACCAGCGCCCCCTTCTTGCCGAGGTTCTCCTCCAGCCTGATGAGGGTGAGCGGCAGCTCCTGGGCGAGGCGTTCCAGGACGTCCGGCGTGCCGTCGTCGGAGGCGTCGTCGACCACGACGAGTTGCAGGTCCGGGTAGTCGACGGCGGCCATGGAGCGCACGCAGGCCTCGATGTGCGCGCGTTCGTTGCGCACGGCCATCAGGAAGCTCACCCGGGGCCGCGCGGGGAGCGCCGGGAAGGCCTCGGCGTGGCGCGGGCGGCCGCGCAGGGGGCGTAGGGCCGGGTCGTCGTAGCGGCTGTAGGCGAAGTGGAGCAGGCAGACGGTGCCGGCCAGCACGGTCATGCCGTAGAGCGTGAGCGGGTCGAAGGCGTGCGGCAGGCGGACAGCGCTGCGGGCCAGCAGCAGGAGGAGGGGCAGCAGGGCGAGCAGGGTGAGCAGCCGTACGACGTCGCGGCGGACGCCGGCCTCCAGGGCGTCGAGGCGGCCGCCCACCCGGTGGCGGACGCCGGTGCGGACCGGGGTGCCCGGGCCGGGTCCGGGGCGCAGGACGGTCATGCGGTGACCTCGGCGGCGGGAGGGACGCCGGTCCCGGCCCGCTCCGCCGCCCCGGCGAGGCGGCCGCGCTGCCGGGTGTCCAGGACGGGCGGGGCTTCGGCGGCGCACAGCCAGGTCAGGTCGTGCACGGGATGGACGGTGTGCAGGACGACCAGGTCCCAGGGGCGGGTGTGCGGGTCCGGTACGTGGTGCAGCGTGTCCGCGCCGACGCGGAGGGAGGGCACCAGGGGGTCGCAGTAGGCGACGCCCGCGCCGGCTCGGGCGAGCCCGGCGAGGATCTCCAGAGCGGGGCTCTCGCGGACGTCCGCCACGCCCTCCTTGTAGGCGACGCCGATCAGCAGGACACGGGCGTCCCGCGGTGGGACGGCGGCTTTCGCCAGCAGGTCCAGAGCACGCTCGGTGATCCGCGTGGGGCGGCCGCTGTTGGCCGCGAGCGCGGTGGCGACCAACGGCGCCTGCTGCCGGGCCTTGCCCAGCTGCCACAGCAGGTAGTGCGGGTCGCAGGGGATGCAGTGACCGCCGACGCCGGGACCGGGGTAGAAGGGCATGAAGCCGTACGGCTTGGTCGCCGCGGCCTCGATCACGGGGGCCGGTGCCAGGCCGAGCGAGTGGCAGGCGTCCGCGAGTTCGTTGGCCAGGGCGATGTTGACGGCACGGTAGGTGTTCTCCCAGAGCTTGGCCATCTCGGCGGTCTCGGGGTCGGGGACCGTCCGGACGACGGAGGCCGTCGGGGCCAGCAGGGTCGCGGCCGCGCGGCTGCTGTGCGGTCCCGCGCCGCCGACCAGGCGTGGGGTGCGTTCGGGGGTGTGGTCTTCGTTGCCGGGGTCGATGCGCTCGGGGGCGAAGGCCACGTACACGTCCTCGTCGGCGGTGAGCCCCCGGGCCCGCAGCGGTTCGACCAGGAGGTCCCGGGTGGTGCCCACGTAGCTGGTGGAGGTGAGCACGATCAGCTGACCGGCCACGGCGTGCTCCACCACCGAGGCGCAGGCGGCGGACAAGGCGGTCAGGTCGGGCTCGCGCCGGGCGTCGACCGGGGTCGGCACACAGATGACCACGGCGTCCGCGGCGCGCACGGCCGTGGCGTCGGAGGTGAGACGGAAGCCGTCGCCGGCCGAGGCGCAGGCCAGCTGGGCATGGTGCAGCGGGAGCAGGTCCACGGCTCCGCGGGCGATGTCCCGCAGCCGGTCCGGGCTGCTGTCGATGCCGATGACGGTGGCGCCCGCGTCGCGGAGGGCGAGTGCGGTGGGGAGTCCGACGTAGCCGAGTCCCACGACCGCGACGGTTGGTCCGGATACATCATTCTTCGGAAGATCTGGCTCGAATTTCACATCGTCATATAGGCGCACCCCACGGAAGCCCCACTCCCCCGACACACGTGCCGCAGCACACGCCAGGGGCCCTTCACTCGTGCGGCTGTGTGAAGCGGATCACCGCAATCCTCTTTTGGTTGAAGCTTGAACTTCTTTGCCGTAGTGTCGTCGTCGTCAACGGCTCCCGGTCCCCACGGCCGCGCGGAGCCGACGCATCCCCCCGGAGAAAGTTCACGCATGTCTCTCGTTCTTGACCCCGCCGCCCAGGACCTGCTGTTCCGCGAGGCCCGCACCGCGAACACCTTCACCGACGAGCCCGTGACCGACGAGCAGGTGCAGGCCATCTACGACCTGGTCAAGTACGGCCCGACCGCCTTCAACCAGTCGCCGCTGCGCATCACGCTGGTCCGCTCCCCCGAGGCCCGCGAGCGCCTGGTGCAGCACATGGCCGAGGGCAACCAGCCCAAGACCGCCACCGCCCCGCTGGTCGCGATCCTGTCGGCGGACAACGAGTTCCACGAGGAGCTCCCCGAACTCTTCCCGCACTTCCCGGCCGCGAAGGACGCCTTCTTCAGCGAGCGCCCGGTCCGCGAGGGCGCGGCCACGCTGAACGCCGCTCTTCAGGCCGCGTACTTCATCGTCGGCGTCCGCGCCGCGGGTCTGGCCGCCGGGCCGATGACCGGTCTCGACTTCGAGGGCGTGCGCAAGGAGTTCCTGGACGACGACCACACCCCGCTGATGGTCGTCAACATCGGCCGTCCGGGCCCGGACGCCTGGTTCCCGCGCTCCCCGCGGCTGGCCTACGACCAGGTCGTCACCACGGTCTGAGGCGCACGGCACCGCACCACGACGAAGCCCCCGGCGAGCTGCCGGGGGCTTCGTCGTGGTGCGTCGTGGTGCGTCGTGGTGTGCGGGCCGGGCCGCGCGGCCGGTGGTCGGTGGCCGGTCAGGCCAGCTTCAGGGCCGCCGCCATCTTGCCGAGCTGCTCGAACGACCCGGTGCCGGCCACGACCGTCGTCGCGCCCTTCATGTCGCCGGTGCCGTCCAGCACCAGGGCGTCGTACCGGCCGCCCGTGTACCGCGTCCAGGTCCGGCCGCCGATCTCCTCGGTCCGCTCGGTCGCCTGCCCGCCCTCGCTGGCGTCGTGGATGAACGTGGACGGCTTCTTCGTGGACTGCTCGACCGCCACGTACTCGCCGTCCGGGGCCCGGAACCCCAGGTGCCAGGCGTCGGAGTCGTCGCCGCGGAAGCGGACGGAGGTCGGCTTCCAGTCCTCGGACAGCCCCTCGGGCGCCGCCACCGGGTACGACGCGGCGCGCTGCGCGGTCAGCAGCTCGACCCGGTAGTCGACCCGCTTGACGTCCGGTTCACCGTCGTCGTGCGGGATGAAGATCCAGATCACGCCCGCCGCGAGGACGATGACCCCGAGGGACAGAATCATGTCCCGGGCCGACTTCTGCTTGCCTTTCATACCTGCCACGCCCCCTATCGTCGCAGGTGCCCGCTCCGCTCAAACGTGGGGTCCCCTGCTCATTTTGTCGGACTGACGATAGAGTCGTGGCCATACCCTCATCCGGCCGTCGTCGTATCAGAAAGGTGCGTTCCGATGACCGAGCATCATCTCCCGTCCGAGCTGGACGTCCCCTCGGAGGCCCCCGACCGCAACCTCGCCATGGAGCTCGTGCGGGTCACCGAGGCCGCGGCGATGGCCGCGGGCCGCTGGGTCGGGCGCGGTGACAAGAACGGCGCCGACGGTGCCGCGGTGCGCGCCATGCGGACCCTCGTCCACACCGTCTCGATGAACGGCGTCGTCGTCATCGGCGAGGGCGAGAAGGACGAGGCCCCGATGCTCTTCAACGGGGAGCGGGTCGGCGACGGCACCGGGGCCGAGGTCGACATCGCCGTCGACCCGATCGACGGCACCACGCTGACCGCCAACGGCATGACCAACGCGATCGCGGTGCTGGCCGCGGCCGAGCGCGGCTCCATGTTCGACCCGTCCGCGGTCTTCTACATGGACAAGCTGGTCACGGGCCCCGAGGCCGCCGACTTCGTCGACATCAACGCGCCCGTCGCCGTGAACATCCGCCGGATCGCCAAGGCCAAGCGGCGCACGCCGGAAGACGTCACGGTCGTCATCCTCGACCGGCCGCGGCACCAGGGCCTCATCAAGGAGGTCCGGGAGACCGGCGCCCGGATCAAGCTGATCTCCGACGGCGACGTGGCCGGCTCCATCCTCGCCCTGCGCGAGGGCACCGGCATCGACCTGCTGCTCGGCATCGGCGGCACGCCGGAGGGCATCATCTCGGCGTGCGCCGTGAAGTGCCTGGGCGGCACCATCCAGGGCAAGCTGTGGCCCAAGGACGACGAGGAGCGGCAGCGCGCGGTCGACGCCGGGCACGACCTGGAGCGGGTGCTGACCACCGACGACCTGGTCTCCGGGGACAACGTCTTCTTCGTCGCGACCGGCATCACCGACGGCGAGTTGCTGCGCGGGGTGCGGTACCGGTCGGAGACGGCGACGACCGACTCGATCGTGATGCGGTCCAAGTCGGGGACGGTGCGGCGGATCGACTCCGAGCACCGGCTGAGCAAGCTGCGGGCGTACAGCGCGGTGGATTTCGACCGGGCGAAGTGACTCCGTCGGTTTCGCGGGGCGCCCATTGAGTTGGGGGTGCCTGTTGTGTGGCGGCTGCGGCGCCGTCGTGGCTGGTCGCGCAGTTCCCCGCGCCCCTGGGTTGGCTGCGGCTCCCGGCATCGGCAGGCGCCGTCGGTCGCGCCCCCGCGGCGGAGCCGTAGATCGGGCACCCTCTGTGCGGAGAGGGTGCCCTTTCGTGTGTCTGGGTTCTAGCCGGCCGCCGCTATGCGGCCCGTTGTGCGGGCGGCGTTCTTGAGTTCCACGTCGCGGCGGCGGCGTCGGGCGAGGACCACCCGGCGTTCGGCGGCGGTGAGGCCGCCCCAGACGCCGTAGGGCTCGGGCTGGAGGAGGGCGTGCTCGCGGCACTCGACCATGACCGGACAGCGCGCGCAGACGCGCTTGGCGGCCTCTTCGCGGGAGAGCCGGGCGGCGGTCGGTTCCTTGGAGGGGGCGAAGAACAGTCCGGCCTCGTCGCGCCGGCACACCGCCTCGGTGTGCCAGGGAGCGTCTTGGTCCCTGTCCCGCACGGGCACCCGCTGGGCCGGAACGGCAGCTACCTGCAGGGACGAATGCGGCGGTTGCAGCACGGGTCTACTCCTGACGACGGCTTCGCTAGCGAGAGACGATGCGTCAAGGCTTACCCGTTGTACGCGCGCCTATGCACTGGGTTCGCAACCGCTGCCGGTGCCGCGCTACAGGTGCTTGCGCAAACCCTTCTCGACCCGCCGGTGCACCCGGTCGAGGATGTCGGCGACGACCTTGCCGCGCTTGGGTCGGGCCTCCACGCTGCCCAGCACGGCCCAGCCGTCTATGTAGATGACGGGGGCCTCGGCCTCGCTGGAGTCGAGGGTGTGGACCTCGAAGCTGCCGAGCACGCTGCCGCCCGCGCCACGCACCGACACGTTCTCCGGGACGCGCACATCGACGCTGCCGAAGACCGAGAACGCCTTGATGACGACCTGCTGGTACTCGAAGACCGCCTCGCTGAGGTCGATCTCGACGCTGCCGAAAACCGCGTAGGCGTGGATGCGGCGGTTCGCCCGCCAGCGGCCCTTGCGGACGGCGCTGCTGAAGACCGCCACCACGTTCTCGTCGGGTTCCGCCGGGATGGCGCCGGCGGTGGGGTGGTGGGGAGCCGGGGCGGCGGCCTCCCGGGCGCGGTGGGCGGCGGGCAGGTCCCGCACGAAGACGTCCAGCTCGCCCACGGTCTTGGCGGCGAGCACGCCCTCGACGCGCTCGGCGTGCTCGTCGGCGGTGAGCCGCCCCTCGGCCAGGGCCTCGCGCAGCATGTCGGCGACGCGGTCGCGGTCGGCGTCCGAGGCGCGCAGCTCGGAGGTGCGCGGGGCGGCTGGGGCGTGCTTCTGAAGGTCCACGGCAGTAGCGTACCGAAACGCGATAGATCGCGACTACCCCTGTGGACAACCTCGTCGCGAACCCGGAGCGGCCAACTGAGTCTTACCTCACCCGCTCGGCGTCACGGGCAGGTTTTACGCTGGTTGGCGCTGCCAATGGAGGCCAGCCGTCGTTGCTGAGGAATCCAGCCGCGCGTGATGTCGAGTGAGGAATGGGCGAGATGCCTGAGTTCGCGTACACCGATCTGCTCCCCCAGGGCGAGGACACCACTCCGTACCGGCTGGTGACCGCCGAGGGTGTCGCCACCTTCGAGGCCGACGGGCGGACGTTCCTCAAGGTGGAGCCGGAGGCCCTGCGCAAGCTGGCCGAGGAGGCCATCCACGACATCCAGCACTACCTGCGCCCGGCGCACCTGGCGCAGCTGCGCCGCATCATCGACGACCCGGAGGCGTCCGGCAACGACAAGTTCGTCGCCCTGGACCTGCTGAAGAACGCGAACATCGCGGCGGCCGGCGTGCTGCCCATGTGCCAGGACACCGGCACGGCGATCGTCATGGGCAAGCGCGGCCAGAACGTGCTCACCGCGGGCGGCGACGAGGAGGCCCTGAGCCGGGGCATCTACGACGCGTACAAGAACCTGAACCTGCGTTACTCGCAGATGGCTCCGCTCACCATGTGGGAGGAGAAGAACACCGGCTCCAACCTCCCGGCCCAGATCGAGCTGTACGCGACCGACGGCGGCGCCTACAAGTTCCTGTTCATGGCGAAGGGCGGCGGTTCGGCCAACAAGTCCTTCCTCTATCAGGAGACGAAGGCCGTCCTGAACGAGTCCTCCATGATGAAGTTCCTGGAGGAGAAGATCCGCTCGCTGGGCACGGCCGCCTGTCCGCCGTACCACCTGGCGATCGTGGTCGGCGGCACGTCGGCCGAGTACGCGCTGAAGACCGCGAAGTACGCCTCCGCGCACTACCTGGACGAGATCCCGGCCGAGGGCTCGGCGCTCGGGCACGGCTTCCGGGACAAGGAGCTGGAGGAGAAGGTCTTCGAGCTGACCCAGAAGATCGGCATCGGCGCGCAGTTCGGCGGCAAGTACTTCTGCCACGACGTGCGCGTGGTGCGGCTGCCCCGGCACGGGGCGTCCTGCCCGGTCGCCATCGCCGTGTCCTGCTCGGCCGACCGGCAGGCGGTCGCGAAGATCACCGCCGAGGGCGTCTTCCTGGAGCAGCTGGAGACCGACCCGGCGCGGTTCCTGCCGGAGACCACGGACGAGCACCTGGACGAGGCCTCAGACGTCGTCAAGGTCGACCTCAACCAGCCCATGGACGACATCCTGGCCGAGCTGACCAAGCACCCGGTCAAGACCCGGCTGTCGCTGACCGGTCCGCTGGTCGTGGCCCGCGACATCGCGCACGCCAAGATCAAGGAACGGCTGGACGCGGGCGAGGAGATGCCGCAGTACCTGAAGGACCACCCGGTGTACTACGCGGGCCCCGCGAAGACGCCGGAGGGGTACGCGTCCGGGTCCTTCGGTCCGACCACCGCCGGGCGCATGGACTCCTACGTCGAGCAGTTCCAGGCGGCGGGCGGCTCCAGGGTGATGCTGGCCAAGGGCAACCGGAGCAAGCAGGTCACCGACGCGTGCGACGCGCACGGCGGCTTCTACCTGGGCTCGATCGGCGGTCCCGCGGCGCGGCTCGCGCAGGACTGCATCAAGAAGGTCGAGGTCGTCGAGTACGAGGAGCTCGGCATGGAGGCGGTCTGGAAGATCGAGGTCGAGGACTTCCCGGCGTTCATCGTGGTGGACGACAAGGGCAACGACTTCTTCCAGGACCCGGCGCCCGCGCCGACGTTCACGACGATTCCGGTGCGGGGGCCGGGGCTGGCGTAACCCGCCGCGCTCCTCCGCTCAGCAGCAGGCCGGTCCGGCTCCGCCCGGGCCGGCCTTTCGTCTCTTCCTCTCTGCCTTTTCCCCTCTGCCTCTTCGCCTCTGCCTCTTCGCCTCTGCCTCTTCCTCACTGTCCGAATAACGAACACACGGTTCTTCTTTCGGACAACCTGCCGTCCCGGGCGTCCGTTCCATTGACTGCCCCCGCTCCCACTGTGAGTCTTTCGCCGCTCCGACATGTACACGCCATGCGATGCGTGCATGCCCTGCGTGGCCACCCCTCAGCCACTTCTGGAGGACCAAGGTGAAACGAAGATTCGCCCTGGCGAGCCTGTCCCTCGCCGTCGTGCTCGGCCTCGGCACACTCCCCGCCGTCGCCGCGGACACCGCGCCCACCGCCCAGTCGCCCGACGTCGACGTGACGAAGGTGAAGGCGCACCTGACCGAACTGCACTCCATAGCCGGACGCAACGGCGGCACCCGCCGCTCGACCGGCCAGGGATACCGCGACTCCGTCGCCTACGTGAAGGGCAAGCTGCAGGCGGCCGGTTACACCGTCACCGAGCAGCCGTGCACCTCCGGTTGCAGCAGCGGCGCCGGACCCAACCTGATCGCCGAGTGGCCGCACGGCGACGCGGGCAATGTGTACATGTTCGGCGCCCACCTCGACAGCGTCTCGGCGGGCCCCGGAATGAACGACAACGGCTCCGGCTCGGCGGCCCTCCTGGAGAACGCCCTGACCCTGGCGCAGCAGAACCCGACGATGAGGAGCCGGGTCCGCTTCGCCTGGTGGACCGACGAGGAACAGGGCCTCAACGGCTCCGACTTCTACGTCCGTTCGCTCTCCTCGGCGCAGCGGTCCGCGATCACGGCGTACTACAACTTCGACATGGTCGCCTCCACCAACGGCGGCTACTTCGTCAACCACGTCACCTCGGCCGCCGCCGCGCCGATGAAGGCGTACTGGGACTCGCTGGGCCTGGCGCCCGAGGAGAACACCGAGGGCGCCGGGCGCAGCGACGACTACTCCTTCGAGCAGTACGGCATCCCGACCTCCGGCTACGCGATGGGCGCCGGTGCCCGCAAGACCTCCGCGCAGGCCGCCAAGTGGGGCGGCACCGCCGGGTCCTCCTACGACCCGTGCTACCACCGGTCGTGCGACGACCTCGACAACATCAACACCACCGGCCTGAACCGTGCGTCGGACGGCATCGCCTACACCATCTGGCAGCGCGCCGTGGACACCGGCGGCGACGGCGGCGGCTGCGAGACCGACCCCGTCGCCAACGGCGGCTTCGAGAGCGGCAGCTCGCCGTGGACCGGGGACACCGGCACCATCGGCGCCCACTCGGGCCAGTCCGCGCACACCGGGACCCGCTTCGCGTGGCTCGCCGGTTACGGCTCCACGCACACCGAGTCGGTCGGCCAGACGGTGACCGTGCCGGCCGGATGCACCCGGCTGACGTACTGGCTGCACATCGACACCGACGAGTCGGGGACGACGGCGTACGACACCTTCACGGTGAAGGCCGACGGCACCACGCTCGCCACCCTGTCCAACGTGGACGCACAGAGCGGCTATGTGGAGCGCACCGTCGATCTCGGCGCCCACGCCGGCCGCCAGGTGGCCCTGAGCTTCACCGGCAGCGAGGACGGCAGCCTGCAGACCGGCTTCGTCCTGGACGACGTGAGCCTGCGGGAAGGCTGACCCGTCGGGCGGGTGCCGGGCCACGGCGTGACCCGGCACCCGTTCGGCCCGGCCCCGGAACATCCGCGTCGCCCGGCACGCTGTACCCGGTATGAGCGAATACCGCATCGAGCACGACTCCATGGGCGAGGTCCGCGTCCCCGCCGACGCCAAGTGGCGCGCCCAGACGCAGCGCGCCGTCGAGAACTTCCCCGTCTCCGGGCAGCGCATCGAGCGCGCGCACATCGAGGCGCTCGCGCGGATCAAGGGCGCGGCGGCGAAGGTCAACGCCGAGCTGGGGGTGCTCGACGAGGACCTCGCCGGCGCGATCCAGGAGGCGGCCGGTGAGGTGGCCGAGGGGAAGTGGGACGAGCACTTCCCCGTCGACGTGTTCCAGACCGGGTCCGGGACCTCGTCCAACATGAACACCAACGAGGTCCTCGCGACCCTGGCCACCGAGCGGCTCGGCCGGGACGTGCATCCCAACGACCACGTCAACGCCTCCCAGTCGTCCAACGACGTCTTCCCGTCCTCGATCCACATCGCCGCCACCGCCGCCGTCACCCGCGACCTGGTCCCCGCCCTCGACCACCTCGCCGGCGCCCTGGAGCGCAAGGCGGAGGAGTTCGCCGACGTGGTGAAGTCCGGGCGTACGCACCTCATGGACGCCACGCCCGTCACCCTGGGGCAGGAGTTCGGCGGGTACGCGGCCCAGGTGCGGTACGGCATCGAGCGGCTGGAGGCGTCGCTCCCCCGGCTCGCCGAGCTGCCGCTGGGCGGCACCGCGGTCGGCACCGGCATCAACACCCCGCCCGGCTTCTCCGCCGCCGTCATCGAGGAGGTGGCCCGCGCGACGGGGCTGCCGCTGACCGAGGCGCGCGACCACTTCGAGGCGCAGGGCGCCCGGGACGGCATCGTCGAGACCAGCGGGCAGCTGCGGACCATCGGCGTCGGACTGACGAAGATCGCCAACGACCTGCGCTGGATGGCGTCCGGACCGCGCACCGGGCTCGCGGAGATCTCGCTGCCCGACCTCCAGCCCGGGTCGTCCATCATGCCCGGCAAGGTCAACCCGGTGATCCCCGAGGCGGTCCTCATGGTCGCCGCCCAGGTCACGGGCAACGACGCGACGGTCGCCGCGGCGGGCGCGGCCGGCAACTTCGAGCTGAACGTGATGCTGCCGGTCATCGCCAAGAACGTGCTGGAGTCGGTGCGGCTGCTCGCCAACGTCTCCCGGCTGCTCGCCGACCGCACCGTGGACGGGATCGTGGCGCACCCCGAGCGGGCCCGCGAGTACGCCGAGTCCTCGCCCTCCGTGGTCACGCCGCTCAACAAGTACATCGGGTACGAGGAGGCCGCCAAGGTCGCCAAGAAGGCGCTGGCCGAGCGGAAGACGATCCGTCAGGTCGTGCTGGAGGGCGGGTACGTCGAGCGCGGTGACCTCACGAAGGAGCAGCTGGACGAGGCCCTGGACGTGCTGCGGATGACCCGCCCGTGAGGGGTGCGGGCGATCACGGGGGCGTACGCCGGCGCACGCTCTCGCGATCTTCGGCGCGTCGATTGGCCATGGCACCTAATATCTCTCCATGACAGACGGAGAAGCGGTGAGCGCGGCGGCGGGGCCGGGAGCGGAGGGCCCGCCGGGCCCGGTGGAACACTGGGCGCCCGGCAGCCGCATCCTGTGGCGGTACCGGGAGAACGGCGGCCCGCACGTCCACATCGCACGCCCCGTCACCGTCGTACGGGACGACGCCGACCTGCTCGCCGTGTGGCTGGCGCCCGGCACCGAGTGCGTGAAGCCGGTCCTGGCCGACGGCACCCCCGTGCACCTGGAACCGCTGGCCACGCGCTACACCAAGCCGCGCACCGTGCAGCGCGACCGGTGGTTCGGCACGGGCGTGCTGAAGCTGGCGCGGCCCGGCGAGGCCTGGTCGGTGTGGCTGTTCTGGGATCCGGGCTGGCGGTTCAAGAACTGGTACGTGAACCTGGAGCGGCCGCTGACCCGTTGGGAGGGCGGGGTCGACTCCGAGGACCATTTCCTGGACATCTCCGTCCACCCGGACCGCACCTGGCACTGGCGGGACGAGGACGAGTTCGCGCAGGCCCTGCGGGACGGCCTGATGGACCCCGCGTCGGCCGAGCGGGTGCGCAGGGCGGGGCGGTCCGCGGTGGCGGAGATCCGCGCCTGGGGGTCCCCGTTCGCCGACGGCTGGGAGCACTGGCGGCCCGATCCGGCCTGGCCGGTACCGTCGCTGCCGGGGGACTGGGATCGCACGCCCGCGCACGTCTCCTCATGAGACCCTTGATGTGCCCCCCGGCAAGAAACGTAGGATCGTCCTCCGCAATGAGCGCGGCAGCGGCAACCGGCGGAGCGTGCGCTGTGCTTGACCGATCGTCACCGAGGGGCGGCAGGACGTGAGCGAGGGGTACGAGGGCAACACGCGGGCGGGCCGCAGACGGCCCGCCGGTGACACAGGAACAGCCTCTGACCACGCGGGAACCCCGTTCCTTGGGCACGGATTGCGGGTATCGGGATTTCTGCGGGACGAACTGCACGCGCCGCGCGCAGTCCCGGACGGATGGATTCGACACGCGTGACGGAGCACCCGACCTCCTTCGACCGCCCCTCGACGGGCGCCGACCCCACGGATCCCCGCGGGGCGCTCCTGCCTGGCCCCGTGCCGCCGCGCGCCTCCGGGTCCGCGTTACCGGCCCAGGGGCGCACCGGGGAGACGCCGCCCACCGCGGGCGCGGACTCCCCGGGGGCCTTCGAGCACTCCCAGCCGGGCGCCGAGCAGGCGGCGGAGCCCGACACGCACCGTTCCCGGCCCGGGTCCGAGAGCGTCCCCGTACAGCCGGACGGCGGGCAGCCGGACGGCGCGCCCTCGGACGGCGTGTCCGGCGGCGGGCAGGCCGCTCTGGTGCGGCCGGGTTCCGGGGGACAGGGCGGCGCCACGGACCGTCGCGGCGCCCCGGCGGAGCCGGACCGGCGTACCGGGCAGCTCACCGCGCCCGGACAGCCGACGCCGATGCGGCGGGACGGGGACCGGCTGCGCTTCGTCGGCGCCGCGACCCGGCGGATCGCCCGGGGCATGGACCTGGACGAGATCGTGATGGGGCTGTGCCGGGCCACCGTGCCCACGTTCGCGGACGCCATCCTCGTCTATCTGCGCGAGCCGCTGCCGGTCGGCGACGAGCGGCCCACCGGCCCCCTGGTCCTGCGGCTGCGGCGCACCGACCGCATACCGGCCGAGCGGGACACCGAGGGCGGCTTCGCACCCGCGGCCCAGCCGGAGCCCTCCGAGCTGGAGACGGTGGGCGCCGAGCTGTGCGAGGTGCGGCCGGGCAGCGCGCTGGCCGAGGTGCTGCGCGGGGTGCGCCCGGTCTTCACGGACACCCCGGCCGCCCGCGCCGCGCTGCCCGAACTGCTCGGCGACGAACGCGACTTCGCCCTGCCGGACGGCCGCAGGGCGATCCTCGCGCCGCTGCGCGGCCGCCGCCGGGTGATCGGCGCCGCGCTGTTCCTGCGCGGCCCGGAGCGCGTCGCCTTCGAGGCCGACGACCTGCTGGTGGCCGCGCAGCTCGCCACGCACAGCGCGCTGGGCATCGACAAGGCGGTGCTGTACGGGCGGGAGGCGTACATCGCCGACGAGCTCCAGCGCACGATGCTCCCGGAGAACCTGCCGCGCTGCACCGGCGTACGGCTGGCCTCCCGCTACCTCCCGGCCGCCGAGACCGCGCGGGTGGGCGGCGACTGGTACGACGCCATCCCGCTGCCGGGCAGCCGGGTCGCGCTGGTCGTCGGGGACGTGATGGGCCACTCCATGACGTCGGCGGCCATCATGGGCCAGCTGCGGACCACGGCGCAGACCCTGGCCGGGCTCGACCTGCCGCCGCAGGAGGTGCTCCACCACCTGGACGAGCAGGCCCAGCGGCTCGGCAGCGACCGGATGGCGACCTGCCTGTACGCGGTGTACGACCCGGTCTCGCACCGCATCACCGTCGCCAACGCCGGCCATCCGCCGCCCGTGCTGCTGCACCTGGGCGGCCACGCCGAGGTGCTGCGGGTGCCGGCCGGTGCCCCGATCGGTGTGGGCGGCGTGGACTTCGAGGCCGTGGAGCTGGACGCCCCGGCCGGTGCGACCCTGCTCCTCTACACCGACGGGCTGGTCGAGTCCCGGCTGCGGGACGTCTGGACCGGCATAGAGCAGCTGCGGGAGCGCCTGGCGGCGACCGCGCAGCTGACCGGGCCCGACCATCCGCCGCCCCTGGAAGCCCTGTGCGACGAGGTGCTCGACATGCTCGGCCCGGGCGACCGGGACGACGACATCGCGCTGCTCGCCGCCCGCTTCGACGGCATCGCGCCCAGCGACGTGGCGTACTGGTTCCTGGAGCCCGAGGACGCCGCCCCCGGCCGTGCCCGGCGCCTGGCCCGGCGGGCGCTCGCCCGCTGGGGCATGGAGGACCTCACGGACGCCGTGGAGCTGCTCGTCAGCGAGGTCGTGACCAACGCGGTGCGGTACGCCTCCAAGCCGGTCACCCTGCGGCTGCTGCGCACGGACGTGCTGCGCTGCGAGGTCGGCGACGACGTGCCGCAGCTGCCCCGGCTGCGGCAGGCGCGGGCGACCGACGAGGGCGGTCGCGGGCTGTACCTGGTGAACCGGCTGGCCCGGCGCTGGGGCGCGACGCGGCTGAGCACCGGCAAGGTGGTGTGGTTCGAGCTGAACCGCGGCTGAACCGCGGCTGTACCGCGGCCGGCCCGCGGCTGGGAAGCGGTGTCACGCGAAGGGGCGCCCGGTGAGCACCGGGCGCCCCTTCGCGCGTGTCCGCGACCGCGGACGGTCTACTGCCCCCAGTCCACGCCGGGGAACTCCGGGTCCCCCGACTCGGTGGACCCGCCGCCGTCCGGCGGCGGTTCGGTCGACGGGCTGTTCGACGGCGAGTTCGTCGGCGACTCCGGCGGTTCCTCGGTCGTCGGGTCGTTGGACGGCGGCGCCTCGGTCGTCGGGTCGTTGGACGGCGGCGGTGCCTCGGACGTCTCCTCATGGGTCGGCGACCGGGTCGGCGACTCGGGGGCCGTCGGCGACTTGCTCGGCTGCACCGCGGCGCCCTGCTTGGTCTCCAGGTCGAACTCGGTGACCTCGTCCATGACGCCGAAGGTGTACGCGGCCCAGATCTCCGCCGGCGGGCCACCACCGTTGACGCGGTAGTCGACGCCGGCCGCCTTGTACATCGGGACCTGCGCGTGCGGCGGCTTGTCGTCCTCGCCGAACAGGCCGACGGAGGTGACGAGGCCGGGGGTGAAGCCGGTGAACCAGGCGGACTTGTTGTTGTCGGACGTACCGGTCTTGCCGGCCACCTTCTGGCCGTCGCGCAGCGGGTTCTCCCGCACGGAGGTCTTGGCCGTACCGTCGTTGACCACGCCGGTGAGCACCGAGGTCACCGTGTCGGCGGCCTCCCGGCTGATGATCTCGTCGCCGATGGGGTCGGGCATCTCGATCGTGCGGTCCTTGTGCTCGACCGACTTCACGATCGCCGGGGTGACCTTCTTGCCGTGGTTGTCGAAGGTGGCGTAGACGCCGGCCATCTCCAGCGGGCTGGCGCCCATACTGCCCAGGGTCTGCGCGGGCACGGCCTGCTCGCCCTCGGTGTCCATCCCGAGGTCGGCGGCGACCTTCATGACCTCGGGCATGCCGACGTCGATGCCCATCTGCGCGAAGACGGAGTTGACGGACTTGTTCATCGCCTCCTGGACGTCGATCTCGCCGTAGTCGTGGTCGTCCTCGTTGGGCGGTGCGAAGCCGACCTCCTTGTCGCCGTCCATCACGGGGCGCTCGCTGTCGCCGTCGTAGAGGGTGTTGGCCGTGATCGGCACGCCGTCCTGGGTCTCGGCGTCGTGGTCCACGGCGGCGGCGAGGATCACCGGCTTGAAGGTGGAGGCGGGCTGGTAGTCGTCGCGGGTGGCGTTGTTGGTGAAGTGCTTCAGGTAGTTCACGCCGCCGTACATCGCCACGACGGAGCCCGTCTTCGGGTCGACGGAGACGGCTCCGGCCTGGACGTCGGCGTCGACCTTGCGCTCGTCGGGGTCCAGCTTGCTGGTGAGCTGCTTCTTGACCGCCTCCTCCAGCGCGGCCTGCTTCTTCTTGTCGATGTTGAGGGTGACGGTGTAGCCGCCGAGGTCCACCAGGGCCTTGGCCTGCTCCATGTCCTCGGCGGCCCCCTGGGCGACGAGTTGCTTCTTGAGCGCGAAGTCGGCCGCGTCCACCAGGTAGCCGACCTGGCCCTCCTTGCCGGCGGCGGCCTTGGGCTCCTTGGGCTCCGGGAACTTCATGCCCTGGCGGTCGCCCGCGCTCAGCCACTTCTGCTCGACCATGTTGTCCAGGACGTAGTTCCAGCGCTGCTGGACGAGCTTCTTGCCGGTCTCGCTGGCGATCGCCCAGTCGTACTGGTTCGGCGCCTGGAGCAACGCGGAGAGGTACGCGCCCTGTTCGACCGTCAGGTCCTCGGCGTCGACGCGGTAGTAGGCCTGTGCGGCGGCCTGGATGCCGTAGGCGCCCCGGCCGTAGTAGCTGGTGTTGATGTAGCCGGCGAGGATGTAGTCCTTGGACTTCTCCCGGTCCAGCTTGAGGGAGATGACCAGTTCCTTCAGCTTGCGCGAGACCGTCTGTTCCTGGGTCAGGTAGTAGTTCTTGACGTACTGCTGGGTGATCGTCGAACCGCCCTGCGCGCCCTTGCCGGAGAGGGTGTTGAGCACGCCGCGCGCGGTGCCCTTGAGGTCGACGCCGGCGTCGTTGTAGAAGGTCTTGTTCTCGGCGGCGACGAAGGTGCGCTGGACGTCCTTGGGGATCTTGGCGAGGTCGACGATCTCGCGGTTGCGGTCCCCGGTGCGGGCCATGACGCTGCCGTCGCTGTACTTGTAGACGTTGCTCTGCAGTTCGGCCTCGGGGTTGCCCTCGGGGATGTCGATCATCATGTACAGCACGATGAAGGCGCCCATGCCGAGCAGGCAGAGGCCGAAGAACGTGCCGAGGATCTTCTTCCAGGTGAACAGCCGGCGTATCCGGCTCTTCCCGCCCGCGGCGCCGCCCGAGGCCGCGCCCGCGCCCGACGAACGGCGGCGTTTCGGCGCCGCGCGGCGTCCACCGCGCTGTCGCGCTTTTCTCTCTTCCGCTCGTCCCATGGGTCCGATCCGCTCCGCTTCGGTCATCTGTGGTCACGTCTCGCTCACGCGTCACACAGGTTCGTCGCTCAGGTCAGCTCAGAAAGCTAACACCGGGAGATGTGACAAACGGCAACCGATCCAGCCTTGTACGGACGTGAGAATCAGCACCCGTTCCACAGGAACCGACGTACGAGAGGGGTGCAGGGTTGTCATTTGCGGGTAAAGTGATATCACTTAGCAAGCAAAGAGAGAACGGGGGACCACCCATGTCCACGCACGATGCCCCACAGGTCACCGCCGATGTGCCCGAGATGCCGGCGCCGCGGGTGCGCGAGAACCAGGCACACAGCATCGGCGGCGGTTTCGCACTGCTGCTCGGACTGGTCGGGCTGCTCGTCGGCGCCGGTCTGATCGCCGGCGCCACGGCGGTCGACTCGACCGGGGGCAAGGCCGTACTGATCATCGGCGGCATCCTGATCGCCCTGGCCGCCTTCCTCGCGATGTGCGGCCTGAACATGGTGGCGCCGGGCGAGGCCCGCGTGGTGCAGCTCTTCGGGCGGTACCGGGGCACCATCCGCCAGGACGGCCTGCGCTGGGTCAACCCCTTCACCTCCCGCACCAAGATCTCGACGCGGGTGCGCAACCACGAGACGGCCGTCCTGAAGGTCAACGACGCCTACGGCAACCCGATCGAGCTGGCGGCGGTCGTGGTGTGGCGGGTGGAGGACACCGCGCAGGCCACCTTCGAGGTGGACGACTACATCGAGTTCGTCTCCACCCAGACCGAGGCGGCCGTGCGGCACATCGCCATCGAGTACCCCTACGACGCCCACGACGAGGACGGCCTCTCACTGCGCGGCAACGCCGAGGAGATCACCGAGAAGCTCGCCGTCGAGCTGCACGCGCGCGTGGAGGCGGCCGGCGTGCAGATCATCGAGTCTCGCTTCACACACCTCGCGTACGCGCCGGAGATCGCCTCGGCGATGCTCCAGCGGCAGCAGGCCGGTGCGGTGGTCGCCGCGCGGCGGCAGATCGTGGACGGCGCGGTCGGCATGGTCGAGGCCGCGCTCGCCCGGATCAGCGAGCAGGACATCGTGGAACTGGACGACGAGCGCAAGGCGGCGATGGTGTCCAACCTGATGGTCGTGCTCTGCGGGGACCGCGCCGCCCAGCCGGTCCTGAACACGGGGACGCTCTACCAGTGACGAACCCGCCCGAGGATTCCGGGGCTCCCGAGGGCCCGGCTCCGCGGCGCCGGCCGCAGCAGCGCAAGCAGGTGCTGCTGCGGCTCGACCCGCAGGTGTACGAGGCGCTGGCCCGCTGGGCGGGCGACGAACTGCGCTCGGCCAACGCCCAGATCGAGTTCCTGCTCCGCAGGGCACTGGCCGAGGCCGGCCGGCTGCCCGGCGACACCGGGCCGCTGCCACGCCGGGGCCGTCCGCCCGGGGGCGGCCGCCCGGGGGCCGCGCCACCGTCCTGACCGTCCGGGACGGAGGCGGGCCCTCCGCTGTGGCGGAACCGTGACAATCGGCTCCGACCTGCGCTCCCACGGCCGTCCCGTACCCGCCGCCACGATCTCTGCACCGTGCGTATACATGGTGCGTATACACCGTGTGTAGAGTGCTCCGCATGTCCATCGGTCACACCCTCCTGGGGCTCCTGGAGTCCGGGCCGCGCCACGGTTACGACCTCAAGCGCGCCTTCGACGAGAAGTTCGGTCACGACCGGCCGCTGCACTACGGCCAGGTCTACTCGACGATGTCCCGCCTGCTGAAGAACGGCCTCGTCGTGGTCGACGGCATCGAGGCGGGCGGCGGTCCCGAGCGCAAGCGGTACGCGATCACCGACGAGGGGATCACCGACGTACAGCGGTGGCTCGCCACGCCGGAGAAGCCCGAGCCGTACCTCCAGTCGACGCTCTACACCAAGGTCGTCCTCGCGCTGCTCACCCACCGGGACGCCGCCGACATCCTCGACACCCAGCGTTCGGAACACCTGCGCAGCATGCGCATCCTCACCGACCGCAAGCGCAAGGGCGATCTCGCGGACCAGCTGATCTGCGACCACGCCCTCTTCCACCTCGAGGCCGACCTGCGCTGGCTGGAACTGACCGCCGCGCGCCTCGACAAGCTCCGTGAGGCGGTAGCCCGATGACTCCCCCCGCAGGTTCCCTGCTCTCCGCGGACCAGCTCCGCAAGGCCTACGGCCCCACCCTCGCCCTCGACGGCGCCGAGTTCTCCATCCACCCCGGCGAGGTCGTCGCCGTCATGGGCCCCTCCGGGTCCGGCAAGTCGACGCTGCTGCACTGCCTCGCCGGCATCGTGCCGCCCGACTCGGGGACGATCACGTACAACGGGCGGGAGCTGTCGGCGATGTCCGACGCCCAGCGCAGTGCGCTGCGCCGCTCGGACTTCGGCTTCGTGTTCCAGTTCGGTCAGCTGGTGCCGGAGCTGACCTGTGTCGAGAACGTCGCCCTTCCGCTGCGGCTGAACGGCACCTCGCGCAAGGAGGCCGAGCGGGCCGCGCTGAGCTGGATGGAGCGGCTGGAGGTCGACGACCTCAGGAAGAAGCGGCCCGGCGAGGTATCGGGCGGCCAGGGGCAGCGGGTCGCGGTGGCGCGCTCGCTGGTCACCAACCCGCGGGTGCTCTTCGCGGACGAGCCGACCGGCGCGCTGGACTCCCTCAACGGCGAGCGCGTGATGGAACTCCTCACGGACGCCGCCCGCTCCACCAACGCCGCGGTCGTGCTGGTCACGCACGAGGCGCGGGTGGCCGCCTACTCCGACCGCGAGATCGTCGTACGCGACGGCAAGTCCCGGGACATGGAGCGGGTCGTATGAACGTGCGCCAGTGGGCCGCGGACCTGATGCTGGGCGTCCGCTTCGCCTTCACCGGCGGCCGCGAGGGCTGGACCCGGGCCGTGCTGACGGCCGTCGGCGTCGGGCTCGGCGTGGCGCTGCTGCTGCTGACGACGGCCCTGCCGAACGCGCTCACCGTCCGGCACGACCGGGAGGCGGCGCGCTCCGACATCACCTTCGCCATCGACTCGATGCCGAAGGCGAACGACACCCTCGTGATCGCCGACGTCGACGAGGACTTCCGCGACAAGAACGTCCGGGGCCGGGCCCTGGAGCCCGAGGGGCCGCGGGCTCCGCTGCCGCCGGGGGTGGAGAAGTTCCCGGCGGAGGGCGAGATGGTGGTCTCCCCCGCGTTGAAGGAGCTGCTGAACTCGGACTCCGGCGCGCTGCTGCGCGAGCGGCTGCCGGACCGGGTGGTCGGCACGATCGCCGAGGAGGGGCTGATCGGCTCGGCCGAACTCGCCTACTACCGGGGCGCGGAGGGCCTCGCGGAACACATCACCGCGGGCCGGGTCGAGCGTATCGACCGGTTCGGAGACCCGGACCCGGGGGAGGAGCAGTCCGACCCGGTGCTGATCCTGCTGATCCTCGTCGTCTTCGTGGTGCTGCTGATGCCGGTCGCGGTGTTCATCGCCGCCGCCGTGCGGTTCGGCGGCGAGCGGCGGGACCGGCGGCTCGCGGCGCTGCGTCTGGTGGGCTCCGACAGCCGTATGACCCGGCGCATCGCCGCCGGTGAGGCCATGGCCGGCGCGTTCCTCGGGCTGGTCTTCGGCGCCGGGTTCTTCATGGTCGGACGGCAACTGGCCGGCAGCGCCGAGGTGTTCGACATCAGCGTGTTCCCCAGCTATCTCAACCCCTCGCCACTGCTGGCCCTGCTGGTGGCGGTGGCGGTGCCGGCGGCGGCGGTACTGGTGACGCTGTTCGCGCTGCGCGGGGTGGTCATCGAACCGCTCGGCGTGGTGCGCGCGGGCCGGCCGGCCCGGCGCCGGCTGTGGTGGCGGCTGATACTGCCGCTGGCCGGACTGGCGATGCTCTATCCGATGATCGGCAACGGCCGGGAGAACGGCGACTTCAACCAGTACCTGGTGACCGGCGGTGTCGTCCTGCTCCTGGTCGGCGTGACCGCGCTCCTGCCGTGGGTCGTGGAGAGTGTCGTCGCCCGGCTCGGCTCCGGCGGCGTCGCCTGGCAGCTGGCCGTGCGCAGGCTGCAGCTGAGCAGCGGTACGGCGGCCCGGATGGTCAACGGCATCGCGGTGGCCGTCGCCGGGGCGATCGCCCTCCAGATGCTGTTCGCCGGCGTGGACGACGACTACACCAAGTCCACCGGACAGGACGTGTCGCGGGCGCAGATGGAGGCGATCCTCCCGAGCGGGGTCGCCATGGACCGGGCGGCCGAGGAGTTCCGCGACACGAAGGGCGTGCAGGCGGTCTTCGGCTTCTCCGAGGGCTGGCTGGGCGACCGCCCCCAGGACCCGGACCACGGCACGACGCTGACCGTGGGCGACTGCGCCTCGCTGCGGGAGATCGCCGGCCTGCCCTCGTGCGCCGACGGGGACGTGTTCGCCGTCCACGGCGCCGAGTGGGACGCCGAGGAGGACGTGTCGAAGCTGGCCGCGCCGGGTCACAAGCTCTACGTGGACCCGTCCTACGAGGGCGGCCCCAGGAGTCACGAGGTTCCCTGGACGGTGCCGGAGGGCGTCAAGACCGCGAAGCCGCGTACCGGTCTGCTGGCCGGGACCGACCGGGGCGGCTTCCTGATCACTCCGAAGGCGATGCCGGACGCGTTCGCGCCGGCGCTGGACGGGCACGCCTATCTCCAGCTGGACGAGTCGGTGCCGGACGTGCACGACCTGGTACGGAACACCACGGCGGCCGTCGACCCGCTGGCGGACGCCGTGACCTGGGCGGCGACCGAGCGGACCGACCGGTTCGACGCCATCCGCACCGGCCTGTTCGTGGGGGCGGCGTGTGTGCTGGCGCTGATCGGCGCCAGTCTGCTGGTCTCGCAGCTGGAGCAGTTGCGCGAGCGCAAGAAGCTGCTGTCGGCCCTGGTCGCCTTCGGCACCCGGCGCCGCACGCTCAGCCTCTCGGTGCTCTGGCAGACGGCGATTCCCATCGTGCTCGGCCTGCTGCTCGCCTCGGTGGTGGGCCTGACCCTGGGCACGGTGCTGCTGAAGATGACGAACACCCCGGTCGGCGTCGACTGGATCGGCGTCCTGTCCATGACCGGCATCGGCGCCGCGGTCGTCCTGGTGGTGACGCTGTGCAGCCTGCCGCCGCTGTGGCGGCTGATGCGGCCGGAGGGGCTGCGCACGGAGTAGCTCGACCGGCGCGAGACCGACCGGGTCACTGAGCGACCGCCCCGCCGGGCGGTCGCTCAGTCGTGCACCGTCCGCACCGGCAGGTCCGCCATTGCCTCCCGCAGGGCCGCCGCCAGCTCCTCGTACTCCGCCGAGCGGGCCGCGCCCGTGCGCATGGCGAGGGCGACGCGGCGGGTGGGGGCCGGGTCGGTGAAGGAGGCGGTGAGGAGCTGGCTGGAGCGGGAGGTCTCCACGCGGAGCGCGGTGCGCGGCAGCAGCGTCACCCCGAGGCCGCCCGCCACCAGCTGCACCAGCGTGGACAGTCCGGCGGCCGTGGTCGTCGCCGGGACACCCGCGCGGCCCGCCTCCCGGCAGATGTCGAGCGCCTGGTCGCGCAGGCAGTGCCCCTCGTCGAGCAGCAGCAGCTTCAGCTCGCGCAGCACCGAGCGTTCGAGGCCCTCCCGGCCGCCGAGCCGGTGGTCGAGCGGGGTGACCAGGACGAAGTCCTCGTCGAAGAGCGGGAGTTCGGTGACGCCGGGGACGCCGAGGGGGACCGCGAGCAGAAGCAGGTCGAGGCGGCCGGTGGTGAGCCCGTCCAGGAGGCTGGCGGTCTGCTCCTCGTGGACCTGGAGGTCGAGGTCGGGGTAGCGGTCGTGCACCAGCCGCAGCACCGTGGGCAGCAGGTACGGCGCGACGGTGGGGATGACGCCGAGCCGCAGCGCGCCGGTGAAGGGCGCCCGTACCGCTTCCGCCTCCTCGATGAGCGCGCCGACCTCCGCCAGTACCGCCTTGGTCCGCACCGCGAGCCGTTCGCCGGCCGGGGAGAGCAGCACCTTGCGCGTCGTACGCTCCAAAAGGGTGACACCCAGTGCCTCCTCCAGGGCGGAAACGGCGCCCGAGAGTGCCGGCTGGCTCATACCGATCGCGGCGGCGGCGTCGCGGAAATGCAGGTGCTCGGCGACCGCGTCGAAAGCCCGCAGCTGAGCGAGGCTGGGCTGTCTCTTCTTACTGGACACTAATAGCTACCTCCGATCAACTCGACCGAGTGTAGCTATTTCACTAATCAATGCACCCTGTGCCAACATCACTAACGTCCAACCCATGGGAAACACTCGCAAAATGGGTGTTTCTTCGCTGCGCTTTTGGAGAGCACGTGCTCACTGTCGGTGACAAGTTCCCCGAGTTCGACCTGACCGCCTGTGTCTCGCTGGAGAAGGGCAAGGAGTTCCAGCAGATCAACCACAAGACCTACGAGGGTCAGTGGAAGGTCGTCTTCGCCTGGCCCAAGGACTTCACCTTCGTGTGCCCGACCGAGATCGCCGCCTTCGGCAAGCTGAACGACGAGTTCGCCGACCGTGACGCCCAGGTCCTCGGCTTCTCCGGCGACTCCGAGTTCGTGCACCACGCCTGGCGCAAGGACCACCCGGACCTGACCGACCTGCCCTTCCCGATGCTGGCCGACTCGAAGCACGAGCTCATGCGTGACCTCGGCATCGAGGGCGAGGACGGCTTCGCGCAGCGCGCGGTCTTCATCGTGGACCAGAACAACGAGATCCAGTTCACCATGGTCACCGCCGGCTCCGTGGGCCGTAACCCCAAGGAGGTCCTGCGGGTCCTCGACGCCCTGCAGACCGACGAGCTCTGCCCGTGCAACTGGAGCAAGGGCGACGAGACCCTGGACCCGGTCGCGCTGCTCTCGGGAGAGTGATCTGACATGTCCCTCGACTCCCTGAAGTCCGCCGTCCCGGACTACGCCAAGGACCTGAAGCTCAACCTGGGTTCGGTCATCGGCAACTCCGGCCTCCCGGCGCAGCAGCTGTGGGGCACCGTGCTGGCGACCGCCATCGCCTCGCGCTCCCCGATCGTGCTGCGCGAGCTGGAGCCGGAGGCGAAGGCCAACCTCACGCCCGAGGCGTACACGGCCGCCAAGTCGGCCGCCGCCGTGATGGCGATGAACAACGTCTTCTACCGCACCCGGCACCTGCTGTCGGACCACGAGTACGGCACGCTGCGCGCCGGTCTGCGGATGAACGTCATCGGCAACCCGGGCGTCGACAAGGTCGACTTCGAGCTGTGGTCCTTCGCGGTGTCCGCCATCAACGGCTGCGGCATGTGCCTGGACTCGCACGAGCAGGTGCTCCGCAAGGCCGGGGTGGACCGCGAGACGATCCAGGAGGCGTTCAAGATCGCCGCCGTGGTCGAGGCCGTCGGCGTCACACTGGACGCCGAGGCGGTCCTCGCCGCCGAGTAGCTCTCGGCACGCACGGCACGGGCCCCGCTCACCGAGAGGTGGGCGGGGCCCGTTCGCGTGCCGGTGCCCGGGCGGCGGCGCGCCGCTACGCCGGGGACGTGTCCGACGGCGGACCGTCCGCCGGGGGTCCCGGGGTCTTCGGCGGCCCCGGGACCCGGTCGACGGCCGGGGCGGCGTCGGTCGAGGTGGCTCCGTGCGGTCTCGGCGTCTGCCGCAGGGCGGCCTCGCGGGAGTACGCCCGCAGGTAGCCCACGACGGTGTTGGTCACCGCCACCAGCGGCACGGCGACCACGGCGCCGCCGATGCCGGCCACCATGCCGCCGGCGGCCACCGAGAGCACCACCGCGAGCGGATGGACCCGCACCGCGCGTCCGAGGATGAACGGCTGCAGGATGTGCCCCTCGATCTGCTGCACCGCCAGCACCACGACGAGCGTCATGACCGCCGCGAACACGCCCTGCGTCACCAGCGCCACCACGACCGCGAGCGCACCCGACACCACCGCGCCGACCAGCGGGATGAAGGCGAACAGGAAGATGAACACGGCCAGCGGGACGGCCATCGGCACGTCCAGGAAGTAGATGCCGAGGCCGATGAAGATGGCGTCGATCAGCGCGACTATCACCGTGCCGCGCACGTAGGCGGTCAGCGTCCGCCAGGCACGCGGTCCGGCCCCGGCCACGCCCGGCCGGGCTGCGGCGGGCACCAGCTTCAGCGACCACTGCCAGATGCGCTTGCCGTCGTAGAGCAGGAACAGCGTCGAGAAGGCGGCCAGCAGGATGCCGGTGAGCGCCTCGACGACGACGGTGACGCCTTCGAGTCCGGCCGACGTGATCTGGTCGGTGTTGGCGCCCACCGCGTCGCGCAGGTTCTTCGCGATCTCGTTGATCTGCTTGTCGGTGACGTGGAACGGGCTGTTCAGCAGCCAGTTGCGCAGCTCGTCGATGCCGTCCTGGACCTGGTCGGAGAGGTTGTCGATGTTCTCCATGACCTGCCAGGTGACGAACCAGCCGATCAGTCCCATCACCACGAACCCGAGGATCGCGGTCAGGGCGGTGGCCGGCCCCCGCGGCACCCCGTGCCGGCGCAGCCAGGCCACGGCCGGCTGGAGCAGCGCGGTGATCAGCAGCGCGGCCACGAACGCCAGCACCACCAGCTGTACGGCGCTGATGACCCGCATCAGCACCCACACGGTGCCCGCGAGCACCAGCAGCCGCCACCCCGCCTCCGCGGCCACCCGTACTCCCCAGGGCACGGCCTGAGCCGGATCGGGGCGGTGGGCGAGCGCGACCGGGCGGTGGGCGGCGGGGTGTTCGCCGGCGGAGTCCCCGGCCGCGTCCTGCGCCGTGTCGTCAGCCGAGTCGTCAGCCGTGTCGTGCAGGGGGCGCCGCGCGTGGTCGGAGGCCGGCCCGGGTCCGTCGTCGGTGTCGTCCCGCCCCGCTTCCTCGCGGCGCTGCTCCAACCGCTCGCTCGCCCGCGTCAGTCCGGCGCCGAGCCGGCCGAGCCACCCTGGCACTCGTGACATGATCCGTCCTCTTCCCCCGTCCTTCCCCACCACTCCCCCCTGGAGTCGTTCCGGTCCGACCGTACATGGCGGGAGCGCGAAAGCCCCTCACCATAAGACGGTGAGGGGCTGCGCGAGGTTGAGCGTGGACCGCGGCGCCGGGGAAGGCGCTCGGACTGCGGGCTCAGTACCAGTGGTTGGCCTGCCAGAAGGCCCAGGCGTCGCACGGGCTGCCGTAGCGGTTGTCCATGTAGCTGAGGCCCCACTTGATCTGGGTGGCCGGGTTGGTCCGCCAGTCGGCGCCCGCGGAGGCGTACTTGCCCGCCGGGAGGGCCTGGAAGAGGCCGTAGGCGCCGGAGGAGGCGTTGACGGCCTGGTAGTTCCAGCTGGACTCGTGGTTCACGATGTTGCTGAAGCACTGGAACTGGCCGCTGGGCACCATCTGGCGCGCCATCGCCTGGATCTGGCCGGTGCTGTAGGAACTCTGGACGGCGAAGCTGGTGGACTCGCGCTGCGCGTCGCGGCTGGCCGCTTCCTTCTCCGCCTCGCGCTCCTTGGCCTCCGCGGCCGCCTTCTTGGCCTTCTCCTGCTTGGCCACGGCGGTTTCGGCGGCTGCCTTGCGGGCCGCCTCCTCGGCGCCCTTCTTGGCGCTCGCGTCCGCGGCGATGGCCTGCACGTCGGCCTGCTGCGTCAGGGACGCGGTCTGCACCTGCGCCTGCTCACCCATGGGGATGTCGGCAAGCAGGGTCGTGCCTGCTGCCGTCGCCTCCGCGTCGTCGTTGTTCTGCGCGACGCTGCCCGAGGCAACTCCGACGACGCTTCCGACGGCGGTGACCGCCGTGGCCGAGGCCACTGCGAATCCCCGGACCGAGATCCGGCTCACACGGTTTCCTTCCAGCATCGCCCGCTTCGGTGACCCTCGCGGACGCAATCGTGCCCCTGGCGCTGGCCTCCCCAACTACGGGTCACGGGAGGCACGGGCCCGGTGGACAACTCCCTCGGCGGGAGCGCCGCGTGGTGCTCGGGCGGCATACGACTCTGCTATGGAGTTGGATCTGGTGCTTCTGGGGCGCCGTACCGCTGGGGGTACAGCTGTGTCGTATGCGGGGCCTGACAGGAGTGAGACTCTGCCGTAACCCGGCGGGGTGAGGCAATTCTGTGTTGCGTGTGAAAGCTCACATCTCGTTTGGCCCAGGGGATTCACGGAAATCCGCACACGCCGAGGCGCCGCCCGGCTAGGCTCTGGGCCTTTCCGGACGGCGCCGAACTGACGGGTAACCGGCCCGAGTCGGGTCGGAGTTCTCGGACGGGTCAGATGTGACCGTCCTCCAGCATTTCGGTGACAAGTGCCGCGATCTGGGACCTCTCGGAGCGCGTCAGGGTGACGTGCGCGAAGAGTGGATGCCCCTTCAGTTTCTCGATGACGGCGACGACTCCGTCGTATCGGCCCACCCGCAGATTGTCCCGTTGTGCCACGTCATGGGTGAGTACGACCCGTGAGTTGGCCCCGATCCGGGACAGCACGGTCAGCAGGACGTTCCGCTCCAGCGACTGCGCCTCGTCCACGATCACGAACGCGTCGTGCAGCGAGCGCCCCCGGATGTGGGTGAGCGGCAGCACCTCCAGCATCCCGCGCGCGGTCACCTCCTCGATGACCTCGCGGCTGGTGACGGCCGACAGCGTGTCGAAGACCGCCTGCGCCCAGGGGCTCATCTTCTCGGCCTCGGAGCCGGGCAGATAGCCGAGCTCCTGCCCGCCCACCGCGTACAGCGGACGGAAGACCATCACCTTCTGGTGCTGCCGGCGCTCCAGGACCGCTTCGAGGCCCGCGCACAGGGCGAGCGCCGACTTGCCGGTACCGGCCCGGCCGCCCATCGACACGATGCCGACGTCCGGATCGAGGAGCAGGTCGAGCGCGATCCGCTGCTCGGCGCTGCGCCCCTTGATGCCGAACGCCTCCCGGTCGCCGCGCACCAGCCGGACGCTGCCGTCGGGCGTGACCCGGCCGAGGGCCTTGCCGCGCTCCGACTGGATGGTCAGACCGGTGTGCACGGGCAGGTCGGCCGCCTCGGGGACGTAGACCCGGCCCTCCTCGAAGAGCACGTCCACCTGCTCGCCCGGCAGGGTGAGTTCGGACATTCCGGTCCAGCCGGAGGCGTCCGTGATGGCCAGCTCGGCGCGGTACTCCTCGGCCAGGAGTCCGACGGAGGACGCCTTGATCCTGAGCGGGAGGTCCTTCGAGACGACGGTGACGTCGAATCCCTCCGCCTGGAGGTTGCGGGCGACCGCGAGGATGCGGGAGTCGTTGTCTCCCAGGCGGTAGCCGGTGGGCAACACGCTGGGGTCCGAGTGGTTGAGCTCGACGCGGACGGTGCCGCCGAGGTCCCCGATCGGGATGGGGGCGTCGAGGCGACCGTGCCGCACCCGGAACTCGTCGAGCAGGCGCAGGGCCTGCCGGGCGAAGTAGCCGAGTTCGGGATGGTGCCGTTTGGCCTCCAACTCCGTCACCACGACGATGGGGAGCACGACCTCGTGCTCGTCGAAGCGGTTCAGGGCGTTCGGGTCGGCCAGCAGGACGCTGGTGTCGAGAACGTAGGTGCGCCTATCTGGCTTGTGGCGCTTTGTGCTGGTCACCACGGAAGGACGTACCCCCTCGGAAGAGGTCGGGGAGCGACGGAGTGGACGCAGGGCCGGGAGGGCGGGAACGAACCGCGCCGGGAGGGCGGGAACGAGCCGACCAGTCGCTGGGCTGCCGGACGGTCGTCGTCAGGCAGGTCCCTGGGGCCGCCCTGCACTGGCGCGGACCGGGGACCGGTCCGCCGCCGCGTCTTCCGTGCCGTGACCGCACGGTGGGGCTGGTGCAAAGGGCCTCCCGGGCGGACGGCTCCGTGCCGTCCGCTGAGATCCGACACCCGTGGTTCGGGCGTCGACCTGCTTGGCTTATGCCCTCGAACAAGCGCCGCCATGCCACGACACAGGACGGCGCACCGGTGAACTCCTCGTTACGGGCGTACCGCTCGCAGGCGCCGCCCGGACGGGCAGAAAAAACGGGCCGGTCCGTGGGGGGGGGATACGGACCGGCCCGAGGGGGGGTTTCCACCATAACCCTTCGTAAGTGATGCTGCGTGCATCGGCGTGCCACAACTACTCTCCGGAGTTGCCCGGCGACGCCCGGATGGCCACGGAAGCCCTTATTCCGGCCTGAACGGTGGCCAAATCACCGCGTACCTCCGGGCGGGCGGTGATGCGCGTGAGACTGGCGTGGCGCGGCGGGGCGACGACCGCTGCGATGGCGCGGACGTCCGCTTCCCCCCGACCGGGTGACGCGACCGGCGCGGCCGGCTTGACCTGGACCGGTCGGACGGTCGGCCCGGAGACCTGTCCGGCGACCGGTCCGGCGGTTGATCCGGCACCGCGCAGCCCCCTCCACTGCGCGGTGCCACGCGCGCAGCTTTGCTCACGCGAATTACCTGGCTCCGAACTTACGCGACGAGGCGGGTCGTTTTCGACTCGAAGACGACATCGATGAATAACGATGTGGAAACCCTGTGAGGATCGAAGGGTGATTGCGCGCCCTGCCTCCGCGCACGCGGATATTTGCGAAGGTGTGCCCCTTTGGCCCGGAAGATCCGTCCTCGGACCACCGAGGACGACCGAGGGCGACCGCGGGAGGCCGCGGGAGGCCAGGGCGGCACGAGGACGGTATCCGTCCTACTTCTCCCCTAACGTCGCCTCATGACGAAGACGACGGGGATCACTTGGGCCGCGGCGAGCGCACGACGCCTGCAACGGCAGTTCCTGGCCAGGCGCGCCCGAACGGGCACACCCGTCGCCGACGTGGCCGCCGCGATGCTCGGCGTCCACGCCCAGGTACTGTCCGCGGCCGAGCTGTCGGTCGGCCTGCGGGCCGACGGCGTGACCCGCACGGACGTACGCGACGCCCTGTGGCCCACCGCTCCGCTCGCGCCACCCGCGCCGGCGCCCGCGCCGGCGCTGGTGAAGACGCACGGCCCGCGCGGGACGGTGCATCTGCTCCCGGCCCGCGACCTGCCGATGTGGTGCGCCGCGCTCCCCGCCATCCCGGCCGGCACGGCCGCCTTCCCCACCGACGTACGCCTCACCGGGGAGCAGGCCGGGCAGGTCGTGGCCGCGATCGCCGACGCGCTCGACGGCGCCTTCCTGACCATCGACGAACTCGGCGAGGAGGTCGTCGCCCGCACCGGCCCGTGGGCCGGCGACCTGGTCATGCCCGCCTTCCAGACCATGTGGCCCCGCTGGCGCCAGGTCCTGCACCGGGCCGGCCAGTGCGGCGCCCTGTCCTTCGGCCCGAACCGCGGCCGCAGGGTGACGTACACCCGGCCGCCCCACTTCACCCCGCTGTCGCCCGAGGAGGCGTCACGGCTCCTCGTACGCCGATACCTGTACGCGTACGGACCGGCGACGCCCCAGCACTTCGCCCGCTGGCTGGCCGCACCACCCGGCTGGGCGAGGGCCCGCTACGCCGAGCTGGCCGCCGCGGGCGAGATCGAGGAGGTCCGCTTCGAGGGCGCCCCGGCGTGGGTGGCGGCGGGCGACACCGACTTCCCCGACGCCCCGGAACGGGACGGACTGCTGCGCGGGGTGCGGTTACTGCCGTACTTCGACGCGTACGTCGTCGCCGCGCAGCCGCGGGAACTGCTCTTCCCGGGGGCCGCCTACCGGCGGGCGCTGGCGGGCGGCCAGGCGGGCAACTTCCCCGTGCTCCTGGTCGACGGGGTCGCGGCGGGCGTCTGGCACCAGCGCCGCCGGGGCCGCCGTACGACGCTCACGGTCGAACCGCTGGCCCGCCTGACGGCACGGCAGGAACGCGAGCTGGCGGACTGCGCGGAACGGGTGGGGGCCGTACTGGAGGCGGCGGCGGAGCTGGTGATCGGGGAGGTGACGGTCGGGGCGCACGCGTGAGGACGCGGGCCCGGTCCCGGGTCCAGGACCGTCAGGTGGGTGTCAGGGCTGTGTGCCGGGTCGGCTCGTGGCATCCGGCCTGCGCGCGTCGAAGAGATGACGGGAGCTGTGGGCGACGAAGGGCCCGTCGGACTCGATGCGTTCGTGCAGGTCGCGCAGCCGGTCCCGGTACGCCTCGACGGTGAACCCGGGGACCATCCACACCACCTTGCGCAGGAAGTGGACCACGGCACCGATGTCGAGGAACTCCATCCGCAGCCGCTCCGCCCGGAGCCCGACGACCTCCAGCCCGGCCGCCTCGGCGTCGGCGCGCTCACGCTCGGGGTCACGGTGCCGGCGGCTGTCCTCGGGCAACGGCCCGAGGAAGTACTCGATGAGTTCGAAGACGCTGGCAGGCCCGACGTGCTGCGCGAAGTAGGTGCCGCCGGGCATGAGCACGCGGGCCACCTCGTCCCAGTGCGGCTCGACGGGATGCCGGCTCACGACCAGGTCGAAGGCGCCGTCCGCGAAGGGCAGGGGGGCGTCGTCGGCCGAGGCGACCACCGGGACTCCGCGCGGTCGCAGCAGCCGGGTGGCCTTGGCGACGTTGGGCGCCCAGCCCTCGGTGGCAGCCACGAGCGGGGCCCGGCCGGGTCCGGCGGCTTCGAGGGCGAAGTCCAGCACCTCCCCTCCCCCGGTCTGCACGTCCAGTACGGCGGTGGCCCCGGCCAGCCGCCCGGCCATGGACCGCGCGTACCCCCAGGAGGGCCGTGCCTCGGTGGCCCGCCCTTCGAACCAGGAGAAGTCCCACCCTTCGGTGGGGACGGCGGCGCCTTCGGCCACGAGGCGGTCGAAGGTGCTGGGGCGGGGAGGGGACGTCATGAAGAAGGCTCCGCTCAATAGCTCTGGGTAGCGGTGATTTCTTGGTCTGATCGTTCGGCGGACCGTTCCGCGGAACCGTCCGCGGATTGCTCCGCTGCCTGTTCTTCGGCCAGTTCCATACAGCGCAGGCGGGCCGGGGAGAAGTCGTAGGGCATCCTGCCGATGGCTGCGACGACGCTCATGGACTCAGCATCGCCGTCACCGTCGGTGGCAGGGTGCAAGGTGTCCCAGGCGTCGAAGAGGGCATCGTCGTCCGCACCCAGGCCGGACTCCTCGATGGCGGCCTCCAGGGCGCGTTCGAAGTCACGCCGCTCGGCGGCCACTTGAGCCACCCGTGGATCATCGACGGCGACACTGTCGTCGAGTGCCTCCTCGGCGTCGTCGATGCGGTCGGACTCCTCCCGCAGGGTGGGATGCGTGGCCAGGACGATGAAGCGGGTGGCCTGGACGGCCGCGCCGAGCGCGCCGAAGATCCGCTCGGTGACCAGCAGACTGTCGAGGTCCGCCTGCCGTAGCGAGCCGTCGGGGAGGCTCTTGAGGCGTTCGGTGACGAAGTCGGAGAGCAGGCCCATCCGACTGCCCTCGGCACGCATCCGCCGCACGGCGGCCTGCTGCCGCCGCAATTCCGCCTCCCGCTCGGCGAGGGTTTCCTCCAACCGCTCCAGGATGCCCGCGACACCGTCTCCGCTGTCCACACCGTCCGCACCGGTGGAAGCCGTGTCGGTGGCGAAGGCGTCACGGATGTCGTCCAGGGCGATCCCGGCGTCGGCCATCTTGCGGATCCACAGCAGGCGGATCATGTCCTCGTACCCGTAGCGGCGGCGGTCGTCGCCGCCCCGCTCGGGCTCGGGGAGCAGGCCGATCTCGTGGTAGTGGCGAATCGCTCGTGGCGTGCTGCCGACGAAGGCCGCCGCGTCACCGATCTTGACCCGGCGGGGTGGCATGAAAGACGAACGCATGAGCAGGGACCCTTCCTCACGATGTCGGGACGCACGTCCACCGGACCACATGCCGCTACGGAAGGTGCAACCCGTACTCACCGCTCCGGAAACCGGTCGCCCCGGCCCGGTGCCGCGTGAGACGTCTGATCCCCCAGTCGACCGCGTGCCGTGCGGTGCGGTGCGGTGCCGTCCCAGCGGTCGAAGGGCCACCGCTGGTCACGCCGGTCACCGATGACCACCGTTAGTCCACCAACGGCCGGACCCGCTCGGCGGCGAACCGGACGAACCCCTCCGGATCGGGCTCGTCCCCGGTCGGCTGGAGGATCACGGTGTCGGCCCCGGCCTCGGCCAACCGCCGCACGGCGTCGGCAACGGCCTCCGCGTCTCCGGCGGCCCCGAGATCCGGCACCGCCCCGACGCCTTCGGCGACCAGTTCGGCCCGAAGCCGGTCACGGGCGCCGGCTCCGGTGGCGGCGAGGAGATACACGACGACCCGGTGCGCGTCCGTCCGCCCGTTCGCCGACCGCCCTTCGTCGATGAGCCGCCGGGCGCGGCGCACCCCGTCGGGCGGAGTGTTCGCGGTGAGCACGGTGCCGTCGGCGGCCTCACCGGCCAGCCGCAGCGAGCGCGGCCCGGTGGCGCCGGCGAGCACCTCGACGGGCTGCTCCGGCGGCCAGTCCAACGCGACGTCGTCAAGACGGACGTAGCGCCCCGTCGAGGTCACCCGCCCTCCCGCCAACAACGCCCGCAGCGCCACGAGATGCTCCCGCAGCAGCGTCAGGGGCGACTCGACCCGCGCCCCGACCTGCCCCATCCAGTCCTGCACCCCGTGTCCCACGCCGAGGACGGGGCGGCCGGGGAACATCCGGTGCAGCGTGGCGGCCTCCATCGCGGTGACGGCCACGTTCCGCAACGGCACGGGCAACAGCCCGACCCCGACCCGCACCCGCTCGGTCCACGCGAGGGCGGCGGCGGCCGTGGAGATCCCGCCCTCCCGGAAACAGTCCTCCCACAGCCACAACTCTTCGAGCCCCACCTCATCGGCGACGCGAGCCACGGCACGGAGCCGCTCGGGGGCGAGCTGGGGGCGGAACACGGCACCGAGTCCAGTCATGCGGCCTTCCTACCCTCGGCCGAGGCCCCCGTTCAACACCATTACGAGTCCGGCCACCTCACCGCCGCCGGACCGGCCAACCCGGTACCGAGGATGCGGATCTCCGGGTGGGCGAGCTCGGCGAGGACTTTCGGGGTGTCGGCGTTCTCCTTGCCCGCGGGTGGCCACGACAACGCTCACACCCCTCAGTGGCCTACTCATGGCTGGCAGTCTTTACTCCCCCGGTTTGACGCGATGTCGGTCGTCTGCCAAACGCCTTCAGCGTTCTCCGTAAGCTTTGCCTTGTAAAGGACGTAGCTGTCCGCCGTTGTCGGCGTATCCTCGACCTTCCCTGTCTTCTTGTCCTTGATGAACGACTTACTCTCGTCCGAGCAGTAAGTGACGTATGCCTCGTGATCTCCGGAGAGGCTGACCTTGTAGTCAAAGTACCGAGTCTCACCCACCCACGTGTGCTTCTCGTTGATGTACCCCAACGCATACGTGATCGAGTCACTCAAAGCTGACTCGGTGTTGTAGAAGCCGAGAGCCCTGGTGTCGGTGCTCCCCTCGAAAATGGCCTCATCGACGGAGTTGACGCTCAGCGTGCTGTCCGCAAGAGCCGTGTCCTTCGCGGCGTTTCCGGTCTTCTCGTACTCGAAAACGTTCTTCGCGTCGGAAGGGAACGTGATTTCCGGTCGGCCTTCGGTACCCGTCGAGCTCGGGCTCGGGGCGGCTGACGTCTCACTACCCGTGTCGGCACCCGCGATCTTGTCGTTGCCTTTTGCGGGACCGTCGTCGTCGCTTCCGCACGCGGACAGCGTCAGGGCCGCGGCGGCGGTCAGCGTGAGCGCTGCGAGCAGGGTGGGGCGGCGGCGATTCACGGTCAGCTCCGGGGTGGGACGAGGCTTCTGTTGAGCAAAGCAACTCTATCCACCGGGGTCGAGCGGCACCGCCGCCGCGCGTGGCAGGTCATGCACGTGCCCGGTCTGCTGCAGATCGAGGAGTACGCGCGTGCCGCCTTTTACCGCCGAGCTGCCCGCTCTCCTACTTGGCCTGCGTGCATGGGTGTAGTCCGTGAGCTCTGAGCAACTGCCGCCCGCGGAACTGGCGAACCCGCTCAGCGATTGACGGCTTGGATCTCCTGGACGACGACGTCCTGCTCTCCTCCGAAGTCACCGTCGGGCAGCGGCTGCTCCCCTGCCACACCGGTGCCGGTCCAGTGGATCTTCCAGGTGACTGTGGCCCTCAGCTGGTACGAACCGTCGCCTGACGAACGCAGGTACTTGACTCCACAGGGCGGCGTCTCGTCCGCCTTCCCCTTGGCGTAGGGCTCACCGATGCGGCCGTTCACGACCTCGCACACCCCGGATGCAGGGTAGGCCTGAGCGTCCGCCGTACCCGGATCGATCTTCACCGACACCGGCTCAGCCGTGGTCGTCGCCTCGACGTGCAGCAGGGGCACGGAAGCCGTCACCGACACCGGTTTGAAGTCCGTCGCGTCCAGCCATGCCCAGGTCGGAAGGTTCACCTTCGTCGCCCCCGCGGGCCTCAGCTCCACCTCGGTGGTGGGGACGCGGATCTCCGCGTAGGCCAGCTGGGCGAGGACCTCCGGCGTGATCGCCTGCGGGATGTCCGCCGGCGGGTCGTCACCGGTGTCCACCCAGAAGGTCTCCTCCTTGCAGTCGAGCGCCCCTGGGTCACCCTCCCGGCCGGGCGTGACGTAGGAGTCCCACCAGTAGCCCTCGCCGGCCTTCTCCTTGTTGAAGTCCTTGTACGGCTTCCCGTTCACATACCTGTCGCGCTGGTCGGCATCCCACTGATAGCCCGTCGACTCGGCCTCCCAGACGGGCTCCTTTACCTTCTGGAGCTGCTCCGGGGTGTACTTCGGGGCGTAGTAGCAAGCAGGCGGTGTCCAGTTCGTCGCAGCGGCCACCGGCCCCACGGACGCCCCGGAGCCGTTCTTGGAACGCTGGAAGACAACCGCACCGGCGGTCGCCGAGACCGACTGATCCCCTTTGTCCCCGTCCACTTGAGTCTCAGACCCCGTACCCTCCCCACCTGGCACTATGTCGGCCCAAGCTGCAGGGCTCGAGGCCAGCACGGTCGTACCTGCCAGCACCATCGCGCACACCGACACCCTCACTACGGCTGGCACTGGGCCGCCCCCCTCGTAGAAATGATCTGCGACGTCTGCCAGACACCCTCGTCATTCTTGTCGAGCCTGGTGTTGTACTGGACGTAGCTGTTCTTGGTGACGGGCGTCTTGGCGACCTTGCCGGTCTTCTTGTCCTTGCTGAAGCCCTTGCTCTCGTCCGCGCAGAACGTGAGGGCAGCTGAGGTCTTGCCCCTAAGTTCGACCTTCCGATCGAAGTACCGAACCTGACCTGTCACAGTGGCGTTGGCCTTTTCGAACTGTCCGACCCACGACACGGCTGCTTCCAGGGCTTTCCCCGTGTTGTAGAAACCGAGCGCCTTGGCCTCGGGGTCCGTTCCGGCGATCGCGGCGTCGACGGCGCGCATTCGCTCCGCGTTGTCGGCAAGTACCGCGTCCTTTGCCGGGTCTCCGGTCTTTGCGCCCTCGAAGGTCAATTTCAGGTCCGGCGGAAGCTCCACCTCGGGTCGGCCGGCGGCCGCAGTGGACGAGGAGGACGGGCTCGGCGGGGCAGACGGCTTGCCCCCTGTGTCCGCCCCCGCGATCTTGTCCTCCCCCTTGTCCGGACTGTCGTCGTCGCTTCCGCACGCGGACAGCGTCAAGGCCGCTGTGACGGTCAGCGTGAGCGCTGCGAGGAGGGTGGGGCGGCGGCGATTCACTGTCGACTCCTGGGTGGGGCGAGGCTTCTCTTCAGCGAAGCAACGCTATCCATCGGGGACAGGCGGCACCAGAGCAATGGCTCGTGGCAGCACGTCGACAAGCCACTGGCCACACCCCTCCCCCACATCCGGGCGGCAGGAGGCAAGCAGCTGTCCGCCACCACCCGATGTCTCATCAAGCGCGCTTTTGCCGCACCGTCTCACGTTGTAACTTCACCTGTGCGATCGAGGCGCTGGTGCGACGCGTGAGCCGACGGGGGTTGCGGGATGGTGGGCCACAGGCCGAGTGACTGGCATGTGCTGGACCTGGACAAGGACCCGACCCCGGGGGATCCGCAGCGGGTGCGGACGCTCGCGAAGACGTTGCACGATTTCGCCGACGACGTCTCGGAGGCGTTGCGTCTGGTGAAGGGGATGGCGGGGGAGTCGACGCTCGCGGAGTGGGCGGGCAAGTCGGCGACGGTCTTCAAGGAGGAGTTCTCGGGCGTTCCGAAGAACCTCAGGAAGCTGGAGAAGTCGTACGGGATGTGCGGCGATGCGCTCGCGGACTTCTGGCCGAAGCTGGAGCGGGCGCAGGCGCTGGCGGACCGGGCGCTGGTCAAGGCGCGGGAGGCCCGTCAGGACCTGGCGTCGGCGCAGTCGAAGTTGTCCTCGGCGGATTCGTGGGTGACGCGGGCGTCGAAGGAGGCGGACAAGTACAAGGACGACCCGACGGGCAGCAAGTCGGACGCGGACAAGCCGGACGAGGCGAAGGTGCGTGCCGCCACCCGTGACGCGCAGCACGCCAGGACCGCGCAGACCAACGCGCAGTCGGCGGTCGACTCGGCGCAGGGTGCACTGGACGCGGCGAAGAAGATGGCCGAGGACGCGCGCAAGATGCGTGAGGACGCGGCGCGGGAGGCCAAGGGCAAGATCGACGAGGCGTCCGACGCCGGTATCCAGAACCGGTCGTGGTGGGAGGACGTCGGCGACTGGTTCTCCGACAACTGGGACTCGATCGTCGCGGTCTGCAAGGTGGTCGTCGCGGTCGTCGGCATCGTCGCGATGATCATCGGCGGGCCGATCCTCGGCGCGATCGTCCTGGTCGCCGCCCTCGTCGTCCTCGCGGACACGCTCTACAAATACAGCAAGGGCCAGGCATCCCTGTGGGACGTCGGGTTCGCGGCCCTGGACTGCATACCCGGCATGAAGGGGCTCACCACCCTCGGCGGACTCGCCAAGGGCGCGAAGGCACTGGGCAAGGTCGGCCTGAAGGCCATGGCCAAGGGGCTGGGCAAGAAAGGCCTGCGCAGGGAGGCAGACAACGCCCTGGCGGCGGGCAAGCCGGGCAAGAGCCGCTGTCTGAACGGCGACCCCATTGACATGGTCTCCGGCGAGATGTATATGACCGAGACCGACGTCGAACTCCCGGGTCTGCTCCCCCTGGCTCTGAGACGTACCCACCTGTCGTCCTACCGATCGGGGCGCTCCTTCGGGCCGTCCTGGGCCTCCACACTCGACGAACGCCTCGTCCTGGACGACGAGGGCGTTGCCTTCGCCGCCGAAGACGGCATGATCCTTCTGTACCCGGTCCCGTCCCCGGGGACATCCGTTATGCCGGCAGAGGGGCCACGCCTCCCCCTCGACTGGGACGGCACACCCGGAACGCCCCTCCACATCACCGACCCGCTCACCGGGGTCACCCGCTGCTTCGCGCCGCCACGGCAACCAACGCCGGGCGAGGGGGCGTTCACTCTTCTCCTCGTAGCTCTGACAGACCGCAACGGCTATCGGGTCGACATCGACCGCGAAGCCGACGGAACTCCGATTGCGGTACGCGACGCTGGTGGCCGGTACGTCCGCGTGGATACCGATGACGGACGCGTCACCGCCCTGCGCCTGCGCGATGGTGCCGGGGGCACTCTCGGCACCGTCGTCAGAAGGTTCGACTACAGCCCCGACGGCGACCTCGTAGCGGTCCGCGACTCCAGCGGTCTGCCTCTGCGATTCGAGTACGACGACCGCCGGCGCATCACCTCTTGGACTGACCGCAACGGCTACGGATACCGCTTCACGTATGACGACCAGGACCGCTGCGTCGCCGGAGAGGGCAGCGACGGCCTGCTGCGCTGCAGCATCGCGTACGACAGCGATGGTCACGAGACGCATTACACGGACGCTCTCGGCAACACCACGACCTACCAGTGGAACGAGCTGTACCAGGTCATCGCCCTCACTGACCCGCTCGGTCACACCACGCGCTCTACCTGGGACCGGTACGACCGCCTGCTCAGTCGAACGGACGCACGGGGCCGGACAACCCGCTACTCCTACGACCCCCTGGGTGCCCCCACTTGCGTCGTCCGGCCCGACGGCCTGCGGGAAACGGCTGTAAACAACGCGTGGGGACTCCCCGTCACGGTCGTCCAGGCCGATGGCCACACCTGGCGCACGGAGTACGACAGCCGAGGCAATCTGACCGCCGAGACCGACCCCACTGGAGCCCGAGTCGAGTACCGGTACCGGGACGACGGCGCCCTCGTCGCCGTCACCGACGCACTCGGACGCACCGCTCTGCTGGAGCCCGACGCGGCGGGCCTCCCGCTCGTGGCCACCGACGCCGAGGGTGGAGTCACCCGCTACGCGCGGGATGCCGTCGGCAGGATCGTCGCGCACACGAACCCCGAAGGGCAGGTCGCCCGGCTTAGCTGGAGTGCGGAAGGTCGTCGGCTCGGGCTCGATCTGCCGGACGGGACCAGTGAACGGTGGCGGTACGACCCCGAGGGCAATCTCGTCGAGTACGCGGACGCAGAGAACCGGGTGACCCGCTTCGACTACGGTGGCTTCGACCTGCTCGTGTCACGCACCGACCCCGATGGCTCGCGCCTCAGGTTCGCCTACGACAGCCAATTGCGCGTTACCTCGGTGACCAACCAGCGGGGCGCCGCCTGGGAGTACTTCTACGACACGGCCGGCCGCATGGTCCGGGAGCGGGACTTCTCCGGACGCGTACAGAGATACCGCTTCGACGCGATCGGTCACCTCGTCGGCCAGACCAACGGTGCGAACGAGAGTACCGAGTACGTTCGCGACGACTTCGGACGGATCACGGAGCAGCGGGGCCCCGAAGGCGTCACCCACTACGAGTACGACCCCCTCGGCCAGGTCCGCCAGGTGACCGGTCCCGGTGTGAAGTTGGTCTACGAGCGCGACGCTCGCGGCCGTATCCTCGCCGAGACCTGCAACGGAGCCACTGTCCGATCGACCTACGACATCCTGGGCAGGCGCATAGGCCGCCTAACGCCCTCCGCCGCGGAAAGCGTCTGGGAGTACGACGGACACGACCACCCCGTGCTGCTACGGACGGCTGGCAGGACGCTGACTTTCGCCTACGACCAGGCGGGGCGCGAGACCGAACGGCGCGTCGGCGGTGTGGCTCTCACTCAGACGTGGGACACAGCCGGTCGGCTCGGCACACAGACTCTGACCGCGACCGACCCGGGCTCCGGGCCGAACCGCGAGGACACACCGCAACTTCTCCAGCACCGCTCCTACAACTACCGACCGGACGGCACGGTCGCCTCGATCAACGACCTCTTGCGGGGCGACCGCGTCATCAACGTCGACCGCCAGGGACGAGTCACAGGGGTACAGGCATCCACCTGGTCCGAGCGGTACGCGTACGACGCGGCGGGCAATGTCACCGAGGGCGAGTGGCGGCTCACGACGCCCGCTGGTCGTGCACCGAACGACGGACATTCGCCGGTGCGTCGCGCAGCAGAGATCGCATACGAGTACGACGATCAGGGCCGCGTCACAGTGCGGCGCAAGAAACGGCTGTCCCGGAAACCCGACGTATGGCGCTACACCTGGGACAGCCAGGACCGACTGATCGGGGTCACCACCCCGGACGGCACGATGTGGACGTACGCCTACGACCCGTTCGGACGTCGGATCGCCAAACGGCGACTGGGCCCGGACGGAACAACCGTGGTAGAGGAAACCACGTTCGTCTGGGACGGATTCGTCCTGGCCGAACAGATGACCCGTGCTCTCGGGGAGACGCCCAGGTGCACGGTCTGGGAGTGGGAGCGGGATCGCTTCAGCCCCCTCACACAGACCGAACGGGTGGCGTCGCCGGACGTGCCCCAGGAATGGGTCGACGACCGGTTTTACTCCATCGTCACGGACCTGGTCGGGACACCGACAGAACTCGTCACTGAGCCAGGGGTCGTGGCCTGGCAATCCCGAACCGCGGTGTGGGGCGCCCCTCTGCCTGCTCCTGGCCAGGACGACGCCTACTGCCCGCTACGCTTCCCGGGGCAGTACGCGGACCCGGAGACGGCACTCCACTACAACTACCAGCGACACTACGACCCGGAGACTGGCCAATACGCTTCCCTGGACCCGTTGGGCCTCTCTCCTGGGCCGAACCCACGCACGTACGTACCCAACCCCTTCACAGCCGTCGATCCCTTCGGGCTGGCACCCTCGTGCGAGGAGGCAGCCCGCGCCGCTGCAGCCAAGCGGGCCGACGCGGAACAGGCGACGCCGGGGGCAAACAAGAACACCAGACCGACCAGCGCGGCCGGGTTGTCGGTACCGGGGCACCAGCAACCCTTCGACGGCGCCAGCATCAAGGGCGGAGGCAACCACGATCTCCATCCCGATGTGCAGGCTGCCTATGATCGGGTTCCGGACCACATCAAGGAGGAGGTCCGTGGAGCTCACTCGAAGTGCGGTGAGGCCGAAGCTCTGTCGAAGGCCATGAGAGCCGGGGTGGATCCCAGGGGCGGCGTGATGGCGGCGGTGAACGTACGTGCGGCGGGCAATCCCGTACACGGCACACCGAAAGCGGCCTGCTCCTCCTGTCAGGATGTTCTTGAGCAACTGGGTGTGACGTGGGTGATGTGAGTGAGTGAGGACCGGAACCGCGAATGGTCACCGGGGACCGAGGCCGTGCTACGCCGGGCCGGCTGGCAACCGCGTCGCAGGGTACCCACAGAGACCTGGGAGGCAATCCTGCGCGAGCGTGGACCCTACGAGACACACGACGCGGCTCGTAGTTTCCTCGCCGAGTTCGGGGGGCTGACGACCTACGGCTGGCCTGCCGACTCCGTCACCACCTCCTCAGCCATCCGCTTTGACCCCCTGCGGGCCGCCTGGCAGGACGAACGGTTCGCGAGAGCGGGCCTGCAGACGGGAGTGCCCCTGTGTCCCGTGGGCACGGCGGACCAGGGTGCCAGCCTGCTGGGTCTCGGCGAGGACGGGGCCCTGTACCTGATCAGGGACGGTGCGGAGCGGTTGAGTGGGCTGGACGGCCTGGTGCAGGCGCAGCGTACTCGGTCTGATCTGTGGACACCGACGGAAGCGACCCACGAGAACGGCTTCTGGCAGCGACTCCGCGGTCTGGAGGGAGGCTCCGACACCGACCGGGTTCTGCGTGCGGGTGGCTGGCTCCCCGGCCGGTCGGTACCCACCGGGACTTGGGAGGCGGTGCTGATGCAGACTGGCGAGTTCGAGATGCACGAGGCGGCCCGACGCTTCCTGGCCGAGTTCGGCGCACTGGGAGTACCCGCAGTGCCCCACTCCGAGCCGAGTGGCTCGGCGCCGTGGATGGAGTTCTCTCTGGACCCATTGCTCGCGATCTGGGACGCCGAGATCATCGATGCCCTGGCCGAGCGAGCAGGCGTCGACCTCTACCCACTTGGGATGCGTGACCGGGGTAACCAGTACCTGGCCATGGCGGATGACGGCGCGGTGTACGCCGGGATGGACGACGTCTGGCTACTGGCCCCCACTCCGGAAGAGGCTCTGGCCCGTCTCATCACCCGGCTCTGAACGACAGGTCCCTGCGGAATGAGGGCCGCCCCCGTCTGTCCCGGGGGACAGCGACGGGACACTGTCACGACGAGCGTGACTCCCGTGTATGTAAACGGGGGCAGCGTCCCCAGCCACGTGATCATCGCAGCCTGAGAAGAAAGGAACTGATCGCGGTCCGACACGAATTGGGCGACCATGGGTTTCATGCCAATGATCTCGTGCAATGGGGAGTTACCGACAACTCCGACATGCTTGCCCGGATCACTCGCGGGAAGCCGGAGGAGTGGCCGACCGCGATCACCCAGGCGAGGCAGTTGCGCGCCGTTGTCTCCCCTCGCACTTCGACGGCTACGATCCTCGACCTGCTCACCCGGTCAACGGTCGTTCCGTTCAGGAGATCAGCCCGAGTTCGCCACGAACCCCTACGCGTGTGACAGGCCCTCGACTCCCGACCCACTCGGCTTGGCGACCTCCGCCCGGCCCGGAGGCGAGCGCCCCCGTGGGCCATCCCTGCTCAGCGGTTGACGGCCTGGATCTCCTGCACGACGACGTCCTGGGTGGCGCCGAACGTACCGTCGGGAAGGTCTCCGCCCGCCCCACCGCTGCCGGTCCAGTGGATCTCCCACGTGACCGTCGCCTGAAGCGGGAACGTCCCGTCGCCCGAGGAACGCAGGTACTTCACCCCGCACGGCGGTGCGTCGTTCGCCTTGCCCTTCTCGTACGGAGCGCCGATACGCCCGTCCTTGATCGCGCAGACTCCTGACGCCGGGTAGGTCTCGGCGTCCGGGGTGCCCGGCTTGATCTGCAACGAGACCGGCTCGGCCATGGCAGTCGCCTCGATGCCGATCTCCTCCACGGACGCGGTGACCGACACCGGCTTGAATTCGGCGCCGTCCAGCCACGCCCACGTCGGAAGGTTCACCTTCGTCGCCGCGGCGGGCGCCAGCGTCACCTCGGTGCCGGGGACCCGGATCTCCGCGTAGGCGAGCTCGGCGAGGACTTCCGGGGTGACGGCGTTCTCCTTGTCCGCGGGAGGCGGGTCGCCCGTGTCCACCCAGAAGTAGTCCGTGTCGCACTTGTCCCAGCCGGGCGGGAAGCTCTCATTCACATACGAACCCCACCAGAAACCCTTGCCGGTCTTGTCCTTGTTGAAGCCCTTCTTCTCATCCTTGGCGTTGTACTTCTCCCGCTGCTTGGCATCCCACTCGTATCCCGTGGACTCGGCCTCCCAGATGGGTTCCAGGTAATCCTGCAACTCCTCAGGCGTGTACTTCGGGGCATACCAGCACGCCGGCGGGCTCCAGGACGTGGACGACGTCACCGCACCGACCGAATCACCGCTCCCGTTCTTCGAACGATCGAAGACGACTCCGCCTACGGTGACGGAAACGGTCCCGTCGTTGCCGGTGTCGGCGTGCTGCTCCGTCTGCCCATCCGTTGCACCGCCGAATCCCTTCTCCGCATGGGCTGGACCAGCGGTAGCGAGGAGTAGGGCGGCAAGCCCCACAGGCAGTATCAAGGCATTTCGACGATTCAAGGCTGGCACTTCGCACTCCCCCGTTCCGAAACCAGTCGCTCCGTCACCCAGACGCCCTTGCTGTTCTTGCGCAGCGTGCTCGCATACAGGACGTAGCTGTCCTTCGTCACCGACGTGACGTCAGCCTTCCCCGTCTTGAGGAACTTGTTGAACGACTTGCTCTGGTCCTCGCAGTACACCAGGGCGGCGGTACCGTCGTCCTTGGCGTTCACGCTCTCGTTGTAGTAGCGGGTCACGCCCGTCGTACGAGCCTCGTGGTCCACAAAGTCCTGAATGTACTTCTCGCTCCCCGCGGCCGCCTCGCCTTCGGAGTAGAAGCGATACGCCTTGTGCAGTGGGTCCTGCTCGGCAATGGCCATGTCCACGGCCCGGATGCGCTGTTCGGCATCGTGCAGCACGGCGTCCTTAACCGGGTCACCGGTGCTGTCCCACTCGAACTTGTACGTCACGTCGGCGGGCAATGCGATCTCCGGCCGCTCCGGCTGGGCCGCAGCCGTTTCGCTCGGTGACGTCGACGGCTCACTGCTCGTGTCAGCCCCCGCGATCTGGTCCTCCCCCTTGCCGGGGCTGTCGTCGTCGCTTCCGCACGCGGACAGCGTCAAGGCCGCTGTGGCGGTCAGCGTGAGCGCTGCGAGGAGGGTGGGGCGGCGGCGATTCACTGTCGACTCCTGGGTGGGGCGAGGCTTCTCTTCAGCGAAGCAACGCTATCCACCGGGGACGGGCGGCACCAGGGTGACGCCTGTCTCCCCCGGCCACCCGGGAGTTCAAACCCACAGCACTTGCGGCTTCTTGGGCCATAACGGTTCCGCAACGCACCGGAAGCAGCAAAGGGGCCCGGCGGTCATCCACTCCGCGGCGGATACCTTCAGCGGGGGCGACGGGGCCGTAGGGAGGGCATCTGCATGGGACGGCGGCGGTGGCGGGACGGGGTGGGGGTCTTGGCCGTGGCGGGGTCGGACGGCGAGGAGGTTCGGGTTCCGCTGGAGATCGCGAGCTCTTACCGTGCGCGGACCAAGGGGCTGTTGGGGCGCGACTCGGTCGACGGGGCGATGCTCCTGAGCCCGGCCAACAGTGTGCACACGTTCCGGATGCGGATGGCCATCGACGTGGCCTACCTCGACCGGCGGCTCAACGTCATCGCCGTGCGCACGATGCGGCCGGGCAGGCTGGGGCTGCCCCGGTTGCGGGCGCGGCATGTACTGGAGGCGGAGGCCGGGGCGATGGGTGCGTGGGGGGTGCGGATCGGGGCGCGGGTGGAGATCGTGCAGGGCCGGGCAGATTCGGCCGGCGGAACTGGTCGGCGGGGCTAGTCGTCTGTGACATCGACGGCCTGGTCGCCGCATCCCTCGAAGTCCTTCTCCTTCCACTGCACGGCGAGGACCGTCCAGATGACGATGAGGACGACGACCACGATGGATGGCACGCTCCGCGTCGTGTGCCATGAGCTGTCACCGTGCGCCGTGCGGGGGTCGCCGGGTCCGCCCTGCGGTGGTCCGCTTCGGGCCGGTGAACGTTCCCAGGAGCGTCTGCCCTCGGGCGCCCCCGTGCCGTTCGGTGTCATCTCTTGGGCTTCTCCCCCGCTCGGTGCAGTTTCGCCGGCTGTTTGTCGTGGAGTGCAGTTCGGGCTTCGGTCGGGGAGATGCCGTATGCCTCGCGGAAGGTGCGGCTGAAGGCGGCGGGGTGGCGGAAACCCCATCGGGCGGCTGTCTCGCCGATCGTGCGGTGTCGTAGGCGGGGGTCGCCGAGGTCGGTCCGGGTGCGTTCGAGTCTGCGGCGGCGGATCGTGGCGCTGACCGTTTCCGGCTCCTCCTCGAAGAGGGCGTGCAGCAGGCGTATCGAGATGTGGTGGTGGGCGGCCGTCGTCGCCGGGCCCAGGTCCGGATCGTGCAGGTTGTGGTCGATGTAGGCGTTTATACGGGCGAGGAGCACCCGCCTGCGGCTCTCGACCGGTAACGCCGGAGGAGTGTCGAGGCGGGCGGCGAGGAAGGTGACCGCGAGTTCGAGGGCCATGGTTCCCAGGCGGCGCAGCTCCGTCGGACCGCAGTGCGCGGCATTCTCCCGCAGTCCGGCCAGGTAGGCGGTGAGCAGCGCGCCCGAACCGGTGCGGGCGGGCAGCGGCGTGGCCACCAGGCGGTCCGTTCTGTCACCGGGCAACGGCAGGGCGGCTCGGGGCAGCCGCAGCACGCTCACCCGCGAGGGGCGGCCCTGATCCTGGAAATCGCAGGCCAGCGGCTGTGAGGTGTCGAAGAGGGCCACGTCTCCCGCGCGGAGGAGGGCGTTGTTGCGGCGCTGCTCCAGGCCGATCGGGCTGCCGTGGACGAGGAAGAGGTAGTAGTTCTCCGGGTCGGACGCGCGGATGTGGTCCGGGGTCCGGCGCGCCGACATCGGGGAGAAGGAGAAGGCCGAGAAGTCGGTGTCCACCAGTTCCAGCATGGTGACCTCGCCCTTGAAGCGGTCGGCGTGTTCGCTGGCCATCGACACCGGCATCACCGCCCTGCTGACCATGTCGCCCCACCAGCCGAACCCCTCCGGGCCGCTGACGCTGTCCGTGGAGAGGAACACCGACGCCTCCCCCGTTCCGGTCTGCTCCACCGCTGTCCCCCGCCGCAGTCGCTCGTCTCCCGGCATTGTCCGCCGGTTTCCGGCCCCGCGGGAGCGCTCGGCCAGTCAGTTCCGGCGGTCGTGCGCCGATCGTCAAGGAAGTCTGCGCGCTCGGCCGAGGACAGGGGGTGCGGGTGTACCGGACGGTAGTGAGCCCGATCGGTGACAGAGAGGCTCGGTAGGAGATTTGAGCGGTTCGGGTGGCGGCGCCTCGCCAGGGCGGCGGATGGGGGAGGTGGCGGCCGTGGTCTCGGCGATCACGGCCGTCGCGGGGCTCCTCCTGGCGGTCTTCGGGATACCTCTGATCGGGAACTCTTCGCCGATCGGCCGGAGCGTGGCGAACTCCGGCTCGTCGTCCGATGCAGCGCCAGCCGCGGCGCCTTCGGCTTCGGATACGGCATCGGATACGGCTTCCTCTACGGCGCCCTCTTCGACCGCGCCTTCGGCCTCGTCCTGCTCGTCGTCTCTTCCCAAGGGGTGGCGGCGGGTCGAGGTCCCCGCCCTGACCGTCTGCTTCGGTCGACCGGACGGATGGGGCGAGAAGCCCGCCAGCGAGCTGCAGAGCTCTTGGGGCTCCCCGGACGGCGGCTACGACCTGACCGTCAAGCGGGACACGACGTACGGCTCAACCGCTCGGGCGGCCTCCGCCGGGCAGCTGGACTGGTATCGCGACACCTCCGAGTCGTCGATGGCCGACGTGGAGGTCACCACGCACAAGACGCGCCAGAACGGTCGGGACGCCATCTGGCTGGAGATCGACTACCACTGGGAGAAGCAGAGCGAACCGCGCAAGCGTCTGGAGGTCTTCGTCGCCGGGAAGGCCGGCTACGTGTACCAACTGCTGGTCGACACCGAGGCGACCTCGCAGCGGCTGGCCGAGCAGACGCGCCTGTTCGCGACCGCACGGAAGAACCTACTGATCGACGTCACCACGGGGTGACGTACGCGAGGGGGACTTCCTCAGGGCGAGACGATGTGGAGGAGTGCCGTGCCGTCCGTGCCCGTCGTCGCCTGGATCACCACGGCGTCGGGCCGCGGGCTCGGGCCGGCGCTGTCGAGGCTGCCGCAGGAGTTGCCGCTGCCGCGGTCACGGAGGTAGGTGAGGCAGCCTTGGCCCGGGCCGCTCGCGCCGCCCTTGGACCGGGTGTTGCCGGACGTCACCTCGTACTCGATCTCGTTCGGGCCGACGGTCGTCACCGAGAGCGTTGCCCGGCCGTCGTCGCCCGGTCCCCGGAAGTGGATGGTCACGGGCTCGGTCACCGCGATCTCGCAGTTGCCGTCGGTGCAGGCGCTGACGTCGGTGCCGTCCGCCGGCGACGCGGAGGGGGGCTCCGGTGCGGGGCGGGATGTCGTGGGGCTCGCCCGGGGCGTTCGGGGTGGCTCGTCGTCCGCTTCGTGGGTGCTGCCGCACGCGGTCGCCGTGAGGGCCGTCAGCGCCGCGAGGGCCATCAGGGCGGTGCGGGTGGGACGTGGGCGGGGGCGCATTGGGTACCTCATGGTCCGTCAGGGCTCCGTGCGGGGGAAAGAGACCTCGACCCTGCGGTTCTTCTTGCGACCGGCCTCCGACGAGTTGTCGGCGATGGGGTACTGCTCACCGTAGCCGCGGACCTCGTAGGTGATGCCGGCGTCGTTGAGGGACTGGGACAGGACGTCGTGTACGGCGTTGGCTCGGCGTTTGGAGAGTACGTCGCCGTGGGCGGAGGAGCCGAGGTCGTCGGTGAAGCCGAAGACGCGGACTCTTGTGGCGTTCTGGGTCCTGATCTCGTCGGCGATGCCTCTGATGCGGGACTTCGCCTCCGCGCCGAGCTTCGAGCTGTCCTTGCCGAACAGCACCTCGGCCTGGAGCGCGAGTGTCACGCTGGTGTTGGTGTCCTCGCGGCGTTCGTCGCCGCTCTGCTCCTCCACCACCGACTTGATGTCCAGCACCTTCGCCTGCGCGAGCGTGGCGCCGTCCGGGAGCTTCAGGTCGGGGTCGTTGGGGTCCACCTCGACGGGGGCGGTGGCGGAGGGTTCCGTGCCCGGGGGGTCGTCAGCTGCGTAGGACTGGCTCACGCCAACGCTTGCGGCCGTCAGTACGGACGTCGTGAGGAGCACTGTGACACGGCTGTACTGCATCGTTCGCTTCATCCCGAGATCTCAATGGGCGCAGAGGCGAAAGTGGGGAGTTGGAAGGTGACCTTGACCGTGTCGGTCGGGGGCGCCGGAAACTGTATGAAGACGGGGATGGACGCTCCTGGCTTGATCCGAGGCATGTCTGTGGTCGTCAAGGGTCGGCCGTCGGTGTCGCGCAGCACGTAGTAGCGCTTCTTCTTCGCCGGGTCCACAAGAGTTGCGCCGCCGAGTGATACACCGTGGCGCATGATCTCCGTCTCGTCGCCCCTGGTCTGAATCGGGACGCGCGCCGCCTCAGCACCGTCGTTCTTGATCTCGCCGCTCACTGTCACGAAACCCCCCGCGTCGCGTTCGGCGGTATCGATAGTCAGCAGCAGGCCGTCCTCGCCTTTGAGTTCGGCCAGCGGAGAGTCGGTGCCCTCCTGCGCCGTGGGGTCCGACCGCTCCCCTGCTGTGGCGGATGCCGATGCCTCCGCCTTGTTGTCGTCACCGCCCCCACCGCTGCAACCGACCACGCAGAGGGTCAACCCGACCGCGAAAGTCAAGGCGGTCGCTCCGTTGCGGACCTTCACGGCGAACCGGATGCCCATGGCTCCGCTCCCTTCGTCACTCGTCGTCCCGATCAACTGTCGGCCAGATGAACGTCGAACAGGTCCTGGGGCTTCGGCAACTCTGGGAGATCCTCCGGATCCAGTTCCCAGTCCTGATCATTGCAGGTGATCTTGGGAAGTACGTCGTCCTTCCCGTCCCCGCCGGGCAGCTCGAATTCACAATTGGGTTCGATCACGGCGGCGGCAGATGCTTGCGCGTGCTTGTCCTCCGTACCGGGAACAATCGACTCCCCGACCGAATCATCTGCCGTAACCGCGACCCTGTATCGGAGCGGCCCATCCGGCTCACAACTATCGACCTGGGCGTCGTTCTGCGCCGCGAGTTGAGCGGCACGCCAACATGAGTCGCTGGGCCCCGTTCCCAAGCCATCGAAGATGCGCTCCCACGAGGCGGGGTCCGACACGTTGTCCACCCACTCCCCCGCAAGCTGATCGCGGGTTTCCTGCGCTGCGGCGAGGGCGGCCGCATCAGCTGCCGTCTGCGCTCCGTTGCGGTTAGTCGCGGCCTGGCCGACCGCGAAATACGCGAGCGCGAGGAAGAGCAGGCCTGCCACTACCGTGATGTAGACGGGGAAGGCCTGCCCTGAATCCCATTGGCTGCGATGCCGCGTCAGTCGATGACCTCGTCGATCTTGTCCGTGATCGCGTTGTAGATCGTCTCGCCAATGTCCGTCCCCGTGATCGCCAGCACGATCGCCACCACGACCGCGATGATTCCCAGGTACTCCACCGCCGTCTGGCCCTTGTCGTGTCGGGGGGCGGTGCGGGCGTGCAGGTATGCGGCGGCGGTGTGAAGCCAGTTGGTCATGGTGTTCCCCTCCAGGGTGGGCGAAGCCGCGTTCCTCGTGCGGAACGTGCGGGTGGGCGGCGGTGATCTGCTGGCTGGTCGTGCCGGACGTCAGGGCGTCCACGATCTCCACCTCCCTTGCGCTCGGTTGGGACCTCGACCTGTCGGGAGTACCAGGTAACGACTGTCCCACAATGGATTGCAAATGCGAAAGGTATTGCGGCGAAGTGAGGCCAATGGGTCATTGGGTGCCGGTAGTTGTCGTCTCCTGTTCATGTGCAGTCGCACTCCCCTACTCGCCCGTGATCGTTCCGAAGTCCGTCCCCGAACCCAGGATCAGGCCGGCGCCGAGGAGGATCATCGTGGCCGGGACCATGAAGGTCGTGATCATCAGCGTGGCCTTGGGGACCGCGCGGGCGGCCTTGCGGCGGGCGTTCTGGGCGTCCGTGCGGCGCATGTCCTTGGCCAGGGAGACCAGGGTGTCGACGATGGGGGCGCCCAGTTCCTCGCCCTGCTGGAGTGCCGTCACGAACATGGCCACCTGCTCGGAGTCGTTGCGCCGGCGCAGCTCCGTGAAGGCCTCCCGGCGGCTCATGCCGAGGTCCATCTGGCGGAGCGTGATGCGCAGTTCGTCGGCCCAGGGACCCTCGTAGCGCGTGGACACCCGGTCCAGGGCCTGGCGGAAGCCCAGGCCCGCGCTGACCACGACCGCGAGGACGTCCAGGAAGTCGGGGAGCGTGCGCTCGATGACGTCCTTGCGGATGCGGATCGCGGACCAGATGCCCACCTCCGTCCAGAAGGCGCCGAAGGCCAGCAGGAGGAGGGCGACCAGGTACTGGCCGCGGAGGAGGAAGACCAGGAAGCCGAGCGCGCCCAGAAAGCCGTAGACCGCGCGGCGGGCGGCGTAGCGGTCGATGGTGAGGCCGCCGGGGTTGCCGGCCAGGTCGATCCTGCGGCGGTACCTGGCGACCAGGGCCGGGCCCATCAGACGCAGTACGGCGGGGGCGTAGCGCATGCCCATGCGGTCGATGAGGGAGTGCGCCGCGCCGGTGCGGGTGGCGCCGACCTCCAGGGCGAGGGCGAGGTCGTCGGGGAGTTTCGCCTCCGCCCGGTACATGCGGATACCGGCGAAGACGCCCCAGACGGCCAGGGCCATGAGGAGGGCGAGGAGTATGCCGGGCAGTTCCAGACCCATGTCGTTGTCTCCCCCTCTCAGACGTCGATGCGGGACAGGCGGCGGATGAGGACGAAGCCGACGGCGTAGAGCGCGAAGGCGGTGATCACCGCGGCCTGGCCGGCCGGGGAGCCCGTCATGCGTTCCAGGGCGCCGTCCTTGACCCCGTTCATCAGGAGCAACGAGCCGACGCCCAGGACGGGGACGGCGTACGACGTCATCGTGACCTGGGAGAGCTGGGTGCGGACCTCGCGCCGGGTCTCCTTGCGTTCCTCCAGGGTCTCCGTCAGGTTGCGCAGCGCGCCCACCACCTGGCCGCCGGCGCGGTTGGAGAGCACGAGGGTGGTGACCAGGACCACCAGTTCGCGGGAGGGGAGGCGGCCGGCCAGTTCGCCGAGGGCGTCGTCCATCGAGGCGCCGATGGCGAGTTGGTCGGCCACCTTGCCCAGTTCCTCGCCGGCCGGGGCCTCCAGTTCCTCCGCGGCCATGCCGATGGCGGTGCGCAGGGCGAGTCCGGCCTGGGTGGCGTTGGCGAGGATGCGGGCGAGTTCGGGGAGTTGGTTGATGAACTTCTCGATGCGTTTCTGGCGTTGCCAGTTGAGGAACTGGATCGCTACGCCGATGCCGAGGAGGCCCGCCAGAGGGCCGAAGAAGGGGGCCAGGGCCGCCTGGCCGATCAGCCACAGGCCGGCGACCGTCGCCAGCATGTACGCGAAGAACTCGCCGGGGGTCACGTCCAGGCCGGTCGCCGACAGGCGCCGTTCCAGGTTCCGGCCGAGCCCGGTGCGGCGCAGGCGGCGGTCCAGGGTCGGGAAGCGGCGTCGGCGTCCGGCCGCCGGTGCCTGGCCGGTCGCGGTGAGGCGGTCGACCAGGGCCGCGCGCTGGGCCTTCCCGGCGGCGTAGGAGTGCAGGCCGACGACCGCCAGGACGCAGGTCAGCAGCGTGATGCCGGTGGTGAGCGTGACGAGCGTGTCGAGTTCCGGTTCCATCGGGCGGTCCTACCTGGCTTCTCGGATGGTGAGCTGGTCCGGTGTGTGGGCCACGCCGAAGACCTGCGGGATGGGCTGGCCCGCCATGTAGAGGCGTTCGGCGGTGCGGTGCGGGAGCGGGTGGTACTCGTACGCGCCGAGGACGCGGCCGTCGCCGGTCATCGGGCGGGCGTTGAAGCGGGCGACCGTGGCCAGCCGGTACGGCTCGCCGCCGTGGCTGGCCAGCAGGGCGATCTCGGTGATGCGGCGGGCGCCGTCGGCGAAGCGGGTGAGCTGGATCAGGACGTCGACGGAGCTGTTGATCTGGTCGTGCAGGGCGACGAAGGGAATCTCCACGTCCGACATCGAGGCCAGGGTCTGCAGCCGCATCAGGGCGTCCTCGGCGCTGTTGGCGTGGACGGTGGCCAGCGAGCCGTCGTGGCCCGTGGACATGGCCTGGAGCATGTCCAGGGACTCACCGCCGCGCACCTCGCCGACAACGATGCGGTCGGGGCGCATGCGCAGCGAGTTGCGGACCAGGTCGCGGATGGTGATGCGGCCCTGGCCCTCGACGTTGGGCGGGCGGGACTCCAGGCGGATGACGTGCGCCTGCTGGAGCTGGAGTTCGGCCGAGTCCTCGATGGTGATGATGCGGTCGGACTCGGGGATGAGGCCGGAGAGGGCGTTGAGGAGGGTGGTCTTCCCGGTGCCCGTCGCGCCCGAGACGATGATGTTGAAGCGGGCCTGCACGAGACCGGCCAGCAGGTAGAGCATGTTCTCGTCGAGCGAGCCGAGGCCGATCAGCTCCTGGAGGGTGAAGGAGCGGGGGAAGCGGCGGATGGTGAGGGTGGCGCCGGTGAGGGAGAGCGGCGGGATGATGACGTTCACGCGCTCGCCGGAGGGGAGGCGGGCATCGACCATGGGGTTCGACTCGTCCACACGGCGGTTGACCGTCGAGACGATGCGCTCGATGGTCTGCATCAGCTGGTCGTGGGAGGCGAAGCGGATCGGCAACTTCTCGACGCGGCCCGCGCGTTCGACGAAGATCGCGTCGGGGCCGTTGACCATGATCTCCGTGATCGACGCGTCCTCCAGGAGCGGTTCCAGGATGCCGAGGCCGAGCGCCTCGTCGACGACCCGGCGGATCAGCTGGGAGCGTTCGACCGTCGAGAGGACCGGGCCCTCGCGGCTGATGATGTGCCCGAGGACCCGCTCCAGGCGGGCCCGGCGCTCGGCCGTCGCCAGCGAGCTCATCTCGGCGAGGTCGATCTCCTCCAGGAGCTTGGCCCGGTAGGAGGCGACCAGGTGTCCGTCCTCGCCCCGGCTGCCGTGCTCCTCGGGGGAGTGGATGCGTGCGCGCAGGCTCATGCGTCCGTCGCTCCTCGGTCAGTGGTCCAGCGGCATGGTGGCGGTCCGGGTGGCGGGGTCGAAGTCCCAGCCGGGGACGATCGAGGGGATGTCGACGGTCGCGGTGACCGTCACCTCGTCGCCGCCGTACGACGCCGGGCAGCGGGTGCCGTCCGCCAGCCAGCTGCTGACGGCCGACGCGCACGCCGTCTCCGCGCTCTCCCGGAGCGAGGCGCTGCGGGCCCCCGCGCGGGCCGCCGTACCGGCCTGCTGGGCGGTGTACGCGATCAGGCCGAGCTGTACGACGGCCATGCCGACGAGGACCAGGATCGGGAGGAAGCCGAGGTACTCGATGGCCGCCTGGCCCCGGTCCCTCGCCCGTTGCTCGCGGGAGTACGGCATCTCAGTCGTCCTCCTCTTCCACGGCCCCCGCGTGGCCGTGCACGGTGAACGGGAGACCGAGGGTGCCCGGGAAGAGGAGGGGGACCTCGATGCGCACGTCGGCGGTGACGTAACCGCCCGCGGTGCCGCAGTCCACACCGGCACCTCCCTCCCACGCACCCGGCAGCTTGTCCAGGCCCGCCTCCTGGCAGGCGCCCTGCCGCGCCCCGCGCTCGGCCGCGGTCGCCGCCCGTACCGCCTCGTCCGCAGCATTCCCCGCGAGCGTGTACGTGTATCCCACGAGCACGAGCTGCCACAGCACCACCAGCGTCGCGATGATCACCGGCGTCATGCCGAGGAACTCGATGGTGACCTGACCGCCGTCCCGGGCGCGGTCCCGCCCGCGTAACCCGCTCACCCGGCACCGTCCTTCCGGCGACGGAAGCCGCCCGCGCCCCGGTCGCCCCGGTCCCCGCGGTCGCCCCGGTCCCCGCGGAAGCGGCCGTGTCCCTTCCGGCCCCCGTCGGACACGCCGGCCAGGCCCAGTTCGCCCGCGAGGGTCCACAGGGCCTGCTTCACGGTGCTCCTGCCGTCCAGTTCGTGGACCCGGCCGGCGTCCACGGCACCCTGGAGCTCCTTGAAGTTGGCGGGGACCGTGGTGGCGGCTATCGCCGTGCCGGTGATCTTCTGAATCAGCGCGGGCTGGATCTCCGTACCCCGCGTGTGCCGGTTGACGACCACGGTCGTCTCCTGCGCCTTGCGGATCTGCAGCCGCTCCCACATCCGCACCGCCCGCTTGGCGCCCCGTACGGCGACCACGTCCGGGGTGGTGACCAGCAGCGCCGTGTCGGCGCTCTCCACGGCGGCCGCGCCCGCCCCGCCGAGCTGGGCGCCGCAGTCGACGACGACGACCTCGTACCGGGAGCGCAGGGCGCCCACGATCTGGCGGGCGGCGCGGTCGGTGACCTCCTCGCCGCGTTCGCCCTCGCCGGGGGCGAGCAGCAGGGCCAGGCCGCTGTCGTGGCGGAAGACGGCGTCGGCCAGGACGCGCGGCGAGAGGTCGGTGATGGCGGCCAGGTCGGCCACGGAGCGGCGGAACTGGACGTCCAGGTAGGAGGCGACGTCGCCGGTCTGGAGGTCCATGTCGAGCAGGGCGGTGGACCGGCCGGACGCCTGGGCGGCCAGGGCGAGCTGGACCGCGGTCAGGGTGGCGCCCACGCCGCCCTTGGCGCCGCTGACGGTGACGACGGTGCCGCCGGTTCCGGTGAACACGTCGACGGTGCTGCCGAGGTGCCGGCGTACGCCCGCCGACCACTGGGCCACCGCCTGGACGCGGCTGGCGAGTTCCTCGTAGCCGAGCGGGAGGGCGACCAGGCCGCGGGCGCCGTGGTCCATGGCGGCCTGGAAGAGGCCGGGGCCGGGGTCGGAGGTGACGAGGATGACGCCCACGGCCGGGAAGCGGAGGGCGACCTCGCGGATCAGCTCAAGGGCCGGGACAGGTCCGATGCGCTCGTGGACGACGACGACCTCGGGCAGTTCGTCGACCGACTCGGCGGCGAGGCGGGCGAGGGTGTCGACGAGCTGGGTGGAGTCGGTGACCGGGGCGACCGGTTCGGCGTCCGGCAGCTGGCTGAGCAGGGTCGTGAGGGACCGTACGGCGTCCGGGTCGCCGACTGCCGGGAGGATCCTCGTGGCCATACGGCTCTCACTTGTCCTTCGCGAGTTCGTACGTACGGTCCTTGTCGGGGACCGCGGTGTCGCTGCCGGGGGCCACCAGCGCGAGCCGGACGCGCCGGGCGAACGACTCGGCGTAGGTGATGCGCTGCGCGTCGATGGTGGACAGGGCGAAGGTGATGGGGACGGCGTCGGTGGGCTCGCGGTCGCGGCTGTCCTCGTCGGGTTCGAGCGAGGTGAGTTCGCCGACGTCGATGACCTTGGCGCCGGTCACGATGATCTTCGACTGGTCGGGGTCGCCCTCGCGCGGGCCCTCGAAGGTGGCGTACACGTTGACGGTGGAACCCGGGGTGATCTTCCCGGCGACGCCGGTCGCCGCGTCGATCATGATGGCGACCTCCTGCTGCCCGGGCCGCAGGGCGGGCGTCTCCACGATCATGTCGGTCTGGAGCAGCGAGCCCGCCTCGAGCGTGGTCACGGCTATCTTTCCGCGGACCTGGGACAGGTCGGTGACGGCGTTCTCGGACAGCCAGCGCTCGGGCATCTCGACCTTCTCGAACTGCGTCGCGCCGAGCTCCGTGTAGGGCTCGATGTCGGACTTCACCCGGTACGCGGTCACCTCGGGGCCGACCTTGGACTTCACGTCGTTGATGACGGACAGCACGCCGGCGAAGGCGCCGAGGGCGCAGAGGACCGACAGGATCAGCAGGATGATGCCGCGGCGCTGACGGGAGTTCATGGGCCGTGCAACCTCATTGGGGGGTTCGGACGCCCGGACGGACGGGGGCGATACAGGACGGGGGCGATACGGGACGGGACGGGGCGGGGCGGGTGGACGCGGACGGGGCGCTAGGGGCCTACCCAGTCAGGGCTCGTCTCTCACGACGGCGGCCGAGGGCGGGATCACGGCGGTGGCCGAGCGCCCGGTCCCGGCGGCCGCCGTCGGCGCCGCCCTCGTCGTAGACCGGTGGTGTCGCGGAGCAGAACACGCAGCGGTCGCCGATGACGTCGATGCCGCACCAGTGGCAGGTGCTCCGCCGTACGGACGTGACGAGTTGGTAGAGGACCGAGAGGTCGGGGAGGTACGCGCAGAACTCGGTCAGCCGCCCCGTCCCCCACCAGGTGGCGGACTCGGCGGGCAGGGCCGTCTCGCGCAGCCCCTGGACGTGCCAGGACGGGGCGAGGGTGCCGGTGACCCAGTCGGACGGGTGCTGCCCCTTGGCGACCAGCAGCCAGGTGCCGAACTCGGGTCCGGCGAGGGCGGCTTCGGCGCCGACCTTCACCAGTTGCGGCACCGGGTGGGCCACCACGCCGAACTGGCTGCCGGGCACCCAGGACCTGGCGTGCGCCTTCAGGCCCACGGGGACGTGGTCGAGCCGGGCGACGGAGCCGAGCAGGGCACCGGCGTGGATGTAGTGGGTGAGCAGCCGGCCGGCGGAGGCGAGGACGCCCGGGCTGAGGTCGCAGGAGGCCAGCTGGCGCAACTGACGGGCCAGCACCGCGATGCCGAGCGGCGGCAGGGGCGGCCGGAACAGGGCGATGCGGTCGGTCTCCAGGAGGGCGCGGACGGTGTGCAGGCGGCGCTCCACGCTCGCGGGGACGGCCCCGGAGCACACGACGATCACGTGCCCGCACTGGTCGACCAGCGTCTGCAGCTCGGCCAGGACGTGCTCCAGGGGGCGCCGGTCGACGTCCTGGAGCACGGCCGCGGGCAGGGTGCGTTCGTCCTGTGGCGGCAGTGCCAGGTCGGCACTGGTCACGGCAATGGCAGTTGGCACGCGCGGCTCCCCGTCTCCCATGCCCGTCGGCCCGCCGGTGTTACTCCGGCACACCCGGATGACTTCACTGCGTGACTACCTGAGCACTGTATCCACGCGTCTGTGACCGGAGAACAGCGTTTCTCCAGCCTGTGGAACAACTTGTGTTGCACAAGATGCGTCAAATCAGGGCAGGTTGAGCATTTTCGAGGGCGAGCCACCGCTTTCCGGACGGTGCGACCCGGCGGCCAACTTGGTCCGTACCTACCTCTTGACACCTTCAATTGGTCTGGACCACCTTGTACGTCAGCGGTGGCCACCGTCCCCCATTCCGCCCCACCCCACCCCCGGAGGCAGCAGTGGACCCCGTACGCAGACGCGGCCGCGGAAGACGTCTCGGCTCCTTGACGGGCGCCGTCACCGCCGCCCTGGCACTCGCGTTCACGGCCGTCGGCCCGGCCTCGGCCGCCGACGTCAACAACGCCAAGAACGCCGGTTTCGAGTCGGGTCTGAGCAACTGGACCTGCTCGGCGAACAGCGGCACGACGGTCGCCTCCCCGGCGCACGCGGGTTCCGCCGCGCTGAAGGCCACCCCGGCGGGGCAGGACAACGCCCGCTGTTCGCAGAGCGTCGCGGTGAAGCCCAACTCGACGTACACGCTGAGCGCCTGGGTGCAGGGCGGTTACTCCTACCTGGGCGTGACGGGCACGGGCACGACGGACGTGTCGACCTGGACCCCCGACTCGACGGCGTGGAAGCAGCTGAAGACCACCTTCAGCACCGGCTCCTCGACGACCTCCGTGTCCGTGTACACGCACGGCTGGTACGGGCAGGCGGCGTACTACGTCGACGACCTGTCCGTCTTCGGCCCCGACGGCGGTGGCGGCGACGGGGACCCCGACCCCACGGTCCCGTCGGCCCCGGCCGGCCTGAGCGTCTCCGGCACGACCCCGAACTCGGCCTCCCTCGCCTGGAACACGGTCTCCGGCGCCACCGGCTACAACGTCTACCGCGACGGCACGAAGGTGACCGCGGTGACCGGCACGTCGGCGACGGTGACCGGCCTCGCGGCCTCGACGTCGTACTCCTTCCAGGTCACGGCGACGAACGCGGCCGGTGAGTCCACGAAGTCGGCGGCGGTCACGGCCCGCACCACGGCGCCCGACGACGGCGGCGGGGACGGCGGCGACCTGCCCAAGCACGCGGTGACCGGCTACTGGCAGAACTTCAACAACGGGGCGACGGTCCAGAAGATCTCCGACGTGCCGTCCGCGTACGACATCATCGCGGTGGCCTTCGCCGACGCGACCACGACGCCGGGCGCGGTCACCTTCAACCTCGACTCGGCCGGACTCGGCGGTTACACCGTCGACCAGTTCAAGGCGGACGTACGGGCCAAGCAGGCCGCGGGCAAGAAGGTCATCATCTCGGTGGGCGGCGAGAAGGGCACCGTCTCGGTGAACAGCTCCGCCTCCGCGACGAACTTCGCGAACTCCGTGTACTCGGTGATGCAGGAGTACGGCTTCGACGGCGTCGACATCGACCTGGAGAACGGTCTCAACCCGACCTACATGACCCAGGCCCTGCGCGCCCTGTCGGCGAAGGCGGGCCCGGACATGATCCTCACGATGGCCCCGCAGACCATCGACATGCAGTCGACGCAGGGCGGCTACTTCCAGACCGCGCTGAACGTGAAGGACATCCTCACGGTCGTCAACATGCAGTACTACAACAGCGGCACGATGCTCGGCTGCGACGGCAAGGTGTACGCCCAGGGCACGGTCGACTTCCTCACCGCCCTGGCCTGCATCCAGCTGGAGGGCGGCCTCGCCCCGTCCCAGGTGGGCCTGGGCCTGCCGGCCTCGACCCGCGCGGCGGGCGGCGGCTACGTCTCCCCGTCGGTGGTGAACGCCGCCCTGGACTGCCTCACCAAGGCGACCAACTGCGGCTCCTTCAAGCCCTCGAAGACGTACCCCGACCTGCGGGGCGCGATGACCTGGTCCACCAACTGGGACGCGACGGCTGGCAACAGCTGGTCGAACGCGGTGGGCGCACACGTGCACGCCCTGCCGTAGGTCCTGCCACCCCCACCAGGTCCGGCTGATCCAATTCCGGCCCCCGCCCACTGCCACGTGGGCGGGGGCCTGCCGCTGCACGAGTGTGACCTGCGCCCTCAAGGTGCCCCGTACGCCGCCGCGCTCGCCCTTGGCAGCGTCGCCCACATGCGTGTCCCGCCGCCCGGCTCCCTCGCCTCGCCGAAGCCCCACGTGCCGTCGCAGGCGCGGCAGACGCAGGCCAGGACGCGGAGGGCCGCGCGGCGGCGGGTGTCGCAGGCGGTGGCCAGGTGGGGGCTGGTGTGGCGGGGGTGACTGTCGTAGGCGATCAGGCGGAGGGTGGAGAAGCGGTAGCGGAGGGTCAGGTAGTAGTTCGAGGATTCCGTGAATTGGGCGGCGACGGCCGTCAGTTCGCCCACCGCTTGCAGGGCCGGGTCCAGCATGTCCGTCAGGCCGTGCGCCCGCAGGACCTCCCGCGCCGTCGCCCGCGCGAGCGCTGCGCTGGCCAGTGCGGCGGGGAGCGTGAGGCTGTAGGCCAGGGTTTCGGGGATGGGTGGTGTCGGGTCCGCCGGGTAGGTAGGGGCGGCGGGGCAGCGGGTCGCGGGCACGGGTGACTCCTTCGTCGGGCGGGTGGGCGGTCGGTGGCTCCGTCGCGCGGCCAGGCAGGCCTGCGCGATGCACTGCCGACCTCTGTGTGACAGTTGCTTCACTGAAGGTAGTTTTCAATGTGGGTACATTGCCACTTGGTTGGAGAAAATGACCCGATCGTGGTGTGCGGGTGCAGAAGGGCGGCAGACTGCTGCGTGATCGCAGGGGAAGGAAGGGCATGCCTCCGAGAACGACACCGACCGAGCGTCAGCGGCGACTGGGCGCCGAGCTGCGCAAGATGCGGATCGCTGCGGGCATAACGGCCGATCAGGCCGCCGGCCTGCTGGGACTCGACCGGGCGAAGGTCTCCAACATCGAGACCGGCATCCGCAGCATCAGTCCGGAGCGGCTGCGCACCCTCGCCTGCAACTGCGACTGTTCCGACGAGGCCTACGTCGAGGCGCTCGTCCGCATGGCCCGGCCGGGCGGGCGCGGATGGTGGGAGCGGTACCGGGGATCGCTCTCCGCGGGGCTGCTCGACATCGCCGAGTTCGAGGCACGGGCAACCCGTATGCGCACCGTCCACATCGCGCACATTCCTGGGTTGCTGCAAACCAGCGACCACGCCCTCGAACTCTTCCGGGCCGTCCTTCCTCCGTTGCCGGAGCACGAGGCCGCGCTGCGGCTTGCCTACCGCGTCGAACGGCAGCAGGTACTGGAGGGCGATGACCCGCCCGAGTACGTCGCCGTCGTCCACGAGGCCGCCGTGCGGATGCAGTTCGGTGGCCCCAATGTCGCTCGGGCGCAGTTGGAGCATCTGGTCGCGGTCTCGGAGCGCCCGGCCGTGCGGCTGGTGGTCGTGCCCTTCGCCGCCGGGGCCTTCCCGGGCTCCGGGCAAATCTTCAACTACCTGGAGGGGCCGGTGCATCAGCTGGACACCGTCCAGATCGACAGCACCCACGGGCCGGAATTCCTCAGCGGTGAGACGCAGCTCGCGAAGTACCGTACGCATCTGGACCGGATGGAGCGCATCGCCCTGTCTCCGCAGGCGTCCCGCGACTTCATCCGGGACGTCGCCAACGGCCTGTGAGGAGACGCACCATGGACGACATCACCTGGGAAGAGCCGTTCTGCGGGGAGGGAGCGAGCTGCTTCCGCCTCGGCACCGACACCACCGGCAACGGCTACGTCGCCATAGCCGGGGCCGAGGACAGCCCCCTCACCGACAGCCGGGAGGCGCTGCGGCGCATGATCCTCGACATCAAGGCGGGGAAGGCCGACCACCTGCTGTGAATCCTGCTGTGAAGTCCGTATGAAACATTTTCCGGGGTCCACCGCATCAATGAGGTGAAGGCGGTACACCACGGCGGGGACTCGGGGGAACGGACGGATGAGGCAGGGGCGGGCGGACGAGTACGCCGAGTTCGCTGCGGCACGTGCCGGGCATCTGTACCGGTCCGCGTGTCTGCTCACCGCCGGGGACACGCATCTGGCCGAGGATCTCGTGCAGGAGACCTTCGGCCGGCTCTACGTGCGGTGGGGACGGGTGTCGCGGGCGGACAACCCGGCCGCCTACGCGCAGACCGTGCTCACCCGCACCTTCCTCGCCCATCAGCGGCGGCGCAGCAGCGGGGAGCGGGCGACCGACGTGTTCCCCGACCTGCCCGGCACCGGTGACGGGGACGCGTCCCTGCGGCTGACGCTGCTGGACGCGCTCGCGCGGTTGCCCGCCAAGGACCGGGCCGTCGTCGTCCTGCGGTACTGGGACGACCGTTCGGTCGCGCAGACCGCCGACGTGCTCGGCGTCAGTTCGGCGGCGGTGCGGACCCGGTGCTCGCGGGCGCTCGGACGGCTGCGGGAACTGCTGGGCGAGAACCTCTCGGAGTACGCCAGACCATAGAGACCACAGGCGGCCACTGCCCTGGCCGTCCCTTGTCAGCCGCTCCGCGCGGCACATCTCTACCCACGTGTGGAAAGGGTGGTTCACCATGCTCGAAAACGATCGTCAGGACCCCTTCGAGGACCGGCTGGGCGCCGCCCTGCGCGACGCCGGTGACGGCTTCGAGACCGATCGGGCGGCCCTCGTCACCGCCGGGCGGCTCCGGGGGCGCCGGGCCCTGCTGCGGCGCAGGGCGGCCGTGGTGAGCGGGGTGGCCGGGGTCGCGCTGGCCGGGGTGGGCGGGGTGCTGGTCCTGCCCGCGGACGAACCGGCCGGTCCCACGCGGTCCACCGTCGCCTCCGGCGGCAGCCCGACCGCCGCCGCGGCCGCCTTCTCCGGCGACGACCTGCTGAGCGAACTCAAGGGCCTCCTTCCCCGGGGCACGTACGGGAAGGAGTCGGCCCGGGGCTCGGACCACCGGCTGGGTCCGACCGCACAGCTCGTGTACGACGACGGTGCCGGGGCCGCGGCCATCGGCATGGGCTTCGCACGGGTGGAGCCGGGGAGCGCCGGGGTGCGGGAGCTGATGGCGTGTCCCGACCACGACGTCACGCCGTACGACGACTGCTCCTCCGAGCGGCTCCCCGACGGTTCGCTGCTCAAGCTGTACCAGGGCTACGAGTATCCGGACCTGCGCGTGGACACCAAGCTCTGGACCGCCGACCTCGTCACCGCCCGGGGACAGCACGTCAGCGTCTCCGAGTGGAACTCCCCCGCCGAGAAGGACGCGCCGGTCAGTCGCGACGAGCCTCCCCTGTCGACGGAGCGGCTGCGGACGCTCGTCACCGCCGGGGTGTGGCGCGAGGTGGTCGACGCCATCCCCCCGAGCCCGAAGCCGTCGCGGTCGGCCGCGCCCCGCACCGAGCGGCCCGAGGTCTCCGGGAAGTCGGTCGCCGCCACGCTCTCCGAGCTGCTCCCCGGGAAGCTGGACGTCGTCGCGCACGGCGGGCAGGAGTCGGAGTACGCCTACGTCGTCGTGGACGACGGCCGGGGCCGCAGCCTGGTCCAGATCAACGTGCAGTACGGCATGGGGGACGTCGCCTGGCAGTTGTACGCCGACGGCGAGACCCTGCCCGACGGCACCCGCGTCGCGACCCGGCAGGGGCCCGGCGAGAAGGCCGGTTCGGGCGTGGTGATGTGGACCGTGGACACGCTGCGTCCCGGGGCCGCGGGCTTCCGCGTGGTGATCAGCGCCTTCAACACCGGGGACCAGGACAAGGCCGCCACCCGTGACACCCCCGCGCTGACCATGGAGCAGCTGCGGAAGATCGCGCTCAGCGGGAAGTGGGACCGGCTGCGGTAGGGGCGGGGCTGGGCGGGTGTCCGGCGCTCCTGCTTCGCTCGAAGCGTTCCGTCCGCCGTCCACGGTCTGCGGTCCGCCGACGGCCGTCCTGAAGTCTGCACGTTCGACCACGTGGTCTGCCCGCGCGCACCTGGCTCCGCGCGCGTTCCTGCGGGTATCCAGGAAAGTCCTCGTCTGCACATCACCGCACAGCCAAGGAAGAGGTACTCCGTTGCGCGATCAAGCCGTCGACAAGACCACCGGAGGCGGCGCCGGTCGGCAGCCGCATCGTCAGCGCTCGACACGCGGCAGGACCGCGGCCCGTGGGATCCCCGGGGCCCAGACCTCCGTGGGCAATGCCGGAGTGGTCCAGATGCTGCGCATGGCCGGGCACCCCTGGGCCCAGGAACGGCACCAGCACGGCCCCGGCTGCGCACATCGGACCGCGGCGCCCTCGGGCGGCCTCGGTACGCCCGCGGTGCAGCGGCAGATCAGCGTGCGGGACGCGCAGTCGGCGACCCCGCAGGGCATGAACAGCGCCGGGGACGTGAAGGACTTCCTCTCCCGGCACCGCGTGTCGGTACCCGCCGAATACGCCCGGCTCAACCGGGTGACCGAGACCCGCGCGGCTGCCGTGCACTATCGCCTCGATGCGACGATCGACGAAATGCTGAGCGACAGCGATTCGCACGTCTACGAGGACAGCGAAGGCGGCGCGCGGAGACTGGCCGCCGACATCTGCCACCGGATCGGCCCGCCGACCGGTGCCGCCGCGGGCCAGGCGCAGTTCGGCAGCGGGGCTTCACCCTTCTCCCAGAGGCCCACTGCCGCGGGACGCACCCCCGGCCAGTCCGCCGGTCCGGCCGGGGCCGGACGCAGGACGATCATGGACAACCTGGCAGGCAGGGCCGCAGACGAAATGGCCGGTGCCACGCCGCAGACGTCGGTGGCGGAGGCCGCGATGCAGGGGGCGACCGGCGCCGTCACCGGGCGCGTCGATGTGCTGTCCGGCAACATCCCCAAGTGGGAGGACGTCAGAGACGGCGCCCGCCTGGTCGCCTACCTCGGATCCGAGGCGAACGTCTCCAAGGCGGACGAAATGGTGGAGAAGTTCGCGCAGCAGAGCCCGGCGGAAAGGGAGAGGGTCCTCCAGAACTGGGAGGAGATGAAGCGCACCTACGCCTCGAACTTCGCCGCGAAACAGGTCACTTCTATCGGCGTCGGTACCGTGCTGGGCCGACTCGCAGGCGCACTCATCCCTGGTGGCGGGGCGGTGACCATGGCTACCGGAATGGTCTCCGTGGGCAACGGCTTGGCCGAACTCGGCAAGAACTTCAGGCAGTTCGAGCAAAACAACCCCGCGATCGGGACCGCCGTCAGGACACACGCGGACCATTCCCTGGAGAAACTCAGCCAACGGTCGCGCGAGTCGACCATGGACGTCCAGATGCAGTCGGAGTGGGGATAGTCCGACATCCCTGACCGGACCGGACCGGTCCGGTCCGGTCCGGTCCGGTCCGGTCCGGTCCGGTCCCGTCAGAAGAACTCCGACCACGGCTGGTCCCAGACCTGCTTCACGCACAGGACGAGGAACAGCAGCCCGGCCACGGTGAGCATGCCGTTGCTGAGGCTGCCGTTGCGCCACTCTCTCGGTGTGCGGGAGGAGTTGAGGAGCCACATCAGGGTGAGGGCGAGGAAGGGCATGAAGGCGGCGCCCAGGACGCCGTAGATGATGATCAGGCGGAAGGGCTCGTCCTGGAAGAGCAGGACGATGGGCGGGAAGGTGAGCCACAGCAGGTAGGCGCGGAAGGCCCAGGAGCGTTCGCGGCGGCCCGAGGCCAGTTCGTCGCCCCGCGCCTCGCGCTCACCGCGCCGTCGGGCCAGGAAGTCGGCGAACATCAGGCTCACGCCGTGCCAGACGCCGATCAGCGAGGTGAAGCTGGTGGCGAAGAAGCCGATCAGGAAGAGCTTGCCGGTCGCCGTGCCGTACTCCTGCTCCAGGATGTCGCCGAGCTGGATCAGGCCCTTGTCGCCGCCCGCGATCGCGATGTTCGCCGAGTGGAGCATCTCGGCGCCCACGAAGAGCATCGCGACGACGAAGATGCCGGTCGTGGCGTAGGCGACCCGGTTGTCCAGGCGCATGATCTTCATCCAGCCGGTGTTGGTCCAGCCCTTGGCGTTGACCCAGTAGCCGTACGCGGCCAGCGTGATGGTGCCGCCCACGCCGCCGATCAGGCCCAGGGTGTTGAGGACCGAGTCCTTCTCGTCCGGGAGGACCGGGAGGAGTCCGGCGAAGGCGTCGCCCAGGTTGGGCGTGACGCGGATCGCCAGGTACACCGTCACCACGAACATGACGCCCACCAGGACCGTCATGACCTTCTCGAAGACGTTGTACTTGTTGAACCAGACGAAGACCAGGCCCACCAGGCCGCAGGCGATGCCCCACCATTCGAGGTCCATGACGTCCGGGAAGAGGGCCTGGAGGGGGAGGGCGCTGGACGACATCGCCGCAGCGCCGTAGACGAAGCCCCAGATCACCGCGTAGATCGCGAAGAACCACGTGGTCCAGGGGCCGATGCTCGCCCAGCCGTCGAAGAGGGTGCGGCCGGTGGCCAGGTGCCAGCGGCCGCATGCCTCGGCGAGGGAGATCTTCACCAGGCAGCCGATGACCGCCGCCCACAGCAGGGTGTAGCCGAAGTTGCTGCCCGCGATGAGGGTGGCCACGAGGTCGCCGGCGCCCACACCGGTCGCGGCGACGACGATGCCGGGGCCGATGTGGCGCCAACTGGACTTACGGGGGGCCTGGTCGGCCCCGACCGATACGCCTGCGTCTGAGGTGTTGCCCGTGGTGTCCGCCATGGAGGTCAAGAAAGCCCATGGCCGCCGGTGCGACAAGAGGGCGTGCACGGATCTTCACCCGAAACGCTTACTCCGCGCGGGACTTGGCCCCCTCGGCGTCCTTCTCTTCCGAGTCCGCCGGGTCCGCCGTCTCTGCCGTGTCCGCGGTCTCCTCGGCCTCCGCTTCGGACTCCGCCTCGGTTTCGGCCTCCGCCTCGCCGTCCTCGAAGTACGCGTCCAGGACCTCGTCCAGGGCCGATTCCCACTCGGCGAAGCGGCTTCGGGAGGTGGCCTCGATCTCGATCGGGTACCAGCGGCGGTCCGGCGTGTGCACCGTGACCGTGAACCGCTTGCCGAAGCGGCCGGTCTCCGTCTCGACGGCCCCGACCTCGTCCCAGCGGAACTCACAGCCCTGGTCGTCGAGGGAGAGACGTACGCCCTTGTGGTCGGCGACGATCTTGGCGCGGCGGTCGGACGCCTCGAAGACGGGGCCGTCCACGGGGGCCTCGTCCTCCGGTTCCCGGGCCTCCTCGGCGTCCTCCGCGTCCTCGGCGGGCGGTTCGCCGACGGCCGCGGTCTCCGCGGGCTCCGCGTCGGCGTCCTTCTCCGCCTCCGCCTCGTCGCGTCTCACGTCCTCGGGCTCACCGGACACGGGTGCGGTGAGCCCGGGGATGAATGCCGGGTCGAATCCGGCGCCTTCCAGGGGCTGGCTCGTCGATCCTCTGCGCTGCTCCACGCGGGCAGTATGGTCGACGATCCTGTGTCGGACACAGCCAGCCCCAACTTCGTTATCAGACGCCTACACGAAGAGGCTCACCACCGCGGCCACCACGAACCCGGCGACCGACAGGACGCTCTCCAGCACGGTCCACGTCTTGAGCGTGTCCCGCTCGCTGATGCCGAAGTACTTGGCGACCATCCAGAAACCGCCGTCGTTGACGTGCGAGGCGAAGATGGAGCCGGCCGAGATGGCCATGATGACCAGCGCGACGAACGCCTGCGAGTGGTCGCCCTCGGCGAGCAGCGGCGCCACGATGCCCGCCGTCGTCACGATGGCCACCGTCGCCGAGCCCTGCGCGACCCGCAGCACCACGGAGATCAGGTAGGCGAGGACGATCACCGGCAGGCCGACGTCGTTGAAGGTGTCGGAGAGGGCCTGGGCGACGCCGCTGGCCTTGAGGACGGCGCCGAAGACACCGCCCGCGCCGACCACCAGCAGGATGTTGCCGACCGGCTTCAGCGAGGCCGTCGAGACGGTCTCCAGGGACTTGCGGGACCAGCCGCGCCGGATGCCGAGCAGGTAGTAGGCGAGGAGCAGGGCGATGGTCAGGGCGACGAACGGGTTGCCGAAGAACTCGATCACGGAGCGGAGCGTGGACGGGTCCAGGGCGATGGAGGAGAAGGTCGCGGCGAGGATCAGGATCAGCGGGGTGCCGATGATGCCGAGGACCGTGCCGAGCGCGACCGGGGTCTCGGTGGGCGCGACGCCCGCCTTGCGCTGCTCCTCGATGACGGCCTGCTTGGCCTCCTCGGACGCCTCGACCATGTCCTGCGGCACGGGCACGAAGATGCGGCGGCCGATCCAGGCGGAGAACACCCAGGCGGCGAGGACGGCGGGGATGCCGCAGACGATGCCCATGAGGATGATCCAGCCGAGCTTGACGTTCAGCAGTCCGGCGGCGGCCACCGGTCCGGGGTGCGGCGGCAGGAAGGCGTGGGTCATGGAGAGACCGGCCAGCAGCGGCAGGCAGTAGAGCAGGATCGACTTGCCGGAGCGCTTGGCGGCGGCGTAGACGATGGGCGCGAGGACGAAGATGCCCACGTCGAAGAAGACCGGGATGCCGAAGATCAGGCCGGTGAGGCCCATGGCGAGCGGGGCGCGCTTCTCCCCGAAGAGGCCGAGGAGGCGTGAGGCCAGCACCTGTGCGCCGCCGCTGACTTCGAGGATCGCGCCGAGCATGGTGCCCAGGCCGATGATGATGGCGACGTGGCCGAGGATGCCGCCCATGCCGGACTCGATGGTCGAGACGGCGTCCGACTTCTGGACGGTGCCGAAGAGTTCGGTGACCGACAGTCCGGCGAGCAGGCCGACGGCTATGGAGACGGCGAGCAGCGCGACGAAGGGCTGGAGCCGCACCTTGATGATGAGGTAGAGCAGCAGCGCGATGCCGATGGCGGCGACGGTCAGCAGACCCGCGGTGCCGTCGATCAGGGTGAGCAGACCGCCGGTGTGGGGTGGGGCCTCGGAGGCGGCGGCGAGGGGGAGGGACGAGTAGGACATTCGGGGGTCCTCTGGATAAGTACATGGAGCTTTCGGGCAGGGTGGAGCGCGGCACGGCGTCCCCGGGGGTGGGGGACGCCGTGCCGTTCACAGGCAGTCGGGCAGGCGGGGTGGAGGGACGGTCAGCCGAGGACGGCGAGCGCGTCGATCTCGATGAGGAGGCCCGCGGGCAGACCGACGTAGACGGTCGTGCGCGCGGCGGGCGGCTGGGTGAGGCCCTGCTCCTCGAAGTAGGCGTTGTAGATCTCGTTCATCTCGGCGAAGTGGTCCACGTCCGTGAGGTAGACGCGGAGCATCATCACGTCGTCCCAGGAGGCGCCGCCCTCCGCCAGGATCGCCTTGACGTTGGCGAGGGTCTGGAGGGTCTGCTCGCGCAGGGTCGGACCGGCCGGGGTGGGGGCCTTGCCCTCCTCGTGGGGGAGGAAGCCGACCTGGCCGGCGACCTGGAGGATGTTGCCCTTCTTCACACCGTGGCTGAACTTCGCCGGGGGGACGGTGTGGGTCGCGGGGACGAGAGCGATCTTGTCGGTCATGCGGTGACTTCCTTGGCTGGGGTCCTGCCGGAGTACTCGCCGCTGATGGCGTCCGCCGTACGGCGCACCAGCGGGAGCAGGGTGAGGAGTTCGTCGGCGGTGACGACGACGTTCGGCGCGGAGACCGACATGGCGGCGACCACCCGGCCGGCCGCACCCCGGATGGGCGCGGCGACGCAGTTGATGGACTCCTCGTGGCCACCGAGGTCGGTGGCCCAGCCCTGTTCGCGCACCTTGGCGAGTTCCTTGAGGAACCCGTCGGCGTTCGGTGTCGAACGGGCCGTGTACATGGGGTAGTCGAGCTGCTCGGCCACGGCCCGGCGCTCGTCCTCGGGAAGGTCGGCGAGCAGCAGCTTGGCGACGGCCGCGACGGTGATGGCGACGGGCTTGCCGATCCGGGAGTACATGCGGACCGGGTAGCGGCTCTCGACCTTGTCGATGTAGAGGACCTCGTCCTCCTCGTGGACGGCGAGGTGGACGGTGTGTCCGACCTGTTCGTTGAGGCGTACGAGGTGGGGGTGGGCGATCTCGCGGACGTCGAGGTTCTCCATCGCCTCCTGGGCGAGGGAGATGAGCCGGGCGCCGAGGCGGTAGCGCTGGTCGGACTGCCGGTAGACGAAGCCGTGCTCGTGGAGGGTGCGCAGCAGGCGCAGGGCCGTGGACTTGTGCACGCCCAGGCGCTCGGCGACCCGGCCCAGGTCGGCGGGGCCCTCGGCGAGCAGCGGCAGGATGCTGAGCGCGCGGTCGACGGTCTGACTCATGGCGTACGTACCTCCTCGTCGGCCCCTCGGACGTCCTGTGTCCAGCCGGGGCCGAGTCGCAGTCTCCCCCACTCGGTGTCGTCGAGGGCGGCCAGGCGGTCGGCGTGGTCGCGGGCGGGGGGCGCGGCGAGGTCGCCGGGGACGGTGAGGGCGGCGGCGGCCATGAGGTGGCCGTGGCGCAGCCGCTCGCGCACCGGGAGCCCGCGCAGGGTGGCGGAGAGGAACCCGGCGGCGAAGGCGTCGCCCGCGCCGACGGCGGCGACGACGTCGACGTGCAGGGCGGGCACGGTGGTGACGTCGGCGCCGTGGAAGGCGGTGGCGCCGCTCGCGCCCTGCTTGACGACGAGCAGATCCGGCTCGGGCAGCGCGGCGCGGACGGCCTCGGGTCCGCCGAGACCCCAGGCGTCCCGTGCCTCGTCGTCGCCCACGAAGACGAGGTCGGCGCCGCGGGCCAGTTCCAGGAGCACCTCGGGGCCGTGTCCGTGACGGGCGTCGCGCCACAGGCCCGGGCGGTGGTTGACGTCGAAGGAGACGAGGGGCCGGCCGGGGCGGCGGGCGGTCAGCTCGCGCGTCAGGCCGAGGCAGTCGGCGGAGAGCGCGGGGGTGATGCCGGACAGGTGCAGGACGCGGCCGGAGCGGATCGCGTCGAGGTCCATGGTGTCGACGGACATCGCGGAGGCGGCCGAGCCCGCCCGGTAGTAGGCCACCTCGTGCGCGTCGGTGGCGCGGTCGCCCGCGGTGCGGAAGTAGATGCCGGTCGGGCGGGCGGGATCGCGGCGCACGGCGGAGACGTCGACGCCGTAGGCGCCGATCGCCTCGACGAGGTGGTCGCCGAAGCCGTCGGCGCCGACCCGGCCGGTCCAGCGCGCGGAGTGTCCGGCGGCGGCGAGCACGCAGGCCACGTTGGACTCGGCGCCGCCGATGGCGCGGTCGAAGGAGGGGACGTCGGCGAGGCGCCCGGGCCGGGAGGGCAGGAAGGTGACCATGGACTCGCCGAGCGCGACGACGTCCATGACGTCGGGGGCGGTGCTGGTGGGTCCGATGGCGGTCACGATGGTGGGGGCTCCTCGTCGCGTCTCGTGGGCGGCGGCTCCGTTGACCGCGCGTTCGCCGAGATGTTAGACAGCAGTAAGCGATATACGCAATGGTCGTTGCAGACTTTGCAACGCATCAGATCAGGGAGGCTCCATGGCCCTCGACTCCGGCCCCACCGACGGCCGCGACGCTCTCGCCAGGCTGGCCGAGGAGCACGTCGACCACCGCTTCAAGGGCCTCCCGCCGGACGCGTACGGCCTGACCCTCGCCGAGCTGGCCGGACAGCGCCGCAACCTCTTCACCGGTGGTTTCACCACCCCGGTCCTCGCGCTGTCCGCCGAGGGCCTGGAGCACAACCTGAAGCTCATGGAGACGTACTCCGCCCGGCACGGCCTCGCCTTCGCGCCGCACGGCAAGACCTCCATGGCGCCGCAGCTCTTCCACCGCCAGATCGAGCACGGCGCCTGGGGCATCACCCTCGCCGTGCCGCACCAGGTACGGGTGGCGCGGGCGTTCGGCATCCAGCGGGTCTTCCTGGCCAACGAACTGGTCGACGCCGCCGCCCTCGACTGGATCTCCGCCGAGCTGGACGCCGACCCCGGCTTCCGCTTCGTCTGCTACGCCGACTCCGTGCGCGGCGTCGAGCTGATGGACGCGGCCCTGTCGGGGGCGGGGGCCCGCCGCCCGGTGGACGTCGTGGTCGAGCTGGGCGCCGGTGAGGGCGCCCGGACCGGTGTGCGCACCGAGGCCGAGTGCGCGGCGGTCGCCGACGCGGTGGCCGCCACCCGGACGCTGCGGCTGGCCGGGGTCGCCGGGTACGAGGGCGAGGTGCCGGACGCCGACCCGGAGCGCGTGCACGCGTGGCTGCGGCGGCTGGTCGCGCTGGCCGCCGACTTCGACAAGGCCGGGCGGTTCGCCGGGACCGGCCTCGACGAGATCGTGCTGAGCGCGGGCGGCAGCGCCTGGTTCGACGCGGTCGCCGACGTGTTCGCCGAGGTCCCCGACCTCTCCCTGCCCGTCCTGAAGCTGCTGCGCTCGGGCGCGTACGTCTCCCACGACGACGGCCACTACCGCGAGCTGACCCCCTTCAACCGGGTCCCCGCGGAGGGTGCCCTGGAGCCCGCCTTCCGGCTGTGGAGCCAGGTCGTCTCCCGCCCCTCCCCCGAGCAGGCGTTCACCAACGCGGGCAAGCGGGACGCGGCGTACGACCTCCACCTGCCCTTCGCCCAGGTGGTGCGCCCCTCGGACGGCGGCCCGGAGCGCCCCGCGACCGGCATCGAGGTGACCGGTCTGTCCGACCAGCACGCGTGGGTGCGCACGACCGGGGAGGCGGAGCTGGAGGTCGGTGACTGGCTCGGGACCGGCCTGTCCCACCCGTGCACCTCCTTCGACAAGTGGCAGCTCATCCCGGTCGCCGAGGCGGACGGGACGGTCGTCGACTACATCCGCACGTTCTTCTAGAGGACCGGGTAGAGGATCCAAGCAGCGGATCCAGGAGGAGTCAGGCATGGAAGAGCTGGTCATCAGGGACGCCGACGTCGTGGACGGCTCCGGCGGCGACTCCTACCGCGCCGACGTCGTGGTCGACGGCGGCCGGATCGTCTCGATCGTCAAGGAGGCAGCGGCCGCCGGGTGCCAGCGCCCCAAGGCGCGCCGGGAACTGGACGCCGAGGGACTGGTCCTGGCCCCCGGCTTCATCGACATGCACGCCCACAGCGACCTGGCGCTGCTGCGGGACCCGGACCACAGCGCCAAGGCCGCCCAGGGCGTCACCCTGGAGGTCATCGGCCAGGACGGGCTGTCGTACGCGCCGGTCGACGACCGCACCCTCGGCGAGGTGCGCCGGGCGATCGCCGGGTGGAACGGCCACGGGGACGACGTCGACTTCGACTGGCGGTCGGTCGGCGAGTACCTGGACCGGCTCGACCGGGGCATCGCGGTCAACGCCGCGTACCTGATCCCGCAGGGCACGGTGCGCGCCCTCGCCGTCGGCTGGGACGACCGGGAGGCGACCGAGGCGGAGCTGGCGCACATGCGGCGCCTGGTCGCCGAGGGCCTGGAGCAGGGCGCGGTCGGCATGTCGTCGGGGCTGACGTACACGCCCGGCATGTACGCCAAGGACGCCGAGCTGACCGAGCTGTGCCGGGTGGTGGCGTCGTACGGCGGCTACTACTGCCCGCACCACCGCTCGTACGGGGCGGGGGCCCTGAAGGCGTACGAGGAGATGGTGGAGCTGACCCGGGAGGCGGACTGCCCGCTGCACCTGGCGCACGCCACCATGAACTTCGGCGTCAACAAGGGCAAGGCGCCCGAGCTGCTGACCCTGCTCGACGAGGCACTCGCGGGCGGCGCCGACATCACCCTCGACACCTACCCGTACACCCCCGGCTGCACCACCCTCGTGGCGCTGCTGCCGAGCTGGGCGAGCGAGGGCGGACCGGAGCAGATCCTGAAGCGGCTGGCGGACGACGACACCGCCGAGCGCATCCGGCACCACATGGAGGAGATCGGCTCCGACGGCTCCCACGGGGTGCCCATGGAGTGGGAGACGATCGAGATCTCCGGCACGGGGGACCCGGCGCTGGCGGAGTACGTCGGCCGCACGGTGCTGGAGTCGGCGCGGCTGCGCGGCGAGAGCCCGTGGACGGTCGCCCGGCACCTGCTGCTGGCCGACCGGCTGGCGCCGACCATCCTCCAGCACGTCGGCCACGAGGAGAACGTCCGCGCGATCATGCGGCACCGGGTGCACACCGGCGGCTCGGACGGCATCCTCCAGGGCGCCAAGCCGCACCCGCGCGCCTACGGCACGTTCCCGCACTACCTGGGCCACTACGTGCGCGAGCTGGGCGTGCTCCCGCTGGAGGAGTGCGTCGCCCACCTCACCTCGCGCCCGGCGGCCCGGCTGCGGCTGCCGGACCGGGGTCTGGTCCGCGAGGGCTACCGGGCCGACCTGGTGCTCTTCGATCCGGGGACGGTGGCCGCGGGCAGCACCTTCGAGGAGCCGCGGGTGCTGCCGACGGGCATCCCGTACGTGCTGGTGGACGGGCGGTTCGTGATGGAGGACGGGCGGCGCACCGACGTGCTGGCCGGACGGTCGGTGCGCCGGGTCCCGCGCTGAGCCGGGGCCGGTCCGGCTGGAGCCGCCGGGCCGGTCCGGGGCCGTGTCGTCAGGGCTTGGGCAGGACGCAGCCGCTGCGCGAGAGGTCGAGCTTGTTGTCGAGGCCGAAGCAGCCGGGGATCTGATAGGTCTGCTGGCCGTAGTTGATGCCCTCGTGGACCGTCACGGTGCCGTCCTCGGCGACCTCGCAGGGGTTGTTGTCGGTGCAGCGGCCGCCGTCCTCGTTGCCCGTGTTGTTGACGGCGACGACCTCGCCGGTGGCGTTGTCGACGACGGGCGATCCGGAGGTGCCGCCGATGGTCTGGCAGGCGGAGGTGTAGCGGACCGAGTCCTTCCAGGTCCACTCCCCCTCCTTCAGGCGGTACGCGAACCCGTCGACGTCGCAGGCGTAGGTGCGCTTCCAGTAGCCGGAGACGACGGTGATCGGGGTGCCGGCCGTGGGGCGGGTGTCGTCGAGGGTGAGCGGGCTGATCCCGTAGGAGCCGCGGATCTGGGCGTACGTGCTGGTGAGCTGGTAGAGCGAGACGTCGGTGTCGGTCATCGTCGCGTAGGCGATCTTGCCGGCCCGCAGGGTGCCGACGCGGGTGCCGGAGGCGTTGAGCAGCCCGAAGGTGCGGCTGGAGGGCTGGTCCACGACAACCTCGCCGGCCGCCGGGAAGCCGGTCTCCAGACAGTGGCCGTTGGACATGACCAGCGCCGGGTCGTCGTCCTCGGAGGCGGGCAGGCGCACGAGGGAGCCGGAGCAGTTGCTGAGCGCGACGGTGCCGGCGAAGGACACGGCGCGGGCGGCGGGGGCGGCGGCGGGGGCCGCGGACGACGCCGGAGCCGCGGGTGACGCGGCCGCCGGTGCCACGCCGACCCCGGTGACGGCCAGGGTGGCGAGCGCGGCAAGGAGAGGCTTGTTCATGTGGGGGTCCCCTCTATGGAGGGCACCGGCCGGAGATCGTCCGGACGGCGCCGTATTGTCATGAGCATTCTCATGACGGAGAGGGGTGCGGACAAGGGCCGGTAACCGGCCGTCAGTTGGCGCGAACCGGCCCACCGGGCGCCGTCACGAGCGGCCGCGACCACCCGGACGGGCGCGTCTCACGTGGTGGAAGACACGGCCCATGGGTCGTAACCGGGTCGTAAGCTCGCGGACATGCAGGTGATCCAGTCGACCAAGCTCGCCAACGTCTGTTACGAGATCCGGGGCCCGGTGCTCGAGGAGGCGATGCGGCTGGAGGCGGCCGGGCACCGCATCCTGAAGCTGAACACCGGGAACCCGGCGGCCTTCGGCTTCGAGTGCCCGCCGGAGATCCTGGAGGACATCCTCCGCAACGTCTCCACGGCGCACGGCTACGGCGACGCGAAGGGCCTGCTGGCGGCGCGCCGGGCGGTCGTCATGCACAACCAGACCCTCGGCATCGAGACGGACGTCGAGCACGTCTTCATCGGCAACGGCGTCTCCGAGCTGATCGTGATGGCGATGCAGGGCCTGCTCGACGACGGCGACGAGGTCCTCGTCCCGGCACCGGACTACCCGCTGTGGACGGCCGCCGTCTCGCTCTCCGGCGGTACGGCGGTGCACTACCGCTGCGACGAGCAGTCCGACTGGATGCCCGACCTCGCGGACGTGGAGCGGAAGATCACCGACCGCACCAAGGCGCTGGTGATCATCAACCCGAACAACCCGACGGGCGCGGTCTACGACGACGCGATGCTGCGCGGGCTGACGGACATCGCGCGCCGGCACAACCTGCTGGTCTGCTCGGACGAGATCTACGACAAGATCCTCTACGACGACGCCACCCACACCCCGACCGCCGCGATCGCTCCCGACCTGCTCACGCTCACCTTCAACGGCATGTCGAAGGCGTACCGGGTGGCCGGTTACCGGGTCGGCTGGATGTCGATCTCCGGGCCGCGCGCGCACGCCGAGTCCTACATCGAGGGCCTGACGATCCTGGCGAACATGCGCCTGTGCGCCAACATGCCGGGCCAGCACGGCGTGGTCGCGGCGCTCAGCGGGCGGCAGACCATCAACGAGCTGGTGCTGCCGGGCGGCCGGCTGCGCGAGCAGCGGGACGCCGCCCACGAGGCGCTGACCAGCATTCCCGGCGTGACCTGCGTGAAGCCGAAGGGCGCGCTGTACCTCTTCCCGCGGCTCGACCCCAAGGTCTTCAAGATCAAGGACGACCGGCGGATGGTCCTGGACCTGCTGCGCCAGGAGAAGATCATGGTCGTCCAGGGCACCGGCTTCAACTGGCCCGAGCCCGACCACTTCCGGGTGGTGACCCTGCCGACGGCCGCGGACCTGCGCGAGGCGGTGGGCCGGATCGGGAACTTCCTGGACGGGTACGGCCAGCACTGAGCATCCCGACCGAGTATCCCGAACGCCGTCAACTTTAGATTGGATCTAATGTAGGATGGTTTCCTGAAGCACTCAGGAGGCCATCCATGTACGAGCCGATCCGCAGCAAGTCGGTCCACAGCACGATGGCCGGCACCCCCACGGACTTCCCCCGCCGGTCCCGGGACGAGGAGCTGGACATCCAGCTCGCGGGCCACCTCGCGGCACTGCTCGCGGTCACCGACGAGCTGCGCGCCCTGGCACCCGACACCGGCCTGGACGCCGCCGCCGAGCGGCTCGCCGAGCAGGTGGCCCGGCTGCGGGGAGGTCAGGCGCCGGTCCGGCTGAAGGTCGCCGGCGGCCAGGAATCGCGTCCGGCGGTCCTGCACCGGCGGGCGCACACCCTGGCGGCCCGCGCCCTGGTGGTCGCGGCCTCCCGCGCCGACACGGCGGTCGCGATCCTGACCGCCGAGCGCATGGACGCGCACTCCGCGGCCCTGGAGCCGCGCCCGCTCGCGTCCCGCTGAGCCCTCCCGGGCCCCGAACGGCCCCGGTCCGCGCGCACCCGCAGCGACGCGCGGACCGGGTGCCACACACCCGCGCCCGCCCGCCGGATCACCCGAAGAGCACCGTCAGGACGACGAAGCCCAGGACGATCACGAGGATGATCGCCCACACGGGCCAGGTACCGCGGCCGTCCGGATCCTCCGGGCCGCCACCGCGCGGGCGGTCCTCCTTCAGCTGCGGGTCGGGGTCCCGCGGCCGGTCCCGCTTGTAGAAGTCATCACCGTCTGCCATGGCGGATCCCTCTCCCTTTCCCTGTTCTCCGCGGCCGCGGACCTCCGGGTGCTCCTCGACCGCGTCCCTCCGAGTACCGCGCGGAGAGCGGCGCATGCTTGACGCCCGCCGGGGCGTTGTCGGCGGGCGGAGTGGGCGGTTCCCGTTGCATACCGGTATGACGCGGTCACCTCCCGTTCACCGGGACCCGCCAGGAACGTCTGATTCCGGGAGCACGCTCGCCGCGTGAGACGAATCGCTGGAATCGTCCTCGCGGTCCTGCTGATCGGTGGCGTGGTGGCCGCCGTCGTCGCGGGCCGGGACAACGAGGAGACAGGCGCGGCAACGAAGACCGTGCGCATGGTCATCGGGTCGGAGAAGGCGCAGTTCTTCGCCGACCCCGAAGTGGTGAAGGCCCTCGCCGCCAGGGGCTACACCGTGCGGGCCGAGACCTCCGGGTCCTGGGCCATGGAGGAGCTGGACCTCAAGGGCTACGACCTCGCCTTCCCGTCCAGCCAGGCCCCGGCCGACGAACTCGCCGACAAGTACGGGGTGCGAAAGCCGCTGCCCCGGCCCTTCTACTCGCCCCTCGTCGTGGTGACCCACCGCTCCACCGCGGCGGTCCTGGCGGCGAACGGGCTCGTGACGCTGGAGCGCAGCCGGGGCGGCACCCTCAGGATGGACGCCTACCTCGACGCGGCCCGCGCGGGCCGCACCTGGCAGCAGCTGGAGGGCGCCGGCCGGCACACCGAGCTGACCGGGACGCTGTACGTGGCGACCACCGACCCGGAGACCTCCAACTCCGGCGCGCTCTACCTGGCAGCCGCCTCCTACGTCGCCAATGGCGGCCGCGTGGTGTCGAACGACGCCGGTCTGGACCGTACGGCGCCCCTGCTGCGCAGGCTGGTCCAGGTGCAGGGCGCCCAGAAGTCCAGCTCGGACGCCACCTTCCGGGACTTCACCAGCGGCGTCGGCGAACCGCTGGTGCTGGCGTACGAGTCACAGGTGGCCGCGCTGCTCGGGGAGGGCGGGGACGCCGTCTCGGACCTGGTCGTCCTGTACCCGGACACCACCGCCACCAGCGACCACACGGTCGTACCGCTCACCGACACGGGCCGGGAGCTGGGCGAACTCCTCTCCGCCGACCCGGAGCTGCGGCGACTGGCCGTGCGGCACGGGTTCCGGCCGCAGGGCGCGTCCGCCGAGTTCACCCGGGCCACCGAGGCCCACACCGCGTATCTCAACCAGCGGCTGACCGGCGTCCGGCAGGCGCCGGTGCCCACGTCCGAGGTGCTGCGCGAGATGGCCGTCAGGGCGCGCGGATGACGGCCCGCGACCACCGGCCGGCCCGGCCACCGGCGGACACGACCGGACCAGCAGCGGAACACCAGCGGACCACAGGGGGATTCGGCCACGTGAACGGCACCGACCACGACCTCACGCTCACTCTCACCCCGCCCGAGCCCGTCGCCCCCGTACCGCGGGAGCGGGCCGGCGGCCTCGTGCCCGTCGACGAGGCGACCCGCGCCGACATGGCCCGCAGGGCCGCCGCCTACGTGGACGGACTCGCCGCGCTCGACGCCCGCTCGCCCGAGTTCGCCGGCAAGGTCGGCGAGATCACCGGCCTCGGCGCCGCCGAGATGCGCACCGCCGCCGCGCAGTCCAACCGCATGCTGGAACGGACGGTGCGCAGCCTGCCCGACCAGGGCGGCGACGCCCAGACCCGGGTGGCGGGTTCCCTGGTGGAGCTGCGGCGCGTGGTGGAGGACCTGGACCCGCGCGATCTGCCCGCGTCGAAGGGCCGCAGGCTCCTGTCGCGGCTGCCCGGCGGCAACCGGCTGCGCGACCACGTCGCCAAGTACGCCTCCGCCCAGGGCACCCTGAACCGGGTCGTCGGCTCGCTGCGCGGCGGACAGGACGAACTGCGGCGTGACAACGCGGCGTTGCAGACCGAGCGGGTCCGCCTGTGGGAGACCATGGGCAAGCTCCAGGAGTACGTCGTGCTCACCGAGGCGCTCGACACGGCCGTGCAGGAACACGTCGCCGGGGTCGAGCGGGGCGACCCGCAGGCCGCCGACGCCCTGCGCGCGGACGTCCTCTTCCCGGTCCGGCAGAAGCACCAGGACCTGCTCACCCAGCTCGCGGTGTGCGCCCAGGGCTACCTCGCGATGGACGTCGTACGCCGCAACAACGAGGAGCTGGTCAAGGGCGTCGACCGGGCGGCCACGACCACCGTGTCGGCCCTGCGGATCTCCGTGATGCTGGCCACCGCGCTGGACCACCAGAAGAAGGTCGTCGCACAGGTCGACGCGTTGCGCGGGACGACGGAGGACCTGATCCGGGGCAACGCGGAGATGCTCGCCACCCAGACCGGTGACATCCAGCGCATCGCCGCCGACCCCGCGGTGGGGGCGGAGACCCTGCGCGCCGCCTTCCAGCAGATCTACCGCACCCTCGACACCATCGACTCCTACAAGGCCCAGGCCACGGAGGCGATGGCGGCGACCGTGGAGTCCCTGACCGGTGAACTCCGGCACGCGAACGCGTACCTGGAGCGCAGCCGTTCACGGGGCGCCCTGGACATCTCCCGGGACGGGGGCCTCGCATGAGACACGGCCGTCGCACGAGACGCGCCCTCGCCGTCTGCCTCACCGCGCTCGCCCTGCTCACCGCCTGTACCTCGCAGGGGGACGGTGACGGGTCGGGCGGGGCGCCGACTCCCGGGGTGCTGGGCAGCGCCGAGCCCGGCACCCTGCGCGTCCTCGCCTCCAGCGAACTGAGCGACATGAAGCCGGTGCTCGACCGGGTCCGCGAGGACACCGGCCTCACCGTCCGGCTCACCCCGATCGGCACCCTGGATGCCGTGGACCTGCTGGCGAAGGGCACGACGGACGGCAAGTACGACGCCGTGTGGCTGTCCTCCAACGACTCGCTGCGGCTGCGCCCCGAGGCGGCCGGGCGGATCGTCTCCGAGACGCCGGTGATGGCCAGCCCGGTCGCGATCGGCGTCAAGGACGCCACCGCCCGGCGGCTGGGCTGGCGGCCCGGGTCGGTCACCTGGTCCCAGGTCGAGCGGGCCGTCACCGACGGGAAGCTCACCTACGGCATGACCGACCCGGCCCGCTCCAACTCCGGCTTCGCCACCCTCGTCTCGGTCGCCTCCGCGCTCTCCGGCGCCCAGTCCGCGCTCACCGACGCCGACGTGGCGAAGGCGACGCCCAGACTGCGGGAGTTCTTCACCGGGCAGCAGCTGACCTCGGGTTCGTCGGGCTGGCTGGCGGCGGCGTACGAGCGGCGCGGGAACGTGGACGCGCTGCTGAACTACGAGTCCGTCCTCATGGGCATCCCGGGCCTCACCGTGATCCGCCCCACCGACGGCGTGCTCACCGCCGACTACCCGCTCTCCACCCTCGCGTCCACGGACGAGGCCACCCGCGACGACGTCCGCCGCCTCGCCGAGGCGCTGCGCACACCGGAGATCCAGCGGGAGATCACCCGCACCACGCATCGCCGCCCGGTCCTCACCTCCGTGCCGCCCGCCACCGGCCTGGACACGAGCCGGCGGCGCGAACTGCCCTCCCCCGGCTCGCGCTCCGTCGCCGACGGCCTGCTCGACGCGTACGAGAACGAGCTGCGCCGCCCGTCCCGGACCGTGTACGTCCTCGACACCTCCGGCTCGATGGCGGGCGAGCGACTGGAGCGGCTGAAGACCGCGCTCACCGCCCTGACCGGGGACTTCCGCGACCGCGAGGAGGTGACGCTGATGCCGTTCGGGTCGCGGGTGAAGCGGGTGGCGACCCATGTGGTGGACCCCGCCGACCCCGGCTCCGGTCTGGAGGGCATCCGCCGGGACACCGCGCGCCTGACCGCCGAGGGCGACACCGCGGTCTACACCTCGCTGGAGAAGGCGTACGGCCATCTCGACGGCGGGCGGGACGCGTTCACGTCGATCGTGCTGATGACGGACGGCGAGAACACCACCGGCACCGACGCGGCCGGCTTCGACCGCTTCTACGGCTCGCTGAGCGAGGAGCGGCGGGAGATCCCGGTGTTCCCGATCCTGTTCGGCGACTCCGACCGTGCGGAGCTGACGCACATCGCCGAACTCACCGGCGGCCGGCTCTTCGACGCGCAGAAGGGGTCCCTGGACGGCGCCTTCGAGGAGATCCGTGGCTACCAGTAGGCTCATCGGCTTCCTGGAGTCCCGCAAGAACCTGACCGGTGGCGCCTGCGGGCTGGCCGGACTGGTGCTGACCTTCACGGGCACGGCGGGGCCCTACTGGCCGGTGGTCGTCGCGGGTCTGTACGGCGCGGGCGCGCTGCTCGCCCCGCCGGAGCGGCCCGCACTACCCGACTTCCCGGACCCGTCGGCCCAGTTGGAGGAGGTACGCGGCGACTTCGGCCGGCTGCGCGGCTATCTGACGGACGTGGAACTGCCGCAGACCGCCGAGGAGCGGCTGGCCGGACTGACCGGGCTGCTGGCAGCGCTGCTGGAACCCGGCTGGGTCGCCGAGGTGCTCGCGGCCGACCCCGAGGGACTGCACACCGTGTCGCGGGCGGTGCGGCAGGACGTTCCGGAGGCCGTCGACGCCTACGTGCGGACCCGCTGGTGGACGCGGCTGACGCCCGGGCAGGAGCCGCCGGAGCGGCATCTGGAGCGGCAGTTGGCGCTGCTGCGGGAGGAGGCGGAGCGGCTGACGGACCGGCTGCGGGACGCCGAGGCCCGGCGGCAGGAGTCGCACACGCGGTATCTGCGGGACCGCTCGGAAAGCTGACCCGCGTGCCGAAGGGCCGGGTCCGTCGCACGCCGTTGTGCGGGGACCCGGCCCGAGCGGGGCTTCCCCGCGCTCCGGGGTACGAAGAGCTACTGGAGCGCGGGGAGACCCCCTACGTGACCGGCCTTCGTGACGACTTCGCGGGTCAGGGCTAGTCGGACCGGCCACGGAGCTGGGTGGGGACGGTGCTCAGCCCAGGCGCCGCACCAGCGCCCGGTACTGGTCCCACAGTTCGGCGGGCGTGTGGTCGCCGAAGGTGTTCAGGTGCTCGGGGACGAGTGCCGCCTCCTCGCGCCACACCTCCTTGTCGACGCCGAGCAGGAACTCCAGGTCGGCGTCGGCGAGGTCGAGTCCTTCGGTGTCGAGGGACTCCTTGGTCGGCAGCACGCCGATCGGGGTCTCGACGCCGTCCGCCCTGCCCTCCAGGCGCTCCACGATCCACTTCAGGACGCGGCCGTTCTCGCCGAAGCCGGGCCAGACGAACTTGCCGTCGTCGTCCTTGCGGAACCAGTTGACGTAGTAGATCTTGGGCAGCTTGGACTGGTCCTTGTCCTTGGCCACGTCGACCCAGTGCCCCATGTAGTCGCCCATGTTGTAGCCGCAGAACGGCAGCATGGCGAAGGGATCGCGGCGCAGCTCGCCGACCTTGCCCTCGGCGGCGGCGGTCTTCTCGGAGGCCACGTTGGCGCCGAGGAAGACGCCGTGGTTCCAGTCGAAGGACTCGGTGACCAGCGGGACCGCGGTGGCACGGCGTCCGCCGAAGAGGATCGCCGAGATCGGCACGCCCTTGGGGTCCTCCCACTCCGGCGCGATGATCGGGCACTGCGCGGCGGGCGTGGTGAAGCGGGCGTTGGGGTGCGCGGCGGGCGTGCCGGACTCGGGCGTCCAGTCGTTGCCCTTCCAGTCCGTCAGGTGGGCGGGCGTCTCCTCGGTCATTCCCTCCCACCACACGTCGCCGTCGTCGGTGAGGGCGACGTTGGTGAAGACCGAGTTGCCCCAGAGGGTCTTCATCGCGTTGGCGTTGGTGTGCTCACCGGTGCCGGGCGCGACGCCGAAGAAACCGGCCTCGGGGTTGATGGCGTACAGGCGGCCGTCCTCGCCGAAGCGCATCCAGGCGATGTCGTCGCCGATGGTCTCCACGGTCCAGCCGGAGATCGTGGGCTCCAGCATGGCGAGGTTGGTCTTGCCGCAGGCCGACGGGAAGGCGGCGGCGACGTACTTGGGCGCGCCGGTGGGCGGCGTCAGCTTCAGCACCAGCATGTGCTCGGCGAGCCAGCCCTCGTCGCGGGCCATGACGGAGGCGATGCGCAGGGCGTAGCACTTCTTGCCGAGCAGGGCGTTGCCGCCGTAGCCGGAGCCGTAGGACCAGATCTCGCGGTCCTCGGGGAAGTGCGAGATGTACTTGGTGCTGTTGCAGGGCCACGGGACGTCCGCCTCGCCCTCCGCGAGCGGGGCGCCGACGGAGTGCACGGCCTTGACGAAGAAGCCCGTCTCGCCCAGCCCGTCCAGGACCGGCTGTCCCATGCGGGTCATGGTGCGCATGGAGGCGGCGACGTACGCGGAGTCGGTGATCTCGACGCCGAGCGCGGAGAGCGGGGAGCCGAGGGGGCCCATGCAGAAGGGCACGACGTACATGGTCCGGCCGCGCATGGAACCGCGGAACAGCCCGCCTTCTCCCTGGTCACCACGGAAGATCTCCCGCATCTCGGCGGGGTCCTTCCAGTGGTTGGTCGGGCCGGCGTCCTCCTCCTTGGCGGAGCAGATGAAGGTCCGGTCCTCGACGCGCGCGACGTCGGAGGGGTCGGAGGCCGCGTAGTACGAGTTGGGGCGCTTGATCGGGTCGAGTTTGCGGAAGGTGCCCTTCTCGACGAGCTCCCCGCACAGGCGCTCGTACTCGGCCTCGGATCCGTCGCACCAGACCACTGCGTCCGGCTGGGTCAGTTCGGCGATCTCGTTCACCCACGAGATCAGTTCCTGGTGGTTGGTGGGGACGGGGGGAGCCGCGATGTCGCGCGCCACGATTGCTCCTAAATGAGGGGTTTTTTGTTGGAGGCCCCGTGGGGGCTGCGACCCGGATGCGTGACGTGTGCCTCGTGAGCGCTCATCCGGTGTCGACCGCACTCATTTGATCATCCGACCCGAGCGCCCATCTGTCCAGAGGGCGTCACAACTGAGCGGCGTGAGGATCGCCACGTGCCCGCACCGCGGGTGCACCCCCGGGCCCCCCGTGAGACGATGGCCACTCGCCGTTCGTCATACGTCCGTACTGATACGTAACTTACGGAACCGTAGGTACGATGCGCCCATGACTGCGTCCGTCCCCGACGCGCCCAGGGACCTGCCGGCCGACGGCCGCGGGCCCGTAGCGCTCTCCCTCCCGCATCCGGTCAAGCCGAAGCTGCGCGGCTGGCTGCACCTCGGCATGTTCCCCGCCGTCCTGATCGCCGGTCTGGTGCTCACCGCCCTCGCCGAGTCGCCCGAGGGCCGCATAGCCTGCGGTGTCTACGTCCTGACGGCCTGCCTGCTGTTCGGCGTCAGCGCGCTCTACCACCGGGGCAACTGGAGCCCGCGCATGGACGGCGTACTGCGCCGCCTCGACCACGCCAACATCTTCCTGATCATCGCGGGCACCTACACCCCGCTCACGATGCTGCTGCTGCCCGGCGCCAAGGGCGAGTGGCTGCTGTGGGGCATCTGGGCGGCCGCCGCGGCCGGCATCGTCTTCCGGGTCTTCTGGGTCGGCGCCCCGCGCTGGCTCTACACCCCCTGCTACCTCGCCATGGGCTGGGCGGCCGTCTTCTACCTGCCCGAGTTCATGCGGGCCGGCGGCATCGCCGTCCTCGTCCTGGTGATCGTCGGCGGCCTGCTCTACAGCGCGGGCGGCGTGATCTACGGCCTCAAGCGCCCCAACCCCTCACCGCGCTGGTTCGGCTTCCACGAGGTGTTCCACTCCTTCACGCTGGCCGCCTTCATCGCGCACTACGTGGGGATCTCGCTGGTCGCGTACTGAGCCGCCCGGGCCGCCGTCGGTCGCCCCCGCCGCACGGTCGCCACGCGGTCCCCGCGTGGCCGAGAATGATCCGTATGACCGCCGCACGTTCCGCCCCCTCCCCCGCCGAGGCCCCGCGGCCGGGTCTGCGGGAGCGGAAGAAGATCAAGACCCGTGAGGCGATCCGCGCCGCGACCTACGGGCTGATCCGTGAGCAGGGGTACGAGGCCACGACGGTCGAGCAGATCGCCGAGCGCGCCGAGGTGTCGCCGTCGACCGTGCTGCGCTACTTCCCGGCCAAGGAGGACATCGTCCTCACGGACGAGTACGACCCGGTCATGGCCGCGGAACTCGCCGCCCGGCCCGCGGGGGAACCGTGGTCGGACTCCCTGCGGCACGTGCTGCGCAAGGCCCTCGACCTCGGCGCCGGTGAGGAGGCCGAGCTGACCCGGCTGCGGACGCGGCTGCTGGCCGAGGTGCCCGCGGTGCGTGCGCGCATGCTGGAGGACATGTCGGCCACCGGTCGGATGCTCGCCCGCGCCATCGCCGACCGCACCGGCCTCGACCCGGACGGCCTCGAGGTCAGGATCGTGTCGATGTCCCTGGTCGGCGGCCTGATGGAGGTCTCCAGGTACTGGGCCGAGCACGACCACGAGGAGAGCCTGGCCGAGCTGGTCGACCGCGCGCTGGACACCCTGGAGAACGGGCTGCCCGCCCTCCGGGAAGGCCACCGGGAAAGCCACCGAAAAGGCCCTCCGGAAGGCCCTCCGGAAGGCCCTCGAAAAGGCTGAGGCCCGGGCGCCGTCCCGTGGCATCCTGACCGGGTGAACGGTCCCGAGATCCACGTCGAGTTCGCCCCCGAGCTGCACCTGTTCGTCCCGCGCGCCCGCCCCACCGGCGCCGCCCGCGCGGCCACCGACGGCGTCTCCACCCTCGGCCATCTCGTCGAGTCCCTCGGGGTCCCGCTGACCGAGGTCGGCGCCCTGCTCGTCGACGGCCGCGAGGTGCCGCCCGGCCACATCCCGGCGGGCGGCGAGTCGGTGCGCGTGCGGCCCGTCCAGCACCCCCAGCAGGTGCCCGGCGCTCCCCTGCGGTTCCTGCTCGACGTGCACCTCGGCACCCTCGCCCGCCGGCTGCGGCTGCTCGGCGTGGACACGGCGTACGAGTCGACGGACCTCGGCGACCCGGCGCTCGCCGCGCTGTCGGCGGCCGAGAAGCGGGTCCTGCTCAGCCGCGACCGCGGACTGCTGCGCCGCCGCGAGCTGTGGGCCGGCGCCTACGTCTACAGCATCCGCCCCGAGGAGCAGCTCCAGGAGGTCCTGGACCGGTTCCGGCCCGCACTGAGCCCCTGGACGCGGTGCACCGCCTGCAACGGACTGCTCAGGACGGCCACCAAGGAAGAGGTGGCGGAGCAGCTCAAGGGCGGCACGCAGCGGTCGTACGACGTCTTCGCCCAGTGCACCGCGTGCGGCCGCGCCTACTGGCGGGGCGCGCACCACGAGCAGCTGGAGGCGATCGTGGAGCGCGCCGTGAGCAGTACCCGCGACGCCTGAGCGGACCGGCTCAGCTGCTCGGGGCGACGCCCAGCGCCGCACGCAGCCGGTCCGGGTCGGTGGTCGGGGCGTCGCAGGTGAAGTTCCGGCAGACGTACGCGGCCGGGGCGCCGCCCACCAGGGGCCGGTCGGCGAGCAGCGGGAACTCGTCGCTCCCCTCGGTGCCGAAGGCGACCACCGCTCCCGGCGCGGTCCCGAGCAGCGCCGTACGGTGCAGCCCGCGCGCGGCGGGGTCGGCCGGCGTCGGCGCGACCACGGCGACCTCGCGCGGGCCGTCGAGCAGCGCCTCGGCGGCCGCCAGCCCCCAGCCGATGAAGCGCGGGACGCGCGGGCCGAGCGCCTTCACCACGCCGAGGGCGCGCTCGGCGGCCGCGCGGTGGGGTGCGGAGCCGGTGTGCGCGGCGTACGACAGCAGCGCGCCCGCTGCGGCGCTCCAGCCGGACGGCGTGGCGTTGTCGGTGGGGTCCTGCGGGCGGCGGATCAGCTGCTCGGCGTCGGCCGCGGTGTCGTACAGCGAGCCGGACTCGTCCGTGAAGCGGACGAGGACGTGGTCGAGCAGGAAACCGGCGAAGTCCAGCCAGACGCCCTCCCCGGTGACCGACGCCAGCGCGAGGAAGCCCTCGGCCACGTCGGCGTAGTCCTCCAGCACCCCGGCGTTGGCCCCGGCCCTGCCGTCCTTGCTGGTGCGGGTGAGCCGGACCTGCTCGTCCAGGTGCAGGCGCACCAGCAGGTCGGCGGCGGCGACGGCGGCCTCGACCAGGTCGGGGCGTTCGAAGTAGGCGCCGGTCTCGGCGAGCGCGGCGATCGCCAGGCCGTTCCAGGCGGCGACCACCTTGTCGTCCCGGCCCGGGGCGGAACGGCCGTCCCGCGCGGCGAGCAGCCGCTCCCGGACCGACGCGATCCGCGCGGCGTCGAAGACACCGTCCTGCTGCGGCAGTTGCAGCACGGAGGCACCGTGCTCGAAGGTCCCCTCCGGGGTCACGCCGAAGTACTGCGCGGCCACTTCCGCGTCGTCCGCCCCGAGCACCTCGGTGAGCTGCGCGGGCGTCCACACGTAGTAGGCGCCCTCGACGTGCTTCCCGGTCCCGTCGTCGCTGTCGGCGTCCAGCGCGGAGGCGAACCCGCCCTCGGCGGTGCGCAGTTCCCGCACCATGAAGTCGGCGGTCTCCAGCGCGACCCGGCGGGCCAGGTCCGAGCCGGTGGCCCGCCACAGGTGGGCGTACACGCGGCACAGCAGCGCGTTGTCGTACAGCATCTTCTCGAAGTGCGGCACGACCCACTCTCGGTCCACGGAGTAGCGGGCGAAGCCGCCGCCCAGCTGATCGTAGATGCCGCCGCGGGCCATCCGCTCGCAGGTGTCGGCCGCCATCTGGAGCGCGCCCTCGGCGCCGGTGCGGGCGTGGTGGCGCAGCAGGAACTCGATCACCATGGACGGCGGGAACTTCGGCGCCCCGCCGAACCCGCCGCGCTGCGCGTCGTACTCCCGGGTGAGCCCGAGCAGCGCCTGCCCGAGCTGCTCCTCGCCGGGCGCCTCGGCGTCGCCGTAGGAGATCTCCCGCCCGGCGAGGTCCCGCACGATCTTCCCGGCGACCTCGTCGACCTCGTCGCGCCGTTCCGCCCAGGCCTGCTGGACGCCCTGGAGCACCTGCCGGAAGGAGGGCATGCCGTGCCGGGGCTCGGGCGGGAAGTAGGTGCCGAAGTAGAAGGGCTCCGCGTCCGGCGTGAGGAACACGGTCATGGGCCAGCCGCCCTGCCCGGTGGCCGCCTGCACGGCCTCCATGTAGACGGCGTCGACGTCGGGACGCTCCTCGCGGTCGACCTTGACACTCACGAAGTGCGAGTTGAGGTACTCGGCGGTGGGCCCGTCCTCGAACGACTCGTGCGCCATGACGTGGCACCAGTGGCACGCGCTGTAGCCGACGCTCAGCAGGACGGGGACACCGCGCCGCCGGGCTTCTTCGAACGCCTCGGCCTCCCACGGCCACCAGTCGACCGGGTTCTCCGCGTGCTGGAGGAGGTAGGGGGACGTCGCCTGCGCAAGTCGGTTGGGCATGTGTCCATCCTTGCGCACGCGCCGCCGCCCCGCCCATACGCCACGGGTGCGGGGGCGTACGGACGGGGCGGCCGGAGGTCAGGAGGGGCTGGTGTTCAGTAGTCGACGCGGTCGGTCTTGGCGATCCAGGCGTCGAACGGCTGGGTGCGGTGGGGCAGGTCGAGGTGTTCCACGGTCATGGGCCACAGCTCCTGGGGCCGCTTCTCGAACAGGTCGTAGAACTTGCGGTCGTCGAAGCCGGCCACGGCGGCGTCGTGGCGGTCGGCGGAGAAGACGAGGCGGTCGACGCGGGCCCACAGGGCCGAGGAGAGGCACATCGGGCAGGGCTCGCAGGACGTGACGAGGGTGCAGCCCTCCAGGCTGAACGTGCCGAGCGTCTTGCAGGCGGCGCGGATGGCGCTGACCTCGGCGTGCGCGGTGGGGTCGAGGCTGGAGGTGACCTGGTTGTTGCCGAGGGCGACGATCTCACCGCCCTTGGCGATCAGGGCGCCGAAGGGGCCGCCGCCGTTGCGGACGCTGGTGGTGGCCAGCTCGATGGCCTTGTCCATCCAGGCGCGCTCGAACTCGCGGATGCCGGTCTCGAGGGTGTCGGTCGTCATGCGTGCTCCTTCTTGGGCAGGCAGCGTGCGGGAGTACGGCGTGCGGGCCGGTGCGCTTCACGGGGAGGAGGCGTAGGAGCAGTACACCGCTCGCCGACGAGACCCGGCCAGGGGCCGAAAACATGAAGTACGGGCAGGCTGCGACCGGCGCTTCATAGATTCCTACAAGGGCGGACAACCACCCCGCAGGGGTCAGTCCCCGTCCGCCTCGAAGGTGCGCAGCAGGTCCGCCGCGACGCTCACGGCGATGGTCGCGGGTTCCTTGCCGGTGATGTCGGCCAGCCCGATCGGGGTCTTGATGCGGTCGATGACGGCGTCGTCGTGGCCGCCCTCGGTGGCGAGGCGCTTGCGGAACCGCGCCCACTTGGCGGCCGAGCCGATCAGGCCGATGGACCCGAGGTGGTCCGTGCGCAGGGCGGCGTCGCACAGGGCGGCGTCCTCGGCGTGGTCGTGGGTCATGATCAGGACGTGGGTGCCGGGCGGCAGCTCGGCCAGCACCTCCTCCGGCAGCAGCGGCGTGTGGTGCGTGTGCACCTGCGCCACCGCGTCCGCCAGCACCCCGAGCCGCTCCTCGGTCAGGAGCTCGGCGCGGCTGTCGATCAGGTGGAGGTCGAGGTCCTGTCGGGCCAGGACGCGCGCCAGTTCCAGACCGACGTGCCCCACGCCGAAGACCGCCACCGCCCGGACCACCGGCAGTGGTTCGAGCAGCACGGCGACGGTGCCGCCGCAGCACTGCACGCCGTGCCGGTTGGTCACCTTGTCGTTGAGGGCGAAGTCCAGCATCTCCGGTTCCGGTGCGGCCGCGGCGATCATCTCCCGGGCCCGGTCGATGGCGACGGCCTCGACATTGCCGCCACCGATCGAGCCCCAGGTCCCGGTCCGCCCCACGACGAGTTTGGCGCCGGCGTCACGTGGGGCGTGGCCGCGCACGGTCGCGACGGTCACCAGCACGCCGGGCTCCCGGCGTGCCCGCAACCGCGCGACCGCGGCGATCCAGGTCATGTCAGGCACCGCTCAGCGCTTCCACGCCGGTGCGGGCCCCGCTGCCGACGGCCGACTCGTCGCGGACGCGGCCGTTCCCGGCGGCGCCACCGTGCCGGGCCGACTCGATCGCCCAGTACACCGCCTCCGGCGTGGCGGGCGAGGCCAGCTCGACGGCCGTCCCCCGCGGCCCGAACGCGGCGGCCGCCTGCCGCAGCGCCTCGCGCACCGAGAACGCCAGCATCAGCGGCGGCTCGCCCACCGCCTTGGACCCGAACACCGCACCCTCTTCGGTGGCGTTCTCCAGGAGGGTGACGTTGAACTCCTCGGGCATCTCCGAGAAGCTCGGCAGCTTGTACGTGCTGGCGGCCTGGGTCAGCAGGCGGCCGCGGTTCGGTCCTTCACCGGTGTCCCAGCGCAGGTCCTCCAGGGTCAGCCAGCCCGCGCCCTGCACGAAGCCGCCCTCGACCTGGCCGATGTCGATCAGCGGGGACAGGCTGTCGCCGACGTCGTGCACGATGTCCACCCGCCGGATGCGGTACGCGCCGGTGAAGCCGTCCACCTCCACCTCGGTCGCGGCGGCGCCGATGGCGAAGTACTTGAACGGCGACCCCTGGAAGGTCTTGGCGTCCCAGTGCAGCCCCTCGGTCCGGTAGTAGCCGGCCGCGGAGAGCTGGACCCGCTGGAAGTACGCGGTGTGCACGAGGTCGTCCCAGGCCAGCTCCTGGTCGCTGCCCAGGGTGCGCGCGACGCCCTCGACGATGCGCACGTCCGAGGCGCTGGAGCCCAACTGGCTCGCGGCCACCCGCAGCAGCCGTTCGCGCAGCTGCTCGCAGGCGTTCTTCACCGCCCCGCCGTTGAGGTCGGCTCCGGAACTGGCCGCGGTGGCGGAGGTGTTGGGCACCTTGTCGGTGCGGGTCGGGGCGAGGCGCACCTTGTGCAGCGGGATGCCCAGCGTGGTCGCGGCCACCTGGAGCATCTTGGTGTGCAGGCCCTGGCCCATCTCGGTGCCGCCGTGGTTGATCAGGACGGAGCCGTCCTTGTAGATCAGCACCAGCGCGCCGCCCTGGTTGAAGGCGGTGAGGTTGAACGAGATGCCGAACTTCACGCCGGTGACCGCGAGGGCCCGCTTGGTGTGCGGGTGCGCGGCGTTGAAGGCGGCGATCTCGCGCTCGCGGTCGGCGATGTGGCCGTTGTCCTGGACCTGCTGCCAGACGGCGGCGATCCGCTCGGGCTGGGTGACCGGCTGCCCGTACGGGGTCGTCTGGCCCTGGCCCGGCCGGTAGAAGTTGCGTTCGCGCAGCTTCTTGGCGTCCACGCCGAGCCGGGGCGCGCAGCGGCCCAGGATGTCCTCGATCACCAGCATGCCCTGCGGCCCGCCGAAGCCGCGGAAGGCGGTGTTGGAGACGGTGTTGGTCCTGGCGATGCGCCCGGCGACACGGGCGTTGGGGATCCAGTAGGTGTTGTCGATGTGGCACAGCGCGCGGGCGAGCACCGGCTCGGACAGGTCCAGGCTCCAGCCGCCGTCCGCGGTAAGCGTGGCGTCGAGGGCCTGGATGCGGCCCTCGGTGTCGAAGCCGATCTTCCAGGTGGCGTGGAAGCCGTGCCGCTTGCCGGACATGGTGAGGTCCTGGGTGCGGTTGAGCCGGAACCGCACCGGGCGGCCGGTCAGCTTGGCGCCGAGCGCGGCGACGGCCGCGAACCCGTGCGGCTGCATCTCCTTGCCGCCGAAGCCGCCGCCCATCCGCAGGCACTGCACGGTCACCTCGTGGGAGGGCACACCGAGCACGTGCGAGACGATCTCCTGGGTCTCGGACGGGTGCTGGGTGCTGCTCTGGATGAACACCTGCCCGTTCTCGTCGACCTGGGCGAGGGCCGCGTGCGTCTCCAGGTAGAAGTGCTCCTGGCCGGAGAACTGGAACTCGCCGGTGAACACGTGTGCCGAATCGGCGAAGCCCGCGTCGACGTCGCCGTGCGTCATGACGGGCCGGGCGCCGTGGTAGCTGTCCGCCGCGATGGCGTCCTGGAGCGTGATCAGGGAGGGCAGTTCCTCGAGGTCCACCTCCACGGCCGCCGCGCCGATCCTGGCCGCCTCCAGGGTCTCGCCGAGCACCCAGGCGACCGCGTGGCCGTGGAACATGACCTCGTCGGGGAAGAGCGGCTCGTCGTGCTTCATGCCGGCGTCGTTGACGCCGGGCACGTCGGCGCCGGTCAGCACCCGCACCACGCCGGGCACCGCGAGGGCGGGTCCGGTGCGCAGTGCGGTGACCTTCCCGCGGGCCTTCATGACCTGGACCGGGTAGGCGTGCAGCACGTCCTTGGTGCGCTGGACCAGGTCGTCGGTGTACAGCGCGGCACCGGTGACGTGCTGGACGGCACTCTCGTGCGGCATGGAGACGCCGACGACGGGCTTCTCGGGACGCTCGGACAGGTGGCTCATGACGGCACCGCCTCGGTGGTCTGTGCGTACAGCTTCAGCAGGCTCTGGCCGAGCATCGCGGCCCGGTAGCCGGCACTGGCCCGGTGGTCGCTCATCGGCGTGCCTTCGCCCCGCAGCACCTCGGCCGCGGCCTCCGCGGTCTCGGTGGTCCACGGCCGGCCCTCCAGGGCGGCCTCGGTGGCGAGCGCGCGGACCGGGGTGGCGGCCACGCCGCCGAGCCCGATGCGCGCCTTGCGGACGGTGCCGCCCTCGACGTCGAGCGCGAAGGCGACCGCCACGCTGGAGATGTCGTCGAAGCGCCGCTTGGCGATCTTGTGGAAGGCCGTGACCGGTGACAGCGGCAGTGGCAGGCGCACGGCGCGGATCAGCTCGCCGGGACGGCGCACGCTCTGCCGGTAGCCGGTGAAGTAGTCGGCCAGCGGGACCTCGCGCTCGCCGTCGGCGTCGGCAAGCACCAGCGACGCCTCCAGCGCGAGCAGCACCGGCGGGCTGTCGCCGATGGGCGAGCCGGTGCCCAGGTTGCCGCCGAGGGTCGCGCCGTTGCGGATCAGCCGGGACGCGAACTGCGGGAACAGCTGCGCCAGCAGCGGGACACTGCCGTCCAGGCGGCGTTCGATCTCGGTGAGCGTCAGCGCGGCGCCGATCTCGACGTGGTCGGACTCGACCCGCAGGTCCCGCAGTTCGGGCAGCCGGTCGACGGCGACCACGCAATCGGCCCGGCGGGAGCGGATGTTGACCTCCACGCCGTAGTCGGTGCTGCCCGCGACCACCACCGCGTCGGGCCGCTCGCGCAGCAGCCGCAGCGTCTCGGCCAGGGTGCTCCGGCGCAGGAAGGCGCTGTCGTCCTGGCGGTACTCGGTGGCGACCGGCGCGGGCGGGTCCTGCTCGCGGCGCCGGGCCAGCGGGTCCTCGTCGGTGGGCGTGCCGACGGCGAACGCGGCGTCGCGGATCGGCCGGTAGCCGGTGCAGCGGCACAGGTTGCCGCTGAGCGCGTGCAGGTCGAAGCCGTTCGGACCGTGCTCGGCGTCGCCGCCGTCGCCGCCGTCGGCGCTGTCGGCAGCGCTCGGGTCCGCACCCTGGTCCGCGTGTGCGCAGCGGTCCGGCCGGTAGTACTCGGCCGCCATGCTGCACACGAACCCCGGCGTGCAGTAACCGCACTGGGAGCCGCCGCGGACCGCCATCTCCTCCTGCACCGGGTGCAGGACGGGCGGCGTGCCGGGCGCCTCGACGGTGGCGAGGCCCTCGGAGGTGACGACCTCCTGCCCGTCGAGCGCCGCGACCGGGACCAGGCAGGCGTTGACCGGAACCCAGTCGGTGGGCTTGTTCACCCCCGGGCGGGCCACCAGGACCGAACAGGCGCCGCACTCACCCTCCGCGCAGCCCTCCTTGGTGCCGGTGAGGCCGCGCTCGCGCAGGAAGTCGAGCACCGTGGTGTGCGGGGCGGCCGGTGCGATGGGCGCTTCTTTTCCGTTGACCGTGATCCGTGCCGTCACCATGACAGACCTTCATTTCGACGCGGGGCGGGTCGATTCGGGACAGGTCGATTCGAGACACGTCGATTCATCATGTTCGCCAATTTCAGGCAGCTTTCTATGCTCGGACGCGCCGCGTGAGAAATAGCGAGCGCAGATCGGCACGCGACAGGGGCATGCCGTGAAGTGGTGAAAGTGAGGGAGAAACCCAGAAACCCAGAAACCCGGAACGTGCCACGCGGGGGCACGGCGGAACGGCGTGTCAGCAGCCGTGCGCGACCCGACCCGAAACCCACACGGTGCGGCGGGCGAGGCGACTCAGGTCAGAGTTGGTGTACATCTGCCGGTCGCCTCCTGTCGGTAGTCATGGGTCTGCTTCCCACGCAAATTAGTGGCTGCGGTCACCGGGGTCAAGAGCGGAATTCGTCGATTTTCCCGGCCGGTGCGGTCCACCCCTCCCCAGGTTCTCCTCGTCGCAGGACACTTGACCTACGCACAACCGGGGAAGGACCCGGGGATGGGCCGGAAGGGCCCCTGGGACGCTTGGGGCCACCGGGGCGCCCGGGGCGACCCGGCAGGACACCGATGCCGCCGGAGGGGGCGCGACATGCGGGACAGTCATCGGGCGGAGGCCGAAGGGCTGCTCAGGCGGGCCGTGGAGGAGGAGGTACGACGTTCGGGCGGACGCACGGACGGGAACGTACTGCTCTCCCGGGCCCGAGCGGCGCTGGACGCGATGGCGGGGAGGGCCGGCGAGGAGTACTCGGCCTACACCCACGCCCTCGACGAGGCGGCGGCCGGGCAGCTCACCTTCCGCCAGCGCTACGCCCGTGAGGGCGCCGGCACTCCCCTGCTGGTGGCCGCCGTGGCCGCGGTCGCCGCGGTGGTGGCCGACGTGGCGCTGGGCACCGGCACCGGCACCGCGGTGGGCGCGGGCGTGACGGTCGGGGTCGTCGGCGCGGCGGCGACCGTGGTGAAGGTGGTCGGTGCCCATGTGCCGGCCGCCCACCACCGGGCCGGGGCGGTCAGCCAGCCCGGCGGGCCCGAGCAGCTGCGGCTGCAGTGGCTCACCGCGTTGGAGGTGCGCGGCATCCGGCCGTTCCTGGACCAGCAGCGGATGCTCGCCGCGTCCACCGGACCGGCCAAGACCGGGCCGAAGCTGCGGGGTGCCGACAAGAGCGCGGCCGCCCGGGGACGCAGCGCGCTGGAGCAGTCGTTCGGGCAACTGCCCGAACCGGAGGGCGCGTTCGCGGGCCGGCGGGCGGAGATGGCGCGGCTGCGGCAGTGGGTGCAGGCGGCCCGCGCGAGCACGGAGACCAAGCCGACGGTGGTGGTGCTGCACGGGGCGCCCGGCAGCGGCCGTACGACGCTTGCGGTCCGGGCCGTCCACGAGCTGCGGGACTACTTCCGCGGGGCCTGCCTGGTCGATCTGCGCGGGGCCGGGTCCGCGGCGGCCGGCTCCGGACCGGGCGGCGCCGGGCCCGGCGGACCGGGATCGGACGGCTCCGTGGAGGGCGGAGAGTCGCCGCTGAGCACCCGGGACGCCCTGCTGCACCTGCTGAACCGGCTCGGGGCGCCGCGCGAGCAGCTGCTGTTCCGGGAGCGCTCCTCCGCGGACCAGCAGGTCAAGCGGCTCAGCGAGCTGTACCACCAGCATCTGACGGGCGTCCCGGTCACCGTCGTCCTCGACGACGCCTCGGACCCCGAGCAGGTGCGCACACTGGTGCCGGAGCGGTCGGACAGCCTGGTGCTGGTCACCGCGCGCCAGGCGCTGCGGCTCCCGCCCGACCTGCCCGCCCGGGTGTACGACCTGCCCGTGGAGGCGCTGGACTCGGCGGGCGCGGAGGAGCTGCTGGGCGCCGCCGCCGAGGACGCGTCGGGGCCGTACGACGCCGAGTCGAGCGAGCAGATCCGGCAGCTGTGCGGCGGGCTGCCGCTGGCGCTGCGGGTCGCCGGGTCGTCGCTTGGCCCGCGCTCGCCGCGCGCGCTGGCGACCGACCTGGCCGCCTACGGCCCGGTGGAGCCGGTCGAGCGGGCGCTGTGGCTGCGCTACACCGACCAGTCGGAGCCGGCCCGTCGGCTGCTGCGCCGGCTGGCGCTGGCGGGGCGCACCTCGCTGGGTGCCGCGGCCGCCGCCGCGCTGCTGGCCACGGACGAGACGGAGGCCGAGCGGCAGCTCGCGGCGCTGTCGCGGGCGGGACTGATCGACCACGTCCGGGGCAGCCGCTACCGCCTGCACGACGTGGTGCGCGCCTTCGCCCGTGCCCGCCTCGCCGACGAGGAGGAGCCCGGTGAGCGGACGGCCGCGCAGGAACGGCTCATCGCCAACTACGCCGAGCTGGCCGACTCCGTGCTGCGCCTGGTGGACGGCAACATGTCGACCCGCTCCAACCAGTTCGGGCAGTACGGCTTCACGTCCCTGGACGAGGCGCTGCGCTGGCTGGACGACGAGTCGAGCTTCATCACGGCGGCGCTGCGGCACGCGGAGGGCGTCGACCAGGGCACGGTGCTGAACCTGCTGGGCGCGCTGTGCGACTACTGCCTGCTGCGCGGCGACCTGTACCGGCTGGGTGAGATCAGCGAGCTGGCGCAGTCCGTGGACCAGGGGCTGCTGGTGCGCTCGGTGCAGTGGCGCACCGGTATCGCGGCCCGGCAGCTGGGCGAGCTGGACAAGGCGCGTACGACGCTGGCCTCCGTGGTCGACCTGTACCGGGACGCCCACCACGACGCCGGTGCGGCGCGGGCCCTGTGCTCGCTGGGGATCACGCTGCACCACCAGGGGAACCTGACCGACGCGGCGGCCAAGCTCCAGGAGGCGCTGGACCTCCAGGCCGCGCCGGAGCTGGCCACGGACCGGGCGTGGACGCTGCACGCGCTGGCGGCGGTGCAGCGCGACCGGGCCCGGCTGGGCGAGGCGCTGGAGCTGCTCACCGAGTCACTGGTGCTGCACCGGGCGGGCGAGTCGGTGCACGGCCAGGCGTGGGCCCACTTCCAGCTCGGCCAGCTGCACCTGCGCATGGGCGACGTACCCGGGGCCGAGTCGGATCTGCGGGCGGCCCTGGACCTGTACGGGCGCACCCAGGACGCCCGCGGCGAGGCCTGGGCCCTGACCCAGCTGGCGCGGGCCCGGCTGGTGGACGGGGACGTGTCCGCGGCGGTGGAGGGGCTGCGACGGGCGGAGACCCGGCACCGGGAGAACGAAGACGCGCGCGGCAAGGCGTGGACCATCTACTACCTGGGCCAGGCACTGGAGGAGACGGGCGCCCTGGACCAGTCGGTGCGCGCACTGGAACGCTCCCGCACGATGTTCTCCCGGATGCGGGACGTGTACGGCCTGGCCTGCGCCCGGCACCACTCGGCCCGCGTCACCCGGGACCAGCGGGCCGCCCAGACCGGCTCCCTGCGCAACTCGGGCTTCGCCCGCCAGCTCCTGGTCGACGCGCGCGCCGACTTCCAGCGCATCGGCGTCGGGCACGGCGAGGCGTGGACGTGCCTGGAGCTGGCGGTCGTGGACGCGGGCAACGCGCGTACGCCGCAGGCGCTGGCCCTGTGCGACGAGGCCGCCGCCCTCTTCGCCGGGTACGGCGACCGGCGCGGCGAGGACTGGGCCCGCTTCCTGCGCTGCACGCTGCTGCCCTACGCCGCCCCGGGCGGGATCGAGATCGGCACGGCGGTGGCGCAGGAGGAGCTGGCCCAGCTGTCCCGCGCCCGCCATCCCGCCCGCGACTCCAAGCTGGACGACTACCTGGACGCCTACCAGCTCCTGCTGGAGCGCGGCGTACAGCTGGAGGCGGGCTGGCAGGCCTGGCGCCTGGGCATGGTCCCCGGCCGCCAGGCGCGGGAGGTGATGGGCGTGGCGGTCACGGCCTGAGGCCGGGGCCGCCCGCCCCAGTGCCTGTCCGGGGTCAGCCCCGCTGGGGCTTCGCCTCGGGGCCGGAGGCGTCCTGCTCCGCCGGCTCCTTGAAGTCCACCTTGCCCATGTGCCGGTTCATGGACTTCATCAGACCCCACACCGCCAGGGCCATCACCGCGAACACGATGAACCCGAGGACACCGGGGGTGACCTTGTCCTCGTCGAGCTCGGCGAGGGTGACGAGGTGCGTCATTGCCAGGCTTGCGCTTGCACTCATGTCAGGCATTGTCGCGGATGCCCGCGAAGAGGTCGTCCTCGGGGAGGGAGGTTTCCACGAGGGACTTGGCCAGCTCGTACTCCTCGGTGGGCCAGACCTCCTTCTGGATCTCCATCGGCACCCGGAACCAGCCCCCCTCGGGGTCGATCTGCGTGGCGTGCGCGATCAGCGCCTTGTCACGGGTCTCGAAGAAGTCCGCGCAGGGCACGTGCGTGGTGAGGGTGCGCTCCTTGCGCTCGAACTCCGACCAGCGCTTGAGCCAGTCCTCGTAGGGCGACTCCAGGCCGCGGTCCAGCAGCGCGTGGTGCAGCGCCTCGGTGCGGGGCCGGTTGAAGCCCTGGTTGTAGTAGACCTTCAGCGGCTGGTACGCCGGTCCGTACTCGCCCTCCGGGTACTTCTCGGTGTCCGCCGCGCCCTCGAACGCCACCATCGTGATCTTGTGGGTCATGATGTGGTCGGGGTGCGGGTAGCCGCCGTTCTCGTCGTAGGTGGTGATCACCTGGGGCCGGAAGGAGCGGATCTTCCGCACCAGCTCACCGGCCGCCTTGTCGACGTCCTCCAGGGCGAAGCAGCCCTCCGGCAGCGGCGGCAGCGGGTCGCCCTCGGGCAGCCCGGAGTCGACGAAGCCGAGCCACTCCTGCCCCACGCCCAGGATCTCCCGGGCCTCGTCCATCTCCTTCTTGCGCACCTCGTGGATGTTCTCCTCAATGTACGCGTCCCCCTGGAGCTTCGGGTTGAGGATGGAGCCGCGCTCCCCGCCCGTGCAGGTCACCACCAGCACGTCCACCCCCTCGGACACGTACTTCGCCATGGTGGCCGCGCCCTTGCTCGACTCGTCGTCGGGGTGGGCGTGAACGGCCATCAGTCGCAGCTGGTCAGTCAAGACTCAATCCTCGGTCAGTCGGCGCCCCGGCGTGCAGCGGCGCAATCACAGGCTTCTATAGTGACCGAATCGGGAGCGGAATAATTCCGGGGCCCGGGAAGCCCCGCTCCCACGGAGAGGACGATCATGAGCACGGCGAGCACGCGGACTCCTCAGGGCCGCTACGGCCGCTCCTCGGACGAGCAGGCCGACCGCACGCTCAAGATCGTCGGCGCCGTGCTCGGCGCGCTCCTGCTCGCGCTGATCGGCTGGTTCGGCTACCACTACGTCGGTCAGAACAAGATCAGCGGTGAGGTGATCGGCTTCGAGCTCGCCGAGGACTCGGTGCAGGTGCACCTGGAGGTCCGCAAGGACGCCGGCGTCACCGGCTACTGCACGGTGCGCTCCCAGGCGGAGGACGGCGACGAGGTGGGCCGGGCCGACTTCCGCTTCGACGGGGACGACACCCGCATCGACAAGGTCGTCACGCTGCGGACCAAGACCGCCGGGACGACGGCCGAGCTGCTCGGCTGCCATCCGGAGTGACCGAGCGGGCCCCGCTGGCGCCAATGCAGGCCACCTGACCTGCGGTGACAGGAATCTGGTGGCTTATGTCCTCCCCCTTTGGCCACTGAATTGTTAGGCTCGTGGTTTCGCCCTTCCGTGAAGGAACATCCTTCTGGGTAGGGCGTTGATTTGTATTCCCAGTACCAACGAGGAGCACCCGTGACCCAGACCAGCGAGAACGTCACCTGGCTGACCCAGGAGGCGTACAACAAGCTCAAGGAGGAGCTTGAACACCTTACTGGTCCTGCGCGCACCGAGATCTCTGCCAAGATCGCCGCGGCTCGCGAGGAGGGGGACCTGCGTGAGAACGGCGGGTACCACGCGGCGAAGGAGGAGCAGGGCAAGCAGGAGCTCCGCGTGCGCCAGCTGACCCAGTTGCTCGAGAGCGCCAAGGTGGGCGAGGCCCCGGCCGCCGACGGCGTCGTGGCGCCCGGCATGGTCGTCACGATCGCCTTCGACGGCGACGAGGACGACACGCTGACCTTCCTTCTCGCCTCCCGCGAGTACGCGAGCTCGGACATCGAGACGTACTCTCCGCAGTCTCCGCTCGGCTCCGGCGTCCTCGGCCACAAGGTCGGCGACGACGCGCAGTACGAGCTGCCCAACGGCAAGCCGGCCTCGGTGAAGATCCTCAAGGCCGAGCCGTACAACGGCTGACCGGCCGCACTCCGGTCAACGAGCCCCCGTCGTCCCCGTGACGCCGGGGGCTCGTCGTCTGCCTGCCGTCTTGCCGCCCCGTCGTCAGCTGGCCGCAGAGCGGTACTTGCGCACCGCCAGCGTCCGGAAGAGCGCGATGATCAGGACGGACCAGATCACCGAGGCCCAGACGGGATGCTGCATGGGCCAGGCGTCGGACTGCACGACGCCGGGGTTGCCGAACAGCTCGCGGCAGGCCTGCACCGTGGCACTGAACGGATTCCACTCGGCGATGTGCCGGAGCCAGGGCGTCATCTGGCTGGAGTCGACGAAGGCGTTCGAGATGAACGTCACCGGGAACAGCCAGATGATCCCTCCGGAGGTCGCCGCCTCCGGGGTGCGCACGGACAGACCGATCAGCGCCCCGATCCAGGTGAAGGCGTAGCCCAGGAGCAGCAGCAGCGCGAATCCGGCCAGGATCTCGCCGGCGCTGGTCGGGTCGGCGGAGCCGGTGCGCCAGCCCACGATCAGCGCGACTATCGCGAGGATGAGCAGGGTGACGGCCGTCTGTACGAGGTCGGCGACGGTGCGGCCGGTGAGGACCGCGCCGCGGGCCATCGGCAGGGAGCGGAAGCGGTCGACGAGCCCCTTCTGCATGTCGTCGGCGATTCCGGCCGCCGATCCCGCGGTGGCGAAGGTGACGGTCTGCGCGAAGATGCCCGCCATCAGGAAGTCCTTGTAGACGCCCGCGTCGGTGGTGTTCCCGATCTTCATCGAGCCGCCGAAGACGTAGGTGAAGAGGACCACGAACATCACCGGCTGGATGATCCCGAACAGGACCATCTCCGGGATCCGGGTCATCCGGATCAGGTTTCTGCGGGCGATGACCAGCGAGTCCCGGACGGACTGGCCGATGGGGTTGCCGGGTGCCGTGACCGGCGCGGCGTCGGTGGCGGCGCTCACTTGGCGGTCTCCTTCTCCTGCTCGTGGTCGGCGTCCTCCGCCGAGCCGTTCGTCTCGTCCTCCACCTCGGCCACGTGGCCGGTGAGGGAGAGGAAGACGTCGTCGAGGGTGGGGCGGCGCAGGCCGATGTCGTCGATCTCGATGCCACGGACGTCGAGCTCGCGGATGACCTCGGCGAGCAGCTTCGCGCCGCCGGTGACGGGGACGGTCAGCTTGCGGGTGTGCTCCTCGACGGTGGTCGGGCCCTTGCCGAAGCCGGCGAGCACCTCGGAGGCCGTCGCTATGCGGCCGCGCTCGTGGACCACGACCTCGACGCGCTCTCCCCCGGTGCGGGCCTTGAGCTGGTCGGAAGTGCCCCGGGCGATGACGCGGCCGTGGTCGACGACCGCGATGTCGTGCGCGAGGTGGTCGGCCTCCTCCAAATACTGCGTGGTGAGCAGGAGGGTCGTACCGCCCGCGACCAACTGTTTGATGACCTCCCACAGCTCCTGCCGGTTGCGGGGGTCGAGGCCGGTCGTGGGTTCGTCCATGAACATGACGGGCGGGGAGACGACCAGGGCGGCCGCCAGGTCGAGCCGGCGGCGCATGCCTCCCGAGTACGTCTTGGTGGGACGGTCGGCGGCGTCCGAGAGGTGGAACTGGTCGAGCAGCTCGGTGGCCCGTGCCTTCGCGGCCCTGCCCTTCATCTGGTAGAGCTGGCCGACCATTTGCAGGTTCTCCCGGCCGGTCAGGTACTCGTCGACCGCGGCGAACTGGCCGGAGAGGCCGATGGAGCGGCGTACCTCGTTGGGTTGCCTGAGGACGTCGATGCCCGCGACGACCGCCTTGCCGCTGTCGGGGCGCAGCAGGGTCGTGAGGCAGCGGACGGCGGTGGTCTTGCCTGCGCCGTTCGGCCCGAGCAGGCCCAGGACCGTGCCCTCGGGAACGTCGAGGTCGACGCCGTCCAGAGCCCTTACGTCACCGAAGGTCTTGACCAGGCCTTCGGCATAGATGGCGCCTGGCATATGAGTCTCCACGTCGTCGGGGATTCTTCGGAAAGCCTAGGTTTGTACGTTTCGCCGCGCTCAGCGAGCGATTTACGACACACCATAACGCGATGTATCGCGTCTCACAATGCAGTTGCTCGAACGAGTGACGAAGTGGCTGCCGCCGCCCTGTTCGGGCTCAGGCGATGACGGTGTATCCCGCTTCCCGCAGCGCGCGGCCGACCTCGGTGCAGTGCTCCGGGCCCTTCGTCTCCAGGTGCAGTTCGACCTCCGCCTCCGTGAGCCCGAGCCGCGGATGGGTTCGGACGTGGCTCACATCGAGGACGTTAGCGTCGACCACTGACAACACCCCGAGCAGCGTGGCCAGGGCGCCGGGCCGGTCCGTCAGCCGCAGCCGGACCGCCAGGTAGCGGCCCTGCGCGGCCATGCCGTGCCGCAGCACGCCCTGCATCAGCACCGGGTCCACGTTGCCGCCGGACAGGACCGCCACCACCGGCCCCTCGAAGGAGCCCGGCGCGCTCAGCAGCGCCGCCACCGGGCTCGCCCCGGCCGGTTCCACGACCAGCTTTGCCCGCTCCAGGCACAGCAGCAGAGCGGTGGACAGCTCGTCCTCGGAGACCGTGCGGACCTCGTCGACCAGCTCGCCGACGATCCCGAACGGCACGTCGCCGGGCCGCCCCACCTTGATCCCGTCGGCCATCGTCGCCGGGTTCTCGACGGCGACCGGGCGCCCGGCGGCCAGCGAGGGCGGGTAGGCGGCCGCGCCCTGAGCCTGCACGCCGACGATCCGCACGTCCGGCCGCAGCGCCTTCACCGCGACCGCGATCCCGGCCGCCAGCCCGCCCCCGCCGATGCCGACCACGACGGTCCGCACCTCGGGGCACTGCTCCAGGATCTCCAGCCCGACCGTGCCCTGGCCCGCGATGACGTCGGGGTGGTCGAAGGGGTGGATGAAGACCGCGCCGGTCCGCTCCGCGTACTCCTGCGCGGCGGCCAGCGTCTCGTCCACCACCTGGCCGTGCAGCCGCACCTCGGCGCCGTAGTCCCGGGTCGCGCTGATCTTCGGCAGCGGCGCCCCCTGCGGCATGAATACCGTCGAGCGCACACCGAGCAGCGACGAGGCCAGCGCGACGCCCTGCGCGTGGTTGCCCGCGCTCGCCGCGACCACGCCCGCGGCCCGCTGCTCGGGGAGCAGCCCGGCGATCCGCACGTAGGCGCCGCGCAGCTTGAACGAGCCCGTCCGCTGGAGGTTCTCGCACTTGAGGTGCACCGGCGAGCCGACCAGCTGGGAGAGGTGCCTGCTGCCCTCCATGGCCGTCACCCGCGCCACGCCCGAGAGCATCTTCTGGGCTCCGCGCACGTCGTCGAGGGTGACGGGAGCGACGCGGGACGCCGTGCTGTAGCTCATAGCCTCCAGCATCGCAGTTCACGGGCGCCGTGCGCCGTTGTGACCAACCTCCGAGACCCGCTTTGCCCAGCGCCGGTACGCCCTGCCGCCCGGCCGCGTACCCTGTCCCCCAATTAGCAGCCCTCCACGAAGTGAGCCCCCGGCCATGCCCACAACACCTGAAATGTCGATGGACATGACGACCGCCGGTGACACCGGTCTTCTCGAGACGCTCCAGCACGAGGTCGCGCTCTTCGCCCGACGTGCCGAACAGACCCGGCTCGGCGGGGTCGGGCAGGTGCGCAACTCCATGGACCGCGCCGCCTACCTGCTGCTCAACCGCCTCGACAAAGAGGGCCCGATGGGCGTGAAGGCGCTCGCCGCGAGCATGGGGATCGACTCCTCGACGGTCACCCGGCAGGTGGCCCCGCTCGTCGACACCGGACTCGTCAAGCGGACCTCGCACCCCGAGGACGGACGCGCGGTGGTCCTCCAGCTGTCGCCGCGCGGCGTGGCGCGGCTGGAGGAGGTCCGCTCCTCCCGGCGTCAGCTCATGGCCGAGCTGACCCACGACTGGGCGCCGCAGGAGCGCGAGACGTTCTGCGCGCTCCTCGCGCGCTTCAACGGCGCCCTGTCCGCCCGTATGGCCCCGTCCGGCGTGTCGCCCACCGACGCGTCCTCGGGCTCCTGAACGACCCTTCCCGTCGTTTCCGGAGCTTTCCAAACTCTCCGGAGCCTTCCAGAGCCATCCAGATTCTTCCGGAGCTTTCCGGAACGGGGTTCGCACCGAACTCTTGACCGGCGGCCCGCCCCTGGCCTGATATGAGACCTCAGGGGTCGTCGCCGTCTGGGCGGGAGGCGCGGTGCGAGAACGGCATGCGTCCCGAAATGCCCGCCGGGCCCGCGAGTTCGAGGCGTTCGTCGCGGGTGCGGCCGGGCGGCTTCTGCACGCCGCCACGCTGCTCACCGCCGAGGCCCCGGACGCCAACCCGCGCGCGCGGCGGCTGCTGGCCCTGAGCCTGGCCCACACGTACGCGGACTGGGACCGGCTGCACGGGGAGGACCCGTACGACCGCGCCCGCCAGCACCTGGCCACCCGCTTCGCCCGTGAGGCCTGGCACCGGTACGGCGTTCTCGGCCGGGCCCGCCGGCGCCCCGCCGGCCCCCTGGGCGGGCTCGCCCCGCAGGAACGCCTGCTCCTGGTGCTGAGGCTGTACGAGGGCGTCGCCGAGGAGCAGACGGCCGCGCTGCTGGGCCTGCCCGTGGAGCGGGTACGGACGATCTGCGACCGGGCGACCGCCGCGCTGCTGCGCCCACCGCCGTCACCCGCCCGCCCGGTCACTGCGGACGCGAAGGCGGCGACGCCATGACGGACCCGGCGACCGGCACGCGCGCGTGGCGCCCGGGGAGGTGCCGCCGGTGAACCGCCCCCGGCGCGAGGCCGCCGCACGGCAGATCATGGAGCAGTCGCCCCCGCGCGTGCCGCCCGACCTCTACGCGGAGGCCGTCCGCCGAGGCGCCCGCATGCTGCGGCGCAGGACCGCCGCCCGCCGCCTGATGTGGCTGCTGCTGGGCGCCGCGGCCGTGGCGTTCACGGTGTGGGCGCTGACCGTGCAGCCCTGGGTGGAGCCGCCCTCGGAGACGACCCCTCCCGTGACCGGCTGGGAGGGCTGGTGAGCCCCGCCCCTCGGGGCCGCCCTAGCCCAGCGCCTGCTGGAGGTCGGCCAGCAGGTCGTCGGCGTTCTCGATGCCGACCGACAGCCGCACCAGGTCGGCGGGCACCTCCAGGGCGGAGCCCGCCGCGGAGGCGTGCGTCATCCGGCCCGGGTGCTCGATCAGCGACTCGACGCCGCCGAGGGACTCGCCGAGCGTGAAGACCTTCGCGCGGTTGCACACCTCGACGGCGGCCTGCTCACCGCCCTCGACGCGGAACGACACCATGCCGCCGAACGCCTTCATCTGCTTGGCGGCGACCTCGTGCCCCGGGTGCTCGGGCAGGCCCGGGTACAGCACGCTCGTCACGCGCGCGTGCCGGGAGAGCATGTCGGCGACCTTGGTCGCGTTCTCACTGTGCCGGTCCATGCGCACCGCGAGGGTCTTGGTGCCGCGCAGCACCAGCCAGGAGTCGAAGGGCCCGGCGACCGCGCCCATCGCGTTCTGGTGGAACGCCAGCTCCTCGCCCAGCTCCTGGTCGCCCACGATCAGCGCGCCGCCGACCACGTCCGAGTGCCCGCCCATGTACTTGGTCAGCGAGTGCACGACGACGTCGGCGCCGAGGGCCAGCGGCTGCTGGAGGTACGGAGTGGCGAAGGTGTTGTCGACGACGAGCCGGGCGCCGGCGTCCCGGGCCACCTGGGCGACCTGCGCGATGTCGGTGATGCCGAGCAGCGGGTTGGAGGGCGTCTCGACCCACACCGCCTTGGTCTTCGGGGTGAGGGCGGCCCGCACGGCGGCGGCGTCGCTCGTGTCGGCCACGGACCACTCCACGCCCCACCGGGTGGCGACCTTCGCGAAGAGGCGGAAGGTGCCGCCGTACGCGTCGTTCGGGATCACCACGTGGTCGCCGGGGCGCAGCAGCGTACGCAACAGGCAGTCCTCGGCCGCCAGGCCGGACGCGAACGCGAGGCCGCGACGGCCGCCCTCCAGGGCGGCGAGGTTCTCCTCCAGCGCCGTGCGGGTCGGGTTGGCGCTGCGGCTGTACTCGTAGCCGCCCCGCAACCCGCCGACGCCGTCCTGCTTGTAGGTCGACACCTGATAGATCGGCGGGACGACCGCGCCCGTCAGGGGATCGGCGGTGTTGCCCGCGTGGATCGCGAGCGTCTCGAAGTGCTGACTGATGTGCCTGTCGCTCATGGGCACCGAGGGTAGCCGTGCGGAACGCTTCGCGCGTTTTCCACAGGGCGGGGGACGGGTTGGCCAATTGTCGGCGGCGTCTGGTTCGCTTGAGACATGGAGATTCTCTGGGTCCTGATGGCACTGGTCATGCTCGGCTTCGTGCTGCTCCAAATCTCGCGGCGCCGGCGCGGCGCGGTCGGCCTGGTCGAGCCCGGCCACCCGGACGCCGCCGACCCCGCGAACTACGGCTTCGCCCGCGAGGAGGAGCTGGACATCCGGATGCCGGGGCCCGACCAGGACCTGCTGGACGTCCTGGACCTGGTGCAGCGCACCCAGGACTACCGGGGGGCGATGCAGCTCCTCGCCGGCACGGAGGCGGCGGGCGAGCGTCGCTGGCAGCGCGTGCAGGCCTTCGCGGGTGCCGCCTCGCTGGAGCTGCGGCAGCGGCCCGGCGGTGTCGGGGAGACGCCGGGCGGGCAGTGGCTGCGGGTGTGGCGGGCCGAGGCGCCCAAGGACGCGGGAGGCGCGGCGGTGCACGCCGAGTTCCTGGTGCAGCAGGCGTGGCGGACGTCGACGCCGGGCTCGGACGACTTCCGGATCATCATGGAGGAGGCGAAGGCGGCCTGCGGCGAGGCGGCCCTCCTCGCCCCCGGGGACCCGATCCCGTACATCGTCGAGCTGTCGGTGGCCCGCGGCCTCGGCTACTCACGCGAGGAGTTCGAGCAGCTCTGGCTGAAGATCCTGGACCGCGCCCCCAACCACATGGGTGCGCACCTGGCCGCCCTGCAGTACTGGTGCGAGAAGTGGCACGGCTCGCGCGAGCTGGCGTACTCCTTCGCGGAGGCGGCGGCCGCCCGTGCGCCGCGGGGCTCACTGCTGGCGGCGATGCCGCTGTTCGCGGTCTTCGAGCACCTGCCCGAGGTCAATCTGGTCAGCGGCTTCTACCAGAGCGAGGTCGTCACCAAGGCCGTCCACGGCGCCCTGCACGCGGTCCACTCGGCCCGCCCGGACGACCCCATGCAGGCGCACGTCCGCCACCTTCTGGTGTTCTTCCTGGTCCGCGGGGAGCGCTGGGCCGAGGCCATGAACCAGCTGACGGTCATAGACGGCCACGTGGGCGCCCTGCCCTGGACGCTGTCCACCGACCCGGCGGCGGAGTTCGCGGTGTACCGCGCGCTCGCGGTGGCGGGGTACGAGGCGAACGGCGGCAGCCCGGCGACGCTGCCGCACTGAGCGCCGCCCCACGACGAACGGTCCGGCCGCAACCGGCCGGACCGCTTCTCGGTGAGCTTCTCAGCCCTCGCTGCGGGCGGGCAGCCGCCATCCCGGGCGCGGGAAGTGGCAGGTGTACCCGTCCGGGTAACGCTGCAGGTAGTCCTGGTGCTCCGGCTCGGCCTCCCAGAAGGGGCCGACCGGCTCCACCTCGGTGACGACCTTGCCGGGCCACAGTCCGGAGGCGTCCACGTCCGCGATCGTGTCCTCGGCGATCCGCTTCTGCTCGTCGTCCACGTAGTAGATCGCCGAGCGGTAGCTGAGGCCGATGTCGTTGCCCTGGCGGTTTCTGGTGCTCGGGTCGTGGATCTGGAAGAAGAACTCCAGGAGCGCGCGGTAGTCGGTCGCCTCGGGGTCGAAGAGGATTTCGATGGCCTCCGCGTGCGTGCCGTGATTGCGGTACGTCGCGTTCGGCACGTCACCCCCGGTGTATCCGACCCGGGTCGCGGTCACGCCCGGGAGCCGACGGATCAGCTCCTCCATCCCCCAGAAGCACCCGCCCGCCAGCACGGCCCTCTGTGTCTGCGCAGCCATCGCGGCCCTCCAATGTCTCTCGGCTCGGTCACTCGGGCTGCTCGGCCCGCACGCGACCGGCCTGCCATGCCCACCCTGCGTGCAACACACGAGGCCCCCCGACGATTCCACGCCCGCTCGATCCCCCTCCGGCGGTTCGCAGCCGTCCCCGCCGAAAACCGGTGGCCCGGGCCGAGGCCGCCGACCGAAGCTGTACGGCATGCAAGAACCGCAGCGCGAGATTCGGGCGGCCCACACGGCGTCCACCGTCACCGTCTACCAGGCGTACGCCCCGGAGATCGGCCTCCCCGCCGCCCGCGAAGGCCGTTTTCCCGCGGCGTGGAAGCGGGACAGGATGACATGGATCAAGCCGTCGTTCCTGTGGATGATGTACCGCTGCGGATGGGCCACCAAGGAGGGCCAGGAGACCGTCCTGGCCGTAGAGATCAACCGCGAGGGCTTGGAGTGGGCCCTGCGCAACGCGTGCCTGTCGAGCTACAAGCCCGGCGTGCACCCCGACCGAGCCACCTGGCAGCGCGAGCTGAAGCGCTCGCCCACCCGCGTCCAGTGGGACCCCGAACGCGATCTGCGCCTCCAGCCCCTGCCCTACCGCTCCCTGCAACTCGGCCTGTCCGGCGAGGCCGCACGCCGGTACGCCGACGAGTGGACGGTCGGGATCCGCGACGTGACTCCCCTCGCCCACGAGATCCACGGCCTCGTACGCGACGACGACCTCGACTCCGCGCGGCGCCTGCTGCCCCGGGAGCAGCCGTACCCCGCCGCGGAAGAACTGCTGAGCACCCTACGGCCGTGATGGTGCTCTCGTCGTGGACGCGTCAGTCGACCTCGACGCCGAAGTCGCGCAGTAGCTCCTCCAGGCCGCCCGAGTAGCCCTTGCCGCCCACGACGAAGTCCCAGTCGCCGTTGGACCTGCGGCGGAAGGAGCCGAGGACCAGGGCGGTCTCGTGCGGGCGGCCGTCGGAGACCTGGAGTTGGCCCAGTTCCGTCCGCGCCGGGTCGAGCAGGCGGATGCGCGCGTCCGTGAAACCGGACAGGTCGGCGTCCGGATTGACCTCCGGGTCGACCGCGGCCACCAGCACGAGGCGGTCGGCGTCGTCCGGCAGGGTGTCGAACGAGGCACAGAGCGCGGCCTTGTCGGGTGCGGTGGCGGACAGCGTCCGTACGGAGCCGTCCGGGGTCCGCGGGTTGTTGTAGAAGACGAAGTGGTCGTCGGTCAGGATCCGGTTGCCCCGGCACACCAGGGCGCACACGTCCAGGGCGACGCTCCCGGACCAGGACATGCCGAGGATGTTGTAGTCGTCGGGCACCGACGGGTCCGGGGCGGGCGGCGGGGCGGCGCCCGGGCGGCCGCCCTCGCCCAGCCGGCCGCGCAGGCCGTGGCGGTGCAGCAGGTCGACGAGTTCGGCCCCCGAGATCAGCTCCAGCGGCTTGCCGTTGGCGAAGGTGTGCGAGCCGGGGCCGAACCCCGACGTGGTGACGAGGACGCCCTTGTTCGCCCCGGCGTCCTGCACGGTGCCGTACAGGTCGCGGACGGCGGTGGGCGGCACCGTGCTGCGGTACCGCTTCACCTGGACGACGATCTGTCCGCCCCGGATCGGGGTCGGGTCCAGCGCGTGGACGTCCACCCCGCCGTCGTTGGAGCGCTGCGTGGTGACCGCCCGCATCCCCATGGCCTCGAACAGCTCGGCCACGAGGCCCTCGAAGGCGATCGGGTCCATCTCGTACAGATCGGGTTCCTCGCCGTCGCCGTGGGTGGCGACGCGATGGCCGACCTCCTCGGGCCGGCGGCCCGGTCTGATCGCGACGAGCTGGTCCGGGCGGGCCGACACCTGCCCGCGCAGCGCGTCGGCCAGGCAGCTCTCCGCGTCCACCTGGGCCAGATGCAGTTCACGGAAGGAGGAGCGTTCGGCCATGACGGTGGCCAGGAAGATGCGGTCCGGCCTGCCCGTCGTGGGGTCGTGTCCGTCGACGAAGCCGTTGAGGGCCACCGACTCCAGGGCGCCGGACTCGTCGGCGGCGAACAGTTCGTGCAGCACGAGCAGCACGCACTGAGCGATGACTTCCTTGTAGAGGGCCCTGCGCTGTCCCACCGGGCGGGGGGTTTCCCGGTACTGGTCGGCCGCGTACATGTACCGCACGTACTTGGACTGCGGGACGACATCGCCCGCGGGCAGCTCCCAGTCCACCACCAGCTGCCGGGCCACGGGGTCGTAGGTCATGGCGACCCGGCGCGGGAACCCCTCGGGCCAGGCCGTCGAGGTGTAGAGGGCCGCGGAGAAGTACTCGACCACGGCGTCGGGTTCCCGGCGTCCGACGCCTTCGATCACCGCGGCCAGGGACGGCAGCTCTTCGGCGCGCATGAGCGCGGAGGGCCGGAAGACCGATGCCCGGCACCCCGAGGCCAGCAGTTCCTGGAGCGCGGCGACCCGTGCGTCCAGCTCCTCGGTGCGGCGGATCGCGTCAGCCTGCTTGTATCCGCGATAGCTCTGAGCGGCTCGCCGCTCGTAGGCCCGCGCCTGCCGGGCCTCCTGTCTGTGCTGCCGCGCCTCGGCCTCCTGCTGGCGCTGTCGCTGCCGCTGCATCTCGGCCCAGACCCCGAAGGGCCCCGTGGTGCGACGACTCATGGGTTGTCAGCCCTCCCCCCAGCACCGGTTGTCCCCACAACCAGTTGTAGCGGGTCGACTTTATCCAGCAATCGCTGCCGCGCACATCCACTCGCCGCCCTTCGCGGCCGGGCCGGGGTCAGTCCGCCGCGCGCAGCCCCGCGATCAGGGTGCGTACCAGTTGCCGCGCGTCGTAACTCGGGTTGGGGGTCTCCGCGCCGATGCAGAGGTTGCCGACGCCGCGCATGAGGGCCAGGGCCGGTACGTCGGTGTCGATCTCGCCGGAGGCGGTCGCGGCGGCGAGGAGGTCGGTGCAGACGGGGACGAGGCGGTCCAGGAAGTACGCGTGGAGGGTCTCGAAACCGGCGCTGTCGGACTGGAGGACCGCGGCGAGGCCGTGCTTGGTGACCAGGAAGTCGACGAACAGGTCGATCCAGCCCGCGAGCGCCGCGTACGGGGTCGGGCCGCTCGCCAGCAGGGCGGGACCGGCCTCGGCGCAGGCCTCCACCTGGTGCCGGTAGACGCCGATGATGAGGTCCGCGCGGGTGGGGAAGTGGCGGTAGATCGTGGCCGTGCCGACGCCGGCCTCGGCCGCGATGTCGCGTACGGGGGCCTCCACGCCCGATCTGACGAACACCGCGGCGGCCGCGTCGAGCAGGGTCTTCTCGTTGCGCCGGGCGTCCGCGCGCTTGGGCCGGGCGGCCGCCTGTCCCGTCGCCGCTTCGCCGTCCTTCACCGTGCCGTTCCCTTCACCGATTGATAAACGGGACACCGTTCCGTATTGTGGGGCGAGTAAACGGGACGGCGTTCCGCTTGGTTTCCTCATGATGCCAGAGCACCGAGCCCGCCACCAAGTCATGCCTCGATCCACCCCCAGCGGAGGAACCGTCATGCAGTACCGCACCTTGGGCCGCACCGGTGTGCAGGTCAGCTCGCTCGCGCTCGGCGCCATGAACTTCGGCAGCATCGGGCGCACCACCCAGGACGAGGCCACCGCCATCGTCGACGCCGCCCTGGAGGCGGGGATCAACCTCATCGACACCGCCGACATGTACGGCGGCGGCGAGTCCGAGGAGATGGTCGGCAAGGCGATCGCCGGACGCCGCGACGACATCGTGCTGGCCACGAAGGCGAACATGCCGATGAGCGACGAGCCCAACCACCGGGGCTCCTCGCGCCGCTGGCTGGTCACCGAGCTGGACAACAGCCTGCGCCGCCTCGGCGTCGACCACGTCGACCTCTACCAGATCCACCGGTGGGACCCGGACACGAGCGACGAGGAGACGCTGTCGGCCCTCACCGACCTGCAGCGGGCGGGGAAGATCCGGTACTTCGGTTCCTCGACCTTCCCGGCCTACCGCGTCGTCGAGGCCCAGTGGGCCGCCCGTGAGCACCGGCTGAGCAGGTACGTCACCGAGCAGCCCAGCTACTCCCTCCTCCAGCGCGGGGCCGAGAGCCACGTGCTGCCCGTGACCGAGCGGTACGGGCTCGGCGTGCTGGTGTGGAGCCCGCTGGCCTCCGGGTGGCTGTCGGGCGCGGTGCGCGCGGGGCGGGAGGTCGCCACGCACCGGTCGGCGGTCCTGCCCGAGCGCTTCGACACCGCGCTGCCCGCCAACCGGGCCCGGCTCGACGCCGTCGAGAAGCTCGCCGCGGTGGCCGACGAGGCCGGGCTGAGCCTGATCCAGCTCGCGCTCGGCTTCGTCACCGCGCACCCGGCCGTCACCGCCGCGCTCGTCGGGCCCCGGACCCTGGACCATCTGCGCTCCCAGCTCGCCGCCGCCGACACCGTGCTCTCCGACGACGTCCTCGACGCGGTCGACGCCGTCGTCGCGCCGGGGACCGACCTCGCCGCGCACGAGAAGTTCGACGCCACGCCCGCGCTGCTCGACCCGGCGCTGCGCCGTCGGCGCCACCCGGCAGCCCGGTGAGCGGCGAACGCTGAACGGCGGTCGCTGAGCGGTCAGCGCACCGGCCGCCCCGCCCCCACCTCGCCGCGCCCCCGGGAGCGGTACACGACGTACGGCCGCACCAGGTAGCCCAGCGGCGCCGTGAAGGCGTGGATCAGGCGGGTGAAGGGCCACAGGGCGAAGAGGGCCATGGCGAGGAGTGCGTGCAGGCGGTAGACCAGCGGGGCCTCGGCCATGGCGGTCACGTCCGGGTCCAGGGCGAACAGGCTGCGGAACCAGACGGAGACGCCGAGCCGGTAGTCGTACGTGGACGCCGCCGTCGCGCCGGAGGCGGTGGCCGTCAGTCCGGCGAGGACGACCGTGATCAGCACCGGGTAGACGATCCGGTCGCTGCGGCTGGTCGCGGCCCTGATCGCGGGGGTGCGCAGGCGGCGGTACAGCAGGAGGGCGAGGCCCGCGAGCGTGGCCAGGCCCGCCGTGCCACCCGCGATCAGGGCGTTGGCGTGGTAGAGGTGCTCGCTGACGTGGAGGCGGTCGGTCAGCGTTTCGGGGACCAGGAGCCCGGCCACGTGACCGGCGATCACGAACAGCAGGCCGTAGTGGAAGAGCGGGCCCGCGATCCGCAGCAGCCGGCTCTCGTGCAGCTGGCTGGAACGGGTGGTGAAGCCGAAGCGGTCGTAGCGGTAGCGCCAGGCCGTCCCCGCCACCAGCACCACCAGGGTCAGGTAGGGCAGCACGCCCCACAGGGCGGTGTGCAGGTGTCTCATCGGCGTTCTCCGTCGTCGTGCGGCTGGGGCTGGGCGGGGAAGGTCCCCAGGACGTCCAGCCCCACCGCCTCGGTCGGCGGGCCGGTACGGGTCAGGCGCAGGGCCTCCTCACGGCTGGCCGGTGCCCGGCCCGGCAGGCACCGGCCGACGGCCTGGAGGAGGGCGGCGTAGGGGCTGCGGTGGGCTTCGAGGGCGTAGCGCAGGACCTCGATCGCCGCGCGGTGTTCCGTCAGCAGTGCGGTGCCCGCCTCGGGCGTGCGGGCGGCGAACTCCAGCATCAGCGGCAGGAAGTCGGGCAGTTCGTCGTCCGGCGGCAGCCAGCCGTGGGTGCGGTACACGGACTTGATACGGGCCAGCGCGGCGCCCCTGCGGCGGGTGTCGCCGTCGGTGTAGTAGGTGAGGTAGAGGCAGCGCCGGCGGCTGCGGTCGAAGGTGGCGACGTAGCGGGCGGCCACGGTGAGTGGGTCCTCCCGCTCCGCCCGGTCGCAGAAGGAGAGCAGGAGCTGGATCTCGGGGCCGGGGAGCGCGGCGACCGTCTCGCGGACGGTGTGCGGGCGGCGGGGCCAGTCCCGGTCCGGGTAGGCCAGCAGCAGGGCGGCGGCCTGAAAGACGACCGGGGCGGTGGTGGTCGTTCCGGTACGGCTACGGATCCGGCTGTGGCTACGGCTACGGCTCACAGGTCGGGCTCCGTCCGGACGGTGCCGCGGGCGCGCGGGAAGAGGCCGTTCGGGCGTCCCTTGCCGTTCCAGTTCAGGAGGTTGACCCGGCCGCGCAGCGCGGACGACGACGTTCCGGACCCGGCGGTCGGCGGCGCGTGGAAGGCGTCCGGGTCGAACTCCCCGGAGCCGGAGCCGGAGCCGAAGCCGGGGCCGAAGCCGGGGCCGCCGCCCGCGCCCTCCGGCATCATCCCCGGCCCGCCCACGCCGTCCAGGCTGCAGCCCGCCCCGGTGCCGCCGGGGTCGGGGACGGAGCCGGTGTAGGCAGTCGGGATGACGTACCGCTCGTCGTACTTGGCGAGGGCGAGCAGCCGGTACAGCTCCAGGATGCCCGGCTCGTCGAGGCCGACCGCCTCGGCGATCCGCGGGTCCTGCTCCTCGCCGAGGTTGACGCGCCGCATGTGGGAGCGCATCGCGGCCAGCCGGCACAGGGCCGCCTCGACGGGCCCCGGATCGCCCGCGGTGAAGAGTTCGGCGAGGTAGCCGAGGGGGATGCGCAGCGTGTCGATCGCGCCGAACAGCGCGGCCGGGTCCTCCCCGTCGTGCCCGGTGCCGCTGAGGGCGTCGACGACCGGGGAGAGCGGCGGGACGTACCAGACCATCGGCATGGTGCGGTACTCCGGGTGCAGCGGCAGCGCGACGCGGTAGCGGGTGATCAGCGCGTGCACCGGGGAGCGGCGCGCGGCCTCGACCCAGTCGTGCGGGATGCCGGAGGCTTCCGCCGCGCGGGCCACCTCGGGGTCGTCGGGGTCGAGGAAGCAGCCGAGCTGGGCCTCGTACAGGTCCTTCTCGTCGGTGACGGAGGCGGCGGCGCCGACCTTGTCGGGGTCGTAGAGCATGACGCCGAGGTAGCGCAGCCGGCCGACGCAGGTCTCGGAGCAGACGGTGGGGTCCCCGGCCTCGATGCGCGGGTAGCAGAAGGTGCACTTCTCGGCCTTGCCGGTGGCGTGGTTGAAGTAGACCTTCTTGTACGGGCACCCGCTGACGCACATCCGCCAGCCCCGGCAGCGGTCCTGGTCGACCAGGACGATGCCGTCCTCGACGCGCTTGTAGAGGGCGCCGGAGGGGCAGACGGCGACGCAGGACGGGTTGAGGCAGTGCTCGCAGATGCGGGGCAGGTAGAACATGAACGCCCGCTCGTAGTCGAGCCGGACCTGCTCGCTCATCCGGGCCAGGAGCGGGTCGGCGGCGAGCTGGTCGGGGCCGCCGCCGAGGTCGTCGTCCCAGTTGGGGCCCCAGGTGATGGCGGTGGGGTGGCCGTCGATCGCCGAGCGGGGCGGGGCGGTGGGGATGTCGTCGCCGAGGGGGGCGGTGGTGAGGTTCTCGTAGTCGTAGGTCCAGGGCTGGTAGTAGTCGTCGAGGGTGGGGAGTTCGGGGTTGGCGAAGAGGCGGGCGAGACGGCGGGCGCGGCCGCCGGTGCGCGGGACGAGGCGCCCGCCCTTGAGGTGCCAGCCGCCCTTCCACTTGTCCTGGTCCTCGTGGCCGCGGGGGTAACCCTGGCCGGGGCGGGTCTCGACGTTGTTGAACCAGACGTACTCGGTGCCGGTGCGGTTGGTCCAGGTCTGTTTGCAGGTGACCGAGCAGGTGTGGCAGCCGATGCACTTGTCGAGGTTCATGACCATCGCCACCTGTGCCATGACGCGCATCAGTACGTGACCTCCTGGGAGCGGCGCCGGATCGTGGTGACGGCGTCGCGCTGGTTGCCGGTCGGGCCGTAGTAGTTGGGGGCGAAGGAGAGCTGGCCGTAGCCGCCGATGAGGTGGGTGGGCTTGACGAGCAGCTTGGTGAGGGAGTTGTGGACGCCGCCGCGGCGGCCGTTCGCCTCCGACTTGGGGACGTTCACCAGGCGTTCCTGGACGTGGTACATCAGCACCGTGCCGTCCGGGACGCGGTGCGAGACGATCGCGCGGGCGACGACGACGCCGTGTGCGTTGACGGCCTCCACCCAGTCGTTGTCGGCGGCGCCGATCGCGGCGGCGTCGGCGGGGCTCATCCAGACGACGGGGCCGCCGCGGGCCAGGGTCTGCATCAGCAGGTTCTCCTGGTACTCGGAGTGGATGGACCACTTGGCGTGCGGGGTGAGGTAGCGGACGGTCACCGCGCGGCCGTCGCCGGTCGGTGTCGGGGCGTCGCCCAGCTCGGCCAGGTTCAGCGGGGGCCGGTAGACCGGGAGTTGCTCGCCCAGCTCGGCCATCCAGTCGTGGTCGACGTAGAAGTGCTGGCGCCCTGTGAGGGTGTGCCAGGGCTTCTTGTGCTCGGTGTTGACGGTGAACGGCGAGTAGCGCCGGTCGGGCGCCTCCTTGCCGGACCATTCGAAGCTCGCCCCGACCTGCACGGGCCGCTCCTGGGTGTCGGAGAAGACCACGCGCCGCTCCCCCACCGACGCGGCCAGCTCCGCGAGCCCGGCGCCGGGGCCGACTCGGTCGGCGAGGCGGTCGAAGCCCTCGGCGGCGAGGCGGCCGTTGGTGGTGCCGGACAGGGCGAGGATCGCCTCGCAGAACTTGACGTCGGTGTCGAGCAGGGGGCGGCCGTGGGCGGGTCCGGCGGGGGCGGTGCCGCAGCGGGCGGCGAGCCAGCGGGCCTCCTCGTGCGGGTTGACGGTGACGCCCTTGACGGTCATGCCGTGTTCCTCGGCCAGCGGCCCGAAGGCGGCGAGCCGGTCGGCGACGGCCGTGTAGTCCCGTTCCACCAGCGAGACCTGAGGGGCGTTGCGGCCCGGCTCGATGGGAGTGCGGCCGTCGCGCCAGTCGGTGACCCGGCCGCCGGGCTGGGCCGTCTCGCCGGGGGTGTCGTGCTGGAGGGCGGTGGCGACCAGGTCGTGGGCCGTGTCGAGGCGGCCGGCGGCGAGTTCGCCGAAGCGGCGGGCGAGGGAGTGGAAGATCTCGAAGTCGGTGCGGGCCTGCCAGGGCGGGTTGATCGCGGGGCTGAAGGCGTGCACGAAGGGGTGCATGTCCGTGGAGGACAGGTCGTGCTTCTCGTACCAGGTGGCGGCGGGCAGCACGAGGTCGGAGAAGAGCGTCGTGGAGGTCATCCGGAAGTCGAGGCTCAGCAGCAGGTCGAGCTTGCCCTCGGGGGCGTCGTCCCGCCAGGCCACCGAGCGCGGCCGGTGCTCGGGCGGGGCCTCGTCGCTGGTCGCGCCGTCGCGGGCGCCGAGCAGGTGGCGCAGGAAGTACTCGTTGCCCTTGGCGGAGGAGCCGATCAGGTTGGCCCGCCACACGGTCAGGACGCGCGGCCAGTTGCGGGGCGCGTCGGGGTCCTCGCAGGCGAAGTCGACGGCACCCGAGCCGAGTTGCTCCGCGATCCAGTCGCCCGGCTCCTGACCGCTCTGGCGGGCCCGGCGGCCGAGGTCGAGCGGGTTGGCGTCGAAGGTCGGGTACGACGGCATCCAGCCGAGCCGGGCGGACTGGGCGACCAGGTCGGCGGTGTGCAGCCCGGCGAGGGTACCGGGCGCGGTGGGTGCGGCGAGGGCGTCGGCGGCGTGGGACTCGTACCGCCACTGGCCGGTGTGCAGGTACCAGTACGGGGTGCCCGCCATCTGCCGCGAGGGCCGGACCCAGTCGGCGGCCGTGGACAGCTGCTGCCAGCCGGTGTACGGACGGACCTTCTCCTGGCCGACGTAGTGCGCCCAGCCGCCGCCGTTGACGCCCTGACAGCCGGTGAGGATGAGCAGGGAGAGGAAGGAGCGGTAGATGGTGTCGGAGTGGAACCAGTGGTTGGTTCCGGCGCCCATCACGATCATGCAGCGGCCCCGGGTCTGCTCCGCGGTGCGCGCGAACTCCCGGGCGGTGCGGACCGCCGCGTCCGCCGGGACCGAGGTGATCCGCTCCTGCCAGGCGGGGGTGCAGGGTTCCTCGGCGTCGTCGTAGCCGGTGGGCCACTGGCCGGCGAGTCCGGGCCGGGCCACGGCGTACTGGGCGAGCAGCAGGTCGTAGACGGTGGTGACGAGCCGGCCGCCGATCTCCCGCGCCGGTACGCCGCGCACGACGGTGGCGCCGGGTTCGTCGAAGCGGGGCAGCACGACCTCGACACCGTTGTCGCCGCGGCCGCCCGTGTGCCCGTGCAGGGTGAGGAGCGGGTCGACCCCGCCGAGGTCGAGGTTCCAGCGACCGGCGCCGCCCTTGCCCCACCGGTCGCCGAGGGTGCCGTTCGGGACGACGACGTCGTCGGTGTCGGCGTCGATCAGCACCGGCATCCAGGCCCGCGCCCCGGCGTCGGCGTGCCGGCCGAGCCCGAGGTCGGCGGCGGTGACGAACTTGCCGGGTGTCCGTCGGCCCTCCGTGTACTCGTCGAGGGCGACGAGGAAGGGCAGGTCGGTGAAGCGCTTCACGTAGTCGGCGAAGTAGGGCACCTGCCGCCGCACGAAGAACTCGGTGAGCAGCACGTGCCCCATCGCCATCGCCAGCGCCCCGTCGGTACCGGGGTGCGGGTGCAGCCACTCGTCGGCGAACTTGGTGGCGTCCGCGTAGTCCGGCGAGACGACGACGACCTTCTGGCCCCGGTAGCGGGCCTCCGCCATCCAGTGCGCGTCGGGGGTGCGGGTGACGGGGACGTTGGAGCCCCACAGCATCAGGTGGGCCGCGTCCCACCAGTCGCCCGACTCCGGTACGTCGGTCTGGTCGCCGAAGACCTGCGGGGAGGCGATCGGCAGGTCGGCGTACCAGTCGTAGAAGGAGATCATCGGGGCGCCGATGAGGGAGTGGTAGCGGGCGCCGACCGCGTGCGAGGCCATGGACATGGCGGGGATCGGGGAGAACCCGGCGACCCGGTCGGGTCCGTACTCGGCGATGGTGTGCACCTGGGCGGCGGCGGCGATCTCCAGCGCCTCGTCCCAGTCGACGCGGACGAAGCCGCCGTGGCCGCGGGCGCGCTGGTAGCGGCGGCGCTGGTCGGGGTCGCCGGTCAGCTCGGCCCAGGCGGCCACGGGATCGCCGCCGTGCCGGCGTTTGGCGTCCCGGTACATTTCGACGAGGACACCGCGGGCCAACGGATGGCGAACACGGGTGGGCGAGTAGGTGTACCAGGAAAAGGAAGCGCCGCGCGGACAGCCTCGCGGCTCGTACTCGGGCCGGTCGGGGCCGACGCTCGGATAATCCGTCTGCTGGGTCTCCCAGGTGATCAGACCGTCCTTGACGTACACCTTCCACGAGCAGGAACCCGTGCAGTTGACGCCGTGCGTGGAGCGCACGACTTTGTCATGCGCCCACCGCTCCCGATAAGGACTGTCATTGACTTTCTGGTCCGTGCGGTACACGGCCCTCAGGTCGAGGGTGGTCGGGGACTTCCGCAGCAGCTGACCGGCCTTCAGCAGCCGGTCGGCGGCGTCGGCCGCGGCCTTCGCCCTGCTTCGCACCACGTTGCCATCTCCTTGCGAACGCGACGGAGCAATGCCCGTCGGGTTCCGGCGGGCATGCTGTGTGCCGCATTCAGCATCCCGCCGAAATTCGCTTGCAGAAACGGTAATTCAGTGCCCTTTGCGGAGGTGGGGGCGAAGGTTTTCATTCGCTTTGCAATAGTTGTCATGCGCATATTCTTCGACTGTGCCGACTTTCGGCCAGAAATTCCGGGAGACCTCATACGGCCACCCTCTCCGCCAGGAATTCGGCCCACGTCACCTTGCCGACCAGTGCGTCTTCCAGGGTGAGGTTCTCGCCAGAACGGTACGCGCGCCCCGCTTTCCCGGGAATGCGCACCGGCAGCTTCGGGCGCCGGCGTCCGCCGCGCGCATCGAGGTAGGAACGGGCCAGCGTGGCCAGATCGTGGACCTCGGGCCCGGTCATGTCGGGCACCCGGCCGGACGGCTCGGCCAGCGTCAGCTCGGCCAGGCGCGCGGCGACCTCGCGGGCGGCGACCGGTTGCAGACGCAGTCCCCCCGGGGCCGGGAGGACCGGCAGCCGGGTCATCTTCTCGATCATCGTCAGCGTCAGCTCGTGGAACTGGGCCGCCCGCAGCACCGTCCAGCCGATCCCCGAGCCGGCGATCGCCCGCTCCGACTCCAGCTTGGTGCGCAGCCAGGCCAGCGGGACGCGGTCGGCGCCCACGACCGAGATGTACACGAGGTGCCGTACGTCCGCACCGGCCGCGGCGCGCACCAGGGTGCGGGTCGCCTCGTCGTCGCCCTTGGGGCCGCCGGCCAGGTGCAGGACGGTGTGCACGCCGTCGACGGCGGCCTCGACGCCCTCGCCGGTGCTGAGGTCGCCGGTGACGTACGTGATGCCGTCCGCGTCGGGGCGGGGGCGCCGGGTGAGGACGCGGATGTCCCGACCCGTCGCCCGCAGCAGCGGGACGACGTGGCCGCCGAGGGTGCCGGTACCGCCGGTGACGAGGAGGGGCGTCGTGGAGGTCGGGGGGTGGGTCATGACTGCTGCTCCCGGTGTCCGTGGCGTCCGGGAGGCGGGGTGGGGGCCGATGTGGGACCGCCCCGCCCGGACGTCCGCCGTGTGTGGTGGCGGTATGACCCGGGGCGGGGCGGCTGTGTGACAGGAGGGGGGGAGGAATTCCGAGGAATCTTCCCGGGGGATCGAACCGGGGTCAGATCGTCGCGGTGTCGATCACGAAGCGGTAGCGCACGTCACTCGCGAGAACCCGCTCGTAGGCGTCGTTGACCTCGGACGCGGCGATCAGCTCGATCTCGGCGCCGATGCCGTGCTCCGCGCAGAAGTCCAGCATCTCCTGGGTCTCGGCGATGCCGCCGATCATGGAGCCGGTCAGGGACTTGCCGCCGCCGAGCAGCGCGAACAGGTTGAGGGAGACGGGCTCCTCGGGGGCGCCCACGTTGGCCAGCGTGCCCTCCGTCTTCAGCAGCCCCAGGTAGGCGGCGAAGTCGAGCGGGGCGGAGACCGTGGAGACGATCAGGTCGAAGGTGCCCGCCAGCTCCTCGAAGGTGGCCGGGTCGCTGGTGGCGTAGTAGTGGTCGGCGCCCAGCTTCAGGCCGTCGTCCTTCTTGCGCAGGGACTGCGACAGCACGGTCACCTCGGCGCCCAGGGCGTGCGCGAGCTTGACGGCCATGTGGCCGAGGCCGCCCAGGCCGACGACGGCGACCTTCTTGCCGGGGCCCGCGTTCCAGCGCCTGAGCGGGGAGTACGTGGTGATGCCGGCGCACAGCAGGGGCGCGGCCTCGTCCAGGGAGATGCCCTCGGGGATGCCGAGGACGAAGTTCTCGTCGACGACGACCTTCTCGGAGTAGCCGCCGTAGGTGGGCTCGCCGTCCTTGCCGATGCCGTTGTACGTCATCACGTTGCCGCCGGTGCAGTACTGCTCCCGGCCGGCCTTGCAGTTCTCGCACTCGCGGCAGGAGTCGACCATGCAGCCGACGCCGACGCGGTCGCCGACGGCGAACCTGGTGACGCCGGGGCCGACGGCGGAGACGACGCCCGCGATCTCGTGGCCGGGGACCATCGGGAAGATGGCCTCGCCCCAGCCCTCGCGGACCTGGTGGATGTCGGAGTGGCAGATGCCGGCGAACTTGATGTCGATCAGGACGTCGTGCTCACGCACCTCGCGCCGCTCGATGGTGGTGCGCTCCAGCGGTGCCTTGGCGGCGGGTGCTGCGTACGCGGCGACAGTGGTCATGCCGGGTTCTCCGGGATTCTCTTGGCGTGACTGGGTGATGCTTCCACCCTGCCTGCGACCTGCGGATCCACCCAGACCACGGCTTTGCGTACGACCGGCGTGCGTACCACTGACGGGGACAGGCTCGGTGCGTACGACCGGGAATACGTCCGGCAATACTGGAAGCATGGACGGACAGCTTGACCGGCGGGCCGAACTGAGCGAGTTCCTGCGCACCCGGCGGGCTCGGCTGAAGCCGGAGGACGTGGGCCTGGAGTCGTACGGGCGGCAGCGCCGGGTGCCCGGGCTGCGGCGCGAGGAGCTGGCGCAGCTGGCCGGGGTGTCGGTGGCGTACTACACCCGCCTTGAGCAGGGCAACGGGCAGAACGTGTCGGCGGAGGTCCTGGACGCGATCGCCCGCGCGCTGCGGCTGACGGACGCGGAGCAGGCGCACCTGACGCACCTGGCGAAGCCGAAGCAGCAGCGCCGGCGGGCCGGGGCGCCGCGTGGCAAGCAGCCGGTGCGGGTGGCGCTGCTCCAGCTCCTGGAGTCGATCGACACGGTGCCCGCGTACGTGACGGGCCGCCGCTCCGAGATCCTCGCCTGGAACCGGATGGCTGCGGCCCTCTTCGGCGACTGGGGCAGGCTGCCGGCCGCCGAGCGGAACTGGGCGCGGCTGGTCTTCCTGAACCCGGACTACCGCGAGCTGTTCCTCGACTGGGACCAGAAGGCCTACGACATGGTCAGCTTCCTGCGCATGGACGCGGGCCGGCACCCGGACGACCCGCGACTGTCCGCGCTCGTCGGTGAGCTCTCGGTGAAGAGCGAGGAGTTCCGCCGCCTGTGGGCCACGCACGACGTCAAGGAGAAGAGCTACGGCGTCAAGCGGATGCGACACCCGCTGGTCGGCGACCTGACCCTGTCCTTCGAGACGTTCCGCCTGGTCGACGACGACGAGCAGGCCTTCATCACGTACCACGCGGAGCCCGGCTCACCGTCGGCGGACGCACTGCGCCTGCTGGCGAGCTGGGGGACGGACGCGGCGGCTTCACTGCCGGCGTGACGGTGTGTCCGGGAGTCCTGGGGGGACAGGACGTCTCCGGCGGATCATGTGACCTTCTGGCCGGTCGGCCATTGGTCGGGGGGTGTCGGCGTCAGCCGAAGACGGGGCGATCGCCGTCCGTGCCTGGCTTGTCCACTCCCAGGTTCGCGCCCACCCATTCGGTGGGGTGCTTGATGATCTCGACGGCGAGGGCGGCCACGGACTTGCGGGACACGACCGTGCCCTTGAAGGGTTCGTTCCGGTTCGTGGTCTCGAAGTCGATCTCGTCCTCGTCCGAGAGCCATGCGGGGCGCAGGATCGTGTAGTCGAGACCGGAAGCCGCGACGGTTTCCGCGGCACGGCGGTAGGTGTCCAGGACCGGGGCGCCGATCGTCCGAGTGTTCCAGCGGCCGAACTCACCGGGTACCTCGTCGTGGATTCCCAGGGCGGTGACGAAGATCAGGCGTCGTACGCCGGCGTTCCGCATGGCGGTGACGATGTGTTCCGCCTGGACGTCGAGATCGCCGGCCAGGTTCGCGTAGACCACGTCCTGCCCGCGCACAGCCTTATCCAGAACCTCGGTGTCCAGGACATTGCCTTCGATGACGTGTGCACCGGTCGGCACGTACGCGAGACGATCACGGCTGCGCGCCAGCAATGTCAGTTCGGCGTCTTCCTTTTCCAGCATTTCCACCGCCCAGCGGGCGATTTGCCCGCCAGCTCCCAGGATCAAGACCTTGGTTGCCATTCCAGTACGCTCCCTACGGGTTCGGTGCCTACTTTTGCCACCTGTACGAGTCCACCGTGACATGGGGCGGGAGCTTTCGGGAGGGTAGGAATTCCTACCCTCCTGGACAGGTCCGGAGCGTAAGCGCTGGGCGTCGATTCCTCCGGTGGTCCGGCGGTGTCCATCGCGTAGGGACGAATTTCAGTGGCCGCTGTCGTGGCGGCGCGTGCTTTCCGGTCTGTCGGGCTGCGAATCCCGCGCGGCGGCCAGGGTGTGGGTGGCGGCCCAGGAGGCGAGGAAGGCCAGCGCTTCGTGGCTGGGCGTGCCCGGTTCGGCACTCCAGACGACGAGTTGCTGGTCGGGGTCGGTGGCACAGGCGAGTGTCTCCCAGTCGAGGGTGAGTTCACCGACGAGCGGGTGGTCGATCTTCTTCACTCCGGCGGTCTGGGCGGCGACGTTGTGGGCGGCCCACCACCGGCGGAAGTGCGGGTCCTTTATCGACAGGTCTCCGACGAGTTCGCTCAGGCGGGGGTCGTCGGGGTGGCGAGCGGCTTCCATGCGCAGGAAGGCCACACAGTCCGGCGCTATGGCACTCCAGTTCTTGTAGCGCGCTCTGATCTCGGAGTCGGAGAAGACCAGGCGGGCGTAGTTGCGCTCCTTCGCGGAGAGCTGGGAGAAGTCGGTGAGGAGGGCTGCCGCGAGGGGGTTCCAGGCGAGGATGTCCATACGGCGGCCCAGGACGATCGCGGGGAAGCCGAGGGCGTCGAGGAGGCGCCGGGTCGGGGGGCGCACCTTCTGGGTTGCGGGTCGCTGTGGGCGAGGGGCGTCCTTGCCGGCCAGTTCGAGGAGGTAGGTCCGCTGGTCGTGGTCAAGACGCAGCACGTCGGCCAGCGTCGCGAGGACCGGCGCGGACGCCTTGAGACGGCCCTGCTCCACGCGGGTGTAGTACTGGACGCTGATCGAGGCGAGCTGGGCCACTTCTTCGCGGCGCAGCCCCGGGACCCGGCGCGGCCGGCCGTCATCGGTGAACCCGATGTTCCCGGGCTTCAGATCGGCTCGTCGCGCCTTGAGGAACTGCCCGAGCTCGTTGTGGTTCGCGTCCCTGCCCATGCGACCACAGTAAGGCCGCGATCACCCGCCACGAGGCACTGCCGGGGGTAGAGACTCATACCCCCCTCGTGCCCCTTGGTCGCGCCGGTATTTCCCCCTGCCGTCAAGCCGCGGAAGACCGAATTTTTCTGCCCCTTCGTGAGCGTCACCCTTTCCCAGCGTGTTCGGTGTGTGCCCGGACGATGGGCGACCGGGGAAGGGGGGTATGGATCCTTACCCTGTACCACGGCCGGTGGATATGTGACGGTGGATTCACCGCTGGATCCGATCGCCGCGGAGAACACGAGGGTCGGCTGGAGCGCACCATTTCGGCGTCCCGGTAATTCTCGCGGAACGACATCGCTTTTCAGGAGGCGTCAGCCGTGAAAACCGTCACTTTCAAGAACAAGCACGTGGACGTCGCCGCGAACATCCACTTCCCGCCCGGCTTCGACCCCGCCCAGAAGTACCCGGCCATCGTCAGTGCCCACCCGGTCGGCAGCTGCAAGGAGCAGACCTCGGGGTCGGTGTACGGCAAGGCGTTCGCGGAGGCGGGCTTCGTCGTCCTGGCCTTCGACGCCGCTTTCCAGGCCGGCAGCGGCGGCGAGCCCCGCCAGCTGGAGGATGCGACGTGGCGGGTGGAGGACTTCCGCTGCGCCGCCGACTACCTCGTCACCCTCGACTACGTCGACGAGGACCGTATCGGCGTCTTCGGCATGTGCGCCGGCGGCGGCTACACCTGGGCCGCCGCAATGACCGAGCGCCGCTTCAAGGCGGTCGCAACGGTCACCGGAGTCAACCTGGGCCGGCTGCTGCGTCAGGGCGACATGTCTCCGGACGCGGCCGTCAAGACGCTGGAGGCCATCTCGGCCCAGCGCACCGTCGAGGCCCGCGGGGGCGAGCAGCGGCTCGACAGTTCCCTGCCGCCGTCGGTGGAGAAGGCCAAGGAGCTCGGCATGGTTCCGCCCCTCCACATCGACGTCGCGGAAGCCACCGAGTACTACAAGACTCCTCGGGGCGCCCACCCGAACGGAACCAACCTGTGGTCGTTCTCCTCCATGGCCCCCACGGTCTGGTTCGACGCCTACCACCTCGCGGACAAGCTGCTGACCCAGCCCCTGCTGCTCGTCGTCGGCAACAAGCCGGGTGAGTTCGGCGCCTACCGGGACGCCTTCGAGGTCTTCGACAAGGCCGCCTCCCAGGACAAGGAAGTACTGGTGATCCCGGGCGTCTCCCACTACGACCTCTACGACAAGCCCGAGGCCGTCGGGCCCGCACTCGACGCGCTCATCCCGTTCTTCAACAAGCACCTCTGAGCCGCCCGTCCTCGCCTTCTTCGACAGGGACGACCGCGCCCGCAGACCGCACTCTCCGGCCGGCTCGGCCGAGCACCCTCACGCCGCTCGTCCGGCCCGCCCTCATCGCACGACCTACCGGGAGCCACCCGTGAGCATGCCTTCACCCGAGACGATCGCCACGAGCATGGCCCAGGGGTTCGCCTACACCCGCCGTGTCCCGGTCCTGCGCCGACCTGACGAGTACGGCCTCTCCCACGAGGACGTCACGTTTCCCTCGCAGGACGGCACCCCGCTGGAGGGCTGGTTCATCCCGGCCGAATCCGACAAACTCGTCATCGCCAACCACCCGATGCCGGCCAACCGCTACGGCTACCCCGGGCATCTGCCCCAGTACGCCACCCCCTTCGCCGACTTCGAGGTCAACTTCCTGCCCGACTACAAGAACCTTCACGACGCCGGCTACAACGTCCTCGCCTACGACCTGCGCAACCACGGCCGCAGCGGCGAAGCCAACGGGGGCTTGGTCGGCATTGGCCAGTTCGAGTACCGCGACGTGATCGGCTCGGCGCACTACGGGCGCGAGCGCATGGGCGTCGACAACACCCGTATCGGCTTTCTCTCCCGTTGCCTGGGGGCGAACTCCACCATCGTCGCGATGTCCAGGCACCCCGAGGAGTTCGAAGGCGTCCGGGCCCTCGTCGCCGTTCAGCCGGTGTCCCTGCGCGCACTCGCGGAGACCGCCCTGGCCCGGGTGCCCGGCGGGATCGGACTGCTGGAGACGGAACTCAGGAACCTGACCGGCTTCGACCTGGATGAGCTCTCCCCGCTGGAATACGCGAAGGACGTCCGCGTGCCCACGCTCATCGCCCAGGTCCACGAGGACTCCAGCACCCGGCCCGAGGACGTCCAGAGCATCTACGACAACCTCGCCGCCGAGGACAAGGAGCTGCACTGGATCGAGGGGACCACCCGCCGCTTCGACGGCTACAACCACTTCCCCGAGCACCCCGGCCGGATGATCGACTGGTTCGCCACCCACCTCACCTGATCCTCCCCGGGCCCACCCGAAACCGAGGCTCGTAGGAGACCCCGCCATGAGCAGTCTTCCCCAGACCTTGCGACTGCGGCGCGAAGTCTCGCCACTGGAACTCTTCTACGACCTCGTCTTCGTCTTCGCCGTCTCCCAGCTCTCCCACCACCTCCTGGAGCACCTCACCTGGCGCGGCGTCGCCGAGACCGCCGTCCTGCTGGTCGCCGTCTTCGGCACCTGGGCCTACACCAGCTACGAGGCCACCTTCCTCGACATCCACCGCCAGGTCACCCGCTGGATGATCGTCGTCGCCATGGGCCTCGGGCTCTTCATGAACGCCGCGCTCCCCGGCGCCTTCGACGACCGGGCCTGGGTGTTCGTGATCCCGCTCCTCGCCATCCTCTTCTTCGCCGGCACCGTGACGGCCCTGGCGGCCCGCACCGACGCCCTGCGCGAGCACTTCCGCCGCACCCTGATCTGGATGGCAGCGTCCGCACCGCTGTGGATCGTCGGAGCCGCGGCGGGCTCCGGCCCGCGGCTGTGGTGGTGGGCCGCCGCCGCCCTGATCGACCTCACCGGCACCTGGTTCGCCCACCCTCTGCCCGGCAGCACCCTCAGCAGCCGCGAACTCGCCTTCGACGCCGAGCACATGATCGAACGCCTCCGCCTGTTCTTCATCATCCTGCTCGGCGAAACCGTCCTCACCACGGGCCGCGCCATGACCGAGGCACTCGTCGACCTGCCCAGCGTGCTCGCGACCGCCGGCGTCTTTACCGCCCTGGTGTGTCTGTGGGCGGCCTACTTCGGCGGCGGCGAGGACGTCCTCACCGACTCCGTCACCCACAGCCCCGACCCCGTCCGTTCGGTCCGCCACGGCGTCAACAGCGCCTATCTGGTCCTGGCCGCCCTGGTCGCCCTCGCCGTCGGCAGCGAACTGGCCATCGCCCACCCCACCGAGCACGGCTCGCTCACCATCGCACTGCTCCTCTTCGGCGGCCCCGTGCTCTACCTCGCCACCACCGCCTGGTTCTTCGGCACGACCACCGGCGGAGCCTGGAAGGAACGCCTCCTCGCCTGCCTCGCCCTCACTGCCGCCGGCGTGGCCGCCGTGTGGCTACCCCCGCTCGCCTCCCTCGCCCTCCTCGATCTCATCCTCATCACCACAGCCCTCACCCTCATCCGCACCCACCAACGCCTGACGGACTCCCTGAAAGCAGCAACCACGGAATGAACCGCGACCAGAGAACCGCATGCCGCACCGCGCAGTTCGCATGACGCCCCTGGAGTCTGTACGGCGGATCACTGACGGATCCAGCGCCGGATCGCTGCGGCGGTCACGGTGCCGTGAAAGACATGGGCCCGCTTGTCGTAACGGGTCGCGACGGGGCGGGTGTTCTTGAGCCGGTTGATGGTCCGCTCGACCTCGTTGCGGCGGCGGTTGGCCCGTTGGTCCTTCGGTTCCGGGATCGTGTTCCGAATGTGGCGTCCTCGCAGGTAGCGACGGTCCCGGCGGGAGCCGTATGCCTTGTCGCCGCTGACGTGGTCCGGCCGGGTCCGGGGCCGTCCACCTGACAGGCGGGGAACCCGGATCCGATTCAGGACCTCGGTCATCTGCGGAGCATCGCCCCACTGACCTGGTGTGAGCACGAGGGCCATGGGTCGGCAGCCACCTCGCCGGCGAGGTGGATCTTGGATGTCAGACCGCCCCGGGACCGCCCGCCCCATGTCCTGACCAGCAGCCGTCTGGCCAGGAGGTCACATGATCCGCCGGACAGGCCCTAGCATGGGGTGGTGTCGGATCCCGTGTGGCCGCTGTCCCCGGACGAGATACCCGAGTTGAGAACCGACAGTGGCATCGGCACCATGCTGCTGCACAACTCACGGCCGGATGCCGGCGGCCGGTTCTTTGCCACCGCATGGTTGGTGATCTTGTTCCCGGTCCTGCCGCGGGGCCGCTACTACGTGCGGCAGGGGGCGAGCAGCGAGTCTCCGGCACTCGGCGGGACGGTGCACACGACGCGCTACGAGTTCTTCGGAAGGTCCTCCATCCGAATGAGCGAAGTCATCCGATGTTACGTGTTCGGGTGGCTCGTCGTGCCGGTCTTCTTCTTGCTCCCTGCCGTGGCTGTCCTGTGGTGGTTGACGCACGACTCCGGCTGGTCCTCCGGGCTTTGGGGGTTTCTCGCGGTGGCCGTCTGGGCGACCCTGGGCACGCTCCTCTTCATTCAGTACAGGAGGCGCTGGCGACCTGTGCGCGAAGCTCACTGGGTTCCGGCCGGGCCGTCTGTCTGATCCTGGCCCGACGTCACACCGTGAGCGCGCCCCGGCTCAGCGCGGCGACGAAGGGCGCCCAGGCGCGGGCGGTGAGGAGGAGGACGGGGCCATTCCCGTCGCCGTCGCGGGAGACCTTGGAGTCCCGGACGGGGACCAGGCCGGGGACGCCGTCGGCGACTTCGAGGCAGTCGCCGCCGCTGCCGTTGCTGTAGGTCGACTTGCGCCAGAAGGCATCACTCAAGTCGATCCGGTCGCTCGCCATTTCGGTATTCCCCTGCCGCCGCCTTGATCCTGGCCAGGGACGTCTCTGGTGACAGTGCGACGGCCCTGAGCCGATCGTACGACTTGCGGTACTCCTCTACGAGCGCCGGATCATCGATGGTGACACCGTTGTGCAGCGACTCCGTGTACACCAGCGGCGGAGCGTCCGGAAAGGACATGAGCTTTGCGGTGCCAACCATGAAGGGGTGCGGGCCGCATGTCCGCAGGAGGATCTGCGGAACGATACGTCGACGCTCGGCGAGCCTCACGACCCGGTCGAGCTGTCCGGCCATTTCTCGTGACGGCAGGATGGGGTCCAGCAGCAACGACTCGTGAAGGATCGTCCAGTACGACGGGGTGTGGTGGTCCTCCTCGAAGAGGCTGGCACGCGCCATCCTGGCGCTGACCTTCGGCTCAACGTCTTCATCGAGGGCCAGGGGATGAGTCGCCAGGACAACGGCCCGCGCGTACTCCGGGGTTTGAAGCAACCCGGGAAAGAGGCTGGGACACCACTCCTCAATGGCCTTGGCGCGCTTCTCCGCCTCAAGCACCTGCTCGAAGTACGCGGCGTGCCCCGCCCGCCGCGCCTTCCGCACATCCTCGCACCGCCGCTCGAAGAACCCGTCCGTCCCCAGCACCTGGTCCGCGTGCCGGGCCAGGTCCAACGGCATGCGCCGCTCGCCGCGTTCGATGTCGCTCAGGTGCGACTTGCCGTAGAAGCTGCCCTCGACCAGCGCCTCCAGCGACAGTCCGGCCCGCTCCCGCTGGTACCTCAACTCCTTGCCGTAGAAGGTCGGGACGCTCGTCGAGCCGTCGATGTCCTTGCGCTGTGCCACCGCACAACTCCTTCCGCACTCCGGGCTGCCGACGCGAGATCCCTTTCACGGTAGGGCGCCAAACGTCACTGTGTGAGGCGTTCGTCACAGAGCGCACACGGAAAGGTGCCCGTTCATGACCCAACCGCCCCGTCCGCAGGACGACATGCCCCGCTGCGTGGAGGAGCTCCGCGCCGCCCTCGCCCTGCACGGCATCGCCCTCCCCTCCCTCGGTCTGGATCTGCCGACGTTCGCCGGCGCGTACGCCCCGCCCGCCGGTCTCGTCTCGCTCGGCAACTGCAACGCGGCCACCGCCCGTGCGCTCGCCGCGGTCCTGCGCCAGGCGGCGCCGTGACGATCTGGGAACTGAGCCTGCTCGCCACGCCGGAGGCCGTACCGGAGGTGCGCCGCCTTCTGCACCGTTACGACCACGACGTCCGCCTGTGCGTGACCGAGTTGCTGACGAACGTCATCGACCACGTGGGCGAGGGCACCCCCGCGACCGTCCGCATCGCCGTACTGCCCACCGGCCGCACGCGCGTGGAGGTCGCCGACCCCGACCCACGCGCCCTGCCCCTCCTCGCCGGACCGGCCGGTGCCACCGACGAGTCCGGGCGCGGCCTCGCCCTCCTCGACGCGCTGGCGCTGCGGTGGGGCGTGGAGCAGTGCGGGCACGGCAAGACGGTCTGGTGCGAGCTGGCGGGAGAGCCGCCGCTCGACGCCGTCCGGGCACCCGCCGCCCCGGCGGTCCGGGGCGGACGGTGAGGGTCAGGACTGGTCCAGGGCCCGTTCGATCGCGCGGCGGGCCCGGTCCGCGGCCGTCCGGTCGTGCTGGAGCTGCATGGCCGCGTTGAGCGCCAGCCCGGCCGCGACGATCTCGAACAGCGCCTGGTCGACGTCGAAGTCCGCGGGCAGCTCGCCGCTGTCCACCGCCGTGGTCAGGTCCGCCCGCAGCTGCCCCCGCCAGCGCGACCACACCTCGGCCACGGCGTCGCGGACCCGGCCGGGGCGGCCGTCGTACTCGCTGAGTGCCGCGGTCATCAGGCAGCCGCCGGGCAGCAGCGGTTCTTCCAGGTAGCCCACGGAGTTGGCGCAGACCGCGCGCAGTCGCCGCAGACCCGGCGGCTCGCCGAGTGCCGGCTCGACCACCCGGTGCCAGAAGTCCACGAACGCCTTGTCCAGCGTGGAGATCTGCAGCGTCTCCTTGGTGCCGAAGTGCTTGTGCACCCCGGACTTGCTCATCTCCAGCTCCTCGGCGAGCCGGCCGATGGTGATGCCGTCCAGCCCTTCCTCGGAGGCGATCTCGGCGGCACGGCCGAGGATCCGGCCCCTGGTGGCCTGCGCTTCGGCCGCTGAGCGTCGTGGTGACATGGGACGAATATAGCGTACGGTCGTTCGCTATTGATTTAGCGAACGACCGTACACTAACGTCCGGAGCTCCACCGACCGAAGGAGTGCGGGATGCGAGTGCGACGACTGGGCTGGGCCGGACTGGAGATCGAGGCGGGCGGCGAGCGACTGCTGATCGACTACGTGCGGGACCTCTCGCCGCTGTTCACGGGGTGGAAGCCCGGCGAGAACGTGGCGGTGCCGGGCGGGAGGGCGTCCGCCGCGCTCGTCACCCACCTGCACCGGGACCACACCGACGCGCCCGCGCTCGCGGACGTGCTGACGCCGGGGGCGCCGGTGCTGCGACCGGCGGCCGGTCACGGTGACGACGTGGACAACGTGACGACGCTCCTGGCCGAGCGAGAGCTGGTCCGGCACCGGCTGGCGGCCGAGGTCGTGGACGTCTGGTCCTCGCGCGACCTGGGGCCGTTCCGCGTCACGGCGGTCCCCGCTGTGGACGGGCTCGGCGACCCGCAGGTGAACTGGGTGGTGGAGGCCGACGGGCGGCGGATCTTCCACGGCGGCGACACGATGTTCCACGGCTTCTGGTGGCTGGTCGCGCGCCGGTTCAGCCCGTTCGACGCGGTGTTCCTGCCCGCCAACGGCGCCGTGGTCGACGCACCGCACCTGCAGCCCCCGAGCCCGGTGCCCGCCGCGTTGGACCCGCGGCAGGCCGCCGCGGTGGCGGAGATCCTCGACGCCCGGCTCGCGGTGCCGATCCACTACGAGCCGGAGCAGCCGGACAAGATCGCGGGCTACGTCGAGGTGGCCGACCCGGAGGCCGAGTTCCGCGCGCACGCCGGGCGGCGCGCACACGTACTGACCGTCGGGCAGTGGCTCGACCTGGCCACGTGACCGGGCACCGTCCGCCCGGCCTCCGCCGGCTCACGCGGCCGGGACCGTCGCCCAGGAGCGCAGCTTCTCGGGGTTGCGCATCGCCCACAGGTGGCGGACGCGCTGGTCCGAGACGCCGAAGGAGTACACCGTCACGACCGCGCCGTCCTGGCAACCGACCAGTCCCGGCCGCCCGTTGACCGTGCGTTCGAGCAGCGTCTGCCCGGACTGCCGCGGGCCGAAGCGCAGCAGGCCGCGCACGATCCGCTCGCTGCCCCGCACGGGGTGCTCCAGGGCGCGCACCACGCCGCCTCCGTCGCCGACCGCGGTCGCCTCGGGGTCGAGGAGCCGGATGAGCGCAGCGACGTCGCTGATCTCCCAAGCCCGCTTGAGAGCGCGTACGACGGCCGCGTCCTGCGCCGTCGACGTGGCGGCGGACTCCCGTGCGGTGCGGATCCCCCGGCGCGCCGTGGACGCCAGCCGGCGGCAGGCGGCGGGCGTGCGGCCGACGATCCTGGCCACCTCGGGGAACGGATAGCGGAAGACGTCGTGGAGGACGAAGGCGACCCGCTGGGCCGGGGACATCGAGTCCAGGACGACCAGGAAGGCCATGCCGACCGACTCGTCGAGGGTGATCAGATCGGCCGGGTCGGAGGCGATACCGGGGGCCCGTGCGGCGTTCCGCTCGGCGGGGTCGGCCAGCGGCTCGGGGAGCCACTGCCCCACGTAGTGCTCCCGCCGGGCCCGGGCGGAGCGCAGGTGGTTGAGGCAGACCCGGCTGACGACCGTGGTGAGCCAGGCCCCCGGGGTCCCGACGGCCTCCCGCCGGCCCGCCGGCATCGCGTACCAGCGGGCGTACGCCTCCTGGACGGCGTCCTCCGCGTCGGCCAGCGAGCCGAGCATCCGGTAGGCCACGTTGATCAGTTGCCGCCGCTCGCCGGTGACCGGCGCGGATCGGGTGGTCATTGCTTCCGACGCTCCTTCTGCCGCGTGCGCGCGTGTCCTCACCCCCCTACGACGCGACAGCGCGGCCAGGTGTGACATGCGGGCCGGAGCCCCCGGTCCGGGGCGGGGGCTCACACTTCGGGCCGCCACGGTGTCGGAGGAGTGGAACGACGTCCGAACCGACTTCGAGGAGCGACTCCGCCATGACCACCACCGAGGACACGACGACCACCACCGCGGGGCAGGACGGGACACGGTCCCGCCTGCCCGACCCCACCGGGCTCTACCCGGAGTTGCTGGCCCTCTCCGCGGCCGTGCAGAAGGCACTCCGCAACGGTCCGGTCCCGCAGGCCACCCTCGCTCTGATGCGCCTGCGCACCGCACAGCTCATCGGCAGCACCTACCACGGCGTCGCGGCGACCGACGCCCTGCGCAAGGCCGGCGAGGAGGAGCGGCGCATCACGGCCGTGGCAACCTGGCAGAGCGCCCCCTGCTTCACCGGTCCCGAGCGTGCCGCGCTGGAACTCGCGGAGGCCGTCCTCACCCCGAACCCGTTCGGGGACCGGGTGAGTGACGACCTGTTCGCCCGGCTGTCCCGGCACTACGACACCGACGGGATCTGGCACCTCACCCTGTTCCTGGGCCACATCAGCCTGTTCACCCCGGTCGCCCTCGTCGGCAAGCCGGTGCCCGGCCGGCCCCCGGGGAAGAACTACACCGACTGACGCACCGTCACCGATCGTGCCCCGGTCAGGCCGAAGCGTTCTCCTTGACGGTGATGCGGCCCTTGCGGATGGTGGCCACACGGGGGGCCTTCCTGGCGATCGCCGAGTCGTGGGTGACCATGACGAAGGTGAGGCCCAGCTCCTTCCACATGCGGTCGAGTACGTCCATGATCTCGTCGCGGGTCGACTCGTCGAGGTTTCCGGTGGGTTCGTCGGCGAGGAGCACCTTGGGCTGCTTCACCAGGGCGCGGGCGATGGCGACACGCTGCTGCTGGCCGCCGGACATCTCGCCGGGGAGGTGGCCGAGGCGTTCGCCGAGGCCGACGGAGGCCAGGGCCTCGGCCGCCTTCTCGCGCCGGTCCCTCGCCCGCACGCCGAGCGGGACCAGAGCGGTCTCGACGTTCTCCTGGGCGGTCAGGGTCGGGATCAGGTTGAAGGACTGGAAGACGAAGCCGATGCTCTCGCTGCGCACCCGGGTCAGTCGGGCCTCGGGAAGCCCCGCGAGATCGGTGCCGTCGAGGACGATCTCGCCGGAGCTGGGCCGGTCGAGGCCGCCCAGCATCTGGAGCAGGGTGGACTTGCCGCCGCCGGTGGGGCCCTGGATGACGAGCCGGTCGCCGTCGGCGATGGTCAGGTCGACGCCGTCGAGGGCGTGCACGACGGCCTTGCCGCGGGTGTAGCGCTTGGTGACGCCGCTGAGTTCGTACATGGTGCGACTCCTGGAGTACGGGGAAGGGGGGCGCTACTCGACGCGGCGCAGGGCGTCCGCCGGGCGCAGCCGAGAGGCGCGCCAGCCGCCGAAGCCGCCGGCGACGAGCCCGCCGGTCACGGCGAGGGCGACCGCGAGGGCGATGGTGGCGAGGCTGACGGGTGCGGTCAGCGCGATGTCGAGGGTCTTGGCGGCGGCCTGTCTGCCGGGGCCGCCCAGCCCGCCTCCGCCGAGGCCGCCGCCGGGACCGCCCGCACCCCCGCCGCCGCCCGCGCCGCCGCCTAGCTGGGCCTGCAGCGTCGGGCTGACGGCGGTGACGGCGTACGCGCCCGCGAGCCCCAGCGCGATGCCGAGGGCGCCGCCGACCAGGCCGTTGACGAGGGCCTCGCCGATCACCTGCCGGGTGACCCGGCCCGAGCGCCAGCCGAGCGCCTTGAGCGTGCCGAACTCGCGCACCCGGCGGGAGACGGCGGAGGAGGTGAGCAGACCGGCGACCAGGAAGGCGGCCACCAGGACCACGATCGACAACCACTTGCCTACGCCGGTGGCGAGCGAGGAGGCGGTGGACAGGGAGCCGGAGACGGTGTCGGCGAGGTCGGCGGAGGTGGTGACCGTCGTACCCGGGACGTTCTTCTGGATGGCGGACTTGACGCCGTCGATCCGCTGCGAGTCGGTCGCCTTGACGTAGATGGTGGTGACCTTGTCCTTCGCGTCGCCCAGCGTCTGGGCCTGCTTCAGCGGCAGGTAGAGGTCGGCCGCCGCGTCGCCGCTGTCGGCGGTGGCGATGCCGACGATCTCGAACTTCGTGTCCTTGACGGTGACCGTGCTGCCCGTCTTGAGCTTCTTCTCCTTGGCGTACGCCGAGTCGGCGACGGCGACCTTCGCGTCGGTCTCCGACTCCTTGAAGGTGCGTCCGCCGGTGATGGTGGACGTGGTCAGCGGGCCGAGGGCGGGCTCGGTGACGTCGGTGCCGTAGACGGAGTAGCTGTTGACGTCGAAGTCGGCGCCGCCGCCCTGGACGCGGCCCTGCGGGGACTGCCCGCCGCCCGGGCCGCCGCCCTGGCCCGTGCCGCCCGTGCCGCCCGTGCCGCCGCCGGAGGCATCCTGCTTGAACTGGCCGCGCGAGAACTCGCCGCTGACCTTGACGACTTGCAGGCTCAGGCCGCCCACCGCGTCGGCGACGCCGCTCTGCCCGGCGACCTTGCCGACGGTCTCACTCGCCAGCGACTGGAAGCCCTGCACCATGACGCGGTCGGTGCTCTGCTCCTCCTCGGAGCCGTCGTCCTGCGCGTCGAAGCGGAAGCGCGGCCGTTCGGCGGTGCCGCCGGAGGAGGCCTCGGCGGCCTTGGTGACGGTCATGTCCGTGCCCAGCCCGTACAGGGACTGCAGGACCTTGTCCTGGGCCCGGCTCATTCCGGAGGAGACGGAGTCGACGACGATGACCAGCGCGATGCCCAGCGCCAGGCCCGAGGCGACGACGAGGGCCGCCTTTCGGCGGCGGCGCAGCTCGCGCCTCAGGTACGTGAAGAACATGGCCGCAACGTAGGGACGGCCCGTGATGAAGGGATAAGGCCCGCGTAAGAGAAGGATGAGAAGCCGGGAAAGGCGCGGGCGCCCGCCACTCCCGTGCGGGGAGTGGCGGGCGCCCGTGCGAAGTAGCCTCGGCCCTCAGGGAGTTCGGCGTCAGACCGCCGAACCCGCCTTCCACTGGGCCCAGTCCATGTTCCAGCCGTTGAGGCCGTTGTCCGGGGCGATGGTCTTGTCGCCGGTGTTCTGGACGACGACCACGTCACCGATGATCGAGTTGTTGTAGAACCAGGCGCCCGGCGTGTTCGGGTCGTCGGCGCCCTTGGCGTCGGCCAGGCCCACGCAGCCGTGACTGGTGTTGACGCTGCCGAAGATGCCCTTGCCCCAGTAGTTGCCGTGGATGAAGGTGCCGGAGGTGCTCAGGCGCATGGCGTGCGGCACGTCCTTGATGTCGTACTCGCCCTTGCCGTCGTCGTCGGTGAAGCCGACGGTCGAGCCGTCCATCCGGGTCTCCTTGAACTTCTCGGAGATCACCATCTGGCCTTCGTAGGTCTTGTTGTCCGGGGAGCCGGCGGAGATCGGGATGGTCTTGACCGTCTTGCCGTCCTGCGTGACCTTCATCTGCTTGGTCTTCGCGTCGACGTAGGAGACCTGGTTGCGGCCGATCTTGAAGGTGACCGACTTCTGCTGGACGCCGTAGACGCCGTCGGCGCCCTCGACCCCGTCGAGCGCCAGCTTGAGGGTCACGGTCGAGCCCTCCTGCCAGTAGTTCTCGGGGCGGCAGTCCATGCGCTGGGTGGAGAACCAGTGGCAGGCGACCTCCTGGCCGCTGCTGCTGTTGACCGTGATGCCCTTCTGGACGGCGGCCTTGTTGGTGATCTGCTTGTCGAAGTTGATCGACACGGGCATCCCGACGCCGACGGTCTTGCCGTCGTCCGGGGTGAAGGTCCCGATGAAGCTGTTCTCCGGGGAGACCGTGGTGAACGACGCGTTCTCGTGGGCGGCGCGGCCCTCGGAGTCCTGCGCGGTCGCCGTGATCTGGTACTTGGTGGCGCGCTCCAGCTGGCCGCCGGGCTTCCAGCTGGTCTTGTCGGCGGATATCTCGCCCTTGACCTCGGTGCCGTCCGAGGCGGTCATCTTCACCTCGGTGAGCGTGCCCTTGCTCACGGTGACGCCGGCGGAGTTGTTGATGGAGGCGTTGTCCGAGCCGCCCTTGGGCGTGATCTTGATCTGCGCCTCGGACGTCTTCTTGGCCGCCGCCTCGTCGACCTCGGCCTGCGAGGTCTTGTCCCCACCCCCGGAGGTGTCGGCGTCGCTACTGGAACATGCCGAGAGCACCAGCACACCGCCGAGCAGTGCGGACGCGGCCGCCAGGCCCTTGCGCCGCTTACCGTCCGTCATCACACGCTTCTCCATCGTTGCCGATTCCCGAAACCCCGAGATACCCCGTCAATAACTTTCAACGCTACGACCGGTTCGTCCCGTTCCACATCGCTCACGGGTGTGGGGCATACCACGTTTGCCCCAGGGGGCGGACGCTGTGCGGAGAGGTGTCGGCCAGTGCGCACCGTGAGACGACGAAACCCCGGGCGGCGGTTGCCGCCCGGGGTCAGGAATTTCCCCACACCGCGTCAGCCGACCGTCATTTCCTCGTCTTCCGGGTCGTTCTCGCCGCCATCATCCTCGTCGAGGTCCCACTCGGGCGAGTCGGGGTCGTAGTCGATCTGCTCACTGCTCCAGGAGGCCTGCTGGAGCTCGACCCCGGGCACCACGCTGACCAGGTCGAACGGGTCGACGAGGTGCGCCAGGGCCTCGGCGGTGTCCTCCGTCACAGCGCGCTCGGAGTCGGCCCGTTCCGCGTCGGACAGGTCGGTGTCGTCGGCGAGGGCCTGCAGGGCGGCCCCGGTGACGGCCTCCTCGTCGTCGATCTCTAGCACCAGCTCGACGCGAATACGTACAAACCGTGATGTCTCTGGAGTGCTCATGCCCGGAGCGTAAGGCCGACCGCTCCCGTGACTTTCCTGTGACCCGCGCCTTTCACTAACATCTGCCCACACGGCCAATTCGCCAGCGCCACAAGGGGATCGATATTCCGTGTCATCCGCTCGCCGTTCGTTGCTGACCGCCGCCGCCGCGGGCGGCCTGCTCTGTGCCCTGTGGTTCGTCCCGTCGGCGAACGCGACACCCGAGACAGCGGTGCTCGAGTCCGCCGCCGCGACCCCGTCTCCGCAGGTCACGGCCCAGGCGAGAGCCGCCTCCGCCGACTCGTCCACGGACACGGCGGCCACCGGCGAGGGCCCGACCCGGCTGGCCGACACCGGCAGCTTCGACAGCACTCCGTACGTCGTCGGCGGCGCCCTCTGCCTCGGCCTCGGCGCCGGCTTCGTGGGCTACTCGGTCCGCCGGGAACGCCTCGGCCTTTGAGAGAACTTGACGTTCTTTTGGCTTTCTTGACCGCGGGAAGGCCCACTGGAAGATCTGCCCGGCCGTCCGGTGTACCCGGAGACGGTCCGAGGGAACCCGGCACCGCGCCGGACCCCCTCGGACCTGTCACCGCCGCGCGCTAGCGCAGCGGCCCCGTGACGGTCTCCGCGGCCGCGACCAGGTGCCCGGCGCGCACGAACGCCTCCGCCGCGGCGAGGTCGGGCGCCAGGTGGCGGTCCGGTCCCGGACCCTCCACACCGGCCGCCCGTACGGCCTCGACGACGGCCTGCGACGCGGGCGCCGGGGTCAGGCCCTCGCGGAGCTGGATCGCGCGCGTGGCGGCGTACAGCTCGACGGCGATCACGCGGGCCAGGTTGTCGACGGCCGTGCGCAGCTTGCGCGCCGCCGACCAGCCCATCGACACGTGGTCCTCCTGCATCGCGGAGGACGGGATGGAGTCCGCCGAGGCCGGTACGGCGAGCCGCTTCAGCTCGCCGACCAGGGCGGCCTGGGTGTACTGGGCGATCATCAGGCCGGAGTCGACGCCCGGGTCGTCGGCGAGGAACGGCGGCAGGCCGTGGCTGCGGTTCTTGTCCAGGAGCCGGTCGGTGCGCCGCTCGGCGATGGAGCCGAGGTCGGCGACGGCGATGGCGAGGAAGTCCAGGACGTAGGCGACGGGAGCGCCGTGGAAGTTGCCGTTGGACTCCACCCGCCCGTCGGGCAGGACCACCGGGTTGTCGACGGCCGCGGCCAGCTCGCGCTCGGCGACGAGTCCGGCGTGGGCCATGGTGTCGCGTCCGGCACCCGCGACCTGCGGGGCGCAGCGCACCGAGTAGGCGTCCTGGACGCGGGGGGCGTCGTCCTGGTGGTGGCCGGTCAGGCCGGAGCCCTTGAGCACGGCGGCCATGTTGGCGGCGCTGGCGGCCTGCCCGGGGTGCGGGCGGATGGCGTGCAGCTCGGGGGCGAGCACGCGGTCGGTGCCGAGCAGGGCCTCCATGGTCAGCGCGGCGGTGATGTCGGCCGACTTGTAGAGGGTGTCGAGGTCGGCGAGGGCCATGACCAGCATGCCGAGCATGCCGTCGGTGCCGTTGAGGAGGGCCAGGCCCTCCTTCTCGCGCAGCTCGACCGGGGTGATCCCGTGCGCGGCGAGCAGCTCACCGGCCGGCCGTACGGTGCCGTCGGGGCCCTCGGCGTCGCCCTCGCCCATGAGGGTGAGCGCGCAGTGCGACAGCGGGGCGAGGTCGCCGGAGCAGCCGAGGGAGCCGTACTCGTGCACGACCGGGGTGATCCCGGCATTGAGGACGTCGGCCATGGTCTGCGCGACCTCCGGGCGGACGCCGGTGTGACCGGAGCAGACGGTCTTCAGCCGCAGGAACATCAGCGCGCGGACCACCTCGCGCTCGACGCGCGGACCCATCCCGGCGGCGTGCGAGCGGACGATGTTGCGCTGCAGCTGGGCCCGCAGGTCGGGGCTGATGTGCCGGGTCGCCAGGGCGCCGAAGCCGGTGCTCACGCCGTACACGGGGTCCGGCTTGGCGGCCAGCGCGTCCACGATGGAGCGGGCCGCGGCGAGGGCCGCCACCGCCTCCTCGGAGAGCTCGATCCGGGCGCCCGCGCGCGCCACGGCGAGAACGTCGGACGCGGTGACCCCCGCCGTCCCCACCACCACAGTGTGCATATCCATATTCAGGAGCGTACGCAGTGAATTCGATGATGTCACGAGGGGATACGTCACGGATGCGTGCAGGCTGCGCCCCTTACCGCACGCCGTACCGCCGCCCTGCCGCACCGTTTGCCGGGATCGGCGTCACGGCGAGTGCCGCCCGCGGAACCGCCTGCGCTCCCCGCCCTCCTCCCGGGAGGGCTCGTCCGCGAGCCGTACGACGGGGTCGTCGGGCCCCTCGCGCCCCGCGACGACCGGCCCGGCCGCCCGCTCGGCCTTGGCACGGTACTGGGCGGCGTCCGCGAGCCGGAACAGCCGGCGGGCGGAGCGCACCGACCCGACCGGGTCCTCGGTGGACGCGACCCCGCAGGCCACGCCGTCCCCCAGCTCCAGTTCCGCCGCCCGGCGGCACAGCTCCTCGGCCGCCTTGACCACGGCGTCGGCCGTCGGCCCGACCGCGAGCAGACAGAACTCGTCCCCGCCGAGCCGCGCGGCCAGCGCCCCCGGCAGCATCGCCCCGCACAGCGACAGCACCGACCCGAACCGCTCCAGGAGCCGGTCCCCGACGGCGTGGCCGTGCGTGTCGTTCACCCGCTTGAGGCCGTTCAGGTCGCAGACGACGAGGCTGACGACGACGCCCTCCTCGCGGTGCCGCTCCACGGCCTCGTCCAGCGCGGCGTCGACGGCGCGGCGGTTGGCCAGCCCGGTGAGCGCGTCGGTGTACGCGAGCCGCCTGACCTCCTCCAGCCGCTCGGTCTGCGCGATCCCGGCGGCGACGACGGAGGCCAGGACGGTGGCGAAGTCGGCGTCGCCCCGCTCGAAGACCCGCTCCCCCACCGGCCGGGCCACGTACAGCTCGCCCCACGCCCGCCCGTGCAGCACGATCGGCGCGACCACGCAGCAGCCGCGCCCCCGGCGGCGCAGGGCGGCGACCCGCTGGTGGACGTAGCCGGGACGCCCGGCGGCGGGCCCCGCGGCCGTCTCGACCCAGGCGTCGGGCTCACCGCCACCGGCCCACCGCTCGTGCAGGAACTCGGTGATCTCCGCGAACTGGTGCACCGGGTAGGACTCGTCCTCCGGGAACTCCTCCTCGTCCTCGGCCCGCCGGCCGACGTTCACGAGGACCCGCAGCCGCCCCAGCTCCCGCTCCCACACCGACAGCGCGGCGAAGCTGCCGCCCAGCGCCAGGCATCCGCCGACGGCCGCCGCCCGCCACGCCTCCCGCGCACTGTGCGCGGCGGCCATCCCCTGCGCAAGCGCCACCACGGCCGCGAGCCGCCTGTCGTCACCCATCACTCCAGGCTAGGGAGATTCACGAAGAAACGTTACTCAAACGGGGCGAACCGGGCGATTGTCTCCAGCTCACGCGGTCGCCTCACTCGCCCGGCCACCGCGGCGCCCGCTTCTCGTTGAACGCCGCCACGCCCTCCGCGCGGTCCCCCGAGAACGCCACCGACCGCCATGCCGCGTCCTCGACCTCGAGTCCCGCGCGCAGGTCCAGCCCGTGCCCGAGGCGCAGCGCACGCTTGGCCGCACGCAGCCCCACGGGCGAGTTCGCGGCCATCCGGGAGGCCAGCTCCAGCGCCTCCTCCCGGTCCCGCCCCTCCTCCACCAGCTGGTCCACGAGCCCCAGCTCGCGCGCCTCCTCGGCCGCCACCCGCCGCGCCGTGAACACCAGCTCGGCCGCGCGCGCCGCACCCACCCGGCGCGGCAGCAACTGCGTACCGCCACCGCCAGGGATCACGCCCACCGACACCTCCGGCAGCCCCACCACGGCCGTGGGGTCGGCCACGATCACGTCGCACGACAGCGCCAGCTCGAACCCGCCGCCCAGCGCGAACCCGTGCACGGCCGCGACCGTCGGCACCGGAAGCTCCAGGACCGCGGTGTACGCCCCGCGCGTCACCGGCCGCTGCCGCAGCAGATCGGCGTCGGTGAAGGAGTTGCGCTCCTTCAGGTCCGCCCCCACGCAGAACGCCCGCTCGTGCGTCGAGGTCAGCACCACCACCCGCACGCCGCGGTCCTCGCCCAGCGCCGCGCAGGCCGCGCCCACGGAGCGGGCCATCGCGGTCGACACGGCGTTCATGGCCTTCGGCCGGTCGAGCGCGAGCTCCGCGACATGCCCCTCCCCGTGCCGCCGCACCAGGACGAACTCTCCGAACCGCTCCTCGCTCATGACACCCTCCGGTTAACGCGTGTTAACAAGTAGACCGCCCGATCATCGCAGGCGGGCCCGCCCGGGGGAAGGCCGGGCGCGCCCGGTCCCCACCGACCCCGCTTACCCGTTCGAGTGACATACGGCCGACCGCCGTACCCCGGCCCACGGCAGCCCATAGCCTCGCTCCGCCATGGCGCAGCGGGGGCGCGTGCGCACCGGGGAGGGATCATGACGACGACCGGCACACCGACAGAGCCGCGGTACGCGTGGGGCCACCGCGGCCGGCACCGCAGGCCCCGCCCCCGCAAGGTGCTGCTGGCCGCGGGCGGCCTCGCCCTGGCGGCGGGCACCCTGAGCGTCGTACGCCTGCTGCCCGAGCCCGGCGCCGACGTCGGCGGCTTCCGCGCCGGGGCGGACCCGCGCGTGGAGGGCGGCGGACGGGCCACGGCCTCGGACCGGGCCACGACCCCTGCCGCCGGCGCCGTCGGCGAACCGTCCGGAGCCGGCCCCTCCGCGACGTCCGCCATGGGCGGCCTGAGCGGCTCCCCCGGACCGGGCCTCATACCCGGTCTCGTGCCCGGCCCCTCCGCGAGCGGTCCGGCGGCCCCGCTCCCCACCGCTACGACCGTGCGCACCCCGGGCGCTCCCGACACCCGCGGGCCAGGGGAAGGAGACAGGGAAAAGGAAGAGGGACGGGAACCGGGGGAAGACACCGGCGATCGGGCTCCCGCCCCGGGGACACCGGCACCACAGCCGTCGCGGTCCGACCGCCCCGCACCGCCCCCGCCACCGGACCGCGGCACGCCACCGACGTCCGATCCGGAGCCGGAACCCGACGACCCCGGCCTGTGCGTGCCGGTCATCGGCCTCTGCGTGGACCTGCTCGGCGGCTGACGGACGACGGCCGCGCCCTACGACGGCCCAGGGCCGCGGCCTATGACTCCCCGCCGCCGTCCCGGCGCGTGAGCAGCCACGGCTCGACCACGCCGAGACCGCGCACCGGCCGCTGCCACATCGGCTGGAGCGCGAAGCGGTACACCGGCGGCTCCTCGCCCTCCTTCTCCGCCGCGGCGGCCTCCTCCGCCGCCGCCGCCTCCGAGGCGGGGGCGTCCCGGGTGCGGATCAGCTCCTCCGCGAAGGCGGTGTCGACGAGGACCGCGTCCTTGGGGGCTATCGAGGTGAGCCGGGAGGCCAGGTTGACGGTGGTGCCGAAGACGTCGCCCATCCGGGTGGTGACCGTGCCGAAGGCGATGCCGACGCGCAGTTCCGGCATGGTCTCGTCGTGGGCCATCGTCTCGACGAGGAGCAGCGCGATCTCGGCGGCCGTACCGGCGTCGTCGGCGGCGTAGAGCACCTCGTCGCCGAGGGTCTTGACCAGCCGTCCGCCGCGCGCGGCCACCAGGTCGGCGGAGGTGGTCTCGAAGGCCTCGACCAGCTCGCCGAGCTCCTCCTCCTCCATCCGCCGGGTCAGCCGCGTGAAGCCGACCAGGTCCGCGAAGCCGACCGCGAGCCGCCGGTCCACCATCTCCTCGTCGTCCCCGGCCTGGATGACCCGGCCGGCCGAGGCGGCGAGCTGGCGCCGCCAGACGTAGACGAGGAACTCCTGCAGCTCGGGAAGGAGCAGCTCGACGATGGGATACGTCACCTCGGTGCGCGTCATCCCGGGCTCGGGGGGCTCGGTCAGGCCCTCCAGGAAGGAGTCGATCTGCCACTCGGCCAACCGGGCGGTGGTCTGCCCCGTGGACCGGGCGACCTGGACGGCCATCGCCTCGCTGAGCAGCCCCGCCTCCACCAGACCGGCCAGCCGCCGCAGGGCGAGGACGTCGGCCTCGGTGAGCGCCTTGGCCTGGCCGATGTCGGCGAAGCCCATGGCCCGCCAGAAACGGGAGGCCAGTTCCATGGAGACGCCCGCGCTGCGGGCGGCCTGGAAGGGGGTGTAGCGGCGCTCGGCGCCCAGGATGAGCCCTTCGAGGCGCAGCGCGAGCGGGTCCTCGCCGGGGTCGGCGGAGTCCGGGGCGGGCTCGGGGTCCACCCGGCCGTCCCCGTCCGCGCCGGAACCGGTGTCGTCGACGGTCACGCCTGCTGCCTTTCCGATCTGCCGCGGTCAGGTTCGACCGGCCCCAACTTTACGTCAGGTGTGCCCCAGCTCACTCCCGTGCGTCCCGTACTCCGAGAGTGCCCCGGGGCCGCGCTCACGCCAACCGCAGGTGCACGATGTCCCCGGCACCCACCGGCTCCTGCACCCCCGCCCCGGTCGCGAGGACCAGCCGCCCGTCGCCGTCCACGGCCACGGCCTCCCCGACGAGCGACCGGTCCCCCGGCAGCTCCGCGCGCACCATGCGCCCGAGCGTCGCGCAGCCCGCCGCGTACGTCTCCTGCAGCCCGCTGGCCGCCGGGTCGCCGCCCGCCCCGCGCCAGCGCCCGTACCAGTCCTCCAGCGACCGCAGCACGCCGCGCAGCAGCGGGTCCCGGTCGGTGTTCACGGCCCCGGCCAGCGCGAGGGACCCGGCCCGCGGGACCGGCAGTTCGTCGGCGCGGAGCGAGACGTTGATGCCGACGCCGATGACGACGCCGTCGGGCCCGGCCCGCTCGGCGAGGATGCCGCCGGCCTTGCGCTCCTCGTCGCCGACGGTCACCAGCAGGTCGTTGGGCCACTTCAGGGCGGTGTCGACCCCGGCCACCCGGGACAGCCCGGTCGCCACGGCGACGCCGGTGAGCAGCGGCAGCCAGCCCCAGCGGGGCACGGGAACCTCGGCGGGCCGCAGCAGCACGGAGAAGAACAGCCCGGAGCGGGCGGGTGCCGTCCACTGCCGGTCCAGACGCCCCCGCGCGGCACTCTGCTCCTCGGCGACGAGGACGACCCCCTCGGCCAGGTCGCCCTCGGCGGCCCGGGCCACCAGGTCGGAGTTGGTGGACCCGGTGCGCTGCACGACGTCGACCTGCCGCCACAGCCCGCCGTCCCGCACCAGTCCCCGGCGCAGGGCCGTGCTGCTGAGGGGCGGCCGGTCCAGGTCGGACCACCTGTTGCGCGGGGCGTCCGGGGAGTCGGAGGAATCTCGGGGCGTCATGCAACCCACCCTAGGTGTGGGAAACACCGCACTGCCGAACGGAAGGCCCCCTACTACTCTACGAACGAGTAACCGTCCCCCCTTTTGAGCAGGCAGGGAGCCGCATCCCGATGTCCGAGCCGGAAGAGCAGCAGCCCGACATCCACACGACCGCGGGCAAGCTCGCGGATCTCAGGCGCCGTATCGAGGAAGCGACGCACGCCGGTTCCGCACGCGCCGTCGAAAAGCAGCACGCCAAGGGCAAGCTGACGGCTCGTGAACGCATCGACCTCCTCCTCGACGAGGGTTCCTTCGTCGAGCTGGACGAGTTCGCCCGGCACCGCTCCACCAACTTCGGCCTCGACGCCAACCGCCCCTACGGCGACGGCGTCGTCACCGGCTACGGCACCGTCGACGGCCGCCCCGTCGCCGTCTTCTCCCAGGACTTCACCGTCTTCGGCGGCGCGCTGGGCGAGGTCTACGGCCAGAAGATCGTCAAGGTGATGGACTTCGCCCTCAAGACCGGCTGCCCCGTCATCGGCATCAACGACTCCGGCGGCGCCCGCATCCAGGAGGGCGTCGCCTCCCTCGGCGCCTACGGCGAGATCTTCCGCCGCAACACCCATGCCTCCGGCGTGATCCCGCAGATCAGCCTGGTCGTCGGCCCGTGCGCGGGCGGCGCGGTGTACTCCCCCGCGATCACCGACTTCACGGTGATGGTCGACCAGACCAGCCACATGTTCATCACGGGACCCGACGTCATCAAGACGGTCACCGGCGAGGACGTCGGCTTCGAGGAGCTGGGCGGCGCCCGCACCCACAACTCCACCTCGGGCGTGGCCCACCACATGGCGGGCGACGAGAAGGACGCCGTCGAGTACGTCAAGCAGCTGCTGTCGTACCTGCCGTCCAACAACCTCTCCGAGCCCCCCGCCTTCCCGGAGGAGGCGGACCTCGCGGTCACGGACGAGGACGCCGAGCTGGACACGATCGTCCCGGACTCGGCGAACCAGCCCTACGACATGCACGCCGTCATCGAGCACGTCCTGGACGACGGCGAGTTCTTCGAGACCCAGCCCCTCTTCGCGCCGAACATCCTCACCGGCTTCGGCCGCGTCGAGGGCCGCCCGGTCGGCATCGTCGCCAACCAGCCGATGCAGTTCGCCGGGTGTCTGGACATCACCGCCTCCGAGAAGGCGGCGCGCTTCGTGCGCACCTGCGACGCCTTCAACGTCCCCGTCCTCACCTTCGTGGACGTCCCCGGCTTCCTGCCCGGCGTCGACCAGGAGCACGACGGCATCATCCGCCGCGGCGCCAAGCTGATCTTCGCCTACGCCGAGGCCACGGTCCCGCTGATCACGGTCATCACCCGCAAGGCCTTCGGCGGCGCCTACGACGTCATGGGCTCCAAGCACCTGGGCGCCGACCTCAACCTGGCCTGGCCCACCGCCCAGATCGCCGTCATGGGCGCCCAGGGCGCGGTCAACATCCTGCACCGCCGCACCATCACCGAGGCCGGTGACGACGCCGAGGCCACCCGCGCCCGCCTGATCCAGGAGTACGAGGACGCCCTCCTCAACCCCTACACCGCCGCCGAACGCGGCTACGTCGACGCCGTGATCATGCCCTCCGACACCCGCCGCCACATCGTCCGCGGCCTGCGCCAGCTACGCACCAAGCGCGAGTCCCTGCCCCCGAAGAAGCACGGCAACATCCCCCTGTAAGGAGCCGCTGTGACCATCAAGGTCGTACGGGGCAACCCCACCCCCGAAGAACTGGCCGCCGCCCTGACGGTGGTCAGAGCCCGCGCGGCGACGGCGGCCGCCGAGCCGTCCACCACCGACCGCCCGCGCGACGCCTGGTCCGACCCGTCCCGCCTCGCGACCCACAACCTGCCCCACCCGGGCCCGACGGCATGGGGCCGCACCTACTGGCCGAGCTAGGGACAACCAACCCAGGGGCGCGGGGAACCGCGCACAGAACGGCAACCCCGCGCCCCGATTTAAGTACCCGTACTCAAGTCGCCGCCCCCGGCCAAGCCCCACGCTAGTGACATGCTGTGGTCCGACCCCGAGAACGAGCCGCCCAAGGAACTGCGCGACATGCAGAACATGCTGCGGCGGCTGAGCGTCTTCCTGGCGCTGGCCATGGTCCTCGCGATGATCGTCCTCGGCCTGGGGTGAGCCGCCCCCACCCCCGGTGGCTAATGTGACCCCATGACTGCTGCTCAGCCCCGCCGCCGACTCGTCCTCGCCTCCCAGTCCCCGGCCCGGCTCGGCCTGTTGCGCCAGGCGGGGCTCGCCCCCGAGGTCCTCGTGAGCGGTGTCGACGAGGAGGCCGTCACCGCCCCCACCCCCGCCGAACTGGCCCTCGCCCTGGCCGAGGCCAAGGCGTCCGTGGTGGCCGCGAAGCCCGAGGTGCACGGCGCCCTGGTGATCGGCTGCGACTCGGTGCTGGACCTGGACGGCCAGGCGCTCGGCAAGCCGGCGGACGCGGAGGAGGCCACCGCCCGCTGGAAGGCGATGCGCGGCCGGGCGGGCACGCTGCAGACCGGCCACTGCGTCTGGGACACCGCCTCCGGCCGCCACGTCTCGGCGACCGCGTCCACGGTCGTCCGCTTCGGCGAGCCGACCGACGACGAGATCGCCGCCTACGTGGCCTCCGGGGAGCCCCTCCACGTCGCCGGGGCGTTCACCCTGGACGGCCGCTCGGCCCCCTTCATCGACGGCATCGACGGCGACCACGGGAACGTCATCGGCCTGAGCCTGCCCCTGCTGCGCCGCCTGCTCGCCGATCTCGGGACGGGTATCACGGAGTTGTGGGCGCCGGCGGAGGGCTGACCGGGGAACCGTCGCCGCCGCCCTTGCCGTCCTCGGTCCGCTGCCCGGCGGCGGGCTCCTCCCGGGCGTCGTACGTCATCAGCAGCAGCACGATCAGACCCAGTACGACGATCATGAAGATGAAGGCGCCGGGTCCGACCAGCCCCCAGGTGAAGGCCCCGAGCAGCCCGTGCACCACGGCGGCGCTGATCAGCAGGATCCGGCCGAGCCCCGCGGGCGCGCGGTCGCGCAGCGCCACGAGCAGGGCGACCAGGGCGCACAGCGCGAAGTACAGCCCGAAGACCACCCCGCCGATCTTCGAGGACACGGACATCATGTCCGGGTCCAGACCGGCCAGGGACATGTCCTGACGGTCGACGACGATCGCCAGGAACCAGTTCAGCGCCGCGACACCGACCGCCTCCACGAAGAGCACGACCGCCACGGTCCACGCCACCGGCCTGCGCACTGACACCGGTCCCCACCCACCTTCGACGGCTGCCGCACAGGACAGCTGTTACCTCAAGTACGTTCGAGACCCGAGGAACGCTACTAACGGGTAAACCTCGCCACAAGGGTTCCGGCACGAGCAAAGAATCATTGGGCCATTAGTAGGGACTCCACAAAGAAACCGAGTGGCCCGCAGCACGCCCTTACAGAGACCTTGACCACACAGGAGGGCTAGGGTTTGCCCCAGGAGTCCTGCGTACCGCGGTACTACAAGGGCTTTCGGGGGTCGAGCGAGCCTCGAATCACGCTCCGTGTGGGCAAGCTCACCATTGGGGACGGGTCGAAGTGCCGTGTCGGCAGTCCCTAAACTCGGCTTGTTTCAAGGAGGGAGCCTCAATCGTGCGCAAGGTGCTCATCGCCAATCGTGGCGAAATCGCTGTCCGTGTGGCCCGGGCCTGCCGGGACGCCGGGATCGCGAGCGTGGCCGTCTACGCGGATCCGGACCGGGACGCGTTGCATGTCCGTGCCGCTGATGAGGCGTTCGCCCTGGGTGGTGACACCCCCGCGACCAGCTATCTGGACATCGCCAAGGTCCTCAAAGCCGCCCGTGAGTCGGGCGCGGACGCCATCCACCCCGGCTACGGATTCCTCTCGGAGAACGCCGAGTTCGCACAGGCGGTCGGGGACGCCGGTCTGATCTGGATCGGCCCGCCGCCACACGCCATCCGGGACCTGGGCGACAAGGTCGCCGCCCGCCACATCGCCCAGCGGGCCGGCGCCCCCCTGGTGGCCGGCACCCCCGACCCCGTCTCCGGCGCGGACGAGGTCGTCGCCTTCGCCAGGGAACACGGCCTGCCCATCGCGATCAAGGCCGCCTTCGGCGGCGGCGGCCGCGGCCTGAAGGTCGCCCGCACCCTCGAAGAGGTCCCCGAACTCTACGACTCCGCCGTCCGCGAGGCCGTGGCCGCCTTCGGCCGCGGCGAATGCTTCGTCGAGCGCTACCTCGACAAGCCCCGCCACGTGGAGACCCAGTGCCTGGCCGACACCCACGGCAACGTGGTCGTCGTCTCCACCCGCGACTGCTCCCTCCAGCGCCGCCACCAGAAACTCGTCGAGGAGGCCCCCGCGCCCTTCCTCTCCGACGCCCAGACGCAGGAGCTGTACGCGTCCTCCAAGGCGATCCTGAAGGAGGCCGGCTACGTCGGCGCCGGCACCGTGGAGTTCCTGGTCGGCATGGACGGCACCATCTCCTTCCTGGAGGTCAACACCCGCCTCCAGGTCGAGCACCCGGTCACCGAGGAAGTCGCCGGCATCGACCTGGTCCGCGAGATGTTCCGCATCGCCGACGGCGAACCACTGGGCTACGACGACCCCGCCCTGCGCGGCCACTCCTTCGAGTTCCGCATCAACGGCGAGGACCCCGGCCGCGGCTTCCTGCCCGCCCCCGGCACCGTCACCCTCTTCGACGCACCCACCGGCCCCGGCGTCCGCCTCGACGCCGGCGTCGAATCCGGCTCCGTCATCGGCCCCGCCTGGGACTCCCTCCTCGCCAAACTCATCGTCACCGGCCGCACCCGCGCCGAGGCACTCCAGCGCGCCGCCCGCGCCCTGGACGAGTTCACCGTCGAGGGCATGGCCACCGCCCTCCCCTTCCACCGCACCGTCGTCCGCGACCCCGCCTTCGCCCCCGAACTGACCGGCTCCACCGGCCCCTTCACCGTCCACACCCGCTGGATCGAGACGGAGTTCGTCAACGAGATCAAGCCCTTCACCACGCCCGCCGACACCGACGCGGACGAGGAATCGGGCCGCGAGACGGTCGTCGTCGAGGTCGGCGGCAAGCGCCTGGAGGTCTCCCTCCCCTCCAGCCTGGGCATGTCCCTGGCCCGCACCGGCCTGGCCGCCGGAGCACGCCCCAAACGCCGCGCGGCCAAGAAGTCCGGCCCCGCCGCCTCCGGCGACACCCTCGCCTCCCCCATGCAGGGCACCATCGTCAAGATCGCCGTCGAAGAGGGCCAGGAAGTCCAGGAAGGCGACCTCATCGTCGTACTCGAAGCGATGAAGATGGAACAGCCCCTCAACGCCCACAAAACCGGCACCGTCAAGGGCCTCACCGCCGAAGTCGGCGCCTCCCTCACCTCCGGCGCCGCCATCTGCGAAATCAAGGACTGACAAGTCCCGCACCGCACGACAGGGGCGCCCGACGGACCACCTCACACGGTCCGCCGGGCGCCCCTGTCACTGCCCGCCGGACGGGGACCGCCGAACGAGGCCCTACCGGCGACGCATGTCGGCGACGCGCGCCCGCTCCGCTCCGCCCCCCTGCTCACCCAGGGCGGTGGCAGACCGCAGTCCCGCACCCGGAACCTGACGGCGCGGCCCCGGAAGCGGCACGTCCCGACGCTGCTGACGCCCCACGGAATCACCCCCCGAGGCCCCCGGAGCCCCCGAAGCCCCGGTGCCGTTCGCCGTACCACCCCCCGACGCCCCGGCCACGGCGATCTGCACGCCCTGGTCGGCCAGGGCCTGGAGCTCGGTGGCGGCGCGGTCGTCGTGGCCCGGCGACTCGTCGGTGACCAGGCGGGTGATGACATCGGTGGGCACGGTCTGGAACATGGTGTCCGTACCCAGCTTGGAGTGGTCGGCGAGGACGACGACCTCGGCGGCGGCCTGGACCAGCGCCCGGTCGACGGACGCCGACAGCATGTTGGAGGTGGACAGCCCCCGCTCGGCGGTCAGCCCGCTTCCGGACAGAAAGGCCTTGGAGACCCGCAGCCCTTGGAGCGACTGCTCGGCCCCCGACCCCACCAGGGCGTAGTTGGACCCCCTGAGCGTGCCACCGGTCATCACCACCTCGACCCGGTTGGCATGGGCGAGGGCCTGGGCCACCAACAGCGAATTGGTGACGACGGTCAGCCCGGGCACCCGCGCGAGCCGGCGGGCCAGCTCCTGCGTCGTCGTACCCGCCCCCACCACGATGGCTTCGCCCTCTTCGACGAGGCCCGCGGCTAGATCGGCGATGGCCGTCTTCTCGGCGGTCGCGAGATGGGATTTCTGCGGAAAGCCGGACTCTCGCGTGAACCCGCCCGGCAGTACCGCACCGCCGTGCCGGCGGTCGAGGAGTCCTTCTGCCTCCAGCGCGCGCACGTCCCGCCGTACGGTCACTTCGGAGGTCTGGACGACGCGGGCGAGCTCACGGAGCGACACGGCCCCGTTCGCTCGCACCATTTCGAGGATCAATTGGCGACGTTCTGCAGCGAACACGAAACTGACAGTAACCCCAACGACCGTCTGCTTTCAGCAGTATGCGCCGAATAACAGAAGTTGTTCGCATGCCACCACCGGAAGTGGTATACGGGCCTACCCCGCCCGCCTATGCCACCCGCAAGCACGGCAACTCCCCGTGACCAGCGGGGAGTCATTTCCAGCCGCGCCCGCCGGACTACTGCTCCCCGCCGGCCTTCCGGGTGTGCAACTGCCGCGCCACCTCCGCGATCGACCCGGAGAGCGAGGGATACACGGTGAAGGCGTTGGCGATCTGCTCGACCGTCAGATTGTTGTCCACGGCGATGGAGATGGGATGAATGAGCTCCGAAGCACGCGGCGCCACGACCACGCCACCCACCACGATCTCGGTACCGGGCCGGCAGAAGATCTTGACGAAGCCGTCCCGGATGCCCTGCATCTTGGCGCGCGGGTTGCGCAGCAGCGGCAGCTTCACCACGCGGGCATCGATCTTGCCGGCGTCCACGTCGGCCTGCGAGTACCCGACGGTGGCGATCTCGGGGTCGGTGAAGACGTTGGCGGACACGGTCTTCAGATTCAGCGGGGTCACGGCGTCCCCGAGGAAGTGGTACATGGCGATCCGCCCCTGCATGGCCGCCACCGAGGCCAGCGCGAAGACACCGGTGACGTCACCGGCGGCGTACACACCGGGGGCCGAGGTCCGCGAGACCCGGTCGGTCTTGATGTGCCCGGAGTCCTTGAGCCGCACCCCGGCCTCCTCCAGCCCCATCCCCTCCGTGTTGGAAATGGCGCCGACGGCCATCAGACAGTGCGACCCGCCGATGACCCGCCCGTCCGACAGCGTCACCTCGACCCGGTCCCCCACCCGCTTGACGGACTGGGCCCGCGACCGCGACATGACGTTCATCCCACGCCGCCGGAAAACATCCTCCAGCACGGCGGCCGCATCCGGGTCCTCACCCGGCAGCACCCGATCACGCGAGGACACCAGAGTGACCCGTGACCCGAGCGCCTGATAGGCCCCGGCGAACTCGGCACCGGTGACACCGGACCCCACCACGACGAGTTCCTCGGGCAGCTCCTCCAGGTCGTACACCTGGGTCCAGTTCAGGATCCGCTCCCCGTCGGGCCGCGCGTCCGGCAGCTCCCGCGGATGCCCACCCGTGGCAATGAGCACCGCATCGGCGGTCAGCGTCTCCTCGCTCCCGTCGGCGGCCCGCACCACGACCTTGCGCGACCCGTCGAGCCCCTGCATGCCCTCCAGCCGCCCGCGCCCCCGCATCACCCGCGCACCCGCACGCGTCACGGAGGCGGTGATGTCGTGCGACTGCGCCAGCGCCAGCCGCTTCACCCGCCGGTTGACCTTGCCCAGATCCACGCCCACCACCCGGGCGGCCTGCTCCATGGGCGGAGTGTCGTCGGCGACGATGATCCCCAGCTCCTCGTAGGAGGAGTCGAAGGTGGTCATCACCTCAGCCGTGGCGATGAGGGTCTTGGACGGCACGCAGTCGGTCAGCACCGACGCCCCGCCCAGGCCGTCGCAGTCGACGACGGTCACCTCCGCGCCGAGTTGAGCGGCCACCAGCGCCGCTTCGTATCCGCCGGGTCCGCCACCAATGATCACGATCCGAGTCACGTACCCCATTGTCCCGCACCCTTCAACGAGAGGCCGCCCGGGGCCACCACCGTCAAGACAGCGACGCCCGACACCCCTGCCGTACCCTTCCCCTCATGTCGCTCTACGCCGCTTATGCCGGCAACCTCGACGCGCGGCTGATGACCCGCCGCGCCCCGCACTCGCCGCTGCGCGCCACCGGCTGGCTGAACGGGTGGCGGCTGACCTTCGGGGGCGAGCACATGGGCTGGGAGGGCGCACTCGCGACCCTGGTCGAGGACCCGATCTCCCAGGTCTTCGTCTCCCTCTACGACATCGCCCCGATGGACGAGGACTCCCTCGACCGCTGGGAGGGCGTGGGCCTGGACATCTACCGCCGCACCCGGGTGCGGGCGCACACCCTGGAGGGCGAGGAGGGCGCCTGGACCTACGTCCTGAACGCCTACGAGGGCGGCCTGCCCTCCGCCCGCTACCTGGGCGAAGTGGCGGACGCCGCCGAATCGGCCGGCGCCCCCCACGACTACGTGATGGAACTCCGCAAACGCCCCTGCTGAGCACCACCTCGTCAAAACCTCCAACCCAAAAAGCACCATCCCGTGACCTCCACCATCTACGCGCGTAGCCATAAACCGGCTACCCTCTTCGGCGTGAACGCATCTCTTCTTCCGGACGACATCCAGGGCGACCCGTACGCCGCCGCCGACGCCGCCGCGGCCCGCCTGCGCGAACTCACCGGCGCCGAGACCCACGACGTCGCCCTCGTGATGGGCTCCGGCTGGGCACCGGCCGTGGACGCCCTGGGCGCCCCCGAGGCCGATCTCCAGGTCACCGACCTGCCGGGCTTCCCCAAGCCCGCGGTGCAGGGCCACGGCGGCAAGATCCGCTCGTACACCCTCGGCGACAAGCGCGCACTGGTCTTCTTGGGCCGCACCCACTACTACGAGGGCCACGGCGTCGCCGCCGTCTCTCACGGCGTCCGCACCGCCGTCGCCGCCGGCGCCAAGACGATCATCCTGACCAACGGCTGCGGCGGCCTGCGCGAGGGCATGCGCCCCGGCCAGCCGGTCCTGATCAGCGACCACATCAACCTCACCGCCACCTCCCCCATCATCGGCGCCAATTTCGTCGACCTCACCGACCTCTACTCCCCCCGCCTGCGGGCCCTGTGCAAGGAGGTCGACGCCACCCTCGAGGAGGGCGTCTACGCCCAGTTCCCCGGCCCGCACTACGAGACCCCGGCCGAGATCCGCATGGCCCGCGTCATCGGGGCCGACCTGGTCGGCATGTCCACGGTCCTCGAGGCGATCGCGGCCCGCGAGGCCGGGGCGGAGGTGCTGGGCATCTCCCTGGTCACCAACCTCGCCGCGGGCATGACGGGCGAGCCCCTCAACCACGAGGAGGTCCTCCAGGCGGGCCGCGACTCCGCCGCCCGCATGGGGACGCTGCTGACCCAGGTCCTGGGCCGGCTGTAACAGGGCTCGCCGTTCCGGCGTCGTCCGGTTCCCCCGCGGGGGCCGCGTGGCCCGGCGTCCCCTTCGCGCCCGGCGCGGGTGTGGGCGCGGGGTGGGGACGCGGCCCGGCGCTAACGGGGTGCCTCCCCCAGTGCCTGAACGGCCTGGGAGGTACCCCCACCGCCCACCCGTGCCGCCCCAGCGGCACGACTGCCCGCAGCCGCGTCGGCGTGGCGACTGCTCGCAGCGACGGCGGGGGAGCCGAGCGCGGCGAGGCGGGATGGTGGAGCGTTGGCGGGGAAAGCCGCGTACGGCGAGAAGGGGTCGTGTCGGGGGGTGTCCGCCCGCAGCGGTTGGCGCGTCAACGCCCCGAGCCTTTTCAAGTGACCGATTCCGCGCCGTTCCGAGGACGGACACCCCCCGGCGCGGCCCCGACCCACCCACCGCACGCACCGCGCTACGCGCACCCCCACCGCACCCGCACAGGCGCCGCAGGCACCCACCCACCACCGCCACCCGAGAGGCTGACCGACGTGCAAGACGTGCAAGACGACCTCCTCGCACGAGCCAAGGCATGGCTGGCCGAGGACCCCGACGCGGACACCCGCACGGAACTCGCCCGCCTCATCGACGCCGAGGACCACGCCGAGCTCACCGCACGCTTCTCCGGCACCCTCCAGTTCGGCACCGCGGGCCTGCGCGGCGAACTGGGCGCCGGCCCGATGCGCATGAACCGCTCGGTCGTCATCCGCGCCGCAGCCGGCCTCGCCGCGTACCTGAAGAAGCAGGGAACCCCCCACGGGGACGACACGGCCGGCCTCGTCGTCATCGGCTACGACGCCCGCCACAAGTCCGCCGACTTCGCCCGCGACACCGCCGCCGTCATGACCGGCGCCGGCCTCAGGGCGGCCGTACTCCCCCGCCCCCTCCCCACCCCCGTCCTCGCCTTCGCGATCCGCCACCTCGGCGCGGTCGCCGGAGTAGAAGTCACCGCCAGCCACAACCCGCCCCGCGACAACGGCTACAAGGTCTACCTCGGCGACGGCTCCCAGATCGTGCCCCCCGCCGACGCCGACATCGCCGCCGAGATCGACGCCGTGCGCACCCTCCACGACGTCCCCCGCCCCGACACCGGCTGGCAGACCCTCGACGACGACGTCCTCGACGCCTACCTCACCCGCACGGACGCCGTCCTCGCCCCCGACTCCCCCCGCACCGCCCGCACCGTCTACACCGCGATGCACGGCGTAGGCAAGGACACCCTCCTCGCCGCCTTCGCCCGAGCCGGCTTCCCACGCCCCACCCTCGTCACCGAGCAGGCCGACCCCGACCCGGACTTCCCCACCGTCGCCTTCCCCAACCCGGAGGAGCCCGGCGCGATGGACCTCGCCTTCGCGACGGCCCGCGAGTCCGCCCCCGACCTGATCATCGCCAACGACCCGGACGCGGACCGCCTGGCAGTGGCCGTACCCGACGCCGCAGAGCCCACCGGCTGGCGCATGCTCCGGGGCGACGAGGTGGGCGCCCTCCTCGCCGCCCACCTGGTCACCCGCGGAGCGCACGGCACGTTCGCGGAGTCGATCGTCTCGTCGTCCCTCCTGGCCCGCATCGCCGCGAAGGCGAACCTCCCCCACGTCGAAACCCTCACCGGCTTCAAGTGGATCGCCCGAGTCGAGAACATCCGCTACGGCTACGAGGAGGCCCTCGGCTACTGCGTAGACCCGCAGGGCGTCCGCGACAAGGACGGCATCACCGCGGCCCTCCTGATCACGGAGCTGGCCTCCACCCTCAAGCAGGCCGACCGCACCCTCCTCGACCTCCTCGACGACATCGCCGTGGAGCACGGCCTGCACGCCACCGACCAGCTCTCGGTCCGCGTGGAGGACCTCTCCCTCATCGCCGCCGCGATGCACCGCCTGCGCGAACAGCCCCCGACGACGCTCGCGGGCCTGCCTGTCACCAAGGCGGAGGACCTCACCCGGGGCACGGACACTCTCCCGCCCACCGACGGCCTGCGCTACACACTCGACGGAGCCAGGGTGATCGTCCGCCCGAGCGGCACGGAGCCCAAGCTGAAGTGCTACCTGGAGGTGGTCGTCCCGGTCGCCACGCACACCGGCCTCCCGGCGGCCAGGTCACAGGCGACGGACCTGCTGACGGCACTCAAGCGCGACCTGTCGACGGCGGCGGGCATTTAAAAACCCGGGGGTGCAAGGCACCCCCGGCCACCGGCCACCGGCACCGCCACCCGCACCCGCACCGCCGCCAGCACCAGCCCCAGCACCAGCCCCGTCACCCCACCCCGAACAGCACCCCCAGCGCCACCGCCCCGGCCACCACCGGCACGAGGATCTCGTACGCCCACCGCACCGTCACCCCGCCCTGCGAGCCCTCGGCCGCCTTCCGCGCCTCCCACAGCTCCCGCAGCTCGTCCATGACCTTGTCGGCCTCGGCCCGCACCGGCCCGTCCGCCCCGACGGCCGAGGACCCGGCACCACCGCCCCGCGAACCGAACTGCCCCATGCCCCCGAGCACGCTCCCGCGCCTGCGCCCACCGGCAACACCGGCGGCCCGCCGGTCCTCCTGCCGCGCGGCCTTCTTGCGCCCCCGCAGCGAGACCGGAATGGACCACAGCTGGAACTTGTCGCCGCCCTCGGTGAAGACCTCGTTCGAGTAGGCGGACCGGAACGACTCGACCTGCGCCCAGGGCAGGACGATCACGCGGAACGGATTGCGTACCCGCATCCGGTCGTCGTTGGCGAAGACGGCGGGCCGCACGGTGTAGGCGGCGACGAGCGGCACGAGGAAGACCAGCGCCGCGAGCGCCTTCCAGCGGGTGTCCCCCTCGCCCGTGACCAGGGCGTCGATGCCGAGCCACAGCGCGAGGGCGAGTACCAGCACGCCTCCGGAGATACCCGCGGGCGAGCGGTAGGCCCGGTCCTTGGACACGGGTCCCGAGGGCTGCGGCGAGGATGACTGGGGCTCCGGGGTGGTCATGCTGCCGATTGTGCCCGACGCCCCGCCCGACGCTCACATGCGGTGCCGGTACATCGGACGAGCCCGCGGGGGCTGTACAGACCGCTACGCGCGTAGATATGCTCCTCTGGTGACCATGCCCACCACTGCACCCGCCGCAAACGGACCCGCACAGGGCCCCGCAAACGGACCCGCACAAGGATTCGCCGACGTCACCGCGTCCGACAGCACCCTGCGCCGTTTCCTCCACGGACTGCCCGGCGTCGACACCGTCGGCCTGGAGGCGCGCGCCGCCGCCCTCGGCACCCGATCCATCAAGACCACCGCGAAGGCGTACGCCCTCGACCTGGCCATCTCGATGGTCGACCTGACGACGCTGGAAGGCGCGGACACCCCGGGCAAGGTCCGGGCGCTCGGCGCGAAGGCGGTCCGCCCCGACCCGACCGACCGCACGGCCCCGGCGACGGCGGCCGTCTGCGTCTACCCCGACATGGTGCCCACCGCCAGGGAAGCCGTCGCCGGCTCCGGCGTGAAGGTCGCCTCGGTCGCCACGGCGTTCCCGGCCGGCCGCGCCTCGCTGGCCGTCAAGCTGGCCGACGTGCGCGAGGCCGTGGCGGCGGGCGCGGACGAGGTCGACATGGTCATCGACCGCGGCGCGTTCCTCGCCGGGCACTACATCAAGGTGTACGACGAGATCACCGCGGTGCGCGAGGCGTGCGGCACATCGGCCCGCCTCAAGGTCATCTTCGAGACCGGCGAGCTGTCGACGTACGACAACATCCGCCGCGCCAGCTGGCTCGGCATGCTGGCGGGCGCGGACTTCATCAAGACCTCGACCGGCAAGGTGGCGGTCAACGCCACGCCGGCCAACACCCTCCTGATGCTGGAGGCGGTCCGCGACTTCCGCGCCCAGACCGGCGTCCAGGTGGGCGTGAAGCCGGCGGGCGGCATCCGCACCGCGAAGGACGCGATCAAGTTCCTGGTCCTGGTCAACGAGACGGCGGGCGAGGACTGGCTGGACAACCACTGGTTCCGCTTCGGCGCCTCCTCGCTGCTGAACGACCTGCTGATGCAGCGCCAGAAGCTGGCCACAGGCCGTTACTCCGGCCCCGACTACGTGACGGTGGACTGATCGACATGGCACCCGCACCCTCATCCGCACCCGCGTTCGAGTACGCACCGGCACCCGAGTCCCGCGCGGTCGTCGACATCGCCCCCTCCTACGGCCTGTTCATCGACGGCGAGTTCTCCGAGGCGGCCGACGGCAAGGTCTTCAAGACGGTCTCCCCCGCCACCGAGGAGGTCCTCTCCGAGGTCGCCGAGGCCGGCGAGGCGGACGTCGACCGCGCCGTGAAGGCCGCCCGCAAGGCCTTCGAGAAGTGGTCGGCGCTCCCAGGCAGCGAGCGTGCGAAGTACCTCTTCCGCATCGCCCGCATCATCCAGGAGCGCAGCCGGGAGCTGGCCGTCCTGGAAACCCTCGACAACGGCAAGCCGATCAGGGAGACCCGCGACGCGGACCTCCCCCTGGTGGCGGCGCACTTCTTCTACTACGCGGGCTGGGCCGACAAGCTCGACCACGCGGGCTACGGCGCCGACCCCCGCCCCCTGGGCGTGGCCGGCCAGGTCATCCCCTGGAACTTCCCCCTCCTGATGCTGGCGTGGAAGATCGCCCCGGCCCTGGCCACCGGCAACACGGTGGTCCTGAAGCCCGCCGAGACGACCCCCCTCTCCGCCCTGTTCTTCGCGGACATCTGCCGCCAGGCCGGTCTCCCCAAGGGCGTCGTCAACATCATCACCGGCGACGGCCGCGCGGGGGCGGCGCTCACCGCGCACCCCGACGTGAACAAGGTCGCCTTCACGGGCTCCACGGCGGTCGGCAAGCAGATCGCGCGCACGGTCGCGGGCACCCGCAAGAAGCTCACCCTCGAACTGGGCGGCAAGGGCGCCAACATCGTCTTCGACGACGCCCCGATCGACCAGGCCGTAGAGGGCATCGTCAACGGCATCTTCTTCAACCAGGGCCAGGTCTGCTGCGCGGGCTCCCGCCTCCTGGTCCAGGAGTCGATCCACGACGAGCTGCTGGACTCCCTGAAGCGCAGGCTCACCACCCTCCGCCTGGGCGACCCGCTGGACAAGAACACGGACATCGGCGCGATCAACTCCGCCGAGCAGCTGGCCCGTATCTCCGCCCTCGCCGACCAGGGCGAGGCGGAGGGCGCCGAGCGCTGGTCCCCGGCCTGCGAACTGCCCTCCTCCGGCTACTGGTTCGCCCCGACGCTGTTCACGAACGTCACCCAGGCGCACACGGTCGCCCGCGACGAGATCTTCGGCCCGGTCCTGTCCGTCCTCACCTTCCGCACGCCGGACGAGGCGGTCGCCAAGGCCAACAACACGCCGTACGGCCTGTCGGCGGGCATCTGGACGGAGAAGGGCTCGCGCATCCTGGCGGTCGCGAACAAGCTCCGTGCCGGTGTGATCTGGTCCAACACGTTCAACAAGTTCGACCCGACGTCGCCGTTCGGCGGCTACAAGGAGTCGGGCTTCGGCCGCGAGGGCGGCCGCCACGGCCTGGAGGCGTACCTCGATGTCTGAGCGACTCAGTGTCTTCAAGACCTACAAGCTGTACGTCGGCGGGAAGTTCCCGCGTTCCGAGAGCGGCCGAGTGTACGAGGTGACAGACGCGAAGTCCAGGTGGCTGGCGAACGCCCCTCTCTCCTCCCGCAAGGACGCCCGTGACGCGGTGGTCGCCGCGCGCAAGGCGTTCGGCGGCTGGTCCGGCGCGACGGCGTACAACCGCGGGCAGATCCTCTACCGCGTCGCAGAGATGCTGGAGGGCCGCCGCGACCAGTACGTCGCGGAGGTCGCCGACGCGGAGGGCCTGTCGAAGGCGAAGGCGGCGGCGCAGGTGGACGCCGCGATCGACCGCTGGGTCTGGTACGCGGGCTGGACCGACAAGATCGCCCAGGTGGTCGGCGGCGGCAACCCGGTCGCGGGCCCCTTCTTCAACCTGTCCTCCCCGGAGCCGACCGGCGTCGTAGCCGTCCTGGCCCCGCAGGAGTCGTCGCTCCTCGGCCTCGTGTCGGTGATCGCCCCGGTCATCGCGACCGGCAACACGGCGGTCGTGGTGGCCTCGGAGAAGTCCCCCCTCCCCGCCCTCTCCCTGGGCGAGGTCCTGGCCACCTCCGACCTCCCCGGCGGCGTGGTCAACATCCTCTCCGGCCGCACGGCGGAGATCGCCACCCCCCTCGCCTCCCACCAGGACGTCAACGCGATCGACCTCGCGGGCGCGGACGAGGAGCTGGCGAAGGAGCTGGAGATCGCGGCGGCGGACAACCTCAAGCGAGTCCTGCGTCCACAGCCTGTGGACGACGCGAACACCGACTGGACCACGACCCCGGGCACGGACCGCATGACGGCGTTCCTGGAGACGAAGACGGTCTGGCACCCGACGGGCGCGCTGGGCGCGTCGGGCTCGTCCTACTGACCGACGCCGACGGGCCGCGGCTCCTCCCCGTCCGGAGGAGCCGCGGTCTTCACTCGGCCGAGCGCGGCCTCAGGCCGAGCACGGCCTCAGCTCCGGCCGGCTCGGCGCGGTCTTCCGTCCCGTCAGCGGGGACAGGTCTTTCATGTACATTTCCGCCCACTCCTTCCCGGCCAGGATCTCCTGGAGCCCCGAGCACACCTTGCTCTTCAGGAGAGGGTCGTCCTTCCGCATGGCCACCCCGTAGGGTTCCGTGCCCGCGCCGCTGGGCAGCAGTTTCAGATGCGCCGGGTCGTTCTGGGCGTACCCGGCGAGAAGTACGTCGTCCGAGGCGACCGCGTACACGCTCGAGCGCTTGTCCAGCAGTCTTTCCACGCACTCCTTGTAGGTGTCGGGCTGCCACTTCCCCGTGGTGTACCCGTCCTCCTTCAGCTTGTCCGCGTACGTGGAGTCCCGCGCCGTGCACACCTCGACGTGGTTCCGCTTCACGTCGACGGCCTCGTCGAGGTCGTACTTCGCGGAGTTCTTGCGGACGAGAAGGCTGCTGCCCGCCTTGTAGTAGGGCCCGACGAAGTTGATGCCGTCCTGCTTCTCGCGCTCGGGCGTCATGCTGTACGAGGCGACGACCAGGTCCACTTCCCCGTTCTTCAGCTTGCTGGCCCGGTTGGCCGTGGTCACCCCGTAGAAGTCCACCTGCTCCTTGTCGTAGCCCAGTCTGTCCGCGAGGGCATAGGCGATGTCGACGTCGAACCCGCTCCACACGTCGGTGTCCTTGTTGTAGAAGCTCAGCCCGGGCTGATCCTCCTTGGCACCGATCGTCAGCCGCTTCCTGGCGCTCTTCCACTGCTCCCACGCCTGCTCCGCGTCGCCCCCGGCGGATCCCGCTCCCTGCTGCCCGGAGGCGTCGTCCCGCTCGCCCCCGGTCTCGCCCCGGGAGACGAGCCAGCCGCCACCGGCCAGCAGTACGACACACGCCGCGGCGGCCGCCGCCTTCCAGCCCGACCACCGCCCACGACCGCCGCCCGACGCCACCGGCGACGACTCGGAGGAGACGGCCCCGGAGGGGACGGCCCCGGAGGCGGGCGCGACGGGCGCCGGTGCGGTCACCGCGGGCCCCGAGGCAGGGGGCGTGGGCCGGGCCGTGGGCGGGTGTGCGGGTGTGGCGGCCCCGGCGGGGGTCGGCGTGCCGGGGTCCGCGAGGACGTCCCGGAGCATCTCCTCCGCCGTGGCCGCGTCCAGGCGCCGGTCCGTGTCCGTCGTCAACAGCCCCTGGACGACCGGGCCGAGGGGACCGGCGTACCGCAGGACGGGGTCGGGCGACTGCTGGATGCTCGCCTGCACCTCCCAGACCTCGTTGCCGCCGAAGGGCAGGCGTCCCTCGACCATCTCGTACAGGGTGACACCCAGGGCCCACAGGTCGGAGGCGGACGTGGGGCCGTGGGCGGCGGGGGCGAAGAGTTCGGGCGCCAGGTAGGGGGGCGTGCCGATGACGCCGCCGTGCCGGGTCACCCGGTCCGCGCCCTCGAAGGTGGCGATGCCGAAGTCCACCAGGACCACCTGGCCGCCGTCCCGCACCAGGACGTTGCCCGGCTTGACGTCGCGGTGCAGGACCGACGCCTCGTGGACCGCCCGCAGGCCCTGGGCCATCTGGAGGCCGATCTCCGCGGCCCTGGGCACGCCTAGGACCCGGTCGCGGCTCAGCAGGTCGGCCAGCGACTGCCCTTCCAGCAGCTTCATCACGATCCAGACCTGGTCGGCGGTCTCGATCTGGTCGTGGACCGTCACCACGTTCTGGTGCTCGATCTTGGCGAGCGCCTCCGCCTCCCGGCGGGCCCGCTGCATCGCGGCCTTCTGCGTGTCCGGGGTCATGGCCCTGCGGTCGAGAAGACCCTTCACGGCGACGAACCGGCGCAGCCGCCGGTCGTGGGCCTTCCAGACCTCCCCCATGCCGCCGCTGCCGATGGGCTCCAGCAACTCGTAGCGGCCCTCGATCACCGTATGGGGGACGGAAGGACCGCCGTGGGAGGAGAACTGGTCGGCCGGCCGCCGATCCTCGGGCTGCCCGTCAGTGCCGCCGTCAGCCCCGTTGTATCCGTCGTCGTTGTGCACCCCGGCCCCCTTGCACCTCTTGCGCGAAACGTGGATCACCACAGATTAGACGGCCGCCCCGCGCAGCCCGCGTGACGATGGGGCAGCGCGAACCGGCGCTCGCGGCAACAGGGACGGGCCGCGACCTCCTTCTCGGAGGAATCGCGGCCCGACGTACGCGGACTGCCTCAGCGCAGCAGCTCCGTCACCTGCCCCAGCACCGGCACGCTGCCGAGGGACTGGGCCTGGGCGACCGGGCCGGTCAGGGCCGTCGAGGTCAGCGGCTGGAAGTCGGCGACCTTCGTGCCGACGCCGTTGTCCAGCGGGTCGACGCCGGTGCCGGCCAGCGGGTTGGGCTTCAGGTCGGCGACCGGGCCGGTGACATGGCCGACGGTGCCGGTCACGGCCGCCAGGCCCGCCTGCGGGTCGATGTTGCCCAGGGACGTGGGGCGGGTGTGCGCCAGACCGGCGATGGTCTCGCCGCTGTCCGCGGAGGCCGTCGCCGCTCCTGCGGCCAGGGCGGCACCGGCGGTCGCGAGGGCGACCAGGGCGCGCTGTGCGTGCGGGGTGCGGGGGGACGCGTGTCGGGCCATCGCTGCTGCCACCTCTTGGTGTGGATTGCTACGGACTGCCCTGACAACAGCGCACACCGTGATCAGGTCACCGCGCAGCGCAATCGAAATGTGACGCGTGCGGCAAAGTCCACCCGCGGGGTCGTACGGCGGCCGTCGGATGCCTCAGACTGGTGTCCCGTGAGCTCCCATCCACCCATACCGACGCGAGTCGTGCTGCTCTGCGGCCCCTCCGGCTCCGGCAAGTCCCTCCTCGCCGCGCACTCCGGCCTCCCGGTGCTGCGCCTCGACGACTTCTACAAGGAGGGCACCGACCCGACGCTGCCGACGGTGCCCCTCAGCTCCGACATCGACTGGGACCACCCGGCGTCGTGGGACGCGGACGCGGCGGTCGCCGCCATCCGGGAGCTGTGCCGCACGGGACGTACCGACGTGCCCGTCTACGACATCTCGCTGAGCGCCCGCACCGGCGAGGAGAGCGTAGACATCGGACGGACGCCGCTGTTCCTCGCGGAGGGCGTCTTCGCCGCGGAACTGGTGGAGCACTGCCGGGAACTGGGCGTGCTGGCCGACGCGCTGTGCCTGAGCCGGGGCCCGCTGACGACCTTCCGCCGCCGGTTCCTGCGGGATCTGCGCGAGGGCCGCAAGTCCGTGCCGTTCCTGCTCCGCAGAGGCTGGCGGCTGATGCGTCTTGAGCGGTCGGTCATCGCCCGGCAGACGGCCCTGGGCGCCCACGCCTGCGACCGGGACGAGGCGATGGGCCGGCTGGCGGCCGCGGCGGCGGGGCGGTGCGCCACCAGCCGTACGGCCGCGTAACGCCTGGCCCCCGCATGCGGAAGCGGGACTGGACGGACCCCCCGGCCCTCCAGTCCCGCTCCCTTTCCGCCCCCGTGGATCCCCCGTGATCCCCGTCCCCCGTGTCCCCCGTTGTTCCCCCGTGGTGCTTCCCCGTGAGTAAGAGCCCGGGTCCCTCCCCCTGATACACCCCGGCTCGAAACTTTTTTCACGGGGCCCCGCCCCTCGGGCCGGTCCCCCCGGCCCGTACCTTCAGGCGACCAGTTCGCCGAAGGCGTCCTCCTGGTCACGGCCGAAGCTGAGGACCTCGTCCTCGCGCAGCCGGCGCAGCGAGCGCCAGATGCTGGACTTCACCGTGCCCACGCTGATGTCGAGGATGTCCGCGATCTCCGGGTCCGTACGGCCCTCGTAGTAGCGCAGGACCAGCATGGTGCGCTGGAGTTCGGGCAGCCGGGCGAGCGCCTGCCACAGGACGGTGCGCAGCTCGGTGCCGCGCATCGCGTCCATGTCGCCGGGCGTCTCCGGCAGTTCCTCGGTCGGGTACTCGTTGAGCTTGCGGCGCCGCCAGGCGCTGATGTGCAGGTTGGTCATGGTGCGGCGGAGGTATCCGCCGACCGCCGCCTTGTCACTGATCCGGTCCCACGCCCGGTAGGTCGAGAACAGGGCGCTCTGCAGCAGGTCCTCGGCCTCGAAGCGGTCGCCGGTGAGGTGGTAGGCGGTCGCGTACAGGGAGGAGCGGCGCTCCTGGACGTAGGCGGTGAACTCCGCCTCCGACAGGGAGCGGCGCTCCCCCCGGTCCCCCGTGTTCCCCGTTTCCCCCGTGTTCGCGTCAACCACCGTCATGTACGCGGTGTGCTGACGCCCGGTGCCGCGAGCGCACCCCCGCCCGCTCACGGCACCGGACTTCTCGGAACCCCGGTGTGCGTGCACGTCGTGCAGACGCGTGACCACTGCGCTGGTGTTGGTGCCCTTCAGCGTGTTCATCTCGCGCCCCCCGTCGTGGACTGCCGGTTGCCTGTGACGAAGAGCTTGCCCCGGTGACTTCATGGCCGTGTCCGCCGACTGTCACAGAGCTGTCACAGGGGTCCGTCACCGCTGCACCACCCTTCCTTCACAGGGTCCGGCGGCGTCGTGGGGCCCCAACCGCACCCGCAGGTCGAACACCGGCCCCCTCATGGGCCAGAATGAGCGCGTGCCTTCCCTGTTGCTGATCGAGGACGACGACGCCATCCGTACGGCCCTGGAGCTCTCCCTGACCCGCCAGGGCCACCGGGTGGCCACCGCTGCCAGTGGTGAGGACGGTCTGAAGCTGTTGCGAGAGCAGCGGCCGGACCTGATCGTGCTGGACGTGATGCTGCCCGGCATCGACGGTTTCGAGGTGTGCCGTCGCATCCGGCGCACCGACCAGCTGCCGATCATCCTGCTGACCGCGCGCAACGACGACATCGACGTGGTCGTCGGTCTCGAGTCGGGCGCCGACGACTACGTCGTCAAACCCGTCCAGGGCCGGGTCCTCGACGCCCGGATCCGGGCCGTGCTGCGGCGCGGGGAGCGGGAGTCGACCGACTCGGCGAGCTTCGGCAGCCTGGTCATCGACCGTTCGGCGATGACCGTGACGAAGAACGGCGAGGACCTCCAGCTGACGCCCACCGAGCTGCGGCTGCTGCTGGAGCTGAGCCGGCGGCCGGGGCAGGCGCTGTCCCGGCAGCAGTTGCTGCGGCTGGTGTGGGAGCACGACTACCTCGGCGACTCCCGGCTGGTGGACGCGTGCGTGCAGCGGCTGCGCGCCAAGGTCGAGGACGTGCCGTCGTCCCCGACCCTGATCCGTACCGTGCGGGGTGTCGGCTACCGGCTGGATCCGCCTCAGTGACACGGGAACACCAGGGGGGTACCCGCGGCCTGGCCGCGGCGCGCAAGGGATTCTGGTCCGGGCTGCGCTTCACCAGCCTGCGCCTGAGGCTGGTCCTCGTCTTCGGCCTGGTCGCGCTCACCGCCGCCGTGTCCGCGTCCGGCATCGCGTACTGGCTGAACCGGGAGGCGGTGCTCACCCGTACCCAGGACGCCGTGCTGCGGGACTTCGAGCAGGAGATGCAGAACCGGGCGGGCGCGCTGCCCGAGCACCCCACGCAGGACGAGGTGCAGCACACGGCGGGACAGATGGCCAACAGCAGCCAGCGGTTCTCCGTGCTGCTGGTCGCGGAGAACGCCGACGGCACGGCCGTGTACGGCAGTTCCGGCGGCCTGGGCGGCTTCGCGCTGTCCGACGTGCCCGAGTCGCTGCGCACGGCCGTGACCAAGGAGCAGAAGGTCACTTCGGCCAACAAGCACCCGTACCACCTGTACTGGCAGCGGATCACCGACGACGGCACCCCGTACCTGGTGGCCGGCACGAAGGTGATCGGCGGCGGGCCGACCGGCTACATGCTCAAGTCGCTGGAACCGGAGGCGAAGGACCTGAACTCGCTCGCCTGGTCGCTGGGGATCGCCACCGCACTCGCCCTGCTGGGTTCCGCACTGCTCGCGCAGGCCCTGGCGACGACCGTGCTGAAGCCCGTGCACCGGCTCGGGGTCGCGGCGCGGCGGCTGGGCGAGGGGAAGCTGGACACCCGGCTGCGGGTGTCCGGCACCGACGAACTGGCCGACCTGTCCCGGACGTTCAACAGCGCCGCCGAGAACCTGGAGAAGCGGGTCGCGGACATGGCGGGCCGGGAGCAGGCCTCCCGGCGCTTCGTCGCGGACATGAGCCACGAGCTGCGTACCCCGCTGACGGCGCTCACCGCGGTGACGGAAGTGCTGGAGGAGGAGCTGGAGTACGCGGGCGAGGGCGAGGGAGAGGGCGGGAGTTTCGACCCGATGGTCGAGCCCGCCGTGCGGCTGGTCGTGAGCGAGACGCGGCGGCTGAACGACCTGGTGGAGAACCTGATGGAGGTCACCCGCTTCGACGCGGGCACCGCCCGGCTGGTCCTGGACGACGTCGACGTCGCCGACCAGATCACCGCCTGCATCGACGCCCGGGCCTGGCTGGACGCCGTGGACCTGGACGCCGAGCGCGGCGTCCACGCCCGCCTCGACCCGCGCCGCCTCGACGTCATCCTCGCCAACCTGATCGGCAACGCGCTCAAGCACGGCGGGTCGCCGGTCAGGGTGTCCGTGGCGCGGGCGGACGACGAGATCGTCATCCGGGTGCGGGACAACGGTTCCGGCATCCCCGAGGACGTCCTGCCGCACGTCTTCGACCGTTTCTACAAGGCGAGCGCCTCCCGGCCGCGCTCCGAGGGCAGCGGGCTCGGCCTGTCCATCGCCCTGGAGAACGCGCACATCCACGGCGGTGAGATCACCGCGGAGAACGCCCCGGAGGGCGGTGCGGTGTTCACCCTGCGGCTGCCGCAGGACCCGTCGCCGCCCGTGGACGAGGACGACGGGGCCGGCGGGGCCGACGAGGAGACCGACGACCGGGGCAAGGACGCGAAGGGACAGGTCTGATGACCGTACGCCGTCTGCCGGCCCTCTCCGGGCTCGCGGTACTGGCCGTGCTGCTGACCGGGTGCGGCATCCGCGCCACCGAGGTGCCCACGGACTACGGTCCCGCGCCGTCGCGGGTGCGCTGCTCGCTCGCCGAGCCGGACGTGTCGACGCGGACCACGCCCGGACTGCCGGCGCAGGTGTTCCTGCTGTGCGGCTCGTCGCTGGTGGCCGTGGACCGCACGGTGCGGGTGCCGGACGGCGCCTCGGACTCGGGGCGGCGCGTGCTGGTGGCCCAGGGGCTGCTGGACGAGCTGGCGGCACAGCCGTCGGCCGCGGAGAAGGAGGCCGGTTACACGTCGGACGTGCGCCGCGGGATCACGGTGACGGGACCGCGTTCCGGCGATCCCGAGGACACGCTGCGGCTGAGTACCGCTCCGGACGACCTGACCTCGTACGCGCTCGCGCAGGTGGTGTGCACCTTCTCCGACTCCGCCGCGGCCGAGGGCGACGGTTCGGTGATCCTGGCCGGGCCCGCCGACCGGTCCGCCCGCCGCTACTCCTGCACGGACGAGGTCCGGGCCCGGCCGGGCAGCAACGAACCGCCCGCCGACGAGGTCACGGGCGGCTGACGGGCCGCACCGCGGGGCACCGGGCGGGTGCCCCGCGAAGGCCCTGCGGGGGCCATGTGGCGCAAGCCTCACCCTTGCGTGTAGGAGCCCGGAACCGCGCACGGCGGGGGGCGCGTCTAGGGGGACGTGCAGCGTCATGGGTTCCTCGGCGGCAGCGCCGCGCTCCGCATCCGTGTGACAGGAAGTGTTCTCCTGGTCGCACATCTCGCGTTCGTCGCCTGGTACGCGCTGCGGCCGCTGGACGTCCCCTGGGTACTGCCACCCAACCTGGAGCCGTTCGCCGGTATCCGCGCCGACCTGGCGCTGGGCGGGCGCGCGGCGGCCCGTTCGCTCGGCGGGTCGCTGGCCCTGCTGGCACCGCTCGGCGCCCTGCTGCCGTTGGCCGGCGGGCGGCTGCACGTCTCGCCGCTGGCGTCCCTGCTGCGCACCACGGCCGCGGCCGCCCTGCTGTCGGTGGGCATCGAGCTGCTGCAGACCGGGGTGCCCGGTCAGGTCGTCGACATCGACTCGGTGCTGCTGAACACGGTGGGCGTGGCCCTCGCGCACCTCGCCGTCGTCCCGGCGGGCCGGGCCCGGCTCCGCCGCTGGTACCGGCAGGACGGACGGGAGGGCGTCCTCCAGGAGGAGCCCGCTCAGGGTCGGACCCCGACGATTCCCAGGGTCGGTATCGCCCCGTAGAGCGACGCTTTGTGCGGTTCGTCTCCGTAGCGTGGAGGGCAGATGAAGGGGAAGCCGGAGGGCAGCCCCACCGACACGCTCACGAAGGAGCCGCGATGTCCAGCCTCGCCCGCCCCACCCACGGCCGCATGATCGGCGGAGTGTGCGCCGCGCTGGCCCGGCGCTTCGGCACCTCGGCCGGCACGATGCGGGTGATCTTCCTGGTCTCCTGCCTGCTGCCCGGCCCGCAGTTCCTGCTCTACCTGGCCCTGTGGATCCTGCTCCCGTCCGAGGAGAAGGCCGCCCGTACGGCCTGGTGAAAGACGTACCACCCCCTCTGGTACACCGATGGGGCGCACCCGGCGACCGGGTGCGCCCCTTCGGCGCGTACGGGGGGGGGGGGCGGTGGTGCTCAGCCGCCCAGCGGGAGGCCGTTGACCGGCAGGCCCTGGGTGGGCAGCCCCTGCAGCGGCACACCGCCGAGCAGCTTGGCGACCGGCTCGGTCGGGCCCTCGGCGAGCTGCTCGGCGACCACCTGCTCGACCACCGGCTGCGCGACGGTCAGGCCGGTGTGGGAGATCTTGCGGCCCTGCTCCAGCACGTTGCCCGCGCCGGGCGCCACCTGGGAGACGGTCTCGGCGGGGAGGGTGCGGGCGACGGAGTCCACCGTCTGCGCGGTGTCCGGGAGCTCGGGGGCCGCGGTGGCCGCGCCCGCGCCGGCGGCGGCGAAGGCGGCGCCGAGGGCGGCGACACCGAGGGTCTTGGCAGCAGACTGCTTCATGAAGATGAGTCCTCGTAATGGGGTGACGGGGATGTGAGCGGTCCTTGACCGTAAACACGCCCCGCCCCCGGCGGCAAACATCGAAATGCGGACGGATGGTGAATGCCCGTCCGCGTTTCCGTATTACCGTCGTCCCGCACTCAGCCGTCGGATTCCGAAGAACCGCTGGTCGAAGCCGTCTGCTGGAACAGCCATTCGGACTTCAGCTCGGCATATCCGGGCTTGATGACGTCATTGATCATGGCCAGTCGTTCATCGAAAGGAATGAACGCTGATTTCATCGCATTGACGGAGAACCACTGCATGTCGTCGAGCGTGCAGCCGAACGCCTCGACCAGGTGCTCGAATTCCCGGCTCATGCTGGTGTGGGACATGAGCCGGTTGTCGGTGTTGACGGTGGCCCGGAAGTGGAGCCGGCGCAGCAGCCCGATCGGGTGCTCGGCGTAGGAGTCGGCGGCGCCGGTCTGGAGGTTGGAGCTGGGGCACAGCTCCAGCGGGATCCGCTTGTCCCGGACGTAGGAGGCGAGCCGTCCGAGCTTGACCGAGCCGTCCTCGTGAACCTGGATGTCGTCGATGATGCGCACTCCGTGCCCGAGCCGGTCGGCGCCGCACCACTGCAGGGCCTGCCAGATGGAGGGCAGCCCGAAGGCCTCGCCGGCGTGGATCGTGAAGTGGTTGTTCTCCCGCTTCAGGTACTCGAAGGCGTCCAGGTGCCGGGTGGGCGGGTAGCCGGCCTCGGCGCCGGCGATGTCGAAGCCGACGACGCCGAGGTCGCGGTAGCGGTTGGCCAGTTCGGCGATCTCCAGGGAGCGGGCGGCGTGCCGCATGGCGGTCAGCAGGGCGCCGACCCGGATGCGGTGGCCGTGGTCCCGGGCGCGCCGCTCGCCCTCCCGGAAGCCCTCGTTGACGGCCTCGACGACCTCTTCGAGGGTCAGCCCCTTCTCCAGGTGCTGCTCGGGGGCGTACCGCACCTCGGCGTAGACGACGCCGTCCTCGGCGAGGTCCTCCGCGCACTCGGCGGCGACCCGGACCAGGGCGTCGCGGGTCTGCATGACGCCGACGGTGTGGGAGAAGGTCTCCAGGTACCGCTCCAGGGATCCGGAGTCGGCGGCCTGCCGGAACCAGGTGCCGAGCAGGTCGGCGTCGGTCTCGGGAAGGCCGTCGTAGCCCGTCTCGCGGGCGAGTTCGACGACGGTGCCCGGCCGCAGCCCGCCGTCGAGGTGGTCGTGCAGCAGGACCTTCGGCGCCCGGCGGATCCGGTCCGGCGACGGGGTCTTCGAGACCGTCGCGGTGTTCGCCGCGGCGCTCTTCTCGGTGCTCTGGCTCGTCATTTGCGCACTCTAACTCCTACGCGCGTAGAACGCCGGGCGAATACCGGGACCCGATGCGGTGTACGGACTCCTCGATATGTAACGGTGACCGCGCGGACGGGTTCCGTACACCCGGTCTTCTGAGAATCTTCTGACATGGCACAGCAAGCGACGCCGGTCCGTCGGGCCCGGCTGGGGCGGACGCTCGGTCCGGAGGGGACGGCGGTGAGCGGTGTGGTGCTGCTGCTTCCCGAGGGCGACGAGGTCTCCGACCGCAGGCCCTCCGCGCTGCTCGCGGCCGCGTCCGTACGCGCGTTGGGGCGCAGGCTGGCACGTGCGGGCCGGGAGGAGGGTCTGGCCACGCATGTCGTGCACTACCGCTACCGCGGCTGGAACGGCGCCGAGGCCCACCTCGCCCGGGACGCCGAGTGGGCCGCCGACGAGGCCGTACGGCGCTACGGCGACGTACCCGTCTGCCTGGTCGGCACCGGAATGGGCGGCCGGGCGGCGTTGCGCGCGGCGGGGAACGAGGCCGTCAACTCGGTCCTGGCGATCGCCCCTTGGCTGCCGGAGGACGACGTGGCCGCGCCACCCGAACCGGTGAAGCAGCTCGCCGGGCGGCAGGTGCTGATCGTGCACGGCACGAACGACGGGCGCAGCGACCCGGAGTTGTCATTCCGGCTCGCCTCCCGGGCGAAGAAGGCGAACCGCGGCGTGTGCCGGTTCGAGGTGCATTCCGACGGCCACGGGCTGCGTCAGTACCGGGACGAGGTCGCCGCGCTGGCCGAGGACTTCGTGATGGGCGTGCTGTTCGGACAGTCCTTCTCCCGCCCGGTGGAGGACGCCCTGGCCGCTCCCCCGCCGCTGGGCCTGCGGATGCCGTTGGCGGCGGGGTTCGGGAAGTCGCTGCGGCGGTAAGCAGCCGCGCCCGTCTCGAAGTTCAGGAGGGCAGCAGACTGCCCCTCCTCGACAGCAGGAACCGCTTGAACGCCGCCACCGGTGGCGTGTCCGTGCGCCCCGCCAGCCAGGCCACGCCGATCTCGCGGGCGGCGCGCGGGGCGGTGACCGTCAGTTCGACCACGCCGGGGCGGGGCACGGCGGGCGGCGGCAGCAGGGCGACGCCGAGACCGGCCGCGACCAGGCCGCGCAGCGTCTCCGCCTCCTCCCCCTCGAAGGCCACCTTGGGCCGGAAACCGGCCTCCTTGCACAGCGCGTCGGTGATGCGCCGCAGGCCGTAGCCGGGCTCCAGGGTCACGAAGATCTCGTCGGCGGCCTCGGCGAGGCGGATGCGCCGGCGCCCGGCCAGGGAGTGGTCGGCCGGGACGACCAGGCGCAGCTTCTGCTCGTCGAGGCGGCGGGCGACCAGGTCGGGCGCGTCGGGGACCGGGGAGGTGAGGCACAGGTCCAGCTCCCCCGCGCGCAGCCGCTCCAGCATGGCCTCGCCGTAGTTCTGCACGAGGCTGAAGCGGACCCGGGGGTGGTCGGCGCGGAAGGCGTGCAGCAGGCCGGGGACGGTCTCGGCGCCCATGGTGTGCAGGAAGCCGAAGGCGACCTTGCCGGTGGCCGGGTCGGCGTCGGCGCGGACCTCGTCGGCGGCCCGCTCGACCTCGGCGAGGGCGCGTTCGACGGAGCCGAGGAAGGTCCGCCCGGCGACGGTCAGCGCGAGGGTGCGGCCGCGGCGCACGAACAGGTCCACGCCGAGGTCCTCCTCCAGGCGGACGAGGGCGCGGGAGAGGGTCGACTGGGGGACGTTCATCTCCTGGGCGGCCCGGGTGACGTGCTCGGTGCGGGCCACTCCGGCGAAGTGCGCGAGGCGGGGCGCGAGCAGCGCGACGATGTCTTCTGTGTCACCGGACGGTGACAGGCGGGGCCGTGAGCTTTGCTGATGCACCATGGGAACGATTATGGCCATTCCATGCATTGGACGGATGAGTAAGGGGCTTCGTACCTTCGTGGCATGACTCCCGCCGATACCGGGGCGTCCACGGTCGTGGACGCCTCCGCCGTCTCCGCCGCCTCCGACGCCGATTCCTTCGAAGCCTCCGACTCGCGCATGGCTCCGGGCGGCCCCGGATACCGCCGGATGAGTCTCGCGCTGTTCCTGGCGGGCGTCGCGACCTTCGCGCTCCTCTACTCCACCCAGGCCCTGCTGCCGCTGATCTCGGGCGACCTCGGCGTCACGGCGAGCGACGCGAGCTGGACCGTGGCCGCCGCGACCGGCGGCCTCGCGGTGTTCGTGCTGCCGATGAGCGCGCTGTCGGAGCGGTTCGGACGGCGTACGGTCATGACGGCGTCGCTGGCGGTCGCGGTGACCGTCGGGCTGCTGGTGCCCTTCGCCCCGTCGCTCCCGGCGCTGGTCGCGCTGCGGGCGGTGCAGGGCGCTGCGCTGGCCGGGCTCCCGGCCTCGGCGACGGCGTACCTCGCGGAGGAGGTGCGGCCGCGGGCGCTGGTCACCGCGATCGGCCTGTTCGTGGCGGGCAACAGCGTCGGCGGGATGAGCGGCCGGGTGATCACCGGCTGGGTCGCCCAGGAGTGGGGCTGGCGGGTCGCCGTCGGGGTCATCGGCCTGGTCGCGGTGGCGTGCGCGGTGGCCTTCCGGCTGCTGCTGCCGGCGCCGAAGCACTTCACGCCGGGTTCGCTGCGCCCGCGGGTCCTGGTCCGCACGGTCCGCGACCACCTCGCCAACCCGCTGCTGCGCCGCCTGTACGCGATCGGCGCGCTGTTCATGACGGTGTTCGGCGGTGTCTACACGGTGATCGGCTACCGCCTGACCGAGGCACCGTTCTCCCTCCCGCAGGGCCTGATCGGCTCGATCTTCCTGGTGTACCTGGTCGGCACGGTCTCGGCCTCGACGGCCGGCCGTCTGGTGGACCGTCTCGGCCGCCGCGGGGCGCTCTACCTGGGCGCGGGGACGACGGCGGCGGGCCTGCTGCTGTCCCTGGCGCCGTCCCTGCCGCTGGTCCTCCTCGGCCTGGTGCTGATCACGGCGGGCTTCTTCGCCGGGCACGCGGTGGCCTCCTCGGCGGTCGGCAAGACCGCCCGGCACGGCCGCGCCCAGGCCTCGGCGCTGTACCAGTCCGCCTACTACGTGGGTTCCAGCGCGGGCAGCACGGTCGGGGCGGTGGCCTTCCACTCCGGCGGCTGGGCCGGCACGGTCGCGGTGGGGGTGCTCGCGGTCGTGGGCGTCGTGGTCATCACGGTCTCCGGGTCGCTGGCGGCCCGCCGCCAGGCCGCGGGCGCGCCGGTGAGGGCTCTGGGCCTGCCGCGCTGACCTGCGCCTTTGTTGACTGCACAGGCCATTGTCAGTCCCCTGCGGTAGCTTCCGAAGTGCGAGGCGCGAAGACGCGCACGACGGGACGCCACAGGGGTGGGTGGACGATGACCAACGGCACCGTGACGACGGAGCTGGACTCCGCGCTGGAGAAGCACCGGCCCGAGCTGACGGGGTACTGCTACCGGATGCTCGGTTCCTCCTTCGAGGCCGAGGACGCGGTGCAGGACACGCTGGTCCGCGCCTGGCGGAGCTACGACAAGTTCGAGGGCCGCTCCAGCCTGCGCTCCTGGCTGTACCGGATCGCGACCAACGTCTGCCTGGACATGCTGACCGCGGGCAACAAGCGGGCGCGTCCGATGGACCTGACGGAGGCGACCCCGCTCGCCCAGGCCGCCCTGTCCCCCCGCCCGGACCACACCTGGCTGGAGCCGATGCCCGACGCCCGCGTGCTGCCGCAGACCGCCGACCCGGCCGAGGCCGCGGTCGCCAAGGAGTCCGTGCGGCTCGCCTTCATGGCCGCCCTCCAGCAGCTGCCGCCCAAGCAGCGGGCGGTGCTGATCCTGCGCGAGGTGCTGGCGTGGAAGGCGAGCGAGGTCGCCGAGCTGCTCGGCACCTCGGTCGCCTCCGTCAACAGCGCGCTCCAGCGCGCCCGCGCGACGCTCGCCGAGCGGGCGGACCGGGGGGCCGACGCCGCTGTCTCGGACCCGCTGGACGAGGAGCAGCAGAAGCTCCTGGAGCGCTATGTCGCGGCCTTCGAGGGCTACGACATGACGGCGCTGACGGCGCTCCTGCACGAGGACGCGGTCATGACGATGCCGCCGTTCGACCTGTGGCTGGCCGGCCCGGCGGACATCACCGGTTTCATGACCACGCTCGGCGCCGCGTGCGCCGGGTCCCGGCTGCTGCCGGTCCAGGCCAACGGGCTGCCGGCCTTCGCGCACTACAAGCCGGACCCGGAGGCGGGCGGCTTCGCGCCGTGGGCGGTCCAGGTGCTGGAGATCTCAGACGGCCGCATCACCGGGTTCCACTGCTTCCTCGACACCAAGCGGTGGTTCCCGCTGTTCGACCTGCCGCTCCGTCTCGAAGCGGAGGCCGACGAGGTCCAGTAGGGCGTGCAGGGCCGGATCGGGGTCGCGCAGCCGGATCCGGCCCCCGGTCCGCCGGGCGGTGAGCTCCAGCCGGGCCAGCAGGTCGACCACGGCGAGCCCCGGCGGCCCGAGACCGCCGACGTCGCAGACGACCACCCCGGCCCGGGTGCTTTCCAGCAGCGCGCGCACCTCGTCGCAGAACCGGGGCGTCTCCCCTCGGGAGACGGGCCCCGGCAGCACGAGTACGGCGGGTGTCACGGCGTCCACGTGCGGTAGACCGGGCGTCGGCCGGGAAGTCATCGGTGTCCGCCGCCGGAGATCGCAGCAGAGATCACATTGACGTGCGCGGACTCCGCCCCGGAGGGTTTGCTGCATGCCCCACGCATCCCCGCCGTCTCCCCCTGCCATACCGTCCCTGGTCCGCCCGCTCGGCGGGGAGGTGCCGTGCAGGGGGTGCTGACCGGCTTCGCGGTCATCGCGGTGGTGATCGGCGTCGGCTATGTGCTCGGCCTGCGCGGCCATCTGGGCCCCCAGGGCCGCGAGGTGCTGACCAAGCTCGCCTTCCACGTGGCGTCACCGGCCCTGCTGTTCACGACCCTCGCGACGGCCGACCTGTCGGTGGTCTTCTCCGCCCGGCTGCTGGTGACGGCCCTGTCCACGGTGGCGGTGGCCGGTGCGTTCGTCGCGGTGGGCGTCGTACGGGGCTGGGGTGTGGGCCGTACGACGATCGGCGCGCTGTGCTCCGGTTACGTCAACTCCGGCAACCTCGGCATCCCGATCGCCGTGTACGTCCTGGGCGACGCCTCGCTGGTGGCGCCGGTGCTGCTGTTCCAGCTGGTGCTGGTGACGCCGGTGGCGGTGACGATCCTGGACCTGTCGCGCGGGGGCGGCGGGGGCACCCTGTGGCGGCGCCTGCTGACGCCGCTGCGCAATCCGATCGCGCTGGGCTCACTCGCCGGGGTCGCGGTCGCCGCGAGCGGCTTCGAGGTGCCCGACCCGGTCATGGACCCGGTGACGCTGATCGGCAACATGTCGGTCCCCGCGGTGCTGCTGGCCTTCGGCATCGGTCTGTGCGGCTCCACGATGCCGCTGCGGGGCGTGGAACGGCGGCCGGTGCTGCTCGCGGTCGCGCTGAAGGCGGTGGGCCAGCCGGCGGTGGCCTGGGCGCTGGCGTCGGGGGTCTTCGGTCTGCGGGGCCCCCAACTGCTCGACGTGGTGGTGACGTCGGCACTGCCCGCCGCGCAGAACCTGTACACGTACGCGTCGACCTACGGCGTCGGCGAGCGCCTGGCCCGCGACGCGATCCTGGTCTCGACGGTGGTGTCCGTGCCGGTGCTGGTGGGGGTGGCGGCGGTGCTGGGGTGAGTCAGGCCTCGGGGAACTCGCCGGTGTCGATGGTCAGGTCGAAGGGGGCGGGGAGCTTGACGGGGTCGCCGAACTTCGCGGCGCTCAGTACCCGGTAGACGTCACCCTTCGGTTCGCCGTAGAGGGTCGCGGTGGGGCCGCCCGGGGCCAGGCAGTCGATGAGAAGGTACAGGGGGACGCCTGCTTCCGCGTAGCCCGCGAGTTTGTGGGTTCGGTCGTTGGTCGCCGTGGCCGTGGAGGTGATCTCCCCGACCAGTTCGGCCGTGGAGGCGGGGATGAGCTGATCGTCCCCCGCGCGCAGCGCCTCGCCGGCCACGACCGCGAGGTCCGGCACGTACAGGCCGAGCCGGGCCGGTACGGCCAGGGGCAGCCGCTGGTAGACGCCCCACTCCTGCGGGATCACGTCGTAGAGGCGTCGCTGTACGCGTTCGGCGGCCACGTTGTGCGCGAGCGAGGAGAGGGGGGCGACCGTGATCAGCCCTTCGACGATCTCCACCTTGCAGGCCTTGGGTGCCTCCGTCCGGCGCCAGACCCAGACGAGTTCGTCCCACATGTTGTCGGCCAGGACGTAGTCGCCCTCAAGTTCCCGCATGCGGGCAGTCAACATGCCGAACGGGACCGGTGGAGGTGCACCGGTCCCGTTCACTCGATCGAGGAAACCTCCTGATCAGGCGATACGTTCCCGCACCACCGGCGAGGCGGTGAAGTCCGTGCCGGCCGAGGCGACGTCGTACGCGCCCTCCACCGCCGCGAGGGCGTACTCGAAGCGGTCCGGGGTGTCGGTGTGGAGGGTGAGGAGGGGCTGGCCCGCGGTGACCGTGTCGCCGGGCTTGGCGTGGAGTTCGACGCCCGCGGCGGCCTGCACCGGGTCCTCCTTGCGGGCGCGGCCCGCGCCCAGGCGCCACGCGGCGACGCCGACGTCGTAGGCGTCGAGTCGGGTCAGGACGCCGGAGGCACCCGCCTTCACCACGTGCTGTTCCTTCGACGTGGGCAGCGCGGCGTCCGGGTCGCCGCCCTGGGCCGCGATCATGCGGCGCCAGACGTCCATCGCCGAGCCGTCGGCCAGTGCCTTCGCCGGGTCGGCGTCCTTGAGGCCCGCGGCGTCGAGCATTTCGCGGGCCAGGGCGAGGGTCAGCTCGACGACGTCGGAGGGGCCGCCGCCGGCCAGGACCTCGACCGACTCGCGGACCTCCAGGGCGTTGCCCGCGGTCAGGCCGAGGGGGGTGGCCATGTCGGTGAGGAGCGCGACCGTCTTCACGCCGTGGTCGGTGCCGAGGCCGACCATCGTGGAGGCCAGTTCGCGGGCGTCCTCGATGGTCTTCATGAAGGCGCCCGAGCCCACCTTCACGTCCAGGACCAGCGATCCGGTGCCCTCGGCGATCTTCTTCGACATGATGGAGGAGGCGATGAGCGGGATCGCCTCGACCGTGCCCGTCACGTCGCGCAGCGCGTACAGCTTCTTGTCGGCGGGCGCCAGGCCGTCGCCCGCCGCGCAGATCACCGCGCCGGTGGTGTCCAGGACGTTCAGCATCTCCTCGTTGGACAGGAGGGCGCGCCAGCCGGGGATCGACTCCAGCTTGTCCAGGGTGCCGCCGGTGTGGCCGAGGCCGCGGCCGGAGAGCTGCGGGACGGCCGCGCCGCACGCCGCCACCAGGGGCGCGAGGGGCAGGGTGATCTTGTCGCCGACGCCGCCCGTGGAGTGCTTGTCGGCGGTCGGGCGGGACAGGGACGAGAAGTCCATGCGCTCGCCGGAGGCGATCATCGCGGCCGTCCAGCGGGCGATCTCGCCGCGGTTCATGCCGTTGAGCAGGATCGCCATCGCGAGCGAGGACATCTGCTCGTCGGCCACCTCGCCGCGCGTGTACGCGTCGATGACCCAGTCGATCTGCTCGCCGCTGAGCTCGCCGCGGTCCCGCTTGGTGCGGATGACGGAGATGACGTCCATGGCCATGTCTGGCTGTCCTAACGCGAGTTGCTACTTGGTGAGGTGGTCGGGGCCGAAGGCCTGCGGGAGCATCCGGGAGAGCGGGAGGATCCCCTCCGGGGTCTCGAGGAGCAGCTCCGGGCCGCCGAACTCGTACAGGAGCTGCCGGCAGCGGCCGCAGGGGACGAGTACCTCGCCCTCGCCGTCGACGCAGACGAAGTGCGTCAGCCGGCCGCCGCCGGTCACCAGCAGCTGGGAGACGAGCCCGCACTCGGCGCACAGGCCGATGCCGTAGCTGGCGTTCTCCACGTTGCAGCCGGTGACGGTGCGGCCGTCGTCGACGAGGGCGGCGGCGCCCACGGCGTACCCCGAGTAGGGGGCGTACGCCCGGGACATCGCGTCCCGGGCCGCCGTGCGCAGCTCCTGCCAGTCGGCCCCGGTCACTTGCCCTGGCCCTTGCGGTACTGCATGCCGTCCGCCTTGGGCATCCGCAGCCGTTGCGCGGACAGGGCGAGGACGACGAGCGTGACGACGTACGGCGTGGCGGAGACAACCTGGTTGGGGACCTCGTTGGTGCCTGCGTACCAGGCCGTCATCCCGGCGGCCGCGAGCAGGAGCAGCCCGCCGCCGTAGCGCTTCACGACCAGCAGGACCACTGCTGCGACGACCAGCAAGACTGCGAGGTACGGCAGGGCCGAGTCGAGTCGGGACGGCATCTCGTCGTCGACCCCGTTCCAGATCGCCATCAGCGCTGCGAAGACCAGCGCCACCGCACCGGCCATGTACTTCTTCTTCAGCAGCACCGCGACCGCGGTGACCACCAGCAGGAACGCCACCAGCAGCAGCAGCGCGTGCACGTTGGCGGAGCCGCCGCGCAGGTTGAGGCTGTCGGTGTAGCCGAAGAGACCGGCGCCGATGGCGAGGCCGCCCGGCATCCAGTTGCCGAAGATCATCGCCGCGAGGCCGATGTAGCCGCGGCCGCTGGTCTGGCCCTCCAGGTAGAAGGGGTTGGCCACGATGGACAGGAAGACGCCGCCGAGACCGGCCAGGCCGCCGGAGATGATCACGGCCAGGTACTTGTACTTGTAGACGTTGACGCCGAGGGACTCGGCGGCGATCGGGTTCTCGCCGCAGGAGCGCAGCCGCAGGCCGAACGGGGTGCGCCACAGGATCCACCAGGTGGCGGGGATCAGGGCGACCGCGATCAGGGTGAGCCAGGAGACGTCGGTGACCAGGCCGCCGAGCAGGCCCGCGATGTCCGAGACGAAGAACCAGTGCTGGTCGTTGAGGCTGTCCAGCCAGCCGGAGAGGCCCGGGATCGAGAAGTGCCCGAGGGAGTCGACCGGCGGCGACTGCTTGGCCGAGCCGCCCTGGTGGCCCTCGAAGGCGAGCGGGGCGAGGTAGCGGGTGGCGCCGAGGGCGAGGATGTTGATGGCCACACCGGAGACGATGTGGTTGACGTTGAAGGTGATCGTCACGATGGCGTGCAGCAGGCCGCCGAGGCAGCCGCCGACGATGCCGACGAGGACGCCGGTCCACGGCCCCCACTGGAAGCCGGCCCAGGCACCGAACCAGGTGCCGAGGATCATCATGCCTTCGAGGCCGATGTTGACGACGCCCGCGCGCTCGGCCCACAGACCGCCGAGACCGGCGAGGCCGATCGGCACGGCCAGCTGGAGGGCGGTGGACATCTGGCTGACGTTGGTGATGCCGTTGGCGCCGGTGATCAGGCGGACGATCGAGGTCAGCGCCAGGGCTCCGGCGATGACCAGGAGCAGCACGGGCCACGACATGCGGCGGCCGGTCCGTGGTGCGTGCTCCAGCGACGGCTGGTTGACGTCGGTCGCTGTGGTCGGAGCGGTCATCGGCCGGCCACCTCCTTCTTCGAGTTGTCGGTGGCGCCGAGGACGTGACCGGCGGCCAGCTCCGCGCCGACCCGGCGCTGCTGGCGGCGCAGGCCCCACTCACGGACGGCCTCGTAGGAGACGACGACCGAGAGGACGATCAGGCCCTGCATGATGACCGCGATCTCCTTGTCGTAGCCGTGGAAGTCCAGCTCGGGCGAGGCCTTGTCGAGCCAGGCCCACAGCAGGGCGGCGAAGGCGATGCCGACCGGGCTGTTGCGGCCGAGCAGGGCGATGCCGATGCCGAGGAAGCCGATGCCGGTGGGGAAGTTGAGGCTGTAGGTGTGGGTGTCGCCGAGCAGGATCGGCAGACCCGCGAGACCGGCGAGCCCGCCGGAGAGCAGCATCGCGGTGAGCACCATGCGCTTGGGGCTGACACCGCTGGCCGCGGCGGCGGACTCGGAGGCGCCGGAGGCGCGCAGGTCGAAGCCGAAGCGGGTGCGGTTGAGGACGATCCAGTAGCCGATGCCGAGGAGGACGGCGAGGATCACCAGGCCGTAGATCTCGCCGGCCGCGCCCGTGTCGATGCCGGGGACCCAGCCGGACTCGTGCATCTCGCCGGTGGTGTTGTTGTTGCCGATCTTGACGCCGAAGACGTCCGGCAGCCACAGGTAGCCGATGACGGAGGTGGCGATGGCGTTGAGCATGATCGTCGCGACGACCTCGCTGACGCCCCGGGTCACCTTGAGGACACCGGCGATGCCGGACCAGAAGGCGCCGGTGAGGACGGCGGTCAGGAGGAGGAGCGGGATCTGGAGGGCGGCCGGCAGGTTGGCGTGGGCGCCGACGATCGCGGCCATCATGGCGGCGAGCTGGTACTGCCCGTCGACGCCGATGTTGAAGAGGTTCATCCGGAAGCCGATGGCCACCGCGAGGGCCGCGATGTAGTACATCGACGCCTGGTTGACGATCAGGACCTGGATGTCGGAGAACCCGGCCTGCTCGAACATGAGGGCGAACGGTTCGACCGGGTTCTTGCCCGAGGCGATCAGGACGATCGCACTGAGCACGAAGGCCACGGCGAGCGCGATGACCGGTCCGGCCACCGCGAGGAGCACGCGCTCCTTGTCGAACTTCTTCATCAGCGGGCCTCGTCTTCCGGAGACTCGGGGGACTCAGGGGCCTCGGGGGACTTGAGTGACTTGGACGGCTCGGACGGCTCGGGGGCGTCCGGGGACTTCGGGGACTTCGCCGGACCGGCCTCCCCGCCCTCCCCGGCCGGGGTCCCGGCGTTCTCCTCGTCCTCCAGGTGTCCGGAGGCGGCGCCGGTCATCGCCGAGCCGAGTGCCTCGGGGGTGATGGTGGCGGGGTCGGCGTCCGCGACCAGCTTGCCGTCGTAGATGACCCGGAGGGTGTCGGACAGGCCGATCAGCTCGTCCAGGTCGGCGGAGATCAGCAGCACGGCCAGACCCTCGCGGCGGGCCTCGCGGATGTGGTCCCAGATCGCGGCCTGCGCGCCGACGTCCACGCCGCGGGTGGGGTGGGCGGCGATGAGGAAGCGCGGCTTGTGGCTCATCTCGCGGCCGACGATCAGCTTCTGCTGGTTGCCGCCGGAGAGCGAGGCCGCGGTGACGTCGATGCCGGGGGTGCGGACGTCGTACGTCTCGACGATGCGGCGGGTGTCCTGCTGGGCGCTCTTCAGGTCCAGCCAGACGCCCTTGCTGTTGGGCTTCTCGGTGACGTGGCCCAGGATGCGGTTCTCCCAGAGGGGTGCCTCGAGGAGCAGCCCGTGGCGGTGACGGTCCTCGGGGATGTAGCCGACGCCCTGCTCGCGGCGCTTGCGGGTGGGCAGCGCGGTGATGTCCTGGTCGAGGAAGCGGATGGAGCCGGAGTCGGCGTGGCGCAGCCCGATGAGCGCGTCGACCAGCTCGGTCTGGCCGTTGCCCTCGACACCGGCGATGCCGAGGATCTCACCGGCGTGGATGGTGAAGGAGATGTCGTCGAGCAGGGCCTTGCCGCTGGGCGCGGCCAGGCGCAGCGTGTCGACGGTGAGGACCGCCCGGTCGGTGACCGTGGACTCCGCCGTCTGAGGCGTGGGCAGCTCGCTGCCGACCATCAGCTCGGCGAGCTGACGGGGCGTGGTCTCGGCGGGGACGGCCGTGCCGACCGTCGTGCCGCGGCGGATCACGGTGATCTCGTCGGCGACCGAGAGGACCTCGCCCAGCTTGTGGGAGATGAAGATGACGGACAGGCCCTCGGCCTTCAGCTCGCGCAGGTTGTCGAAGAGGGCGTCCACCTCCTGCGGCACCAGGACGGCCGTGGGCTCGTCGAGGATCAGCGTGCGGGCGCCGCGGTAGAGGACCTTGAGGATCTCCACACGCTGGCGGGCGGCGACGCCCAGCTCCTCGACCAGGACGTCGGGGCGCACGCCGAGGCCGTAGCGCTCGGACAGCTCCTTGATCTTGCGGCGGGCCCTGGCGCCGATGCCGTAGAGCTTCTCGCTGCCGAGGACCACGTTCTCGAGGACCGTGAGGTTGTCGGCGAGCATGAAGTGCTGGTGGACCATGCCGATGCCGCGGACGATCGCGTCGGCGGGCGAGGAGAAGGCCACCTTCTCGCCGTCGACCGCGATGGTGCCCTCGTCCGGCTTCTGCATGCCGTAGAGGATCTTCATCAGCGTCGACTTGCCGGCGCCGTTCTCGCCGACGAGGGCGTGGACGGTGCCCTTGCGGACGGTGAGGTGGATGTCGTGGTTGGCCACGACTCCGGGGAAACGCTTGGTGATCCCGGCGAGTTCGACGGCGGTCACCGATTCGTTGACCGCCGCTCCGGCCGGAGGGCTGCTGGACGCGTTGATGGCGCACTCTCCTGGGGACGGGGGCCGTCTACGCGCGTAGCGCCCCTACGGCATCTAAAAGCGGCGGCACATCGACGCGACGGGGTACGGGGAGAGCGACTTCGAGGACGCTCTCCCCGTACCCCGCCGTGCGGCCGGGCCGGCGCGGTTACACGCTGTTCGAGGTGTTGCTGGTGCTACTCAGCCGTTCAGCTGCTCTTGACCTTGATCTCGCCGCTGATGATCTTCTCCTTGGCCGTCTTGATGGCTGCCTGGAGCTCGGCGTCGTCCGCGAACTTCGGGTTGGAGTCCGAGAGACCGACCTCGCCGGACTTCAGATCGCCCCGAACGATACCGGTCTCCGGCTTGCCGTCCTCGACCGACTTCGAAAGGTTGTAGACGGCCGAAGCGACGTCCTTCGTGGCCGAAGTCAGGATGTAGTCCTTGTACTTCGCGAGGGCTTCCTGCTTGTACTGGTCGGAGTCGACGCCGATCGCCCAGACCTTGTTGGCGGCGGCGGCCTCGATCACGCCCTGGCCGGAGAGACCGGCCGCCGCGTACACGACGTCGGCCTTCTTCTCGATCTGGCCCTCGGCGGCGGTCTTGCCCTTGTCGGGGCTGGAGAAGCCGCCCTCCTCCGCGGTCTGCGTGAGGTACTGCGAGATGACCTTGATCTTCGGGTTGGTGTCCTTGACGCCCTGCTCGTAGCCGGCCTGGAACTTGTGGATCAGCGGGACGTCCACACCGCCCACGAAGCCGACCGTGTTGGTCTTGGTGCTCTTGGCGGCGGCGACACCGGCGAGGTAGGACGCCTCCTGCTCGTTGAAGACCAGGTCCGCGACGTTCTTCGCCTCGATCGTGGCGTCGTCGACGATGCCGAAGGTGGTGTCCGGGTACTTCTCGGCGACGTTCTTCATCGCGGAGGCGTAGGCGTATCCGATGCCGACGACCGGGTTGTAGCCCTGCTTCGCCAGCGAGGACAGCCGCTGCTCCTTGTCGGCGTCCGTCTCGCCGTCGGTGGGCTCGACGTCGGCCGTCTCGTAGCCGAACTCCTTCTTGGCCTGCTCCAGACCGGCGTACGCCGCGTCGTTGAAGGACTGGTCGCCCTTGCCGCCGACGTCGTACGCGATGGCGAGACCCTTGTCCCCCTTGGACTCCGAACCGGAGTCGGTCGAGGTACCACCGCAGGCGGCGAGGGCGAGGGCCAGGGAGGCGGTCGCTGCGCCTGCGACCGTGATCCGGGAAATCCGGCGCATGTCTGGTGCTCCTGTCGTACAAGCGCCGGGGACGGTTCGGCTGCGGCGCTGGCTTCGCCGCAGATTAACGCGCGTAGACCTGCCTGAAAACCCCTTCTGTCCACCTTGTTATCCGCCCGTGAGCAAGGGGACGCGAATGGCGGTACGGGGCTTGCCGGACGCAAACGGGGGGTGGCGGAGGGTGACGCCCGGCGGCGGAGCCCGCGGAGCACGGAAGCGGACGGGCACCCGGGGGCGCCCGTCCGCTTCGTGAGGGTGTGTGCCGGGAGTGTGGCTACTCCGTCGCGACCTTGATGGAGCCGTCGACGATGCCCGCCTTGGCCTTCTCCACGGCCTCCTTGGCGCCCGGGACCTCGGCGAACTTCGGGTTGCTGTCGGACAGGCCCACGCCGTCGGACTTCAGGTCGAAGGTGTGGGTGCCGGTCAGCGGCTTGCCGTCCTCGACGGACTTGGCCAGGGCGAAGACCGCGCCGTTGATGTCCTTGAGGGCGGAGGTCAGGATGGAGTCCTTGTAGGCGGCGAGGGCCTCCTGCTTGTACTGGTCCGAGTCGACGCCGATCGCCCAGATCTTCGCCTTGGCGGCGGCCTCGATCACGCCCTGGCCGGAGAGACCGGCCGCCGCGTACACGACGTCGGCCTTCTTCTCGATCTGGCCCTCGGCGGCGGCCTTGCCCTTGTCGGGGCTGGAGAAGCCGCCCTCCTCCGCGGTCTGCGTCAGGTACTGCGAGACGACCTTGACCTTGGGGTCGGTGTCCTTGACGCCCTGCTCGAATCCGGCCTCGAACTTGTGGATCAGCGGGACGTCCACACCGCCCACGAAGCCGACGGTCTTGGTCTTGGTGGCCTTGGCGGCGGTGACGCCGGCCAGGTAGGAGGCCTCGTTCTCGGCGAAGACGAGGGACGCCACGTTCTTGCCCTCGACCACGGAGTCGACGATGCCGAAGGTGGTGTCCGGGTACTTCTCGGCGACGGCCTTCATCGCCGGGCCGTAGGCGAAGCCGACGCCGATCACCGGGTTGTAGCCCTGCTTGGCCAGGGACGTCAGGCGCTGTTCCTTGTCGGCGTCCGTCTCGCCGTCGGTGGGCTCGATGTCGGCGGTCTTGTAGCCGAACTCCTTCTGGGCCCGCTGCAGACCGGCGTACGCGGCGTCGTTGAAGGACTGGTCGCCCTTGCCGCCGACGTCGTAGGCGATGGCGAGGCCCTTGTCGTCACCGCCGTCGTCGCCGCTTTCGCCGCTGGTACCGCCGCAGGCCGTGGCGGCGAGTGCGAGCGACGCGACCCCCACCGCGACGCGGATCAGTCTTGATGTCCGACGCATCTGAAGTTCCCCATTCTCCAAAGCCCCGCAGCGGGCGCTCGGTTCGGCGCACAGTAACGCGCGTAGAAACTCCTGGGAACGGGGTTGCGCGGCGCCGTTATCCATTCGTGCCGCTGGCCTGATACCGCCGGTGCCGCTACGTCACGGCTACTGCACCGCGTCGATGAGCGCCGCCGCGGTGAACATCTCCACGCCGACCGTGATGGCGTGCTCGTCCACGTCGAAGTCGCCCTGGTGGAGGTCGCGGACCGTGCGCTCGCCGGGCGGGCGGACGCCCAGGCGGGCCATGGCGCCGGGCACGTGCTCCAGGTACCAGGAGAAGTCCTCGCCGCCCAGGCTCTGCTCGGTGCCCTCCACGGCATCGGTGCCGCGCCGGGCGACCATGGCGGCCTGGAGCAGTTCGGTGCTGGTGACCTCGTTGACGACCGGGGGGACGCCGCGGACGTAGGTGATCTCGGACTTGGCGCGGTACAGGCCAGCGATCTCGTCGATGGCGCCCATCACCAGGTCGGGCGCCTGCCGCCAGGCGTCGAGGTCGAGGCAGCGCACGGTCCCGGCCAGTTCGGCGTGCTGCGGGATGACGTTCGGGGCGTGGCCGGACTCGATCCGCCCCCAGGTCAGGGCGAGCCCGCTGCGGCTGTCCACGCGCCGGGCGACGAGCGAGGGCACGTCGGTGGCGACGCGGGCGGCGGCGGTGACCAGGTCGGTGGTGAGGTGCGGGCGGGCGGTGTGGCCGCCGGGGCCGTTGAGGGCGATTTCCATGCGGTCGCAGGCGGAGGTGATGGGGCCGACCCTGAGCCCGATCTTCCCGGCGTCCACCCGCGGGTCGCAGTGCACGGCGAGGATGCGGCGCACCCCGTCCAGCGCACCGCCCTCGATGGCGTCGGCGGCGCCGCCGGGCAGCACCTCCTCGGCGGGCTGGAAGACCAGCCGCACGGGCCGGGGCAGCAGGCCCTGCTCGTGCAGGGCGGCGAGGACGAGGCCGGTGCCGAGGACGACGGTGGTGTGCACGTCGTGCCCGCAGGCGTGGGCGCGGTCCGGCACCTGGGAGCGGTAGGCGCAGTCGCTCTTCGTGTCCGGGATGGGCAGGGCGTCGATGTCGGCCCGCAGGGCGAGCATGCGGGGCCCGCCGGACCACTGGCCCGAGTCGGTGCCGGTGCCGATGTCGCAGACGAGTCCGGTGCCGATGGGCAGTACGCGCGGCTTGAGACCGGCCCGCTCCAGCCGTTCCTTGATCGCGGCGGTGGTGCGGAACTCCTGGTTGCCCAGCTCGGGGTGCATGTGGAGGTCGCGGCGGAAGGACACGAGCTCCGCGCGCAGCGCGTCGGGCAAGGTGCCGGGCAGCGCGGCTTCACCGGGAGTGTCGGCCTCGGACTCTGGGGACATCAACACGTTCACCCTTTGCAGCGTAGGGCTCCCGGGCGATCGATGGACCCACGATCAACAAAATTCAGCCCGTTAGGGGAAGAAAACTCGGCCGCCCCACGCATAGCCATCGTCTCGCTTGGGTAAACTCGGCCGCCTTTCCGGCCGAGCCGATCATGAGATCACCGGGAGCGGCCCGACCGCTCCACGGCACCCGTCCTCTTCCCCACGGTTACCACGCGTGGCCCGCTCCACGCGCCCTACCCGGCGCCCGCCACCGCCGACAGCCGGTGCACGTCACGGGCCGAGCCGGTGACGCCGCTCAGGAAACCGCGGGCCCGCGGTGAGGCCGACTCGGTGAGCCAGGCGGGGTCGATGTCGCAGACGGCGACGCGGACCTCGGTGCCGGCCAGCGCCAGCGGGAGGGTGTGGACGACGGTGGAGGGGAAGCTGAGGATGGTGCGGCCGATCGGGCCGCGGCGGGCGATCAGCTCCAGCGGGAGGTCGGGGCGGACGATCTGCAGGCCCGTCTCCACGGCCAGCCGGTGCAGCTTCACGGCGCTCTCGCGGCGGTGGGCGAAGTAGCGGGCCGCCCCGTGGCTCTTGGCCAGGGCGCGTACGGCGTCCACGTAGCGGTCGGCGTCGACGACGCCGGTCTCCACCAGGGAGGTGCCGACCATGTCGGCGCCCTTGGTGATGCGGGGCGGGCCGAAGCGGGACCTGGTCCAGGCGAAGCCGTTCGCGGTGACGGTGACGCCTTCGGGGACGTCCTCGATGGGCATGGAGGAGAAGACCGACACCTGCCGGTCCGGGGTCGGGGTGAGGCGGTGGCGGGCGGACCGGGAGACCGGGGCGAAGAGCAGGTCGCGCGGGCCGGGGCGGCTGCCCTTGCGGTGCCAGCGCACCAGGCGTTCGCCGTGGGCCAGCTGGGTGACGAACTCCATCGTGGCCGTGCCGTCGTCGACGACGACGAGGTCGTGGGCGCGGGTGATGGTGAGGAGCAGCTGCACGTAGCGGGAGAACGGGTCGCCCATCACGATCCGGTCGGCCTGGCGCAGCGCGGTGGTCAGGCCGCCGACCGTGCGGAAGGGGGCGGTGGCGCCGCCGCGCGCCTCCTCCCAGCGGATCTCGTGGCCCTCCTTGCGGGCCAGTTCCGCCATGCGGCGCAGCTGGCCGCGGGTCATCGGGTCGACGGGTGAGAGGACCACGAGGGTGAGCTCCGCGCCGGGTGCGCGGGTGTGCGCCCACTCCAGCACGTTCAGCAGTTGTACCGGGCTCTCGACGAAGGCGAGAGTGCGGGGGCCGGCGTTCCCGGCGCGGGGGCTCATCGGTGGGGGACCGTCCCGTGGTGAGTGACTCGGTGGCCGGGGATCAGACGGTGACGGGCTCGCCCGCGGCGGCGGCGATCTCCGCCTCGGCGACGACGCCGGGGACGCGGCGCAGCTTCTTCATCGGGCCGAGCTCCGAGTCGTAGACCTTCTTGACGCCGTCGCCGAGGGAGGCCTCGATGGTGCGGATGTCGCGCACCAGGCGGGTCAGGCCCTGCGGCTCGACGGAGGCGGCCTGGTCGGAGCCCCACATGGCGCGGTCGAGGGTGATGTGGCGCTCGACGAAGGTGGCGCCGAGGGCGACGGCGGCCAGCGTGGTCTGCAGGCCGGTCTCGTGGCCGGAGTAGCCGATCGGGACGTTCGGGAACTCCTGCTGGAGGGTGTTGATGACGCGGAGGTTCAGCTCCTCGGCCTGCGCCGGGTACGTCGACGTGGCGTGGCACATGAGGATGTTGTCGCTGCCGAGGACCTCGACGGCGTGGCGGATCTGCTTCGGGGTGGACATGCCGGTGGAGAGGATGACCGTCTTGCCCGTGGCGCGCAGGGCGCGCAGCAGCTCGTCGTCGGTCAGGGAGGCGGAGGCGACCTTGTGGGCGGGGACGTCGAACTTCTCCAGGAAGGCGACGGCCTCGGTGTCCCACGGGGAGGCGAACCAGTCGATGTTCTTGGTCTTGCAGTACTCGTCGATCTGGCGGTACTCGTCCTCGCCGAACTCCACCCGGTGGCGGTAGTCGATGTACGTCATCCGGCCCCAGGGGGTGTCGCGCTCGATGTCCCACTGGTCGCGGGGGGTGCAGATCTCGGGGGTGCGCTTCTGGAACTTGACGGCGTCGCAGCCGGCCTCGGCGGCGGCGTCGATCAGCTTGAAGGCGTTCTCCAGCTCACCGTTGTGGTTGATGCCGATCTCGCCGGTGACGTAGACGGGGCGGCCGGGACCGGCCTCGCGGGTGCCGAAGGTGCGGATGCGGGAGTTGGTGCTCATGGCAGGGGGTTCCTTACTTGGACTGGGTGAGCGTGGGGGTGGTTGCGGGAGCGGGGTCGAGGGCGTCCAGGGACGGGCCGAGCAGCCAGGTCGCGATCTCCCGTACGGCGCCTTCGCCGCCGGGGACGGTGGTGACCGCGCGGGCCGCGCCGCGTACGGCGTCGTGGGCGCTGGCGACCGCGACGGGCCAGCCGACGAGGGCGAAGCACGGGAGGTCGTTGACGTCGTTGCCGACGTAGAGCACGCGTTCGGGCGCGATGCCCTGTTCCTCGCACCACTGCTTGAGGGCGAGGTCCTTGCGGTCGATGCCGTGCAGCACGGGGAGCTTGAGCTTGCGTGCGCGGGCGGCGACGACCGGGTTCACCTCCGTGGACAGGATCAGCATGGTCAGGCCGCTGCGGCGCAGGGCGGCGATGCCGAGTCCGTCGCCGCGGTGCACGGAGACGAACTCCCGTCCGTCGGAGTCGATCAGTACCCGGTCGTCGGTCTGGGTGCCGTCGAAGTCGAGGACCACGGCGTCGATGTCGCCCGCTGCGGGGAGGCGGGTGGGAGGGGCGTCAGCCAGGGCGCCGGGCCGGGCCGTGTCGAAGTGCGGGGCGAGGGCGCGGGCGCGGGCGAGGTCGTGCGGGTCGTCGATCTCCAGGACGCGGGCCGGGTCGGTGCGGACCAGTTCGGTGCGGCCGAAGAAGCGGTGCTGGTGCTTGCGGAAGCCGGGGGCGGCCATGGCGTAGGCGGCGCCGGTCTCCAGCAGGTCCTGGGGCCGGTCCTGGCGGCGGGGGCGGTAGGCCTTGTCGTGGTTGACGCCGTGGCCGCCGTCGGACCCGCCCGGTTCGTCGGCGCCGTCCCGCCAGACGAAGCCGTGGAAGGGGGCGACGGTGACGGCCGTGTCCGCGCCGTCCTCGACAACCGCGCCGGCCACTGAGTCGACGTCCTCGCGGACCAGGAAGGGGCTGGTGCACTGGACGAGCAGCACCACGTCGACGGCGGCGCCGTGCAGGGCCTCGTGGGCGTCCATGGCGTGCAGCACGGCGGCCTCGGAGGTGGCCGTGTCCCCGGCGATGGCGGCGGGGCGCAGCACCACCTCGGCGCCGGCCTCGCGGGCGGCGGCGGCGATGGCCTGGTCGTCGGTGGAGACGACGACGTCGGTCACGAGGCGGGCGGCCCGGCACTCGTGTACCGCGCGGACCACGAGCGGGACGCCGCCGACGGGGGCGAGGTTCTTCGCGGGCACTCCCTTGGAGCCGCCGCGGGCGGGAATCACGGCGAGCACCCGGCGCACCGAAGCGCCTTGGCCCGCTTGCGGGTTGGACATGGGTTCTGCTCCTTGCGCAGGTGTCGCGGATGGCGCCGCTGGTGTGGGCGCAACCGCGGAGGTCCCGGGTGCCGGGGCGGGCCCCCGGGTCGGGCCGGTCACAGCTCCCCCATCCGGCGGATCACCGGGGCGACGCGCTGGACGCCGTGGCGGTAGGCGCCGCGGGCCGCGCGGCGGACGACCTGGCGCACCGGGCCGGGCGTGCGGTCCGCGGCCGGGGCGCCGGGCAGCGGCGTGCCGTCGGGGGCGAGGTGGTGGCGGGCGAGGATGCCGGGGAGGTACCCGGGGGCGGTGGCGAGGGTGTAGTAGGGGGCGAGCGGCGGCAGGCCGCCGGGCCGGACCAGCAGGGCGGCGATGCGGGCGCGGGCCTCGTCGAAGGCGCTCTCGTAGCCGCCGTCCGCCGCGACGCCCTGCCGGGCGACCCACTCGGGGTCGGGGGCGGGGCGGTGGCCGGCGTCGAGCTGGTCCCAGGAGGCGAGGCAGCCGGAGCCCACGAAGTGGTGGTTGCCGAGCGCCTCGCGCACCCCGAGGTCGCTGAGGACGACGGTGGGGATGCGGCGGTGCAGGGATTCCAGGGCCGCCGTGGAGCTGATGGTGACCAGGAGGTCGGTGCGGTCCAGGACCTCGCCCATGTGCCCGTAGACCAGGCGGAAGTTGGCCGGCGGGTCGGCCCGCTGCACCAGCTTCTGGTAGGGCAGCTCCTCGATGTGCGTGGTGTGTTCGCCGGGCCTGGAGCGCAGCTTGAGCAGCACCTCGCGCTCGGGGTGCAGCCGGGCGTGGCCGATCAGCCGTTCGAGGAGGTACGTACGGTCCCGGCGGCTGTCCGGCACGGAGGGCTGCGCGGCGAAGACCACGGTGCAGGGGCGCTCGTCCCCGTCGCCCGGCTCACCGGCGTAGGCGGCCCCGCCCAGGAAGGGCAGGGCGACCTCGGTCACCGCGGCGGCGTCGGCGCCGACCCCCTCGTACACGGCGCGAAAACGCTCCGCGTCCTGGCGGGAGTTGGCGAGCACGAGGTCGGCGCCGTGGCGCAGCAGCAGGCCGTCGGCGAGCTTCTCGTAGACGACGCCGACGTATCCGGTGACGACCACGGGCCGTTCGGCGCGGTCCTGCCAGACGCGGCCGAGCCCGTGCAGCATCGCCTGGACGCCGCCGCCGACCAGGGCGAGGACGAGGATGTCGTAGGAGTCCTCGCCCCGCGCTCCGTCCATGGCGCGCAGGAACTCGACGGCGGTCACCTCGCGGAGCGAGTCCGCGCTGACGCCGACCTCGCGCAGCTGGCGGGCGGTGGGGGTGGCTCGGCCGCGCAGGAGGTAACCGTCGAGGTGGATCTCCGTGTCCCCGGGGCGGAGGCGGGTCGCGGTGAGCGCGCCCCATTTCCACCGGGTGTCGGAGTCCGCCAGGACGGCGACTCGCAGGGCCTTCGTTGCACTTGCTGGCACGCCGTAGACGCTAGGAAGCCGTTTCTAGGAACCGCCCAACCGGAATCCAACAAAGGGTGAACAGCACATCGCCGAATGGGGAATCGGCCGGTCCGAGCCGCGGAACAGCATCCGCTTCACCGCTTCGCCACGCCTCGTTCACCTCGTATCAAGCCACGGGTAAAGCCGGATGCCGGAGCGCCGCCTAACGTCCCTCACGTGCCAACTCTCTCCGTCATCGTGCCGTTCTACAACGTGCGGCAATACGCACCCGACACCCTGCGGAGTCTGCGCGCGAACGCGCGGGACGACTTCGAATTCATTCTCGTCGACGACTGCTCGACCGACGGGACCGCGGACATCCTCGCGCGCGCGGAGCACGAGCTGCCCGGGGCGGTCCTGGTCCGACACGAGCACAACGGCGGCCTGGCGACCGCCCGCAACACCGGCATCGACCGGGCGCGCGGCGAGTACCTCACCTTCCTGGACGGCGACGACTGGCTGGCGCCCGGCCACTACGACCGGCTGGTCGCCACGATCGAGGGGCTGGGCTGCGACTTCGTGCGCACCGACCACGTCCAGTGCACGGCACGGGCCCGCACCGTGTACCGGGTGCCGCACGGCCGCCGGGGCGTGGTCCTGCGTCCGCGGGACGCGATCCTGCCGGCCCACCGGTCCACGTCCGTCGACTACGCCTATGCCTGGGCCGGGATCTACCACCGGCGGCTGGTGGAGCGGGGCCTGCTGCACTTCACCGACGGGCTGCGCACGGCCGAGGACCGGCCGTGGATCTGGAAGCTGCACCGGGAGGCGGAGTCCTTCGCCGTGACCGGACTGCTCGGGGTCTTCTACCGGCGCGGTGTGGCGTCCTCGCTCACCCAGATCGGGGACGTCCGCCAGCTGGACTTCCTCCGCGCCTTCGACGAGGTCGTCGCGGGGGCGGCCGCGGACCCCGACGCCGCGAGTCTGCTCCCGAAGGCCGTGCGCACGTACTGCGCGATCATTTCCCACCATCTCGGTTCCATCGAAAGGTTCGAGCCTGCCGTGGCCCGGAAACTGAAGGCGATGAGCGCCGCCGCGCTGCGGCGGATGCCGCAGGACGCGCTCGACCAGGTGCTCGGCTCGATGGACACCGAGCGCGCCACACGGCTGCGGCGGCTGCGCCGGCGTGCGGTCGCGGGCGCGGGCGCGGGGGTGGCCGCGTGAGCACGCAGATCTTCCTGGCGTCGACGCTGTACGGCACGGCCACGCTCGCCGCGGCCCTGGACGCGGGCTGCTTCGACGCGGCCGACCGGCGGATCCTGCTGGTCTCCAACAACGCGGCGACGCCCGAGACGACGCCCGCCGTGGACGGGATGCCCGGATTCGAGCAGGTGCGGTCGCGGTTCGACGACGTGGTGTCGTGGAACGAGACGATCTTCCCCTTCCATCCGGGCGGCTGGTCGCCGCGGGTGGACGACGCACCGATGTGGGAGCGGTATCTGCGGCTGGCCTGGGGGCTCGGCGACGACGACGTGGAGCTCGTCGTGGAGTCGATCCAGGTGCACCCGGCGCTGGGCGTGGCGCAGATCTTCACCGACGCGCCGCTCACCGTCTACGCGGACGGTCTGATGAGCTACGGGCCCACCCGCATCAAGCTCGACCCGCTGGTCGGCACGCGCGTGACGCGGCTGCTCCACCTCGACCTGGTGCCGGGGCTGACGCCGCTGCTGCTCACCGAGTTCGGCGTGGCGCCGGAGATCGTGCCGACCCAGGCGTTCACCAAGGTGCTGGCCGAGCTGGCGGGCACCGGCGCCGGTCTGCCGGACGTCGAGGAACCGGCGCTGCTGCTCGGTCAGTACCTGTCGGCGCTGGGCATCCTGTCCGCCGAGGAGGAGGAGGCCCTGCACGTGCGGATGCTGACGGGCGCCGTCGGGCTCGGTCACACCCGTGTGGTGTTCAAGCCGCATCCCACGGCCCCGGCGCGCTTCATCCGCTCCCTGGAGCAGGAGGCGGAGCGGCTCGGCGTCGACCTCACCGTGCTGGACACACCGGTCCTGGCGGAGGTGCTGTACCAGCGGATGCGCCCGGCGCTGGTCGTCGGCTGCTTCTCCACGGCTCTGCTCACCGCGTCCGCCCTGTACCGCCTGCCGGTCGCCCGGGTCGGCACCGAGATCCTGCTGGACCGGCTGACGCCGTACGAGAACAGCAATCGCGTCCCCGTCACCATCGTCGACGCGCTGCTGCCCGAGCCGGACGACGCCGACGCCGTCGCCGAGCGGCGTCCGGGCCTGGACACCGAGGCCCTGGCGGCGCTGGTGCGGGCGGTCGGTTTCGCGATGCAGGCCAAGATCCTGCCGGAGCTGCGGCCGGCCGCCGAGGAGTATCTGCGGAGCAGTCTCGACGCCCGCACCCGGCGGTACTTCAAGAAGCGGCGGCTCACGTCGTTGGGGCTGCCCGGCGGAATTCCGGAGCGGCTGGCATTCCTGCCGCGCAATGCCACGGCACGCAGGGTCGTGCGCCGGGCGCGCAGTATTCGACGGTCGGTCCAACGCTGAGGAAATGTCCGGTGTCGGGAACATGAACGTGGAATTCCTCGCGTGCCCTGCCCCCTCGCGTTCATTTTCCCTTCACTCATTGGCCGCCCCTTCCCGTGCGATGATCCCCACGGGAAATCTCCCCAGAAAAATCACAACTGGGCTGGTCGTCTATGCGTATCGCCGTCTTCATCGAGAACCGCAACGGTGTCGGTCTCACCGCAGGGATCATGAACGCGCCGGGGGCACGGGAGCACACGTTCCTGCTGGTCACCGCCGACCTCGAAGGGGACGTGGGGCGGTGGATCGAGGAGGAGGCCTCGGCCCGGCTGGACGGGGCGCGGGTGGACAACCTGTTCCGGGAGGAGGAGGCGCTCGCGCACGCGCAGTTCCTGGAGGAGACAGCCCCCCGAATATCGGACTTCGTGCGGACCGAGTCCGTCGACCGGCTGGTCCTCTTCAACGACCGCTCGCAGCGCGGCAGCAGGGTCGCCCAGGCACTCACCGAGACGCTGCCGGTGGTCCTGGTCCAGGACGGGCATCTCGACTTCCACTACAAGAGGCTCGGCCCCGGGCTCCGCGACCAGAACTGGTACTACGGTTCCTCGGGCCCCGCCGCGGTCTGCGTCTGGGGGCCTTCCACCGCCCAGCACCTGCTGTACCGCAGGGCGGACGACGACCCGGTCGTCCACATCACCGGCGCCCTCGGCCACAGCGACGACCCGGACCTGCTGCGTGCCACGCTCAATCCGGCGCCGCGGCCCGCGCGTTCCTCGCGGGAGCCGCTGCGGATCATCGTCCTGGACCAGCCCCTGGGCGACCAGCGCAAACTGGCGGCCGGTCAGCACCGCGAGTACCTGCGGGCGGCCTGCGAGGCGCTCGCCGAGTTCGGTGAGGTCGCGGTCAAGCCGCACCCCTCGACCCTCTCCGGTCACCTGAACTGGCTGGGCACGCTGCCCGGGGTCACGGTCCTGGACGAGTCGACGCTGGTGGACGCGGCCGGCCTGGAGTCCTACGACCTGGCCCTGACGTTCTTCTCCACGTCTTATCTGCAGACCCTGCGCGCCGGTGTCCCGCTGGTGCTGTTCAGCCCGCCGCCGCTGAACATCGTCTTCCCCGCCGTCAATCACGCGCTGCTGCGCAACGTCGGCAGCGTGGGGGAACTCGTGGACGTGGTCGGGCAGTTGCACCGTACGGGCAAGTTCACCGGCAACAACACCGGTGAGCCGCTGACCCACTTCCTCACCTTCCACGACGACGTGGCGGAGCGGATCCTCACGGTGGTCCGGGAGGCGAAGGTCCGTACTCCGCGCGCCGTCCCGGTCTCCGGCGAGGCCTCCCGCGCGCCGGTCGGCACCCGTGCCGAGCGAGCGCTGCGGGCGGTACGGGACCGGCAGCGGCCGCCCCGCTCGCTGGCCGTGCTGGGCCTGGGCTTCGGCTATGTCACGGGCGTGGCGATCCCGGTCCTGACGTACACCCAGGCGCTGCTCGCGCACTCCCCCGTGGACGTCCGCTACATCGACCTGAGCGCGTACTGCCGTACCGAGGACGTGCTCGACGCGCTGCGGGACATCGATGTGGTCCTGGTCAACAGCCTCGCGCCGCTGTGGCGTTCGGCCCTCGGCAACGACCTCGTCGGCACGCTGCTCGCCGAGGACCGGGCGGTCTTCCTGTACGCGCACGAGACCGAGCACGTGATGGCCTACGAGGCCGAGCACAGCGCGCTGCGGCACAAGGAGATGCTGAAGCTGCTGCCGGAGCTGAGCGTGCTGTGCGTCTCCACGGCCCAGGCCGACATGTTCCGCGGGCTCGGGGTCGCCGATCCCGTCGTCGTCTACAACTCCGTTCCGCAGGACACCCACCGGGTCCGCGCCCGGGACGTGCCGGGGGCGCGGCCGCGGATCGTGATGGTCGGCTCCATGCAGGACCGCAAGGGCCTGGACCTCTTCTCCCGGGTCGCGGAGCTCGCGCACGCCGAGGGCCTGCCGTGGCGGTTCGCGTGGATCGGCCACCGCACCCCGCGGATCGCCTCGTCGACCCTGCTCTCCGACCGGGTGACGTGGACGGGCGCGCTGTCCCGGCCGCGGGTGCGGGAGGAGCTGGCCGCGTCGGACGTCTTCTTCCTCTCCTCCGTGGACGACCCGATGCCGCTGTCGGTGGTCGAGGCCGTCCAGCAGCGGCTGCGGGTGGTCACCTACCGTCGGGTCGGCTCCCACGAGGTGCTCGACGGGGTGCCGGGCTACCGCTCCTTCGCCGACTACACCCCCGAGGCGGCGTTCGAGGCCCTGCGGGCGGTACTCGGCGGGCAGGTCTCGGAGGACGACTACCGGGAGGTCGAGGAGCTGTTCGCCATCCCCGCGTTCACCGCCCGGATGACGGCCGCCCTGGGACTTCCCGGGCCCGACCGGGTGCCGCACGGGCGGGACGCCGTGCGGCAGGAGGACCTCGGGACGGCGGAAGGCGATGCTTCCGAAGAGCTGCGGGCGGTGCTCCCGCAGCAGATCCGGCACCTCAACGAGGACTTCAAGCGCCACGTCTCCACGGGGAACGTCGAGGACGCCCTGCGGGTGGGCACCGAGATCCTGCGCCGCCGGCAGCCGGTGGACGTGCTGATCGGCATGGCCGAACTGCAGGCCGCCCGGGGCCGGACCGGCGAGGCGTGCCGGCTGCTGGCCGCCGCGGCCATCGCCGGTGGCGACCGGGGCCGGGTGTGGTCGGAGATCTCCCGGGTGGCGGCCCTGCTCGGCCCGCGCGGCCGGGCCATCCGTCAGCTGGCCCGCAGGGAGTCGGTCAGGGCCCAGGTGACCCATCACTCGGCGCGGCTGCGCAAGGGGGACTGAGCAGCCGACCGCCCGGTGCCGCGGCGGCCGTCCCCCGCCGGACAGCCGGAGTTCCCCAGAAGTTCTCCCGATGGCCCCCTCGGCTGTTCTTCTCCCGCCCGTGCGCATGCCTAGCCTTGCCCCACCCCCACCCGTGTTCCTCGTACTCACGTTCAACTCCGTGACGGATTGAGGTCCTTGACCCATGAACAGCCGTTCCCTCCTCCGCGGTCCGGCGGCCCGGCGCCTGCTGCGCCCGGTCGCCGACCTGATCGACGAGCGCATCGAGCGGCAGGTCCGTTCGGCCGCCCGGCGCGCCGGTGCCCAGGGGGCACCGGGCGGCCCGGACACCGAGACGCTGGTGCGGGACGTCGAGGTGCTCAAGCGCCGGCAGCTCACCTTCGAGCTGCTCTGCGGCCCCCGTGGCCGCGGCATCTCGCGCATGGTGGCCGAGGCTCCGCTGGAACGTCTGTACGCCGAGGTCACGGCCCTGTCCGGGGACCGCGACGCGGCGGTGCGCAACGTCTCCGCCGCGTTCCGGCTGCTGGTCGCGCTGGAGTCGCTGGGCGTCGGCCGGATCGCGGGCGGCACGATGAACATCTGCGGCAAGCTCGGCACCATTCCGCTGCTCGACCCGCCGAACGACGAGGTCCTGGAGATCGGCACGCTGTACGGCATGTTCTCCGCCGGGCTCGTGCGGATGCTGGAGCGCGACGGCCGCGGCCCGAACCTGACCATCGTCGACCCCTTCGCCGGCGTCCAGCTCCAGCCCGGCACCGAGCAGCGCCCCGACCCCACCGGGACCCCGGTCGACGAGCACGCCGTACGCACCAATCTGGGCCTGGCCGGCCCGGCGGGCGCGGCGGCGCGCATCCAGCGCGGGTACTCCGAGGATCCCGGGACCCGGGCCGCCGTCTCGGACCGCCGCTACGGGGTGATCGTCGTGGACGGCGACCACTCGGCCAAGGGCGTCGCCCAGGACCTCGAGTGGGCCGAGGAGATCTCCGCGCCGGGCGGAATCGTCGTCCTGGACGACTACGGCGACCCCCACTGGCCGGGCATCAAGGCCGCCCTGGACGACCACCTGAAGGGCGAGACCCGCTTCACCTACCTGGGCAAGGCCGCGCACTCCGCGTACCTGCGGGCGTCCTGAACACCGATGAACGACCGGACAGCGGTCGAAGGAGTAGTACGAGCGTGACCAAGACGGTCGTGAGCACGTCCATACCGCGGCCGGAGGAGAACGTCTCCCCTCCGGCCCCGTCCGGCCCGGCACCGGCGCCGCCCAGGTCCACGAAGGGGCGGCTGCGCGCCCTGGACGGACTGCGGCTGGTGGCCGCGCTGATGGTGGCGGCGTACCACTACGGCGGGCGCGGCGGTGACGTGACCACGGCCTGGGGGTCGTCGCCGAAGTTCCAGTTCCCGACCCTGCACTCGCTGTTCGCCTACGGCTGCCTGGGCGTGCAGGTGTTCTTCGTGATCAGTGGTTTCGTCATCTGCATGAGCGGGTGGGGGCGGTCGCCGCGGTCCTTCTTCGCCTCGCGCGCCTCCCGGCTGCTGCCCGCCTACTGGGTGGCGGTCGTGCTCGTGACGGCCGTGTTCGCCCTGCCGGTCGTCGCCTACGAGGCGGTCTCGCCGAGCGAGGGCCTGCTGAACCTGACGCTGCTGCACCAGCCGCTGGGCGCCGACCGGGTCCTGGGCGTGGACTGGACGCTGTGGGCGGAGATCCGCTTCTACGCCCTGTTCGCCCTCTGCGTCGTCCTGCCGGGCGCGAGCCGGCGGCGGGTCATCCTCTTCTGCGCCTGCTGGACGCTGGGCGCGGCGATCGCACAGGCGGCCGAGGAGCCGCTGCTCGACCTGGTCCTGATGCCGCAGTACGCGCCGTTCTTCATCGGCGGCATCGGCCTGTACCTGGTGCACCGGGACCGGCGGGACGCGTACGCGTGGGGCATCGTCGCCGTGAGCTGGCTGATCGGCCAGTACTGGGCCGTGCAGGACCTGTGGCGCCCGCCCTCCCCGGACGCCTTCGCCAACCGGACGTCGTTCGGCATCATCCTGATCGTCACGCTGGGCTTCGCCCTGGTCGCCGTGATCGCGCTCGGCTGGCTGAGCTGGGCCGACTGGCGCTGGCTGACGGTCGCGGGTGCGCTGACCTACCCCTTCTACCTCGTCCACGAGCACCTGGGCTGGGTCGTCATCGAGGCGCTCCACCGGGATCTGGGCGTCCCGTCGTACGCCACCTTCCTGCTGACCGTCGCGGCGATGCTCGTGCTGGCCTGGCTGCTGAACCGGTACGTCGAGAACACGCTGACTCCCCGGCTGCGGAGTGCGCTGGCCCGGACACATTGAGCGATACGTGCGATTTTCTGACCGTCGTATCGCGCGTGCCCCCTCCATTTCGGGTGCCGAGGGGGCATCCTCGCCTCATGGCCACTGCGCAAGAGACGCACGAGTACCCCGGTGAGCTGAACGACGTCCCCGGCTGGTTCTGGCCGCTCGACCAGGTGCTGTTCTCCTGGTTCCTGGAGCGGCAGGAACGCCTGGACACCCGCGGCGACCTGCTGGAACTGGGCGCCTACCTGGGCAAGAGCGCGATCCTGCTCGGGCACCGGCTGCGGGACGGCGAGACGCTCACCGTCTGCGACCTGTTCGGCGCCGAGCCGCCGGACGCGGCCAACCGGGCGGAGGCGGCGAAGTCGTACTCCTCACTCACCCGCCAGGCCTTCGAACGCAACTACCTCTCGTTCCACGACGCCCTGCCGAGGATCATCCAGGCGCCCAGTTCCGCGGTCGTCGACGAGGTCGCGCCGGGCACCTGCCGCTTCGTCCACATCGACGCCTCGCACCTGTACGAGCATGTGGAGGGCGACATCCGCGCCGCCAGGGAGCTGCTGGGGCCCGACGGCATCGTCGTCCTGGACGACTTCCGCAGCGAGCACACCCCGGGCGTCGCCGTCGCGGCCTGGGAGGCGGTGCTCAACCGCGGGCTGCGCCCGGTCTGCCTGAGCAGCCAGAAGCTGTACGGCACCTGGGGCGACCCGGAGCCCGTGCGGGAGGAGCTGCTCGCGGCGCTGCGCGGGCACGACGACATCGCCGTGACCGTGGAGCGGGCCGCCGGGCAGCGGCTGGTGCGGACCCGCGCCCGGGGCAAGCGGCTGCGGCCGCCCTCGCTGCCGTCCTCACGGCACCCGGCGCCCGTTCCCGTCCCCGACGCGGGCCGGCCGGACGCCGCGCCGGTGCCCGAGCAGACCGCGCAGGCCCGTCCGGCGCGGGCCGCGGCCCGCACGGCCCGGCCGTCGGCCCGGCGGGACCGTACCCGGCGGCTCGCGCTGGACCTGCTGCCGCCCCTCGTCACGCGCGCGGTGCGCCGGTACCGGGCGGCGCAGCGGTCGAAGGCGGGCGGGGCCGCGGGGGCGGCTCAGTCGAGGCCGTAGTACGCCGCGATGCCCGCGATCACCACGGCCAGCGACTCCTCGAAGTGCCGGTCGTAGTCCGTGAAGATCTCCGCGCCCGCCGCGGCCGTCAGAGGGTAGTCGGCCAGCAGGCGGGCGCGCTCGTCCACGTCGAAGCCCTCCCGGCGCTCGCCGGGCAGGGGCTCGACGCCCTGCTCCTCGGTGACGAAGCCGAGGGTGAACAGGTACGTCGTCGTGTTCGCCCGGACCGCCTGCGCGAGGGTGAGTCCGACGGCCGTGAACAGCCGCAGGCTCTCCTCCATCTGCCCCGCGTGCACCGCGCCGGTGAAGCGTGAGCCGCTGAAGACCTTGGCGCCGTCGCGGTAGCCGAGCAGGGCCGCGCGCAGGCCCCGGTTGGCCTTGAGCAGCCGCTCCCGCCAGGTGTCGGCCGGGTCGAGGGGGGTGGTGGCGACCATCCGCCGGTACATCTCGGTGGCCATCTCGTCGAGCAGCGCCTGCTTGTCCTTGAAGTGCCAGTACAGGGCGGGCGCCTTCACGTCCAGCTCCCTGGCGATGGCGCGCAGGGTCAGGCCGTCCAGGCCGACGTCGTTCAGCAGCTCGAGCGCCGTGTCCGCGACCCGTCGGCGGTCCAGGGGGGCGCGTCGTTCCGTACTCACGCTTGACAGCTTAACGGCGTTAAGGCCATCCTCGAACCCGTACGGGACTTAACATCGTTAAGGAGAGTTGCCGTGAATGTCACGGATACGCCTGCCCTGGACGCGGATGTTCTGATCGTCGGCGCGGGCCCCACCGGCCTCGCCCTCGGTGTCGACCTGGCCCGGCGCGGGGTCCGCGCACTGATCCTGGAACGCGCGGACGGGCTGTTCCCCGGCTCACGGGGCAAGGGCATGCAGCCCCGCACCATGGAGGTCTTCGACGACCTCGGCGTCCTCGGCGCCATCCACGCGGCGGGCGGCACCTACCCGGTCGGCATGGTCTGGCAGAACGGCGAGCGGGTCGGTGAGCACCACATGTTCGACCCGGCGGAGCCGAGCGAGGGCTCGCCGTACAACGAGCCGTGGATGGTGCCGCAGTGGCGCACGCAGGAGATCCTGGCGGCGCGGCTCGCGGAGCTGGGCGGCAGCATCGCCTTCGGCCGGGAGGTCGCCGGTCTCACCCAGGACGCGGACGCCGTCACCGCGCACCTGTCCTCGGGCAAAACGGTCCGCGCCCGCTACCTGGTGGCCGCGGACGGCGGCCGGTCGGCGGTGCGCCGCGCCCTGGGCATCGGCATGACCGGCGAGACCGTCGACCCGAACCCGACGCTGGTCGCGGACGTCCGGATCAGCGGCCTGGACCGCGACAACTGGCACATCTTCCCGCCCCACGACGGCGCCGACTTCCTCGCCGTCTGCCCGCTGGCCGGCACCGAGGACTTCCAGGTCACCGCGCGGTTCCCGGAGGACGCGCACGTGGACCTCTCCCCGGACGGCGTCCGCAAGGTCGTCGCGGAACGCTCGCACCTCGCCGCCGAGGACGTGACCGAGGTGCGCTGGGCCTCCGACTTCCGGCCGCGGGCCGCGCTGGCCGACCGGTTCCGCTCGGGCCGGGTCTTCCTCGCCGGGGACGCGGCGCACGTGCACTCGCCCGCGGGCGGCCAGGGCCTGAACACCAGCGTCCAGGACGCCTACAACCTGGGCTGGAAGCTGGGCGCCGTGCTGGCGGGCGAGGCCCCGGCCGCGCTCCTGGACAGCTACGAGGAGGAACGGCGCCCGATCGCCGCGCAGATGCTCGACCTGTCGACCGGCGTCCACCGCGGCGAGGTGCGGCGCGGCGCGGCGACCCGGCAGCTCGGGCTGGGGTACCGGGAGTCGTCGCTGAGCCTGGAGACGCGGGGCGCCGTCGGCGAGGGCACGGTGCGGGCCGGGGACCGCGCGCCCGACGGGACGGTGGACGGCGTACGGCTCTTCGACGCCTTCCGGGGGCCGCACTGGACGCTGCTGGCGCTGGGCGCCGACGCGCCCGACGGTGTCGTGGGGCCCGCGGTGCGGGTGGTGCGCGGGGGCGCGCGGGAGGCGTACGGGGCGGGGCTGTTCCTCGTACGGCCGGACGGGTACGTGGGGTGGTCCGGGGACGCGCCGGAGGGGCTCGACGCCTACCTGGGCCGGTTCGGGCTGGGCGGCTGAGGCCCGGACCTGGTCCCCGGCCCGCCCCGCGTGACGTCTTCGCCCACGATCACCCGTCCGGGGCAACAGCCCGGCTCAGCGGCTGTCAGAACGCATCCGACGGGACGTACATCCCCCAGACCTCCCGAAGTGCGTTGCACACCTCGCCGACCGTCGCGCGGGCGCGCAGCGCGTCCTTCATCGGGTACAGGACGTTGTCCTCGCCCTCGGCCGCCTTCTTCAGGGCGGCCAGTGCCGAGTCCACCGCCGGCTGGTCGCGTTCCGCGCGGAGCCCGGCCAGGCGTTCGGCCTGCTGGGCCTCGATGGCCGGGTCGACGCGCAGCGGCTCGTAGGGCTCCTCCGCGTCGAGCTGGTAGCGGTTGACGCCGACCACGACCCGCTCGCCGGAGTCGGTCTCCTGGGCGATGCGGTAGGCGGAGCGCTCGATCTCGCTCTTCTGGAAGCCGTGCTCGATGGCGTTGACCGCGCCGCCGAGGTCCTCGACCTTGCCCATCAGCTCCAGCGCCGCCGCCTCGACGTCGTCGGTCATCTTCTCCACGACGTAGGAGCCGGCGAAGGGGTCGACGGTCGCCGTCACGTCCGTCTCGTAGGCGAGCACCTGCTGGGTGCGCAGGGCCAGGCGCGCGGACTTGTCGGTCGGCAGCGCGATGGCCTCGTCGAAGGAGTTGGTGTGCAGGGACTGCGTGCCGCCCAGGACCGCGCCCAGGCCCTGCACGGCGACGCGGACCAGGTTCACCTCGGGCTGCTGGGCGGTCAGCTGCACGCCCGCGGTCTGGGTGTGGAAGCGCAGCATCAGCGACTTGGGGTTCTTCGCACCGAACTCCTCCTTCATCACCCGGGCCCAGATCCGGCGGGCCGCGCGGAACTTGGCGACCTCCTCCAGGATCGTCGTGCGGGCCACGAAGAAGAAGGAGAGGCGGGGCGCGAAGTCGTCCACGTCCATGCCGGCCGCGACCGCGGTGCGCACGTACTCGATGCCGTCCGCGAGGGTGAAGGCGATCTCCTGCGCGGGCGAGGCACCGGCCTCGGCCATGTGGTAGCCGGAGATCGAGATGGTGTTCCACTTCGGGATCTCGGCCCGGCAGTACTTGAAGATGTCCGCGATCAGACGGAGGGAGGGCTTGGGCGGGAAGATGTACGTCCCGCGCGCGATGTACTCCTTCAGCACGTCGTTCTGGATCGTGCCGGTGAGCCGGTCGGCGCTCACGCCCTGCTCCTCGGCGACCAGTTGGTAGAGCAGGAGCAGCAGCGAGGCCGGGGCGTTGATCGTCATCGACGTGGAGACCTTGTCCAGCGGGATCCCGCCGAACAGCACGCGCATGTCGTCGAGGGAGTCGATGGCGACGCCGACCTTGCCGACCTCACCGCTCGCGATCGGCGCGTCGGAGTCGTGGCCCATCTGGGTGGGCAGGTCGAAGGCGACCGACAGGCCCATGGTGCCGTTGGCGATCAGCTGCTTGTAGCGGGCGTTTGACTCCGTCGCCGTGCCGAAACCGGCGTACTGGCGCATCGTCCACGGCCGGCCGGTGTACATCGACGGGTAGACGCCCCGGGTGAACGGGTACTTCCCGGGCTCGCCCAGCTTCTCGGCCGCCTCCCAGCCCTCCAGGGCGTCGGGCCCGTAGACCGGTTCGATGGGCAGCCCGGACTCGGACTCGCGCGTCATGGTGTGATGCCTCCCGCTGAGCACATGTTCGACTTGCTCGAACTACCCGTCATTTACCCGCCGGTACGGGCCGGTCCTTCGACGGACTGTATCCGCGCGCGTGCACCCGGTGGAGAGGCGCACGCTGGGACCTTCCTCACAGCCCCGGAGCGGGCCCGGTCACAACGATGCCGTGCCGTTCGCGGCGCGTCATCCCGGGGAACATCTCTGGGGACGTTCCTGCGGGGCCGTGAGACGACGGGGGGCCGTGATGCGTATGACGGGCATGGGGAGCACGGGATGGGTGGTCGCCGTCGCGCTGGGGACCGTACTGGCCGCGAGCGGCTGCACCGTGCAGGGCACGGGGCCCGACGGCAAGGGCCACGCGCCGGTGCGCATAGAGGTCACCGGCCACCCGCCGAAGAGCACGCCGTCCCCGGACCGGCACCGGCCGAAGAGCACGCCGTCCCCGGACCGGCACCGGCCGAAGAGCACGCCGTCCCCGGACCGGCACCGGCCGTCGAGTGCGCCGCCGGCCGCGCCGGAGGCGGCCAGGGTGCTGTGGAAGCGGGGCGACACCGGCCGGGACGTGCGTGAGCTGCAGGCCCGGCTGCGCCAGGTGGAGTGGCTCGTGGACGGGCCGACCGGGACGTACGACGACCTGACCGAGCGCGCGGTCAGCGGTTTCCAGGGCAAACGCGGGCTGCCGCGGACCGGACGGACGGACTCCGTCACCTGGCAGCGGCTGCTCGGGATGTCGCACGAGCCGGGCAGGTGGGACCTGTACCTGATGGGCGGTCAGCCGGCCGCCGCGCCCGACCCGCGCTGTACGAGCGGCCGGGTGCTGTGCGTCAGCAAGTCGAGCCGCACGCTGCGCTGGATGATCGACGGGCGGACCGTGTCCACGATGTCCGTGCGCTTCGGCTCGCAGTACACCCCGACCCGGGAGGGCGTCTTCCAGGTCTACTGGAAGTCCCGCCACCACGTCTCGACCCTGTACGACTCGGCCATGCCGTACGCCATGTTCTTCAGCGGCGGCCAGGCCGTGCACTACTCCTACGACTTCGCGGCCCGCGGCTACGCGGGCGCCTCGCACGGCTGCGTCAACGTACGGGACGAGGCGGCGATCGCGGATCTGTACGCGCAGGTGAAGACCGGCGACAAGGTCGTCGTGTACTGGTGAGGCGGTGCGGCGGCACGAGTGCCGGGCGGCGAATGGGGCGCGGGCGGGACCGGGGGAACGTGTCCCGCCCGCGCCGAGGTGCACGAGCCGCAGGTACGGGGGGAACCCCGGCTCAGTGCGAAAGCCGATGACCAGTCGGCTCACTCATTACTGCGTCACGGCGGCCGAAAGTGTCACACCCTCGGCGAGAAAACCCTCGCCGTCCGCGAAACCCCAGGTCAGAGGGGTCGCTGGGCTACGCGGCGTGAGGCGCGCCGGTGTGCTGCGGCCGGGGCTGGTAGGCCGAGGGGGTGTGCGGGCCGTGCGCCCGGTCGGGGTGGTGGGGGCGAGCGGGGTGGTGGGGACCGCGCCGGGGCGGGGCTATGTCGGCGTCGTCGTCGCCGTTGCCGCCGTCGTCGTCACCGTCGCCGCCCTTGCCCTGGCCCTTGCCTTTGTCCTGGCCCTGGCCGCTGCCCTTGCCGTTGTCCCTGCCTTCGCCCTCGTCGCTCTTGGCGCCCTTGTCGCCCTTGTCGCTCTTCTCGCCCTGGCTGTCGCCGTCGCCGGTGTCCGCGCGGAGCTCGCCCTCCCGGACCGGCCCTCCCGGGGTGGCCCGGTCGGCGCCGTCCCGGCCGCCGGTGCCGGTTCCGGCGAGGAGACCGCCGCAGTACTTCCCGACCCGCGAGGCTCCGCCGGCCGCTTCCTTCAGCGCGCGGCGGTGGGCGGTGTCGAGTTCCTTGCCCGCGCGCACCGTGCGGCAGGACGCGGCGAGGCTCGACCGCCGGCCGTCGGAGCCGCCGGGCTCCCGGTCGTCGGAGCCGCGGCCCCGGGCCTCGCCGCCGCCCCGCGCGGCGCCCCCCTCGGGCGCGCCCGGGGTGGCGCCCGGCACCGACCCGCCCTGCACGCCGTCCAGCGGCGAGGGCGGGGCGGTCGGACGGTCGGGGGAGGCCGCGGCCGAGACGGTGGCGGCGGGTTCCGGTTCGGTGCGGTCGAACGGTGTCGGCAGCACTCCGGTTCCGGCCGCGGCGGCCACGCCGCCGAGCATGCCGACGGTCAGTGCGGCGGCCAGTCCGAGGCGCAGGGGGCGGCCCCGGCGCGGCCGCCGGGCGCCCTCGCCGCGCGGGCCGATGCGGACGGGACCGGCGCCGGAGGGCCGGTCCACGGCACCGTGCCCGAACGCGGCCGAGGCCTCCGCCGACGCGTCGGCCCGTTCGGCGCGCACCTTGCGGAAGGCGGCCAACGCGGCGGCCTCGCCGGGGAGTTCCTCCCCGGTCGGCACGGGCGGGACGGAGAGCGCACCCAGCGCCGCGACGAGTCGTCCGGCACGGTCGCGGACCGCGGGGTCGGCACTCTCCAGTGGCTCCCCGCGCAGCAGGAACTCCGCCGTTTCGCGGTCCAGCCACTTGTCCTGCTCGTCGGCCATCACATGTCCTTCTGCGTCCGCGCACGCGTATGCGTCACACTCGCGGACGTCACCGCACGACCGCGCGGTTCTCGCTGCGGGGGCAGGGCGTCGAGCCCGCCGCCCGATTCCGGATCGCCGCCGAGCAGTTCGGCCAGTCGCTTCAGGCCACGGTGCGCCGCCGTGCGGACCGCGCCGGGCCGCTTGCCCAGGGTCTCGGCGGCACTCTTGGCGTCGAGGCCCACCACCACGCGCAGGACGACCGCCTCGGCCTGGTCCTGGGGCAGCCGGGCGATGAGGGAGAGGGTGCTGCCGGTGGCCAGCGCCTCCATGGCCTCACCCGCGGTGTCGGACTCCGCGGGCTTGCCGGTCAGCTCCGTCTCGTCGCCGCCGATCACCGGCCGGCGGCCGCGCATGCGGATCTGGTCCAGCGCGCGGTTGCGGGCGATGCGGGCGGCCCAGCCGCGGAACCGGTCGGCGTCGCCGTCGAACCGTTCCAGGTCACGGGCTATCTGGAGCCAGGCTTCGGACGCCACGTCCTCGGCGTCGTGTTCGCCGACGAGCGTGCGGACGTATCCGAGCAGTCGCGGATGCACGGCGCGGTACACGGTCCGGAACGCGGTCTCGTCCCCGTCCTGTGCCGCACGCACCGCGGCGGTCAGCTCCGCGTCGTCCCCCAGCACCGAGAAGCCTTTCTGCGCCTGAGCCGGCGCCGCTCTCGCGGACGTGGTCCTCGCCGTCGTGGTTGCTCCATGGATGGTCGCGGTGGTCCCCCGCGACTCCGTCGCGGGGGCAAGCCCCCCGCTGCATCGGCGCGAATGGCACGTTACGTCTTGAAACCGCCACTCGTCCATGTCCTCCTCGCATTGCCGTACAAGATGCAACTAACCCGTGACGCGGTGAGGTGTGACAGAAAACGCAGTCGCGGCGCTGAAGAGAGTACGGGCCGCCGCGCGGCCCGTGCCGCGCGACGGCCGGGGCCTCTCCTGTGGGGGGTGGCGGCCCCGGCCGTTGCCTTGGCCGCCGCGGTTTTCCCTGGTGGGCGCTACTGACCCCGGCCGGGGACCGGTTCCGCAGCGCCGCCCGCCCCGCCGCTGCCGCCCTTCCCCTGGTCGGCGTTTCCCTGGCCGCCGTTTTCCTGGCCGCCGTTTTCCTGGCCGCTGTCAGCGGCGCCTCCGTTCCCCTCGCCGTTCGACCGGCCCGTTCCGGTCTCCCGGGCGGGCTGCCCGGCGCAGTAGGCCTCGACCTGCTCCGCGCCGCCCGCAGCCGTGAGCAGCCGCTGCCAGGCCGTGGCGTCCAGCGCCTCGCCGCGGCCCTCCAGTCGCTCGTAGGCGCGGCAGTGGGCCTCGATGTCCTCTGCGGTGGCCGGGCGCGCCGGTGGCGCGGAGGTACCGGGGACCGTGGTGGCGGGGGCGGGTGTGGCGGCGCGCGGGGTGGCGACCGGCTGGACCGAGGCGCCGTCGGCCGTGGCGGGCGGGCGCCCCCGGTCCGGGCGGCCGTCGTCCGCGGCGGAGCCGCCGCCGCCCATGGCCGCGTACGCGACCCCGCCCAGGGTGAGGCTCGCCAGCAGGACGGAGAGCGCGGTCTTCAGCGTGCGCCCCGTGCTTCGTCCGTCGCGCGGCCGCCAGTCGTCCCGCCGCCGGGTGCGCACGGCCCGGGCCGGTGCCGCCTCCCGCGCGGCCCGGAACGCGGCCACGGCGTGCCGCTCGCCCTCGGCGTCGGCCCGCTCCCCGCGCAGCGCCGCGGCGAGCAGCGCCTCCGCGTGACGGGTGCCGCCGAGCGCGGCGGGCCGACGGCCGTCGTCCTCCCCGTGCCGTGCACCCATGTCCGCCTCCGCTCCCGCTCGGTCCGCCGGGCCGCCGCCCTCGGCGCCCCTCATGTCGACTCTCCCAGCGTCCTGGGGCCGTCATCCGTCACACCGTCGGCCCCCAGCTGCCGGGCGAGCCGCTTCAGTCCCCGGTACGTCGCCGTACGCACCGCGCCCGGCCGTTTGCCGAGCACGCGCGCGGCGGAGGGCCCGTCGAGGCCGACGACGACCCGCAGCAGCACCGCCTCGGCCTGGTCGCGCGGCAGCGCCGAGACCAGGGTGAGCGCGGCCTGGGTGGAGAGCGACTCCAGTACCTGGTCGTGCGTGCTGTGCGGGCCGGGCAGGTCCAGGACGTCCTGCTCCAGCGCCGTGGGCCGCGGCCGCACCTTCTGGCGCCGCAGGTGGTCCAGGGCCCGGTGCCGGGCGATGGTCGCCGTCCAGCCCCGGAAACCGGCCCCGTCGCCCCGGAAGCGCCGCAGGTCACGGGCTATCTCCAGCCACGCGTCCGCCGCGACGTCCTCGGCGTCCTCGCCGACCAGCCCGCGCAGATAGCCCAGCAGTCCGGGCTGCACGAGCCGGTAGGCGACCGCGAAGGCCGCCTCGTCACCCTCCTGGGCCCGCGCGACAGCCGCGCCCAGTTCCCCGTCGTACGCCTGTACGCGGCGGGGTTCCCCTCGCTGACCCAAGAACCGTCCTCGTCCGTACCGAGTTCCTCCGCGCGCTCGGGTGAGCGCCCCCCAAGGTCATCAGCGTCGGCGCGCACAGAAGTGTCACAGGAACGTCCGGGGCCGCGGGGGCCCGGACGACCGGCGTCACCGGGCCGCCGTCGCGTCCCGGCACAGCAGGCGGAGCGACCCGTCGCCGGCGAAGCAGCGGCGGGCCTCGTCGATCGGGTCCCACAGGCGGCCGTCCGGGGTGCGGACCCAGTGGTCGCCACCGGTCGCCCACCACTCGCCGCCCGTCTGACGGGCGATCACCTCCCCGGCGTACGCGCCGAGTCCGCGCAGCTCCGTCTCCACGGCGGCGTACGGCGCCGCCGCGTCCCGGATGCCGTCGATCATCCGGTCCACGCGCCACAGACTCTGCGCCGAGTAGTCCAGGCGCAGCCTCGCGCCCTCGCGCATCGTGGCCACCGCGTCCGCCGCCCACCGCACCGGCTTGGCGGCGGCCGACGGCCGGGCCTGCTGCGGGCTCGTCGTCCCGCTCGTCAATCCGTTCGTCAATCCGCTGGTCACAGTCGTCACATGGGCTATAGCGCCGTGGCGCGGCATTGCGTCACACGCGGGGAGCGGTCGTTCCGCAACCGGCGCAGGACCGCCCCACCTCCCCCACGTCCGCCGCACCGCCACCGCGCGTTCCCCGCACGACGGTCACAGGCACGGCCCGACGGCGGCCCCGGCGTTCAGCCCCGTCCCCGGGCCCGGCGGGAGACGACCGCACGCAGCACCCGGCGTCCCTCCGTGGAGACCTCCAGGGCCGGACGCAGCCCGGCCGCGCCGTGCCCGGCGAGCAGTTCCAGGACGCCTGCCTGGCGGCGCAGTTCGGCGGCGACGAGCGGGGAAAGCCCTTCCGTGCCCGCGTCGCGGGGGACGTCGCCCTCCGGAGCAGCGCCCGCCGCCGGGTCGAGCAGCCGGTGGATGCGGAGCGAGGCGACGGAACAGGCGTCGGCCCACGTCCGCAGTGCCGGTCCCGAGCACTCGGCCGGCGCGGCCGCGAGCATGCGGCGGGCCAGGACCACGGCCTCGTCCTCACCCGCGGCGTCGGGGCCGGCGAGCTTGTCCCGCACCTGCGCCAGCCCCTCGGCCCACTCGAGTCCCGTCGCGTCACCGGTCGCGTCACCGGTCGTGTCGCCGGTCGCGTGGGCGAGGGTCGCCCACAGGGGTCTGAGGGCCTCGTCGTCGCCGTCGAGCAGCGGGACGCAGCGATCCAAACAAGCCAGCCCGCTCGCGGCGAGTCCGCGTGTGTCGGCCCGCGCGATCAGTTCCACCAGGCTCATCGGGTGCCTCCCTGTTCCGGCCGCTTCGCCCCGCTCACCACCACGGAGCCCGCACTGACCCTTACTGCGTGCGACGGCCCGGGAGTGTCACAGCGGCACGACGCCCAGCCGGTCGAGGAACCGGAAGAAGAGGTTTTCAGCCACCGGACCGGAGGAAAGGACCCTGCCGGCGCCCGCGTCGGGCTCCACATCCGCAGCCGCCCCCGCAGCCGCCCCCGTTTCCTCGCCCTCGCCCTCGTCCTCGCCCTCGTCCTCGTCCGCATCCGGGTCGTCCGCCAGCACCCGCGCCAGCTCGGCGGCGCTCGCGGTACACCCCGCCTCGGCGGCCCAGGCGACGGCGCGCTCGGCGGCGTCCCGGGGTTCCAGGAAGTAGTCCTCCAGGGTGAGCCCGTCCCGCTCGGCACCCAGGTATCCGGCCATGGCGGTACGCGCCAGGCAGGTCGTCCACGCCCCGCTCTCGGGCGCCGCCGCCTCCACGACCACGCAGTCGCTGTCCATCACGTAGCCGAACAGCGCGGGCGCGCCGGTCTGACCGGCCAGGTCGTTCATGTTCCCGACGTCTCCGTCGCCGCCCGGGAACTCCCACACCTGCCAGCCGCCCGGCGCCGACTGGCGCAGGGTCATGTCCCCGGCGCCGGCCAGCGCCTCCAGCTCCGCGAGCGGCCGCTCGGCGCGGCCGACGACGAAGTAACCCCAGTAGCCCATGTCCCGGTTCCCCCCGGCGTGTCGGTTCGGCTGGGCAAAAGACCACCACAGCCGTACGCGAGTTCGCAGCAGGATCGGCCAATCGGCGTGTTGGCCGCGTCGGTCGCGGTCAGTCGAGCCGGTTCGCCAGCGCCGCGAAGTCCGTCCAGGACAGCTCCGGTTTGCCGGGATCCCACAGCTTCTGGACCGTCGCGGCCAGCGGCAGCCGAATGCCCTCGGCGACCTGGGCCTGGGTCTGGGCGTTCGGGAAGTCACCCCAGACGGCGAAGCTGCCGCCGAGTATCTGGTCGTCGTACTTGGCGTCGACGGCCGTGGTGCCGCGCAGGACGCGCGGGGTCCACTGCTCGTAGATGCGCTCGCCGGTCGGGTAGACGAAGGTCTGCGGCTGGCCGAGCACGTAGTAGAGGAACTCGTCGTTGTAGTTGAGGACCTGGCGGCCCTCCCTCAGGTACTCCGTCGGCGGGCGGGCGCCGATCTCCTTGCCGGTCCAGTAGGCGACCTTGATGTCCTTGAGCGGCTCGACGGACGTGTCCTTGAAGAAGCCGTCGTTCCACGCGCGCGGGGTGCGGTCGTGGGCCATGACCGTCTTGGCGCGGCCGTTGAGCCAGCCGGTGGTGAGGTCGGCGACGGTGCCGTCGGAGCCGTACGCCTTGCGGGCGGCGGCGGCCAGCGTCGGGTAGGACGCCTCCGGGTTGGGCACCACGAGCGCCTGGTACTCGTCGGCGCCCAGGTGGAACTGGGAGCCGGGGAAGAGGTCGGCGTACTCGTTCAGCAGGTCGTCGACGATCTTCGCGGCCTCCGGCTTGGAGATGTCGATGGCGCCGCGGGTGGCCGTGCCCTGCGCGTTGCGCAGCTGGAGGTCGGGGTGCGCGGCGATCACGGCGCCGAGGTGGCCCGGCGAGTCGATCTCGGGGACGACGGTGATGTGGCGCGAGGAGGCGAGGTCGATGATCTCCTTCATCTCGGCCTTGGTCAGGTGCTCGTCCGAGACGATCTCGGGGTGCGAGTCCGACTCGATGCGGAAGGCCTGGTCGTCGGAGAAGTGCAGCCCCAGCTCGTTGAACTTGAGGTCGCCCAGCTCACGGATCCGGTCCTTGATCCAGTCGGCGCTGTAGTGCTTGCGGGCGATGTCGAGCGAGAAGCCGCGCTTCGGTTTGGCGGGCTCGTCCTTCACGACGCCCTCCGGCGCGGTGCCGCCGCCGTCCACCGACTGCTTCAGGGTGCGGGTGCCGTAGTAGACCCCGGCCTCGGCGGGCCCGGTGACGGTGACCCGGCCGTCCCGCACGGTCATGGTGTACGACTCCGGGTTCGCGCCCTTGTCGGCCTTCACGTCGAGCAGCAGGTCCCCGGCGCGCTCGTCGTCCTTCTCCCCCGCGTACGTCATCCCCAGGTCGCCGGCGATCTGCTTGCCCTCGTCGGCGAGTCCGGAGTCGGCGACGACGACCCGGTTCCCCTTCTCGGGCTGCCAGCCGGGGCCGCGGGCGGCGGTGTGCTCACGCACGGCGGGTATGGTGCGCGGCTCCTTGGACAGCGGGTAGGACCGGCTGGGGCTGGGGGCGGCCGCCTCCCCGGTGGAGGACCGGGCCGCCGAGCCCTCCCGGTCGCCGTCACCGCCGCCATCGCCGTCGGTGGCCCACAGGCCGACCCCCACGCCGAGTGCGGCGACCACCGCGCCGGCGATCACGGCCCGCTGTCTCACCTTGTGCGCCGGTATCCGGCCTCCGTGCTGGCTCACAGCGCCAACCTAAGGTCGCCGTTGCCGTCATGCGTCCACCACATGTTCTGAAACTCTCCCGTTCGGGTGAAATTCGGGCATCGGACGGACACGCGTTGCCGTCACTCGATAACGTGACGCCACACCTTTCGCACAATCCCCTGCCGACACACACGTGAAGCCCACGAGGACCCACGCTGCCTGCGCACCGTCTCCCAGACCTCCCCCGCCGAGTGGCCATACCGGTACCGGTGCAAACACGCGCCACACCGGCAACAGCCATCCCGCTGGAGCGCTTCAACGCGGCCCCCGCCGAGGAGGCCGCCCAGACCCTCCTCGCCTGCCTGAACAGCCACGCCTGGGCCCACCGCCTCATCGCCCACCGTCCCTACCCGGACCTCCCCGCCCTCCTGGCGGCTGCGGACGAGGCGGCCTACGACCTCTCCCCGGACGACCTGACCGAGGCCCTGGCCGCGGAGACGCTGCCCGCTCTCCCCGAGGACACCTACGCGGCCGCCCACACCGCCCTGAACGCGGCCCACGCGGCCTACGAGTCCCGCTTCGGACACGTGTTCGTCATCAGCCTGGACGGTTTGACCCCGGACGAGACCCTGAACCACGTGCTGGCAGCCATCAGGTCACGTTTGAACAACGCCCCGGACGAAGAACGCCTGGTTGCGGCAGAAGAACTTCGCCAACTGGCAAGAACGCGGCTGACCAGCGCCCTCTAGGGGCGCGGGGAACTGCGCGACCAGCCACAGGCGGCCCGCACCCGGCATTCAAGGACAAACCCCCACCCCCGTAGCCGCCCCCCGCTCATACCCACTGCTCCTTTGAGTGCAACTTTGATCACACCGGCAGGCCCCCTGTAAGCACCGCAGGTACACGTCGCTACCATGCTGGGGGCCGGTGGACCGTACCCGGCCGGGCCCGACCGACAAGGAAAGCCGGCGCGGCCCCAATCCCCGCTCCCGGAGGAAATTTCCGTGCCGGCTGGAACGCTGTACCGCGGCCGGGAAGGAATGTGGTCCTGGGTGGCTCATCGAGTCACCGGCGTCCTCATCTTCTTCTTCCTGTTCGTTCACGTGCTGGACACCGCTCTCGTGCGGGTGTCCCCCGAGGCCTACGACACCGTCGTGGCCACGTACAAGACGCCGATCGTCGCGCTGCTGGAGTACGGCCTCGTCGCCGCCATCCTCTTCCACGCGCTCAACGGCCTGCGTGTCATCGCCGTCGACTTCTGGGTCAAGGGCGCCCGCTACCAGAAGCAGATGCTCTGGACCGTCGTCGCCCTGTGGGTCGTGCTGATGCTCGGGGCGATCTACCCCGTCCTCGGCCACGCCGCTCGTGAACTGTTCGGGAGCTGACGCCAATGTCCACGACTGAATCCCCCGCTTCCGGGATCGGCCCCGTCGAGGGCGCCTCCCTGTACTCGGTCGACAACCCGGCGCCGCTCATCGAGGCGCCCCGCGCCCGCACGAAGAAGTCCCCCAGGTCCACCCGGGGCAACTTCGAGATGGCCGCCTGGCTGTTCATGCGCCTGTCCGGCGTCGTGCTGGTCGTCCTGGTCCTCGGCCACCTGCTGATCCAGCTGGTGCTCGACGGCGGCGTCTCGAAGATCGGCTTCGCCTTCGTGGCGGGCCGCTGGGCCTCGCCGTTCTGGCAGGTCTGGGACCTCCTGATGCTCTGGCTCGCGATGCTGCACGGCGGCAACGGCCTGCGCACGGTCATCAACGACTACGCGGAGCGCGCGAACACCCGCCTGTGGCTCAAGGGCCTGCTCTACACCGCCACGGTGTTCACCATCCTGCTGGGCACGCTGGTGATCTTCACCTTCGACCCGAACATCCGCTAGGCACGGGGCTGCGAAAATCATGAAGGTACACAAGTACGACACCGTCATCGTCGGCGCCGGTGGCGCCGGCATGCGCGCGGCCATCGAGTCGACCAAGCGCAGCCGCACCGCCGTGCTGACGAAGCTCTACCCCACCCGCTCCCACACGGGTGCCGCGCAGGGCGGCATGGCCGCCGCGCTGGCCAACGTGGAGGAGGACAACTGGGAGTGGCACACCTTCGACACGGTCAAGGGCGGTGACTACCTGGTCGACCAGGACGCCGCCGAGATCCTGGCGAAGGAGGCCATCGACTCGGTCCTCGACCTGGAGAAGATGGGCCTGCCGTTCAACCGGACGCCCAACGGGACGATCGACCAGCGCCGCTTCGGCGGTCACAGCCGCAACCACGGCGAGGCCCCGGTCCGCCGCTCCTGCTACGCGGCCGACCGCACCGGTCACATGATCCTCCAGACGCTCTATCAGAACTGTGTCAAGGAGGGCGTGGAGTTCTTCAACGAGTTCTACGTCCTGGACCAGCTGATCACCGAGGTCGACGGCGTCAAGCGCTCGGCCGGTGTGGTCGCGTACGAGCTGGCGACCGGCGAGATCCACGTCTTCCAGGCGAAGTCCGTGATCTACGCCTCCGGCGGCACCGGCAAGTTCTTCAAGGTGACGTCGAACGCGCACACGCTGACCGGTGACGGCCAGGCGGCCGTGTACCGGCGCGGGCTGCCGCTGGAGGACATGGAGTTCTTCCAGTTCCACCCGACCGGCATCTGGCGCATGGGCATCCTGCTGACGGAGGGCGCCCGCGGTGAGGGCGGCATCCTCCGCAACAAGGACGGCGAGCGCTTCATGGAGAAGTACGCGCCGGTCATGAAGGACCTCGCCTCCCGCGACGTCGTCTCGCGCTCCATCTACACGGAGATCCGCGAGGGCCGCGGCTGCGGTCCCGAGGGCGACCACGTCTACCTGGACCTCACCCACCTCCCGCCGGAGCAGCTGGACGCCAAGCTGCCCGACATCACGGAGTTCGCGCGGACCTACCTCGGCATCGAGCCCTACACGGACCCGATCCCGATCCAGCCGACCGCGCACTACGCCATGGGCGGCATCCCGACCAACGTCGAGGGTGAGGTCCTCAGCGACAACACCACCGTCGTCCCCGGCCTGTACGCGGCCGGCGAGGTCGCCTGCGTGTCCGTGCACGGCGCCAACCGCCTGGGCACCAACTCGCTGCTCGACATCAACGTCTTCGGCCGCCGCGCGGGCATCGCCGCCGCGGAGTACGCGCAGAAGGCGGACTTCGTCGAGCTGCCCGAGGACCCGGAGTCCCTGGTCGTCGAGCAGATCGAGCGGCTGCGCTCGTCCACCGGCACCGAGCGGGTGGCGACGATCCGCCGCGAGCTGCAGGAGTGCATGGACGCCAACGTCATGGTGTTCCGCACCGAGCAGACGATCAAGACGGCCGTCGAGAAGATCGCCGAGCTGCGCGCCCGCTACAAGAACGTGTCGATCCAGGACAAGGGCCGGCGCTTCAACACCGACCTGCTGGAGGCCGTCGAGCTGGGCAACCTGCTCGACCTGGCCGAGGTGATGGCGGTCTCCGCCCTCGCCCGCAAGGAGTCGCGCGGCGGTCACTACCGCGAGGACTTCCCCAACCGCGACGACGTCAACTTCATGCGCCACACCATGGCGTACCGCGAGGTGGGCGACGACGGCGCCGAGTCCATCCGGCTCGACTACAAGCCGGTCGTCCAGACCCGCTACCAGCCGATGGAGCGTAAGTACTGATGGCTACCCCTGTCATGGAGAAGAGCGACCAGGCCCCCGAGCCGGGCTTCGCCGACTCCCCCTACATCACGGTCACCTTCCGCGTCCGGCGGTTCAACCCGGAGGTCGCGGCCGAGGCGACCTGGGAAGACTTCCAGCTGGAGATCGACCCGAAGGAGCGCGTCCTCGACGCGCTGCACAAGATCAAGTGGGACCTGGACGGAAGCCTGACCTTCCGCCGTTCCTGCGCGCACGGCATCTGCGGCTCGGACGCCATGCGGATCAACGGCAAGAACCGCCTCGCCTGCAAGACGCTGATCAAGGACCTCAGCCCCGAGAAGCCGATCACGGTCGAGCCCATCAAGGGCCTGACGGTCCTCAAGGACCTGGTCGTCGACATGGAGCCGTTCTTCCAGGCGTACCGGGACGTGATGCCCTTCCTGATCACGAAGGACACCAACGAGCCGACGCGTGAGCGCTTCCAGACCGCCGAGGACCGCGAGCGCTTCGACGACACGACCAAGTGCATCCTGTGCGCCGCCTGCACGTCCTCGTGCCCGGTGTTCTGGAACGACGGCCAGTACTTCGGCCCGGCCGCGATCGTCAACGCCCACCGCTTCATCTTCGACTCGCGCGACGAGGCCGGCGAGCAGCGGCTGGAGATCCTGAACGACCGCGACGGCGTGTGGCGCTGCCGTACGACCTTCAACTGCACGGACGCCTGCCCGCGCGGCATCGAGGTCACCAAGGCCATCGCGGAGGTGAAGCGAGCGCTGATCACGCGCCGCTTCTGACGTCCGTCCGGCCGTAGGCCGCCGCAGGGCCCCGTTTCCCATGGAGACGGGGCCCTGCGGCGTTCCTGCGGCCGGACGGCGTAAGCCGGCCGCGGGGTCGGACCGGCAATCAGCCGTTCCGGGCGACGATCGTCCTAGCCTGACGCCATGTCAGATGACGAGTCGTACGAACTGCTCGGGTTCGACAACGTACTGCTGCCCGTCGGAGACCTCGGTGAGGCCGTCGGGTTCTACGAGCGGGCCGGCTTCCCGGTCGCCTACCGGCTCGACGAGGCCGGGATCGCCCTGCTGAAGGCGGGCGTCGAGACGCCGGGGCTGCTGCTGCGGGCGGAGGAGGAGTTCGGGCGGCAGCCGCCGATGTGGCCCTCCGCGCGCGTGTGGCTGGAGGTGACGGACGCCCGGGAGGCGGCCAGGTCGCTGCGCGAGGCGGGGGTGCCGCCGCTGGACGAGCCGTTCCCCGTGGCCACCGGCTGGACCGTCGAGTTCGCCGACCCGTGGGGCAACGTCATCGGCCTCACGGACTACTCCAAGCGCCCGGAGCTGGGCCGCCGCCCCTGAGCCGCAGGCGATCCCCCATCCGGCTTGAACGTGTTCAAAAACAGGTCTACAGTCAGTCCTGTCAGCGTTTTGAACGCGTTCAAGAAGGGGTGGGGCATGGACCGCACCGTCATCGCCTACGTCATCTACCTGGCCGTCAGCATCGGTCTGACCGTCTGGGTGGCCCGCACGCTCAGCCGCAACGGGCGGGTCTTCCTCGCCGACGTCCTGCACGGCAACGAGAAGCTCGCGGACGCCGTCAACCACCTCCTGGTGGTCGGCTTCTACCTCGTCAACCTCGGCTTCGTCGCCCTCTACCTGAGCGACGACGAGACCATCACCGACACCCGGGGCATCTTCGAGGCGCTCTCGACCAAGCTGGGCGTGGTGCTGCTGGTGCTCGGCGTGATGCACCTGGGCAACGTGTACGTGCTCAACAAGATCCGGCGGCGCGGCATGATGGAGCGCGAGCAGCTGCCCCCGGTCCCGCCGCAGGGCTGGGTGGCCCCGACGGCCGGGGCCTGAGCAGATGGCTCCCGCTCCCGGGACGACGGCCGGCGCCCCCGTGCGCCGGCTCACCGTCCTCTACGACGCCGAGTGCGCCCTGTGCACCCACGTACGGGACTGGCTGCTGCGCCAGCCCCGGCTGGTGCCGCTGGAGCTGCTCCCGGCCGCCTCGGACGAGGCGCGCAGGCGCTTCCCCGGCCTCGACCACGGGGCCACCCTCGACGAGGTCACCGCGATCGGCGACGCCGGGCAGGTGTACCGGGGCGCCGCCGCCTGGGTGGTCGTCCTGTGGGCGCTGCGCCGGTACCGCGGGCTCGCCCACCGGCTCAGCACGCCCAAGGGCGCCCTGCTGGCCCGGGGGGCCGTCCTGGCCGCCGCCAAGTGGCGCGCCGGGCAGCGGCAGTGGGGCGGCAACGGGTACCGCCGCGCCGACGGCTGGGTCTACGAGCCGGGCCTCGGGTGGATCTACGCGGGGCCGGGCTGTGCCGACGGCGCCTGCACCACTGGATAGGCTCTGGACCCGTGCCTGCGACCAACGACGGCGCCGACGACGGTGCCCACCTCAGCAAGTCCGAGCAGACCCGCGCGCTGATCCTGGAGACGGCCATGCGGCTCTTCCAGGAACGCGGTTACGACCGGACCACGATGCGGGCCATCGCCCAGGAGGCCAGGGTCTCGGTCGGGAACGCGTACTACTACTTCGCCGGCAAGGAACACCTGATCCAGGGCTTCTACGACCGGATCGCCGCCGAGCACCGCGCGGCGGTCCGCGAGGTGCTGGCCAGGGAGACCGACCTGGAGGCCCGGCTGGCGGGCGTGCTGAAGGTCTGGCTGGACATCGCCACGCCGTACCACGAGTTCGCGGTGCAGTTCTTCAAGAACGCCGCCGACCCGGACAGCCCGCTCAGCCCCTTCTCCCCGGAGTCCGAGCACGCGCGCGTGGAGGCCATCAGCATCCACCGCGCGGTGCTCGCCGGGGCGAAGACCAAGGTGCCCGAGGAGCTGCGGGACATCCTGCCCGAGCTGATGTGGCTCTCCCAGATGGGCCTCGTCCTGTACTGGATCTTCGACCGCACCGAGGGCCGCGAGCGCAGCTACCGCCTCGCCGAACGCGGCGCCCGGCTCACCGCGCGGGGCGTCGTGCTGGCCCGCTTCCGGGTGCTGCGCCCGCTGGTGCGCGAGGTGCACGAGCTGTTCACGGACTTCCTGCCGGGCATGACGAAGATGATGCCGGACCCCGCCAAGAAGCCGACGCGGGACGCCGGTCCTCAGGCCTGACGGGACGCCAGCTCGATCACCGTGATGTCCGAGGGCGCCCCCACGCGCGTGGGCGGCCCCCAGGCGCCCGCGCCGCGGCTGACGTACAGCTGCGTGTCGCCGTAGCGCTCCAGACCCGCCAGCGTCGGATTGGCGGCCCCCGCGATGAGGTTGCCGGGCCAGAGCTGCCCGCCGTGGGTGTGGCCGGAGAGCTGGAGGTCGACGCCGTGGTCGACGGCGTCGTGGATCTGCACCGGCTGGTGGGCGAGCAGCACGCAGGCGCGGGCGCGGTCCCGGTCGCCGAGGGCCTTGGCGTAGTCGGGGCCCTGGCCCTCGTCCTCGCCCGCCACGTCGTTGACGCCGGCCAGGTCGAAGTGGGGCAGCTCGGTGCGGGCGTTCTCCAGCGGGATCAGGCCGAGCCGCCGTACCTCGGCGACCCACTGCTCGGCGCCGGAGAAGTACTCGTGGTTGCCGGTGACGAAGTACGCGCCGTGCCGGGCCTTCAGCCGGGCCAGCGGTGCGGCGGCCGGGCCGAGGTCCTTCACGCTGCCGTCGACCAGGTCGCCGACGACGGCGACGAGGTCGGGCTGCGTGGAGTTGATCGTGTCGACGACCTGCTGCGCGAAGCCCCGGCCGAGCACCGGGCCCAGGTGGATGTCGCTGACGACGGCGATGCGGAAACCGTGCGCCGCGCGCGGGAGCTTGGCCAGCGGCACGGTGACCCGCTTCACCTTCGGGCCGCTCAGCACGCCGTACGTGCCGTAGCCGACCGTGCCGACGGCCGCCGCGGCGGCGGCACCGGCGACGACGCGGGAGACGAAGAGACGGCGGGAGGGGACGGCGAGAGTGCTGCCCCGGGCCGGAGCTCCGGTCCCCGGCGCCTCGGGCGTCTCGGGTGTCTCAGACGCCTCGGGTGCCTCGGCCGCCTCGGGCGTCTTCGGCGGGGCCGTGCCGGCCGGTATGCGCGAGGTGTCCGCGGCCGGGGTGACCGAGGGCTCCGCCCCCGCCGTCCGCCGGACGGCCGCCCGGCGTTCCAGGAACCGCCGCAGCAGCGGCCGGACGACCTCGCCCGCGAGCACCGCGAGCAGCAGGTAGATCGACAGGGCGAGCCACAGGAAGCCCGGCCAGGCGAGCACCCGCTGGAGCCAGAACGGGGCGCCCGCGCGCTCGGCGACCAGCGCCCCGACCGCCAGCAGCCAGCCCCCGGCGATCACGGCCGCGCCGATCCGGCGCACGGGCCCCGGGGCGCGGGTCGTGTCGCGGAACAGGCGCCGCCACACATACCAGTTGGCCGTCACCAGGACGCCCACCATCAGCAACGCGACCAGCACGAAGACGACCACCATGCCGTCGTATCCCCTCGGTTGTGACGCCCAGGACGTGCCGGGCGTCCGCGACGTCCTCGTCGCCCATGACGTTCGGCTATGACGTTCGGCGCAGTGCGCGCACGCCGCGCAACCCGATGACCCCGACGACCGTCCCCAATACGAAGGAGACGATCGCGAGCAGCAGGTGCACCCAGAAGTACGCCGTGGGGTCGCCGTCCTCGAAGGCGAGCCCGCTGCCGTCCTTGACCAGGTTTTTGACGAAAGTGATCCAGATGATCCAGCTCCACACCCCGAAAGCGAGCAGGAACCAGGAGACGGGGCGGCTGAGCTTCATGGTTTCAGTATCGCCGCACGCTGTCCGGATCCGTGCGCGGGGTGGGGAGGGGGGTGGGACCGAACCGATCGCGAGGGGTACGTTTCCGCTCGTGCCCGCTCCCAAGAAGGCCCTCAGGCGATCCCTGACGGTCACCTCCGCCGCCCTGACCGCTCTCGCCCTCCTCTCCCCGGCCGCGCTCGCCGCGCCGAGCCCGTCGACGAGTCCGTCGGCCACTCCACCGGCGTCGATGTCGAGCGTGGGCGGCGCGCGGCTCGGGAAGCCCGGCACGCAGGTGGACCTGGCGGGCGGGGCGCCCGTGCTGCCGAAGGACCTCACGGCCCGGTCGTGGATCGTCGCGGACGCCGAGTCGGGCGACGTGCTGGCCGCGCACAACGCGCACTGGGAGCTGGCCCCGGCGAGCACCCTGAAGATGCTGTTCGCGGACACCCTGCTGCCGAAGTGGCCGAAGACGACGAAGCACAAGGTCGAGGTCTCGGACCTCGCGGGCATCGGCTCCGGGTCCAGCATGGTGGGGATCAAGGAGGAGGAGACGTACACCGTCCACGACCTGTGGCTCGGCGTCTTCCTGCGCTCCGGCAACGACGCCGTGCACGTCCTGTCGGCGATGAACGACGGCGTCGAGAAGACCGTCGCGGACATGAACGCGCACGCCAAGGAACTGCAGGCCGGCGACACCACCGTGGTCAGCCCCGACGGCTACGACATGCCGGGGCAGGTCTCCTCCGCGTACGACCTGACGCTCTTCGCCCGTTCGGGGCTCCAGAAGAAGGACTTCCGCGAGTACGCCTCGACGGTGCGCGCCAAGTTCCCGGGCGAGACGAAGAAGGACAAGAAGGGCAGGACGAGCCGCAAGCCCTTCGAGATCCAGAACACCAACCGGCTCCTGGCCGGTGATTCGGACGTGGAGGTCTACCCCGGCATCGCGGGCGTCAAGAACGGCTACACCACCAACGCGGGCAACACCTTCACGGGCGTGGCCGAGCAGGGCGGCAAGGTGCTGCTCGTCACCGTGATGCACCCGGCGGAGGACAAGCACAACGAGGTCTACAAGGAGACCTCCCGCCTCTTCGACTGGGGCTTCCAGGCGGCCGGCAAGGTGCGGCCGGTGGGGGAGCTGGTGGGGCCGAGGAGCGCCACCGCGGCGAGCCCTTCGGCCGGGGCCTCCGGTGAGGCCGGCGGCACCGGGAAGGGCGCCGCGGGCACGAAGCCGGTGGCGGGCGCCCCGGCCGGGAACGGGGCGGGCGGGGCCGGGGTCGCGGCCGGTATCGCCGCGGGGGTCCTGGTGCTGCTCGCGGGCGGTGCGTTCCTGATCAACCGGAAGTGGCCGCTGCCGGACCTGGTCCGTCGCCGGACCCGTCCGTGACGTCCGCGTCGCCCGGCTCCCCCAGTTCCTGCGCCTTGCTGCCCGTCGCCGTCCAGGAGGCGCAGAACAGCACCAGCTTCGCGGTGAAGTTGATCCACAGCAGCAGGGCGACGGGGACGCCGAAGGCGCCGTACATGCTCTTCGCCGCGACGCCCTGGATGTAGCCGCTGAGCAGCAGCTTCAGCAGTTCGAAGCCGACCGCGCCGATCAGCGCGGCCACCACCAGGCGGCGGCGCTCGGGCTGGACGCCGGGGAGCAGGGTCAGGACGTAGAGGAGCAGCAGGAAGTCGGCGAGCACGGCGACGGCGAAGGCGGCGACGTAGAGCAGGACGCCGCCGACCCCGCCCTGGGCGAGACCGATCGTGCGGATGATCCAGCCGACCAGCGCCGAGGCGACGGTGGAGATGCCGACGGTGATCAGCAGCGCGCCGCCGAGGCCGACGAGGACGCCCGCGTCCTTGGCCCGGTGCAGGACCGGGTTCTCCTCCTCGTCGGGCAGCTCCCACACGGCGCGCAGACAGCCCCGGGTGGCCTCGACCCAGCCCATGCCGGTGAACAGCAGCAGGAGGGCGGCGATGATGCCGACGGTGCCGGCGTTGTCGACGAGGCCCTGGATGTTCAGCTGGTCGGAGATGCCGGGGATCTGCTCGGCGAGCTTGTCCTGGAGCTTGTCCTGCTGCTCCTTGTTGAGCGTGGCGGCGGCGACGGCGGCGGCCAGGCTCAGCAGCGGGAAGAGCGCGACGAAGCTGGTGAAGGTCATGGCGGCGGCCAGCCGGGACCACTTCACCCGGTCGAGACGCTCGTAGGAGCGCCACGCGTGCGTGGTCATCAGGCGGGCGATCCACGGTCCCACGACGGGGAGCTTCTTCAGCCAGTCCATGATCCGACCCTGCCCCCGCTCGTCGCGTTCCATGATCCCGAGGGCCCTCCGGTTCCGGCCGCGGACCGGAAGACCAGTGTCCTTGTGCCCCAGAAGCGCAGGATCGTGCCCAGGATCATGCCGACCCCGGCGCCGGAGACCGTGTCGGCACGCTGCGAGGTGAGGCCGAGCCCGTAGTGGCTGACGGCCAGGCAGAGCAGCTGTACGGCGGCGCCGGCGGCGTTCACGGCGAAGAACACCGCCAGGGGGCGCAGGCCCCGGGGGCGGCCGAGGTGGCGGTAGGTGCCCAGGGCGTTGCCCGCGTAGGCGACCGAGCAGCCCGCGACGAAGGAGAGGGCCTTGGCGGTGAGCGGGTCGAGTCCGGCCGGGCCGCGCAGGCAGGTGAAGAGGCCGAGGTCGACGGCGTAGGCGAGCAGGCCGGCGGAGGCGAAGCCCAGCAGTTCGCGCCGGCCGGCTACCAATTGGCCACCGCCAGGCCGTACATCGCGAGCCATACGACGCCGATCAGCGCGAGGGCGCGGTCGCGCAGGACGACGTCCTCGGGTTCGCCCGCGGTGCCGCGGTCGGCGAAGACGGCGTAGCGCAGGACGGCGAGGACGAAGGGGATCACGGAGAGCTGGCGCCAGGGCAGGACGCTGGTGTGCGGGACGCCGCCCTCCTCCATGGCCCACAGGCAGTAGCCGAGGACGGCGACCCCGGCGGCGAGCTGCCAGACGAAGCGCAGGTAGCCGGTGGTGTACTCGGTGAGCAGCGCGCGCGTGGCACCGTCCTTGCCGGCCATCTGGACGGCTTCGGAGTACCGCTTGGCGGCGACCATGAACAGCGCGCCGAAGCCGGTCGTGATGAGGAACCAGCGCGACAGGGGGATGCCGAGCGCGAGTCCGCCGATCATCGCCCGCATCAGGAAGCCGGTGGTGACGACGGCGAGGTCGACGACCAGGACGTGCTTGAGGCTGACGCAGTACGCCAGTTGCATGGCGAGGTAGGCGGTCAGCAGGGCCGCGACGGGCGCGGGGCACAGCCGGGCGGCGAGGACGGGCGCGAGGACGCCCAGGGCGCCTCCCACGGCGTAGGCGAGCGGCACCGGGACGTCTCCGGCGGCGACCGGGCGGTGCCGTTTGACGGGGTGGGCGCGGTCGGCGTCGGCGTCGCGGGCGTCGTTGACCAGGTAGACGGCGGCGGCGCAGGCGGTGAACAGGACGAAGACCAGGGCGAGCCGGCCCAGCGCGTGCGCGGAGAACAGTTCGCCGGCGGCGGCCGGGGCGGCGACGACCAGGACGTTCTTGACCCACTGGCGGGGGCGTGCGGTGCGCAGCAGCCCGGCCGGGACCCGTCTCGCGCGGCGCGGCGGGTCGGGCTCCCGCTGCTGTTCGGGGGCGCGTTGGCGCAGGACGGTGGTGTCGGTGACGGCGGTGTCAGTCACGGGTGCCTCCGCGCATCCAGCCGGTGCCGAGCCGGGCCGTGAGCGCCCCCAGGGCGGCGCCCGCGGCGACGTCGGAGGGGTAGTGGACGCCGACGACCAGCCGGGAGGCGCACACCGCGGCGGCGAGCGGCCAGGCGGCACGCACCCCGAGGGTGCCGAAGACGACGGCGGCCGCGGCGGCCGAGGTGGCGTGGGAGCTGGGGAAGGAGTGCCGGCCCGCGGTGCGGACCAGGGGGACGACGTGCGCGGGGCGGGGGCGGCGCACGACCCGCTTCACGCCCATGCTGACGACGTGGGCGCCCGCGGTGAGGACGGTGCCGCGCAGCCAGGCCGTGCGCCGGGGAGCGTCCACGGCGGCCGCCGCGAGGCCCGCCGCGAGCCACAGCGCCCCGTGCTCCCCCGCCCAGGACAGGGCGCGCGCGGCGCCGGCCACGCGCGGGTCGGTTCCGCGGGCCCTGAGCGCGCTGACGATCCGGTGGTCCATGTCGTCGAGGTCGTCCATGTGGACTCACTGTCCACGCCCGCGGCACGCGAAGGCGGGCACACCGGAGCGACATACCATTAATCACCCGTTTCAGGGATGCTCAGAATGTTTTGGAACCAATCATTCACACATGGAGAGACGGGGCGATACGGTCACCGCCATGTCTGCCGACACCGTTCCCGACGCCGACTGGGGCACCGTCACCGGCTGGGGCCGTACGGCGCCCACCGCGGCGCTCGTCGTCCGTCCGCGGACGTACGAGGAGGCGGCCGTCGCCGTCCGGGACTGCGGGGTCCGGGGCGGCATCGCCCGGGGACTGGGGCGGGCGTACGGGGACGCGGCGCAGAACGCCGGGGGTGCCGTGCTCGACATGACGGCCCTGGACCGCGTGCACGCCGTCGACGTCGCGGGCGGCACCGTGCTGTGCGACGCGGGCGTCTCCCTGCACCGGCTGATGGAGGTGCTGCTGCCGCTCGGCTGGTTCGTGCCGGTGACGCCCGGCACCCGCTACGTGACGGTCGGCGGGGCGATCGGCGCCGACATCCACGGCAAGAACCACCATGTGTCGGGGTCCTTCACGCGGCACGTGCTCTCCCTGGAGCTGCTCACCGCCGACGGCCGGGTCCGCACCGTCGCTCCGGGCACGCCCCTGTTCGACGCGACGGCGGGCGGCATGGGGCTGACCGGCGTGATCCTCACCGCGACGCTGCGGCTCCAGCCGGTCGAGACGGCGCTGATGTCGGTCGACACCGAGCGGGCCGGCGACCTGGACGACCTGATGGCCCGGCTGACCGCCACCGATCACCGCTACCGCTACTCGGTCGCCTGGATCGACCTCCTCGCGCGCGGCAGGGCGACCGGCCGCGCGGTGCTCACCCGCGGCGACCACGCCCCGCTGGACGCGCTGCCCGCCCGCTCCCGCGCCCGGCGCGCGCCGCTGTCCTTCCGCACCTCGCGCCTCCCCGCGACCCCCGACTTCCTGCCGGGCGGACTGCTCAGCCGCACGACGGTGGGCCTGTTCAACGAGGTCTGGTACCGCAAGGCCCCCCGGGAGAGCCGGGGCCGCCTCCAGCGGATCTCCACCTTCTTCCACCCGCTGGACGGCGTCCCGCACTGGAACCGGGTCTACGGCCGCGGGGGCTTCGTGCAGTACCAGTTCGTCGTCGGGCACGGCCGTGAGGAGGCCCTGCGCCGGATCGTGCGGCGCATCTCCGCCCGCCGCTGCCCCTCCTTCCTGGCCGTCCTCAAGCGCTTCGGCGAGGCCGACCCCGGCTGGCTGTCCTTCCCCGTCCCGGGCTGGACGCTCGCCCTCGACATTCCGGCGGGCCTGCCGGGGCTCGGCGCGTTCCTGGACGAGCTGGACGAGGAGGTCGCTCACGCGGGCGGCCGCGTCTACCTCGCCAAGGACTCCCGGCTGCGCCCCGAACTGCTCGCCGCGATGTACCCCCGCCTGGACGACTTCCGCGCCCTGCGGGCGGAGCTGGATCCGCGCGGGGTGTTCGTGTCCGACCTGGCCCGCCGCCTCGCCCTGTGACTCCCCCGCCACCCCCGACCTGTCTGGAGCAGCCGTGAAGGACGCCTTCGGCCTCCCCCAGTCCCTCCTCGTCCTCGGCGGTACGTCCGAGATCGCGCTCGCCACCGTGCGCCGCCTGGTGGCCCGCCGCACCCGTACGGTGTGGCTGGCCGGGCGCCCCTCCCCCGCCCTGGAGGCGGCCGCCGAGCAGCTGCGCGGGCTCGGCGCCGAGGTGCGCACGGTCGCCTTCGACGCGCTGGACCCCGAGTCCCACGAGGCGGCGCTCGGCAAGGTGTTCGCCGAGGGCGACATCGATCTGGTGCTGCTGGCCTTCGGCATCCTGGGCGACCAGGCGCACGACGAGCGCGAGCCGCTGAACGCCGTGCGGGTCGCGCAGACCAACTACACCGGCGCGGTCTCGGCCGGGCTGGTCGCCGCCCGCTCCCTCCAGGCGCAGGGGCACGGCTCGCTGGTGGTGCTCTCCTCCGTCGCCGGTGAGCGGGCCCGCCGCGCCAACTTCATCTACGGCTCCAGCAAGGCAGGCCTGGACGCCTTCGCGCAGGGCCTGGGCGACGCGCTGCACGGCACGGGCGTGCACGTCATGGTCGTACGGCCCGGGTTCGTGCGGTCGCGGATGACCGAGGGGATGGAGGAGGCGCCGCTCGCCACCACGCCCGAGGCGGTGGCCACGGCCATCGAGCTGGGGTTGCGGCGGCGTTCGGAGACGGTGTGGGTGCCGGGCGCGCTGCGGGTGGTGATGGCGGGGGTGCGGCACCTGCCGCGGGCGGTGTTCCGGCGGCTGCCGGTGTGAGGCGCGGCTACCGGGTGGGCAGGGAGCCGGTCTCCACGCGACCGGCCTGCGGGGGCACGGTGGCGCTGCCGAAGGGGAACTCGCGCAGCTTGCGCCAGACCGCGTCGGCGCCCTGCTCGTACAGCGCGAAGCCGGTGCAGGGCCACTGGGCCTCGTAGTCGGACAGCTCCTCGTAGGCGCGGTCCATCGCCGCTTCCTCGATGGCGTGCGCCACGGTGACGTGCGGGTGGTACGGGAACTGCAGTTCGCGGGGGACGGGGCCGGACGCGTCGCGTACCCGCTTCTGGAGCCAGGAGCAGGCCGCCGCGCCCTCGACCACCTGGACGAAGACGACGGGCGAGAGCGGGCGGAAGGTCCCGGTGCCGGACAGCCGCATCGGGAAGGGCCGGCCGCGCGCCGCCACCTCCGCCAGGTGCGCCTCGACCGCGGGCAGCGCGGCGCCGTCGACCTCGGTCGGCGGCAGCAGGGTGACGTGCGTGGGGATGCCGTGAGCAGCGGCGTCGCCGAAGCCCGCGCGCAGCTGCTGGAGCTTGCTGCCGTGAGGCTCCGGGACCGCGATCGACACGCCGATCGTTACGGTCCCCACTTCGTCTCCTGTCGTTGTGTGTCCTTCGGGCGGACACCCGGATATCGACTGTACGGCCACCGCCCTGCCGTGGGCAGGCGCAACCGGAGTGATGTGCAGCGCTACGGCGGCATGCCGGGGCGCACGGACGGGGCCGGGGGCACCGCGGCGGCGGCACCCCGGGCGGTGTCGCGGGTCAGTGCTTGGCGGGGAGGAAGCCCACCTCGTCGTACGCCCGGGCGAGGGTCTCGGCGGCGACGCTCCTGGCCTTCTCCGCGCCCTTGGCGAGGATCGCGTCGAGCGTCTCCGGGTCGTCCAGGTACTGCCGGGTGCGCTCCCGGAAGGGGGTGACGAACTCCACGACGACGTCGGCGAGGTCGGTCTTGAGCGCGCCGTAGCCCTTGCCCTCGTACTTCCGCTCCAGCTCGGCGATCTCGGCGCCGGTGAGGGTGGAGTAGATCGTCAGGAGGTTGCTGACGCCGGGCTTGTGCTCGCGGTCGAAGCGGACCACGGTGTCGGTGTCCGTGACCGCGCTCTTCACCTTCTTCGCGGTGGCCTTCGGCTCGTCGAGGAGGTTGATCAGGCCCTTCGGGGTGGCCGCCGACTTGCTCATCTTGGCGGTCGGGTCCTGAAGGTCGTAGATCTTCGCCGTCTCCTTGAGGATGTGGGCGGTCGGGACGGTGAAGGCGTCGCCGTAGGTCTGGTTGAAGCGGTCCGCGAGGTCGCGGGTCAGCTCCAGGTGCTGGCGCTGGTCCTCGCCGACGGGGACCTGGTCGGCCTGGTACAGCAGGATGTCGGCGACCATCAGCATCGGGTACGTGAACAGGCCGACGGTGGTGCGGTCGTTGCCCTGCTTGGCGGACTTGTCCTTGAACTGCGTCATCCGGGAGGCCTCGCCGAAGCCGGTGATGCAGTTCATCAGCCAGCCGAGCTGGGCGTGCTCGGGGACGTGGCTCTGCACGAACAGGGTGCAGCGGTCCGGGTCGAGGCCGGCCGCGAGGAGCTGGGCGGCGGCGACGCGGGTGTTCTCGCGCAGTTCCTTCGGGTCCTGCGGGACCGTGATCGCGTGCAGGTCGACGACCATGTAGAACGCGTCGTGGGTGTTCTGCATGTCGACCCACTGGCGGACGGCGCCGAGGTAGTTGCCGAGGTGGAACGAGCCGGAGGTCGGCTGAATACCGGAGAGCACGCGGGGACGATCGTTGGCCATGTTCACCATTCTCTCAGGCTTCGGCGGGCGGTCGGGCACTGGTTCGGAACAGGGGGGGCTCCATTCCGGACCCGGCGGTGTAACAAGGGCGGGGAGCAAGGGCGGGGACGGAGGGGGTACGGCGTGCGGTGGTGCGCGGGAGCGGGAGCGGCGATGGCCGCGGTGCTGTGGGCGGGGGTGCCGGGGACCGCGGTGGCGGACAGTACGGCGCCCCTGGTGGATCCGGACGTGGCGGTGATCGTGTGGACGGGCACCGGGCGCACCACGTCCTGGCACGCGGGTGAGCGGGACTTCGACCGGCTGCGGAGCCTGCTCGACCCGTCGCGCTCGGAGACCGAGCCGGTGCCGGAGGACTGGACGCGGGACCACCGTCCCCCGGTGCGGTTCACGGTCCTGTGGGGGCTGACCGGGGTCGGTGGCTGGCCGCAGACGGAGCGGGCGCCGGGCGGGGACGTGGCGATGCTGCGGCAGGACCAGCTGTTCCTGGCCGGGGACGGCACGCCGTGGGTACGCACCGATCCGGCGCCGGACGTGGCGGACGACGACATCCGCTGGCACCGGGTGCCCCCGGACACCTACGCCCGGCTGGTCGACGAGGGCTTCCTCGCGAAGGACGGGACCGGGGCCGGCGCCGGGGGCGGAGGGGGCGGGCCGGACGGCGTGTGGTGGGCCGCCGCCGGGCTCGGGGCGGGCGTCGCGGGGACGCTGCTGACACGCCGCGCGGCGGACCGGTACCGTGCCGGACCGCCGCGCGGGGAGCCGCGTCAGGAGCTGATCGACCTCTAGGGGTGTCGCGGCCCCTCAGCCGAGGTCGATCTCCGGGTACAGCGGGAAGCCCGCGACCAGGTCGGTCGCGCGGTGCGCGATCTCGTCGGCGACCTTCGCGTCGAGGACGTGGGAGGCCTTGGACGGGGCGCCGGACTTGGTGGTGCCGGGCTCGGTGGCGGTGAGGACACGGTCGATGAGGCCCGCGACCTCGTCCATCTCCGCCGTGCCGAGACCGCGCGTGGTCAGCGCCGGGGTGCCGATGCGGATGCCGGAGGTGTACCAGGCGCCGTTCGGGTCGGCCGGGATGGCGTTGCGGTTGGTGACGATGCCGGAGTCGAGGAGGGCGGCCTCCGCCTGGCGGCCGGTGAGGCCGTAGGAGGACGCGACGTCGATCAGGTTGAGGTGGTTGTCGGTGCCGCCGGTGACCAGGGTGGCGCCGCGCTTGGCCAGGCCCTCGGCGAGGGCGCGGGCGTTGTCCACGATGCGCTGGGCGTAGTCCTGGAACGCGGGCTGCCGGGCCTCGGCGAGGGCGACGGCCTTGGCGGCCATGACGTGCGGGAGCGGGCCGCCGAGCACCATCGGGCAGCCGCGGTCGACCTGGTCCTTGAGGGAGTCGTCGCACAGGACCATGCCGCCGCGCGGGCCGCGCAGCGACTTGTGGGTGGTCGTCGTCACGATCTGGGCGTGCGGGACCGGGTCGAAGTCGCCGGTGAGCACCTTGCCCGCGACCAGGCCGGCGAAGTGCGCCATGTCGACCATGAGGGTCGCGCCGACCTCGTCGGCGATCTCGCGCATGATCCGGAAGTTCACCAGCCGGGGGTACGCGGAGTAGCCCGCGACGATGATCAGCGGCTTGAACTCGCGGGCGGAGGCGCGCAGGGCCTCGTAGTCGATGAGGCCGGTGGCCGGGTCGGTGCCGTAGGAGCGCTGGTCGAACATCTTGCCGGAGACTTCAGTAAGCGCAGTAAAAGGTTACCCTTGCCCGCATGAGCGCACCCACAACGACCGACGTGTCATGGACCGAGGCAGAGCTGAGGGAGCTTGCCGACATGGAACGCATGTCGGCAGACCTCCCCCAGGATGCCCGCCGAGCCCTCCTCTCCGTCCGCCTGTCCGTCCTGACGGACGAGACGACCTCACCCGCCCGCACGGAACTCGACCTCCGCCGTGACGCCCTCCGCCGTGGCTGGCGTGTCGTCGGCGTTGCGCGGGATCTCAACGTCAGCGCTACCAAGGTCCCGCCGTGGAAGCGTAAGGAGCTGGGCGAGTGGCTCAACAACCGCGTGCCTGAGTTCGACGTGATCATGTTCTGGAAACTCGACAGGTTCGTACGCCGCATCAGCGACCTTCACGTAATGATCGGCTGGTGCAAGGAATGGTCGAAGGATCTCGTCGCACTTAATGACCCCATTGACCTGTCCACCGAAATGGGTCAGGTGATGGTCACCCTCATCGCAGGAATGGCCCGCATTGAAGCGGTGAACACTGGCACCCGCATTTCCTCCCTCTGGAAATATTCGCGCAACCAAAAGGATCGCTGGCTTATCGGTAAGCCGGTATACGGCTTCACCACAGAGCAGTCAGCCGAATACCGCATTCAGGTGATTCACCCGGAGCAAAAGCGCGTGTTGCGCTGGACATACGAGATGCTTAAGCGCAAGCGTTCCGTTTCCCGAATCATCTACATGTTCCGCCGCGCGGGTATCCCCTCGGCCACGGGTAAGGAGTGGGGGGCTACGACCCTTTCCAAGCTCCTCAAGAACCCTGCCCTGATGGGTTACAAGGTTTACAAGCCTGAGGGATCTAACCCCAACATGCCTTCGCAGATCGTCTACGGGGATGACGGAAACCCTGTCGTCCTCTCAAAGGGTGTATTCGAGCCCGAGGAGTTCGAAGAGATTCAGGCCCTCCTCACTAAGCGACCTGGAGCAACACGAGTCCCCTCCACCAAAAAGCGTTCCCGCTTCTTGGGGGTAGCCAAGTGCCCCCACTGCGCCGGAAACCTGAAGAGGGACCGTCAGGAGAAGAAGAACCGTAAGGGGGAAACGAAGGTCTATGACTACCTTCGTTGCAGTCAACCTAAGCACATGTGTCCCGGCTTTACCGTCCCGAATCCTGAAGAGGTCTATGGGGTAATGACTGACGTTCTCCTGGGAGAACTGGGTGACATGGAAGTTGAGTATCGGGAATACGTGCGCGGCGCAGACACTGCTAAGAGGGTTACCAACCTTCAGGCATCCCTCAAGTACTACATGGAGGGGTTGAAGCCGGGCGGCATGTTCGCGGTCGGTGGTTACGTTCAGAAGGAGGCGCAGGAGTCCCTTACGAGGCTGAATAATGAGTTGTCCGAGATCGACCCTGAGACGACCAAAGACCGATGGGTGTACAAGAGCCAGGGAATCACCTATCGGCAACGCTGGCAGAAGGAAGGGCAGGAAGCAATGGAAGAAGACTTGGTACGGTCTGGTGTCAAATTCGTGGTACACAGTGCGGAAGTGTGCGACCTTCTGTTGCCCGAGCAGCTTCGTGAAAGCCTCATCATGAAGAAGGATGAGTTCCAAAAAGCGTTCTGACAGCACAAAGGCCCGCCCCAAGTGGGGCGGGCCTTTTCACTTCTCCAGCACCTTGACTAGGCGCTTCTCTCCAGTCTTCGACACTGCGTAGACGTTAACGGTCAAGGCTTCTTCCCCCAGTCCAACACCTTGGCTTCGTAGCCAGTCTCAGTGCGCCACACAACACGGAATACGCCTGCCGCCTGTAGGCGGGGAAGGCATCGATAGCAGGGAGCACGAGTCACGTACACGGTGCCCCCATCAAGGTCTTCACGCCTCGCGTGAATCAACAGGTTCTCTTCGGCATGGATCGAAATACAGTTGCCGTAGTCACTGCCTGGAGCAACGGCACCAGGACAAGGCCACACAGCCCCGCACGCACAGGAGTTGGGGTCATAGCCGCCCGAGGGCAAGGCGTAGTGCCGTCCACGGGGACAGAAGCCCTCTAGACAGCCTTTCTCCCCCGCAACCGTCCCGTTGTAGCCGGACATGCAGACACGGCGCCTGCGGTCCAGGAGGACTGCACCAACCTTGCTCCTGGTGCAGTCCCCCCGAGCTGCTACAGCGTCAGCTATGCCGAGCGCCCATCGATCCCAGCTAGGCCGGTCAGAAGGGTGCTGGTTCAGGGCTCTCCCCAATGATGAATCGGTGGGTCACGTCCTCGTATCCGGGCAGGGCGTAAACCGTCGCTCGCCTCAGGCCCTTACCTCCATGCCGGACGTACACGCCCCGGAGGGAGTTACGAACGTTCTCCTCCGTGTAGGCCAGCCTGTGATCCGGGCAGCCGTACGAGATCAGATACTTAGGCAGTCGCTCACTCACAGTCCATCTCCATCTCTTCGTACATCAGGCATTAGCCTTCTTCAGCATCTCTTCGAGTACGCTCATCTTCATTGCACAGCGGTGAGCGACGCCCCACTCTTGCGCGTGTACGGCGTTCTGCTGGCATTCCCGAAGCTGCGCAAGCTTGTCAAAGATGGCGCTCTTCAGCTTCTCGTCAGCAACAGTGACCGTGACGGTTACCTGATCTCTCGGGACGTTCCGCAGATCGATGTAGGCGTTGTCCCAGGTTGCATCCTGGCCATAGCGCGGAAACGCAGCCATTACTCTCCCTCACTCTCCGAAACAGTCACTACCTGCACACCCATAAGGCCTATCCACGTATCCGTTGCCATGTCCTTGGAAAGGTCGGCCGGCACACCGGAGGCAACAGCCTCCGTATAAACGGCTCCGACAATCCGAGCAGAGGCCAGGGCGTAAACACCCTTCTTCTCCAGGCTCTTGGCGTTCAGTTCCTCCTCCAGGCCCTCAACGAGGTTCCCAAAGAGGTCGTCCGGCTGCTTCTCGTTCTCACCCATCAAATCCCCCTAGTGCTTACTGTCTTCGAGTTCCAGAACGGAACCCCAGGACCGTCCACCAATCTCGGCGTCAGCCGGGATCAGCAGACCGTTAACGGTGAACTGCATGAGCCGCGCACACTCACGAGAGAGTTCCTCGGCCTCCCTCACGGGGAAGCTAAAGACCAACTCGTCATGAATAGGCAAGCGGCAGTACTCCAACAGGCCTGCCCGGTCGATCTCGATTAGGGCCCGAGCCGTCACGTCCCTGGAGCCCCCCTGAATGAAGTAATTGAGCGCTCGGAACCACTTACCGTGGTCCACCACCAGGCGGCGCCCGGTAGCCGTGTAGACGTAGCCGGTCTTACGGGCCTCGTCGGCTAGCTTTCGTCCAAAGGCCCCGACACCTGGATACGTTGCGGCGAACGCGTCCAGGACGGCCCGCGCCGTTTCTTCATCAATGTGGGCCTGCTCCATGAGAGCGCCCCAACCGCCCCCATACACGGTCAGGAAGTTGGCCATTTTCCCGATCTTGCGAGCAACCCCAGCGGCATCGGCCGTTATCTGGTGGAGGTCATCACCGTTCAGGAACGCGTTAAGCATCGTCCTATCACGAGAGAACGCAGCCAGATAGCGAAGCTCCATGTTGCCGAAGTCGATAGAGCACGAGACGTGCCCCTCTTCGGCGAGGAACATGTGCCGCACATACCCGTCTCCCGACGGGAATGTCTGAGCCGGGATGCTTCCCGAAATCGACATGCGGGACGTGCGGGCGAGGAGACTATTGATGCTCGCATGCACCCGATCGTTCGAGTCTCGGCCGTTCAGCGCCCGCTCGAACCACGTCTTACGCCACTTACCGGCCTTACGCGACTTGATTACCGCGTCTGCCATCGGATGATGGAGGCCCGAAAGGACTTCATCATCTGTCGACAGTTGGCCCTTCTTCGTCTTCTTGGTGAGCTTGATACCAAGATTCTTGAAGGCTTCTACAAGCTGAGGACCGGAGTTGGGATTCTCGACGCCGTATGACTTAGCGACCAGTTCCCACTTCTCTTGTTCCTCGGCTAGCTCCGCACTGCGCTTCTCGGCGTACCCAACATCAAGTAGGTATCCCTTCCGCTCCAGCTTGGCCGTGATGTGCGCTAGCCGATGTTCCCACCCAATGAGCCCCCGCTCTTTCGAGCGGAACGGAACAAGCTTGTAGAGGATTTGGAACAGGCGGTAGGCGAGGGCCGGGTCCATACCTGCGTACAAGTTGTACTCGTCATCATCCACACTGACGAGTGCCCAAATCTTTTCCTTAGTGGTCTTGTACCGCTTGGCAATAGCGGTCATCGACCCCTTTACTTCATCAGCCGTCTTAGCGCAGATATAGAACTTGGTCAGCTCTTCGAGCTTGAGCCCCGGTCCCTTCTCTCGAACCGCTCTGCCGTCGACAAGGTGTGCAAGCTTGGACGTGTCCCACGTCTTGGGCGCTAGGTCTTCCATGGGAATCCCTAGGCACTGCTCAACCACATGAAGGTCAAAGGTCCCGTTGTGGGCTACAAGCCAATCCAACTTGGCCAGGGCCTCACGGGTGGCCTGAGCGAACTCAGGCCCCTTCTCGACAGGGATAACCCAAGTCTCACTGCCTGTGCCGAACTGAGCGAGCCTCAGCCGAAATCCTCGGTCTGAGTCCCACCAGTCAAGCCCTGTGGTCTCTGTATCGAATCCGGCTATCCGATGGCGGCTGATCCAGTCCCTGAAGTGGGGGAGGTCTTCTGCGGTCTCAATAACCCGGATGTGGACCGGGCTTCCCTTGATGCTGTAGTGAATACTCCTCAATGGCCCCCCGTTTCAGGCGCTAGAAAATGACGTAGATCAGAAAGAGCAGAGCCCCGAGGAAACCGAGGGCGGCGCCGAGCACGGCAAGCAGGCCGTAAGCCAGTCCTCGGACAAGGCCGTAGACGAAACCGATGAAGAACTCTCGCAGCTCAATCACGGCGCAACCCTTCCGTTGTCTGCAAAGGCGAGATACGTAAGAGGCATAGCGTTACCAAATGCCTCCTCCATCTGAAGCGCCACCTTCTCTATCTCTTCCTGAGGGAAGGAAGGGAATGCGGATTCAGGGAACCGAGTACGCAGCCCAAGGAAGTGCATCAGGGACCGCGCATTGCACGTTGCGTAGTACGACGTGTAAATGCCGACCGGCAGCACCGTTCGTGCCACCTCACGGGCAATACCCTTGCTGAGCATTGCCCGGTAGTTGAGGTAGGCGAGTTCGTAGGCAATTGGCATGTTGAAGTCAATGGCGTTCCACTGCTCTTCTGTGCCGTCAACGTACTGATAGGCACCAGGCTTTCCTACCTGCTTAAGCGGTCGGTCTCTGGGCGGCATGTAGAAGACACCTTCCAGTTCCTTATACCGGCCGCTCTCCTCGTTGTAGCTCCATCCCGCACGGTGCCTCATGTGCTCTCGGGCCACGAATATCGGAGCTTCCACAAGGAAGGTAAAACTGGTGTGCTCGAAAGGCGAACCATGCCGATCCCTCATCAGATAGTTGATGAGTCCCGCGGGCTTGGTGTCCGACCCCAGAGAATCCAGCCCCTGAGTAGAAACACGTGCAGCCTGTACAACATCTGCATCGGTGGCACTGGCCTTGACCAGAGTTACCTTCATATCGCTGCGAAGCGTTATGTCACTCACTGAGTTACTCCAAAGAGAAAGGGGGCCGGAAGACCCGGCCCCCTAACTGGTGCCTACGGTTTAGCGGAACTCGCCCGTTTTCTGGTCCTTCCAGAGCGGGTCACACTGCTCGTGCTTCTCGCGTGCCTGGCAGAACAGAGCGGACCACGGGCCCTTGGCGCCCTGGCCCTCACGGAGGGTCCGGCCGTGCGGGCAGGAGTCGCCGTCTGCGGCCGGTGCCGCCTGCGTCTGCACCTTGCCTCCGGAGAACCGCTTGGGAGCCGCAGCAGACGCCTTCTGGGCGTCGTTGGGCTTGTGTGCCGCACGGACGGCAACAGCCGCGTGAGACACCATGTCGACCACGCCCTTATCGGCGAGGGCCTTCACCAGGTCCACGACGTTCTGAGCGACCTCGTCGGCCGTCTCGCCGTACACCTTGGGGGTCAACCACTCGGCCTCAAAGCCAGAGCCGCTCTTCAGGGTCAGGCCGATGGCGAACTTGTTTGGCTTAGCAGCAACAGCAGTAGTGGTGTCGGTCATAGGCGTAGCCTCCTGGGGCTGCTTCTGGTCGGCCCACGGGTTAGGGCCGGAAAATGGGCTAGGGGTGCTCAATTGACCTCACTAGATTGGACATGCGCCGGATGCGCAAATCTCGTCGTAACTCGTGTCGGTGGATTCGTCGTCGCTGATGTGCTTAATCAGGGCGTCGTACTCGTCCTTGGTGATCCGCTCATATGGCGGCTGCTCGAAGCTCATTTCCGGGAAGACGGTTGTTCCCTTGAGCTTCGGAAGGTACGGCTTCAGGGCCTTCATGAGGTCGTCAGCCGTGTACTTCTTCGGGTCGACATTGATGGTGTAGGACACTGCCTGATCAGCCCAGTACTTTTGGTACATGGCCTGAACCTTCAACATGTGCTCTAGTCCCAGATCCCCAGCATGCTCAAAAGCATCTCCCACAGTGCTGACAAGAGCGTCCTTAGTCGGGATCGAAACGACCGACGTGTTCGCCGCCTGCTTGTCTGGTTCAACGTGGTACCCCTTCCGCCTGTACTCCTCGACCTGCGACACCTCCGAAGGCTCTAGGTCCGAGAAGCGAATCCTGCGGATGAAGTAGCCAGCGAAAGGCGGGTGCGTCGCCTCACCAGACACACCGGCAAGCTTCGAGGTCGTTCCTGTGGGAGCGATTACCCGAGACTTGATCGGCACGGGGATACGCAAGGTGTTCGCATACTCCCGTGCTGCCTGGTCTACGACTGACGCCATGTCTTCGAGCAGCCACTGAACAGACCACGCGTTAGACACACGGGAATACTTGATTCCCGACTTCACGAGATAGTCAGCGAACCCAAAGTGCCCGACACCGATACGCCGATACTTGGCGATGGCCTCGGCCGACTTGGGGTCAGCTACCTCGGCAAAGGTGGCACGGATCAGGTACCGCGTAAGCAGCCTGTGTGCCTCCTCAAGGCCCTCATAGTCCAAGTCGAGCCCACCCCGCGCAAAGGCACCAAGGTTGACAGAGCCGAGATTGCACGGCTCCCAAGGTGTCAGCGTCGCTTCTCCGCATGGGTTAGTGGTGAAGGTACCGTCAACCTCTCCAACCGCTGTCAGAAACGAGTTCCAGATGCCCGGCTCACCGTTCCTCAGCATGCCTTCAGCAATGCGTCGGAACACCAGGCCGGCCCGTGAATTCGGATCGTCCAGACCAGCAATGAACGCGTCGTCAATCTCAACGCTTACATTGGTTGTCCAGTGGCCCTCCAAAGCCTTTACCGCTAGGAAGTTCTCAATCAGCGGATCGTTCCAATGCATGATTGACATGCGAGCGGAACGGCGTACACCACCCGAGATGATGCACTGGGCTATGGAGTGGTCAATGTCCATGGCATCGAGCCCGTTAAGGCGCCCGTCGAGACGGCACGCCCGGCTCAGAACAGCCCCCACCTCCTTCAGCATTTGACCGAACGGCAGCGGCCCTGAGGCCGTACCGCCGAACTGCTTCAGAGGGGCTCCCTTGGGGCGTACGCGGGTCACGTCGTACACGCGCGCCTGGTGCACGGTGTTGGGGTCCATGGAGGTCCGTACAAGGTCCCCCAGGGCCTCAGCCCAGCCTTCTCGGCTGTCCCCGACCTCATAGGCCCCGGTCCACTCGTGGCTGTACTCCGTGCTGATCAGCCCGGCCTCTACGAGGTCGAGATAGTCAGCGTGATCGGGGTTGCACACGATGTGCACCTCTACCGGCACCACCACGTCAGGGAACTTGGTCAGGTATCGGCTGCTGTAGTTGCTGCCGACTCCGCCCCCTTCCGCGAGCCTCAAGAGGCTAAAGGTGAAATGCTCCTCTGGCTTCTCCGGATTCCACCCGGCCGCCCAACAGTTGTTCAGGGCAAAGTTATTCACCCCACTGCTCTTGAGATGCCGTCCAGCCGGAAGAACCTTAAAGGTTCGGATCAGGTGGAGAAGCCTTTCCCGCTCCCCCTCCTCAATGTAGCGAGGAGCTACAAGAGAAAGGTTGCCGTCTACGACACGGGTTACGGTCTCTTCCCAGGTCTCTTGGTGACCATCCGGCTTGACTCGGGAATAAGTGCGCTTGAAAACGGTCTCTGCCGTCTCGGTTAGAAATTCGGTCATGCAGTCACCTTTCGTAGGTCTCGATTCATCTGACGCGCCAGGGCATCTACGGCCCGGTTTGAAGCCTTGCGCTCTGTGTCATCGACAGGAGGCAGGCCGTACACATAACGGCGCATCAGGATTGCCCTGGTGGCCTTCGGCAGCTTATTGAGCGCCAGAGAGGCATCTAGGCGGGCAGTCATCAGGCTGTCAGTGATTCGGCACTTCAGGAGGTCGTCATACCGCCCGATGAGCTGCCCTATCTCCTCATCACTGATGACGAAGGACTCAATAGCCTGCCGAGCCTCTTGGGGCGTGTAGTAGTACTGCCCGTCCTGCACGTCTCGTGCATCCCTCTCAGCGCTGGCGTACTGCTGCCCCACCTTCTTGCAGAAGGCGTAGAGGAAGGTGTCGTCTCCCCAGTTCTCTTCGAGAGACTTCCGACGCTCATACGCGTTCAAAAGAATCTGCTGCTTTACGTCGTCCTTCTCTACGACAGCCCAGCTTGCAGCAATCGAGCGTGAGACCTTATCGGCAACCTCCGCCACGTGAGCCCAGTCAACCTCTGCCATTAGTTCCCCCGCTTTGCGAAGCGCCCCCCGGCGCCCCGCGATATCTTTCCGTACCGAGTGCCTTCCACCACGAAAGAGCCATCCCGGCGAATGTCGACAGCGACCGGCGATACGTCGTGATCTCCGACATAGAGAATGCCGAAGCCGCTTTGCCAGTTAGCCACGGCCCCAGGTCCCAGGTACTGAGCCTTTCTCGGGTCCATGATGTGGCCGACTTCGAAGCCCCAACGCATTCCCCCGAGATGCGATGGGCCGTGCCGTCGGATGCCGAGCCGGTGAGTGTGGCCCATGACGAGATTCATCGTGGCCTTACTCGCGTGGCCGTAGGCCGTTGTACCGGCGATACTCGACAGTCCCTTGATCTCGTGGCCGTGGATCAGGCCGGTATCTGGGCCCACCTTGTGAAACGGCGGGGTGAGGTCGATACCGAAGCTGTTGAAATCCAGCAGCTTGGAGAAGTGGAAGTCGTCGGCAAACTCGGCTAGAGCCGGGGCTTTGGCGGAGAGGTAGGTTCGCGGCCGAAGGTCATGGTTACCCTCCAGGACCCCGAAGGGGCCGTCGTAGACGGCCCGGATCGGTTCGAACACCTTGCGCTTCGTGATCTCGGAATCGCTCTTTACCTGCTGCTGGTACTCGTATCGAGTGCCTTCGTTCCAGCGGCTTGGAGTCTCGTAGTCGTTCAGGTCCCCGATCTGATACAGCTCGTCGGGCTGGTAGTCCTTGAGGAAGCCCACCACGTTGTTGAATGCCTTCGGATCGTGGTAGGGCACCTGTAGGTCAGAGATAACTACAACACGCTTCAAATGGTCTCCCCCGTCGCCTTTGCGTAAGACTCCCCCCAAGGCGTCTTCTCGTCCTGGTAGCTCTGTACCGAATCCAGGACGTTGACCATCTTCGGGGAGATGTTGTCCAGGAGGCGCGGAATCATGTTGAGTGCCGCGTGCCCCTCCTGCTCTGCCATCGCCTCAAGAGAGACGCCCAACCGATGGAGGACAACACCGACCACGCAGCCCGCGCTTACCGGGGTCCCGTCCTCGTCGTTGTGGACGTAGAAGCACTTACCGCCGCCTATGGGGGCAGGCGCCATGTATTCGGGCGCGGAGTAGACGTACTCCGGACGCTCGGAAACGACCTGCCTGAGCGTTTCCTTGACCTGCTCATCCGTAACGGTGATCACTTCTTGTTCCCCTTCTTAAAGCACTGCGGATCGTCGATTACTGCGATGGCCTTACCGGCAGAGTCACCGGCTCGTGTGGTGAATACGCGATGCCCGAAGCCGTCGCACTTGTCAGCAAAGTTGGCGTATCCGTCGGGCATTGAGTGAATGCGTGCCGGCCCGTCGTCCTTGTATTCGACCGGAGCGTCATTCCAGGGCTCCCCGAAATTGGAGCAACCAGAAAGCGCGAGGGCCGCGCAGAACGCGGCCCCCACAACAGCAAGACGCTTCACGCCTTGGTCTCCGCGTACGGGTCCCCGTAGGTGCCCTCGCTCCGGGCCTTATCGAAGGCATCGCCCCAGGCAACGCCCTTGTCCTGGTGGGCCTGGAGCCTGCGAAGGAACGTCTGGACGCGGTAACTGACGCCCGTCACACCGGTGAGCGACATGACAACGTGCGCGCCCTGCGTCTCGGCCTCCTCCAGGTCTTCCAGGGGCACGCCCAGGCGGTTCAGGAGGTTGCCGACGATGCAGCCTGCCGACTTGTTGCCCTCCTTGTCCTTGTGGACGTAGTAGCAGAGTCCGAATTCAGACGCCTCCGGGGACTCGTAGACCTTCTCCCGGTTCTCCTCCACGAGAGAGCGGAGGGAGGTCAGAACCTGCTTGTCAGTCAGGCGGATGCTCACTGGTTTTCTCCTGTCGGAATTCTTTGATCCATCGCCGCTCTTCGCGACGCTTTGCTATGCGCTTGTTCTGCCGTCGCTCTTTGCTGTAACTCCTGCCGTTCCTCGCCACATCTGCGGGAGGGTCAGCCGAACAGCACTTGCAAAACCACTTCAGCTCATGGCTTCTTCTGAGCATCCCGCTCATTGATCACCTGGAAGTCGGCTCGGTAGATGGCGTGCGGCGGCACAAACATGTGGTGGCCGTCGCTTACCTCCACGAACATGCCTTCGTCTCTCAGCACTGCTGCGGCATCCGACATGTCTTCCTTGAGGTGCTTCGATTCGACGTCGGAAACGGTTGTTGAGTGGTATTTGATCGTTCCTGCGGGATCGCGGTACTGAATGGACACCTCTACGTCAACCATTGCCCTTTGCCTTCTCAACTCGCTTGATCTCCCGCTGTACGTACCAAAGGGCCTTATTCAGGTCCTCAAGTTCCGTATCCGGGTTCTTACGTCCGGCTCGACACAGGTACTTGACCGCGTTACCCCGGTTGGTTATCAGGTGCTCGATAAGGTCGATGACCTCAATGCCGTTCGGAAGCCACGTGTAGTGGTCCGGGTGGTTCACTGGGTCTGACTTGCTACTCAAAGCCCGATCCTTTCCAGAAGGCCCTTAGCGCCTTCGAGAAGGTACGTGGAGTTGGAGTCAAGATTGCCGGTCATCTCGACAATTTTTGCGTTGGGCATCTCAGCCGCCAGTGATTCCATGAAGGTGAACCCTGCGGCGTCCTCTGAGATCAGGTAGACCGTCTCGTATCCGAGGAATGCAGGCGACCAGTAATCCCGCCATGTGCCTGTCCCAGGAGCCCCTACGGCCGCTATTCCGGCCGCATCCCAAGACATGGTGTCGAACTCTCCTTCAACGACCACCAGGACGCGAGAGGGACGAGTAAGAGCAGCCGTATTGAAGATCCGCGGGGGGTCTCCCGGAAGGCTGTTGTACTTGCCTCCTTTGTGGTCGTGCTGCTCCTTCTGACCCAACTCGAACAGGTACCGTCCGTCCGAGTCCTTAACGCACTCGTCCTTGACACAGCGGAAGCGCACTGTGGCTACGCTGTCTTCTCCGCCTGCCGGACGGAGATACGGGATAGCTAGGTGATCCCGATACCGCTCATGCCCAGGTATCGCCGAACCGACAAACCCCAGACCGAACCGAGTTGCTACGTCGTCCAGGCCTCGGGCCTTGACGTACTCCTGGGCCAGACTCCCCGGATACTGCTCGTGGTACGTCTTGGCCATCTCCAGCGAGTTGGCTACTCGCGTATTCCTTGGCTTGAGTGAAGCCAAAACTTTTCTCCCTCATGATTACCGCGTATGAGTCCTCCGAAAGATTGCAGGCGAAACAGTTCCACCTGTTCTTATCGAGATCCACCGAAGCGGAAGGATTCGAGTCCGGGTGATCTGGAAGGGGGCAAGGAATCTTCACCCTGCCCCCGTCGCGCGTCGTCTCGAATCCATAGAAGTGGTTGAGGACCCTACTTATCGGCGGCTTCCACTGGGATTCGCTCACCGTTGGGACCAACCTTGTACGTCGTGACGGGGAAGTCGTAGCGCCGAGCTGCCGCCTGCCACGTCTCGTGGGTGCCCCGCCAATTTCGAGACCAGGCGGGGCCCTGCGTCATGTCAGACACTTAGAGCGCGGACACGTACCCGGAGGAGTACGGCTTGGGCTTCGGCTTGGTCAGGAGTCGGATGGACCCCGGCTCCAGGTGGCCCCTGTAGCGGGCCACGATGCCCTGCCCCGACAGGGCGTAGTACACGGCGTCCGTGTGCTTCCGAGGACCGTTCTCGGAGTCTCCGATGATGCTTCCCGTCAGGGTTGCAAGGGCCTCGGCCTCCTCCTTGGAAAGGGTGAGCGTCACGGTTTCCGTGGTAACGGGCTTACGGTTCTCAACGGCCTTCGCCATGGTTATTCCTTAGGTCAGAAGTGGGTGAAGAAAGGGAGTGCCGGCTCAGTAAGAGCGGGGGTTCGAGCGGAGCCGCGCCGTGCCCTCGTAGTGCTTCTGGAACTTGTTGTCGACGCCCTGACCGGAAAGGGCCCAGTAAACCGAGTCCGCGTGCTTGCGCGGGCCGGTGAGCGAGCTACCGGAGACGTTGCCGGTGAGGACGAGAATTGCCTGTGCCTCCTCCTCGGAGAGGGTCAGGGTGTAGTTCTTCTCGACAACGGTCTTCGTGGTCTTGTTCGCCTCAGCCATTTTTGTTCTCCCCATCGTGGGTGTATCTCGGCCCGAGTACTTCCCAGGCCGGATAGTGCTCTAGATAGTCCGCTGCCCGCCTTAGAACGTCCGGCCGGTCCCTTGCCCCCCGTGCAAGGAGCTGGCCGTTACAACGGGCACACAAAAGGCCGCGTACCGCCTCTGTCTTGTGACAGTGGTCCACGGCCAAGTTGGTTTTGCGTGTCTCCCTACAGATTGCGCAGCGGCCCTCCTGGAACTCAAGGAGTTTTCGGTAATCCTCTGCGGACAGTCCATAGGTTTTTTGGATTCTGGCATCTCGTGACGCCTTCCTCCGCGTTGCCTTCCGGCAGGAAGAACAGGTCTTCCCCCGAGGAGTAAAGAACTTCTCAGACCTGTTCTTACCGCACTTCTGGCACTTCCTGTAGCCCTTTTTGGGCTCAGCCACTAGGCCCCCGTTCCTATGGCCTTCTCCAGTCGGGCCATTTCCTTAAGCCGCGCGGACTCGTCCACCTGCATAAACAGGTCGAACAGCGGGATAGCCGTGCACATGTCGGTGTCCTTGATGTGGATTACCGCCGTCTTGATTCCCCCGTTGGCGACACCGATAAGCACCTTCGAGAGCTTGAAGACGTTCAACCGCTTGCGGTCCGTGATCTCTACCACGAGAGCGACGCCTTCAGTGTCCATCCCAGTCAGATCCAGGTCCGGGAACTTGTTGCCCAGGTCGAATCCGAATTCCCGAGTGGCCGTGAATCCGCCGTCGAGCTTCTTCTTAGCCGGTGCCGTGCACGTGCTCAAGGTGACTCCCTATGTCCCCGCAACACAAGTGATTTTCTTAGACGAGAGCGGGAAGCTCTTCGTCGACCTCTTCCAACCGGAGATTCGACCGGTTGAGTCGGAAACTCGCAAACGTGTTTCCAGAAGAGTCCTCAAAGCCCTCTCGGTTCTTGACCGGGGACACATGGAGAATGCGGCTGTTCATGCCGTCGATCTCCTTGTGAATGGTCAGGATCAGGGAGGGCACTCGGCTGATCTGGCCCTTAACTCCGCTGAGCGGAATCGGATTCAGACCATCGGCCCACTCGCCCTTGACGTGGTGAAGTCCTAGCACATGCGCGTTAGTCACCTTCGCCATTTCCGAGAGGTACTCACACAGGCCTTCAAGACCGAATGTGTAGCTCTCGGCATCACCTACTGTCCCCGTGTCAACGTTTGTGACGTTGTCCACGATGATCAGGTGAGGGCTAATGCCGTAGACCTCGTAATAACACAGCAGGTCCCTTTCGATATCCGATGGCTTCGGCCGTGCGTCGAAGTTGTACCGCATCCACCATCGGGCGCCCAGGACTTTTGCGTAATCGCTGAAGTCGCCTTCCAGTAGGGCATCCTTTACGACCTTGGCGTCATCGCCAGTAATCATGGAGGTTGCCCGCGCTGTCTGCGTGGCCGGTGAAGAGTCCGCCGAGAAGTAGTAGGCGGGCACATTCCCCTGCGTGGCCAGCATGGCAGCAAACAGACTTTTACCGGTTCCAGGACCAGCCGCGACCAAAGAGAACTCTGATCGTCGGAACTCGACCTCTAGCCGGGACAAGCCCTTGAACGTGTGTGGGATCGGTTCCCCCGCCGCTCCCCGTATGTCTACGGACTGAGCTAGTGAGTACACGAACCCACCTCCTTTCTAGCCGACCACCCGCCATCACCGCAACGTGAATTGCGAGGCCCAAAAAAGCCGCCGTGTCGGCGGGCGATCTACTTACAGAATATGCCAGCGGCAGCGTCACCGCAACGTGATTTGTCTACCGCCTCTTAAAAGTGCAGGCGTGCGAAACATCACAGAAACGGCAGCCGAAGCCAGGGGCAGGGGGAAAGTCCCCTGCCTTGACTCCTGCGTCCATGCGGGCGTACTTCTCCCCTACCTCATCTTCGGAGACTTTAGAGAGGTCAAGAGGACGGCTCAGGCCGTTTCTCTTGGCCATGTACCAGTCACCCTTGTTCACCACCAAACCCAAAGCCTTGCGTACGAGAATCGCGTACGTCTCCAGTTGGAACCTGCTCTTGGTGCTTCCGGTCTTGAGGTCCCGAATCCGTACCGAGCCGTCAGGCTCCTCGGGGAGCTGGTCTATGTAGCCCTGCACGTTGACCCCGCCAATCTCGGCAGTCAGGTGCAGTTCGACGCCCGGCTTCCCCTTCTCGTCCTTCCACAGGGTCGGACCGTTCTCCTCGGCCCAACGTACGTACGCCTTGGCCTGGTCCCGTCCGAGGACGTACCGAGACTCAATGTCGGTAGCTCCGTCAGGGCCTGCCGTCATCCACTGCTTCAGGTCTGGCGTCTTGTTCAGATCCTTGTTTACTGCGGCTGCATAATCCTGGCTGAACAGCTCAGCCACGAATTCGGCGTCTGCACGCCGGCCCCCAATCTCGTATGTCTCGATCGCACCATGGAAAGCAGTTCCCTGATGAGACCAAGCAGCCGGGCGAGGGGTAACCCCTTCAACCCGGCGTAGGTAGTAAGCGTGAGCGCACTTGTCTAGGTACTGCTCTGTCTGTGAGACAGAGCGGGTCATATTCCGTACGCGTTCATATCGATCAGACAAACACAACTCCCCTTGGCTGCCCAGGGGGGCAAGCCGGGTGCACCAAATGCACCTTGAACGTGCTCGACATAGGTAGCGCGCTATGTGGCTCCCTATGCACGTCCGTCGTGATGATGCGGTCCCGCCAAGGCGGTCCCCCCAATTCCTGTTCCCAACGCTCCAGGGCGTCTATGTCCTCAGGGAACATCACGTCAGACTCCGTGACAAGCCAATAAGTTCCCAGGTCCCGCGTGGTCACCCGAGTAATGATCACGCCCTCGTGGGCCTGGTCCTCCCGCCCTATGGTCTGCGCCCCCCGCAGCGCAGACAGCAGCTCGGCTCTCGTACCCGACTCCGCAGCGACAACCCCCACGCTTCCCACCCCGCTCCGTTCGGCCACGTTCGAACACCCATCCGAACGTTCTGCTGATCGACTGTAACCGGCCGTGGGCGGATGGCAACCCTCCATTTAGCTGTGACACATGTCACATCTTCACGAGATGTTCACGGCACAACCAAATAAGGCCCGTGCAGGTCATAGCCTGCCGGGCCTGGTGCGACGTACCCCGTTGTACGTCGCGTCAGTAGCTCATCCGGGACACGTCAACTTGCACCGTGTGCAGGAGGGTTGCCCTCCACTTGCTTCACTGGGGGCCGTTTGTGCACGAAGGGTGACAGCCTCTGCGGGTCCCTGGGGGCGCCTTCCGGCCACCTCACGACCAGATCCCCGTCACTGTCCTGCTTGGGCACGTAGGTGAAGCCCTGGCCGTCCAGGAGGGCCAGAACCTGACCATCGCCCACGCGGTTGAGAAACGCCTTCAAGTCCTTCTCGGCCCGTTCGGTCAACTCCTCGCCTCCACGCTTGCGGAGAAAGTACCGGAGACCTCGGAACGGAGCTTGATTCACAAGTCTTCGCTTATCTGGATGGTTAGAGATATCCCAAGGGAGGGCGGCAGTCGTCTTACTCGAAGGGCCGACCATTCGAATGCCCATTTTTTCGAGCCTGTGAGAGACGGCCGTCCGATCGACGCCATACTTCTTGGCAATGCGTACTGTGTTCCAACCAGCAGAAAGCAGCTTATGAATCTCCAAGTCACTCTCTGGGAGAGATCCCATTGTTCTTCCTTACTGGTGAGGGCTAGCACAACTGGGGACGTTAGTTGCTCAAGGTTACTGGCAAGTCATGATCGATCCGGCGGAGACTACCACCCCCAGCCTACTTAGTCTGATCCGTGGGTGTCCTGCTTTCATCGATGGCATGTGACCTACGTCTCACCTTAGCCCTCCCCTGTCCTCCCTGTCTCGACAGGACACCTACGTATGTAGTGAGAAGAAGTTAAGAGACAGAACAAACAGACTAACTGCTCTCTGTAGTTAGTTCAGTGACTTACAGTCATCTCTTACTCTCTAAACATCTTGTAGAAGTTTGCATTACCTAAGGGGTTCCCCCTTCCTCTGTTGAGTCTCCTCGGTGAGTCGCCTCGGCCCGAGTGGAGAGCCAGAGGACATGTGCCCCCTGCGCTAGATCAGTACCCGCAGGGGGCACCAACTCTTCCCTACGGCTTACCGCCAAGGCTCAAGCCAGCCTTAAAGGTTAGTCACGAGATCGTCACGGAGGTGGCCATGCCTAGAGCTGCTTCCATCTGCTACCGCCAGGGGTGTCTACGCCGGACCGTGTACCGGGGCCGATGCGAGGAGCACGCTCCCCCGGCCTGGGAGACCAGGAGCGCCAGGAACAACGCCAGAGGGCCCGAGCAACGGGCCTGGGAGCGAAGCATCAGGCCTCACGCCCTGGCGCGCGACGGCTTCGCCTGCGTGGCCTGCGGAGCACGTGAGGGCCTGGAGGTCGACCACGTGAAGCCGATTGCCCGAGGGGGCTCCTGGAGCCTGGAGAACGCGCAGACCCTGTGCGAGGCCTGTCACAGGGCCAAGTCAGTACGAGACCGGCACAGCCGGTAGAACGGCCCTTAGCTCAGTCACGGGAGAGCACCGGAGTGAAACCCCGGGCGCGGTGGTTCAAGTCCACCAGGGCCGACAAAGGGAACGGGAAAACCGCTGGGATTTGCGGAGCGTCGGTGTACGGCGTGGGTTGGTCTCCGGGGGTTCGAATCCTCGCCTGTTCCCGACCAACGATCATTAGCTCAGTCCGGTTAGAGCACCGCCCTGATATGGCGGGGGTCCCTGGTTCAAATCCGGGATGATCGACTGTGTTCGTAGATCAATTGGCAGATCGCCGCGTTGTGGTCGCGGTCGTTGTGGGTTCGAGTCCCACCGAACACCCTGCTTCCTTAGCTCAATGGATAGAGCGCTGGCCTGTCGAGCCGGTGGCTGCCGGTTCGAGTCCGGTAGGGAGCGCAATGGGTTGTGTGGTGTAACTGGTAACACGTCTCTTTTGCAAGGAGAAGTAGCGGTTCGAATCCGACATGATCCACCAAGGACCGGAGTAACGAGGATGGCGGTACGTCCGTACGGCTCGCCGGTCCGATGGCACGTAGCTCAATGGGAGAGCACCACTCTTACAAAGTGGGGGTTGTCGGTTCGAGTCCGACCGAGCCAACTGGTTGCAGACAATAGGCCGTGACTGGCCGACGATACGCGACCCTGGGTGAAACCGGCCCCGAGTACTGCGCCTAGTCAGCGTACGGGAAACGGGCGGCAAGTAACCCTTAATGACGTGTAGCTCAATGGCAGAGCAGGGCACTGTTAATGCTCGGGTTGCTGGTTCGAGTCCAGCCATGTCAGCGAGAGGGTTCCCGGCATGAGCCAAGCGGGATAAAGCAAAGCGGGCGAGGCGGCCCCGCCCTCGTGAAAGTGGGGTAGCTCCCCTTAGCCTGAAACTCCCCCTGATCAGGGGACGGACGGCTAGCGCGTTTCGTCTAGCGGCCTAGGACTCTCCCAGTCACGGGGGAAACGCGGGTTCAAATCCCGTAACGCGCCTCATGCCCTTGTAGCTCAACTGGATAGAGCAGCCGACTTGTAATCGGCAGGTTCGGGGTTCGAGTCCTCGTAGGGGCCCCATTCTCCGTTCGTATAGCGGCATTACATCGGGCTCTGGACCCGAAGAGTGTGGTTCGAATCCATGACGGAGAGCTTTAGCGGGATAGCGCAGTTGGTAGCGCGTCGGGCTCATAACCCGAAGGCCGTGGGTTCGATCCCCACTCCCGCCACGCAGGGAAGACACGCATATTAGTTGAGGGTTCTCGATCGGGGCGTGTCATGAAACCGGTTGGTTGCCGGGGCCACATTCGACCAGCCCCATGCAGGGTGACGACCTTGTATGCGGCTGGCTTGGTTCAGTAGCTCAGTTGGAAGAGCGGGGCACTCTTAATGCTCTGGTCGTAGGTTCGAGTCCTACCTGAACCACAGGGAGGCGTCTCGTGTGTAACTGCGCAGTGCACGCCTGAATGAAGCAGTGGTTAGGTAGTAGAGCGGCCGAGTGCGCCCGACGCAATCGGGAGACGCCGGTTCGAATCCGGCCCTATGAATCACTGCGGCTATCCGACGGCGAGACCCGGATGGCCACTTGCCCGCTTACGCGAATTGGCATAGCGGTCTGTCTTAGGAACAGATGTTTGGGGGTTCGAGTCCCTCAGCGGGTACGGAGCTAGCGACAACCCAGAAAGCGATGGGCTCTGAGGGGCATGCACCCCCCTTGCCGGTATAGGCGCCTCGGCATCGCTAGCGATAGGTCATTGTGTCAAATGGAAGCACAGCCGGTCTCCAAAACCGGACGGCACAGGTTCGATTCCTGTTGGCCTAGCATCTGTAGTTATCGCCTCTGTCTTGTTGGTCGACTCGGAGATATGCGGTAGCTACCCCCACCCTGGCGTTATACGAGGTGGCCCGGACATACAGAGCCGGGGAAATCGGCGCAAGCCCTCATACCCATGTATCGACCCTTGGGGAGGGCTCCTCTGGCTATAGCTCAGTAGGTAGAGCGCCTGGTTTGGGACCAGGAGGCCGCAGGTTCGAGACCTGCTAGCTAGACCACACGCGTTGAGTGCTGGGACACAAGGGGGCCTGTAAAGCCCTCGGCCTGAGGGCCTCGCAAGGTTCGATCCCTTGGCAACGCACCCACACAGTCCGGCCCCCGACCTGGGGGCCGTTGTTGTTACCACAGCGGGGGTTGATGCAGGAATGTACGAGGACGACCAGGAGCCGGGTCCGCGCCTGCGGGACGCAGCCCAGCCCAACCGGGCCCAGGAGGGCCGCAGTTGGCGCCAGGAGGCCCTGTGGGAGCTGGACGACCTAGCAGACCTCTACCCCGGGCTACCGGGGGTGCGCCTGTGACCCGAGGCCCCTCCCCCAGCCCCAACGCTCGACGACGCAACGTCCACGAGCACGCCCAGGAGCTGCCCGACGAACCGCAGCCCGGCCGGTCCCTCCCGAAGGCTCTGGGAGTCACCACAGGAGGCGCACGGCGCTTCTGGAAGACCTGGAGCCAGGCACCCCAGACAGCCACATGGGTTGAGACCGATTGGGCTGAACTGGAGATCACGACCAAGTTGGTTGACGAGTTCTTCAAGGGCGATACCAAGTTGGCCGGTGAGATCCGTCAGCGAGTCGCCAAGTGGGGCGCCACGGTCGAGGACCGTAACCGACTCCGCATGAAGATTGAGGACCCGGACGAAACCCCAGGTGAGGGCACGCCGGCCAGCACACCAAACGACAATTCCGTGACTGATGAAGAGCTGTTCAAGTTCCTGAGTCAAAGCTAAATAGGTGGTGAGGTTTCTTGCAGACTGGAAACCTCCCGCCCGGAGTACCGAAGCCTTCCGAGACGCTCGGGTATCAGGTCATCCGCTGGTGTCAGAAGTACATCGTTCAGCCTGACGGAGAGAACGCAGGTGAACCATGGGAGTTCACTAATGAACAGCTCCGCTTCGTGCTCTGGTTCTATGCCATCACCCCGGATGGTCGGTGGCAGTACGCAGCAGCCACGCTCAGGCGGGCAAAGGGCTGGGGGAAGACGCCCCTACTTGCTGCCCTTGCCGTGGTCGAGTTCATCGGCCCCTGTAGGTTCAGTCACTTTGATGCCTTCGGCCTTCCTGTAGCCCGACCGGTCCCCCTGCCTGTTGTACAGCTCGGGGCAACGTCTCTGGACCAGACGGAACAGACCATGGACTTTATTCGTGGTCTCCTGTCCGAGTCCCCGGCCGAGAAGGAATACGGCCTGGACATTGGGAAGACCACAGTTCAGTTCAAGTCGGGTAAGCCCGGATCAATCAAGCCGCGGGCCACTGCTTCCCGAACTAACGAGGGAAATCGACCCACGTTTGTACTCATGGACGAGGTACACCACTGGGTGGGCTCGAATGGGGGCCCTGACTTCTATCAGGTGCTGAAGCGAAATGTAGAGAAGACGACCAAGGCAGGGTCCCGCTGGGTTTGCACCACTAACGCGTACAACCCCAATGAAGACAGCGTCGCTCAGATCATCCACGAATCCGAGATGGTCTCTCAGGACTTTTGGCTGTACGACTGCCTTGAAGGCGGCATAGCCGTTGAAGACATTCGGGACGAGGAAGCCGTCAGGGCCGCTCTCGTCCAGGCCTACGGAGACGCATCCTGGGCTGACATTGATGGCCTGACTAAGACGATCCTCTATGACCGTACGACGCCGGACAGCACCTATTGTCGGTTCTTCTTCAACCAGATTGCGGAGTCCTCCGACGGTTGGATGAGTAAGGCTGAGTGGGACGCCTGTTACGAACCTCCGGATGAGGACCCGATTAAGCCTGGAGATCAAATCGCAATCGGCTTTGATGGGTCGATCCGTGGAGACTCAACAGGTTTGGTAGGCGCCCGCCTACGTGATGCCAAGCTGTTCGTTATCGGCGTATGGGAGCGTCCCGAGAACGCTCACGATGACTGGGAAGTTGACGTGTTGGCCGTAGAGGCGGCCGTTCAGCGGGCTTTCGAGATGTACCGCGTCGAGTGGTTCTACGCAGACCCGCCTTACTGGCAGGAAAACATTGGCCGTTGGGCCATCGAACATGGCGAAGACTACGTCTTTGAGTTCTGGACCAACAAGCCAACCAGAATGACCCAAGCCATTGAACGCTTTCGAACTGCTGCCATGGTTCAGGACCTGAAGCACGAAGGTGATTCACGGCTGAGCCGGCATGTCCTTAACGCCGTAACTCGTGAAGTTCCCCAGGGAATCCTGATTCAGAAAGACTCACCCCGCTCTAAGCGGAAGATCGACCTAGCCGTATGTGCCGTACTCGCTATGGAGGCGAGAGCAGATGCCATCGCAGATGGACGACTCAAGATACGTAGGAGCCGCGTAGTCGGCTTTTAGGAGGCCTTGCCTATGATCGTGCCACCAGGAAGCCATACGGCATTCATAGGCAAGCCGACCAAGCCCGATGAGTGGCTCTCATATCTGTACGGCAAGGTTCCCGGTTCCTTCCACCCATCGCGTATCTACTCGCGCTATTACGAGGGAGACCAGCAGAAGCTAGCGTTTAGCCAGATGCGCTATAAGACGACGTTTGCCAGCGTCTTTGAGCAGTGGCGAGACAACTTCTGCGGGACCATCATTGACGCGACGAATGAGCGCCTGCACGTCGACTCGTTCCGCATTCCCGGTGAGGACGACGGCAAGGACGCCCGCAAGTTCTGGCAGCGCTCCTCCATGGACGCCTACTCCACCTCTGTGCACCTGGAGGCCCTCATCTCAGGGGCCTCTTACGTTGTGGTCTGGGCCGACAAGGACGGAGAGCCCACCATCACGCCGGTTGCGAGCGACCGTATGGCCGTCTGCTACAAGGCCGGTTCCCTGTGGGAGCTGGAGGCTGCGGCCCGCTTTGAGATGGACGCTTGGGGCCGTCAGCAGGTGACGCTATGGACTGAGGAGTACGTCTATGAGGTCGCCTACGGCGTGACCGAGTGGGACCAGGGAGAGCTAAAGCCCAACCCGCTCAAGATGGTGCCAGTCGTCCCCTTCGAGAACCGCACTCGGCTAGGTGGAGAGCCAACCTCCGATCTCCTTAACTGCATCCCGATTCAGGATGCCATTAACAAGATCACCATGGATGCCCTTACGGCGTCCGAGATGGCTGCCTTCCCTCAGCGTTGGGTCACCGGCCTTGAGATCCAGGAGGACGAACACGGTAACCCCGTGGCTCCGTTCAACGTGGGTCTAGACAAGCTCCTCCAGGCGGAGGACGCCGGTTCCAAGTTCGGCTCCTTCGAGGCAGCAGACCTCAAAAACTATGTGGTCCTGGTCGATATGCTCGTTCAGCACCTGGCGACTGTTTCCCGGGTGCCATCCCATTACTTCCTGGTCAACTCCTCCAACACTCCTTCCGGTGAGGCGATCATTTCGGCTGAGGCCGGACTAGTCGCCAAGGTGAAGGAACGCATGCTTCATTTCGGTGAGGCTTGGGAGCGAGTTATCAGGCTTTGCTTCGCGGTCAAGAGCGACAAGCGCCGAGACGCTTTCGATATGGAGACGCGTTGGGCCGATCCTGAATACCGAACCGAAGCCCAGCACATTGACGCACTGCTGAAGCTTAAGCAGCTCGACGTGCCCCTAGAGTTCCTGTGGTTTGAGGCAGGCTTCACCGCTGCCCAGATTGCCGACTTCCGCGAAATGCGGAAGCAGGATGCCAAGGCTCAGGCAGAGATTATGCAGCTCATGCCGCAGCCTGAACCACAGCCGGGCCAGCAGCCCAATCCCAACAAGCCTCCGCAGGGAAACGCCGGTAACGCAAACCGGAAGATCAGCGAGGCCAAGTAATGACCCGCCGAAATGGCAGAGGTCCCCTCTTCCGAAATGGAATCACGCATGACGACTCAGAACGATGACGCCTCCAAGAAGTCCACTGAGGGCAATCCTCCTGTGACTCCTCCAGTCCCCCCGGTTACTCCTCCTGCTACTCCAACGCTGGAAGAGGTCGTTGCCGACCGGGACCGTTGGAAGGCTATGTCTCGTCAGAACGAGACGAACTACAACAACACCCGCACGGAGCTTCAGAAGCTCCAGGACGACCAGAAGGCAGCCCTGGAGGCTGCTAAGACCGAGGGCCGGACGTCTGCTCTCGGGGAGGTCTCTAAGGATCTCGTTACCAAGGAACTTCAGCTCCAGGCTGCGCTCACTGGTGCGGAGCTTCCCAACCTTGAGTTCCTGGACCTGGACCGCTTCAAGGGTGACGACGCACGGCCGAACGCCGATGCCGTCAAGTCGTTCATTGAGTCTCTGCCCAAGGGGCAGAATTCCGGATCGGGGTTCCCTCATCTTGAGGGCGCCGGTCATAACCGAGGCGGTACCGGAGACTTCAAGAGCCTGAACCCTGGCGACCTTGCCGACTACATCTCTGGTGGGTCTTTCCTCTAAGCCTCTCCCCTATTTTCGTTGTAGCCCTCTGCGGAGGGGTTTTCTAGCGGCTCCATAGCGCGCGAACGAAGCCCCCTCGGGGGGCTTTTTTCATGCCCTCTTGGAGGCGCTTTGGCTACTACGCACCACTTTAATCTTGATCCAGTACAGGTGACCATTGCTGCACTTGGCATTCTGGATCGACAGCTAACTCTTGGCGGGATTCCCGCACGTTATTCTGAGCTGAACTTCCGAGGCGGAATCGGTGACGTGATCAACGTCAACCGCGAGTCTCGCGGTATCCCGGTCGTTGAGGCGGGAGTTTCCGCGCCGATCAAGAACCCAATTACCGGTGACAAGAACGTTTTCGCCGCTGCATCGGACCGGCCGCTACCTGCGGCTGAGCGTCGGGCGCCTAACGGGTTCATCAACGAGACCCGGTTCCCAGTTCAGCTCACGACTCTTGCCCAGAATGCAACTGCACTGGGCATGGAGCAGGTAGCTTTCGACCTGAAGCAGTTCGGCGCTCAGGTTCTTTCGAAGCTCACTCGCGGTTTCGCTGAGTACTTTGACGACACCGTTGCGGCGTTCATCAAGGCGAACATCAACCGCTCTTCGCTGACTGCGGCACAGAAGACTGCCGTAGGCGGTGACGTGACCGTAGACATTCCTACGGCTGACGGCACGGCGGCGAACCTGACTCAGCGTGCTCTCGGTATTCGTACCGCGCTTGTCGACGCACGTATGAACATGAACCTAGCCCTTGTTCCGACCTCGGAGCGGTATCTCATCGCCGGTCCTGAGGTAGAGGCAATCCTTCTCAAGGACCCCGAGTTTGTTGCCGTTGACTATTCCGGCGACACGAATGCGCTTCGGCGTGCGACTGTCGGCCGTATCTACGGTTTCGACATTGTGATTCACAACTCCTTCGGTCTTGAGATGTACCTATTCCACAAGTCCGCAATGCTGATTGCTTCGGCCACGCCGGCACTGCCTATGGGTGCGGTTACCGGAAGCATTCAGAACGTTAACGGTATTGCTACCCGCATGCTCGTTGACTACGACTTCGGGCTGAAGCAGGACACCATTGGACTGGACACCATGTACGGCATGGCCACCATCAAGGAAGACCCGGATTATGCAGTCCGAGGCACCGTGATTGGTGAGAAGTTCGTCCGTGGTCTGAAGATTTCGATCACGGAGACTGCTCCTTCCACTGGCGCCTAATCTCCCCATCCCTAAAGGGAGGTTGGATTGTCTCTAGCAACCGTTGAGGACGTGGCCGCCCGCCTTGGGCGGCCTCTCCTTGAAGACGAGACCACCCGCGTAACCAAGTGGCTCGGAGACGTGACAGGCCTCATTGAGGACTACTGCGGCAGGGACCTGGACCGGCGCCAGGACCAGGCCCTGACTCTGTACTCCAAGGACGGCTGCACGCTGCGTGTACCCCCTCGGTACCTCACCGGCTTCAGCCCCTCGGCCGTCCAGGCCGACGGCCAGGCCGTAACCGGCTGGACCTTCGACGGACAGCAGCTCGTTACTGACGGCTCCTGGTACTGGCCTCAGGGCCCGGTCACTGTGATTGCCTCCTGGGGCTTCCCTGTAGCTCCCGCTGGCCTAGTAGCCGTCGTGTGCTCAGAGGTTGTCCGCTGGCTCTCTGTGGCCCCTGGCATCGGCAGGGAGCGGGTTGGGGAAGTCGAGGTCGAGTTCACGGGTGCTTCCAGCACTCAGACGCTCTCTGGGCTCACCAGGTCGGCTCTGGGCGCCTACCGGCGCCGTGGTGTTGGCGTGCTGACCCTCCGGAGGGAGGGCCCCTATGTTTACGGCCACTGACCCTGTAGAGGTCTGGCGTACGAGCGCTGACAGCAAGAGCGTTTACACATCCCGGCCTGACTGGTCCAAGGCAGTCAAGGTCTGGTCCGGACTCGGCTCCGTTCAGCCGGACAAGGCATATGAGGCTTACTCCCCCGACCGAGACATTTCCCAAGAACGGCTAACAGTCTTCCTCCCACTCGACGCTGTTGTGTCGGACAAGGACCGAGTACGTATCAACGGCCTTGACTACGAGGTTGACGGAGACCCCCGCCGACATACGCAGACCTCCCGCAGGCACATTCGGCTGACTGCTTGGAGGGCTATTCGATGATGCAGCCCGACGCCCGCACGAAGGTCGTGTTTCGACGTAACTGGGAGCGGGACGTTTACACGTCCTTTGGGACTAAGGAACTCCTGAACATAGCCGTCAAGAAGATTGAGGCATACGCCAAGGGTGACGCTCCTCGTCGTGGGACCGGCCTTAGCCGCTCCTGGAACTCCATTCGGGAAAACATTGACGGTGTAGTCGCAATGGACCGAGACGGCTGGTACGGCGGTGTCGTCCTGGAGGCGAACGACCGCGTACGTCACGCAATGCTCCTAGAGCGCGGCTTCACTGACCCGTCCGGCCGTCGCCACCCCGGCCGACGCTGGCTCAAGGGGGCACTACTGAAGGCACGGATCGAATGAAACTAGACCCTGTTGAAGTGGTGATTACCTTCCTACGAGACCAGCCGGATATCCCGGAGGGTGCACCGATCGGCGATATGACAGAACACGTCACGGGAGCTACTTCGGTCTACCTGGAGCACTCAGGTGGGTACCGAGTTGTTCGGGACTCCATGGACCGAGCAGATATCGAGTACTCGGCATACTCCGAAGACCGTAAGGCGTGTATCGATCTCGCCCTTCTCGTGAGAGAGAAGCTGCTTGAGGAACTGCCCAGAAAGGCAGTGGCCGGCGCCCTGGTCCTGGACGTTGAGGATATCGCCCTTCCGGCTTATTACCCGGACGAGTCCTCTCGTGAGCACATGTATGGCGGAGAGGTCGCCGTGTTCTACACCTCCGCCTGATCCCACATTTTCCTAGCCCCCTTCCTGGGGGCCTTTTTTATGCCCTCAGGAGGCCCTATGGCCAATGACGCCAAGAAGATTCGGTTTGCCCCTAACGGCAACATCTACATTGCCCCGGCTCCCGTGGCTGGTTCCGCTGGTGGCACGACTCCACCAACTGACCTCGGTACAGCGGACACGGTACCGACCGGTTACAAGGCACTCGGTTATGTCGATGAGGGGGGCGTCACCCTTACCCCTGCTATCGAGACGCAGGCCGTGAACGCGTGGCAGTCTGCAATGCCCGTTCTGTATAACGTCCAGTCGGCTTCGTTCTCTGTGAAGGCAACGCTTCAGGAGACCAACGAGGTCACTACGGAACTCTTCTGGGGTTCTGAGTGGGTGGAGGTTACCGAGGACGTAGAGGGCGTGCCTACGCCTACCGGCACTTACCGGCTGGACCTCAGCTCGACTCCAGAGCTGAAGGAAATTTCCATTGTCGTGGACTGGCAGCAGAACTCTGTGCGGTACCGCTGCGTGATTCCTCGCGCCATGATTTCGGACCGAGGTGCTATCCAGCTCTCGCGTACCGAGAACGGTAAGTACGAGCTGACCATGGAAGCCATGGATTACAGCGGCACTATCGGCTACGTGCTGACGAATGACGACATTGTAGAGGCCGTCACTCCGTAAGTAATGCCCCGAGCCGGGGCGGGGTTACGCCCCCGGCACTCTCTCTTACCCAAACCGCGGGGCCCTTTACGGGCCTCTTTTCGTTTTCCAGGAGACCCCATGACCACTCCACGAAAGACCACTGCAAAGAAGACTGCGCCCAAGGATGCTCCCGAGGTCGAGGCCTCCCAGAATGAGGCGCAGGAGAAGCCAACCCCGTTCGAGTTCAAGGGGCAGTCCTTCGAGGTCCCTCACCCGCTCGACTGGCCTCTAGAGGCATACCAGACCGGTGACGAGATCGAGGTAATCGCCATCGTCCTAGGTGATGAGCAGTGGGCACGCTTCATGGGTACTGGCCCAACTCTGAGGGACTTCAACGGCCTTATGGACGCCATGAGTGAGGCTCAGGGCCGGGGTGAAGGCCAGGGAAACTAATTGCCATCGTCCATGTCATCCGAGAGTTCCACAATGAGCTAGAGGCTGATCTGTTGGAGTTCTTCAACGTCGATCTACTCGACTTGTGGCGTGGACGATTGTCTCTCCGTCGTGTGGGGGTCCTGGTGGACTCCCTCATGAAAAAGCCTGGCAGGAGCACGCTCCTTATGGCCATGGATGAACGGGCTATGTGGCCCGAGTCCAACTATCTCCTTGCTCGGGTATCTGACGCCCTTGAGCTTTCTAACTTCCTCTTCATCAAGGCGAACGCCTCTTCCACTGATGATCTCGAACTTCCCATTCCCGTTACGAGGCCCGGCACTCCGGAGCCACAGCCCGAGCCTGAACCTGTATTCGCTACCGGCGAGGAGGTCACGGCCTTCTTCGGGCAGATGAACGCCCTTTAGGAGGTCCCATGGCTGAGTCGGGACGTGGACCTATCAAGGTAGGTACTGGATACGTAGAGATTGTTCCGAAGGTCCAGCAGAAGGACATGACGGAACTCCGCACGAAGATCACTCAGGAACTGGAGAAGATTGGTCGGGCTGCCAGCAAGCAGGCCAACAAGGCTGTTGCTGAAGGGCTGGCCGGTCTCCCCAAGGAAGTCCAGAAGCAGGCCAAGAAGGCTAAGGACGCCTCCGAGAAGGAAGCACTGGACGGCAAGAAGAAGCTTGCCCGCATTGCCAAGGAACTGACGAAGCAGTACGGCCGAGAGGCCGCAGACCGGTTCCTAGAGGCGCAGAAGCGCGAGAAGCAGAAGGTAAAGCTTGTCGAGAAGACTTCCACGGCCACCAAGAAGGCACTGCGGGAGACCGTAGCGGCTGAGGAGAAGGCAGCCAAGGACACGGCCAAGGTGTGGGCTGCCACTGAAAAGGATCGGCTTAAGCTCGCCAGAGACCGTGAGAGGGCAACCGAGAAGGCCGCCCGCGAAGAGCGGAACGAGGCGGAGAAGACGGCTAAGGCCGTCACTCAGTACAACAGGATGATCCGCGAGGCTTACGCCGAGAACGAGAAGCGTAAGCGCAAGGAAGCTCAGCAGACCCACAATGATGAGATCAAGTGGGGTCGCACGCTGGCACAGGCATACGCAGAGAATGAGCGCCGGAAGCGCCGTGAAGCCGCAGAGACTGCCGCCCAAGAGCAGCAGTGGCGCCGTACGGTGGCAGCGGCGTATGCGGAGAATGAGCGGCGCAACCAGGCTGCTATCCGGCAGACGCAGGCTGCCCAGAGGGCAGCACATCAGCAGGCCCTTGCGGATATCCGTGCTCAGGCTGCCGCTCAGCGCCTGGCCCGACAGGATCAGATAGCAGGACTGCGGCAGACCATTGCCGATCACCGCTCCCGTATCCGGGAGCTGAATACCGCCATCACTTCCACGGGCACCACGACTGAAAGCTACTTCAAGAGGGTCGAGACCAGTCTGAAGAAGACCGGTACATGGTTCCATGAGCTAGGTACTCAGATCACTGAGGCCGGAAACATTCTGACGACTCGTTTCCTCGCTCCTCTAGCTCTTGTGGGTAGCGCTCTGACGGCTATTGGTGTCGAGAGCGCCGATAAGCGCATGCTCGGTCAGCTCGGCCTTTCGTCTGCGGGTGTCTCCACTGCTACATCGACGCAGCAAATGACCAAGATCCAGCAGTACGCCATTGATACGCCGTTCTCGATCGACGTTATGCATGAGTATCAAATGAAGCTCATTCGCTCTGTTGCTGGTGCTGATAAGAACTGGTACAGCGACAATGCGGGTAAGCGGATTGGTGCTGCAAACTCGGCAGCCGAGAAGACCACTGACCTAATCATGTCTATCGGCGACTCGATGGCCCGAGCGGGAAACCTGAATCCCGATCAGTTCCGCCGTGCGATGTACGCCATAGACATGATCATGGATATGGACCGGGCGCCTACCAGAAATGTCAAGCAGCTTGCAGCCGCGACCGGCATGCCTGCCTCTGAGCTTGCTCAGCTCCTTGGCTTCAAGGACGCAGAGGAAATGTGGAAGGTCATTGGTACGCCTGCCGCTAAGGGTGGCGGCGTGTCCGGTACTCAGATCATGAATTCGATGTTGAACTACTGGAACCCTGGAAAGTACGGCGAGAAGTACGGGCCTTACACCAGTGGTGGTTCCATTGGTTCGGCTTCGGCAATGACTAACGCCACGATTACCGGCCGACTCCAGCAGATGAAGGAACGTGCGGTATTCGAGCTGGGCACGCTCTTCGCTGATGACACGGGCCCTGCTGGCGCTTACGAGTACACCGCACTTGGCGAGATGCTAATGGGCAAGCAGGTCATGAAGCGCGACCGACATGGGGAGCTTACTGCTACAGGCGAGTACGAGGGTGGCCTACTCAACCAGTGGGAAGACATGGCCAAGAAGTACTCGCCTGACGTGAAGAAGTTCCTAGAGGCCTTTCTAGAGGGGCTCCAACAGTTCACGGACATGGTGGACACGGCAGCGTCTTACCTGAAGGAATCCGGTCTGGGTGAACTCGCTATGCAGGTTGGCAAGTTCCTTGCTGCATGGGGTCCGCTCATTCTTGCTGTAGGCCTGGCAACCAAGCTGTTCGGCAAGGTACTGGGAATTGGGGCTAAGGCCCTTGCTCCTCTTCGTGCTGTGGGCCGTGGTGCTGTCGGTGCCTATGACGGAGTGCGCAATAGCCGTCAGCGGGCACAGGACGCTACCGACCGTTGGGACGCTCGCTCTGAGGCTCGGCGCCAGACCCGTGACAGCGGGGGCACTCGGCGGGAGGCTCGGCGGGCAGGCCGTACAGCCCTCCGTGAGACCCGAGCAAGCCAGCGTGAGGGCGATGCCCGTAGCCCTGTCCGGAGGGCCGTAGACAGGCTCGTAGGGGCCAACACGCAGCAGTCCTCCGACGACCGCGCACGGCGCGAGATCCGGGCCCTGACGGAAGCTATCCAGACTGCCCAGGAGGCGTCTGATCAGCTTCAGCGGGAGATCCAGGACGTCAACCGTGAGTCCTTGCGGCAGATCACTGCCGCCCTGGCGGGCCAGGGCAACGGCACGGTGCAGGGTGCGGCCGGTCAGGCCGGTCAGGGGCTCCAGGGAGCCCAGCAGCAGGCACAGCAGCTCAACCGTGCCACCTTCACCCAGCTCGACCAGGAGCTAGACAAGGTCAAGAAGAGCGCCGATGCGCTGACGACTTCCCTCAAGAACTCCTCTGCGGAGGTTAAGACCCTTGACGGGCGGAAGCTTGGTTCTCTTCGTGCACAGCAGATCGAGACCACGACTAAGCGAGTCGGGGAACTCAAGGCGAAGGTAAACGAGACCAGCACTGCCGTACAGAACCTGAATGGCAAGTCGCTCTCTTCTCTCCGTACGGAGTTCACCAACACAACCAATGCCGCCAATGCGACCAACAAGGCGACCAAGAACGTCAGTTCTTCCGTCGAGACTCTGAAGGGCAAGAGCCTCCGCAGTCTGAAGGACTGGTTCGACAAGGTCACCAGTTCCGCGAACGAGGCATACAAGAAGGTAGGCACAAAGACCGGTACCGGTTCCCTGAATGGCCGTATCAAGATCCTGTCCGACCAGTCACTGAAGAAGCTAAACAAGTTCGTCAATGACCTGAAGACGGCTCTAGAGAACGCCAAGAAGCAGGCTGAGGGACTCGACGCAGCTCTAGACAGCATCTCCAAGAGGTCGCCAGGAAGCGGCGGCGGAGGTGGGGGCGGAAAGAAGAACAACGACGGCAAGGGGAATGCCCGTGGTGGTGTAGCTACTCAGGCTGACGTCTCAATGTATGGCGTCATGCCCGGATACTCGCCATGGGTAGACAGTATTCCTGCCGTCCTCTCCCCCGGTGAGGCTGTTCTACGCCCGGAGGTAACTCACCACCTGGGCGCCGACACTATTAACACCTGGAACGCTATGGCCATTCGTGGTCAGCTTTCTCGGCATGCCCGAGGTTCCTCGGGCAGTGGAGGCGGAAAGTTCAGCCTGGACAACATCACTGAACTGCTCGACCTGCAGAACATTGCGCCTGTCGGCACGGCCCTTCTGAAGACGATGAAGATGGACGGTACTTCGGACCGTCTAGGCGGAGGCGTCCAGAATGGCATCCTGCGGACCGGCGATCATGCAGCAGGTCTAGGCGGTTCTGAGGGTGCGTCCAAGTTCCGTGGAATGTACGACTGGATGACCGAAGACGTATGGGGCCTTCTAAAGAAGGTTCCGTCTGGTGTCGGACAGATCGCAGGCATTCTAGGTGGGGCTCTTGCTCCGACCCTCGGAGAGTATTTCTGGAACGACGTTTGGAAGGGTTCGGGGAACATCGTTTCCCGAGGAAAGACCTACATGAGCCACGTGTTCTCCATGGACACGTTGGAAAGCGTGTGGGACGACCTCTTTAGCGGTGTGACGGATTCCCTAAGCTCTATCTGGGATGCTGTGACCAATCCGTTCGACACGTTCACTGGGCTGTTTGACGATATCGGAGACATTGTTTCCGGCTCGTATAACAACATCATTGGAATGATCGACACGGTTAAGGAGATCAAGGATTCCCCTCTTGGTTACGCAGGCCGTGTGTTCGACGGTTTCATGGCTAACGCCCGTGAGGCCATGCCGAACACCAAGGGACTGTTTGACTTCGAGTCGGGCTCCAAGATTTCCGCTGACATTCCTGATCTGGCTGAGCAAATGGTTAACCCTGGCTCGGGCGACAACGTACAGCGTTGGGCCCCTGTCGCTGCTCAGGCACTGGGAATGCTTGGCCTACCGGCTAACGCGCTGTCTCTGGTCCTGAACCGTATTGGTGTCGAGTCCGGAGGCAACCCGAACATCGTCAACAAGTGGGATTCCAACTGGAAGATGGGAACTCCCTCGGTTGGTCTGATGCAGGTTATCGGTCCGACCTTCCAGCGCTGGGCAGGACCGTTCCGCAAGGTCGGCCCATTCCAGTACGGGACTTCCACTAACCCACTGGCGAACATCTATGCCGGACTGAACTACGCAACCCATCGGTACTCCGATTGGCGCTCGGCTCTGTCTGGCAACAAGGGCTATGCAACCGGCACCCTTTCCGCTTCTCCTGGCCTCGCCATGGTGGGCGAGAAGGGCCGCGAAATCGTGGCCTTTGGTGGTGGTGAACGGGTCATCGACAACGAGACCACCGAATCCCTCTTGGGAACCAAGTACGAAATCCATATCCACGAAGCACGCAACGAGACGACCCCTCAGGCAGTGATGAGGGCTCTTCAGACTGCGGAGGCGCTTTACACGAATCTGTAAGGAGGAGGCTCTATGCCGATTCCGGTTCGATATAGACCGGCACCCCCAGCAGTTGTCACCCCTCCACCCCCGGTAGCGGTTAGGTGGAGTCGTACGGTCGTGAGTGTGGTTGGGCAGAACGGTGAGGGGGAGGTAATCCCCCTCACCAGCACGCCCAGGGACAATACTTGGCCGAACATCTTCATGCAGCCGGGGGCTACCGGTTTGGACATGCCCCCGTATCTGCTCTTCAGTGACGACTCGCCAAACCTGGACGGGTCCATATTCCGTTCTGCTCGTGCTTCGGCACGGGAAATCATGCTCCCTGTCTTCATATGGGGCAACGATCGACAGCACATCAACCAACTGAAGCGACAACTCTTCCAGGCCCTTAATCCCTCCCGCGGCTTCTGCTATCTGCGGTTTACCGAGGGCAATAACCAGACGCGTCAGATCGCCTGTTACTACAAGGGCGGAATGGAGGGTGCCGAGGGTACCGACGTTTCCGGCTTCACCTGGACTAAGTACGGACTTCAGTTCACTGCCATGGACCCCTGGTTTTACCAAGACCGACCCACCTCCACCCGATGGGATTTTGGTAGTGGAGACACCTTCCTAAGCACGACTGCAAGCTTCCTCCCAATGAAGATCAGCCGTGGCGTGATGGGTGGTGACGGGGCCGGACTCGTCATGAGCAATCCAGGCGACATTGAGGCGTGGCCTGTATGGGAACTAGAGGGCCCGATTAGGTCCTTCTCGCTCAAGAGTCCAGCTGGGGAAATCCTTCAGGCATCGGTCCAGTCTGACGGCACAGATGCTGTGCCGGCTGGGCGAATACTAACCATTGATACACGCCCCGGAAAGAAGACCGTAAAGGACGACCAGGGCACCAACTATTGGGCCAAGCTCGACACCAACCCGCAGTTCTGGGGGGTCCAGCCTGGCGACACGCTAGCCAATATCACTGTCGTAACCGGCTCGGGTAACGCGTCAGTCACTCTGACATTCCATCCCCGGTACGCGTCTTTCGTGTAAGGGGGTCCCTCTTGGGTTATCGCGTTGAGGTCATCGACAAGAACCTTAAGCGGGTGGGCGAGATTGATGAATGGATCTCGCTTGACTTCACTGTGAGGCTCCGTCAGGAGGGCACTTGGCAGCTCCTTATCAAGGACGACACTCCACAGTCCAAGCTCATTGAAAAGGGCGGCGGAGTTGTCATCTGGCAGGACGGAGTTTCCACGCCCGTTCTCTCAGGCCAGGTGGATACCTTCCAAAAGTACTGGACGAAGCTACAGCACACGGGACCAGGAAGCCTCTACATCGCGGGTAAGTGCCACAACGGGCTGACCGCTCGGCGCCTTGGCCTCCCTAGCCCTTCTAGGGCCATTAGCGCCCAGTACCAGGGGCCAACTGCCTACACGGTTGACGGGGCTGCCGCTGAGGCCGTGTGGGACCTCGTACGTAACAACCTGGGGTCCGGGGCCGTGGCTGACAGGCGCTTGGCGAGTCTCAACTTTGGGACCAGGCCAAACGGGGTCGGGGGGACCATCAACGACTCTCTTCGCTACGACGTGCTTTCCACAAAGCTGGAAGAGTGGTGCGAGGCAAAGAAGATCGGTTACAGGTTCATTTACAACCCCGACACGCAGGTTATTGACTTCAAGGTCTTCCCCTTCCGTGACCTGTCCAGAGAGGTCCGCTTTTCCGCAGACCTGGGCAACTTGCGAGAGTTCATCTGGACTCTTAATGCCCCCAAGCTGACAAGGGCTGTGGTCGGCTGTCAGGGAGACGGTAAGGATCGTTTCGTTTGGCAGAAGGTTGATACGGCCGCTGAGGTCGAGTGGGATATGTCCATAGAAACGTTCATCGACCGTCGAGACGTCCCCCTGAAGTTTGGCAAGAATGGGGCCGCGGACCTGATTACAACCATCATGGATAACGGCTGGGAAGATATCGGCGTAAACCCTGATGGGCAGGAATGGACCGAGGAGCTTCGTCTAGCCAAGAAGGCGTACGAGGACGCGGTTAATGCCGGAGATCCCGACACGGACCCGGAATACGATGCCGTGGTCTACGCAATCAAGCAGGCGAAGCCTACTGCTATTCAGTACTACTTGAACGTAGTTGAGGAAGCCGCGACAAGCGCACTTAATGAGGGGCAGCGAACCGGCAACTTCCAGATTTACCCGATCGACACACCAGACTGCCAATTCGGTAAGGACTACTTCGTCGGGGATCTCGTCACGGTCACGGTTGATGGCACCGAATATACGGACGTGGTGAGAGAAGTCGTCGTCTCAGTGGACGACGGGGGCAACGTGCAAGACGTGAGCCCAAAAATTGGCGAACAAGGGACAGGAGAGCCCCTGAACCTCTACAAGACGGTTTCCGATATGCAGCGCAAGCTGAATCGGCTTCAGGCGAGGATGTGACGCAATGGCAGAAATCAGTTATCCGTTTAATGTGGGCAACGAGAATGGCGGGTCTGCCGTTGTCTCTCAGACACAGTGGCAAGCCATGGCTCATCTTTGGGGCGGCGATCGAGTTGACTTTCAGCTAACTAGCCGAAGCTATGCCTCATCGACTCTGCCGTTTAACTCGACCACTTCCGGACGCACCCTAACCATTCGGCCGGGTAAGGCTTGGGTGGGTGGTTTCTACTACACACTTACGGCTTCTCTACAGGTCACCATCCCAGGAAACGCGACGGCACTTCCCCGTAAGGATCTCGTCGTTATCCAGGCTGACATGGCAAAGAGTTCCGTGAACATCGTTGTTGTGACCGGCACTCCTGCTGCCACTCCGAGCCCTCCCCCAGTACGCAAGCAGGCTGGTGGCCTGTGGGAACTCCCCCTGTTCCTGGTGGACTCGGGGGCTAACAACGCCTCCATCTCGGTCACTGGCGTGATGCCGTTCGACACCCCTAACCGGGCTTCCTTCCCGTGGAACGCCACTCCTGGAGCCGGGCACCTACCTCAGGGGAGTTTCTACTACGACGTAGACAGCAACGGCGGAGACACGCAGTGGGAAGGGTTCGTCGGTCGAGACGGCACTGTTAACGCACGTGACCTAGGCCGTACCCGCACCTACACCCCAAGCCTTGTAGGCATCACAAACCCGGCCACTCGGTCCGGCCGTTTCCGCTACATCGCTCCAGGCATCGTCTACTTCTCCTCGCGTTTCGTCAGTACCTCAAACTCTGACTACAAGGTGACTGGGGATTACTGGACGATCGGCGTCAAGCTTCCTGTACCTGCAAGCGGATACACGGGACAGGTTCTTAATGGCCACCTCTACAACAACGGGTCTGTGAACTCTCCAGCGATCCCGAACTTCGTGGATATCACGGCCAAGGTCAACCAAGGCGGCTTCAGTCAGACCACGGCATGGCTGTACTACCCGAACAGGGACTACGCACCCAACACAGGTCTTGACGGTATCGGCATCTTCCCTCGCAAGGGAGAGCTAGTCATCTCGGGAATCTACGAGACCGACGAATTCGGAGCTTCGGCATACCGACCAGAGATGCCAACCGGCTAAACACCCTGCCCCCACGGGGCCTTTTTTATGCCCAAGGAGGGTATTGGATGACTCGACTTATGTTCGGTGGCACCGCTGCTGACGTTGCTGAAGACCTGTCCGGCGCACGAGTACCAGGAGCCGCAGGAACTGTTTGGGACGGACTCTCTGAGGGTGCCTCCCAGGTAACCGACCTCGTAAGCATGGACGGCAGCCCTCTAGCCGGTCTCGTGGCTGACGATGACGGCATGATCCCGGCCTTCCTCGGGCCGGACGCTGTACGGCCCGCAGAGCGCCTCTACGTCGACTTCGGAGGGGCACGGGTAGCAATCCTCGCAACAGACGTTGGTGACCGGCTACAGGCCCATACAGCGGCTGATGACCCCCACGGGTCCCGAGCTGCTGTCCTGAACGACCTGGACAACATGCGGGGCAAGGCGGGCGGACTGGCCACCCTGGACGTGAACGGCAAGGTACCGACGGATCAGGTACCTGTCCTCACTCCCCCTGACATTCTCGACTGGCTGAACGTCCAGGCCCCCGAGTTCGGGGCCAAGGGGGACGGAGTGTCAGACGACACGGCAGCCATTCAGGCAGCCATCAACGCGGCCGACATTGGCGGAGTCGTGTACTTCCCCCGAGGGGTTTACATCATCTCTGCGCCTCTCGACCTCCCACGGGGTGTAACCCTCCTTGGCTCGCACTCCAATCTGATGGTTGGTCCGGGCATGGTTGACGAAGACTTCCCTTGCTATATCCAGGCTGCCCCGTCTTTCACTACCGGTTCCATGATCCAGATTATTGGCGACAACGACGGCACCCACCCTGCCATCAATGGCGAACAGCGAATTCTTAACCTGATGCTCGACGGCTCCAAGGTACCTACTGGCACGCTTGATGGGGTATTCGCCAAGGGCAACGTTCAGAACGTCGTGATGCAGAACGTATGTATCCGAAAGATGCCTAACCACGGAATCACTACCGCCAGCAACGCCAAGGAAGAGTGGCCGTACTCGTGGCGCCTTACCAGTGTCATGGTCGACAACTGCCACACGGACGGCATTGTGTTTGAGCGTCAGACCGACCTCACCATGACCGACTGCCAGGTAATTGGCTGCTGGGGTACGGGTATCCGTATCAGCAACTCGGCCAACTCGATTCTTCAGGGTTGCCGTGTTGAGTGGTGCGGTAGCTATGGCTTCCACATCACTGGTGAGTGGGGGAACTGGCCGGGTAGTGGAAGCATGACCATGAGCGCTTGCACTACCGACCGAAATGGCTGGGATGGCGTACGAGTAGACGCGACCGGCAATGGCCCCTTCATTATCACGGGCCTAAATACTCGGCGTGATGGACGTAATGGGGGACCGGGGGGCGGGGGGTATGCCGGCCTGGCCCTATATAACCGTGCTCCAGTCATTGTCAGCGGCCTTGGCTGCTATGTCGGAACGGATGACGGAGGCACCGCCAATACGTCCCCGGAGTACGGTGTAAAGATTTCCTGGGCTCGGGATATCTCGGTTGTCGGCGCTTATCTCCACGGCCTTACGGCTGGCATTTTCCAGGAGGGCACGAACGACCGAGTGACGTTCCTGTCCACGATCACCAACGCCGGAAACAACTACGCAGAAGACCGCGTGCAGGCTTTCTAAGCCTGTCTCTACGTCAGGGCCCTGGGAGCGTCTCAGGGCCCTTTCTCCTGCCCTGAGGAGCCCCCCATGTCCTTTCCTGAGTTCTTCTCCTACATGGGCCCTGTAGCGGTCGTGATTGCGGCTGTCGTTGTGGTGGCTGCGGGATTCCGCACCAACACGGCAAAGGTCTGGAAGGAAGAGGCCGAAGCACAGACGGCCCGAGCGAATCGACTAGAGACCGACCTGAAGGAGATTAAGGAGCGCCTCACGCAGATTGAGCGTGACAACCGGCGCCTTATCTCGCTGCTTACTTCTCTCGATCCCACGCAGCTAACCGCTTACCGGCTGCTGACGAATCCACCAACCCCGGAGGCTGACTAATGGCAACTCCTATGACTCCTGCACAGATCCTGTCGCAGCTCAAGAAGTTTGGTGTTCCCGTCAAGGAATACCGCGACTGGAAGAACCACAACCGAAACCACAAGGGCGCTTGGGGCCCCGTACACGGCCTCATGGTCCATCACACGGGCAGCGACGCCAAGGACCAGCGAGCGCTTCTCTACAACGGCTATGAGGCCCTTCCTGGTCCGCTCTGTCACTTCGGCCTGGACCAGGACGGCGCCATTCACATGATCGGCTGGGGTCGAGCGAATCACGCTGGCCTAGGTGACGATGACGTACTAGATGCGGTTATCGCCGAGAAGACGATCCCCCACGACGACGAGTCCAACACCGACGGAAACGCCCGTTTCTATGGCGTTGAAATTTGGTACAGCGGCTCTCACAAGATGACCGATGCCCAGTACAAGACTCTTCAGCTCCTGTCTGCGGCTATCTGCGACTTCCACAACTGGAATGAGCAGAGCGTCATTGGGCACGGTGAGTGGGGCTCTCCAGGTAAGTGGGACCCCGGTTACGCGTCCGGCAAGATGATGGACATGAACGACGTACGGAAGGACATTAAGGCGACCATCGCCAAGGGTAAGCCGTCGACTCCTTCCAAGCCGACCCCGAGCAAGCCCAAGCCGTCCGTACCGGCCTTCCCTGGACGTGGGTACTTCCGTCCTGGCGCTCGGAACAAGTACGTCACGCAGCTTGGACAGGCTCTGACCAAGAAGGGGTACGGCTACTTCTACAAGGTCGGTCCTGGCCCGTCCTGGACCAACGTAGACCGGTCGGCAACTAAGGCTTTCCAGAAGGCTCAGGGTTGGACTGGCAGCGACGCTGACGGTTACCCCGGTCCAGAGACTTGGAAGCGCCTGTTCAGCTAACCCCCTGGGATTCCCACATCAAGAGGTGATGCAGTATCAACGTTATCGGTTCGTTTCTTTCTAAGCACGGGGCTCGCATCTACGCAGTTCTAGCGGCCCTCGTCCCTGCCCTTGTCCTGGTATGGCCGAACGTGGCTTGGGAAGCCCTTCTAGCGGCTTCTGCGGCCCTTCTAGGTGTCGGTGTGGCCGTGGCCACCCATGAGGACACCAAGACCGTTCAGGCCCTGTATCAGGACTCCCCCTTTGAGGCTGAGGTCTCAGGGGGCAAGTAGACCTTAGGTGGAGGGGTCCACCTTGGGTGAGAGAGAAAACAAGAAAGCCCCCCGGCATCAGCCGGGGGGCTCTTTTGCGTTGTGCCTCAGCGCGGGATGACCTTAACGCGCCCCTGAATCACAGCCCAGTACCCGTTATGGAACTCGGCCGTTTCCGGGTAGTAGCAGAGGGACATGCGCTTGCCGGGGTGGTACTTGTTGCACCTCCACCAACTGACTTGCCTTTCCCTCCCGTACGAATCCCGCTGCACCCTAGTGCGCCACTTAAAGACGCCCTCAGGGCAGTACGGGCACTTGACCCCCTCCGAGAGGGGGACTGGGGTTTCTTCCTCGCTCACCGGCCCTCTTTCGGCTCGTACTTCCAGACGTTTGTGTCCCGGTCCCGAAGGACGGTACCGCTCTCCCCCTTCATCCCGCTGTTACCCCAATAGGACGTGGAGTGAAAGCCCCTCAGGGGCTCCTCGCCAATCGACTCCAGGAAGTTCAGGGCTTCCTCAATCGACTTGTACGCGTCCTCAGGGTTCAGGAACGTGCGCTTCATTTCCTTGCCTTTCACTCGCTCCGTGCACAGTCGGCGTCCCCTGCGGGACACCGACAACTTCCACCAGGACTACAGGGGTCCACCGGCTCAGGGCTAGTGATTCCTTTGTACGTGTGTCCGGGGTACCCCCGGACAACGGCCAGAAGATGCCCCATATATGTCCTGGCGCCGCACTTGCAGTTCACACCCAAGACGCCCTTTCCGCTTCATCCTTCAGCTTGTTCTCTCGGAAGAGCTTGCGGTGAATCTTCAGAATCTCTTCCGCCTGCTCTCGCGTTTCGACCTCGTTGTACTCAGCCTTCCAGAGGGCGAGGACGGCAGCCTGCCTGTACCCGTCTACCCTGGCCCGCTGCTGACGCTGAGCCGTCCGACTCAGGCTGTCCGTGCGATAGTCCAACCCGCACATTTCCGCGAGGATAGACGCGTATACGGCTCCGTACTTCTCGGCTGCCGCACTGATGAAGTACTGCACTTCGGTCTGCACTGCTCTTGCCCTCCCTACGAAACCAGCCCCCGCCCAGTATGAGGGCGGGGGCTGACAAATGCTGGCGGTTCTCAGGACTTCGAGCGTTTGGCCGTCAGAGTTCCCAAGACTGCCTCAGCTTCCTGAATGGCGATGTGGTACCAAGCGGCCCTCTGGACCGGGCCCCCGATTTTTGCCGGCTTGCCCCAGCCGATTCCGTCCTCTGCGAGCTGCTCAGCCTCGTACCGAACGACCTCCAAGGCGGCTTCCAGCCTTACCAGCAGATCATCGGTCGTGGCCTCGTAACCCACAGGGTGGGCAAGAAGGGCCACCCCCTCTCCGGTCAGCTCACTCCTTCGGAATGTGAGGCCGCAGCCGCTTTCCTTCAAGGTAGAGGACAACGCCGACAACGCGCGTCGCCTCATGTCGTGGAACGTCTGAGGGCCTACAGGCCCCCCGATACGCGGGTTGTACTTCCACCCAACCTCTGTGATCTGGTTACTCACCCTGCGGATGGTGTAGCCGTGGGCGTACTTGGATGCTGGAACTTCCTCAGAGCCCTCCAGCGCCCTGCGTACAGCCTGAGTCATGGTCGCTGTCATGAACTCCCCTCCCTAGGGGCCCATTTGATGGGCCCCTAACCTGTCGGCCCCTTCTTGGCTACGCGTTGGCCTTCTCGTAAGCCTCCACGATGTTACGCGGGACGCGCCCACGCTCGGCCAGCTCGAAGCCGTTCGCCTTCGCCCAGGTGCGAATGGCGCCGGTGTCCTGCTTCGGGCCGCTGGCCGTGCTCCTGGTGGTCGTGCTCGTCGCCTTCCGGCCCGGTCCCCCTGCGATCCGACGACCGGCCTTCACGTACGCCTCCAGGAAGGAACGCAGCTCCTCGGCGTGAGCGTCGTTCAGGTCGATTTCGTACGTCCTGCCGTCCAGACCGAAGGTAAGCGTGTCGGTGGCCTCCGAGCCGTCCAGGTCGTCAACCAGTTCCGTAATGACGCGCTGAGCCATGTCTCTACTTCCAATCTGCGATGTTCGTTGCCTGCATGGAATCACATACGTAAGGCGTCCGGCTAACTCTTTGCCGAACGCCCTTGGTAGGTATGCGTGAAACTTATTCGGTTGTTACGTGCACGTTGCACGCGTCCCGCTCCTGTCGCTGGGCTTCATAGGCCCACTTTCGACAGAGCCGGGAGTATCTCCCCTGCACGGCACGGCTCTTGACCGGCCGTGTCTGCGGCATCCCCGATGGGGCCGGAATGATCCGGCCCCCCGGTCCCCCCGTTGTGGGGGTCATCAGTACTCGTCGTCCCAGCGCTCACCGGCTGCCGAGGGGTCGAACCAGGCGGGCGGGTTGGGGGAGTCCGGGTAACGGGACCGAATGGCCTCGGTCCGCTCCTGAGCCGTCCTGGCGTGCGCCGTACAGCGCCAAATCAGGGTGCCGGTACCGGCTGCCGACGGACGGCCCTCCACGGGTCCCTGACAGGCCCCCTGAGCCGCGTTCAGGCACTTGCGCTGTTCCATCACTGCCCCACCTTCCAGCGGCTCACCAAAGCCGCCAACTGCTCATCGTTGGCCAGGTTGTTGCCAACCACCTGGAGCTGACTACTGCCCCAGTACGAAGCGACCTCGGCCTTACTGCCGTCCAGCTCCAGGACGATCCCGTACACGGCGCCCTCGTACCAGATCCCGATGTTGAGGGCCGCAACCGACTTGTACGGCTCCTCATCCAAGTACAGGCTTCCGGGGTGCTCGGCCAGCCAAAAGACCTTGTCCACCACCTCACGCGGAAGCGTGATGCTGCGGGAGCCGCGCTTAGCTCCCTCGGGAATACTCATTCGTCCTCCACCTCTCGGGCATCTCCCCATGCCCCACTGAATTCCCTGTCGACTCTCTGAGCCGCTCCGCTGTTGCGGCTCGCCTTAGGGACGAACCTTGTCGACTCCCTAAGGTACTCGTAATCGTCTGCGGACAGGTACAGAACGTACTTCCAGTCCCCTTCCTTCTCCTCGTACGCATCAGAGATGGCGACCGATACTTGCTGGTTGATGCTCTGATACCGGTCCCAGGACTTCCGGGCCCGTATCCGTCTCGCCCTGGCCTCCCAACCGGAGATCAGGTATTCCCAGTCCTCCCGCTTCAGGAAGACGGGAAAGCGCAACGTCTGCTCACTCACCCTTGTACCCTTTTCCCTTTGCCCAACGGTCGATAAGAACAACTTGCCAGACTGTCACCCGGTACCGGGTGTCCCTCACCTTCTCCAGGGACACCCCGTACCGCTTTGTGAGCCCTTTCCGCGTAAGCCGTGCTGCGTAGTCGTGCAGGAGGTCTACCGCTTCCCCCCAGTCCCCGCTTATGTCAAGCACGGTCCGGGGGTTGTGCAGGTTGCTCGGGTCTAGGTCACTCACTGGACTTGAGTAGGCCGGGCACGTCTTCGAGACGGACCTTGGGTCGACTCACCATGTGTTCGCGGTATGCCTCAATCACACGGTTCGCCTCTTCGGTGTCCTCAGGGAGGACCAGGCCGGGAAGGGACTCCTGTACGTCCTCAGGCTTCAGGGGCTCATCCAGGGTCGGAATGGGCAGGGCTGCCGGGTGATCCGGCGTGTGAATTTCGCAGGAATCCCGGAGGTAACAACGTCCAGGCTCGTGCACCTTGTAGCCCAGCCTGAGCGCTGCCTGAATACCTACCGGCGTGAGCGATGCATCCCACGTCCGCTCAGAACCATGGTTGTTCACTCCCCCTCGCCAAATGGTTTCCCAGTACTCCTTAGTCTCGGCCAGCCCCAACCTTTCCAGGGCTTTGGCCGTACTTAGGTGTAGTCCCGTACCCTTCGAAACGCTTACGGGGTATACGAGAAGAAGCTGACGAAGTCCGTCCCTCTGCTTGTCGTTCAGCCCGTCTTCTGGCCTCACGACTTCCCGCCTTTTCCCAGGTTCGCCTTCGCCTCCGTCGCGGTCACGAAACCGTTGTCCGGGGTGCGGAAGCCAACAACCCTTTCCTTGTCCCGCACGTGATAGATGGGGACGCCGACCGACAGGGGGATAACCACCCCGTCAACCTCCGTGCCTTCCGGCTGCTTGGCCTTCTCCTCCTCCATTCCCTTCTCGTACGCCTCCGCGTAACGGTCGAGTGCCGCCTGTCCGGCCTTACGGGCGGCCGACTTCAGGTCGTCCCGCTCCAAGTAGCCGTTCGCCGTCTGGTCCGCGATCCAGCCGAGGGTGTACAGGCTCACCTCTCCAGCGGCGCCCTTGGGGCCCCACTTGAGCGCCTTCAACTCCTCGCCCACGACCGGCTTTTCGGCCGGGTCCTCCCCCAGAAAGACGCCGGTCTCCGAGATCCATTCCATGAGGCCGTTCGGGATCTTGACGCCATACATGGTGGGCTCGTTGCTCATCGTTATGCCTTTCCTGGTGTTCAGTTACTCGTGACTGCCGCAGCAGTCTTCTTAGCGGGGGCCGGTACGGACTTCTTAGCCGTCCTCTTGGCAGGCTTGGCCGTGACCTTCTTAGCAGCCGTCGTCTTGGCTGCCGTCCCCCTGGTCCTGGTGCTCGTTGTGGTCGAGCTGCTAGCCGTGCCCTTCGTGGCCTTCCTGGGGGCCGCAGAGCGCTTCGCAGGCGCCTTCTTAGCAGGAGCCGGGGACGGCTGGGCAACGGACGCCAGGAAGTCACTCAGGGACTTGCCTGCGTTGCCCTCCTGGCCCGCCCACTCCGCGTAGAGATTCAGGAGCTGTTCCGCCTCGGCCGGTCGGGGACCGGGCACGGATGCCTCAGCCTCGGGCGCCTCCTGGTCCTCCGTGATCAGACGGAAGTAAGTCGGTTTGGCTCCCGCACGCTTCGTGTCCCGCACTTCGAATACTTCCACGTCCGGCATTGCCCGCGCCTCCGCCTCCACCTGAGCCGCACTGTAACGACCGGCGCCGACAGACCGGTAAACGGTCGACCGGGAAGCCTGGTGGTTTTCGTGCTTACGGAGGCACCGACGGATTCGCTCATCAAGAGGCGTGACGGTACGAGTTGAGTCACTCGCCAATTCACGCTGGAGCTGTACGACACTCGAAATCGAGTAGTCGACGAAATGCCGTGCTGCCTCTACAGCCTCACGTGTGATGCTCGTACGCCGGTTGGCAGCCGTAAGGATCGACGCAACACGCTTCACCTGTTCTGCCGAGCGCTCGAAGAATGACGCCAGGACTTCCGGCATATCCGAGAACTTCTCTGCGTACTCCATGCGCATCTCGTCAAAGCGCTTCCGTGCGGGAGCACTCAGAGACATGACGCGCTGTTCCTTGCGTGCCCATTCGTACGCACGCTTCAGAGCGGGAGTCGGCACGTAGGTAAAGATGGGCCGCTCCTCCCCCTCTTCCGGCTCAGGCAGGAACTTGGACTGTTTCACCAGCACGGGAAGAATCCGGTTATATGATCCGCCGAGAGCTTCCGTGTTGGAAATGAACTTGCCCCACGCCCCGGGCTGAATGTGGGAGTGGAATCCCAACAGCGGTTCGTCTACCCGCTGTTCGTACCGCTCCCCCGGCTTGTTGCCCTTCGTGGTGTTGCTGATCATGCGTCCGTCCCATGCGGTACGGAAGTGACCTGAGAAGGTAGGACAGCGGTTCGTGCGCTTAAGTTGGTTCTGCCACTCCTCCTCAATAATGATCAGGCGATTGTCCGGCCCGCCTTCCGTGGTCCCGCTCTTCTCCTGCTGCTCGAACAAGGCGTTCACGAGAGACGGACCAGAGGAGATACCCGAACGTAGGTGTACGTCCAGGAAATCCCCCATAGCAGGCTTCAGGATGTGGTCTGCCGCTTCCTTGGCCGTACCCTTCATGCCGGTACCCGACCGGCCGACAAGGCACGTCCAGACGACCGTAGGGCGCCCGCCAGGCTGCACCACGTGCCCGTTGACCCCTGCCGAGAAGAGGGCAAGGAGGGCAGCGAACACCCCGATAGGGTCCGCCTCCGTGTAGGGCATTACGGCCTGAACTTCCTTGCCGATCGGCCCGTATGCCATGTCTTCGAAACGCGACTGCGTTTCCACTATTCCCCTTTCCTGTAGCCGTTGCACTGGCACTCACCAGGGTTGTGAGCGTCCATGAACGGGAGCCGGACCGGAATCCGGCGCCCGAACACGGAGGTTCAGCCCTTGGGGCAATCCTCATGCTCTTCACGGAGATGCATCGTGATCTCAACGTTGGTCGGGTCCAGGGTCTGATAGACCGTGAACTCTTCCCGGCATTCGTCACACTTGTATGTGACTTCCAGTCCTACCGGCCTACCCGGCATGCTATCCCTCTCTTCTCACTGACTCATACCCGAACATCCGGGCCACGCGGTTAGCCTCACGCTGCAATACCGCGTCGAACTCTTCCTGTTGCGTGTCGGGTATGCGATTCTCCATGCTCCAGTACTTATGCCACGCAATGGAGAGTGCGTCCATGATGGCTTCCTGAGCCTCTTCTTTCAGCTCAGTTCGGGAGAGACGCTTAGGCACTCTTGCGCCCCTCATAGTAGAAGGGGGGCCGGTTGGACGGACGGACGCTGATACGTCCGGTCTCGTCGTCAAATACGACAGCAGCACCATTGTGCGCCCATACGTTGACGTTCACGTGAACCTCCCGCAGCTCTGACTTTCGCTGCGACTCCCCGTTGAAGCGATACGACTTGAAGCCATGTCGTCGCGTGAACTCCTGAGCCTCCGCCATCGTGTGCTCACCCCGGACAATAGCCCGAGTCGTCTCTATGGCGGGAGGCAAGGGCATTTCCAGCATGGCATGCGCCCAGTCCCACCAGTGCATCCCGTCAATGGTCGGAACCAGGGACACCCGATCAATCTCGATATCCGACAGGGCGACGCCGGTAGCCTCCGCTACCTGTTCAGGTGTCGCGTCAATGCCGAGTGCCACTTAGACCCCCACCTTTTCCAGAATCAGGGCAACCTGTCGGCCCATTCCGTATGCCTTGACTGCCTCGCGCACAAGCGCACGTACCGCGATGTGCGGGCAAGCGTAGTCGTTGGCGACCTCCCCCAGGGTCTGAAACAGCGTTCTCAGCCCCTGGAGCCGCTCAGAGGCACGCGGGAGCTGGGCAGCCTCCCACGCGACCGCGTGAGCCGTGCTCACGTCCTCCTGCCATGCCTTGACGGCACTCACTCTGCCTCCCCTTCGATCTCCAGTCCGAACATGTGCCGGACGGGCACCGTGCGCCACGACCACTGGACCAGGTAGACCGGCCTCCGCAGCGTCCACCAGGGACGCGTAACGCGAATGACCGTGCCTTCCCCCACCTGAGAATGGTGTCTGACCACAGTGCCTATACCGATGCGCATTTACCCCCCTATTCAGTCCTAGCGACTGAGCAATGTGGACCGGCCCGACTAAAGGCCGGTCCACAAAACTGAGTGCTAGCCCTGTACTGCGACCGTGGCCGAATGGCGCACGGCCAGCAGCCTCAGACGGCTTTCCGTGCCGTGCTCGGCCCACGGCGCGAACGGCGCAGACTTGAGCGTGTAGCGCTGGTTATGCAGCGACCACAGCGCGATCAGGTGGGTTGCCTGATAGACGTCCCGGACGCCGGTCCAGTGCGACGGCTCATGTCCCGTTGCCTCGGAAGCAAGCGTCAGCTTGCCGGACGCGCGGTCGAGTATCGCGGTCCACTCAGCGACGCTTCCGAATGCCGTGTTGTTCTCAGGCACTTGCAAACCTTTCCGTGGTCCAGTTCCAGCCCCATTCCAGCGTGTAATGCGCTGCCAGGGCTACGGGGTTAGTACTCCATCCCTTGTTGTGGGAGTGGAATTTGTGGAGTGCCGTCCCCATGAGGTGATTGAGCCGCTGATTTTCGAGCGTCTCGCCCGGCAACGGGTCAACGGTCTGCACGTCCCACGCGCCGTATTCCTCCGTCAAGTCGTCATCCTTCAAGACGAGACGGAAACCCTTCTCCCCCGCGCGCCAGTAGAAGTAGGCCATGAGGTTAAGCGGCTCTGCCATGTCCGCGACCGCGCAATGAGTCGCGTTGTCTTCCGTAACTTGCACTTGCCTGCCTTCCTAGGGGGAGGGCACCCCCGAATAAGGCACCCCCCAACTTGCTAGCGACTGCTGCGGCATTCCTGGCAGTACTCACACGGATCAGCGAGCCTGATTCCAGACTCCTCCTCCACCATGCGAGCCCAGCCGGTAAGCGGCACGCGACCACTACGGGCGATGCCTGTAGCGGTAAGCCAATGACGGAACCCTTCCGGGTCAACCTCCCGCCATTCCATGAGTGTCTCGTTTCGACGCTCAGCCCACTGCTGCCGATCGGACTCCGGAAGTCCGGCCCTACGGTCGGACCAGTACAGGAGGTTACGGAGACTGATTGCAACTGTCTTAGGTGTTCTCCGCACCGCAACACACCCCCAATGGAACTTGAGCCAGGGGGACGACGAACGCGAAGTAGCGGCGGATGTGCCGTCGCACCGCACCCTTACGCGTGCAGGGGCCACAGAGATGCATGGCGCAAAAGCCATCGTTTACAAGAACGTTGGCCGTGCCTCCACATGCGACACACACGTGCTTGACGAGATTCACACTCACTCGCATACCCCTTACCTGACTTCCATGGACAGCACGCGATTGACGTGAATGTCCTCATGCAGCCGCATGTCCGTGCGGGCACCGATACGGCCACCAATGCCGGTCACGCGACCGGTAAGGATGGACTCACCCGCAATGAAGGTGATGTACAGGGACTCATCCCGGTACAGCCCCCGGAATGCCGCCTTAATCGTGCTCAGCGTCAGCACCTATTGCCCTTTCCCTTACGGCCTCTTGAGAGTGTCTCTAGAGACTCACAGAGTGCAGTAAGGGTGATCCCGCCCGGAATACCGGGTGACCTCCCCTTACTGCCTACTGTCAAGCGCTAGTGACAGAGACGGCCGTTACCGTCCTCCCATACCGACGAACCGTCCTCGTAAGTCGTCTTACTGCACGCGCCGTAGAGAAAACCGTCGTTGAACGCGTCCACCTCCATACGGGAGAGACGCGCTTCGGTTCGTGCCAGTCGTTCCCTGGTCTGAGACAGCCCCGTTTCTGCTGTCTCGGTCCGCTCCTCCATGACTGCCTGAGTGATTCCACCCACCAGGGAACCGGTCACGAGAATGGAGGCAAGCAGGACCATGATGTTTCGCGTCATGCCGACCACTCCGGAAGTTCTTGCGTGATGTACTGCTGTTCCATGTCTCGCACCCACTGAACAGCCGCATCAAAGCTGTCAGCGTTCAACTGACAAGCAACCGTAAGAGGGATGTTCGGTCGGTGGTTGAAGTAGTCGGAACGCCGGTGTGCGACGCTCCAAAAGCTTCCGTCCCGCATCTGAACAACATCAGTTGCCCAGAGCGCGACAGAGTTGCCCAGCATCAACCGGATGCGCCGCGCCATTTTCAGGAGAACAACAGTCCCCCGGTCAAGCTCAATCACTTGAGTCTGCCTTTCCGGCCCCCGTAGGGCCGAGAGAAAGGCACACGTACCCCCGAATAAAGCACGTGTGCCGATTGCCTACAGGGATGACTAGCGACGCCGCCACGCATTCATGCACAAGGGCGAGGCACCGTTGTACGGGCCGCACTCCTCGCAGCACTCCCCTTTGTTGACCACACACCCGCACGGGGCCTGCCAGCGACCCAAGAGGCTGTAGCCGTTGCGGTCCAGGTTGACCAGCGGCACGCGTCCGACGTGCACGCATTCCCCGTCCATGAGTACGTAGGTGCCGACTCCATAGGGGGTCGACTTACGCACGGTCCACCACCCCGGCATCGTGGGGTGAGGCAGGGCCGGACCCTCCACGATCTCTACCGGCTCCATGTGGAAACCGAGCACGACATCCCCCCGCCTGAGGTATTGCGCGGGTACGGACGTACCGAGGTAGCACGAAGCCTTACGCCCTACCTCCTGCCATGCGTTCATCTGTTGCCCTTTCACTCGCCATTGCGCCTATTCGCAACGGTCTAGAGACTGCACGTACAGCCGAATACAGCACGTGCAGACCCTGAGACCCAACGACTATGCGTGTTGCTAGTCCCCGTACACCCAAGAGGAGACGAGAGACGTCTGTTCGTTCTGCCCCCAATACTCATGTTCGGGGCAGTCTCGCCATTCAACGCGCGTGAGTTCTTCCAGTCCCTCACGCTCGTACAGCAGGTCCAGGAGGTGACTACGGCACCCCTCACACGCAACGATGGACGTAGGCACGTTCAGGAACGTGTGCCCCGGCTCAATCGCGTTGAGTTCCTGTACTTCCGTGATGGCACGCTCACGCGTGCTCAGGAAGTAACCGGGGCTGATGAGTTCCCCTTGCCGGAAGACGTAGAAACGGTCTTCCGGTCCCTGAACGAGTGTGCTTTCCAGGAGGATTCGCGTATGAGCCATTGCTCAGACCTCCCGCGACTTGAGCCACGGGGAGGTGGCGTCCACCCGAATGACTTCCCCGCAGTCGTAGTGAGGGTTAGTGCGGGACGTAACCCGCACCTGAACTTCCCTATCGGTCACGGTGACGTGAGACCCCCGGACGTGCCCAACCACGACACCCAAGAGGGTGCCACTACGAAGAGTGCGGTACGACACCTTCGTACGGTCACGGAAACGGGTGATCATCACCCATTCGTTGTTCAGCTCCCGCACGCCGTCCTGCCCGTACTCCTTACGCCAGTGGATACCCGCAATCGTCCTCATGTGGTCCCACATCCCCTCCGCAATGTCCCGGGGTGACTTCCCCCGGTAGTCGGACGGAATGGGGTAGTACCGCACGTGTTCGAAGGGCTGACCTTCGGTGGAACGCTTAACCTCCACGTCCCCACGGTCGTAGTTCCACTCCACTGTGATTTGGACGTTCCCCTGAATCAGGTGAGCGGTCATGCCCCAATTGTGCGCACTGTCGATAACCTTCAATGCCATTGCCTTACCTCCCATTGCACTACCGCGATTCCTGTACGCAGTAGGTAAGGGGGCACACAAGCCTTAACTTGTGCACCCGATACCCATGCTGCGGACTACGCAGGTTCCACCGACAGAACAGAGCTTGCGACTGTCTTACTGTCGGTCTCGTCACCATCCATGAGGTAACGATTCTCGGCATCCTCCACCGACGTTGACGGCACGGCATACGTAATGACCTCCGTACGCGACACCGTGACGTACCGAATGCGCTCTTCTCCCATTGCCCTACCTCCACTTACGCCACTACGAACCGTTCGCAATGGGCCATAGGACACACGGAATGCCGAATACAACCCGTGTGCCCGTCCTACCCCTACGCTGCGGTTAGTCTCCGATCGGAGAGACGCGCACGTTGAAGCCGTTCACCAGGGCATACCCCGTGGAATACAGGTTCGCCTTTGCGGTGAGACGTACGCCGTGATGCGCCACGCTTTCGGTGAATGCGCCGACGGCATCGATCATGTTCCCCCACGAACGCACGTCAAAAGAGAACGTGCTCAGTTCGTCCGTGATGTGCACGCGGAACATGTAGTGATTCCGGTACTCACGATGGAATGAGTACTGCCGCAGCGCCACATTCCCGCGCTTGCGCTCACCCTGTACCGGCTCAATCCCGCTCACTGCCATTACATCCCCTAGGGATCGCTGTACGGCCGTTTCCGGCCCCTGCAAGTGCCTTGACGACACTCCCCTAGACAGACACGTCTCAGGCGCTTAGGAGACAACCCGCAACCGGGTGAGTATCAGTCACCCTGATTGCCGTGTCTCGGCCCTGCCGTGTTGGCGTGTCTGCCGTAGGCAATCTCGTAACGCACCGTGGGTTACCGGGCGTGCAGTCGAGTGCAAGTGGCTGCTTACCCTTGTTGCCCACTCATCCGCTGTACAGCGCTCACGCATTGCTGATTTGCGGGAATGTGAGGTTGCCGTGCGCCTTGTGTTGCGCGCACGGTCTTACTTGAATGCGGCCGGGACGCCCTCTCGGGCCCGATACCCATCGTCGCCTAGGTGAGCCGTTACCCCACCTACTAGCTCAAGGCCGGAGTGCCTGTATTTGAGCCGTCCCCAGCATGCGCCAGGAACACGGTTCACTCCGTATTACTCCCACACCTCACACCTAGTGCAGTCCCTAGGCAGACACTAGGTACTCACCCCTAGTCGGTGTCCCTGGGACCGGCCCCCAGGGTGACCCGCTCAGTTCGTCTCTGAGCGCACGCCATGACTTGTGGCAGCAGGAAGCATGGGCCCTGCCCCGTTCGCGCCCTAGAGACGCTTACAGCGCCATTGCTGGCACCGCGTAGGTGTTGGCCTTAGTCCGCCAACTAGGAGACTCCCGTTTCCGGGTGAGTCACCGTGCGCCCTAGGTAGGGAATGTTCGACGCGTCATCATTGATCGATGGCATTTGGCACGCTATTGAGTTCTCAAGAAACGATCGGCCACTCATCACCCCCGCGCATTCGCGCTGAGTTCACTGAGACCGGATGAAGCTAGGTCCCGCATCAACACCCCGGTGCGATCCCCCGCGCTATCCCCGTATTCGCGTGACGCCCGGTATCTCGACCCCGCTTCAGCGGGTGAGTTCTTCGGGCCGCTCCGTTCGGCGCGGTCGGTGTTGCTGGGAGGACTCCATCACGGATCACCGCAACGTGAACACCGCACCGTGAATTATCGTCAGACTGACGCTTCTTACGTATACGCGCGCGTAAGAGGTCTACGAGGGCTGAGAATGTGGACATACAGGGACAGACCTAGACACAAAATGAGGTGAGCAAGCGCTTAGGTGGCTCGCAAGTTCGTTATCTGGCCGTTACGAAAGTGTCTCGCCATTCGAGAATCAGGGCTCTAGCGTGACCTTTCCGTTACCACGTTTACATAGGGCGTACCCATACAGAATGGACACTGATAGTGCGTCAGATCACCTACTGACCTGCCATTCAGTAGCCCTGTATATAGACCTATGTCCCATATGCGTGTGACCCACATCACCCATGAATCTGCGTACTGACTCGCCATTCAGTACGTACTGACCATTCGTTCAGTAGGGCATGCGTTGTGGTCGTGCACGACCACTGAATGGCCGTGCTGCATTCCGCATCCATTCCGACATGCCTCACTCGTATTCCGTGCCCGCATTCCCACATCAGTGCGTGCTGCAATAACAATGACGAATGTAACGCGTTGATAACGTTAATACTGCATCGCTCCTGCTGCATGAATACGGGGGTAATGCATAACGTAATTGTGGAAGAGGACCGCAGGGGCGCCTTCCTTCCGGCGTGTACGGGTTTCGTTATCTTCACAAGCGCACAAGCCTCTGTGCGGCCCTGTGCGGCCCTCTGAGCCCCTCGGGCCTCTCCAGGTGCCTCAGACCCCCTTCCAGGCCCTTTAAGGGCCCTTCTGGGCCGTTTTGGATCATCACGAGAAGGTAACGGCAGCTCCTCATTCTTGCAGCAAGGCCGCTGCAACAATAATAAAGTTGACTGCATCACAGTCGTGTCCTGGTTCGGAGCAGAGGACACCTACGTAATTTATGTAGGGGTTGGGTATACCCCCCTGCCAGAGCCCTCTAGACACACCTGAGGCCCCCTCCCTGAAGAGGGGGCCCCGAGGTCGACACTCCTACGTGTGTGCTGGCTTGTCCTCAGCATTCATCCTGGGAATGTCCTCCTCCAGAAGGAGCGATCTGGCCTGCTTCATGAGGTCTGGATCTGAGAACTTGAGTCTCCCGACCAGCAATGAGTCATGCCCATAGAGTGACCTCCCGAGATTCACACTCCCATCGACTTCCATTGCCCAGCCGGCATGCCGAAAGTCCAAGGTCTCAGCCTTTTTCACAATTCGGCTTGACCAGCCAGTGCAGAGGAGCCAACTAGCCTCCGAAATTTGACTTCCTGTGCCTCTCCAATCGGTAACCGCGGAAGGTTTATGCCTTGCTGCTACGTCCAACAGGGAGATATCCGGGATTTCGGGGAACGGAATGTACCCAACCACGGCTGTGGTGCCGAAATTGCCCGTTGAAGTGTAGGCGACAATACCCACCCGCCTAGGTGACCACATGTGCAGTAGTCGAAATACAGTTACTCGGCCTGTGCCGGTGATCTCTCTCGCCATATACGCTCCTACGCAATCAGCCCCCGCCACTGTACCGGCGAGGGCTGACGCGATTCAGGGCTACTGACTAGCCGTGGTCACCGCACGGCGGCGGGTCACCCGGCTTCCCGTCGCTGTCGTCGGAGCAGTCCACGTGCGAGGCCGCCCACAGCTCGGGCAGGAGCACGTAACCGGCCTTCTCGATCTCGGCCATGGTCCGGGGGATCACCACGGCGGAGGACTCGTACGTCTTGGAGGGGTCGTCCCAGGGGTTGTGGTGCACCTTGGGCCAGCCGTGAGCCTTGAAGAAGTCGTCGTAGGGCTCCGTGTACTCCAGGTAGCAGTGAAGGCCCATGTCGATGGTCGGGCTCGGGCTGAGGGTGCCGGTGTCCGGCGCCTTCTGCGCCGAGGTGGCGAGGTAGGCCAACGTCTGATCCGTGATGGCCTGCGCCTTGTCGTCGTCCAGGCCGTGAACGGTGGCCACACGACGGCTGAGCCGCGTGAAGAACGCGGGATCGACCAGGGACCTTGCGTGAGTCGCCTCAATGGCGACGCTTGCAGTCATGCTCACTCCTCTTGAATCAGAGATGTGGTGCATTGGAGACCCCTCCCGACTACCGCTTGTGCGGACTCACGGGGAAAGCGGTAGCCGAGAGGGGGAATTGCCCTGCCCTACCGGGCCTGTGGATGGGTTTTGGGGAGCCATCGGTTCATCCGGTAGGACAGGAGACTAGGCGTTGCCCATTTGGACAACTGAGGTAAGGAGAACGGCAACCACTGAGCCCCAGAGCATGAGTCCCAGAATGCCGCCCCAGAAGGGGCCGTCTTGGGTGACCTTCCAGGCCCGTAACCGGCGTCGAGTGTTGTTCATGACCGGATCACCCGGATACTGTCGACCCTCGTAAGGGCGAGGGCGAGTTGAACGGCCTTCGTGGGGTCAATGCCAATGGCGTTGATCCGGGGGCCCTCGCTCGTCTCCTGAATGCGGAACTCGGCGACAACGCCCAGGTCCAGGAAAGCCGTCTGGAGAGCCACCAGGGCGCCGGACACGTCTCTACTCTCCACGGTTCACGGCCTCCTCAGGGTGCCTCTCCCGCAGGGTCATTCCGTCCTTGCAGAGGTTGGCCAGTGCCATGGCTGCCCGGACGTTGCAGGCCCCCAGCTCGACACGCCACGTCCCCTGTACCGGCTGTGCCCAGAGCTGCGGGAGCTTGATCCCGGCCTCTCCGAGCACAACGGCCAAGGCCTCTCGCGCTTCGAACACTTCTCGCTCAAGGATGGGTGGCACGTCGTTGTCACGATCGTCCGGAGACATGGGGGTACCTCTCAGGAGCTGATTACTGCGTGTGCTCCCAGCATCGCCGTGTGCGGCCTACCCTTGACAGGTGCGACGCGGTTACAACTCATCTGTAACGCTGGGGGTGTTCGAGTGATCGAAAGACCAGAGCAGCCGGAAGAGCCGAAGGACGGAGCGGGGTTCATCGGGCGGGAAGTCCGCTTCAGTCGGACACAGGCCGGGATGACCCAAGAGGCGCTGGGAAGCGCCACGGGGTACACCCGCCCCTACGTGGCCCGAGTTGAGTCAGGGAGTCTCCTGGCCTCCGAAGACTTCGTAGAAGCCTGTGACAGGACGTTCAACACGTCGGGGTACCTGTCCCGCCTGCGGCTCAGGCTCAGCGAGGGCGGGCATCCTCGTTGGTTTGTGCCGTACCTCAAGCTAGAGGCATCAGCAGCTCAGATCCTGGACTACTCCAACGCCCTGGTGATGGGCATGCTCCAGACGTCGAACTATGCCGCAGCCGTCTTCCGCGCTACTCGTCCGAGGGAGGGCACAGACGAGATCAAGCAGCGGGTTGAGAGTCGGATACGGCGTCATGACGTGATGACTCGGCCTAGCCCTCCGCTCCTGTGGGTGGTCCTGCATGAGGTCTGCCTGAGAACGCTGGTGGGTGGCCCTGAGGTCATGCGCGAGCAGATGGCTCGGCTCCTGGTGGAGGCTGAGTCCCCTCACGTGACGATCCAGGTTCTTCCCTTCAAAGCGGGTGCCCCTGCGTCCAGCTTGCCGTTTACTCTGATCACGCAGGACGGGGAACCGACCGTCATGTGCTCGGAGTCTCGGGGTCAAGGCCACGTCGATGACTCGGCAACTGAGGTAGACCGTGCGAGTGTTACGTACGATCGCCTCAGGGCTTCGGCCCTGTCTCCCGAGGACTCCTCAACCATGATCCGTGAAGTGATGGAGGGCTACACCCAATGAGCAACATCGACCCCGGCACCAAGTGGGTCAAGTCGAGTTACAGCGGTGGCGAGGGTGGCCAGTGCCTTGAGTGGGCGCCCTCTGCCATTTCGGCCGGCATGGTCCCGGTGCGTGACAGCAAGGCCCCTCAGGGCCCGTCCCTCAACCTCTCGGCCTCGGCTTGGTCGGCGTTCGTCGGCTTCGCCTCTCGGGCCGACGTCTGACAGACTGAACACCTGAGGGTCCCTCCCTGCCGAATACGGGGAGGGGCCCTCTTCGTGTGTCAGGGGTCAGGCTGCGTTGTACCGGTAGTAGGTCGCCTGAGAGATCCCCAGGGCCTGACAGACCCTCTCCACGGTGACCTTCTCACCCTGAGCGGTCAGTGACTGCCGGGTCTCTTCGATCTTGTCCCGCGTGAGAGCGAGAGCCTTCCGGCGAGGCTTCGGGGTGAGAGCCTTCTCCGCCTCCTCCAGCTCCTTGCCAAGGGCCTCGTTCGTCTGAGAGGCCCACTCCGTTAGCTCCTCAGTCTTCTCAGAGGCATGCTCGACCTCCACCAGGACCTGAGAGGCATCCGTGAGCAGAGAGCGGCTCTCAGAGGCGACCAGAGCCGTCATGAGGGCCCGGTTCATCTCCTGCGACTCCTTCAGCTTCTCGTCAGCCGTCTTGACCTCTGAGGGGGTCTCGGCCATGTGGACAAGGTGGAAGATCGTGAGAGGCGGGACGCAGGAGACAGCCACCACCAGGAGAGCGGAAGTTCCCATGTAGTTCTGGGCGATCAGGTGAGAGATCGACTGCGCCGACATGGCCAGCATGCCAGCGAGGACAGCTCCGATGAGAGCCGTCTTCTGCCCGGCGAGAGAGGCCTTGCGGCGGTACGTGGCGATGGCTCCAGCGACCAGGGCGTACACGGAGAGACAGACCGGCATGGCGTACGAGTAGTTCTCAGACCATCCGGCAGTACGGGCCAAGGCCACCTCTCCAGGAATCGAGAGGTACAGCGCCGCAAGGCAGGCCGACGGAAGGCCGATGTACAGCACGGCCTTGAGGTACCAGGGCATAGCGGAAGACATGGGTGTCCCTTCAGATGTGGTGAGAGAGGTTCAGCGGCAGTTGCGGCAGATGCCGCCGGGGTGTCCCAGAGGGAAGGGCACTTCACACTCAGGGCAGGACTGCCGCACGGAGGCCCGTGAAGGGGCCTGAGAGGGGCTAGGAGCCGCTACCGGCTCGGGCTGGTGGTTCTTCAGCCGGTAGGCCACGAGAGCGGCAGCAGAGCTGATCTCGCTCGGGAGAGCGGCAGAGAGGTTCTTGAGCATCTCGGCTTCGCTCAGGCCAGAGGCCAGCCACGCCCCCGCCTGAGGGGCGAGGCGTCGAGCCTCCCGGGGCGAGAGGATCAGCCGATGGCTGTAGGTGGCCAGGTTCAGGAGAGCTTTGGTTGCCTGCTTGCTCAGCGGGGTCTCGGTCTTCTCCTGGTGGGACTTCTCCCCCTCCCCCTCTGAGCCGTCGCGGCCTACCGGCCGCAGCTCCTCACGGATGGGAGTAGGGAGGTCATTACAGCCAGCGTCTTTCTCCGTAGGAGAGGCGCCGACAGCCGGACCAGTCGGAACACCGACCGTCGGCATGTGGTTGGTCGGAGAGTCCGTGACGGAGGTCAGGGTGACCCAACGGCCCGTCTCGGGGTCCTGCATGCGAGCACGCTTGACGTAGCCAGCAGTGACTAGCTCGTTCATGGCGTTGGCGACGGACCGGCGTCCGTTGGGGGTGTGCTCCGTGATGCGCTCGACCGTGGCGCCGTTGGCGTCCGGGAGCGACAGGAGGTATCCGAGGAGTCCCCGAGCCTCAAGGCTCAAGGATCGGTTGCGTGCGATCTCGTTAGGGATCTGCACATAGGCACGGGTGTGCCTTGTACGCTGTACCTGCACTTAGAGACCCACTCTCTAGGTGTACTGGCCTCAGGGGTTGCGCCCCCTGGGGCCTTCATCTTGCCCGCACGCTCACGTTGCGGTGATGGGGACCGTAGCACGTCCCAAGATCATCCGTTAGGAGCCGTCTCCCCGGACGGGGCCACGGATGACCCGAACAGTCATCTTGCGAGTTGTCCGGCTGGTCAGCAGCGGGACGTAGGTACGGACCTCGGGGGGCTCGCTGACAGGCTCTGGGCCGTCGATGATCCGCAACACCTCTGCTTGCCCCGCAGGGCTCAGTGAGGCCAGCTCCTCAGCAAGTTTCCGGAACGTTTCCACAGGTCAGACCCCTACTGCGCTACCGAACATCTTGCCGGAGATGTTCGGGCGGAAGCCGTGGGTGAGGTGGCCGCCGGCGTCCAGGGACATGCCGAGCATCCGCTGGTTGCCGAAGGCGCGGCGCAGCTCGGCCCAGTCGGCGTCGGTCAGGTCGTTGACCTGGCGGGCGCCGGTCTTCTCCAGGAAGGGCACCTCGACGCGGGCGCCGAGGACGGCCCAGAAGGCGACCAGGTTGGCGTCGATGCCGGAGTGCGGCTGGACGTAGGCGTGGCGGGCGCCGAACAGCTCGCGGGCGTGCTCGGCGGCGAGGGACTCGACGGTGTCGACGTTGCGGCAGCCGGCGTAGAAGCGGCGGCCGATGGTGCCCTCGGCGTACTTGTCGCTGAACCAGTTGCCCATCGCCAGGAGCGTGGCCGGGGAGGCGTAGTTCTCGGAGGCGATCAGCTTGAGCATCTCGCGCTGGTCGGCGACCTCCTGGCCGATGGCGTCCGCGACACGGGGCTCGACGGCTCGGATGACGTCGAGCGCGGCGCGGTAGGCGGTGGACTCGGGGGAGATTTCGGCGGGCAAGGGGTCCTCCGGACGTCGGTTTCAGCGTTCGCGGTACGGATGGCCCAGGCGCACGGCTCTCGGTGTTCCGGGGCCGCTTCCCGATGGTTCGTCCCATCCCAGCGCGCCAGTCACGGCCCGGGGCCAGGCTACCGGGTGGGGCGGGGGCATGCCGTGCGTGTCCGTGATACGGAAAGGCGCCGGTCGAACCGGTCGCGGGCCCGGCCGGCATCGCGGCGGACGCTAGGGCAGCGCCCGGCACAGTGCGTCCAGGGCGCCCGTCCAGGCGTGGTCGGGCGGGGTGGCGTAGCCGACGACCACCGCGTCCAGCGGGTCGGTCGTGGCCGCCGGGTGGCGGAAGACGGACAGGCCGTGCAGGCCCAGGCCGTGCCAGGCCGCCGATCTGAGTACCTGCTGCTCGGTGCCGGGCGGCAGCCCGAGTACGGCGTGCAGACCGGCCGCGATGCCGGCGATCCGCACCTCCGGGACCCGCCCGGCGAGGGCCGCGACCAGGGCGTCCCGGCGGCGCCGGTAACGCAGGCGGGAGGCGCGGACGTGACGGTCGTAGGCCCCGGAGGCGAGGAACTCGGCCAGCGTGAGCTGTTCCAGCACGCCGCAGGTGTCGGAGCCGCCGCGGGTCGCCGTGACCTCGTCGGCGAGCCCCGGCGGGAGCACCGCCCAGGCCAGTCGCAGGCCGGGGGCGAGGGACTTGCTGGCGGTGCCGAGGTAGACGACGTGGTCGGGGGCGAGTCCCTGGAGGGCGCCGACGGGCTGGCGGTCGTAGCGGAACTCGCCGTCGTAGTCGTCCTCCAGGATCAGCGCGCCGGTGCGCCGCGCCCAGTCCACGACGGCCGCCCGGCGGTCGGGGTGCAGCGGCACGCCGGTCGGGAACTGGTGGGCGGGGGTGAGCAGTACGGCGCCCGCGTCCGTGAGCGCCCCGGGGTCGGCGCCCCGGTCGTCGACGGGCAGCGGGACGGTCCGCAGACCGGCGGCTTCGAGCAGGTCGCGGTGGACGTGGAGGCCGTACGACTCGACGGCCACGGTGCGCACGCCACGCGCCCGCAGCACCGCGGCCAGCACCACCAGGGCGTGCGCGACGCCGCCGCACACGAGCAGGTGGTCCGGGGCGGCGCGCACGCCGCGGGCACGGGCGAGGTAGGCGGACAGCGCACCGCGCAGCTCGGTGTGGCCGCGGGGATCGCCGTAGCCGAAGGCGTCGTTGGGGGCGGCCGTGACGGCGCGGCGGGCGGCTCTGAGCCACTCGACGCGCGGAAAGCTGGCCAGGTCCGGGCTGCCGGGGCGCAGATCGTGGACGGGCCGGGCGGGCTTCCGGGGGCGCCGGGCCGAGGCTTCGGGCGGCGGGGCGGCGACACGGTCGGCGACGCGGGTGCCCGAGCCCTGGCGCGCGGTGAGCCAGCCCTCGGCGACGAGGTCGGCGTAGGCGTCGGCGACGGTGTTGCGGGCGATGCCGAGGTCGGCGGCGAGGACCCGGGAGGAGGGCAGCCGGGTGCCGGGGGCCAGGCGGCCGGTGCGGACGGCCTCGCGCAGCGCGTCGGTGAGGCCGCGGCGCAGGCCGGGACCGGTGGGTTCGAGGTGGAGGTCGACGCCGAGAGTGGCCCAGGAATTCGCCATGGAAATGGACCATACCGGTGGGCTGTTTTCTTCCTAGGGTCGAAGGCATGACGACACCCACCGATGACACGAAGACCACGGCCTACGCCCCCGAGCTGCCCGTCCGGCTGAACTGGTCCCAGCACGCCCCCGAGGTCTACAAGGCGATGATCCGGCTCGAGACCGTCGCCAAGCGGGGACTGGACCCGGCGCTGTACGAGCTGGTCAAGATCCGCGCCTCGCAGATCAACCACTGCGCCTTCTGCCTCGACATGCACACCAAGGACGCCCTCGCCGCCGGCGAGAGCGTGGAGCGGATCGTGCAGTTGGCCGCCTGGGAGGAGTCGCGGCACTTCTACACGGAGAAGGAGCTGGCGGCGATCGAGCTGACCGAGGCGGTCACCGTCCTGACCGACGGCTTCGTGCCGGACGAGGTGTACGAGAAGGCCGCCGAGCACTTCGACGAGCCCGAGCTGGCGCAGCTGATCGCCGCGATCACGACGATCAACGCCTGGAACCGGTTCGGCGTGACCTGCCGGATGACGCCGGGCCACTACACGCCCGGCGGGCACGCGTGACGGCACGCACCCAGCTCCTGGACCGGGAGGTCGGGAAGGCGCTGTCGGCGCTGAGCGCGGCGGCCAAGAAGGGGCTCGGCGACCCCGTCCTCGCCGAGCTGGTGATGATCCGGGCCTCGCAGCTCAACCACTGCGCGTTCTGCCTGGACATGCACCTCACCCTGGCCCGCAAGAACGGGGAGGACGAGCAGCGCCTCGGTCTGCTCGCCGCCTGGGAGGAGGCGGCGGACCTGTACGACGGGCGGGAGCGGGCCGCGCTCGCGCTGACCGAGGCGATGACCGTGCTGACCGAGGGCTTCGTGCCGGACGCGGTGTACGAGGAGGCCGCCGTACACTTCGACGACGGTGAACTGGCCCATCTGATCGGGCTGATCACCGTCATCAACAGCTGGAACCGGCTGATGGTCAGCCGCAGGGTCCCACCGGGGGGTTACACACCGTGAGTCACGCCGCCGCGTTCCGCGCCCTGCACCACGGCCGGGTCCCGGACGACCCTCTCGTCCTGCCGGGACCCTGGGACGCGGCGAGCGCCCGGGTGTTCGTGGAGGCCGGGTTCCCGGCGCTCGCGACCCCGAGCGCCGGGGTGGCGGCCTCGCTCGGGTACGAGGACGGGCAGACCCCGGCCGACGAGATGTTCGCGGCGGTGGCGCGGATCGTGCGCGCCGTGGACGTACCCGTGTCGGCGGACGTCGAGGACGGCTACGGCCTGGCGCCGAAGGAGCTGGTGGAGCGGCTCCTCGAGGTGGGCGTGGTCGGCTGCAACCTGGAGGACTCCACCGACGAGGGGCTCAAGGACCCGGCGGAGCACGCCGAGTGGCTGGCCGGGGTGCGGGAGGAGGCCGGTGACCGGCTCTTCCTGAATGCCCGGATCGACACGTTCATCCGGGGCGTCGACGACCCGGGAGCGGCGATCGAGCGGGCCGCCGCCTACGTCGCCGCGGGCGCCGACTGCGTGTATCCCATCGCCGCACCCACCAAACTGCTGCCGCTGCTGCGGTCCGGGATCCAGGGCCCGGTGAACGTGTTCGCGCGGCCCGGGCAGGGCCCCGCACCCGCCGAACTCGGCGGGCTCGGGGCCACCCGGATCACGTTCGGGCCCGGCCTCCAGCGGCATGCGGAGCAGTCGGTGCGGGAGGCCGCGGCAGGGCTCGCGGCACGCCCCGCGGAGTGAGGGTCAGGGCAGCCACTTCTTCCAGACGGACTCGTGGCCGTCCACCCACTTCTTCGCCGCCTCCTCGGGCCGCATCTTCTGCTCGGCGATCATCAGGGAGACCTGGTTCTGGTCCTCCGTCGTCCACTTGAACCGCTTGAGGAACTCCGCCGCCTTGCCGCCGTCCTTCGCGAAGCCGGCGTTGAGGTACTTCTGCAGCGGGGTGACGGGGTAGGCGCAGGCGACCTTCTCCGGGTCGGCGTCGCAGCCCTCCTCGTACGGCGGCAGCTTCACCTCGGTCATCGGGACCTTCTCCATCAGCCACTGGGGGGTGTACCAGTAGCTGAGGAAGGGCTTCTTCTCCTTGGCGAACTGCTGCATCTGGGTGATCTGGGCGGCCTCGGAACCGGCGAAGACGACCTGGTAGTCCAGGTCCAGGTTCTTCACCAGGGCCTTGTCGTTGGTGACGTAGGACGGGGAGCCGTCCAGGAGCTGGCCCTTGCCGCCGCTCTCCGCGGTGCGCAGCAGGTCGGCGTACTTGTCGAGGTTCTTCCAGTTCGTGACGTCCGGGTGCTTCTTGGCGAAGTACGTCGGGACGAACCAGCCGATGTGCCCGGTGACGCCGAGGTCGCCGCCGGGGGCGATGGTCTTCTTGTCCTGGACGTAGCGCTGTTCCTGCTCGGGGTGGCCCCAGTCCTCCAGGATGGCGTCGACGCGGCCCTGGCTGAGCGCGTCCCAGGCGGGGACCTCGTCGACCTGGACGGTGTCGACGCGGTAGCCCAGCTCGTGCTCCAGCAGGTACTGGGCGACGGCCACGTTGGCCTGGGCGCCGACCCAGGACTGCACGGACAGGGTGACGGTCTTGGCGCCCTGGGCATTGGCGTAGGGGGATGCCTGCTTGGTCATGTCGGCGGCACCGCAGCCGGTGGCCAGCACCAGCACGGCGGCGGCCGCCGTGATCCGCTTGCGGGACATCTCAGGCTCCCTTCTTGGTCGTACGGCGTTCGGTGGGCTGGGTGACGCGGTCGAGCATCAGGCCGAGGCAGACGATCGCGGCGCCCGCCACCAGGCCGGTCGCCAGGTCGCCCTGTGCCAGGCCGAAGACGACCTGGTAGCCGAGCGCGCCACCGCCGACCAGGCCGCCGATGATGACGACGGCGAGGACCAGGACGACGCCCTGGTTGACGGCGAGCAGCAGGGCCGGGCGGGCCAGCGGAAGCTGGACCTGGCGGAGCTGCTGGCCGCTGGTGGCGCCGAGCGAGCGGGCCGACTCCAGGGCGGCCGGGTCGACCTGGCGCAGGCCTTGGGCGGTGATGCGGACGACGGCCGGGAGGGCGTAGACGACGGCGGCGGCCACGGCGGGCGCGCGGCCCACGCCGAACAGGGCGACGACCGGGATCAGGTACACGAACTGCGGCATGGTCTGGAAGACGTCGAGCACGGGCCGCAGGAGGCGCTCGAAGCGGTCGCTGCGGGCGGCGGCGATGCCGGTGGCGAAGCCGACGACCAGGGTCACGGCGACGGCGGCGAGCACCTGGGAGAGCGTGTCCAGGGACGGGTTCCACACGCCGAGCACGCCGATCGCGGCCATCGCGAGGACGGCGGTGAGCGCGGTGCGCCAGGTGCCGATGAGCCAGGCCAGGGCGGCGACGATCAGGAGTACGGACCACCAGGGCAGCCACTGGAGGCCGTCGCGGAGCGGGTTGAGGACCCAGCTGGTGAAGTGCGCGGCCCAGTCGGCGGTGCCGCCGACGACGGGGACGCCGGAGTACAGGTGGGCGGTCATCCAGTCGACGGCCCGGTTGACGGGCTCGGCGATGTTCAGCTCCCACCCGTCGGGCCAGTCGAGGAAGCCGGCCAGGCGTCCGGCGAGCGCCACGGCCGCGGCGACGACCAGGGCGTACAGCCAGGTCACCGGGGACTTTCCGGACTCGCCGAGCTGCTCCCCCGCCGCGCCGGTCACCCGGTCCAGGACGACGGCGAGCAGCACGATGGGGATGCCGGCCGCGAGGGCGGCGCCGACGTCGACCGAGGCGAGCGCCTGGTAGACGCGGTCGCCGAGGCCGCCGGCGCCGATGACCGAGGCGATGACGGCCATGGACAGCGCCATCATGATCGTCTGGTTGACGCCGAGGAGGAGTTCCTTGCGGGCCAGCGGGATGCGGGCGGTCAGCAGGCGCTGGCGGGCGGTGGTGCCGAGGGACTCGACGGCCTCCAGGACCTCCCGGTCCGCGCCGCGCAGGCCGAGCGAGGTGAGCCGGGCCATGGGCGGGGCGGCGTAGACGACGGTGGCCAGGACGGCGGCGGGGACGCCGATGCCGAAGACCAGGACGACGGGGAGGAGGTAGGCGAAGGCGGGCAGCACCTGCATGGTGTCCAGCACCGGGCGCAGGACGCGGTCCATCCGGTCGGACAGGCCCGCGGCGAGGCCCAGCAGGGCGCCGACCGCGACGGACGCGAGGACGGCCACGACCATCAGGGCGAGGGTCTGCATGGTCGGCACCCACATGCCGAGCAGGCCGCAGGCCAGGAACGCGGCCGCGGTGCCCGCCGCGAGCTTCACACCGGCCACCCGCCAGGCGACCAGGGCGCCGATCGCGGTGACCCCGGCCCAGCCGACGGCGAGGAGGGCGAGGTACACGGCGCGTACGGCGATGACGACGATGTTGCTGACGTGGCCGAAGAAGTAGAGGAACAGGGGGTGGCTGTCCCGGTTGTCGATGATCCAGTCGCTGGCCTTGCCGAGGGGTTCGGAGACGTCGACGGTGAGGGCGGTGGGCCAGGTGGCGCCGGGCCACTGCGTGGCGGCTATGGGGGTGAGGATGGCTGCCAGTGCCGCCAGGGCGAGGAGCTTGCGGGTTGCGGGGTGGGTGAGGATGCCCGGCGGGGTGGCCTTTCGGGGCGCTGCGGTGATCGTTGCCATCAGACCGGCTCCTCGGTCGTGGCTGGGCGAGGGTCGGTCGGCTCACGGCGCTCGCCGGTTGCCGCTGCGCCCACCCGTGCCGCCCCAGCGGCACGACTGCCCGCAGCTGCGGCGGCTGCGGCGTCACCGTCCGCCGTGGCGGGCTCGTCTGTTGTGCCTGCTACCACCGACAGGAGGTCGGTCGCGTCCACCACGCCCAGGCAGCGGCCGTCGGACATGACGCGGGCTGCCGAGCCTGCCCTCGCTACGGCCTCGATGGCCTCCGAGACGGTGGCCTCGGGGCGGATCGCCGGGCCCGTGCCCGCCTCGTCGGCGGAGGTGGCGGGGCGCATCGCCGTGCGGACGGTGAGGACCTGCTCGCGCGGGACGTCGCGGACGAACTCGCGGACGTAGTCGTCGGCGGGTGAGCCGACGATCTCCTCCGGCGTGCCGAGCTGCACCACCCGGCCGTCGCGCATCAGGGCGATGCGGTCGCCGAGCTTGAGGGCCTCCTGGAGGTCGTGGGTGATGAAGACCATCGTGCGGCCCTCCTCGCGGTGCAGCCGGACGACCTCCTCCTGCATGTCCCGCCGGATCAGCGGGTCCAGCGCGCTGAACGGCTCGTCGAACAGCAGCACCTCGGGGTCGACGGCGAGGGCGCGGGCGAGGCCGACGCGCTGGCGCTGGCCGCCGGAGAGCTGGCCGGGGCGGCGCTGCTCCAGGCCCTCCAGGCCGACCTTGGCGACGATCGCGGCGGCGCGCTCGCGGCGCTCGGCGCGGCCCATGCCCTGGACCTCCAGGCCGTAGGCGACATTGTCCAGGACGGTGCGGTGCGGGAGCAGGCCGAAGTGCTGGAAGACCATCGCGGCGCGGTGGCGGCGCAGTTCACGCAGCCGGGACCTGTCCATCGCACGGACGTCCTCGCCGTCGATGGCGATGGACCCGGCCGTCGGCTCGATGAGGCGGGTCAGGCAGCGTACGAGGGTGGACTTGCCGGAGCCGGACAGGCCCATGACGACGAAGACCTCGCCCTTGCGCACGTCGAAGGAGACGTCAGCGACGGCGGCGGTGCAGCCGGTGCGGGAGCGCAGCTCGGCCGGGCTCAGGGCGGTGAGGTCCGGGTCGGCGGGGACGCGGGCGGCCTTGGGGCCGAAGACCTTCCACAGGCCGTCGACGGAGAAGACCGGCGGGCGCTCGGTCACGGTGTCGGTCGCGGCGGCGGTGGTGGTGTCCTTGTCGGTGGTGCTCATCGGGCGTCACCGCCGATCAGCTCGACGGCGCGCTCGCCGACCATGAGGACGCCGATCATCGGGTTGACGGCGGGCATGGTCGGGAAGACGGAGGCGTCGGCGATGCGCAGGCCCGTCAGGCCGCGGACGCGCAGCTCGGGGTCGACGACGGCCTGCTCGTCGGTGGCGGCGCCCATGCGGCAGGTGCCGGCCGGGTGGTAGACGGTGTGGGCGACCTTGCGGGCGTACTCGCTCAGCTCCTCGTCGCCAGTGACGTCCGGGCCGGGGCAGACCTCGCGCCTGAGCCAGCCGGCCAGCGGCTGGGACTTGGCGATCTCGCGGGCGATGCGGATGCCGTCGACGAGGGTGCGGCCGTCGTAGTCGTCCTCGTCGGTGAAGTAGCGGAAGTCCAGGGCGGGCTTCTCGGCCGGGTCGGCGCTGGTGAGGTAGAGGCGGCCGCGGGACTTCGGCTTGGGGATGTTCGGGGTCATGGAGACGCCGAACTCGGGGCGCTCGTAGCCCAGGCGCTCCGGATTGTCCGTGAACGGGATCTGGTAGAAGTGGAACATCAGGTCGGGGCCCGCGTGTTCGGGGTCGCGGCGCACGAACAGACCGGCGTCGGAGTCCATCGCGGAGTTGTCCGGGATGGGACCGTTCGTCTCCCACACGATCACCGACTCGGGGTGGTCGAGCAGGTTCTCGCCGACGCCGGGCAGGTCGAGCGCCACGGGTATGCCGAGGGCTTCGAGGTCCTCGCGAGGGCCGATGCCGGAGTGCAGCAGCAGGCGCGGGGAGTCGACGGCTCCGGCGCTGAGGACGACCTCGTTGCGTGCCTTGACGAGGATCTCCTCGCCGTCCTTGGTGCGGACGTGGACGCCCTCGGCGCGGGTGCCGTCCAGCTCCAGCCGGTACGCCCAGGTCTCCAGCATAAGCGTGAGGTTGGCGCGCTCGTCCATCACGGGGTGCAGGTACGCCACCGACGCCGAGGACCGCTTGTTGTTCTCGGGGTGGTAGGCGAGGTCGAAGAAGCCGACGCCCTCGGTGAACGGCTTCTTGTTGAAGCCCTCGACCCGGGGGACGTCCAGTGTCTGCTGCGCGGAGTCGACGAAGTCGCGGGCGATGGCGTTCCGGTCCTTCTCGTCGACCGGGACGATGTTGTTCTTCAGCCGGGCGAAGTACGCCTCCATCTGCACCGCGCCCCAGCCCTTGGCACCGGCCGCCTCCCACTCGTCCCAGTCGGACGGCAGCGGCTTGAAGGCGATGAGGGTGTTGTGCGAGGAGCAGCCGCCGAGGACGCGGGCGCGGCTGTGCCGGATGTGCGAATTGCCGCGCGGCTGCTCGGTGGTGGGGTAGTCGTAGTCCAGTTCGCCGCCGAGCAGGCCCATCCAGCGGCGCAGGGTCAGCACGTCGTCGCGGCCGACGTCACTGGGGCCGCCCTCGATGACGGCGACGGTGACGTCCGGGTTCTCGGTGAGGCGGGAGGCGATCACGGAGCCTGCCGTACCGCCGCCGATGACGACGTAGTCGTAGACGTGAGTGGTTTCTGGCATGGGGGTACTCCAGTGGGGCGAGCGGATGATGACGAGGAGGAGTGCGGGGACGCGGTGGGGTCAGCCGGAGAACCAGCGGACGGGCTTCGGCGCGAGGTTCTGGTAGACGTGCTTGCTCTCGCGGTACTCGGCGAGGCCCGCGGGGCCGAGTTCGCGGCCGACGCCGCTCTTGCCGAAGCCGCCCCACTCCGCCTGCGGCAGGTAGGGGTGGAAGTCGTTGATCCACACGGTGCCGTGCCGCAGCCGGCCCGCGACCCGGCGGGCCCGTCCCGCGTCGGCGGTCCAGACGGCACCGGCCAGACCGTACTCGGTGTCGTTAGCGAGGGCTACGGCTTCGTCCTCGGTACGGAAGGTCTCGACGGTGAGGACCGGTCCGAAGACCTCCTCCCGTACGACCCGCATCTCGCGGTGGCAGTGGTCGAGGACGGTCGGCTCGTAGAAGTAGCCGCTCTCGGGCCGCTGGGGGGACGGCTCGGGGCGCTTGCCGCCGCAGCGCAGCTCGGCGCCCTCGGCGAGGGCGGAGGCGACGTAGTCCTCGGTCTTGGCGCGCTGCTGTGCGGAGACGAGCGGGCCGCACTCGACGCCTTCCTCGGTGCCGCGGCCGAGGCGGATCCGCTCCGCGCGGCGGGCGAGTTCGGCGACGAAGCGTTCGCGCACCGACTCCTCGACGATGAGCCGGCCGCCCGCGGAGCAGACCTGCCCGCTGTGGATGAAGGCGGCGTTGAGGGCCTGGTCGACGGCGGTGTCGAAGCCCTCCTCGGTCTCGCAGGCGTCGGCGAAGACCACGTTGGGGTTCTTGCCGCCCAGTTCGAGGGCGACCTTCTTGACGGTGACGGCGGCGGCCTGGGCGACCTTGATGCCGCTGGTCAGGCCGCCGGTGAAGGAGACCAGGTCCACGTCGGGGTGCTCGGCGAGCCGGGCGCCGACGGTGTGGCCGGGGCCGGTGACGACGTTCGCGACGCCGGTGGGGAGACCGGCCTCGACGAGCAGGTCGATCAGGGCGACCGTGGTGAGCGGGGTGATCTCGCTGGGCTTGATCACGAAGGTGTTGCCGGCGGCGAGTGCCGGGGCGATCTTCCAACTGGCCTGGAGGAGCGGGTAGTTCCAGGGTGTGATCATCGCGCAGACGCCGACCGGCTCGTGCACGACGACGCTGTGGACGTCGGGCGAGCCCGCGTCGACGACCCGGCCGGGGGCCTCGCCCGCGACCAGGTCGGCGAAGTAGCGGAAGGCGTCGGCGACGCAGTCGATGTCGACGCGCCCCTCCTCGACGGTCTTGCCCGCGTCGCGGCTCTCCAGCAGGCCCAGCTTCTCGCGGTCGCGCACGAGGAGGCCGGCGACGCGGCGCAGCAGGGCGGCGCGCTCGGCGACCGGGGTGTGCGGCCAGTCGCCCGTGTCGAAGGCGCGGCGGGCGGCGGCCACCGCGAGGTCGGTGTCCTTCTCGTCGCCCTCCGCGACCACGGCGAACGGCAGGGCGTCGGCGGGGTCGAGGATCTCGCGCGTGGCGCCGGAGGACGCCGCGAGCCACTCGCCTCCCGCATGGATCGTCCGGTGCGCCTGCTCCGCCGGAGTGTGCGTGCTGTTCGCCATGGTCGGTGTTGCCTTCCGTTCCTGATCGGTCCCCCTGCGTCACCCGGGTGTCGCTCTCGGGGACCGTGAGCCCCTGCCCCGCGACCCCGTTTGCATGCCGATTCGACGCGGAAAGTGCGGCGCATCACGAAGGAAAGCGGCAAAAGGGTCTTATGGGTGTACAGAAACGGACACGGGCCCCGTCCCGGCCTGAGCCGGAACGGGGCCCGTGCGGGCGTCGGGGGCGGGCTCAGATGAGGCCGAGACCGCGGACCGCCTCGCGCTCCTCCGACAGCTCCTTGACGGAGGCGTCGATGCGGGCGCGGGAGAACTCGTTGATGTCCAGGCCCTGGACGATCTCGTACGAGCCGTCCTTCGTGGTGACCGGGAAGGAGGAGATGATGCCCTCGGGGACGCCGTAGGAGCCGTCCGACGGGATGCCCATGGAGGTCCAGTCGCCCTCGGCGGTGCCGTTGACCCAGGTGTGCACGTGGTCGATGGCGGCGTTGGCGGCGGAGGCGGCCGAGGAGGCGCCGCGGGCCTCGATGATGGCCGCGCCGCGCTTGGCGACGGTCGGGATGAACTCGTCGGCCAGCCACTTCTCGTCGTTCACGGCCTCCGCGGCGTTCTTGCCGGCGACCGTGGCGTGGAAGATGTCCGGGTACTGGGTGGCGGAGTGGTTGCCCCAGATGGTCAGGCGCTTGATGTCGGCGACCGTCGAGCCCGTCTTCTTCGCCAGCTGGGTCAGCGCGCGGTTGTGGTCCAGGCGGGTCATGGCGGTGAAGCGCTCGGCCGGTACGTCCGGGGCGGCGGCCTGGGCGATCAGGGCGTTGGTGTTGGCCGGGTTGCCCACGACGAGGACCTTGATGTCGTCCGCGGCGTGGTCGTTGATGGCCTTGCCCTGCGGCTTGAAGATGCCGCCGTTGGCCTCCAGGAGGTCGCCGCGCTCCATGCCCTTGGTGCGGGGGCGGGCGCCGACGAGGAGGGCGACGTTGGCGCCGGCGAAGGCCACGTTCGGGTCGTCGGTGATCTCGATGCCCTGGAGGAGCGGGAACGCGCAGTCGTCCAGCTCCATCGCGGTGCCCTCGGCGGCCTTGAGCGCCGGAGTGATCTCCAGGAGGCGCAGCTTGACCGGCACGTCCGCGCCGAGCAGCTGGCCGGAGGCGATGCGGAAGAGCAGGGCGTAACCGATCTGGCCGGCCGCGCCGGTGACGGTGACGTTCACGGGAGTGCGAGTCATGGCGTTCTCCGTATGACAGCTGGCGGTGGGGCGTCCCGGCCCCGGGCGTTTGATCGATCTCTTGGTATCAAGAGATCGATCCAGCCGTCAGGCTATCGCGCCCGTGGTGTCCGGCACGTCCGGGTCGGTGTGGCCCGGCCCACAGGTCCGAGCCGCACAACGGCCGAAGGGCGCGCAAAAGAAGGCGGCCGCCTGTCCGGGAGAGGGAGGACGAAGGCGACCGCCGTTCGGGGATACCGTTGCCGGACTCCCGTGGGGGTACTTCTCGCGTGCCCGTGACGCCGCGGGGCATGCCTGCCGCGGACGAACTTTCTTCGACGGCCCGTCGTCGGCCGCCGTCCGCCCGCTGCGGCCCGGGCGCGGCTACTTCGTGCAGCCCTGCGTCCCCGCCGCCAGCGTCGCGCACGCCGTGGCGTCGGCCGCGGACTTCACGGCGACCATCGGGGTGTACGCGACGGTGTTGCCGGCGTTGCCGACGGTCGCCCGCTGCTCGCCCGCGCCACCGGCGCTGACCTGGACCTCGTCGCCCTGTGCGGCCTGGGTGACGCGGGCCCACGCGGCACCGCAGACCTTGCTGTAGCGGACCTCGACGGCGGCCGTGCCGACCACGGCGGTCGCGCCGGTGGTCACCAGGTCGCCGCCGCAGCCCATGGCCTCCGGGTCCTTGCCGGTGCAGGCGTCGCCGCTGCACTTCACGCCCGGCGGCAGCTTCGGGTTGCTGCTCACGGTGGTTGACGGTGAGGGCTTGGTGCCCTCGTTCTTCTTGTCGCCGCCGTCCTTCAGGAAGAAGAAGGCGCCCGCGATCACGACGAGGACACCGACGACGCCCGCGACGACGGTCGTCACCCGCTTGTTGCCGCCGCCCGGGGGTGTCCGGCGGGACGCACGGGGGCCGCCGTGCGGGGGCTCGCCGTACCCGCGGGAGGAGGGCTCGCCGTACGCGCCGGAGGAGGGCTCGGGGTACGCGCCGGAAGAGGGTTCACCGTATGCACCAGAGGGGCCGGGGCCGTTCGGCTCGGCGGGTCCGGCCGGTCCCAACGGCTCTCCGGTGCCGGTCCGGACGCCGGAGCGGGCCGCGCGGTCACCGGTCGGCGCGGGGCCCCGGTACCCGGCGAGACCCCACGAGTTGCCGTCGGTCGCTCCGCCGGGGGACGGCACGGAGGACGTACCGGGTCCGCCGTCGTCCCGGACCGCGCCGAGGGCCGAGTCGGGGCTGTCGGCGGCCGTCGGCTGGGCCGGCACCGTCGGCGGCAGCGTGGGCGACACACCCGCGGGTCCGGCGACCCCGGACGCGGCCGAGGCGCCGCCGCCGTGGCGGCCGGTCCGGCTCCCCTTGCCGTTCCTGCCGCCGTGGCCCGACTTGGCCGCCGAGTTGCCCGACTTGGCTGCGGGCGTGCCCAGTTCGCCGAGCGCCGCACGGGCCTGGGAGATCCGGATGGCCTCCATGGTCATGTCGTGGCGCATCTCCGAGCGGCTCCAGGCGCGCTCGGCCAGCTCCCACATGGTGGTCAGGTGGACGGGGTTGGTCCCCGTCACCTCGGCCAGGGCCACGATGGCGCCCTTCGGCGCCAGCAGCCGGCCGTTCAGATAACGCTCCCAGGACGTCTTGCTGTAGCCCGTGGCGTCGGCCACCGACGCCACGCTCAGCTCACTGCGGTCCACGAGCCGGCGCAGCTGACTGGTGAACTCCCTGATCTGCGGATCGAGTTCCTCCGGCAAGGCCTTCCAACGAGGCACTGCTTCCCCCTCTTCCCCCGGTGACGTGCTGGTCGATTCCCCGCTGGTCCCCGCGCGCGGCGTCCCCCCGCGCGGCACCCGTTTCTGGCTACCCACAGGGATGCGCCCGGTCAGGATCTCAGTTCCCGGGGTGGGGGCGCACAGGAGCACAGAGGCCGCGAACGTGCACCGTCGCACGCCCACCGACCCGGGTCCAGTGTCCCACCGGCGGTCCCGTGACCGGAACGGAACCCCCGAGAAGGAGGCGCGTAGCGGAGTAGCGGAACGGTCACTTCCGTGCCACAGCGCCCTGCCAGGCGTTGAACAGGGCGTTCGAAGTGCAGGAAGGTTGTTCCCGGCGGCGGCCCGTCCTTTCACGGGGGTGAGGACGGGCCGCCGTTCCGCGTCGCGGCGGGGACGCCCCCTAGCTGACCGTGAAGTGCAGGGTGTCCTTGAGGAACGGGATCTCCAGCACCGGGTTCGGCTGGGCCATCAGCGCCAGCAGGGCGATGGAGAGGCCGAGGACGCCGTAGGTCGCGATGTCCGTGAAGCGCGAGCGCACGGCGAGCATGCCGACGCGGGGCATGGTCCAGCGGAGCGCGGCGCCGAGCAGCAACGCGGCGCCGACGAGGACCAGCCCCCAGCGGAACACGTCCAGCGCGGTCAGCAGGAGCCCCACACCGACCAACAGGGTCACGGTGAGCACCGGCCACTGCCGGGCGGGCGCCGGGGCGTCGCCGGCCGCGGCTCGGCCGCCGCCCTCGGGTCGGGCGGTGTCCCGGGTGAAGAGCGGGAACCGGCGCGTGGTGCGCCGTGGCCGCCCCTCGGCGTCGGGCGCGCTGACGGGATCGCGGACGGTGATGCCGTCCGGGTCCTCGGAGGTCTCGGAGGCCTGTGCTGCCTGCGGGGCCGGGGCGGGGGCCGCCGGGTCACCGGCGCTGTCCTCCGGGACCCGCGCGTCGTCCGGACGCTCGGCGTTGGTGTCCTCAGCCGGCACTGCGCTCCGCCGCCTCCACCACGTTGACGAGCAGCTGGGCCCGGGTCATGGGGCCGACGCCGCCGGGGTTCGGGGAGATCCAGGCGGCCACCTCGGCCACGCCGGGGTGCACGTCGCCCATGATCTTGCCCTCGGCGTTGCGGGAGACGCCGACGTCCAGGACGGCCGCGCCCGGCTTGACGTCCTCGGGCCTGACCAGGTGCGGGGAGCCGGCCGCGGCGATCACGATGTCGGCGCGCTTCAGGTGGGCGGCCAGGTCCCGGGTGCCGGTGTGGCACTGGGTCACGGTGGCGTTCTCGCTGCGCCGGGTGAGCAGCAGCGGCATCGGGCGGCCGATGGTGACACCGCGGCCGACGACCACGACCTCGGCGCCCTTGATCTCGACGCCGTAGCGGCGCAGGAGGGTGAGGATGCCGTTGGGGGTGCAGGGCAGCGGCGCCGGCTCGTTCAGGACGAGGCGGCCCAGGTTCATCGGGTGCAGGCCGTCCGCGTCCTTGTCCGGGTCCATCAGTTCGAGGATGCGGTTCTCGTCGATGCCCCTGGGCAGCGGCAGCTGGACGATGTACCCCGTACAGGCCGGGTCCTCGTTCAGCTCGCGGACGACCGCCTCGATCTCCTCCTGCGTGGCCGTGGCCGGCAGTTCGCGCTGGATGGAGGCGATGCCGACCTGCGCGCAGTCGCGGTGCTTGCCGGCGACGTACTTCTGGCTGCCTGGATCGTCGCCGACCAGGACGGTGCCGAGACCGGGCGTGACACCCCTCTCCTTCAGCGCCGCCACGCGGGCGGTCAGTTCGGACTTGATCGCGGCTGCGGTGGCCTTGCCATCGAGAATCTGGGCGGTCATGCCCCCATCCTCGCGGATGACCGGCCCCCGGTTCCAATCAGGTCGGCATGCGGGCACCGCGCGGGAACCTTCCGGACGCCGCGGGACACGTCCCGCCCTATCCGCTCATGATCGATGTTGTTGCACTTGCACAACGCCTTGCGGGCGGGCTGGACAAGTAAGAGTTCGGTCAAGAACGATTGGGCAGCACAGTGCCGCGGGGCCGTACCGGGGGGACGAACCGCTCGAGAAGAATCTCCTCCGAGTCGAGCCGCGCGTCGTCCCCGCACTTGACAGCGACGGAGGAAGACCCGCCATGAGTTTCGGCGACCCGAACAACCCCTACGGCCCCCCGCAGGGCGGCCAGCAGCCGAACTACGGCTACCCGCAGCAGCAGCCCCAGGGCCAGCCCGGCTACGGGTACCCCCAGGCTCCCCCGGTGTCGGCAGGCTACGGCTACCCGGCCGCCCCGACCTCGATGCCCGGCACGGTCAGCGCGGCCCGCGTCATGCTGTGGATCATTTTCGGCCTCCAGGTCGTCGGCGTGATCCTGTTCGCCATCAGCGCCGCGGGCGTGGACGCCGCGAAGAACGACGACGCGCTGAAGGACGACGCCACCTTCCAGCAGCTGGCCGACTACTCGTCCGGCAGGCTGTGGGGTCTCGCGGTGTTCGCGCTGGTGTGGGGCGTGCTCGCGCTCCTGGCTGCGATCAAGGTCGGCAAGGGCGGCAACGGCGCCCGCATAGCGACGATGGTCTTCGCCATCATCACCGCGATCCTCGGTCTGTACCCGTTCATCGTCGTGGGCCTGGTCCACACGGTGCTCGCCATCCTGGTCGCCGTGTTCGTCGGCAACGCGAACGGCTCGGCCTGGTACAAGCGTCCCCGTTACTGAGGACCGGAGATCAGGGAGGGGGTGGCCGCGACTGAACAGTTCGCGCCAATCCCCGCACAGGGCCGTGTCTCACCCGTACGAGGGGGGCACGGCCCTGGTGCGTCGCCCTAGTCTGGCCCGGGTAGCCGTCAGGCACGGGGAGACGCACCTTGTACAGCATCATCGTGGTACCTCCGCCGACCCCGGAGGACGAAGACACCGGCACCCAGTACCGGCTCGCACCCGGCGAACGGCTCGTCTTCGGGCGGTCCGTGCCCGGTGGCGGGCTGCGGATCGGGCACGACGGGGTGTCCCGCAGAGCCGGTGAGATCGCGGCGCACGGCACCTTCTGGACCCTGAGCAACCTCTCCGCCCACCAGACCTACGTGGTGGAGAACCCGGAGGGCGCGGGCGAGCACATCAAGGTGGCGCCCGGCCGCCTCGACGCCCCGGTGCCGTTCGAGTTCTCGCGGATCGTGCTGCCCGCCGCCGGTGACCTGCTGCCGGTCGAGGTGTGGGCGCCGCGCCACGACTATCTGCGCGGCGAGGACGGCACCGACGGCGAGCCGACCGCCCCGGCCTTCTCCGTCGACCGCACCAAGCGGTACTTCGCGGTGCTGGCCGCGCTGTGCGAGCCGCGGCTGCGCGGGGCGCCGCACGCGCCGCTGCCGACCATGGACCAGGTCGTCGAACGGCTCCGCCCGGCCTGGCCGGCCGCCTCCCGTACGTCGGTGCAGTGGAACATCGACTACCTCGCCGTGAAGCTGCGGCTGAAGCCGGGCCCGGAGACCGCCGAGCCGGGTCCCCGGCTGAACGGCAAGAAGGAGTCGCTGGTCTCGCTGGCGCTCCGCTTCGACCTGGTCCGCGAGGACGACCTGGTGGTCCTCGCGGCACCGTCCGGCCGGGCCCTGCGATGACCGAGCCGTACGCCGTCCCGGTGCCCAGCGGGTACCGGGTGGGCGCCTGGGAGGTGCACGCCCCGATCGCGACCGGCGCCTTCGGCAGCGTGTACGCGGCACGCCGCACCGCCACGGGCACCGCCACCACCGCCACCACCGCCGACGGTCCCGCCGGGCCACCGCCGGACACCGTCGCGCTGAAGTTCCTGCCCACCGGCACCGGCACCCCGCGGCAGCTGTCCCACCTGCGGGACCTGGTCGAGCGCGAGGTCGGGTTGCTGCGCCGGCTGCGACAGCCCCGGCTGATCCGGATGTACGAGACCCTCACCGTCGACGACCCCGCCCACCCCCGGCTCGACGGCGCCACCGTCCTCGTCCTGGAGCGGGCCGAGGGCTCGCTGTCCGCCCTGCTCGCCGCCACGCCCCGCCCGCCGGCCGGACCCGCGCTGCTCGCGCAGGTCTGCGAGGGCCTGCAGCAACTGCACCGTGCGGGCTGGGTGCACGGCGACCTCAAACCGGCCAACGTACTGCTGATGGCGGACGGTTCGGCCCGCCTCGCCGACTTCAACATGGCCGCCGAACTGGAGGGCACTCACGCCTACACGCCCGCCTTCTCCACCCCGGACTACACGCCCCCCGAGCTGCTGTGGTCCGAGGTCGGCGAACGGGGCCGCCGGATCCGCCCCTCCGCCGACGTGTGGGCCTTCGGCGTGCTGGCCCACCTGGTGCTCACCGGGTCCTTCCCGCTGCCCGGCGGCACCCCCACGGCCCGCCGCGACGCCGCCGTCGCGTACGCCCGGGGCGGCCACGAGCTGCGCCTGTCCCCCGAACTGCCGCCGGGATGGCGGGAGATCGTGCGGGCGTGCCTGACCCGTACGCACGCCGACCGGATCGGCACCGACGCCCTGCTGCGCCGTGTGACGGGCACGACGGGGGGCGTGAGCGGCAGGGCGAGGCTCTCGCTCCGGAGCCGCGCACGCCCCCGGCGCAGGGTCCTGGCCGCCGCGGCCGCAGGCCTCCTCGCCCTCGCCGGGCTCGGTTACGGCGCCGTCCGCTGGGCCGGTGACGGCCGGGAGCCCGCCGCGGGCCCGCGCCCCGGCGGCACCGCGAGCGTCGCCGCCGCCTCCTACGGGGCGGCCGAACTGCGCACCGACCGGGACGTGCCGCCCGCCTACCGCCTGCTGATCGTGGAGACGGCGCACGACTGCGGACACGAGGAGGTCAGCCCGGCCCTGATCGCGGCCATGCTGAAGGTCGAGAGCGACTTCGACCCGGATCTCGCCGACCCGGCCAAGGACGAGTACGGCATCGCCCGCTGGACGCCGAGCGTGCTGCGCTGGTGGATGAACGAGGACGGCACACCGGGCGAGACCGTGCCGCAGCCTCCGTTCCCGCCCGCCGAGTCCATTCCGGCGATGGGCCGTTACCTGTGCTGGATCACACCCCGTCTCGACGCCGGCCTGCCGGGCGACCGCAGCGTGCTGGTCGCCGTGGCCTACCGGACGTCGTACCGGAAGGTGAACGACGCGGGCGGTGTTCCCCCGAAGTACCGCGACTACGCCGACCGCGTCGCTCACCACCTCAAGGAGTACACGCCCCGGCGGGGGAAGTGACCCTGGGAGTTCCGAGGTTCCGCTCGGCGGGCGCCGGGGGGCACGGTGTGAGCACACCGCCTCGGCGGTACGACACCGACGTTCACGGGGGAACGACAATGAACATCGTCAAGCCCGCAGCACTCCTCCTCGCGGCCACGGCCCTGGTCGCCGGCTCCACGGCCGCGGCCACGGCCGCCGACAGCCCGGGCGGCACCCGGGTGACCGGCCTCCAGCAGACGGCCGACCAGGTACTGGCCGACAGCCCGAAGCCCCTGCGCGTGACCGCCGACGCGGTCGAGTACCAGGGCCTCACCGTGACGGACGCGCCCGTGACCAAGGGCGCCCAGGACCTTGCCTGCGACTACGGCCACCTGTGCATGGTGGTCAAGGGCACGAAGTTCGACTTCTACAAGTGCCAGACCTGGAACCTCACCAACTGGACCGGCGACGGTCCGTTCACCAACAACCAGACGCGCGGCACCGTCGCCAAGTTCTTCAACAAGGACGGCAGCGTCCGCTGGACGTCGACGGCCTACCAGGCGGGCACCGCGACCTGGGACCCGATCTGGTCGCTGCGCCCCTGCTGATCCCCCCACCGGATCCGCCGCGGCGGCCCCCGGTTCCCTCCACGGAGGGGGCCGGGGGCCGCCGCTTCGCCGTCCGGGCCGCACCGACCCGCCGTGGCGTCCGAATGCTTGGGCTGCCCTCACCCGTCTCCCGTAGCCTGCCCGTTGTTGGACTGGGGAAAGTTGACCCCGAGCAATCGGGGGAGGGGGACGACTCCATGTACAGCGTCATCGTCGTGCCGCCGTCGTGCGGCAATGTGGCCGACCAGTTGAGGATCAGCGCGGGTGAGCGCATCGAGTTCGGCAGGACCGAGCCGAGCGGCGGGGGACTCGCCATCGCACACGCGGGGGTGCCCCGGGTCGCCGGGGAGATCGCGGCGCACCGGACCTTCTGGCTGCTGAGCAATCTCAGCGAGGACCAGACCTACGTGGTGGAGAACCCGGAGGGGGCCGGCGAGCACATCAAGGTCGCGCCGGGCCGCGTGGAGGCGCCCGTACCGTTCGAGCTGGCGCGGGTGACCCTGCCCGCCGCGGGAGACCTGCTCAGCTTCGACGTCTGGGCGCCGCGGCACGCCTTCCGCAGCGTCGAACGCGGGGGCCTGGAAGGGGCCGGTACCGTACCGGCGTTCGCCCTGGACCGCACCAAACGGTACTTCGCGGTGCTGGCGGCCCTGTGCGAGCGGCGCCTGCGCGGTGAGCCCCGGGCGCCGCTGCCCGCGGTCGAGGAGATGGTGGAGCGACTGCGCCCCAGCTGGCCCAAGGTCAGCCGCTCCGCCGTGTACTGGAACATCGACTACCTCGCCGTCAAACTGCGGTTGAGACCGGGCCCGGACACGGCCGAGCCCGGCAGACGCACGCACGGCAAGAAGGAGTCCCTGGCCTCTCTCGCCCTCCGCTTCGACCTCGTCCGCGAGGACGATCTCGTGGTGCTCGCGCCGGTCCCGAGCGAGGCGAAGCGGTGACCGGGCGGCCGTACACGGTCCCCGTACCGAAGGGCTACCGGATCGGACCGTGGGAGGTGTGCGAGCCGCTCGCCTCCGGAGCGTTCGCCACGGTCTACGACGCGGCCCTTCGCACCTTGGACGGCGCCGAACTGCCGCGCCGGGCGGCGCTGAAGTTCCTGCCCACCGGCACCCGTACCCCGCGCCAACTGCACCACCTGCGCGACCTGGCCGAACGCGAGGTGCAACTGCTGCAACGGCTCCACTCCCCCCGACTGATCCGGATGTACGACACGCTGACGGTCGACGATCCGGCCCACCCCGAGCTGGACGGCGCGACCGTCCTGGTGCTGGAACGCGCCGAGGGCTCCCTGGACGCCGTACTGGGCCGGACGCCGACCCCGGAGTACGGGCCCGCCCTCCTCGCCCAGATCTGCGAGGGCCTGCACCAGCTGCACCACGCGGGCTGGGTGCACGGCGACCTGAAGCCGGCCAACGTGCTGCTGATGGCGGACGGTTCGGCCCGCCTCGCCGACTTCAACATGGCCGCCGAGCTGGAGGGCACCCACGCCTACACGCCGGCCTTCGCCACCCCCGACTACACCCCGCCCGAACTCCTGTGGCCCGAGGTCGACGAGCGCGGCACCCGCATCCGCCCGTCGGCCGACGTGTGGGCCTTCGGCGTCCTCGCGCACGTCGTCCTGACCGGAGCCTTCCCCCTGCCCGGCGGCACCCAGGAGGCCCGCTCCGACGCGGCGATGCGCTACGCCCGCGGCCGTGAGGAACTGCGCCTGTCCCCCGGCCTGCCCGACGCCTGGCGGGACATCCTGCGGGACTGCCTGGCCCCGACCCACGCGGAGCGCACCCTAGGCACCGCCGCGCTACTGCGCCGCGTGGAGGAGGCGGCGGGCGCCTCCCGGTCGCCCCGGCTGCCGAGACTGCGGCCGCGCCGGTGGCGCCGCCCGGTCCTGGCGGCGGCGCTGGCGGCGGCCGTGGTGGGCGCGGCGAGCCTCGCCTACACCACCCCGTGGGAACCGGAACCCACCGCCGCGGCCCCTCCCACCTGCGAGAAGCCGGTGCTGTACGAGGACGCCCACGGCCGCGGCTACCAGGCGGGCCACAGCGGCACCTGGGACTTCACCATCACGCGGGGCGACGGCGGCAGCCAGGTCCGGGAGTTGCAGTGCCTGCTCCGGTACCTGCACGGCATCACGGCGGTCGGCGAGATCGACGGCGACTTCGGCCCGATGACCCAGCAGGCGGTCATCACCTTCCAGAAGCGGGCGGGCCTGGACGCGGACGGAATGGTGGGTCCGGCGACCTGGCGGGCGCTGCGGAAGGCGGAGATTCCTGATCACCGGTAGTCCGACAGGACCCGGAACTCGGCGGATCAGTCTGCGTCGGCAGGCCGTCATGAAAAGTCAAGGTTGTTGACCCTCGAACCTTTCAGGTTCCTCACGCCCCGTTCTCGTACGAGGCTTCCTCCCACACCACCGCGAACATCCTGAACACCGTGGACGTGGACGGCGGCTACGGCCCGCAGACAGGCAACGCGCTGACCTGGTTCTGCACGCCAGTCACCCGGCGACTCCCCCAGGCCAGCCTCGGCGCGTCGGGCAGAGGAACCTGAACCGTGGAGGTTGTACATGTCGGCAGACCCGAATGTCCTGGCTGCTCAGAGGTGGGTCAACACGACCTACGCGAACGCGCCCGGGTACGTGCCGTGCCCGGCAGACGGCAGTACGGGCTGGGCGACCGTGGACTGCCTCACCCAGGCGCTCCAGCACGAACTGGGGATCTCCCCGACCGTCAAGAACTTCGGGCCGGGCACCTTCGAAGCGGTGAGGAGGCGCTTCCTGCTCCCCGACCGGGAGACCAACGCGAACATCATCCGCATCTACAACGCCGCGCTGTGGTGCAAGGGCTACTACGGCTCGGAGCATCCCGCCGAATGGGACGAGAGAGCCTCGGACTCCCTGGCCGAGCTCTACGGCGACGTAGGTCTCCTCTACGGCGAGTCCATCGACGCCGACCTGTGGGCCCGCATCACCCGTTCCCTGCTGCGCATGGACCAGTTCCGTACCGTGCCGGGCGGCGACGGCACCACCAAGCGCATCCAGCAGCACCTCAACCAGCGCTACGTCCAGCTCGTCCGTATCCCCGCCATGAACCTGGTGCCGACCGACGGCATCTACTCGCGCGACGTACAGCAGGGGCTGATGCTGGCCATCCAGTACGAACTCGGCCTGGACAAGGCGACCATCAACGGATATTTCGGCCCGGGTACGCAGCAGGCCCTCAAGACCACGGGCACCGGTGACACCCTGACCGCCGGCCTGGAGCTGCTGTTCCGTGCCGCCTGCTGGTTCAACTCCCCCACCTGGGACAGCGACGGCAGCGCCGTCCACTTCCACCCCGAGAACGTGCTCGACGAGGACCTGTGGGCCGCCATCGAGGACTGGGTGCACACCTTTCAGGCGTTTTCCCAGCTCCTTCCCCACGACGACAACTACAATTTCCAGACCTGGGCCCAGTTGCTCATCTCCTCCGGTGACACCAGCCGTGCCGCCGACGCCTGTGACACCGCCGCGTACACGAGCGAAGAACGCGCCCAGGCCCTCAAGAACAAGGGCTACAGGCTCGTCGGCCGGTACTTGGACGAGCATCTCGCCCCCGACGACCCGTACTACCTCGGCAAGGCGCTCAAGCCCGGCGAGGCCCAGGGCATCATCGACAGCGGCATCGGGCTGTTCCCGCTGTTCCAGTACAACGGCACCGAGTTGTTCAACTTCACCTACGAGAAGGGGTACGACCAGGGCCTCAAGGCCGACGCCAAGGCCAGGGAGCACGGCATCCCCCACGGGTCCTGCATCTACTTCGCCGTGGACTACGACGCCCAGGACCACCACATCACCTCGAACGTCGTGCCCTACTTCCACGGTGTCCGCACAGCCCTCGAGCAGAACGGCGCCCGCTACATCTTCGGCGTGTACGGCACCCGCAACGTATGCGAACGGGTCTCCCGCGAGGCGGGCGCCCGATGGTCGTTCGTCTCGGGCATGTCCTGGGGCTACTCCGGGAACCTCGGCTACCCGATGCCGCACAACTGGTCGCTCAACCAGATCCGCGAGTACGAGTTCCAGGCCGGCTACGGCCTCGACGCCAACGTCTGGCGGAAGAACAGCGACCTGGGCGTGTTCCGCCTCGACGCCACGGGCGACGGCGACCAGAGCCTGCGGACCTACATCGACTTCGTGAAGCGTGTCGAGGGCGTCATCTCCAACATGGGTTCAGGACCCCCCCGGGCCTCAGTGATCGACGGAACTCTCGCCTTCCTGCGTTCCGCCGAGCCCGGTTACCACGGCTGGAAATGGACGGCCATACTCGGCGCCATCTGGGACGAGATCACGGATGCCTGCGCGGCCGCGGGCATCGAGGCCGGCGACATGCGCAAATACTATGATCCGCGGGCGAACCACTACATCACCCTCGCGCACTTCGGAGCCGCCACCGAGGGCCTGTTCGCCCACCCCGGAAGCGGCAACGACGCGACCGTGGGAGAGGGCTGCGGATGGGCTGGGGACATCCTCAACGCCTACACACAGTGGCGTGAGAACCACCCCTCGATGTCCGGCGAGGACTTCTGCGTCCAGGTCGTCGGATCCGCCACGGTGGAATCCCGGTTCAGCAGCGACGACCTCGTCGCCGACGTCGACGCCTACAACCTCTCCCATTTTCTGCTCGGATTGGACGGCGAGTCCGGTGGCGGGGACGACAGGCTGTTGTCCGACGCGCTGTTCACGTATCACTTCTGGGACGGAGCGAATCGCTCGGCGAAGCGGTTCACCCATTTCTATGAGACCCGATTCAACGGCAGCCGCAGCACGTTCGTGGCGACCGTGCGCAACATCCTGCTGGATTTCGAATTCTACTCCCTGTTCGACTGGGGCAAGCAATTCTTCCTGCCCGAGGACAAAGACCAGTGGCCGGAAAATATCCCCTCGGACCAGCTCACCTCGTTCATTGACGGACTGCACACCGTCATCACCCGCCGCATGGAAGGGGAATAGCGTGAGCCGCACCATGACGCGCCGGGGCGTTCTCGCCGCCGGGGCCACCACCGCCGTGGCCGCCTGGATCGCCCACGCCGCCCCGGCCGCAGCCGCACCGGTCTCCCCGTCGAACGGGAGGAGCACGGCATGGACCCGGGAACGGTCCGCGAACGGCTGGCCCATCGCCCCCGACACCGTCAGCACCCACCTGGTGGAGGGCTCGACGGCCTCCGTGGACGTGCGCGACGGCCAGGTGGCAACCGTGCTCCTGCACATCGCGCGACGCTGGCACTACGAGATCGCGCCACTCGACACCGGCCAGGGCGGCGGCATCAGCGGCCACACCACCAGCCGCACCGTCGCCGCGGAGTTCGAGTCGAACTACCTCTCCGGCACCGCACTGTGCCTCCACCCCACCGCCTACCCTCTCGGCGGCTCCGAGGAGCTGTGGCCTCACCACGAACTGATCGTGCGGGACATCCTCCTGGACTGCGAAGGCACGGTCGTATGGGGTGGCGACCTCGACGCGGTCAAGCGGTCGCACTTCCACATCGCCGTCGGGCCGGGCAGCGATGCCCTCGCCGACGTCGCCGAACGGCTGTCCCCGCTGCCGGGCGTCGGACGGGCCCGCAGAGCGGGAGCGGTCGGCGACCCGGCCCACACGGCAAGGCGGGTCAAGGCACGCCGTCTTGAACGCGCCCAGAACAACTGACAGCACTTTGCACGTACTCCGGCTCCCGCAGATCCATCACATAGAACACACGACCTCCACCGGAAAGGACCCCATGCTGAAGAAGCGATGGAAGATCGGTCTTGCCGTGCTGGCCTCAGGGCTGGCCTCCGTACTCGCCGTCGGCCCCGCGCACGGCGCGTACTCACAGAACTCCGGGGCGTACAGCACCTCGTTCGTGGACGGTGCCGGCGTTCTCACCGACGACTTCGGCGACCACTTCAACGAACTCGGGAATTCTCTCTGCTACGGCTGTGGAGAATCCTCGAACACCGACATCGTCATGCTCTGGCAGAGCATCCTGGTCTCCGAGCACCTGCTCGACTTCCAGGACGTCGACGGGTATTTCGGTTCGCAGACCAAGGCGGCCACCGTCAAGTGGCAGCAGCGCTACGGCCTCGGCGACGACGGCATGGTCGGCGCGAAGACCTGGGCCAAGGCCGACGACCGGCTCCGGTGGAGCGGCTCCTCCGTGAGATACAGCAGCGGAGGACTCTTCGGTTTCGTCGAGTTCCACAGAGGAGACAGCTCCAAGTACCACGACGGCGGCGCCTACCATCTCCACAAGATCATGCAGGGCGACGGCGTCCAGGTCTTCGAGAGCGGGACACGCGTCTACCTCCGCAGCAAGACCGTCAGCCAGTACTGACGTCTCCGGTGCCCCGGACCGGTCCGGGGCACCGGCTGCCGTGTCAGTGGAAGAAGTGCCGCGTCCCCGTGAAGTACATCGTGACGCCCGCCTTCTTCGCCGCCTCGACGACCAGTTCGTCGCGGACCGAGCCGCCGGGCTGGACCACGGCCTTCACGCCGGCTCCGGTGAGGATCTCCAGGCCGTCGGGGAAGGGGAAGAAGGCGTCGGAGGCCGCGTACGCCCCCTGCGCCCGCTCGGCGCCCGCGCGCTCCACCGCGAGCTTCGCGGAGTCGACGCGGTTGACCTGGCCCATGCCGACGCCGACGGAGGCGCCGTCCTTGGCGAGGAGGATCGCGTTGGACTTGACGGCCCGGCAGGCCTTCCAGGCGAAGGCCAGCTCGGCCAGCTCCGCCCCGGACAGCGCCTCGCCGGTGGCCAGGGTCCAGGTGGCGGGGTCGTCGCCCTCGGCCTGGAGGCGGTCGGTGACCTGGAGGAGGGCACCGCCGTCGATGTGCTTGACCTCGACCGGGGCGGCGGGGGCCTCGGGGGCGCGCAGGACGCGGATGTTCTTCTTCTTGGTGAGGGCTTCGAGGGCGCCGTCCTCGTAGTCCGGCGCGACGATGACCTCGGTGAAGATCCCCGCGACCCGCTCGGCCATCTCCTTGGAGACCGGGCGGTTGACGGCGATCACACCGCCGTACGCGGAGACCGGGTCGCAGTCGTGCGCCTTGCGGTGCGCCTCGGCGACGTCCGCGCCGACGGCGATGCCGCACGGGTTGGCGTGCTTGATGATCGCGACGCAGGGCTCGGCGTGGTCGTACGCGGCACGGCGGGCGGCGTCCGTGTCCGTGTAGTTGTTGTACGACATCTCCTTGCCGTGCAGCTGCTCGGCCTGGGCCAGGCCGCCGCCTTCGGGGGAGGTGTAGAGCGCGGCCGGCTGGTGCGGGTTCTCGCCGTAGCGCAGGGTGTGGGCGCGCTCGTGGGTGGCACCGAGGAAGTCCGGGAAGCCCGACTCGTCGACGGGAGCGTACTCGGCGGCGAACCAGGAGGCGACGGCCACGTCGTACGCGGCGGTGTGCTGGAAGGCCTCGGCGGCCAGGCGCTTGCGGGCGGCCAGGTCGAAGCCGCCGTCCTTGACCGCGGAGAGCACGTCGGCGTACCGGGCGGGGCTGGTGACGACCGCGACGGAGGGGTGGTTCTTGGCGGCGGCGCGCACCATGGAGGGGCCGCCGATGTCGATCTGCTCGACGCACTCGTCGGCCGTGGCGCCCGAGGCGACGGTCTCGCGGAACGGGTAGAGGTTCACCACGACCAGGTCGAACGGCGCCACGCCCAGTTCGTCGAGCTGCTGCCGGTGGCTCTCCAGACGCAGGTCGGCGAGGATGCCCGCGTGGACCTTGGGGTGCAGGGTCTTGACGCGGCCGTCCAGGCACTCGGGGAAGCCGGTCAGCTCCTCGACCTTGGTGACGGGGACACCGGCGGCGGCGATCCGCCCGGCGGTGGACCCGGTGGAGACCAGCTCGACGCCGGCCTCGTGCAGCCCGCGCGCGAGCTCTTCCAGCCCGGTCTTGTCGTAGACACTGACGAGTGCGCGACGGATGGCCCGCTTGTTGCTTCCGGCGGTGGCGGTCACTGGATAACTACCTTTCGTCCCTCAATGCGATAGCCGTTGCGGGCGAGCCGCCCCACGACATCGACGAGCAGCTTTCGCTCGACTTCCTTGATGCGCTCGTGCAGAGCGGCACCTTCGTCTTCGTAGTCCTCGTCCCGGACCTCCACCACGCCCTGCGCGATGATCGGCCCGGTGTCGACGCCGTCGTCGACGAAGTGGACGGTGCAGCCGGTGACCCTGGCGCCGTACGCGAGCGCGTCCCGCACACCGTGGGCCCCCGGGAAACTGGGGAGGAGGGCGGGGTGGGTGTTGACGAACCGCCCGCCGTACCGCGCGAGGAACTCCTTCCCCACGATCTTCATGAACCCGGCCGAGACGACGAGGTCCGGCTCGTGGGCCGCGACGGCCTCGGCGAGCGCCGCGTCCCACTCCTCGCGGGTCCCGAAGTCCCTGACCCTGCGGACGAAGGCCGGCACCCCGGCCCGCTCGGCGCGGGCGAGCCCCTCGATGCCGTCGCGGTCGGCGCCGACCGCCACGATCTCGGCACCGTAGGCCTCGGCCCCGGTGGCGGCGATCTCGTCGAGGAGCGCCTGGAGGTTGGTGCCGGATCCGGAGACCAGCACGACGAGGCGCTTGGCTCGCCGGTCCACGGGCTTGGCGGCCACGGTGGGGCCTTTCTCGGGAAAGCGGATCTGTTTGTACGGTCGTACGAATGCTTCGTGTCCCGGGATACGGGGAAGTCTACGAAGCGGCCGACCGTCAGCAACGATACCGGCACACCGGACGGCCCCCTCGGGACGGGGGCGTGGCCGGAAGGTAGCGTCTGCGTGGAGCCGGAGCGGGAACGCGGCCTGTGCGTCGGGCGTTCACCAGACGTACCGACCCGTTCGCCCGTTCCACCAGCTCGCCCGTTCCACCAGCCGCCCGTTCATCGTCGCCAAGGGGAAGACGCTCAGTTGATGCCGGACCGCAGCCTGCGACTGCTCACGCTCCCCCAGCAGTCGGCGCAGCCAGGGGAGCGCAGCACCGTGTTGCTGCGGGAGCGCCCCTCGTCACCGCCCGACACGCCCTCGGACCGGAGGGACGGCGGCGAGCGGGACGGCTCCACCGACCAGGACAATCCGTTCGCACCGCCCCCGGAGGGCACACCGGACAGCCCGTGGCAGCCGCGGCACCCGTCGGGCGACGGCGACTCCCAGGGCGGTTCCGGCTCCCCGGGCGAGGGCGGCCGTTCCCCCTGGGGCGGTCAGTGGAGCGACCGGCAGCCCGGCCGGTCCCCCGGCGGCTTCGGCGAGCGACCCAGCGGTACGGGCGGCCCCGAGGGGTCGGGCAGCGGCCCGGGCCCGCGCTGGGACCCGACGGACCCCGCGCAGCGGCGTGCCCGTTACGCCCTGCTGAGCGGCATGTGGGCGCTGTTCTTCGCCCTCTTCACCTGGCCGTACGTGGCCCTGCTGCTCGGCGCCCTGGCCCTGTACTGGGGCATCAGCGCGCTGCGCGCCAAGCCGCGGTCCGCCGCCGACCCGGACACTCCCGCCCCGCCCGCCGAGCAGACCGGCCGCCCGCAGCGCACCGCCGCGATCAGCGGCCTGGTCACGTCGTCCCTGGCCATCCTCCTGGTCGCCGCGTCCTTCGGCGCCCAGCTGATCTACAGCGACTACTACACCTGCCGCGAGGACGCCCTGACCAACGCGGCGGAACAGTCCTGCGAGCGCCACCTGCCGGAGCAGCTCCGCCCGCTGCTGGGCTCGGAGGACTGAGCTCCCTTTTCGGCGCCGGACGCGTCTTCCAGCCCGTCCGGCGCTTGAGGACGAGGCCGTCCAGGCCGAAGGGGCGGGCTGGGGGCGCAGCCCCCAGGGACGGGAATGGGAAGGGGCGGCGGGGGCGAGGAAACCTCTTCGTCACCGAGGCGACTCCCCAGGCCGGTCAGCCGGCAGCAGGTCATACGCACCCCCACCGTCGCCGTCGTACAACCCGAACGGCACCGCGTCCACGTCCTCATCCACCCCCGCCCCGGCCCCGGCCCCGGCCTCCGCATCCTCCGTCGCCCCCCGCCTCCACCACCGCCCCACGGACGGCACCGGAACCCGTACCCACCGCCGCCGACGCCCCCCTCCGTCGGCCGCCTCCACGGCCCCGGACGCCTCCACCACCGCCTCCGGCGCGGCAGCGCTCCGTCCCCGCCACGCCCGCGCCGCCACGGCCACCGGCACCGCCACCACCCCGATCCACACCAGCGTCGCGCCCCCGGCCTGCCACCAGACCGGCCCGAACCGGGCGAGCGCGGCGCTGCCCAGCGGCCCGCCGGCGAACGCGGCCAGCAGGGCGACGAGGACCGCACACAGCACGGCCGCCACGAGGGCGGCGGCCGCGGTCCGCCGCCACGACCACACCCCGGATGCCGGGCCCGCTCCCCGCTCCTTCGGCTCACCCGCCGTGGCCGACCGCGCCGTGAACCACCCCACCACCGCCCCCGCCAGCAACGGCACCGCCCCGGCCGCCCAGTGCAGCGGCGTACCGGGCCCGGCGTCGGGCACCGCCGCAAGCAGCGGGAACGGCGGCAGCAGCGGTGCGGGAGCGGAGGCGGTGGGCGCCACGACGTGCCCCGCCCCGAGTACGAAGCCGGGGCCGAGGGCGTAGACCGCCGCCCACACCGCCGCGTTCGGCACCAGCGTCAGGCAGAGCAGCAGTACGGCGAGCCTCCCCGACCATCCTTCGGTCAGCCGCAGGAACGCCTCGCCCGCGGCGTGCGAGTGCCACACGAGCGACACCGCGAGGAGCAGCGCGCCGCCCCCGACGAGCATCGCCGCACCGGCGCCCGCGGCGCGCGTCGCGGCGCCCAGGCGCGCGTCCGGCTCCACCATCAGCTCCCGCAGCTTCCGGGGCAGCACGCGCAGCGCCCGTCCCACGGGCCCGCCCGGCCGGCCGAACGCCGTCCACACCCCGGCGCCCGCCGCTCCCATGGCGACCAGCGGCAGACACACCGCCGCCCACCACGACGAGGGCCGCAGCGCGCCGCCGTGCGCGTACAGGACGACGGGCGCGGCGACGGCGAGGTAGCCGAGCACGACCCCCGTCCAGGCCATGCGCGCGGAGACGGGCGGCGGCCCGGTGTCGGGGGCGCCCGCCAGCCACGCCGGGCGCGCCCCGGGCCCCGCCTTCGGAGCCGCGCCGACGGCCACGCCCACACCGTCCCCGGGGTCCGTGGCGTCCCGGGCGGCGCGGTGCAGCAGCCACACCGGCAGGAGGAGGAACAGCAACGGGGTGACGCCGACGGGCGCGGGGGTGCCGGAGAGCGTGTCGGCGCGCACCAGTTCGGCCCCGTGCGCCAGCACCCACAGCGCCGCGGCGACGTGGAGGGCGCCGCCGGGCCCGCTGTCGGGGTACGGCGAGCTGATCCAGAGCAGCGTCACGAGCGCGGCGCACGCCGCCAGCCCCAGCACGGCGGCGACCACGCCGCCCAGGAGGCCGGCGGCCAGCCCGGGGGACCGGTCCCGCCACCGGGTGCGCAGCAGAGAGAGCGGGGCTGGACGAGCGGTCGTCTGGATCACGCCCGCCATGCTCCCAACGACACGCGCTTTCCGGTCGTAACGAGCCAAGCTCCGTTGTGTCGCTCAATATATGTTTATGTACTTTTTCGTACGAAGGGGTGTCCTGTGACGCGCAGCCCCGCAACTCCCCTCCCCCCTCCCAAGGAACGCCGACGTCTGCGTGAGTCCGCCGCACTGACACAGCCTCAGCTCGCGACACGGGTGGGCGTCACCCCCGGGACGGTCCGTGCGTGGGAGAGCGGCCGTACGACTCCGCGAGGCCGGAAGCGGGAGGCGTACGCGAAGTTGCTGAAGACGCTGGCCGAGGAAGAGGCGGCACGGGCACCAGAACCGGACCCGCAGCCGAAGCCGGAGCCGGAGCCGGAGCCGGAGCCCGATGTGGCGCCCGCGCCCGCGGCGCTGACCCCCGCTCAGGCCTTCGACGCGCTCTACGCCTTCGGCGCCCCCGCCCTCGTACGGCAGACCTTCCTGCTGACCGGCCGGCGCGAGCAGGCGCGCGAGTCGGTGGAGCGGGCCTTCCAGGCGGCCTGGGAGCACTGGCCCGAGGTGGCCCGCGACCGTGACCCGGTGGGCTGGGTGCGGGCGACGGCGTACGAGTACGCGCTGTCGCCCTGGCAGCGGTTCCGGCCGCGGCACCGGCACCCGGAGCCGCCACCCGCCGACCCCGGCGACCGCACGCTGCTCAACACCCTGCTCAGGCTCCCCGCGAGGCACCGCCGCACGCTCGTGCTGTACGACGGTGTGGGTCTGGACCTGCCCGAGACGGCGGCGGAGACGGAGGCGAGCACCCCCGCGGCGGCGAACCGGCTGCTGCACGCCCGCGAGGCCGTCGCCGCCCGGCTGCCCGCGCTGGCCGACCCGCAGGTGCTGCACCGGAGGCTGGCCGAGCTGGCGTCGAACGAGCGGCTGCGGGCGGCCGAGCCGCCGACCGTACGCCGGGGCGGCGAACGCCGGGCGCGGTTGCGGACCCGGGCCGCGATCGCGTTCACGGTCGCCCTCGTCGGGGCCACGGCCCTGACCGTGATCACGGCGCCCACGCACTACGAACCGCCCGTGTCACCCGGGCAGGCGGTGCGCGGTGTGCCGCACCGGGTGGCGCCGGGGGCGCTGTCGGACGAGGAGCTGGAGCTGCGGCAGAAGCTGCGGGACCAGGTGCAGGACGGTCCGGAACGGCTGCTGCCGAGGCTCGAATGAGGGGGTCTGCCCGGCGGGCCGGCGCCCGGAACGCCGAGTGGCCCGCCCCCTGGGAACAGAGGGCGGGCCACTCGGTGTGCGACAGGCGCTGGGCCTTCGTACGAGGCGGTGTCAGCCGGCCAGGATGGCGCGGGCGAGCTTCGCCGTCTCGGTCGGCGTCTTGCCGACCTTGACGCCGGCGGCCTCCAGGGCCTCCTTCTTCGCCTGGGCGGTGCCGGACGAACCGGAGACGATGGCGCCGGCGTGGCCCATGGTCTTGCCCTCGGGCGCGGTGAAGCCCGCGACGTAGCCGACGACCGGCTTGGTCACGTTCTTCGAGATGTACTCGGCCGCACGCTCCTCGGCGTCGCCGCCGATCTCGCCGATCATGACGATCAGGTCGGTCTCGGGGTCGGCCTCGAACGCGGCGAGCGCGTCGATGTGCGTAGTGCCGATGATCGGGTCGCCACCGATGCCGACGGCGGTCGAGAAGCCGATGTCACGCAGCTCGTACATCATCTGGTACGTCAGCGTGCCGGACTTCGAGACCAGGCCGATGCGGCCCGGCTTGGTGATGTCGCCCGGGATGATGCCGACGTTGGACTGGCCCGGCGTGATGATGCCGGGGCAGTTCGGGCCGATGATCCGGGTCTTGTTGCCCTTCTTGCCGGCGTACGACCAGAAGGCGGCCGAGTCGTGCACGGCGATGCCCTCGGTGATGACGACGGCCAGCGGGATCTCGGCGTCGATGGCCTCGACGACGGCGTCCTTGGTGAACTTCTCCGGCACGAAGATGACGGAGACGTTGGCGCCGGTCTTCTCGATGGCCTCCTTGACGGTGCCGAAGACCGGTACCTCGTTGCCGTCGAAGTCCACGGAGGTGCCCGCCTTGCGCGGGTTCACGCCGCCCACGACCTCGGTGCCGTCGCCCAGCATGAGCTTGGTGTGCTTCATGCCGGTGGCACCGGTCATGCCCTGGACGATGACCTTGCTGTCCTTGTTGAGCCAGATAGCCATGGTGTGTTGGTGTCCTCGTCCTGAGTGCTTACTTGGCGGCGGCGTGAGCCAGCTCGGCGGCCTTGTCGGCCGCGCCGTCCATGGTGTCGACGCGCTGGACCAGCGGGTGGTTGGCGTCGGTGAGGATCTTGCGGCCCAGCTCGGCGTTGTTGCCGTCGAGGCGGACGACGAGCGGCTTCTCGACCTTCTCGCCGCGGTCCTCCAGGAGCTTCAGCGCCTGGACGATGCCGTTGGCGACCTCGTCGCAGGCGGTGATGCCGCCGAAGACGTTGACGAACACGGAGCGGACGTCCGGGTCGCCGAGGATGATCTCCAGGCCGTTCGCCATGACCTGGGCGGAGGCGCCGCCACCGATGTCCAGGAAGTTGGCGGGCTTGACGTTGCCGTGCGCCTCACCGGCGTAGGCGACGACGTCCAGGGTGCTCATGACGAGACCCGCGCCGTTGCCGATGATGCCGACCTCGCCGTCGAGCTTGACGTAGTTGAGGTTCTTCTCCTTGGCGGCGGCCTCGAGCGGGTTGGCCGCGGCCTTGTCGTGGAGCGCCTCGAAGTCGGGGTGACGGAACTCGGCGTTGTCGTCCAGCGACACCTTGCCGTCCAGGGCGATGACCTCGCCGGAGACGACCTTGGCCAGCGGGTTGACCTCGACCAGGAGGGCGTCCTCCTTGATGAAGGTGTCCCACAGCTTGACCAGGATGTCGGCGACCTGGTCGGCGACCTCGGCCGGGAACTTCGCGGCCTCGACGATCTCGCGCGCCTTCTCCGGCGTCACGCCGTCGATCGCGTCGATCGGGGTCTTGGCGACGGCCTCCGGACGGGTGGCCGCCACCTCCTCGATCTCCATGCCGCCCTCGACGGAGGCGATGGAGAGGAAGGTGCGGTTGGCACGGTCGAGGAGGAAGGAGACGTAGTACTCCTCGACGATCTCGGGGGCGGTCTCGGCGATCATCACCTTGTGGACCGTGTGGCCCTTGATGTCCATCCCGAGGATGTCCGTCGCGCGGGCGACGGCCTCGTCCGTCGAGGCGGCCAGCTTCACGCCACCGGCCTTGCCGCGGCCACCGACCTTCACCTGGGCCTTGACGACGGACTTGCCGCCCAGACGCTCGGTGATCTCGCGCGCCGCCTCAGGCGTGTCGATGACTTCACCGGCCAGCACCGGTACATCGTGCTTGGCGAAGAGGTCCCTCGCCTGGTACTCGAACAGGTCCACGCGCTTCCGTCCCTATCAGTGATCTCGCGGTTCGTTGGATGCGTGGGCGTGCCGCGAGGGCAACGTGACGTCCGCTGTGAGTCACAAGGGGGGCGCACACGGTGTCCGAGCGCGCGGCATGTCCGTCTCGCAGGTTATCGCCGCTTCCCGGGGGTCTCTAAATCGTGGGTCACACCTGAGCGGTGATGCCTGTCACATGATGCCGTGCTCACTGGCACGCGGTGCCGTGCGTGAGGCCGATCCAGGGCGTTCCGCACACCGGTGAAGGGCCTCACCGGGCTGGGGTTGACCCGGTGAGGCCCAGGGGCTCCCGGCGGGCCGCGCGGGTGCGGTCCGCCGGGGGGCGGTCCGGCTGATCCCCACCCCAATGGGGACCAGCCGGACCGGACCGCGGGGTTTCGGCCGGACGGAGGCCGACGGCTTTCGGCCGTCCGGGGCCTGCCGCCCCGCGGAGTCTGTGCCCGCCGCGCACCCGGGCCGCGCGCCGCCGCCGGCCCGTGGGAGACGGGCGCGCCCGTGACTGGCGGACGCCGGTGGCGTACGGACGGCGAGCAGGCCTCACGGTGGGTGCGACGGGTGCGTGGCGACGCGCCGCGGGTGCGTGCGCGGCGGAGGGAGCGGCGTTCTAGGCGGGAGAGACGGGAATGGCCCGGTACGGCTCCCGGACCCCGGCCGCGTGGGCTCGCTCCGCGATGCCGGGCACGAGGCGGAACGTGATCCGGTGCAGCGGGGTGACCGCGCGGGCCTCCCCGTGACGCGGCGTTCCCTGGTCGGCACCGGACGCGGTGCCGAGTGCGCCGTCGGGGTCGCCGGTGGGCGCGGGGCGGGCGGGGGCGTACCCGGTCAGCGCGGTCCCGGCCGGGTGGGTGCGTGCGGGTGCGGCGGGCGCCGCTCCGGTGCCGGGCTCCGGCCCGTAGCCGACGACGCCTACCGGGCTTCCGGTGCCTTCGACGACCCGGGAGTCGGTGGTGTCGGACGGGGCGGGCTCGCCGCCGGAGGTGTCGGCCACCGCCGGGGCGGGATCGGCCTCCGGATCCGGGACGGCCGACGACGAACGACCGGAACCATCGGTGAGGTCTTGCACGGCACCGCTCGGGTCCGACGAATCTGTCAGGCCCGACGGATCTGTCAGGCCCGAAGAATCTGTCAGGTCGGGGAGCACCCGCAGCGGCGGCACCTCAGTCCGCAGGGCCACCTCGGCGCCCTCGACCCTCTCGGTCACCGTCTCCACCGCGGCACCGACCGGTCGGGCCACCCGGTCCTTCACGGCCCGGACGACCTTCTCGGAGACGGGACGCAGGCCCGGAAGCACCGCGTCGGGGCGTCCCTCCGCCCGCGCGGGGATGTCGAGCACTCGACCGACCGTGTCCTTGGAAGTTCCCGTCGCTCCGTCGGCCGCCTGTGCCCGCCCCCCGCAGAGCAGCCCGAGGAGGAACAGCCCGCCGGCCAGCAGTGCCACGTGCAGCGCACGCCGCCCGGCCGCCGTGCGCAGGACGCGCAGAGCGGCACCGGGCAGGACTGCTGACCAGATCAAGAGGGGGAGCTTCCTCCCGTGCGGCGGAACGGGCCGCGCGTCGAACAACGCATCGACACGCCGCGCGATACTCGCACGGGGATCCGGAGGTTGCGCAAGCCCGGTCCCTCCAACGGCCCGTCATATCCGTTTTGTACGCGGGAATCGGGTCACCTCGGATCGACAAATCGTCACCCGGCATCCGGTATCGGCAGCGGTCGCCCCTCGATCGCCGCCGCCATCACCTCCGGGAAGAGACCGGGCGTGCAGGCGAAGGCCGGGGCGCCGAGCGCCGCGAGGGCCGCCGCGTGTTCCCGGTCGTAGGCGGGTGTGCCCTCGTCGGACAGGGCCAGCAGGGTCACGAACCGCACCCCCGCCGCCTGCATCGCCGCGACCCGCTTGAGCATCTCGTCGCGTATGCCGCCCTCGTACAGGTCGCTGATCAGCACGACCACCGTGTCCGCGGGCCGGGTGATCCGCGACTGGCAGTACGCCAGCGCGCGGTTGATGTCCGTACCGCCGCCGAGTCGCGTGCCGAAGAGCACGTCGACCGGGTCGTCGAGCTGGTCGGTGAGGTCGGCGACCGCCGTGTCGAAGACGACCAGCCGGGTGTCGATCGAGCGCATGGACGCCAGCACCGCACCGAACACGGAGGCGTACACGAGGGAAGCCGCCATCGACCCGGACTGGTCGACGCACAGGACGATCTCCTTCTGCACCGAACGGGACGCCCGCCCGTAGCCGACGAGCCGCTCCGGCACGACCGTGCGGTGCTCCGGCAGGTAGTGCTTGAGGTTGGCCCCGATCGTGCGGTTCCAGTCGATGTCGTGGGGGCGGGGCCGGCCGGTGCGGGCGCTGCGGTCCAGGGCGCCGGACAGGGTGGCACGGGTGCGGGTGACGAGGCGCTTCTCCAGGTCCTCGACGACCTTGCGCACGACGGCCCGTGCCGTCTCCTTCGTCGTGTCCGGCATCGCCTTGTTCAGGGACAGCAGGGTGCCGACGAGGTGTACGTCGGCCTCCACGGCCTCGAGCATCTCCGGCTCCAGCAGAAGCGTGGCGAGTCCGAGCCGGTCGATCGCGTCCCGCTGCATCACCTGGACCACGGAGGACGGGAAGTAGGTCCGGATGTCTCCCAGCCAGCGCGCCACCGAAGGTGCGGAGGCCCCGAGTCCCGCCGCACGGTCGCGGCCCGCCCGCGGGGCGCCCCCTCTTCCGTACAGCGCGGTGAGTGCTCCGTCCATGGCGGCGTCCCGTCCGGAGAGCACGTGGCCGGTGCCGTCGGCCGGGTCACCGCCGAGTACGAGGCGCCACCGCCGCAGCCGCTCCCGTGCCGCGTCGGCGTCCACCGGCTCGCTCGCCGTCATGCTTCCGGTCATGTGTCCGCCCCCACCAGGTCGTTGTCGTCCGGCGCCGGGTGCCGGCCCAGCAGCAGCCGGACCACCGGCAGCACCGCGTCGGCCCGCGCGGTGTCGAGGCCCGCGGCGAAGCCCGGTATGCCGGAACCGGCCGTCGTCACACTCCCCCGCGCCTCCGGTCCGCGCCTGACCAGCTCGCCGAGGCTGCGGCGCACTCCCGGCTCGTAGGCGGAGAAGGTACGGCGCAGCAAGGGCAGTACGTCCGTGAACGCGTCCGCGGGCACGCCGGTCAGCCAGGCGTCGACCAGGGCCAGCAGCCGCTCGTCGTGCAGGAGGAGCATGCCGCCGCCCGAGCCGCCGCCGACGAAGCCCTCGATCCAGGCCGCCGCGTCCGCCGGTGGCGTCCCCGGGGACAGCACCAGGCCCATGAGCCGCGCCGCCTGGTCCGGTGCCAGCTCGCCGTCGTCCAGCAGGAGCCGGACGGCACGCCCGCGGACCACGCCGGGCACCGTGTCCCGGGCGGACAGGGTCTCCAGCACGGCTCGCCAGCGGGAGCGCAGGTCGCCGCGGCCCGGCGCGGGGGCGTCACCGAGCAGACCCACGGCCGTGTGCACGGCGTCCACGTGGCCGCGCATCTCCTCGGCCGCGTCGGCGTCCAGCGCGGCACAGGCCGCGGGCAGGCCGACGAAGACGCGCTCGGCGAGCCCCGCGGCCACCTCCGCCAGAGCGCCGGTGTCCGTACCGCGCACGTCGCCGTAGCGCAACGAGCGGACGAGGGCGGGCAGGGCCTGGGCGAGGTGGCCGACGTCCGTGTCGAGCGCGGCCCGGTCGGCGAGTATCCGCATCACCGGCGCGAGCGCGTCCGGCAGTTCGGCCAGCAGGCAGCGTTCGGCGAGCGCGGTGACCTCGGCGAGGTCCCGCGCGGTGACGGCGTCCGCCTCGGCCCTGGCGGTCGCGGCGGACAGCACGGTCGTGCCCCACACCCCGGCCTCGGCCACCCGCACCGACAGCTCCGGCTCCCACCGCAGCCGCCAGGTCTCCCGGAACGTGCCCGTGCTGCGCGACGCGACCGGCTCGCCCCAGCCGACACCGAGCAGCCGCAGCCGGTGCAGCAGTCTGCTGCGCCCGGCGTCGGTCTCCTTGCGCAGGTCCAGCTCCAGCTCGCGCTCCGGCGCCTCGGGCCGCAGCCGCAGCCGCCGCTGGGCGCGGGCGAGGTCCCGCTGCAGCGGCACCGCGGGCGCCTCCGCCGGCACCTCCCCCAGCACGTCCCCGACCACCAGGCGGTCGTGGACCAGCGCCAGTGGCACGTCCGAGCCGTCGCACATCACCGCCCGCACCGCGTCCGTCGTCTCGGTCAGCCCGGGCAGCGGGCGTCCGCGGAGCACCGCGAGCGTCTCGGCCAGCCGCGTCGCCTCGATGACGTGCGCCGGGGAGACGATCCTGTCCTCCTCCCGCAGCAGACCGGCCACCTTGGTCAGCCAGCGCTCGACGGGCCGGTCGACCGCGGCGAACAGATGCCCGTACCAGCCGGGTGACTCGATCCCCGCCCCGTACCCGCCCGCCCGGGACAGTCTGCGATGGGTCCAGGGCACCCAGGTCATGTCCACCTTGGTCCTGGGCAGCCCCTTCAGCAGGGCCCGGTCGGCGGCGACGGAGGCCTTGCGTCGCAGCGCGGGCACGTGCCACGCCCCGCAGACCACGGCAACGCCCTCGGCGAACTCCCGTCGCGCCGCCCGCACCTGGAGCCGCATGTGGGCCTCCCGCACGAGGTCCCGTACGTCACCACGACCCCATTCCCGGTCCCCCTCGTCGTCCGACTCACCGTCCTCCTCTGTCTCGCGCAGCGCCGTCATCGCCTCCTCCAGCGCCGTGAACGGTGCGAGCGCGTCCCCCGCTTTCCGGCCCCGGTGCTCGATCACGTCCTCCCACCAGCGCTCGGGGTCGTCGTGCCCGGCGGCCGCGGCGAGGGCGGCGAGCGGATCGCCGCGGACATCGGCGGGTGCGGTACCGGGCCGGCCGGCCCGGTCCTGGTCGTCCGTGCGGCCGTCCGCACCGACGTCCGCGGGGCCGTCCGCCGCCCGCCACGCCAGCGTGTGCGTGGCGGCGAGGTCGATGAAGCGGGCCGGGACGTCGTGCTCCAGGGCCCAGCGGACGGCGACCCATTCCGGGGAGAACTCGGCCAGCGGCCAGAACGCCGAGCGGCCCGGCTCGTCCACGGCGTGGGCGAGGAGCGCGACCGGCGGCCGCATGTCCTCGTGGGCGGCCAGCGGGATCAGGGCGTCGGCCTCCGGCGGCCCTTCGATCAGCACGACCCCTGGCCGGGTCGCCTCCAGCGCGGCCCGCACCGCCCGGGCCGACCCCGGCCCGTGGTGGCGTACCCCGAGCAGCAGCGGCCGGCCGCCGGGCTCCCCGGCGCCGCCCGGCCCACCGGGCCCGCCGCTCCCCACCCGGTCAGCGCCCGTCACACCGTCCCCCTCGCCTGCGGGGCCCACTCGAGTCCCCGTCGCCACCCGTGGTGCCGTTCACGCGGTCACCTCCCGGCAGGCCCGGTAGAAGTCCTGCCAGCCCTCGCGCTCGCGCACGACCGTCTCGAGGTACTCCTGCCAGACGACGCGGTCGGTGCCCGGGTCGCGGACGACCGCGCCGAGGACGCCGGCGGCCACGTCGCCGGGCCGCAGCACCCCGTCGCCGAAGTGGGCGGACAGCGCGAGACCTCCGGTGACGACGGAGATGGCCTCGGCCGTGGACAGCGTGCCGCTGGGCGACTTGACCTTCGTACGGCCGTCGCTCGTCAGCCCGTCGCGCAGCTCGCGGAAGACGGTGACCACGCGGCGGATCTCGTCGGAGCCGTCGGGCGCCGACGGCAGGTCGAGGGAGCGGCCGATCTGGTCGACGCGGCGCGTGACGATGTCGACCTCGGCCTCGGCGCTCTCCGGCAGCGGCAGTACGACGGTGTTGAAGCGGCGGCGCAGGGCGCTGGACAGGTCGTTGACCCCGCGGTCGCGGTCGTTGGCGGTGGCGATCAGGTTGAAGCCGCGCACCGCCTGCACCTCCTCGCCGAGCTCCGGTATCGGCAGGGTCTTCTCCGACAGGAGCGTGATCAGGGAGTCCTGCACGTCGGCCGGGATGCGGGTCAGCTCCTCGACCCGGACGGTCGCGCCCTCCGTCATCGCCCGCATGACCGGGCTGGGCACGAGGGCGTCCCGGCTGGGGCCGTGGGCGAGGAGCCGCGCGTAGTTCCAGCCGTAGCGGATCGCTTCCTCCGGGGTGCCGGCCGTGCCCTGCACCAGCAGGGTCGAGTCGCCGCTGACGGCCGCGGCGAGATGCTCGGACACCCAGGTCTTCGCGGTGCCGGGCACGCCGAGCAGGAGCAGGGCGCGGTCGGTGGCGAGCGTGGTGACGGCGACCTCGACGGCTCGGCGCGGGCCCACGTACTTCGGGGTGATCACCGTGCCGTCGGGCAGGGTGCCGCCGAGCAGGTAGGTGGCGACGGCCCACGGCGACAGCTTCCAGCGGGCCGGACGCGGACGGTCGTCCTGCCGGGCCAGCGAGGCCAGTTCGGCCGCGAACGCGTGCTCGGCGTGCGGCCGCAACACCTGCCGCGGCACTTCGGCCCCGGACGTCCGTTCAACGAATGCAGGCATGGCCGATTCCCCCTCCAGCTAGACCGGTCCGATCTGCCATCCACGGTGCACCACGCCACTGACAATCGCTCTGACCTGCGGAAATGGCCTCGGACAGGTCATTGTCAGTGGGGGGATCTACCTTCGATGACATGACTCGGCACGGGGTGCGCCGGGGTGGGGAGCTGCGACGAGGGGGCGGCGTGGGGACAGCAGTGCGAAGGCCGGGCGGGGAGGGCGAGAGCGGGCCCGCGGAGGAGGGGACCGCGGGTCCGTCCGCCCCCACGGCCACGTCCGATCCCGAGGCGGCGCGGCGCCGGGCGGAGCGGCGGGCCGAGCGGGTCACCGCGGGCGCGACGGAGCTGGAGCAGCGGCTCGCGGACCTCCTGCGCACCGGCCTGGCCGGCGCCGAACGGGCGGGGTACGGGCTGTGGGAGGAGACCGCGGCCCGCATGGTCGACGCCCAGGCGCCGGGGCTGGCCTCGCGCGTGCGGGAGCTGGGCGCCATACCGTCGTCGGGCCCGGGCTGGCCGGTGCGGCTGCTCGAGGAGTGCGCCCTGCTCCACCTGCTCGACCGGGGCTGGCTGGGCCGCGGGCGGCTGCCGGACGGCCTGGCGGCGACGGTCCGTTCACGCGTGGGCCTGCCCACGTCCGCGGAGGGCCCCGCGGTGCGGGACCACTGGCTGGTCCTCGCCCAGTACGACACCGCGGACGCCCGGCTGACGACCCGTCGCGTCTGGTTGTACGGCGCGGAGTCGGACCGCACGGCGCTGCTCCTCTCCTACGGCGCCGCGGGCCGGGCGCCCGAGCTGACGCTGCCGGTGGGGACGGTGCTGGACGCCGAGATCTCCTGGTATCCGGATGCGGGGCGGCAACGAGCGGCCCTCGGCCGCCGGTTCGCACCGCCCGAGCCCGCGCGGATACGCCCGACGGGGGTGACGACCTCGCAGGCGGCCGTCCGGTACGGCGAGGCCCTCCGCGACGACCCGTGGCTGGACTCGGTGCCGGTCTCCCTGGAGCGGGTGGTGCCCGTACCGGACGGCGACGGCTGGCAACTGGCGGACGCCGACGGGGACACGGCACTGCCGCTCGCCGGGGCCACCGGGAACCAGCCGGGGTGGTGGCGGCTGGTCGCGCTGGCGGGCGGTGCGCCCGTCACGGTCTTCGGCGCGTGCGGCCACCGGGGCTTCACGCCGCTGACGGCCTGGCCGGCCGGACCGGGCCCCGCGGTGCCGCTGTGCTGACCCGTCCCAGGCCTTTCGAATCGGAGGCGAACGACATGACCAGGACGCCCGCCCCCACGGACACGTCCGCACCGGCGCGGGCCACCCCGCCGACGCACCCCACAACACCCGGGACGGACACAGCCCCCCGGGCCGACGCCGAGCCCGCGCCCGGGGCAGACACCAACGCCGTTCCCGAGACCGCCGCCCCTTCGACCGCCACCACCGACCTCGGCCCCGCCCCCGGGCCCGGTGTGTGGGAGCAGCTGGTCACCTCGGCCCTGCTGGGTACGGACCGGCGTACGCCGCCGGGTGGCGAGCGCGGGCCGGGTGCCGCGGCCGCGTTGCTCGACGCGGCGGCCGCGGAGACCGTCCGCCGCCGCGCCGGACTGCGACCGGCCCGTGCGGCCCGGCGCCCGGAGCCCGCACCCGAGGACCCCCGCCCGCCGTTGCCGGCCGCCGCCGCCCGTCGGCTCACGACGCTGCTGGCCGACCGCCCCGGCACGGCGGGCGGCGGCCGCAGAGGCAGCGCGCCCGATCTGATGGAGCTGCTGCCCCAGTGGCTGGCGACGGCGAACGCCCGCGGTTTCGCGGCGCCGCCCCAGGCGCTTCCGGCGCTGCTGGACGCGGCCCGGGGCCGTACGGACCTGCGGCCGGCGGCGCTGACGTTCGCGGGGCCCCGGGCCCTGTGGCTGGCCCGGCTGAATCCGGACTGGCGGTTCGCCCTGCGCGCGACGCCCGGCGGAGGGACCGCACTCCCGGGTTCCGATGCCACGGAGCGGGTGCGCAGGCTCTGGGACGAGGGCCTGTTCGCCGAACGGGTCACCCTCCTGGCGTCCCTGCGCGCCCGTGACCCGGCCGGTGCGCGCGAGCTGCTGGCGTCGACCTGGGCGACCGAGCGGGCCGAGAACCGGCTGATGTTCCTCGACTCGCTGCGGACGGGGCTGGAGGCGGCGGACGAGCCCTTCCTGGAGCAGGCGCTGGCCGACCGCAGCCGCAACGTACGGGCCACGGCTGCGGAGTTGCTGTCGGCGCTGCCGCACTCCGCGCTGGCCGCGCGGATGGCGGCGCGGGCCGCGACGTGCGTGTCCCTCGACCGCACCCTCACCCCGCCGGCGATCGCCGTCGAGGCGCCGCACGAGTGCGACGCGGCCATGGAGCGGGACGGCGTGGTGGCCAAGCCGCCGGCCGGGCGGGGGGAACGGTCGTGGTGGTTCGGCCAGTTGGTGGAGGCGGCCCCGCTGGCCACCTGGCCGACCCGGCTGGCGGGACGCACGGCCGAGGAGATCGTCGCCCTGCCAGTGTCCGACGGCTGGCAGAGCGAGCTGCACGCGGCCTGGTGCCGTGCGGCCGTACGGCAGCGCGACGGCGGGTGGGCGAGGGCGCTGCTCGGCGCGCCCACGGCGCCGGAAGCGGGCGGTCCGGGTGCGGTCTCCCTGGCCGAGCGGGCCAAACTGCTCGGCACGCTGAGCGCCGGTGAACGCGCCGAGTGGGTCGCCGGGTTCATCGCGACGCACGGGCTGTCCGAGGCGTTCCAGCTGCTCGGCATGTGCGGGGTGCCGTGGGCCACCCCGCTCGGCCGGGCGGTGGTCGACGCGCTCAACATCGCCCGGGACGCCGGGAGCTACCCGTGGAGCTTCAGCGGCGTCATGGGCCTGGCCGAACGCTGCCTCGACCCCTCGGAGGCGGGCCGGCTCGACGGCCTGCTGGCGATACCGGACGAGCCGGAGGACGCGTCGCCGGGGGCCGGCGGGTACTGGGCGGAGGCGTTCCAGCGGCTCGTCACCACGTTGCGCCTGCGGGCGGCGATGGCCGGGGAACTCGGGGCGGGGTCATGAGCCACCACCCCGTGAACCACCACCGGGCCTACGCTCCCGCGGGCTCCCGCACGTTCGCCCGGACCCAGTCCACGATGGACGCCGTGGTGGCGCCGGGCGTGAAGATCTCCGCGACGCCCTTCTCCTTCAGCGGGGCGATGTCCGCCTCGGGGATGATCCCGCCGCCGAAGACCAGGATGTCCGCGGCGTCCCGTTCCCGGAGCAGCTCGATCACGGCGGCGAAGAGCGTGTTGTGCGCACCGGAGAGGATGGACAGCCCGATCGCGTCGGCGTCCTCCTGGATCGCGGTGTCGACGATCTGCTCGGGCGTCTGGTGGAGCCCGGTGTAGATCACCTCCATACCGGCGTCGCGCAGGGCCCGCGCGATCACCTTGGCCCCGCGATCGTGGCCGTCGAGCCCCGGCTTGGCCACCACCACGCGGATCGGACCGGCTGCCACACCCATCACTGCCTCCATGAAGCGACTACATCCATCCGTACCGACAAGTACCGCACACTTCACGTCCTCGCGGCGCGGATCCCCGCACCACAGCGTCCGGGGGAAGTGAACGAACGTTATCGCCAGCATCCCGCAACCGGCAGTTTCGCGGTGGATACAGAGGGGGAAATCACACGGTGGGACACGTCCGCCGGGCACCGCTCCAGGGCCCGGCGGCAACACGCGCACGGGGAGCCGTGAGCCGCACAGACCTCATCAGACCCACCGGTCTCTGATACGGCATGCCGAAACACGGGTAGGCATAAACCTCGCAAACAGCACCAGTCACTGGTGTCACGGCGCTCCACGAGGGCACACGGGGGACAGAGGCGTCCCTGCGCGTGCCGACAGGAGGTCGGCCCATGAAGGTCACCACGGCAGCACTGCCCCTTCTCCCGCTCTTCCAGCGTCTCCTGCCCGGACTCCCGGGACTCCCCGGTCTGCAAGGGCTCCCCAGCCTTCCAGGACTCCCCGCGGTCCCCGGACTGCCGGAGCTGGCAAGCCTCCCGGGCCGGCTGACCGGCCTCTCCCTGACCCTGCTCAAGGCCAGCGCCCTGGAGGCCGCGATCCTCGCCGGGCACCTCCTCCTCTACCCCTCGGGGATCATCCAGGAGCGCCACCCGGTCCAGGCCCTGCGCCCGACGAGCGCCCAGGACCCGCAGCCGTCGCCTCCGCCCCCGAGGCTCCCGGCCCCGGCCAGCCCCCCGGTCGTGCTGCTGCACGGCTTCATCGACAACCGCTCGGTCTTCCTGCTGCTGCGCCGCAGCCTGGCCCAGCACGGCAGGCACGAGATCGAGTCGCTGAACTACTCCCCCCTGACCTGCGACATCCGTACCGCGGCCGAGCTGCTCGGACGGCACATCGAGGAGATCTGCGAGCGGACGGGCAGCGAGCAGGTCGACGTCGTCGGGCACAGCCTGGGCGGGCTGATCGCGCGCTACTACGTGCAGCGCCTCGGCGGAGACCTCCGCGTGCGCACGCTGGTGACGCTCGGTACCCCGCACACCGGCACCACGGTGGTCCCGCTGGCGAACGCGCACCCGATCGTGCGCCAGATGCGCCCCGGATCGGCCGTGATCGAGGAGCTGGCCCGCCCGGCGCCCGGCTGCAGCACCCGGTTCGTCAGCTTCTGGAGCGATCTGGACCGCGTGATGGACCCGCTGGAGACGGCCTGCCTCGACCACCCCGACCTGAGCGTGCAGAACGTACGGGTGAGCGGCATCGGCCACCTCGCCCTGCCCGTGCACCCCGCCGTCGCCACGGGGATTCGGCAGGCACTCGACACCGCCGGACCGGAGACAGCCGGGCAAACGGACGTGGAACCGGGCAAACGCTCCGGCGGGCTGACCGTCGCCTGAGAACGAAGCAACCCGTTCGGACTCGAACAATTCTCGAACACAAAGCCAAACTCGTGCCCGCCGTCCCCCAAAACACGGCCGATTGCCCGTTTCCTTCGCTCGCGAAACCTGACGAAGATTGTCGTGCCCGTATACCGCCGGGTACAGTCGCCGCACTGCTCTGGCAGCCCCTGTTGTCGAGGCGAAAGAGAAGTTGGTGAACGACCGTCACCCGTCGGGGACAAGGACCACCCCGGCTCCGGCTTCCGACGCCGCTTCGGCGCAGTACGCGTCGTACGGCACGGGGGAGGCCCAGTACGGCGACCTCACCACGTTCGGCGGCTACACCTCCACCGGTTTTTCCACCGGCACCGCCGACACCTCGGCCTTCGACGCGGACCCCCTCTTCGGCAGCATGCCGGGCCACTACACCGGCACCCACGAGGCGACGGGTTCGTACGACGCCACCCAGTGGTCCACCGGCGGCGAGCAGGCCCCGCAGTACGACGCGTACGCGGCCCAGCACCACGCCGCCTACGACACCGGCGCCTACGACACGACGGCGTGGACGTCCGGATACCAGCAGCACGAGGCCGTACCGCCGCACGGCGCGGGCGCCGAGGCCACCGGACAGTGGGACACCGGCGCCTGGAGCCACCCGGACCAGTCCGGCGCTCCGGTCGACGCGACCCAGCAGTGGGGCTGGGGCACGCAGACCTTCGACACCGGCGCCCACGAGACGAGCACCTTCGCGACCGGCACCTTCCACACCGGCGCGTTCGCGGGCGGCCCCGTGGACACCGGCGCCTACGACGCCACGCAGTGGAACGCGGACCCCGCGGCCCCCGGCGCGATCGAGGACCCGGCCCGCCCGGCCGGGCACCCCGCACCGGACGACGAGGCGCCCGTCGACCTCGACGCCGAACCCGCCCCGTACGACGGCCAGTTGGCCGCCACCGGCGAACTCCCCGCCGTGACCGCCCTGCTGGACGACCAGGAAGAGGTCACGCCGGCCGCGCGGATCCCGGCCGCCCGCACCGGCTCCCGCGCCGGGGCGCGCTCCCGTCGCCGCCAGCCCGCCAAGCGCTCCGCACTGCTGACCATCGCCGTGCCGTCGGCCTGCGTGATGAGTGTCGCCGGTATCGCGGCCGCCTCCGTCGGCAGCCTGACCGGCGACGAGGGCACGGAGAGCGCGGCGTCCGCGCCGGACCCGGGCAACGCCAAGGCCGCGCCGGTGAAACCGTCCGCCGCCAACAACAAGCTGGACACCCAGCTCACCAGCCTGGCCGCCGGGGCCGACGACTTCGCCGACCGGGCCAGCCGGACGCAGGAGCGCATCGACCTCAAGGCCCAGCAGGCCGCCGAGAAGAGGCAGGCGGCGGAGGAGGCGGCCCGCAAGGAGCGGCTGCGCCCCAAGTTCGCGCTCCCGGTGGCACAGCACGGCCTCAGCGCGTACTACGGGCAGGCCGGCATCAACTGGATGTCCGTCCACACCGGCATCGACTTCCCCGTGTCGTACGGGACGAAGGTGATGGCGGCGACCGACGGCACCGTGCGGACGCAGTACAACAGCGCGTACGGCAACATGATGATCGTGACCGCGAAGGACGGCACGGAGACGTGGTACTGCCACCTCTCCAGCTACCAGGTCCCCTCCGGTACGACCGTGAAGGCGGGCGACGCGATCGCGTTCTCCGGCAACTCGGGCAACTCGACCGGTCCGCACCTGCACTTCGAGGTGCGCCCCGCGGGCGGTTCGTCGATCGACCCGCTTCCCTGGCTGCGCAGCCACGGCATCAGCCCGACGTGACGCCGTAACGTCTCAGCAGCCCGGGCCGGGCCGGACCCGGGCCGACGCCCGGGCCCGCCGCCCGCACCGGGCCGCCCCATGCCGCGCCGTTAGAGCTTCTCCACCGGCGCGTACCGCAGCAGCAGCCGCTTCGGCTTGGTGTCCCCGAAGTCGATCGTCGCCTCGGCGTTCGACCCGGTGCCCTTGACGCCGACCACCGTGCCGAGCCCGAACTGGTCGTGCGTGACGCGGTCGCCGACCGCCAGCGAGACCGTCGGCTGCTCGGCGCCGGCCGACCTGCCCGTGGCGAAGCCGGACGCGCCCGATGCCGAGGACCGGGACCGCGACCGGGACGACGACAGCGAGGCCGCCACGCCCGAGACCGGAGCGGAGGGCGCGGGACCGTTCGCCCCGGTGCGCTTCCACTCCAGGTGCGGGGCCGGGATCTCCTCCAGGAACCGGGAGGGCGGGTTGTACGACGGCTGTCCCCAGGCGCTGCGCAGCGTCGACCGGGTCAGGTAGAGCCGCTCACGCGCGCGTGTGATGCCGACGTAGGCGAGGCGCCGCTCCTCCTCCAGCTCCTTGGCCTGGCCGAGGGCGCGCATGTGCGGGAAGACGCCGTCCTCCATGCCGGTGAGGAAGACGACCGGGAACTCCAGGCCCTTGGCGGTGTGCAGGGTCATCAGGGTGACGACGCCGTCGCCGTCCTCCTCGTCCGGGATCTGGTCCGAGTCGGCGACGAGCGCGACCTTCTCCAGGAAGTCGGCCAGCGTCCCGGTCTCCTCGCCCTCGGCCCGCTCCTGCTCGAACTCCAGGGCGACGGCGGCGAGTTCCTGGAGGTTCTCGATGCGGGTCTCGTCCTGCGGGTCGGTGGAGGCCTGCAACTCGGCGAGGTATCCGGTGCGTTCGAGGATCGCCTCCAACACGGTCGCCGGTCCTGCGCCGGACTCGACGATCGTACGGAGGTCCTCCATGAGCGTGTTGAACCGCTTGACGGCGTTCGCGGAGCGCGCGGCCATGCCGTACGCCTCGTCGACGCGCTTCAGCGCCTGCGGGAAGCTGATCTTCTCGCGCTGGGAGAGGGCGTCGATCATCGCCTCCGCACGGTCGCCGATGCCGCGCTTGGGGACGTTGAGGATGCGGCGCAGCGGCACCGAGTCCTCCGGGTTGGCCAGCACCCGCAGGTAGGCCAGGACGTCCCGGACCTCCTTGCGCTCGTAGAAGCGGACACCGCCGACGACCTTGTAGGGCAGGCCGGTGCGGATGAAGACCTCTTCGAAGACACGGGACTGGGCGTTGGTCCGGTAGAACACCGCGACGTCGCCGGCCTTGGCCTCGCCCGCGTCGGTGAGGCGGTCTATCTCGTCGGCGACGAACTGCGCCTCGTCGTGCTCGGTGTCGGCGACGTACCCGGTGATCTGGGCGCCGCTGCCCTGGTTGGTCCACAGGTTCTTGGGGCGGCGGGACTCGTTGCGCTCGATGACCGCGTTGGCGGCGCTGAGGATGGTCTGCGTGGAGCGGTAGTTCTGCTCCAGCAGGATCGTCGTCGCGTCCGGGTAGTCCTCCTCGAACTGGAGGATGTTGCGGATGGTGGCGCCGCGGAAGGCGTAGATCGACTGGTCGGCGTCGCCCACCACGCACAGCTCGGCGGGCGGCACCTCGGCCTCGGGCGGCACGTCGACGGGGTGCTCCGAGGGCACGCCGACCAGCTCGCGCACCAGCGCGTACTGGGCGTGGTTGGTGTCCTGGTACTCGTCGACCAGGACGTGCCGGAAGCGGCGTCGGTAGTGCTCGGCGACGTCCGGGAAGGCGCGCAGCAGATTGACCGTGGTCATGATCAGGTCGTCGAAGTCGAGGGCGTTGGCCTCGCGCAGCCGCGACTGGTACATCGCGTAGGCCTGCGCGAGCGTCTTCTCGAAACCTCCCCCAGACTCCGTCTGGGAGGTGCCCCCAGCGGCCTGGGCGGCGAAGTCCTCCTCGTCGATCAGCTCGTTCTTCAGGTTGCTGATCTTCGCGCTGAAGGACTTCGGCGGGAAGCGCTTGGGGTCGAGGTCCAGGTCGCGGCAGACCAGCGCCATGAGCCGCTTGGAGTCGGCGGCGTCGTAGATCGAGAACGACGAGGTGAAGCCGAGCCTCTTCGACTCGCGGCGCAGGATACGCACGCACGCGCTGTGGAAGGTCATCACCCACATCGCGTTGGCGCGCGGGCCGACGAGCTGCTCGACGCGCTCCTTCATCTCGCCCGCGGCCTTGTTGGTGAAGGTGATCGCGAGGATCTGGCCCGGGTGGACGCTCCGCTCGGCCAGCAGGTGGGCGATGCGGTGGGTCAGCACGCGGGTCTTGCCGGAACCGGCACCGGCCACGATGAGCAGCGGGGAGCCGGAGTGGACGACGGCGGCGCGCTGGTTCTCGTTCAGCCCCTCCAGGAGCGCGGCGGCGTCCAGGGCGGGGCGCGGGGCGCCGTCCCGGTAGTGGGTGTCCCGCTCCGGGGGCGCGTCGAACTTCCCGCCGAACAGATCGTGCGGCACCGGCTCCGGTCCGTGCTCGTCCTCGGGCGGCGGCGGGGGTTCCTCCTCGTGACCCCGGGGGGTCTGGAGGTTCGCCAGGAAGCTGTCGTCAAAGAGGCTGCTCATCGCTCTCCGAGTCTAGGGCGCCCCACCGACAACCCGGTGCCACCCCGGAAAATGCCCGCCGCCCCTCGGCGCGGGCACACCCTGCGACCAGCGGAACCACGAAGAGTGACGCCCGCGGCCGCCCCGGAGCCACCCGAACGAAAGGTCACGAAAATGTATCGGGCATATCACCCACCAACCTTCACAGCGGCCACACGAGTTGGCTACGGTGCGGGGCAGGCCGCTCGACCCCCTCCGGCGAACCTCGCCGGTCCGCGCGGCCTCCGCCGAGTCCGACGTGCCCGCACGGCACCCGGAGCCGGGGACCCACCGAGACCTTGGGGTGAATCGGCCGCACCGCCCTCGACGAGACGCGAGGACGGTCACGCCGTAGGGCAACCCTTCCGAACCACCGCCCGAACCCGACAGCTAACCCGGTAGGCGGAGCACTGGAAGGAGTCGCCTCCTTGGCGTCGCACCGCAAGTCGCGTCCCACCGGTACCCGCGTCGCGGGCATACGGACCCCGGCCCTCGCCACCGCGGCCCTCACCTCCGTCGCCCTGCTGTCCCAGACGGCGAACGCCACGCCGTCGGACGACCGGCCGACCCTGGAGGAGGTCGAGAAGAAGGTCGACGACCTCTACCGCCAGGCCGGGTCGGCGACCGAGAAGTACAACGCGGCCAAGGAGAAGACCACCAAGCAGCGCAAGAAGGTCGACGGCCTCCTCGACGACGTCGCCCAGCGCACCCAGAAGCTCAACGACGCGCGCGAGGAGCTGGGTTCCTTCGCCTCCGCCCAGTACCGCACGGGCGCCTCGGTCCCGGAGACCGCGACGCTGCTGCTGGCGGACTCGCCGCAGGACTACTTCGACCAGAACCAGCTGATGAACCGGCTCACCGGCCGGCAGAAGACCGCCGTCGACGACTACGTCACGCAGCAGTCCGAGACGATGAAGAAGCGCCGGGAGGCCACCGAGAGCCTCGAGACGCTCACCGACTCGCAGACCGATCTGAAGACGGCCAAGTCGACCGTCCAGAAGAAGCTGGCCACCGCGCGGGAGCTGCTCTCGGAACTGACCGCCGAGGAGAAGGCCCGGCTGGCGGCGATCGAGAAGAAGAAGCAGGAGGAGGCCGAGCGCAAGGCCGCCGAGCTGGCGAAGCAGCAGGCGGCGCAGGAGGAGGCCGAGCGCAAGCGCCGGGAGGAGGCCGCCCGGCAGGAGAGCGGCTCCGGGTCCTCGGGGACCTCCGGCGGCACCGGCTCGTCGGACTCCTCGGGCTCGTCGACGCCGGGCACCTCGACCGGCACCAAGGCCGAGAAGGCGATCGCCTTCGCCCGCGCCCAGATCGGCAAGCCGTACGTCTGGGGCGCCACGGGCCCCGGTTCCTACGACTGCTCGGGCCTCACCCAGGCCGCCTGGAAGGCCGCCGGCGTGACGCTGCCGCGCGTCACCTACGACCAGGTCAACGCGGGCACCACCGTCTCCGTCTCCCAGGCGCAACCCGGTGACCTGGTCTTCTTCTACGACGACATCAGCCACGTCGGCCTGTACATCGGCGACGGCATGATGATCCACGCCCCGAAGCCGGGCGCGTACGTCCGCGAGGAATCGATCTTCTACGACGGCGAGTCGTCGATCTACAGCGTGGTGCGCCCGGGCTGATCGGCGAGGTATTTAGCATCGGGCGCATGTCATCGGCCACCCATCCCTCCGCGCTGCGCGCCTGGTGGGCGCAGCGTCCACCGGCGGCCGGGGCCGCGGTGATGGCGACCGGCATCGTGTCGGTCGCCCTGCATCTGACGGGCCGCGAGGTCCTGTCCCGGATCGCCCTGGTGCTGGCCTGCGGCGCCTGGCTGATACTGGCGGCGAACTTCGTCTACCTGCTGCTGGCCGACCGGGTGCAGTGGGTGCAGCGGGCGGGGACGCCGGGGGCGCTCACCGCCGTCGCCGCGACGACCGTGCTCGGCACCCGTTTCTCCCTGCTCGGCTGGTCGCTCCTGGCGGCGGTGCTGCTGGCGCTGGCGGCCCTGCTGTGGCCGTGGCTGCTGTTCCTGGTGGTGCAGCACTGGGGGCGGCGGATGCCCGGGGCGGTGTTCCTGGGCTGCGTGGCCACGGAGGGGCTCACCGTGCTCGCCGCCACGCTGGCCGCGGCCACCTCGACGCCGTGGCTGGCGCACGCGGCGCTGGTGCCGTTCTGGCTGGGGATCGTGCTCTACCTGATCGCGCTGTTCCGCTTCGACCTGCGACAGGTGGCCCGGGGGGCCGGGGACCACTGGGTGGCGGGCGGCGCGCTCGCCATCTCGGCGCTCGCGGGTGCCAAGCTGCTCGCGGCGGCCGGGACCGGCATGTACCTGTGGAACGCGGACGACCAGGCCGTCCTGCACGACGTGACCGTCCTCCTGCTCACGCTCGACCTCGCCTGGTACGCCGTGCTCCTGGCCGCCGAGATCGCCTGGCCCCGCCCGCGCTACGACGTGCGCCGCTGGTCGACCGTCTTCCCGCTCGGCATGACGGCGGCGGCGACGCTTTCGGTGTCCGTCGTCGTCGACGTCCCGTGGCTGGACGCGCCCGGCCGGGCGCTGCTGTGGATCGCGGTGGCCGGGTGGCTGGCGGTCGCGGCGGGGGCGGTCGGCCGGGCCCGGGCCGGGCTGCGGTCCGCGGGCGAGGGCTCGGGGGCGGCCGTCAGGTCCACAGCACCGCGATGAAGACGTTCACCACCGTCAGCGCGCCCACCAGGCCGAACAGCGGCTTGTCCACCTTCTCGTCGTCGCGCTTCACGTAGACCAGACCCAGGATCACGATCAGTACGGCGAGCTTCACGCCGATCTTGACGTTGTCCACGGAGTAGTCCTGGGCCTGGTTGAGGCCGACCAGGACGGCACCGGTGACCAGCATCGTCAGCGCGCCGTGCAGCATCGCGGGGGTGAACCGGGCCGCGCCCTGGCCCATCGCCTTCATCTGGGTGAGGAAGCCGCCGAGGAGCGAGGCGATACCGATGATGTGCAGGCCGACGAAGAGGTGGATGAGTACGTCCATGAGGCCGGAGCCTAATGAGGGGCCCGACAGGCACGGACACCGGCCCGCCCCGGCCCTCCCATAACAGCTCACGTCCCCCACCCGCCCCCGGTCCGGCATATCGGTCATCACCCTGCGTGAAGGCGTCGGGCCTCGGAGGCCGTGACGATCACATACGGTCGCCGCCCGATCCCCTGCCGCCACTTCCGCGCATCCCGTCACCGGGCCGTTACCGTCGCGCCTAGCGTCCTGGCCCAGGCAGCCGGAACGGACCGGGGCCGATCCGGCGCCGGCCGGAGTCGAGTCGTACGGAAGGACGTGGATCGCAGGTGGGAGCGCACCGCAGGCCGCGACAGCGCGCGAAGGGCGGGAGCAGGGCCCGTACGGCGGCCACGATCACCCTCGCGGGCGCCGCCACCGCGACGGGCCTGGGCGGGACCGGACACGCCGACCCGCAGCCGACGGCGGCACAGGTCAGGGCCAAGGTGGACAAGCTCTACCAGGAGGCCGAGGTGGCCACGGAGAAGTACAACGGAGTGAAGGAGAAGGCCGACGCCGCCGAACGGCGCCTGGAGGAACTGCGGGACGAGGCCGCCCGCAAGGAGGACGGGCTGAACTCGGCGCGGGAGGCACTGGGTTCGGTCGCGGCGGCGCAGTACCGCAGCGGTGGCCTGGACCCGGCGCTGCAGCTCGCGCTCTCGTCCGACCCGGACCGGTACCTGGACGGCGCCGCGTTCGTCGAGCGCGCGGGCAGCCGGCAGAACGCCACCGTGGGCCGCGTGCGCAAGGAACTCCGCGACATCGAGCGACTGCGCGGCGCCGCCCGCGTCGAGGTGGCCTCGCTGACCTCGCGCCGGGCCGAGCTGAAACGTCACCGCGAGACCGTCACCGGCAAGCTGGAGAAGGCCCGCCGTCTGCTGTCCCGGCTGACGGCGGAGGAACGCGCCCGCGTCGGCGACGGAACGGGGGACCGGGCCGCTCGCTCCGCGCCGGGTCCCCGGGAGAGTCTGTCGGCAACCGCCGAAGCCCCCAACTCCCGCGCCGCGGCGGCCGTCGCCTACGCCTACCAGAAGCTCGGCAGCCCCTACGTGTGGGGCGCGACCGGCCCGAACGCCTTCGACTGCTCGGGCCTCACCCAGGCCGCCTACCGCGCCGCCGGAGTCTCCCTCCCCCGCACCACCTACGCCCAGATCGACGCGGGCCGCCGGGTCTCCCGGTCCGAACTCCTCCCGGGCGACCTGGTCTTCTTCTACTCGGGCATCAGTCACGTCGGCATCTACGTCGGCAACGGGCAGATGATCCACGCCCCGAACCCGTCGGCGCCGGTGCGTGTCGCCCCGGTCGACGAGATGCCGTTCGCGGGGGCCACGCGGGTGGTGTGAGGCGCTGGGCCGGACGCGAACGGGACGGGTATTCAACCGAGCGGTTGACCACGAACGCGAGAGACCCGTACCGTGTATTCAACCAATCGGTTGACAACGTGAGGTGCGAGTTGCCCGACGACCGGCTGTCCCAGGTGTTCTCCGCACTGGCCGACCCGACCCGCCGCGACATCGTGGCCCGCCTCTCCGCAGGTGACGCCACGGTCAACGAACTGGCCGAGCCGTACGACATCACCGTACAGGCCGTCTCCAAGCACATCAGGGTGCTGGAGGACGCCGGTCTGGTCAGTCGCAGCAAGGACGCCCAGCGCCGGCCCTGCCACCTCGAAGCGAAGGTCCTCGATCTGACGACCAAGTGGATCGAGCGCTACCGGCAGGAGGCGGAGGACCGTTTCCGCCGTCTGGACGCCGTTCTGGAGCGGATGGACGAGCGGCCGGCGACGCGCACCACGACGGAGGGAGCAGCATCATGAGCAGCATGGACGCGGCCCATCGTGACGAAGCCCGGATCGAGGCCGACCCGGTCCTGCCCACCATCCTGATCACCCGGGACTTCGACGCTCCGCCCGAGCGGGTCTTCCGGGCCTACACCGATCCCGACCTGGTCGTCCAGTGGCTCGGCCCGCGCCGGCTCACCATGCGCATCGACCAATACGACGCGCGCAGCGGCGGGTCGTACCGGTACGTGCACCGCGCGGACGACGGGACCGAGTACGGCTTCCACGGCGTGTTCCACGAGGTACGGCCGGGCGAGCGCATCGTCCAGACCTTCACCTACGAGGGAGCGCCGGACGGCGTCAGCCTGGAGACGGTCGTCTTCGAGGACCTCGGCGACCGGCGCACCCGGCTGATCGCCAAGTCCCTCATGGACTCCGTCGAGGCCCGCGACGCGATGCTCGCCGGCGGCATGGAGGGCGGTGTACGGGAGGGCTACGAGCGACTTGACGAACTGCTCCGCGGCAGGGCGGCGGCCGACGAGCACCGAAGGATCGCCCGGGTCTTCACGGAGCGCGTGCGCGGGGTGGCCCCGGAGGCGTGGGAGAGTCCGGCTCCGTGCGAGGGATGGGTCGCCCGGGACGTGGTGCGCCACCTGGTCGAGTGGTTCCCGGCCTTCCTGAAGTCCGGCGCCGGGATCGAACTGCCGCAGGGGCCGTCGGTGGACGACGACCCCGTGGCGGCCTGGACGGTGCACAGCGAGGGCGTCCAGGCTCTGCTCGACGACCCCGCCACGGCGCGGGGGGTCCTGTCGAACCCGCACATCGGCGAGGTCCCGCTGGACCAGGCGGTCGACCGCTTCTACACCGCCGACGTCTTCATGCACACCTGGGACCTGGCCCGGGCCACCGGCCAGGACGAGCGCCTCGACCCCGGCAAGTGCGCCCAGCTGCTCGACGGCATGCTGCCGCTGGACGGCGTACTGCGCTCCAGCGGTCAGTACGGCCCGCGGGTCGAGGTCCCCGACAGCGCCGACGTGCAGACCCGCATGCTCGCCTTCATCGGCCGCACCCCCTGACACACCCCGGCCCCCGGACGGTCACACCAGGCGGCGTGCCGTGGCCCAGCGGGTCAGCTCGTGCCGGTTGGACAGCTGGAGCTTGCGCAGGACCGCCGAGACGTGGGACTCGACCGTCTTCACGGAGATGTACAGCTGCTTGGCGATCTCCTTGTACGCGTAGCCGCGGGCGATCAGGCGCAGCACCTCGCGCTCGCGCTGGGTGAGCCGGTCGAGGTCCTCGTCGACCGGCGGCGCGTCGGTGGAGGCGAACGCGTCGAGGACGAAGCCGGCCAGCCGCGGGGAGAAGACGGCGTCGCCCTCCTGGACGCGGAAGACGGAGTTGACCAGGTCGGTGCCGGTGATGGTCTTGGTGACGTAACCGCGGGCGCCGCCGCGGATCACGCCGATCACGTCCTCCGCCGCGTCCGAGACGGACAGGGCGAGGAAGCGGACGGGCCGCTCGGCGTCGCTCATCAGGGGCGCGCAGCGGCGCAGCACCTCGACCCCGCCGCCGCCGGGGAGGTGGACGTCGAGGAGCACCACCTCGGGGCGGGTCGCGGTGATGACGGTGACGGCCTGGTCGACATCGGCGGCCTCGCCGACGACCTCGACCCCGGTCACGTCGGTCTGGCCGATCTCGGCCTGGACGCCGGTGCGGAACATGCGGTGGTCGTCGACGAGCACCACGCGCACGCGGCGCTCCCCCGCGCCGCCACTGGCCGGCTGTGCGGGCTCGGCCGCCCCGCCCGCTCCCGCCGTTCCGTTCGTCTCGGTCGGGTCGCTCATGACGTCTTCTCCGCCCTCTCCATTTCCAGTTCGACCTCCGTGCCGCCGTCCGGCACCGCGCGCAGCCGCGCCGTGCCGCCGTTGCGCTCCATGCGGCCGATGATCGATTCTCTGACGCCCATGCGGTCGGCGGGTATCGAGTCGAGGTCGAAGCCGGGACCGCGGTCCCGGACGGACACGAAGACCGTCCTGCCCTCGACTTCGGCGTAGACCTGTACGGCGCCGCCCTCGCCACCGTACTTGGCCGCGTTCACCATCGCTTCGCGCGCGGCCTGCATCTGTGCGCTGATCCGCTCGTCGAGCGGGCAGTCGCCGACGACGACCACCTCGAGGGGAACGCCGTGCTTGTCCTCGACCTCCGCGGCGTTGCGCTTCACGGCCTCGGCGAGGGTGGTGGGCTCGTCGTCCTCGTCCTTGCCGTTGCCCTCGGGTTTGTAGAGCCAGGAGCGCAGGTCCCGCTCCTGGGCCCGGGCCAGGCGGCGCACCTCGCCCGCGTTCTCCGCGTTGCGCTGGATCAGGGTCAGGGTGTGCAGCACGGAGTCGTGGACGTGCGCGGCGACCTCGGCGCGCTCCTGCGCGCGGATGCGCATCAGCCGCTCCTCGGAGAGGTCCTGCGTCATCCGCACCAGGTAGGGACCGGCGAGGAGGGTTATGCCGACGAGGACGGCCAGGGCCGCCTGGAGGACGGAGCCGAGGTGGGCGGCGGATCCCTGGAGGACGAAGATGCCGGTGACACCGGCCGTCACCAGCAGGACGCCCCCCACCGAGCGCAGCAGGGTGACCGTGCGGCGATGGCGTCCCACCTCGGCCCAGCGGGCCCGGCGCGCGTTGTCCGCCTGGCGCCAGACGAGGGCGACGCCGGCGCCGACGAGCACGGTCGGCCAGAGATAGGCCTTGGCGCCGCCGCCCAGGTCGACGTTGCCCACGAAGACCAGGGCGACGACGACCATGAGGAGCAGGGCGACCATCTGCCCCTTGTCCGGCTTGCGGGCGACGAGTCTGCGGCGGCCGTCCGGCGCGGTCTCGGAGGTGACGAGGGACGGCGGCTTCTGCGCCTCCACTCCCCCGACGCCCAGCGGCACGAAGAACCAGAAGGCCGCGTACAGCAGCGCACCCAGGCCGTCGGCCATGAACAGGCCGACGAAGGCGAACCGGACCCAGACGACGGGCAGCCCGAGATGCCCGGCGAGCCCCCGCGCCACCCCGCCGAGCCAGCGTCCGTCGCTGCTCCGGTAGAGCTTGCGCGGCGGCCGCGGTTCGACGACGGGTGCTGCTGCGGCTTCCGGCATGACACCGATGGTCACACGGGTGCGGGAGGCTGAGCATCAGGGTCGTTCCCCCAATCACCCCTGATCTTCGGACCGCCGGAGGGCGGGGGGTGTCGAACACTCCCCCGGCCGGGAGTCAGGGCCGATATCAGGGTCCGACCAGGGTCGAACCGGCTGCCGTCACGGCGCCGCGCCCGTCACCATGGACTCATGACCGATCACGAGCATGCCGCGACGGGTCCGGGACCCGGCTCCGGCCCGCGCCCCCCGCAGGGCGCCGGGCCGCAGGATGCCGCGCCCGCCGCGGATGCCGGTGCGGCCGGCCCGGGCGCCGTCGGCGGCCCGGAGGCCCCCGGGCCGCCGCACCGGTTCCGGCGCGACCGGCGGCACAAGACGCTGGCCGGAGTGTGTGCCGGCCTCGGGCGGCAGTGCGACCTGGACCCGGTGATCTTCCGGATCACGCTCGCCGTGCTCTCCGCGACCGGCGGCATCGGCCTGATCTTCTACGGCTTCGCCTGGCTCTTCGTCCCCTACGAGGACGAGGAGGAGAACGAGGTGCGCAAGCTGCTGACCGGCCGGGTCGACGGCCAGGCACTGGCGGCGGTGCTGTTCGCCCTGGTCGGCTGCGGCGTCTTCCTCACCATGCTGCACAACGGCGGGGTGCTGACCTTCGCCGTCGTCCTCTCCCTGCTCCTCGCGGGCACCGGGTACTGGTCGCGGCACCGCAGGGCCCCCGAACCGGACCCGCTGTCGGCGCAGGCCGTCGCGGACGCCCCGCCGGAGGCGAAGGCACCGCCGATCATGTACACCTGGCCCTCCTGGTGGCGCGACCCCATCGTCAAGGACGGCACCCACGACGGCGGGACGGGCTACATGTGGGGGCCGCCGGACTCCGCGGAGCGTGACATCGCGGCGGCCGTCAACATCGGCCGCGGCATCCCGGGGCGCCGCGACCGCGCCCCCGCGGGCGGCCGGCGCTCCCGGTCCCCGCAGCCCCTCGGCATCGGCGGCTGGGTGTTCCTCCTCGCCCTGCTGGCCGGCTTCCTCGGGACCCGGCTGACCTGGGACGACCACCCGCTCGGCACGAGTCTGCAGACCGGACTGGCGTGCGCGCTGGCCGTCTTCGGCCTCGGTATCGCGGTCAGTGCCTTCCTCGGGCGCACCGGAGCCGGTTCGATCTTCCTGGCCGTCATCACGGCGGGCCTGCTGGCCGGATCGGCCGCCGTCCCGGACAACGTCGGCACCGAATGGGTCCGGACCACCTGGAAGCCCGTGGTGGCGGCCGACGTGCGCGACCAGTACGACCTCGGCACGGGCAGCGGCACCCTCGACCTGTCCCGCCTCGACCTGGCCCGCGGGCAGACGGTGACCACCCGGGCCGACGTGGGCCTGGGCCGCATACGGGTCGTCGTGCCGCCGGACGTGACCGTGCGGCTGTACGTCGAGGTGGGCGTGGGCGACATCCAGCTGCCCGGCGACGACAAGAAGGACGTGGACGTGGCACCGGGCAAACGCGAGGAGATCACCCTGTCCCCCACCGAGGGCGGCAAGGACTCCGGCACCCTCGACCTCGACCTCCAGGTCGGCGTCGGCCAGGCGGAGGTGTCCCGTGCTGCGTCATAGGTTCCAGCCCGGACGCCTGGTGGCCGGGGTCTTCCTGATGCTGGCCGGCGTCCTCTACGCGGGCGACGCGGGCGGCCTCTGGCAGACGCCGTGGTTCGTGGTGATCCCCGTCGTCAACGGCGGGCTCTGCCTGGCCGCCGTGGTCGGCATGGTGGCCCGCTCCGCGCACCGGCGCCGCGCGGAACCCCACGCGGCGCCGCCGGACCGGGCCTAGCGGTACCCGCCCGTCCGTCGCCTGCGCCGGGAACGCAGTACGGCGTCCAGTGACAGCAGCGGGGCGCCCGCGAGGACGAGGGGGAGCCAGGCCATCAGATAGGCGAGGTCGTTGCCGTAGTAGTAGGGGTCGGAGGCCCAGCTGACGGTCAGCCACAGGCTGAGCGAGATCAGCGCACCGCCCAGCGCCGCCAGGCGCGTCAGCAGCCCGAGCAGGGTGCCGATGCCGACGGCCAGCTCGCCCAGAGCGATGGCGTAACCGAAACCGGGCGGGTTCTTCAGGGCGAGGTCGACCAGGGCGGGGACGGCCGAGGAGTCGCGGACGGCACGCATCATGTCGCCGATGGAACCGGCGCCGGAGTCCTTCATGAAGGCGCTGTCGGTGAGCTTGTCCAGACCGGCGTAGACGAAGGTGACACCGAGGAAGATCCGCAGGGGCAGGAGGGCGTACCGGGCGGCGTTGTCCCGCCAGTCGCCCCCGCCCCCGGGTGAGATGTGCACATCCGTCCGCATACCGTGCGTCATCACTGCCAGCCGCCTCTCGCCGCGCGTGCCCAGACCCCCCACCAGACCATACGTACGGCACGCCGGCCCGGCTCAACCTCGCGACCGTTTTCTCGTCGTCGGCCCCGACGGGTTGCCGACCGGGGCGGACGAGGTGTCAGTCCGTCACGTCGATCGCGTACCGGTTGGTCTCCACACCCGCGCCCGTGACCACCTGGACGTCCACCCGCCCCGGTTCCACGTCCGCCGGGACGGGGACCGTCAGCAGGTCGTCCGTGGGGTTGCTGAAGCCGCCCGTCACCGGCACCAGGGGGACGTGGACGTTGACCGCGCCGATGCGGACGACCATCCGGGACAGCCGGTCCGCCCGCTGGGCACCCGGCGGCACGAAGCCCGCCCCACGGATCTCGATGTCGTCGCCCGTGCGGATCGGCGCGTCCAGGTCACCGGCCTCGCGCGCCCGGACCACGGAGAGGATCACCGGCCGGCCGCCCTCGGCGTACTTCCCGGCCACGTAGGTCGCCGCCGACACCAGCACCACCACGGCAAGGCCCCAGGGCAGGTCCGGCAGTTGCTCCGGGCGCCGGGCCAGCCGCACCGCCGCGAACACCAGGGCCACGGTGCTGATCACGACGTACTGGATGTCGGCGAAGGTCCCGCGGCCCGCGTCGTCCGTCAGCAGGTCGGAGGCGCGCGGCCGGTCGGCCCGTACCTTCTGCAGCCGCTGTCCCAGCACCCTGAGGCCGACCACCCGCCGGACCAGGACCGCGATCCCGCAGACCACCGCGAGCACGGTCACCGCGCCGGTGCCGCGGCCGAGTTCGAGACCCGAGATCAGCGCGTCCCGCCGGTCGTGCCCCGAGGCGACGGCCAGCTGCCCGGCGAGCACCAGCACCGCGTAGGCGACGAAGAGGACCCAGGCGGCCGCCACGGCACGGGAGGTGGACAGGCGGTTGTCCTCGCCGATGACCGGGGCCAGCGCGCCGCCCCGGGCCCGGTGGAACCAGGACGCCGCCGTCAGCGCGCCGCCCACCACCAGCGCGGCCGCGAGCCCGGCGGTGCGCGCGGCGGACCAGCCGGTGCCGACCGCGGTGAGCGACTGCCCGAGCAGCAGCAGGACGACCGCCGCCCACACGACGGCCGCCGTACGCCGGCCCAGCGCCGCGAGCCACGCGTCGCCCTCCGCACGGCCGCGTTCGGCGACGGCCTCCGCGGACTGGGTCAGCTCCTCCGAGACCCACTGGCGGGAGGCGGAGGCCGAGTGGGCCACCGCGGCGGGCAGCCCCTGACCGGCCGCGAACTCGTCCCGCCGCAGCAGGAACGCGGCGACCGCCCGGCGGTGCCCCTCGCGGGCGCCGTGCGGGCAGTCCCCGCAGGTGCAGCCACCGCCGTGCGCCGCCTCGTACGCGTCCCTGTCCGAGCCGCTCCCGCGTCTCGCCTCCTGCACCGCCACGCCCGACGCCCGCCTTCCCGCACCGCTAAGTCCCTTGGAACGACAGCGAATTGTGCCGTATCCCGGCCCGCGCCCGCGCGCTGCCCCGCCCAACGTCTGCTCAGCGCGGGTGATGCGCGGATCACCGTGTTGACGCCGCCCCGAGCCGCCTCGGAGGCGGTCAGTCGAACAGGTCCGGTTCGCGGCGGGTGACCTCCTGCCACAAGGGCTGGTAGTTGATCCACGCCACCAGGTCGCCGCCGAGCTGTTCCCGGGTCGCCACGGCCTGCCGGTGGCCGATCGGCACCGGCCGCCCCGCCGCCTTCGCCAGCAGCTGCACCTGGCAGGACCGCTCCAGGGACAGGAACCACCAGGCCGCCGCGTCCACGGAGTCGCCGACCGTCAGCAGCCCGTGGTTGCGCAGCACGAGCGCCTTGCCGGAGCCCAGCGCCCGTGCGATGCGCCGCCCCTCCTCGGCGTCGACGGCGACGCCCGAGTAGGAGTTGTACAGGGCGTGGTCCTCGTAGAAGGCGCAGCTCTCCTGGGTGATCGGTTCGAGTGGCTCGCCGAGGGCCGACAGCGCGCGCCCGTGCACCGAGTGGCAGTGGGCGACCGCGACGACGTCCGGACGGGCGGCGTGGACCTGGGAGTGCACCGTGAAGGCGGCCTGGTTGACGTGATGGCCGCCCTCCACCACCTGCCCCTCGGAGTTGACCAGCACCAGATCGCTCACCGTGATGTGGGCGAAGGGCACACCGAACGGGTTGACCCAGAAGCAGTCGGTGTACTCCGGGTCGCGGGCCGTGATGTGACCGGAGACCCCGTCCTCGAACCCGTACCGCCCGAAGAGACGCAGCGCGCAGGCGAGCCGCTCCTTGCGGTGCAGGCGTTCGTCCTCGACCGAGTCGTGCCGCGGCGGCATCGCGAACCGCAGCCGGTCGGTGGGCAGCGGCGGGGGCTCGGTGGCCCCGGGCGTCCCGTGCATGTGTTCTCTGTCCTTCGGCGCCGGATGTGCCCTACGTGCCGGAAGTTACCGGCGGTGCGGCCGGGAGGACAGGTTCGGGGGCCAATACGCGACAGAGGATGTCGGTTTTGGCGTTCACACTCGGTGCATGACTTCAGGCACTCCTGTGAACTGGGCCGGTTTCGCCGCCGCGGAACCGGCACTGGCCGACACCGTCGAGGCGCGCTTCGGCGCGTACACGCACCACGTCCTCGCCACCCTCCGCAAGGACGGCTCGCCGCGCACCACCGGCCTGGAGGTGCGTTTCCTCTCCGGGGAGCTGTGGCTCGGCATGATGCCGGACTCGCTGAAGGCGCTCGACCTGCGCCGCGACCCGCGCTTCGCGCTTCAGGCGAACCCGGGCGACGGCACCGGCATGGGCGGCGGGGACGTGCGGATCGCCGGCCGGGCGGTCGAGGTCGAGGACGGCGAGACCAGGGCCGGGTACGTGAAAGAGGTGGAACCGCCGGAGCCGTTCCACCTCTTCCGCACCGAGCTGACGGAAATCGTGCGCACCTCCGTCGAGGACGACAAGTACCTCGTCGTCGAGATCTGGCAGCCCGGAAAGCCCCTGCGCACCGTCAGGCGCGCCTAGGGCCTCTGGGGGTCACTCCCACTCGATCGTCCCCGGCGGCTTCGAGGTCACGTCGAGGACGACGCGGTTGACGTCCGTGACCTCGTTGGTGATCCGGGTCGAGATCTTGGCGAGCACCTCGTACGGCAGCCGGGACCAGTCGGCCGTCATGGCGTCCTCGGACGAGACCGGCCGCAGGACGATCGGGTGGCCGTAGGTGCGGCCGTCGCCCTGGACGCCGACGGAGCGGACGTCCGCCAGCAGCACCACGGGGCACTGCCAGATGTCGCGGTCGAGGCCGGCCGCGGTCAGCTCCTCGCGGGCGATGGCGTCGGCCTCGCGCAGCAGGTCGAGCCGCTCCCTGGTGACGTCGCCGACGATCCGGATGCCGAGGCCCGGGCCCGGGAACGGCTGGCGCTGGACGATCTCGTCCGGCAGGCCCAGCTCCTGGCCGACCATCCGGACCTCGTCCTTGAACAGCTGGCGCAGCGGCTCGACCAGTTCGAACTCGATGTCGTCCGGGAGCCCGCCCACGTTGTGGTGGGACTTGATGTTGGCGGTGCCGGTGCCGCCGCCGGACTCGACGACGTCCGGGTAGAGCGTGCCCTGCACGAGGAAGGCGACCTCCGGGCCGTCCTCCCGCATGATCTCCAGCTGGGCCTGCTCGAAGACCCGGATGAACTCGCGGCCGATGATCTTCCGCTTCTGCTCGGGGTCGGAGACCCCGGCCAGCGCGCCCAGGAAGCGCTCACTGGCGTCCACGACCTTCAGCTGCACGCCGGTCGCGGCGACGAAGTCCTTCTCGACCTGCTCGGTCTCGCCCTTGCGCATCAGGCCGTGGTCGACGTAGACGCAGGTCAGCTGAGAGCCGATGGCCTTCTGGACGAGGGCGGCGGCGACCGCGGAGTCCACGCCGCCGGACAGCCCGCAGATGGCCCGCTTGTCGCCGACCTGCGCGCGGATCGCCGCGACCTGCTCCTCGATGACGTTGCCCGTGGTCCAGTCGGGGCTCAGGCCCGCACCCCGGTACAGGAAGTGCTCCAGCACCTGCTGCCCGTGCGTGGAGTGCATCACCTCGGGGTGGTACTGGACGCCGTAGAGCTTCTTCTCGTCGTTCTCGAAGGCGGCGACCGGGACGACGTCCGTGGAGCCGGTGACGGTGAAGCCCTCGGGGGCGGCGGAGCAGGCGTCACCGTGCGACATCCACACGGCCTGCTCGGCCGGGGTGCCCTCGAAGAGGGTGGAGGACGGCTTGGAGACGGCCAGCTCGGTACGGCCGTACTCGCGGGCGCCGGAGTTGTCGACCGTGCCGCCGAGGCTCTGCGCCATCAGCTGGAAGCCGTAGCACATGCCGAAGACGGGGACACCGGCCTCGAACAGGGCGCGGTCGAGGGTCGGGGCACCCGGCTCGTACACCGACGAGGGGCCGCCCGAGAGGATGATGGCCGCCGGGTTCTTGGCGAGGATCTCCTCGACCGGCATGGAGCTCGGCACGATCTCGCTGTAGACCCGCGCCTCGCGGACACGACGGGCGATGAGCTGGGCGTACTGCGCGCCGAAGTCGACGACCAGGACGGTGTCGGGGGCGGCGGCAGCGGGAGTCGCTGATGACACGGGGTGCCTTCCGGCGGTCGGGCGGGGGGCTTGTGCCCCCGATTCTACCGAGCTGGGCAGGTGCCCCGGCCCCGGCGTCCGCCCCCTCTCCCGGTCCACCCTCGTGTCTCACCATCCGAACCGGCTTGGACACCGGCCGTCGCCGGGGCATACTGGGCCCATGCTCAAGCACCAGGCGTTCCTGTTTACCTATGGCAACCGGCCCACCGGCTGCCATGGTCGTGCTGCTTGAGCAACTGACAAGCGACTTCCCAGGCGCCCCGGGCCGACAAGGTCCGGGGCGCCTGGCGTTTGCGGACCGTGCCGGTCCGGGGTGCCGCCACCCTTCGGCGAGGAGCCACCGACATGACCGTCACCGCAGCAGACAAGACCGGCGCCCGTACCCCCGAGGCCGTCGACGTGATCACCGGCGCCCGGGAGCGGATCGACGCCCTGGACGACCGGATCATCGGGCTGATCCAGGAACGGATGGCCGTCTCCGCCGTCATCCAGGAGGCGCGGATCACCTCCGGCGGCCGGCGCGTGAACCTCTCCCGCGAGATGGAGGTGCTGGACCACTACCGGGAGGCGCTGGGCAAGCCGGGCACGGCGCTGGCGATGACGATGCTGGAGCTGTGCCGCGGACGCGTGTGAGGGGCGCGGCGCGGCCGGGGAGGGTCGTATCTGAGTTCGGTCCCCTTCTCACCCGTACGGCGCGTGACCGGCACGCGAGCGGCTTCGTTGGTCCCGATGTCCGTGTCAGCCAGGGGCGGGCCCGAAGAGAACCACGCGTGGCTCGCTGGAGCGATGAGACGTACGGATCGTGCCGTGCGTCGTGGGACCTCGCTCCAGGAAGTGACCGGACGGCAGGGGACAGCAGCCCGGTCACCCAAGAGAACGGCCGGCTCCGGGGACGCCCGGGGCCGGCCGACGGAACGGGTAGTGACACAGGGCACATAAGGTTTCTGTGAATACGGAGACAACCCTTCACAGGTTCCAGTGATCAAACGGGCATGAAGCTTCGTCGCGCCCTGGCCGCAGCCGCCGCCACGGCAGTGATCTCCCCCGTCGCGCTGCTCGCGGCCCCGGCCGCCGCCTCCGCGACCGGCAGTACGTCGCCGGCCCCGTCCGCCTCGTCGGACAGCTCACCGTCCCAGGGCGGGTCGACGAGCGGGACCTCGCCCGCCCCGAGCGACTCGACGAGCCCGTCCACGAGTTCCTCCGCCTCCCCTGCCTCCCCTGCCTCCCCTGCCTCCCCGAGCACGACGGGCGCGGGCACTCCCGTCCCCGACGGCACGCAGGCGACCACGTCCGCCCCCGCGAACCCCTCGCCGAGCACCTCCGAGCCGGAGGAGAGCGCGAGCCCGGACCCCGAGCCGTCCGTGTGCGAGGACACCAAGGTCGACGTCGGCATCGAGGGCCTGCCCGGCGAGATCGCGGCGGGCAGCGGCTGGCACCGGTTCTCGCTGAACGTGGCGAACGACTCCGGCTCGACGCTGCAGAACCTCGAGTACCTGGCCGGCGCCTCCGCCGACCGCGACGGCGAGGACCTGTTCGAGAGCGAGAAGGTCCGTCTCCAGGCCTGGAACCCCGAGGACCGGACCTGGGAGAACCTCGACGAACTCGGCTACGCGGTGGGCTACATCGGCTACACCGACGAGCTGGCGCCCGACTACGAGGTCGCCATCCCGATGCGGATCGACGTGCGGGCCGGTGCCCCGGTCGGCACCGGCTTCACGCTCGGCGCGACGGTCTACGGCGACGCGGACGGCGAGTGCACCGGCTTCGGCGACGTCGCCTACAGGTTCCGGATCACGGCCCCCGGCACGGACACGGACGGCACCCGGCCGCAGGAGGGCGGGAAGGCGCCCGTGACCGTCCGGAAGCCGGCCGCCGGCACCCCGGAGGTCACCGGGAGCCTCGCCGCGACCGGCTCCAGCTCGGCGCTGCCGGTGATCGGCCTCGTCGGCGGGCTCGCCGTGGTGGTCGGCGGCGGCGCGGTGTTCGTGGTCCGGCGGCGCAGGGCCGGCTCGGACTCCTGACGCCCACGCTCGCGGGAGCGGCGGGACACAGGCTGGGTGAGGGGGACCCGCGCTCGGAGGGGGGTGCGGGTCCCCTTCGCCTTCTCGGGTCCGGGCGGCGGCTGTTCCTCGGTGGCCGCTACTTCTTCGGCGGCACCGTCGGCATCTCCACGAACGGCAGGCGCAGCGCGCCGAAGGCCTGCTCCGGGACAGCCGGCGACCGGGGCGCGACGGCGGCCACCCGCTCGTACCCGGCGCCCTGCGCCGGGCGCGGGTCGCTCTCGCCCTTGTTGGGCCAGTACGACATGGCGCGCTCGGCCTGCGCCGTGATGGTCAGGGACGGATTGACGCCGAGGTTGGCCGAGACGGCGGCGCCGTCGACGACCGAGATGCCGGGGTGGCCGTAGAGGCGGTGGTAGGGGTCTATGACGCCGGTCTCGCGGGAGGCGCCGATCGGGCAGCCGCCGAGGAAGTGGGCGGTGAGCGGGGTGCCCATCAGCTCGCCGACGTTGGAGCCGGCGAAGCCGTTGATCTCGGCGGCGAGTGCGGAGGCGCCCTCGGTGGCGGCCTTGATCTGCTTGGGGTTGGGCGAGCCGTGGCCCTGGCGTGCGGTGAGCAGGCCCTTGCCGACGCCCGTCGGTTTCAGGTGCGTGGTCAGGGAGTTGTCGAGGGACTGCATGACCAGGCCGATGATGGTCCGCTCCGACCACTTGCGGTTGGAGAGCGAACGCAGGACCAGCAGCGGGTGCTTGGCCGCGTGCCCCAGGAAGCCCAGGACGCGCGAGGCGCCCGAGGCGGCCTGTCCGGCGTAGGGGACCTGGAGGATGGACAGGCCGCCCATCGAGTTGGAGCCCTTGCCGTAACGCACCGGCTCGATGTGGGTGTTGGCGTCCGGGTGGATGGAGGACGTGATGGCGACGCCGCGCGTGAAGTCGGCCCGCGGCTCGCCGGTGGCGCTGCGGTAGCGCCGGTCGTCGGTCTGGGCGCCGACCAGTGCCTCGGAGTTGGTGCGGGTCAGCTCGCCGAGCGCGTCGGACATGTAGGGGAGCTGACCGCCCGCCTTCATGCGGTGCAGCAGGGTCTGGGTGCCGTAGGTGCCGGCGGCTATGACGACGCGGCGGGCGGTGAAGGTGCGGCCCGCGTCCTTGTTCCCGCGCTTCCCGCGCTTCTTGCTCTTCTTGCGGTCGGTGGGGAGCGTGGCGATCGCGAAGCCGCCGCGCGAGTCGTCCGTGACGGAGACGGCCGTGGTCATCGGGTGCACGACGGCGCCGGCCTTCTCGGCGAGGTAGAGGTAGTTCTCGTTGAGGGTGTTCTTCGCGCCGTGCCGGCAGCCGGTCATGCACTCGCCGCACTCGTTGCAGGCCTTGCGGTCGGGGCCAGCGCCGCCGAAGTACGGGTCGGGCACCCGCTCGCCCGGTCCGGCCTTCGCCGTGCCGTCGGCGTCCTCGCCGTCGCCGAAGAAGACGCCGACCGGGGCCATGTGGAAGGTGTCGCCGCAGCCCATCCGCTCGGCGGCGGCCTTCAGGTGCACGTCGGAGGGGGTCATCGTCGGGTTGAGACGGACCCCGAGCATGCGCCGGGCCTGGTCGTAGTACGGCGTCAGTTCCTCGTGCCAGTCGGTGATGCCGCGCCACTGGGGGTCGTCGAAGAAGGGCTTCGGCGGCACGTACAGGGTGTTGGCGTAGTTGAGCGAGCCGCCACCGACCCCGGCTCCTGCCAGGACCATGACATTCCCGAGCAGGTGGATGCGCTGGATGCCGAACATGCCGAGCTTCGGCGCCCAGAGGTAGTTCTTCAGGTCCCAGGAGTTCTTGGGCAGCGACTCCCGGGTGAAACGGCGGCCGGCCTCCAGGACGCCGACGCGGTAGCCCTTCTCGGTGAGGCGGAGGGCGGAGACGGAGCCGCCGAAGCCGGAGCCGACTATCAGGACGTCGTAGTCGTAAGCGTCCTCGGGCACGGGGGTCTCCTCTTTGAGTATCGCGTGCGGGTCGTCTGTGGCTGGTCGCGCAGTTCCCCGCGCCCCTGGGTTGGCTACCGGAACCGGAGAGTCTTCATCAGCCGGAGACTGCGGCTCATGAACACCGCGTACTTCTCGTCGTCCATGCCGAGCGAGGGCGCCATCGGCAGCAGGCGCTGGTGGGCGACCGTCTGGGCCTCGGTGTACTTGAGGATGCCCTCGGAGCCATGCCGGCGGCCGAGACCGGAGTCCTTCATGCCGCCCATCGGGGACTGGACGCTGCCGTAGGCGGGCGCGTACCCCTCGTTGATGTTGACGGTGCCGGTGCGCAGCCGGGCGGCGACGTCGCGGCCGCGCCGGGCGTCCTTCGTCCAGACCGAGGAGTTCAGGCCGTACGGCGTGGAGTTGGCGTGCTCGACGGCCTCGTCCTCGGTCGTGAAGCGGTAGACGGAGACGACCGGGCCGAAGGTCTCCTCGGTGCACACGGTCATGGGACCGGTGACGCCGTCGAGGATGGTCGGCTCGTAGAAGTACGGGCCGATGTCCGGGCGGGCGACACCGCCGGCGACGAGCTTCGCGCCCCGCTCCACGGCGTCCGCCACGTGCGCCTTCACGGTCTCCAGCTGCCGCTCCCCCACCAGCGAGCCCATGTCGGCACCGTAGGAGAGGGAGGTGCCGAGCCGCATGGCCTTGGTGCGGGCGGCGAAGCGTTCCAGGAAGGCGTCGGCGACGGACGCGTGGACGTAGAGCCGCTCGATGGATATGCAGAGCTGGCCGGCGGACGAGAAGCAGGCGCGGACGGCACCCGCCGCGGCCTTCTCGATGTCGGCGTCCTGAAGGACCAGCATGGCGTTCTTGCCGCCGAGTTCCAGGGAGACGCCGACCAGGCGGGCGGCGGCGCCCCGGGCGACCTCGCGGCCGGTGCGGGTGGAGCCGGTGAAGGAGACGTAGTCGGCGTGCTTGACGACCTCGGGGCCGACGACCGGACCCTCGCCGAGGACGACCTGGAAGACCTCGGCGGGCAGCCCGGCCTCGATGAGCAGGTCGCGGGCCCACAGGGCGGTCAGACAGGTCTCGGTGTCGGGCTTCATCACGACGGCGTTGCCCGCGACGAAGGCGGGGAGCGCGTCGCCGACGGACAGCTCCAGGGGGTAGTTCCAGGGGGCGATCTGGCCGACGACGCCGCGCGGGTGGCGCAGCTCGGTGACCTTGGTGAGGGTCGGTACGGCGCCGGTGTGCCGCTTGGGGCGCAGGTAGGCGGGGGCCTTGCGGCCGTAGTGCCGGGCGGCGACGGCGACGGCCTGGACCTCCTCGTGGGCGTGCAGGCGGGCCTTGCCGGTCTCCAGCTGGATGAGGTCGAGGACCTCGGCCTGGCGCGCGAGGACCAGGTCGTGGAACCGCAGCAGGACCGCGGCACGCTGCCGCACCGGCACCTGTGCCCACACGGCCTGGGCGGCGCGGGCCCGCTCGAAGGCCGCGGCCACGTCCTCGGGCGTCGCCTCGGGCAGGTCGGCCAGCTTCTCGCCGGTGAACGGGGTGTGGTTGGCGGTGCGGCCGGACCCGACCACGCCCTTGGTGAGCTGGGCGACCAGCTCGGGCGTGACCACGTCGGCAGCCGTGCGGGCGCCCTCCGGGGTGGGGGCGAGGGGGTTCGTGCCGGTGAGTTCCGGGGCCTGCGCGTCCGTCATGAGCCGCAGGGTATGACGCCGGGCGGGCTTTGTGTACCCGTCGGTAATGGGGATTCACCACGATTCACCGAGTGCTCACACAACGCCAGTGATCGCTGGCAACAAACCCGCTGATCAGGGCGTTGTGCGAGCGGGACGCTCAGGTGCCGTCGATTTCCAGATTGGCGACGGCCGTCCCGGCCACCTCGCGCCCCCGCTCGGTGAAGTCGCCCTTGCCCGGATAGCTGACGGTGAGCTTGTACATGTCGCCCCCGGACGTCCGGTAGTAGAAGATCCGCAGTTCGCGCGGGCGGGGGTTCTGGCTGTCGGTGGTGGTGTAAATGACCGTGTTCTCGGCGGACTTGCCACCCCGGTACTCGGTCTCTCTGGGGTCGGTCTTCGGGTTCTCGGGCATGGAGAGCTCGTACTCCCCGCTCGCCTTGAACTTCCCGTCGTCGTCGTACATCTCGGCCGCGGCGGACCCGGCGATGTTACCGGCCGTGTCCTCCGCCTTCTTGTCCAGGGTCAGGCCGATCCAGACGGCGCCGCTCTCGTCGGTGTAGGTGACCCAGTGCTGGTCGGCCTCGTCGGGAACGGTGCGCTTGTAGCCCTCGGGCACCGCCAGGGTCGCGGCGAGCTGCTTCTCGTGCGGGGTGTCCCATCCGTCGGGCAGCGGGCCCGCGAAGGGGTCCGCCATCACCAGGTACGAGGCCACCGCCGCCGCGACGACCACCGCACCGAGGGTGAGCCACGCGTTGCGGCCCAGCCGGACGCTCCAGCGGGACGCGGGCGCCGCGCCCGGCTCCTCGGGACCGCCGAGCCGGACCACCTGCGTGGGCTGCGGCGCGGGCGGGTTCGCGGCGGCGTCCAGCAGGGCGCGGACCCGGGCGGCGTCCGGACGGCGCGCCGGGTCCTTCTCCAGCAGTCCCGTGATCACCTCGGCCAGCGGGCCCTGCGCGGAGGCGGGCGGCGCGGGCGTGGCGTTGAGCACCGACTGGAGCGTGGCGGGGGTGTTGCTGCGGCGGAACGGCGAGACGCCCTCCGTCGCGGCGTACAGCACCACGCCCAGGGACCACAGGTCGCTCGCCGGGCCGGGGCGCTGGCCCAGCACCCGCTCCGGGGCGATGTACTCGGGCGAGCCGACGAAGCCGCCGGTGTCGGTCAGGCTGGTCTCGCCCTCGATCTGGGCGATGCCGAAGTCGGTGAGGACCACCCGGTCGTGCCGGCCGAGCAGGACGTTGTCCGGCTTCACGTCCCGGTGCAGGACACCGGCGGCGTGCGCGGCCTCCAGCGCGCCGAGCACCTCCAGGCCGACCCGGGCCGCCTCGCGGGCGCTCAGGGTGCCCTCCTGGAGGGCGTCGCCGAGCGAGCGTCCGCGCACGAGTTCCATCACGATCCACGGCTGGTCGTCCACGACCGCCACGTCGTGCACGTCGACCACCGCGGGGTGGTCGAGCCGGGCGGCGGCGCGCGCCTCGCGGCGCATCCGCTCGAAGGCGTTGTCCCGTTCGCGTTCGGGAAGGTGGTCGGGGACGCGGGGCTCCTTCACGGCGACCTCGCGGTCGACGGTCTCGTCCTTCGCCCGCCAGACCGTGCCCATGCCGCCGTGCCCGAGCTTCGCGATCAGCCGGTAGCGGCCGGCGATCAGCCGCCCGGCACCCGGGTCCGGGGCGGCGGCAGGAGTGGACGACGGGGCCTCCGAAGGAGCCGCCGGAGGGGTGGACGACGGGGTCTGCGACCGCGTCGGCACGACCTGGGTCGGCGTCGCGTACGGATTGCCGGGATGCGGCACCGCGGCCGGCCGGTTCGGCGGTTGCAGGTCAAAACTCGTCGGCTCGTCCGCCCCACTGCGGGGCCCCCCGTTGCTGCTCATGGGTCCATCCATATCGCGCCGGGCGTGCCCCTTTCCACCGCGGGTGCCCGGCGGTCACAGACCCGTGACGCATGATGCCGCTTATCTCCCGTTTAGGTGCCGTTGCCGGAGCCGGAGGCGGCCGGGGAGGCGGGATCCGTCGTCGGCGGCGGTGTCGACGTCGGCGTGGCGGGCACCGAACTGGTCGGCGTACCGCCCCCGTCGTCGCCTCCGTCGGCGAACAGCGCGGCCGCCGTGACACCCGCGCCCGCCGCCGCGACGACCAGCAGCACCGCTATCAGCACGCTTCGCTTCACGCTCCGCCGCGCGCGCAGGGGCCGGCCGGTGGTGGCCTCCTGCGGTGTCGCGGGCGTACGGCCCGTGCTCAGGAAGGCGCGCAGCATCCGCTGGGCCGACGCCGCGTCCAGCCGCCGCCGCGGATCGCGTTCCAGCAGGCCCCGTACGACCGGCAGGAGCGGTCCGGCCTGCGCGGGCGGGCGGATCTCCTCGGTGACCACGGCGTGCAGGACACCGCCCAGCGAGTCGCGGTGGAAGGGGGACGCGCCGCTGAGGACCGCGCACAGCAGCACGCCCAGCGACCACAGGTCGGACTCGGGCCCCGTCCCGGCCCCGGACATCCGCTCCGGCGCGGTGTACTCGGGGGAACCGACGAAGGAACCGCTCTCGGTGAGCGTGGTGGCGCCCGCGACCTGGGCCACCCCGAAGTCGGTGAGGACGACCCGGCCGTCCTCGGCGACCAGCACGTTCGACGGCTTCACGTCCCGGTGCAGGATCCCGGACGCGTGGGCCGTGTCCAGGGCGTCGAGCAGGGCGACGCCGATGCGGGCCGCCTCGACGGCGTCGACCGGACCGCGCGCGAGGACGCGGTCGGCGAGCGAGCCGCCGTCGACCAGTTCCATGACCATGTACGCGCGTTCGTCGTCCTCGACCACGTCGTGCACGACGATGACGTGCGGATGCCGCAGCTGCGCGACCGCGCGGGCCTCGCGCAGGGTGCGCTCACGGCGCCGTCGGGCCTCGGCCGCGGAGAGGGTCTCGTCGAGGGGGAGGGCCTTCACGGCCACTTCGCGGGCGAGCAGTTGGTCGGTGGCCCGCCACACGATGCCCATGCCGCCGCGGCCGAGCCGCTCATGGAGCCGGTAACGGCCCGCGATGACACGCCCGCCCGCCCCCTCGGTCACCATGCGCCCCATCATGCCCCACCGGACGCACCGGCTCCGGGCCGCTGTCACCCGGGTGGCCGACAACCGACGGGCGTGCGGACGGCGTCGCGACGGGGGCGTGGCTCAGCCGGTCTTCTCCTGCCAGCTCTGCAGCACCGCCTTGAACCGCCGTTGCGTGGCCGGCCAGTCGCCCGCCGGTCCCGTCATGTTGAGGGCGTACTCGACGCCGTCGCGGGACATGTACATCTGCGACACGGCGCGGCGCGGGCCGGGGAACTCGGTGTCCTTCGCCAGCGCGGTCCAGGTGTACTCCCACCGGGCGCTGTCGCGGTCGCGGTAGCCGGCGCGTTCGAGCTTGACGCGCCGGTAGTCGACGAGCCGCTGGAGCAGTTGGGCGTCCAGGTCCTGCTGGTGCGCGTACGGGTCGTTGTAGTCGGGAGCGGTGTCGACGGATATGCGCAGGACGTGTTTGCCGCCGTCGGGGGTGTAGTCGATCTGCCGGAGTTCGGCGCTGTCGCCGTCGAAGTCCCTCCGCTGCCAGTTCTCGGGCAGGTAGAGGCTGAAACCCAGCGGGTCGTCGCGGCGTGTCCAGTCGGCCGGGACGGACCCGCCGGGGCCCTTGCCGGTCGTGGCGGAGGCGGAGGGGGAAGGAGCGGCCGAACCGGACGGCCCCTGGGTGGGGTCGGCGACGGCCGACGAGCCGCCCTCGTCGCGCTGTTGCAGCACCACGGCGGTACCCGCGCCGATCAGCGCGGCGACGGTGACGACCAGGGCGAGCGTGCGCATGCGGACCCGCCGTGCGCGTCCGGGAGCGGCGCCGCCCGCAGCCGGGGCCGACGCGTAGCCCGGCGCGGTGTGCCCGGTCGGGGTGTGACCCATCGGGGTGTGACCGGTCGGCGCGTGGCCGACCGCCGTGGGGCCGGTCGTCGGCGGGTACGGCGTGGCGCCGGTCCCGCCGGTCTGCTGGTACGGCGTGGCGCCGGTCCCGCCGGCCGGACCCGGTGCGCCCGGCATGCCGAGCGTCCCCGGAGCCCCGGGCATCCCCGGTGTCCCGGGAGCGGCCGGCATCCCCTGGACGGCCGTGTCGCCCGCGCGCGGCGGCCCCGCGTACTGGGTGGTCGGCACGTAGGCCTGGGCCGCGTCCGGGCGTCGCCCCTCGGCAGCCTGGGCGAGCAGGTGCTCGGCCTCGGTCGCGTCGGGACGCCCGGCCGGGTCCTTGCGCAGCAGGGCGCTGATGACGGGCGCGAGCGCACCGGCGTACCGGGGCTCGGTGGCCTCCTCCTCGACGACCGCCTGCATGGTGGTCAGCGGTGAGGTGCGGCGGAACGGCGACCTGCCCTCCACCGCCGTGTACAGCGTCGCGCCGAGCGCCCACAGGTCGGAGGAGGGCCCGGGGTCGTGGCCGCGGACGCGCTCGGGCGCGAGGTAGTCGACGGAGCCGACGACCTCTCCGGTCCTGGTGATGGTGGAGTCGCCCTCGATCTGCGCGATGCCGAAGTCCGTGAGCAGGACCCGGCCGTCGTCGGCGAGCAGCACGTTGCCCGGTTTGACGTCGCGGTGCAGGACCCCGGCGGTGTGCGCGGCGCGCAGGGCACGCAGCACCCACAGGCCGATGCGGGCCGCCTCCCGCGGGTCGACCCGCTCCTCCTCCTTGACGGCGTCGGCCAGCGAGCGGCCCTCCACCAGCTCCATCACGATCCACGGCCGGCCGTCGTGTTCGAGTACGTCGTGCACGGTGACGACGGCCGAGTGGTTGATCCGTGCCGCCGCGCGCGCCTCGCCCCGGGTGCGTGCCAGGAGGATGGCCTGGTCGCTCTCGGAGACGTAGAGCGCGGCGGTCAACTCCTTGATGGCGACGGTCCGGTGCAGCACCTCGTCGTGTGCGCGCCACACCCGGCCCATGCCGCCGCTGCCGATGGCTTCCCCGAGCCGGTAACGTCCCGCGACGAGCCGGCCCTGCATCTGATTCACGTTGCCCCGCAATGGTCTTGTCAGGGTCAGACTAGGGACCGGCCCCCGCCCGGGGAACGGGTGGGGTGGCATGGAAACCGCTCTGTGACGGTTGTCGCTTTCCGTGACAGGAGGCAACCATCGGGCCGAACTGCGTTCAGCGCGTGTACTGGTAGGTGGCCGAGGCCTGCTCGAACAGCCGGGTCACCTCGTCACGCTCCGCCTCCGGGCCGCGGACCTGCACCACGTGGTAGCGGCCGTCGATGAGGATGGCGACGTTGCGCACGTACAGCTCGCCGCCGGCGCCGGTCCAGGTGAACTGCCCCTCCGCCATGGTCCGTCCGCCGACCTCGATGGTCTTCAGGCCGCTGGAGGTGGCCCAGCTGGAGGCGCGGTACGAGGCCAACTCCGGTTCGCTGTCGCGCTGGTAGGTCATCGGGTCGTCGCCGAACTCCGAGGCGCGGTCGCGGCCCGGCACGACGATCAGCTCGAAGTCGCCCTTGCCGTAGACGACCTGGCCGCTGCCGTTGCGGGGCGTGCGGTTCCAGCCCTCGGCGACGGCGACGCGGAAGCCCTCGGCGTCCTTGCGCAGGGTGAATCCGTCGGCGACGTTGGACTGGGGCTCGGTGGAGCCGCCCGCCGTCCGCGAGGCGTCGGGGTCGGGTTCCGGGGAGGTCCGGTCCGGCCGGGGCTCGCCTTCGGCGTCCGGTGACTTCGCGGGCGGTGCCTGGCTCGCCTCGCCGGCGGCGCCGGTGCGGTCGGCGGCCCCGGCCCCGCTCGTGTCGCTCTTCGGCATGAAGAACATGGCGTAGGCGACCGCCCCGGCCATCGCCAGCAGTATCAGCAGGAGCAGGGTCCGGCCGAGGCTGCGTGGCGAGCGGTCGGTCTCCGCCCTGCCCCGCTTGTGCCGTCCGTGGTGCGCGGGCAGTCCGGCGCGCCGCCTGCGCACCAGCTCGCCGCGGCGGCGCACGATGGGCAGCCGGCCGGTCTCGACGGGCGGCGCCGAGATGACGTGCAGACCCGCCTCCGGCTCGGGCGCGGACCGGACGAGGGAGCGCAGCCAGCCGCTCAGTTCCTCGAAGTCGATGCGTTCGGTGGGGTCCTGACGCAGCAGCGACTCCACGACCGGCCGGAGCGGTCCGCACTCCTCGGCGAACGCGGGCGGCTCCGCGCACACGATCTGCACCAGCTCGGCGGTCGACTCCTCCGGGTAGGGCGCGTGCCCCTGTACGGCACGGAAGAGCAGCGCGCCCAGGGCCCACAGGTCGGTGGCGGGGCCGATGGGCGCGGCCAGCTGCCAGTTCTCGTGCACGGGTCCGGCCTGTTCCGGCGCCCAGCGCTCGGTCACGGGCCCGACCACGGCCATCCGGGTCTGCCGGGCCCGCTCGGCGGCGAGCGCGGTGGCCGGACCTCGCCGTCCCGCTGCCCGGCCGGCCAGGTCGTCCCAGCCCGCGGCGGGCCCGGACCCGCCCTCCCGCACCGGGTCGGCCGCCCCGGAGGGTGCTGCTGCCCGCCACGGCCCGGCGGCGGCCTCGGAAGCGGCCTCGCGCGACCGGGCGGCGGACCCGGAGGCGGTCTCCCGCCACGGAGCGGCGGACCCCGCGGTGCCCTCCGTCCGCGCGCCGGTACCGGCCGCCGGTTCACCGGCCGGGCGGGGGGCGGGGAACGCCGGGTCGCCCGTGGGGCGTGCGGCGGAGGACGCCGGGTCACCTGGGGTACGGGGCGTGGCGCCGTGCCAGGCGGTGGTGCGTACGCCGTAGGGGTCCGTGATCTGCCCCGGAGGCACGGCGGCACCCGACGCGGCGGGGTCGCCGACGCTCTCCCCGTCCCATGGTGCGCCGGACGCGGCGTCGGGCCCTATGGCGTACGGAGCCTGGCCGGAACCGGCGGCGAAGGCCGCCCGGCCGCTTCCCGCGCCGGGCCGGGCGCCGCCGGGCGCCGTGCCGTGCGGCGACCGGCCGTCGGCGTCGTCGCCGTCGCCGTCGCCGTCGCCGTCACCGCCGTACGAGGTGCCGGGACCGGCGGCGAGGCCCTGGCGGCCGCCGCTCGTGCCGGGGCCACCGGCCCGCGTGGCGTCGTCGGGGGCGGGGCGGGCGCCCGGCAGGGCCGCACGGCCGTTCTGGGCCTCCTGGACGCGCGCCGCGGCCCTGGCTCCGGCGCGGTAGGCGGCGATCGCGCCGGCCCGGGCGGCGCGGGCGTCCGCGGCGGCGTCGAGCGAGGCGGGTGCGAGTCCGGCCGGGGCGGTGCCCGGCACCGGGGTCCCGGGCACCGGGAGCCCGCCGACGCCCCGCGCCTCGATGGCGGCCCGGCGGGCTGCCTCGGGGTCGGCGTCCCCCGGACCGAAGACCCCGGCGCGGGGGACGCCGCCGCCCGCACCGGAGGCTGCGTCGGGCTCGGGGGCGCCGTCCGGTTCGCCGTCGGGCGGCGGGGGCACCGGGTCGTACCCGCACAGCGCCTCCTCCGCCGCCCCGACCGCCAGGCCGGTCAGCATGACCCGCCCGTCGTCGCAGACGAGCACGGTGCGCGCGGTGATGTTGCGGTGCACCCAGCCGTACGAGTGCAGCACCCGCAGCGCCAGGAGGACGTCGGAGGCCACCTCGGCCGCCCGGTACGGCGTCAGGGTCTGTTCGGTGAGCAGCGCGGCCAGCGGCCTCGCGGCCACCAGCTCGCTGACGATCCACATCGAACCGCCCTCGGCGAAGACGTCGAAGACCTGGTCCAGGCGCGGATGGTCGGGCACCGCCGCCGCGGACTGCGCGGCCTCGACGGCACGCCGCACCACCGGGTCGGCCGGTCGCCCGGGTCCGCCGCCCGCGGCCGGGGACCGCCTGCCGGGGTGCCGGACACCGCCGTCCCGGGCGGTGAAGCCGTCGGGCAGACCGTCCGCGTCGAGCACCTCGGCCTCGACGACCTCCGGCAACGGCACCTGACGGACCAGGACTTCCTGGCCGCTGTAGGTGTCGAAGGCCCGGGTCTCGGTGAGTTCGTACTCGTCGGACGGCGGCAGGGGCAGGCGGTAGCGGTCGGCGAGTACCCGTCCCGCGTAGTCGTCCACGTCGCCACCCCCGGCAGCCGTCGGTCAATTCCGTTCGTCCGGCGGGCCGTTCCGGCTGCGTACGGTCCGCAACCACTCACGATACGTGCCGGAGGCAACCCGCAATGAGCTGATGCCAGATCTCGGGCGGCTCAAACCCGGGTCCCGCCGCCGCGGGTCCCGGGTCGCTCCGCTCAGGACTTGGGTTCGAAGGTCTTCGACAGGGTCCGCCAGGTGTCCCGGCGCAGATCGTCGCCCCAGTCGGCGGCCTTCGCGGTGTACATGAGCGCGTAGCCCTGGTGGTCGTTGACGACGAACCCGCGGTCGATGGTGCGGTACTTGGTGCCGCCGTCGGTGTAGGTGAACTCCCAGTCGGCCGCGTTCCAGTCCCGGTAGCCCACCTTCTCTATGCGGACCTTCTGGTAGTTCGAGCGGACCATGTACTGCTCCTGGCTCTTCCAGTCCGCGACGGGGTCGTCCTTGGGCGTGGAAGTCCAGGCGACCAGCAGTTTCTGCCCGCGGGGCCCGGTGAACCGGTCGCCCGAGGAGCCCTTGGAGGCGAACTTCCAGCCCTCGGGCAGTCCGATGCGGTAGCCCTGGCCGCCCTTATGGGTGGCGGCCACGTCCTCGTCGTCCTCGGACTTCCCGGCGTCGTCCGACGCGCCGTCGGTCTTGCCGGACGCGCTCGCTCCGGTGTCCGGGGCGCCGGTCGGGTCCCCGTTCGTCGCGGGGTCGGAGGCGGAGCCGTCGGTCCCCGTGCCGCTCTCCCCGTCCTGCTTGGTGTCGCCGCTCGCACCGGCGGAAGCCACGGCCTTGCCGCCGCTGCCGCCCTCGGCGCCCTGGTCGTCGTCGCCACCGCCGAGCGTGAGCGCCAGCACGGTGCCGAGCACGGCCAGCGCCACGACCACCGCGATGATGATCAGCGTCCGGCGCGGCACCACGTCGGTGAGCGGGGCACGGGGCACGGGCCGGGCGGGCAGGTCCGGCGGCGGTACGACGGGCCAGCCGGAGCTTCGCGCCTCCCCGGCCGCGTTCGCCGCACCGGCCCCCGTGCCGACGGCACCGGGACGCGTGCCCGCACTCGCGCCCGCGCCGGGTCCCGAGGCCGATCCCGCCCTCGGTGCCGGCGGCGCGGCGGCCGTCCCGGCGGTCCCGTGGGCGGCGGTTCCGTGGGCGGTGGACCCGTGAGCTGGGGACCCATGAGCGGTGGACCCGTGGGCGGTGGCCCCGTGGGCGGTGGGCGTCCCCGCGGTTCCCGCCGCGTTCCGGCCGCCGTCGCCGGGCTTGGCCCGCGAGGCGGCCGCGGCGCCCGCCGCACCGGCCCCGACGGCGGCCTTGCGCACCGAACGCAGCGCTCCGCGGAGCTTCTCCCCGGCCTCCTCGCCCAGCTTGCCGCCGGAGCCCTGGGAGCCTCCGCCGCGGCGCCTGCGGCCGTCCGGCTGCGGGGGCAGCGGCACGACCTTGGTAGCGTCGACCGGTTCGGTCCCGGCCGCCTGCTCGGGCGCGTGGATGACCTTGTTGAGCATCGCGCGGGCGCCCGCGTCGTCGAGCCGCTGGTCGGGGTCCTTGGTGAGCAGCCCGTAGATGACGTCCCGCAGCGGGCCGGCGTTCTTCGGCTCCTCCAGGTTCTCCGTCATCACCGCGGTGAGCGTCGCGATGGCCGAGCCCCGGTCGTAGGGCGGGGTGCCCTCGACGGCGGCGTACAGCAGTCCGCCCAGCGACCACAGGTCGGCGGCCGGGCCCGGCTTGTGGCCGCGGGCGCGCTCGGGGGAGATGTAGGAGGGGGCGCCGACGAGCATGCCGGTGGAGGTGATGGAGGGGTCGCCTTCGACCTGGGCGATGCCGAAGTCGGTGAGCACGACACGGCCGTCCTCGGCGATCAGCACGTTGGACGGCTTCACGTCGCGGTGCAGGATGCCCTCGCGGTGCGCGGAGCGCAGCACGTCCAGGACGGCCAGGCCGACCTCGGCGGCACGCTTCGGCTCCAGCAGTCCGTCCTCACGGATGGCCTCGGCGAGCGACTTGCCCTCGACCAGTTCCATCACGATCCACGGCCGGTCGTCCTCCTCGACCACGTCGTAGACCGTGACGGCGCTGTTGTTGCGGATCCGCGCGATCGCCTTGGCCTCACGCAGCGTGCGCGTGATCAGGCGCCGCTTCTCCTCCTCGTCGATGTTCCCCGGGAACCGCAGCTCCTTGACGGCGACCGTGCGTCCGAGGGTCTCGTCCTCCGCCCGCCACACCGTCCCCATGCCGCCGCGGCCGAGCACGTCTCCCAGCCGGTACCGCCCGGCGAGGAGACGTGCGCTCTTGTCCGTACGGGATGTCCCCGCCCGCTCCGCCTCCGACATGCGTCCCCTCATGCAACCCGCCCTGACAGAGCCTTCATTGTCCCTCACCCGACAAGTGCTCTACGCCCAGGGTGCCCGCAGGGTTCCCGCCCGCCCTCCTTACCTCGCCGCGATGTCCGGCGCCCCCAGCCGCGCCGCGTCGGCCGTCAGGTCGTCCGGCTGGCGCTGCGACTCCCGCTCGGCCTCGACCCGCTTCTCGTAGTGCTGGATCTCCCGGTCGACCTGGCCCTTGTCCCAGCCGAGCACCGGCGCCATCAGCTCGGCGGCCTCGCGGGCGCAGCGCGTGCCCCGGTCGAAGGTCTCGATGGAGATGCGGGTGCGCCGGGTGAGTACGTCGTCCAGGTGCCGCGCGCCCTCGTGCGAGGCGGCGTAGACGACCTCGGCGCGCAGGTAGTCGTCGGCGCCGGTGAGCGGCTCGCCCAGGGAGGGGTCGGCGGCGACGAGTTCGAGCAGTTCCTCCGTCAGCGAGCCGTAGCGGTTGAGGAGATGTTCGACGCGTACGACGTGCAGTCCGGTGCGGGCGGCGATCCGGGCCCGCGCGTTCCACTGCGCGTGGTAGCCCTCGGCGCCGAGCAGCGGGGTCTCCTCGGTGACGCAGTCGGCGACCCGCAGGTCCAGCCCGTGCACGGCCTCGTCCACGGCGTCCTTGGCCATCACCCGGTACGTCGTGTACTTGCCGCCCGCCACGACGACCAGGCCGGGCACCGGGTGGGCGACGGTGTGCTCGCGCGACAGCTTGCTGGTGGCGTCCGACTCGCCGGCCAGCAGCGGGCGCAGCCCGGCGTACACGCCCTCGACGTCGTCGCGGGTGAGGGGCACCGACAGCACGGAGTTGACGTGTTCCAGCAGGTAGTCGATGTCGGCGCTGGAGGCGGCCGGGTGGGCCTTGTCCAGGTCCCAGTCGGTGTCCGTGGTGCCGATGATCCAGTGCCGGCCCCAGGGGATGACGAACAGCACGGACTTCTCGGTGCGCAGGATCAGGCCGGTGCTGGAGTGGATGCGGTCCTTGGGCACGACCAGGTGGATGCCCTTGGAGGCCCGGACGTGGAACTGGCCGCGCTCGCCGACCATCGCCTGGGTGTCGTCGGTCCACACCCCGGTCGCGTTCACCACCTGCTTGGCGCGGACCTCGTACTCGCCGCCCGCCTCGACGTCCTGCACCCGGGCGCCGACCACCCGTTCGCCCTCGCGCAGGAAGGAGGTGACCCGCGCGCGGTTGGCGACCTTGCCGCCGTACGCCGCCGCGGTGCGCACCAGCGTGGCCACGAAGCGGGCGTCGTCCATCTGGGCGTCGTAGTACTGCAACGCGCCGACGAGCGCGTCCTTCTTCAGCGCGGGTGCCACGCGCAGGGCGTGACGGCGGCTCAGGTGCCGGTGCAGCGGCAGGCCACGGCCGTGACCGCGGGCCATGGACATGGCGTCGTAGAGCGCGACGCCCGAGCCCGCGTACAGCCGCTCCCACCCCTTGTGCTGGAGCGGGTACAGGAACGGCACCGGCTTCACCAGGTGCGGCGCCAGCCGTTCGAGCAGCAGTCCGCGCTCCTTCAGCGCCTCCCGCACGAGCACGAAGTCGAGCATCTCCAGATAGCGCAGGCCGCCGTGGATCAGCTTGCTGGACCTGCTGGAGGTGCCCGAGGCCCAGTCCCGGGCCTCCACCAGGCCCACGGACAGACCGCGCGTCACGGCGTCGAGCGCGGTGCCCGCACCGACCACGCCGGCGCCCACCACCAGCACGTCGAGCTCGCGCTCGGCCATGGCCGCGAGCGACTCGGCGCGCTGCGCCGGCCCAAGGGTCGCTGTCCTCACTGCTGCCTCCCGCTGTCGGTCGCGTCGGCCGCACCCGTCGGGCGAGCCCGGTTCCTGGTACCCACCATGCCCAGATTCTGACCAGCCTGCCCGACTTCGGCAGCCGCAGGCCCGAACCTGTGGACAACTTGCCCACGGGCCCTTACCGGCAGGCACCGCGCCGTCGACACTCGCCGAAACTCCGCAGATCAATACCGCAAATCGGTCATATTTACTCCTAGTCTGACGTTGTGCTCGCCCGTCCTGTCCACCGGGCTTGCGCACCTGTCCCGCTTCGGCTACTGGGAAGGACGGCCCACGCCATGCCCGCAGATCTCGCCGTCATCGGACTCGGCCCGTACGGCCTGCCGCTGGCCCAGGCCGCCGTCGCCGCCGGCATCCCCACCCTCGGCTACCGCACGGGACCCGAGGCCGACCCGCTCACCCCCGCCGAGGTGCGCCGGATGCTCGCCACGGGCTTCCGCACCCCGAGCGGACCGGCCGGACCGGCCGAGCTGGGCCGGGTCCGCACCGCCGTCATCTGCGCGCCCACTCCGCCGGGCGCGGACGGCGGCCTGGACCTCACCCAGGTGGAGGCCGCGGCCCGCACCCTCGCCGCCCACATGCGCCCGCACACCACCGTCGTCCTGGAGTCGCCGGTACGGCCCGGCACGACCGAGGACTTCCTGCGCCCGCTCCTGGAGCAGGGCTCGGGGCTGCGCGCCGGCCGCGACTTCCACCTCGCCTACTCCCCCAGCCGCGTCGACCCCGGCAACCGCGACTTCACCCCGGCCAACACGCCGAAGGTCATCGGCGGCCTCACCCCCGCCTGCACGGAGTCGGCCGCCGCCTTCTACAGCCGCCTCACGGACAAGGTGGTCCGCGCGCGGGGCCCGCGGGAGGCGGAGACGGTGCAGCTCCTGGAAACCAACTTCCGGCACGTGAACATCGCCCTGGTCAACGAGATGGCCGTGCTCTGCGACGACCTCGGCGTCGACCTGTGGGACGTCCTGCGCTGCGCGGAGACCAAACCCTTCGGCTTCCAGGCCTTCCGCCCCGGTCCCGGCGTCGGCGGCCACTCCGTCGCCCAGGACCTCACCGGCCGGGCCCCGCACAGCCTGCGCATGGTGGAGCTGGCCCAGCAGGTCAACGCCCAGATGCCCCGCTACGTCGTCCAGCGCGCCGCCGCCCTGCTCAACGAGCACGGCAAGTCCGCGCGCGGCGCCCGCATCCTCCTGCTCGGCGTCACCTACAAGGCCGACCTCGCCGACCAGCAGGCCACCCCGGCCGAGGAGATCGCGACCCGCCTGATGTCGATGGGCGCCGCCGTGAGCTACCACGACCCGCACATCCCGTCCTGGAACGTCGCCGACCGCCCCGTCCCCCGCGCCGACTCCCTCTACGAGGCCGCCGCCGACGCCGACCTCACGATCCTCCTCCAGCAGCACCGCACGTACGACCTCCAGGGCCTCTCAGTCAAGGCCCAGCTCCTTCTGGACACCCGGGGCGCCACACCGACGGGGGCGGCGCACCGGTTGTGAGCCGGGGGCGCACGGGGGTGACCGTGCCACGGGGTTGGTGGTGGGAGGGCGGCTGCGCCGGTACGGTGGGGAGCGGATGGCGCCCTCCGCAGGGATGTGCGGCCGGTTACGGGTGTCCGCCCCTATGTCTTCTAGGGACGGCCGCTCACCATCCGCAAAGGGTGGAGCCCACCGCAGCCGGATACTGAGGCAGGCTCCAGAGAAGTGAACGGAGTGTCCACCCCTACGTCTTATAGGGGTGGCCGCTCACTTCCCGTAAATCCGCAGGATCCACCTCCTCCGGAACTTCACCATCCGCAGACGGATCCGGTCCCAGCGGGTGGGCTTGCGGTGACGGCCCATGGCGCGCCCCCTTCCACGATGCCGCCCATATCCCGGTGAGGCGGTCCGTCTGGAATTCGGGCCGGGCCCCGAGGAGCGGGGTCCGGAACGGTTCCTTGGAAGGGGGCGCCCCGAAGACGGGGTCGCCGAGCAGGGACATTACCGATCCGGCACGGCCCTCCCCCGCGTATTCGCCCCGAACACCACCGCACGCCCCCGCGCCGCGTCACGCGCCCCCTCAAGAGCCCCCGAGCACGCGAAAGGGGCCGGTCACCCCACCAGGTGACCGGCCCCTTCACATGCCGTGGCGACTACCGCCGGTGCTGCGAGTCCGCGACCGTGACCTCGACGCGCTGGAACTCCTTCAGCTCGCTGTAGCCGGTGGTGGCCATGGCGCGGCGCAGGGCGCCGAAGAAGTTCATCGAGCCGTCGGGGTTGCGGGACGGGCCGGTGAGGATCTCCTCGATGGTGCCGACCGTGCCGAGGTCGACCTTCTTGCCGCGCGGCAGCTCCTCGTTGACGGCCTCCATGCCCCAGTGGTTGCCCTTGCCCGGCGCGTCGGTGGCGCGGGCCAGCGGGGAGCCCATCATTACGGAGTCGGCGCCGCAGGCGATGGCCTTGGGCAGGTCGCCGGACCAGCCGACGCCGCCGTCGGCGATGACGTGCACGTACCGGCCGCCGGACTCGTCCATGTAGTCCCGGCGGGCCGCGGCCACGTCGGCGACCGCGGTGGCCATGGGCACCTGGATGCCGAGCACGTTGCGCGTGGTGTGGGCGGCGCCGCCGCCGAAGCCGACCAGGACGCCTGCGGCGCCGGTGCGCATCAGGTGCAGGGCGGCGGTGTAGGTGGCGCAGCCGCCGACGATCACCGGGACGTCGAGCTCGTAGATGAACTGCTTCAGGTTCAGCGGCTCGTGCGAGCCGGAGACGTGCTCCGCGGAGACGGTGGTGCCGCGGATGACGAAGATGTCGACGCCCGCGTCCACGACGGCCTTGGAGAACTGGGCGGTGCGCTGCGGGGAAAGCGCGGCGGCGGTGACCACGCCCGAGTCGCGCACCTCCTTGATGCGCTGCCCGATCAGCTCCTCCTTGATGGGAGCCGCGTAGATCTCCTGGAGGCGGCGGGTCGCGTTGTCCGTGTCCAGCTCGGCGATCTCGTCGAGCAGCGGCTGCGGGTCCTCGTGCCGGGTCCAGAGCCCTTCCAGGTTGAGGACGCCGAGGCCGCCCAGCTCGCCGATGCGGATGGCGGTGGCCGGGGAGACGACCGAGTCCATGGGAGCGGCCAGGAACGGCAGCTCGAAGCGGTAGGCGTCGATCTGCCAGGCGATCGAGACCTCCTTCGGGTCCCGCGTACGGCGGCTGGGGACGACGGCGATGTCGTCGAAGGCGTACGCCCGGCGGCCGCGCTTGCCGCGCCCGATCTCGATCTCAGTCACGTCTGTGGCCTTTCCCTGATGCGTTGCAGCGCCTTCCAGTATCCCCGACGGGTGCGCCGGGGCACCGCGGAGGGCGGCCCCGGATGCTCCGGAGCCGCCCTCGGGAGGCTGCTGCCCGTGTGCTTGCTCGCTACGGCCGCTTACTTGCTGCGGCTGTAGTTCGGCGCCTCGACCGTCATCTGGATGTCGTGCGGGTGGCTCTCCTTGAGGCCCGCGGAGGTGATCCGGACGAAGCGGCCCTTGGACTCCATCTCCTCGATGGTGGCGGCGCCCACGTAGCCCATGGTCTGGCGCAGGCCGCCGACGAGCTGGTGCAGGACGTTGGCCAGCGGACCGCGGTAGGGCACCTGGCCCTCGATGCCCTCGGGGACGAGCTTGTCGTCGGAGGCGACCTCGGCCTGGAAGTACCGGTCCTTCGAGTACGACCGGCCCTGGCCGCGGGACTGCATGGCGCCCAGCGAGCCCATGCCGCGGTACGACTTGAACTGCTTGCCGTTGATGAACTGCAGCTCGCCCGGCGACTCCTCGCAGCCCGCCAGCAGGCTGCCCAGCATCACGGTGTCGGCACCGGCGGCGAGCGCCTTGCCGATGTCGCCGGAGTACTGGAGACCGCCGTCGCCGATCAGCGGCACTCCGGCGGCGCGGGCGGCGAGGGAGGCCTCGTAGATGGCGGTGACCTGCGGGACGCCGATGCCGGCGACAACGCGGGTCGTACAGATGGAGCCGGGGCCGACACCGACCTTGATGCCGTCGACACCGGCGTCGATCAGGGCCTGGGCGCCGTCGCGGGTGGCGACGTTGCCGCCGACGACGTCGACGCCGACGCTCGACTTGATCTTCGACATCCAGCTCAGCGCGTTGCTGTTGTGGCCGTGCGAGGTGTCGACGACGAGGAAGTCCACCCCGGCCTCGGCGAGGGCCTGGGCGCGGTCGAGGGCCTCGGGGCTGGCGCCGACGGCGGCGCCGACGAGCAGGCGGCCCTTCCCGTCCTTCGCGGCGTGCGGGTACTGCTCGGCCTTGACGAAGTCCTTGACCGTGATCAGGCCCTTGAGCACGCCGTCGCCGTCGACCAGCGGCAGCTTCTCGATCTTGTGGCGGCGCAGCAGCTCCATGGCGTCCACGCCGGAGATGCCGACCTGGCCGGTGACCAGCGGCATCGGCGTCATGACCTCGCGCACCTGCCGGGTGCGGTCGGTCTCGAAGGCCATGTCGCGGTTGGTGACGATGCCGAGCAGCTTGCCCGCGCCGTCGGTGACCGGGACTCCGCTGATGCGGAACTTGGCGCACAGGGCGTCGGCCTCGCCGAGGGTGGCGTCCGGGTGGATGGTGATGGGGTTGGCCACCATGCCGGACTCGGAGCGCTTCACCAGGTCGACCTGGTTGGCCTGGTCCTCGATGGACAGGTTGCGGTGCAGGACGCCGACGCCGCCCTGGCGGGCCATGGAGATGGCCATCCGGGACTCGGTCACCTTGTCCATGGCCGCGGAGAGCAGCGGGATGTTGACCCGCACGTTGCGGGAGATGCGGGACGAGGTGTCGACCGCGTTCGGAAGCACCGCGGAGGCGCCCGGCAGCAGCAGCACGTCGTCGTAGGTCAGCCCGAGTGTCGCGAATTTCTCGGGCACTCCGTCGACGTTGGCAGTCATGACACCTTCCCCAAATGGCCTTGATCGGTGCGGATGTCCATGCTAACGGGAAGTGGACGTGGCTCATTCCACGATCAAGGAAGCGTGCGACCTTCGTGCTTTTGTACGAGCGGGGCCGTCGCGCGGGTGGTCGTCCGAACTACTGCTCCGCCAGCGCCCGCAGCCGGCTCAGCGCCCGGTGCTGGGCGACCCGCACGGCACCCGGTGACATTCCCAACATCTGTCCGGTCTCCTCGGCCGTGAGCCCGACCGCGATGCGCAGCAGGAGCAGCTCGCGCTGATTCTCGGGCAGGTTGGCCAGCAGTTTCTTGGCCCAGGCGGCGTCGCTGTTGAGCAGCGCCCGCTCCTCGGGGCCCAGCGAGTCGTCCGGCCGCTCGGGCATCTCGTCGGACGGGACGGCCGTCGAGCCGGGGTGGCGCATCGCGGCGCGCTGGAGGTCGGCGACCTTGTGGGCGGCGATGGCGAAGACGAACGCCTCGAAGGGGCGTCCGGTGTCCTTGTAGCGCGGCAGCGCGAGCAGCACCGCGACGCAGACCTCCTGGGCAAGGTCCTCGACGAAGTGCCGGGCGTCGCCGGGCAGCCGGGACAGCCGCGTGCGGCAGTAGCGCAGCGCCAGGGGGTGGACATGGGCGAGCAGGTCGTGCGTGGCCTGCTCGTCCCCGTCCACGGCGCGGTGGACGAGCCCACCGACCGTCCCCTGGTCCGGGGGCGCATCGTCGTCACGCATCGGTCCATGGTGCCTTGCGGCCGTCCGATCCGTGGCTCCGTGCCCGTTGTTGTGCACCGAAGCGTTATGAGCAGGTGCGCCGGAACTCATCCCCTGCGCCCTCCCCTTCCGCTTGACCGACTCGTCCCCGAGGAACTCCACACCTCAAGGATGCGTCATCCGCGGCGAAACGAGGAGCGGGCACCCGGCGGGTCGCCTTGTCACCCCCGCTCACCTCGCGATAAGCGGGGATCGCCGACTTCCCGACGGGCCCTCTCGGACTCCCTCGCACGGGGGCTCCCCAGGACCTAGCGGACCAGGCCCCACCGGAAGCCGAGCGCCACGGCGTGTGCCCGGTCCGAGGCGCCGAGCTTCTTGAAGAGCCGACGGGCGTGGGTCTTGACGGTGTCCTCGGAGAGGAACAGCTCGCGGCCGATCTCCGCGTTGGAGCGGCCGTGGCTCATGCCCTCCAGGACCTGGATCTCCCGCGCGGTGAGCGTGGGCGCGGCGCCCATCTCGGCCGAGCGCAGCCGGCGCGGGGCGAGCCGCCAGGTCGGGTCGGCCAGGGCCTGGGTCACGGTGGCGCGCAGCTCGGCGCGCGAGGCGTCCTTGTGCAGATAGCCACGTGCACCGGCGGCGACCGCGAGGGCCACGCCGTCCAGGTCCTCGGCGACGGTGAGCATGATGATGCGCGCGCCGGGGTCGGCGGACAGCAGCCGCCGTACGGTCTCGACGCCGCCCAAACCGGGCATGCGCACGTCCATCAGAATCAGGTCCGAGCGGTCGGCTCCCCAGCGGCGGAGGACTTCCTCGCCGTTGGCGGCCGTCGTCACGCGCTCGACGCCGGGCACGGTCGCGACCGCGCGGCGGAGCGCCTCTCGGGCAAGCGGGGAGTCGTCGCAGACGAGGACGGAAGTCATGGCCGTCCTCCGCAGCTGATGCGCGTCACGTTGAGCCTCCAGGCTGGTACGAAATCGTCACCTGTGCGGTCGACCGTCCCGGACGCCCGCCCGAGCACTTGTTCCTTCAACCGCCTCCGCACTCTCAACGATGGTCACTCGAAAGAGTTACGGGGCTGTGTGTCGTCTTCGGCACTCTACGTGAGGGGCCAGCCACGCAGCAGACATGCGGCCGGGACCCGCGCCGTTTCATCACAAGCGGTGCCCCATTCAGCCGCTTTTCTTCCACTTCGCTGGTGTCTGCGGCTAGATTCGCAATGAGTCATATTTTCATCTCCTTAGATCGTAGTTGTACGGTCGTGGACACCGTATCCACCCATAACGGCTACAAGGGGTCACGCAATGGCAGATTTCTCCCGCCTTCCCGGACCGAACGCGGACCTGTGGGACTGGCAGCTCCTGGCTGCGTGCCGCGGGGTGGACAGCTCGCTCTTCTTCCATCCGGAAGGCGAACGCGGTGCGGCACGGAGTGCTCGCGAGAACTCGGCCAAGGAGGTGTGCATGAGGTGCCCGGTCCGCGCCGAGTGCGCGGCGCACGCGCTGGCGGTGCGTGAGCCGTACGGCGTGTGGGGCGGGCTGACCGAGGACGAGCGCGAAGAACTCATGGGACGGGCCCGCAACCGCCTGGTGGCGGCGACGGCATCGGCGTCGGCCGGCGGGGAGGCGGCCGCCCCTCACTGAAGGAACGTTTCTCTGAAAGGGCGCGACGACAAGCTCTCAAGGACCCCAGCAGGACTCCCCCGACGCGGTCAGCGCGCCGCCGACTGGCGCGCCCCCGCCCGGGCCAGCTCGTCCAGGGTGGCCGTCACCGCCGGCACCTGCGCCAGGTCGGGCAGCGTGAGGGCGACGATCTCCCGCCGCACGGCCGGCTCCAGCGTGACCGTCCGCACCCCCCTGGGCCGTACGGACTCGACGGCGAGCTGGGGCAGCACGGCCACGCCGAGGCCCGCGCCGACCAGGCCGACCACCGCCGGGTAGTCGTCGGTCGCGAAGTCGATGCGCGGAGTGAAACCGGCCCCCTCGCACACCTCGACCAACTGGCCGCGACAGCGCGGGCAGCCCGCGATCCAGGACTCCCGGGCCAGCTCCCCGATCGCCACGGACCCGACCCCTTCCGCACGGGCGAGCCGGTGCCCCTCGGGGACCAGCGCCACCAGCCGGTCGGTCAGCAGCGGCCGTACGACGAGGTCGTCCCACTCCTCGGCACCGGCCGCGCCCTCGTAGCGGAAGGCGAGCGCCACGTCGCAGTCGCCCTCGCGCAGCAGCTCGACGGACTTCGGCGGCTCGGACTCCTCCAGGGAGACCCGGGTGCCGGGGTGCGCGGCGCGCAGCGCGGCCAGGGCGGTCGGTACGAGGGTGGAGCTGCCGCTGGGGAAGGAGACCAGCCGGACCCGCCCGGCGCGCAGCCCGGCGATCGCGGCGACCTCCTCCTCGGCCGCCGTGAGCCCGGCGATGATCCCGGCGGCGTGCCGCACCAGCGCCTCTCCGGCCTGGGTCAGCCGCATCTCGCGCCCGGTGCGCACGAGCAGGGGGGTGCCGACGGAGGACTCCAGGGCCTTCATCTGCTGGCTGACGGCGGGCTGGGTGCAGCCCAGCTCGCGCCCCGCGGCGGAGAAGGAACCGGTGGATGCCACGGCGCGCAGCACGCGGAGATGACGAGCCTCGATCACACCCCCGAGGATAAGCGACCCTTTGACCGGACGCCGAATAATGCGTAGCCGCTTTGATCGCGCATGACCTACCGTTCCGGCATGCACCCTTCCGCCATGAGGCTCCTGTCCGTCAACCTGGGACGCGCGAAGGCGGTGCCGTACACGGACCAGCCCGAGGGCGTCACCGGCATCGACAAGCGGCCGGCCGACGGGCCCGTGCGGGTGGCGGTGCCCGGGTCGGCGGGCTTCGGGGCGAGCGGCCTGGCCGGCGACACCGTCTGCGACACGCGGCACCACGGCGGCGACGAGCAGGCGGTCTACGCGATGGCGCGCGAGGACCTGGACGACTGGGAGCGCGCCCTGGGCCGCGCGCTGCCGAACGGCTCGTTCGGGGAGAACCTCACCACCACGGGCCTGGACCTCGCCGGGGCCCTCATCGGCGAGCGCTGGCGGGTCGGTCCCGAGGTGCTCCTCGAGGTGACGTCCGGGCGCATCCCCTGCCGCACCTTCCAGGGCCACATGGGTGAACAGCGCTGGGTGAAGCGCTTCACGGAGAAGGGTGCGCCGGGCGCCTACTTCCGCGTCCTCGAGGCCGGTGAGATCCGGGCGGGCGATCCGGTGCGGATCGTGCACCGGCCCGCGCACGAGGTGACGGTGGCCCTGCAGTTCCGCGCGGTGACGACCCAGCGGGACCTGCTTCCCCGGCTGCTCGCGGCGGGCGACGCGCTGCACCCGGAGGCGCTGGCCTCCGCGCGGAAGTACGTGGCGCAGTACGGCGCCGCGGCGAAGCGGACGGGCTCGGTCCGCGGCCATCGCCCCGCGCCCTAACCTTGCGCCATGACAACGGCATTGATTACGGGCTCGACGGCGGGCCTCGGCGCCGCGTTCGCGCGGCGGCTGGCGGCCGACGGACACGACCTGGTGCTGGTGGCCCGTGACACCGAGCGGCTGCGCGAGCAGGCCACGGAGCTGCACGACCGGCACGGCATCGAGGCGGAGGTGCTGACGGCGGACCTGTCGGCGGACGCCGGCATCGACGCGGTGGCGGCCCGGCTGTCCGACCGCAGGAACCCCGTCGACCTGCTGATCAACAACGCCGGTTTCGGCAACAAGGGCCGTTTCCTCGACGTCCCCATGGCCGACGAGCTGACCATGCTCAAGGTGCACTGCGAGGCGGTGCTCCGGCTGACCGCCGCGGCGGTGGAGGCGATGCGGGAGCGGGGCCGCGGCGGCGTCGTCAACGTGGCCTCGGTCGCCGCCTTCGTCCCGCGCGGCACCTACGGCGCCTCCAAGGCGTGGGTCGTCCAGTTCACCCAGGGCGTGGCCAAGGACCTGGCCGGCAGCGGCGTCCGCCTGATGGCCCTGGCCCCCGGTTTCGTGCGCACGGAGTTCCACGAGCGGGCCGGCATGGGCACGGACAACATCCCGAACTGGATGTGGCTCGACGCGGACAACGTCGTCGCGGCGGCCCTCGCCGACCTGTCCCGCGGGAAGCCCCTGTCGATCCCCGACCCCCGCTACAAGACCCTGATGGGCGCGGCGAAGCTGGTACCGCGGGGGCTGCTGGGCGGGATCACGTCACGGACGGGGCGCAAGTACGGGCCGCAGTAGGGGTCGCCGACCGGCTGAATCGTCACCCGAACGTGTGGTCCATCCCGGACCCTTCCTGGCGGGCTGACCGTGCGACGTAGCGTCGGGTGGCTGCGCCCGCAGCGGGCGGGAGGTCGCAGGTTCGGCGAGGAGAGGGCGGCATCGCGTGAACGCGGGCGCTGGTGACCGGGGCGAAGTGTTCGTCGACGGCACGGACAAGGGGCGTACGGGCAGGGTGAGAAGGGGCCCAGGGGCCATGGCCGTGGAGGGGACGGTGATGTTCTCCGACGCTCCCGGCAGTGGGGCGCCTTCGGTGGCCCCGGCCCCCGCCCCGGCCCGCCATGGTGGCGCCGGTGCCGGGGCCGCCTCCGTCCCGCATGCCCGGCCCGCCCCGCGTCCCCAGCCCGGCGGTGTCCCCGCCCGGGCCCGGAAGGCGGGTCGGTGGGCGAAGGTCGCGCAGCGGATCGTGCCGGACGACCTTCAGCCCGAGGTGCTCCGCGTGGAGCTGACCGAGCTCGGGGACGCGTTCCGCGCCTACCAGCGGCGCCCGGAACCGGACCTCGCCGTCCTCGCCGAACTGCACGACCGCAAGGCCCGCGCCTTCGCCCTGTGGGCGGACGTCACCGACGACGCGTCCCTGCGGGAGGAGGCGGACCGGGCCGCGGCTGCCGCGCGGACCACCCGCGAGATGGACGCCAACCGCCGCGGCGTCCCGGTGGACGGGGAGGGACCGGTGATCGAGCGGTTGCTGACCCGGGGCCAGGGCGTCCATGCCCGCAACGTGCTGGAGCACGTCCGGACCGGCTCCCCGCTCCCCGGGGCCGAGGCGCGGCTCGCGGTGCTGATGCTCACCCTGCGGGCCGCGCGCGCCGGTACCGGGAACGTCACCGGGCAGGACCTCGGCGGCTGGTTGCAGGGCGACGCCGAGCGGGTGCTCCAGGAGCTCGTCGACGTGGGCTGGCTGCTGCTGCCGGAGGACGTCACCGCCGACGACGCGCTGACGTCCCGGCCCGAGGAACCCACCCCGATCACGGTGCCCACGCTGATTCCCACGCAGCCCCGCCCGTTCCTCTTCGGCAAGGTCACCCGGGCGCGGCTGTCGGGGTGGGCGCAGAAGGTGGTGGGCGACCGCAAGCTGCGGAAGAAGAAGGCGGGGGCTGCCACCAGGCTCCTCGCGGTGTACACCGCGGCCCACAGCCGTCCCGACGGGTGCCTGGGAGACGTCGGCGAGGACGCCGGTCTGGCGCTGGACGAGGTCGCCCAGTTCTGCGGCCTGCGCCCCGAGGACGTCGCCGAGCACGCGGGGCTGCTGGTCGCGGCCGGCTGGCTCGCGGAGGAACCCGACACGGCCGGGGGGAGGCTACGGGGCCGTCTCGCCGACCGCGCACTGCCGCTGAGCGGCCTGTTGTGACGGCTCCTCACTGAGGTTCGTCAGGGCAATCGCCCCGCAAGGGGCGCGGGGAACTGCGCGCGCAACCACGACGTCGCGGCACCCGGCAACGAACCCAACGGGGCAGACGCCGCACCGGCACCGGACCCGGCACCGGACCCGGCAACCAAAAAGAACGGTGCCCAGCCCCCCGCAGGGGACCAGGCACCGTTCGCTCAGCTCAGCGCAGCGCTCAGTGGGCGTGGCCGTGGCCGTGGCCCGCGGCGGCCGGCTCTTCCTCTTCCTTCTTCTCGACGACCAGGGTCTCGGTCGTCAGCAGGAGGGAGGCGATGGAGGCGGCGTTCTCCAGGGCGGAGCGGGTGACCTTCACCGGGTCGATGACGCCGGCCTTGACCAGGTCGCCGTACTCGCCGGTGGCGGCGTTGAAGCCCTGGCCCTTGTCGAGCTCGGCGACCTTGGAGGTGATGACGTAGCCCTCCAGGCCGGCGTTCTCGGCGATCCAGCGCAGCGGCTCGACGGCGGCGCGGCGGACGACCGCGACACCGGTGGCCTCGTCGCCGGTCTTGCCGAGGTTGCCCTCGAGCACCTTGACGGCGTGGACCAGCGCGGAGCCACCACCGGAGACGATGCCCTCCTCGACCGCGGCGCGGGTCGCGGAGATGGCGTCCTCCAGACGGTGCTTGCGCTCCTTCAGCTCCACCTCGGTGGCGGCGCCGACCTTGATCACGCACACGCCGCCGGCCAGCTTCGCGAGGCGCTCCTGGAGCTTCTCGCGGTCCCAGTCGGAGTCCGTGTTCTCGATCTCGGCCTTGATCTGGGCGATGCGGCCCTGGACCTCGTCGCGCTTGCCGGCACCGTCGACGATCGTGGTGTCGTCCTTGGTGACGGTGATGCGGCGGGCGGTGCCGAGCACCTCGAGGCCGACCTGGTCGAGCTTGAGGCCGACCTCCTCGGAGATGACCGTGGCGCCGGTGAGGACGGCCATGTCCTGCAGCATCGCCTTGCGGCGGTCGCCGAAGCCGGGGGCCTTGACGGCCACCGCGTTGAACGTGCCGCGGATCTTGTTGACGACGAGGGTGGAGAGCGCCTCGCCCTCCAGGTCCTCGGCGATGATCAGCAGCGGCTTGGAGGCGTTGGCCTGGATGACCTTCTCCAGCAGCGGCAGCATGTCCGCGATGGAGGAGATCTTGCCCTGGTTGATGAGGATGTACGGGTCCTCGAGGACCGCTTCCATGCGCTCCTGGTCCGTCACGAAGTACGGCGACAGGTAGCCCTTGTCGAAGGCCATGCCCTCGGTGAAGTCCAGCTCCAGACCGAAGGTGTTGGACTCCTCGACGGTGATGACACCGTCCTTGCCGACCTTGTCCATCGCCTCGGCGATCAGCTCGCCGACCTGCTGGTCCTGCGCGGACAGCGCGGCCACGGCGGCGATGTCGGACTTCTCGTCGATCGGGCGGGCGGTGGCGAGAAGGTCTTCCGACACGGCGGCGACGGCCGCGTCGATGCCCTTCTTCAGCAGCGCCGGGGAGGCACCCGCGGCGACGTTCTTCAGGCCCTCGCGCACGAGCGCCTGGGCGAGCACGGTGGCGGTGGTGGTGCCGTCACCCGCGATGTCGTTGGTCTTGGTCGCCACCTCCTTCACCAGCTGGGCGCCGAGGTTCTCGTACGGGTCCTCGACCTCGACCTCGCGGGCGATGGTGACGCCGTCGTTGGTGATGGTGGGGGCGCCGAACTTCTTGTCGATGACGACGTTGCGGCCCTTGGGGCCGATCGTCACCTTCACGGTGTCGGCGAGCTTGTTGACGCCGCGCTCGAGGGCGCGACGGGCGTCCTCGTCGAACTTCAGGATCTTCGCCATGGGAGCGTGAGCCCTCTTCCGGAAATCTTGGGGTTATACGGCAACTGCGCCCCCGACGCCCGGCTTTTTATGGTCGCGGGAGCCAGGGGCGCAGCTGGAAAGCAAGGTGCTTCGGGTGAACTACTTCTCGACGATCGCGAGCACGTCGCGGGCCGAGAGGACGAGGTACTCCTCGCCGTTGTACTTCACCTCGGTGCCGCCGTACTTGCTGTAGAGCACGACGTCGCCGACGCTGACGTCGAGCGGAAGGCGGTTGCCGTCCTCGAAGCGGCCCGGGCCGACGGCCAGGACGACGCCCTCCTGGGGCTTCTCCTTGGCGGTGTCCGGAATGACCAGGCCCGAAGCCGTGGTCTGCTCGGCGTCGAGCGGCTGGACCACAATGCGGTCCTCGAGCGGCTTGATGGCAACCTTGGAGCTGGTGGTCGTCACGATCCGACCTCCCCCTTCGGAGATCTCACGGGGTTAACTGTCTGAGGTGGCGACCAGGTGGATCCGTCGTCGCGGGTGCCGGACCTGCCCGTCGCGTAGTTGGCACTCTCCAGTGGGGAGTGCCAGGGCCGAGACTATGACTGCGATTAGCACTCGGTCAAGCGGAGTGCCAATGCCGGCGGCGCGTCGGCGGGGTTTTCTGGTGAACGCCGGTTCGTGGAGGCACCCTGCGTGGGTGTGGGCGTCGCTGGGGGCTGCCGCCCCCGGGCCGCCGCATCGGCCCTGAACGGGCCTCGTCCTCAAGCGCCGGACGGGCTGGATGATGCCGACCGGCGTCGAGAGGTCACGGGTCTGCGGCAAGAAGTCAGACGTAGTCCTCCAGGTTGCCCACCCTCAGCCCCTGCTCCTCGATCGTCTCCAGCAGACGTTCCGTGCGGGCCGTCAGGTTCGTGGCCGTCGGGTGGTCCGGGTCGACGGCGATGATGTCGCCGGGGTGGAGGCGGTGGCCGCCGCGGGTGTAGGTGAGGGTGCCGTCGGCGTCGAGAATGGCGCGCCACAGGACCAGGGCCGTGATGCCGCAGTCGGCGGCGGCGCGCAGGGTCGTGGTGTCGTACGTGCCGTGCGGCGGGCGGAAGAGGTGGGCGCGGACGCCGAAGCGGGACCTGAGCTTGGTCTGCTGACCGCAGATCTCGGCGCGCTGGCCGGCGTAGGGCAGGCCGCGCAGGGAGCGGTGGTCGAGGGTGTGGTTCTGCAGGCTCGCGCCGAACGGGCGCAGCCGGGCGAGGTCGCCGTACGCCGGTCCGGCGACGGTGTCGGTGAGGAACAGGGTGACCGGGAGGCGCCGTTCGCGGATCAGGCCGGCGAAGGCGGGGTCGCGTTCGGCGCTGTCGTCGTAGGTGAGGAAGACGACCGGGTCGTCGGTGCGGACGTGGTCCACGACGGGCGGCAGGCGACGGCCCCGGTCGGCGTCCTGGGCGGGGTCCCCGGCCGCCGCCGCGTGTTCGGCGGGGGCGGCGGCGATCCGGTCGCAGCCGGTGAGCGGGAGCAGCAGGAGCAGCGGGAGCAGGAGGGCGGCCGGGGCGGCGCCGGGCGGGCGGGACCGCCCTCGCCTCACAGGTAGTCCTCCAGGCGGGCCACCGCGTATCCGTCGGCGGTGATCCGGTCCAGGAAGCGGCGGACCATGTCGGTCATGGTGCCGTCCCAGTCGTTCTCGCCCCGGAAGTGGGTGAGGACGATGTCGCCGGGGTGCAGGTCCTGGTCCCACTCGCGGTACTCCCAGTGGTCGACGTACACCTCCTCGCTCCAGATCGGGGCGTACTTGATTCCGCAGGACTTGGCGGCGCGCAGGGTGTCGCGGTTGTAGTTGCCGTACGGCGGGCGGAAGAGGGTGGGGCGCTTGCCGTAGTGCTTCTCCATCACGTCCTGCATGCCGCAGATCTCCCGCTTCTGGTCCGCGTAGGAGAGCCCGGGGAGGTAGGGGTGGCTCAGGGTGTGGTTGTTGAGGGTGATGCCGCGGGCCTGCATCTTCTTGAAGTAGCCGTAGTCGTCCTTGATCTCCTCGTCGGTGAGGAAGACGGTGTACGGGATCTTCAGCTCGCTCATCATCTTCAGGAACGCCGGGTCCTTCTCGGCGCCGTCGTCGATGGTGAGGAAGACGATCTTCTCCTTGGTGGGGACCGTGGTGAAGACCGGCGGGAGGCCGTCCTCCTCCTGGCCGTCGACCTCGAAGCCCTCGCGGGCCTCGATCTCCGGCTTCTTCTCGGGGGCCGCGGGGGCCGTCAGCGGGACCTTCTTGAGGTCCCAGCGCTTGGCGGCGGCGGCCAGGGCGGCCTTCGCCTCGCGCGCCTCGGCCGCGCCGTCGACCGCGCGGGCGGGGGGCGCCTTCGGGGCCTGCTGGCCGGCGGCGCCGCGCACCTCCTGGTGGTCACCCTGGGCACAACCGGCGGCGAGGGCGGCTACGGCGACGGCGAGGACGGCGGTGGCACGAGGTGTCCGGGACACGCGACGCGATGCCCGACTCTTATCATTTTGTACGACTTCTCGCATGGTGCCGGATCCTCGCAGTCCCCGGCCGCCGAACCCGGCCCGACACCGCGCCGGAGGCACACCATCCACCGACTGGCCCACAATGACCCGGTGAACGACCTCGACTTCCTCCTGACCCCCGAAGGCCGCGCGCTCCTCGACGAGGTGCGCGACACCGACCCCGCGCGGGAGTTGGCGGTCGCGACCCGGCTGCGGCGCACGCATCCCGCCGAGCTGGTGTCCGCGGCGCTCGGGCAGGCCCGGCTGCGGCAGCGGGCGGTGGCGAAGTTCGGGGCCGAGGACGCCGGGCGGATGTTCTTCACGCCCAACGGGGTCGAGCAGTCGACGCGGGCGAGCGTGGCGGCGTACCGGGCGGAGTGCCTCCGGGCGGTCGGGGTGCGGTCCGTCGCCGACCTGTGCTGCGGGATCGGCGGCGACGCGATCGCGTTCGCCCGTGCCGGGATCCGGGTCCTCGCCGTCGACCACGACCCGGTCACCGCCGCGGCGGCCCGCGCCAACGCCGACGCGCTCGGTCTCGCCGACCTGATCGAGGTGCGCGAGGCCGACGTGACGGAAGTGGACACCGCCGGGTACGACGCCGTGTTCGTCGACCCCGCCCGGCGTTCGTCCAGACGCGGCCGGATCTTCGACCCGGAGGCGTACTCCCCGCCCCTGTCCTGGGCCGTGTCCGCCGCGCTCGGGGCGCCGCTCGGCCTGCTGAAGATCGCGCCCGGCATTCCGCACGAGGCGATCCCCCCGCAGGCGACGGCCGAGTGGGTCTCGGACGGCGGGGACGTCAAGGAGGCCGTGCTGTGGTTCGGCCCGGACGTGACGCCGGGGGCGCGGCGGGCGATGCTGCTGCCCGCCATGGCGGGGATCTACGTGACACCCGAGACCATGCTCCCGGACCCCGGGGCGCGGCCGGTCGGGAGGTATCTGTACGAGCCGGACGGCGCCGTCATCCGCGCCCACCTGGTCGCCGAGGTGGCCGACGACCTGGACGGCGGGCTGATCGACCCGACCATCGCCTACGTCACCGCCGACGAAGCGCACCGCACGCCGTACGCCACCGCCTACGAGATCACCGACCAGCTCCCGTTCAACGTCAAGAAGCTGAAGGCGCTGCTGCGGGAGCGCGGGGTCGGCACGCTGACCGTGAAGAAGCGGGGCTCCGCGGTCGAGCCGGAGGAGCTGCGGAAGAAGGTCAAGCCGCAGGGACCGAACGCCGCGACCGTGTTCCTGACGCGCGTCGCGGGGGCGCCGACGATGCTGATCGGGCACCCCGTCCGGTAGCGGGCTAGGGGGTGTCCGTCTCCCGCGCCCGGCGCCGCAGGAGGGCGCGTTCGCGGGCGTTGCGGGTCAGGGAGGCGGCCCGTTCGAACTCCTCGCGGGCCTCCGCCGTGCGGTCCAGGCGGAGCAGGAGGTCGCCCCGGACGCTGGGGAGCAGGTGGTAGTCGCGCAGGGCCGGTTCCGCGGCGAGGGCGTCGACGAGGGCCAGGGCGGGGGCCGGGCCCTCGGCCATCGAGACGGCGACGGCGCGGTTGAGTTCGACGACCGGGGACGGGGCACGGGCCGCGAGCAGGCCGTAGAGCGTGGCGATGCGCGGCCAGTCGGTCTCCTCGTAGGTGAGGGCCGTCGTGTGGCAGGCGGCGATCGCGGCCTGGAGGGCGTACGGGCCCGGCCCTGCGGCGCCGGTGGTGGCGTGGGCGTGGCCGAGGGCGGTGATGCCGCGGGCGATGAGCAGGCGGTTCCAGCGGCGGCGGTTCTGGTCCTTCAGCAGCACCGGCTCGCCGTCGGGGGCGGTGCGGGCGGCGGTGCGGGAGGACTGGAACTCCAGCAGCGCGGCCAGGCCGTGGACCTCGGGCTCCTTCGGCATCAGGGCGGACAGGACGCGGGCCAGGCGCAGGGCGTCCTCGCACAGGGCGGGGCGGAGCCAGTCGTCGCCCGCGGTGGCCGCGTAACCCTCGTTGAAGATCAGGTAGAGGACCTCCAGGACCGAGCCGAGGCGGGCCGCGCGGTCCGGTCCGTACGGCACCTCGAAGGCGACGTTCTTCCTGGCCAGGGTGCGTTTGGCGCGGACGATGCGCTGCGCGACCGTGGGTTCGGGCACGAGGTGTGCGCGGGCGATCTCGGGCGTGGTCAGGCCGCCGAGCAGGCGGAGGGTGAGGGCGATGCGGGCCTCGGCGGACAGCACCGGGTGGCAGGCGGTGAAGACCAGCCGCAGCAGGTCGTCGTCGATGTCCTCGGGGTCGGCGGGCTCCTCGGGCGGGGGCGCCGAGGCGGGCAGGTCCCGGCCGATCTCCGCGAGCTTGCGGGCGTAGGTCTCCCGGCGCCGGATCAGGTCGACGGCGCGGCGGCGGGCGGTGGTCATGAGCCAGGCGCCCGGGTTGTCGGGCACGCCGTCCCTCGGCCACTGCTCCAGGGCGGCGACCAGGGCGTCCTGGGTGAGTTCCTCGGCGATGCCGACGTCCCGGACGATCCGGGCGACCCCGGCGATCACGCGGGGCGACTCGAGCCGGAAGACGGTTTCGAAGGCTGCGGTGGGCTGCGGCTGCACAGCCCACCATGCAACACCCTCGGACGGCCGGGGCAAAACGGGACCGGACCGTCCTCCGTGAGCTCAGCCCTCCATCAGTTCGCGCACCTCGCAGGTCACCGTCCAGTACTCCTCGTGCACCTTCAGGAACCGCTTGGTCCACTCGACCGCCTCGGCCAGGTCCTTGGCCTGGAGGAGGGAGTAGCCACCGATGACCTCCTTGGTCTCGGTGAAGGGCCCGTCGGTGACGGAGAGCTGTCCGCCCTCGTAGTGGACGCGGGTGCCCTGGGCGGTCGGGGTCAGGCCGGCCGTGTCCAGCAGGACACCGGCCTTGGTCATCTCCTCCATCAGCTTCTCCATCCGCTGGATCAGCTCGGGGCTGGGGCCGCCGGAGAGGGCGTCGGACTCCTCGATGCGGATGAGGGACAGGTAGCGGGGCATGGTGGCTCCTCGGGTGGTTCGGCTGCCGGGCTTCCCCCGGACTCTCACCCTTGCGTCGAACGGACCGGCCGCGGATCGACACACGCCGGGAAAATTTCCGGGCCCTCTCTCAGCGCAGCGATTCCCACAGGTCGGCGGCGTCCGGCTGGTCGGCCACGACCCGGTTGGGGTCCGATGGTGCGGGCAGCACCGGCATCGTCAGCGTGCGTACGTCGTCCGCGGCGAGGTCCCCGAGGCTGCGGCCCAGGTTCGTCAGCTCGCCCAGCGAGTCCAGGCCGGTGTCGGTGGTGAGGCTGCCGGTGAGGGCGTCGGCGACCTGGTAGAGGCGGGCGGGGTCGGTGAGCAGGTCGGTGGCGGAGATCTGTTCGAGCAGCGCCTTGACGAGCTTGTGCTGGAGCTCTATCCGGGCGAGGTCGCTGCCGCCGGCCAGCCCGTACCGGGTGCGGGCCAGGCCGAGGGCGTCGGTGCCGTCGAGGTGGTGGGTGCCGGCGTCCAGGTGCAGGTGGCTCTTGTCGTCGTCGATGTCCACGTCCGTGGTGACGGTGACCCCGCCGAGCGCGTCCACCAGGTCGGCGAAGCCGGAGAAGTCGACCTCGACGTAGTGGTCCATGCGCACGCCGGTGAGCGACTCGACGGTCTTCACGGCGCAGACCGGCCCGCCCACTTCGTAGGCGGTGTTGAACATCGCGCCGCTCGCCGCCCTCGTCGTACCGCCGGACGGCAGCGGGCAGGAGGGCCGCTCGACGAGGGTGTCGCGCGGGATGCTGACGACGGTGGCGGCGGTGCGGCCCGCGTCGAGGTGGACGACCATGGCCGTGTCCGAGCGGGCTCCCCCGCTGTCGCCGCCGCCCAGCTCCTGGTTCTCCTCGCCGCTGCGCGAGTCGGAGCCGAGGACGAGGATGTTCAGGGCGCCGGTGGGCACCGGGGAGGCGGAGGGCGAGGCGGAGGGAACGGTGGCCGGTCGCGCGGGGCGGTCGTCTCCGAGCGCGCCGTTGATGTCGACGCTTCTGATGTTGCCGTTCAGGTGCCAGTAGGCCCAGCCCGCCGCACCGGCGCCGAGCAGCAGGGAACCGGCCAGGGCCAGGCCGGCCACCTTCAGCCCCTTCCGGCGGCCGCCCCGACCGTCCCGTCCGCCCCGCGCCGCCATGCGTCAGCCCCCGCCCTGCCCGTCCCGTCCGCGTCCCCACCCGGATGCCCCACCGGAAGGAACATAAGTCCGAATTATTGAAACTGGAACAGGTGGGTCGGGCTTCTGCGGAAATTCTCAGACTGAGGGCTTATCCGCTCATCCCGCCGCGGCCTGGCCCTCCCGGGGCGGCGCCGTGCTGCTGCGCACCTCCAGGCTGGTGGCCAGCTCCACGCGGGTCGCCGTCGAGGAGCCGTCGTCCCGCCCGAGGTCCAGGACCAGCCGGGCCGCCGCCTCGGCCATCTCCATCAGCGGCTGCCGTACGGTCGTCAGCGGCGGCCCCACCCAGCGGGCCACCGGCAGGTCGTCGAACCCGACCACGCTCAGGTCGTGCGGGATGCGCAGCCCCAGCTCACGCGCCGCCTCGTACAGGCCGAGCGCCTGGAGGTCGTTGCCGGCGAAGACGGCGGTCGGGCGGTCCGGGCGGCGCAGCAGTTCGAGACCCTGCCGGTAGCCGGCCTCGTGGTGGAAGTCGCCGGTCACGATCAGGCCGGGGTCGACCGGCAGCCCGGCCGTCTCCAGGGCGGCCCGGTAGCCGTCGACGCGGGCGCGGCTGCACATCATGCGGGTGGGTCCGCTGATGGCGCCGATGCGGGTGTGGCCGAGGTCGACCAGGTGCCGGGTGGCGGCGAGGCCGCCCTGCCAGTTGGTGGCGCCGATGGACGGCACGTCGGCGCCCGGGTCGCCGGCCGGGTCCATCACCACGAACGGGATGGAGCGGCTGGTGAGCAGGGCGCGCTGGGACTCGTCGAGGCCGGACAGGACCAGGATCACGCCGTGCGGGCGGCGGGCGGCGACCTGGTCGGCCCAGGTCCGGCCGGGCGTGAGGCGGCCCGCGCTCTCGGAGAGCACGACGCTGAGTCCGGCGTCCCTGGCCACGTTCTCCACGCCGCGGATGACCTCCATCGCCCAGGCGCTCTCCAGCTCGTGGAAGACCAGGTCGATCAGGGGCGAGCGGGTGGACTCGGCCCGCCTGCGCCGGTAACCGTGGACGCGCAGCAGCTCCTCGACGCGGGCCCGGGTCGAGGGGGCGACGTCGGCGCGGCCGTTGAGCACCTTCGAAACAGTCGGCGCCGACACACCGGCCTCACGCGCGATCTCGGCGAGGGTCGCGGTCTGGGCGGACCGCTTTTGCGTCCGGGTTTCAGCGGGCTGCGGGGATGTCATGGCGGCGATCGTAACCCCATCAGGCCGCTTGACGAAGGGGCCGACGAACCGAGACCCATCGGAACATTCGACGTCAGCACCGAATCATTCGACCAGGCCGTCGTCGCTCCGGGCCGGTTCGACCGGTTCAACCGGTTCGACCGACTCGAACCGCCAGCGGTGCACCGCCCGTGTCACCAGCTTCCCGTCCGGTTCGGGCAGCTCCGGGAGTGCGGCGTCGTACGCGGCGTCCCACCAGGTGATGACGAGGACACGGTCCTGCGGCGCGCGCAGGGTCTCCCGGCGCAGTGGCCGCCGGGGCAGCTCCTGCCGCCGCGCCCAGGCCAGCAGCTCCCCGCCCCGGCCGGGCACGGCCCGCGCCTCCCACATCAGCGCGACGGTCACGAGTAGAGGTTCTCCTTGCCGACCTCGTGCACGTGGTCGTGGTCGTGCCGGTGACCGTGGCCGTGCGGGTGGCCCTGTCCCGGCACGTGCGGCTCCGTCACCGGCAGGGAGGAGTCCGCGGAGAGGTCCCAGTCGGAGGCGGCGCGGTTGCGGGCGACCATCTCGGCGCCGAGCGCGGCGACCATCGCGCCGTTGTCCGTGCACAGCTTGGGGCGCGGCACCCGCAGCCGGATTCCGGCCGCCTCGCAGCGCTCCTGGGCCAGCGCCCGCAGCCGCGAGTTGGCGGCCACGCCACCGCCGATCATCAGGTGGTCGACGCCCTCGTCCTTGCAGGCCCGCACCGCCTTGCGGGTCAGCACGTCCACGACCGCCTCCTGGAAGGACGCCGACACGTCGCGCACCGGCACCTCCTCGCCCGCCGCCCGCTTCGCCTCGATCCAGCGGGCCACGGCCGTCTTCAGGCCGGAGAAGGAGAAGTCGTACGCCGCGTCGCGCGGGCCGGTCAGACCGCGCGGGAAGGCGATGGCATTCGGGTCGCCCTCGCGCGCGTACCGGTCGATGACCGGGCCGCCGGGGAAGCCCAGGTTCAGCACGCGGGCGATCTTGTCGAAGGCCTCACCGGCCGCGTCGTCGATGGTGGCGCCGAGCGGGCGGACGTCCGAGGTGATGTCCGTGGACAGGAGCAGGGAGGAGTGCCCGCCGGAGACCAGCAGCGCCATCGTCGGCTCGGGCAGCGCGCCGTGTTCGAGCTGGTCGACGCAGATGTGCGAGGCGAGGTGGTTGACGCCGTACAGGGGCTTGCCGAGCGCGTATGCGTACGCCTTCGCCGCCGAGACGCCGACCAGCAGGGCGCCCGCCAGGCCGGGTCCGGCGGTGACGGCGATGCCGTCGAGGTCGCGTGCGCTCACCCCCGCCTCCTTGAGGGCGCGGTCGATGGTCGGCACCATCGCCTCCAGGTGGGCGCGGCTGGCCACCTCCGGCACGACGCCGCCGAAGCGGGCGTGCTCGTCGACGCTGGACGCGACGGCGTCGGCCAGCAGGGTGGTGCCGCGCACGACACCGACGCCGGTCTCGTCGCAGGAGGTCTCGATCCCCAGGACGAGAGGCTCGTCGCGTGAGTCAGCCATGGTTCTCGGTTCCTCGTTCGGTTCCCGGTACGGAGGTGGACGGGTCGGTCAGGCGCATCACCAGGGCGTCCACGTTCCCCGGCTGGTAGTAGCCGCGTCTGAAGCCGATGGGCTCGAAGCCGAAGCGCTCGTAGAGCCGCTGGGCGCGGGTGTTGTCCACCCGGCACTCGAGCAGCACCTCGGTGCATTCGAAGTCGGTCGCCGCGCGCAGCAGTTCGGTCAGCAGCCGGGCGCCGAGGCCGGTGCCCCAGTGGTCGCGGGCGACGGCGATGGTCTGCACGTCGGCCTGCTCGCCGGAGGTGACCAGTCCCGCGTAGCCGACGACGTGGCCGTCCTCCTCGGCGACCAGGTAGCGCCGGGTCGCGCCGGGCCCGCGGGCGTGCGCCAGCTCGGACCAGAACATCCCCCGCGACCAGGCGTCCTCCGGGAACAGCTCCCGCTCCATGCGCAGCACGGGGTCGATGTCCCACCAGCGCATCTCGCGCAGCAGGGCGGGTGCGGACTCGGCAGTGGCTGGCTCGGTCACTTCGGGGTGACCACCTTGTAGTTCTTGGGGACCTGGGCGTCGGGCCGGCGCAGGTACAGCGGCCGGGGTGCGGGCAGTTCCTCCCCCGCCGCCAGCTTCTCGGCGGCCAGCCGGGCGAGGGCGGCGGCGGACACGTGCTCCGGCTCGTGCGCCCGGGGGAAGGTGTCCGGGTACAGCAGCGCGCCCGCGCCGACGGCCGGGAGCCCGCTCACCTGGTCCGCGATGTCGGCGGGCCGGTCCACGGCCGGGTCGGTGAGCCGGGTGCGGGAGTCGGCGTACCGCGCCCAGTAGACCTCCTTGCGGCGGGCGTCGGTCGCCACCACGAAGGGGCCCTCCAGGTCGGCGGCGAACGCGAGTCCGTCCAGTGTGCACACGCCGTGCACGGGCACGCCGAGCGCGAGCCCGAAGGCGTCCGCGGTCATCAGGCCGACCCGCAGCCCCGTGTACGGGCCGGGGCCGATACCGGCGACGACGGCGGTGACGGCGTCGAGCCGCAGGCCCGCCTCGACGAGCACCCGGTCCACGGCGGGCAGCAGCAGCTCACCGTGGCGGCGGGCGTCGACCTGGCTCGACGAGGCGATGACGTCCGTACCGTCGTGCAGGGCGACGGTCACGGCGGGCGTGGCGGTATCCAGAGCGAGCAAGAGCACGCAAACAGCCTAGAGCCTGTCCGGCCATTCCCGTCGTCCGCCCGAAGGGCGGGCCCCGCGGCGTCCGGTGCGTGCGATCGCAAGGCGCCGGAGCGCCTTCGATGGGGGTCCCCCCACGCCGTTCAGGCAGTGGGGGAGGAGCCACGTGGGCGTTTCGGCAACGCGGCGAGCGTGCGTGCCAGACGCCGCGGGGCAGACGGGAATGGCCGGACAGGCCCTGTGGGCGCATCGCCGCCCGCGCCGGACTCCCTGTGGACAACCCGGGCCTCTCGCCCGTCCGGGCCGGGCACTCCGTGTCGCGCACCGCGGTCACACGCTCACGTACTGCTACCGTCGCCCGGGGTGCGGCACGCAGGACGCCCACGCAGGACGCACGAGTACGACGACGAGGTGGTCGCCAGTGGCAAGCAGCAGCGCCGGAATCGTCACCGGCCTCACCACGGCGGCCCTCGCGACCATCGGCGTCCTGGCCCACCAGGCCTCCGTCAGCGTCCCCGCCGACCTCGGCCGGACCCACGCGACCACCAGCCCCGCCCCGGGCGCCGCCAAGGCACCGCGCGACCGGCGGCACCCCGACGCGCTGCCCGCCGTGTCCGGACGGGGTGAACGGGTGGTGTACTCGGTGGACGACGACCGCGTGTGGCTGGTCGGCCCGGGGAACAAGGTGCGGCGCACCTTCGAGGTCACGCCCAGCACGGTCGATCCGGCACCGGGCGCCTACACGGTCACGTCCCGGTCCAACCGGATCACCGGGTCCGACGGCATTCCGGTCGAGCACGTGGTGCGCTTCACCGGCGCCGAGGGCGTGGCCATCGGGTTCAGCGCGGCGGTCGACGGCTCGACGGCCGCGCCCGACCCGGACCGGCCCACCGGCGGCATCCGCGAGTCGCGCGCGGACGGCGAGGCGATGTGGAAGTTCGCGACGATCGGACGGCAGGTCGTCGTCGTCCCCTGACGGCCCGCGGGCCTGCGACTCCCGCCTCCCGCCGGGCGTCAGGCGGCCTCGCGGTGACCCCGGTCGTCGAGGTGGCCCTGCCGGCCGCGGACCGGGCGGCGCGTCTCGGGTTCGGGGGCGCGGGGCGGCGTCGAGACCGCCGTCGCGGCGGCGCAGGAGGCGAGCAGGTCACGCATCGACACTCCGGCGGGCGCGGGCGGCTGGTGGCTCGGACGGCCCTGCGGCTGGGCCTGGGACACGGACGACATGGACGCCTCCTGAAGCTCGGGGGCGGGCGCAGTAAGGCATGCCTAACTACGAGCCGAGTACCATGTGACCACGCGCAAGACCCGGAACGCAATCTTTTGCCGACGCTTTGTCGGAAAATCCGGCGGCAGGGGCGCGCCGGGGCGGCTCAGCCGGCGAGGACGCTCACGTCGGCCGTGGCCCACCGCTCGCCCAGGCCGGTCACCGTCACGTGCCGCACCTCGTCCGTGGTGTCGCCGACGGCCCGGTCGATCCGGAGCCGCAGCCGGTCCTCGGTCAGCTCCTCGACCTTGCCCTCGCCCCACTCGACCACGATCACCGAGTCGGACAGGGACACGTCGAGGTCGAGGTCCTCCATCTCGTCGAGGCCGCCGGACAGCCGGTAGGCGTCCACGTGGACGAGCGGCGGACCGGCACCGAGCGAGGGGTGCACGCGGGCGATCACGAAGGTCGGGGAGGTCACGGCGCCCCGCACGCCGAGCCCCTCGCCGAGACCGCGGGTCAGCGTCGTCTTGCCCGCGCCCAGCTCCCCGCTGAGCATCACCAGGTCACCGGCGCGCAGCAGCTTGGCGAGCCTGCGGCCCAGTTCCCGCATCTGCTCGGGCGAGGTGACGGTGATCTCGACGTCGGGGGCGGGCCCTGAGGCTCCGGGGGGTCCGGACGACTCAGCCGGGCCCCGTGCTGCTGGTGCTTCCATAACCGTCCACGGTAGTCGCTGCCGGCACGGCGCCCGCGCGGGCAAGCAGGTCGGCGAGGCGGTCGGTGACCAGCTCGGGGTGTTCCAGCATCACCAGGTGCCCCGCGTCGGGGACCAGCACCAGCTCCGCGTCCGGCAGCAGGTCGGCGATCGCCTCGCTGTGCTCGCTGGGCGTCACCAGGTCCCGCACCCCGGCCAGGACCAGCACCGGAAGCCCGGCGAAGAGGGCGAGGGCCTCGGTCTTGTCGTGGTCGTTGAAGGCCGGGTAGTACTCGGCGACGACGTCGATCGGCGTCGACTCGATCATGCGCTCGGCGAACCGGGCCACGGCCGGGTCGACGTCCCGGGACGCGAACGAGTACCGCTTGATGATCCCGGCGAACAGGTCCGCCGTCGCCCGCCGCCCCCGCTCCACCAGCTCGGCCCGCTGCCCCAGCGCCCTGAGCACGCCCGGCAGCACCCGCCGCACCGCGTTGACCCCGGCCACCGGCAGCCCGAAGTTGACCTCGCCGAGCCGCCCGGACGACGTGCCGACGAGGGCGACGCCGACGACGCGCTCGCGGACCAGGTCGGGAAAGGCGTCGGCCAGCGCCATCACGGTCATGCCGCCCATGGAGTGGCCGACCAGCACGATCGGGCCCTCGGGCGCGGCCGCGTCGATGACGGCCTTGAGGTCGCGGCCCAGTTCCTCGATGCTGACCGGCCGGTCGTCCCGCGTCTGGGCCACGCCCCGCCCGGACCGGCCGTGGCTGCGCTGGTCCCAGTAGACGGTGCGGACGACGCCCCGGAGGGCCGCCCGCTGGAAGTGCCAGGAGTCCTGGTTGAGGCAGTAGCCGTGGCTGAAGACGACGGTGACGGGCGCGGGCGCCTTGCGGCCGAACAGCCGCCTGCGGCGCGGGGCGGGGTCGGCCCCGGCCTCCGGGTCGAGGTCGTCGACCTCGTAGTACAGCTCGGTGCCGTCCTCGGCGTACGCCTTGCCGGGCGTGCCGCGCAGTCCGCCGTAGGGGCCCGTCGAGTCGAGGGCGAGGCGGGCCTTCTGGCGCATCCCGCGGCCGACGGTGAGCCGTTCTATCGCCACGCCGGCCGCGGCGCCCGCCGCGACCACGCCTATCGCGACCCCGGCGATGCCGGTCGCCCGGCGCCAGCCGCCGGCGGCGGCCTCGCCCGCGGCCTCCGTGGCGGAGGCGACGGCCGCCGCGACGGCCTCCGCGTTGCTCTCGCTCACGTGCACCGCTCCTCTTCGCCGGGCCGTGCGGACACCCGCCGGCCGCTGATTCACCTGAACGCGCGTGCCCGCGCGCGTCACTTCGCCGACGGGCGCGTCACTCGTTGACGTAGACGCGCGGGACGCGGCTTCCGATCCGGGTGACGATCTCGTACGCGATGGTGCCCGCCGCCTGGGCCCAGTCCTCGGCCGTCGGCTCGCCGCGGTCGCCCGGTCCGAACAGCACCGCCTCGGCGCCCGGCTCGGGCCGGTCCCCGCCCAGGTCGACGACGAACTGGTCCATCGCGATCCGCCCCGCGACCGTGCGCCACTTGCCGTCGACCAGGACGGGGCCGGTGGAGGAGGCGTGCCGGGGGATGCCGTCCGCGTAGCCGAGCGGGACGAGGCCGAGGGTGGTCTCGCCGGGGGTGGTGTAGTGGTGCCCGTAGCTGACGCCGTGGCCGCCGGGGACCTGCTTGACCAGGGCCAGCGAGGCGGCCAGCGTCATCACGGGGCGCAGCCCGAAGTCGGCCGGGGTGCCGATCTCGGGGCTCGGCGAGACGCCGTACATCGCGATGCCGGGCCGTACGAGGTCGAAGTGGGCGTCGGGCAGGGTGAGGGTGGCCGGCGAGTTGGCGATGTGCCGCACCTCGGGGCGCAGGCCCTGCCGCTCGGCGTAGGCCGTCATCTCCCGGAAGCGGGTGAGCTGGGCGGCGATGGAGGGGTGGCCGGGCTCGTCGGCGCAGGCGAAGTGGGACCAGAGCCCGGTGACCCGCAGCAGCCCCTCCTCCTCGGCCCGCAGCGCGGCCCCGACCAGTTCCTCCCAGTCCGCGCCGGGCTGGCAGCCGCCCCGGCCGAGCCCGGTGTCGGCCTTGAGCTGCACGCGCGCGGGCACCCCGGCCGCCCGTGCCGCGTCGACGACTTCCGCCATGGCCCACATGGCGCTGACGGACACGTCGAGACGGGCCTCGACCGCCTCCCGCCAGGGCCCGCCGGGGGTCCACAGCCAGCACATGATCCGTACGTCGTCCGGCAGTCCGGGCTCCGCCGCCCGCAGGGCGAGGGCCTCCTGCGGGGTGGCGGTGCCGAGCCAGGTCGCACCGGCCGCGACGGCCGCGCGGGCGCAGGGGAGCGCGCCGTGGCCGTAGGCGTCCGCCTTGACGACGGCCATGAGAGCCGCCCCGGGGGCCCGTTCGCGCAGTGCGCGTACGTTGGCCCGCAGGGCGGCCAGGTCGATCTCGGCCCGGGCGCGCAGTACCGCGTCCGCGTCCCGCCGAGCAGTTGTCTCGCTCATCGTGCCCCCAGTCTCTCAGAGCACCCGGCCACCCCGGCCGCACGCCGCCTGGCAGGAGCTGTGGCTATGGTTCCCGGCATGAGCATCATCGGGGTCGGGATCGACGTGGCCGAGGTCGAGCGGTTCGGGGCGTCGCTCAAGCGCACACCGGCCCTGGCGGGGCGGCTGTTCCTGGAGAGCGAGTTGCTGCTGCCCAGCGGGGAGCGCCGGGGTGTGGCCTCGCTCGCCGCCCGTTTCGCGGCGAAGGAGGCGCTGGCCAAGGCGCTGGGCGCACCGGCGGGGCTGCTGTGGACGGACGCCGAGGTGTACGTCGAGGACAGCGGGCGGCCGCGGCTGCGCGTGTCGGGGACGGTGGCGGCGCGGGCGGCGGAGCTGGGCGTGGCGTCGTGGCACGTGTCGCTGAGCCACGACGCGGGGATCGCGTCGGCGGTGGTGATCGCGGAGGGGTAGCCCCCCCGGGCAGCCCTCGGGGTCAGTCGGGGGTCGGCCGGACCCGGATGTGCATGCGCTCGCCCTGCGCGCCGTACAGGGCGAGCCACTCGACGGGCTGGTCCCCGGCGTTGGCGATGCCGTGCGGGACGCGGGTGTCGAACTCCGCCGTCTCCCCGGCCGTCAGGACGAGGTCGTGCTCGCCGAGGGCGAGGAGCAGGCGGCCGGAGAGCACGTAGAGCCACTCGTGGCCCTCGTGCGTCCCCTGTTCGGGGCGCGGTGTCCACTCGGTCCGCGGGGTGGCCGGGGCGGGGAGGATCTGCTTGTAGGCGTGCAGCCCGTCGTTGGGGTTCCGGGTGAGCGGGACCCACGTCTGTCCGTGCCGGGTGAAGGGGCGGGGATGGACGCGGGGGTCGCCGGTGCGCGAGCCGACGAGTTCGTCCAGGGGCAGCCGGTGCGCGCGGGCCAGCGGCAGCAGGTGCCGCAGCCCCGGCTCGCGCTGCCCCGACTCCAGCCGGGACAGGGTGCTCACGGAGATGCCGGTGGCGGTGGCGAGCTGGGCCAGCGTGAGCCCGCGGGCCTGCCGGATGGCGCGCAGGCGGGCCCCGAGCGAGGTCATCACCTGTGCCGTCTCGTCGTCACCGCCGCTCATGGGACCACTGTCCCCCATCGCGGATTCCGGCGAGCGGCGGGCCGTGCGTGTTCCCGGCGTACGGGGAAGACTCGACGGCATGCGGACTGCGTACAGCGTGGAAACGGTCAGGAACGCCGAACGGGAGCTGATGGCACGGCTGCCGGAGGGGGCGCTGATGCAACGGGCCGCGGCCGGGCTGGCCGCCGCCTGCGCCCAGGTGCTGGTCCGGGTGGCCGGGCGGGTCTACGGCAGCCGGGTGGTGCTGCTGGTCGGCAGCGGCGACAACGGCGGCGACGCCCTGTACGCGGGCGCGCGGCTGGCCCGGCGGGGCGCGGGCGTGACGGCGGTGCTGCTCGCGCCGGAGCGGGCGCACGGCGGCGGCCTGACGGCGCTGCGGCGCGCGGGCGGACGGGTTGCCGGAGGCGGGGCGTCCGGTTCCGCCGAGGAGTTGGTCGCGCGGGCCGATCTCGTCCTCGACGGCATCGTCGGGATCGGCGGCGAGGGCGGGCTGCGGAAGGAGGCCGTACCGCTGGCGGACGCGGCCGCGCGGTCCCGGGCCGCCGTCGTCGCCGTCGACCTGCCGAGCGGGGTGGACGCGGACACGGGCCGGGTGCGGGGGGACGTGGTCAGGGCCGACCTGACGGTGACGTTCGGGACGCACAAGCCGGGGCTGCTGATCGATCCGGCGCGGGAGTACGCGGGTTCGGTGCGGCTGGTGGACATCGGTCTGCCGCTGCCCGGCGAGGCGGCCGAGCTGGAGGCGTTGCAGCACCCGGACGTGGCCCGTCTGCTGCCGGTCCCGGCGGGCGAGAGCGACAAGTACCGGCGCGGGGTCGTGGGCATCGCGGCCGGGTCGGCCCGCTATCCCGGCGCGGCCGTACTCGCCGTCGCGGGCGCGCTGCGGGGCGGGGCCGGGGCGGTGCGGTACGTCGGTCCGGCGGGGGACGCGGTGATCGCCCGCTTCCCAGAGACGCTCGTGTCCGACCAGGGGCCGAAGCGGGCCGGGCGGGTGCAGGCGTGGGTGGTCGGACCGGGTGCCGGTGACGACGCGGCGACGGTGGCGCAGGTGCTGGCGGCGGAGGTACCGGTGCTGATCGACGCGGACGGCCTGCGGCTGGCCGACGCGGACGCGGTACGGGCGCGCCAGGCGCCGACGCTGATGACCCCGCACGCCGGGGAGGCGGCGGCGCTGCTCGGGGTGGGCCGGGAGGAGGTCGAGGGGGCCCGGCTGGCCTCGGTGCGCGAACTGGCGACGCGGTACGGGGCGACGGTGCTGCTGAAGGGCTCGACGACGCTGGTGGCCAGTGCCAAGGGCGGTCCCGTCCGGGTCAACGCGACGGGGACGTCGTGGCTCGCCACGGCCGGGAGCGGGGACGTGCTGTCCGGCCTGGCGGGGTCGCTGCTCGCGGCGGGCCTGTCGGCGGTGGACGCGGGGAGCGTGGGCGCGTACCTGCACGGTCTGGCGGGCCGCTTCGCGGCGGAGGGGGCCCCGGCGGGGGCGCACGACGTGGCGGCGGCTATCCCGCGGGCCTGGCGGGATGTGCGCGGGGACTGAACCGGCACTTTGGGCGTGGGCCTCGCCGGTACGGTGATCGCATGGCCCTCGAACCGGACCCGATCCCCTCCCCTTCCCCGCCCGTCCCCGACCTGGGGTCGCTCCCCTGGGCCGAGTTCGGCTTCCCCGGCCCCCTGCGCGACCGGCTCGTCGCGGCGATCCTGGACGGCTCGAAGACCTCCACGACCGGGCTCGTCGCCGACTACGAGCACGAGGGCGAACCGCTGCCCGAGTCCGGTCGCCGCGCGGTGGTCGTCGACTCGCGCGAACTCCCCGTCGCCGTCATCGAGGTGACGGAGGTGCGCGTCGTCCCGCTGGCCGAGGTGGACCTCGCCCACGCGGTCGACGAGGGCGAGGGGGACACGAGCGTGGCCGAGTGGCGGGCGGGCCACGAGCGGTTCTGGCACGGCGCGGAGATGCGCGCGGCGCTGGACGACCCGGAGTTCACGGTGGACGACGCGACACCGGTGGTCCTGGAACGCTTCCGGGTCGTGACCGTGCTGCCCGCCACCGGCGGCTGAGGAACCGCCGCGGGGCGCGCGCCGGGCGGACCTACTCCACCGTCACCGACTTCGCCAGGTTCCGCGGCTGGTCCACCTCGTTGCCGCGGGCCGTGGCCAGTTCGCAGGCGAAGACCTGCAACGGCACCGTGGCCACCAGGGGTTGCAGCAGCGTCGGGGTGGCCGGGATCCGGACGAGGTGGTCGGCGTAGGGGACGACCGCCTCGTCGCCCTCCTCGGCGATGACGATGGTGCGGGCGCCGCGGGCGCGGATCTCCTGGATGTTGGACACGATCTTGTCGTGCAGGATCGAGCGGCCGCGCGGGGACGGCACCACGACCACGACCGGCAGGTCCTCCTCGATCAGCGCGATCGGCCCGTGCTTCAGCTCGCCCGCCGCGAAGCCCTCGGCGTGCATGTACGCCAGCTCCTTGAGCTTGAGGGCGCCTTCGAGGGCGACGGGGTGGCCGACGTGCCGGCCGAGGAAGAGGACCGTGTTCTTGTGGGCGAGGGAGCGGGCCAGTTCGCGCACCGGGTCCATGGTCCCCAGGACCCGTTCGACCGCGCCGGAGACGCCGGACAGGTCGCGGACGACGTCGCCGATCTCGTCGCCGTACTTCGTGCCGCGCACCTGACCGAGGTAGAGGGCGACCAGGTAGCAGGCCACGAGCTGGGTGAGGAAGGCCTTGGTGGAGGCGACGGCGACCTCGGGGCCCGCGTGGGTGTAGAGCACGGCGTCGGACTCGCGGGGGATCGTCGAGCCGTTGGTGTTGCAGATCGCGAGGACCCTGGCGCCCTGTTCGCGGGCGTGGCGCAGGGCCATCAGGGTGTCCATGGTCTCGCCGGACTGGGAGATCGCGACGACCAGGGTCTGCTGGTCGAGGATCGGGTCGCGGTAACGGAACTCGCTGGCCAGCTCCACCTCGCAGGGGATCCGCGTCCAGTGCTCGATGGCGTACTTGGCGATCAGCCCGGCGTGGTACGCCGTGCCGCAGGCGATGACGACGACCTTGTCAACCTCCCGGAGCACCTCCGGCGGGATGCGCACCTCGTCCAGGCTCAGTGCGCCGGAGCCGTCGATGCGGCCGAGGAGGGTGTCGGCGACGGCCTTGGGCTGCTCGGCGATCTCCTTGAGCATGAAGGAGGCGTAGCCGGCCTTCTCGGCGGCCGAGGCGTCCCAGTCGACGTGGTAGGAGCGGACGTCCGCCGGGGTGCCGTCGAAGGCGGTGACCCGCACGCCGTCCCGGCGCAGCTCGACGACCTGGTCCTGGCCCAGCTCGACGGCGTCCCGGGTGTGCGCGATGAAGGCCGCGACGTCCGAGGCGAGGAAGTACTCGCCCTCCCCCACGCCCACCACGAGCGGCGAGTTGCGGCGCGCGCCCACCACCACGTCCGGCGCGTCCGCGTGCACCGCGACCAGCGTGAACGCGCCCTCCAGCCGCCGGCACACCAGCCGCATCGCCTCGGCGAGGTCGGCGCAGGCCGAGTACTCCTCGGCGAGCAGGTGGGCGACGACCTCGGTGTCGGTCTCGGAGGGCAGTTCGTGGCCGCGCTCCGCCAGCTCGGCCCGCAGCGGCGCGAAGTTCTCGATGATGCCGTTGTGGACCACGGCCACCCGGCCCGCGTTGTCGAGGTGCGGGTGGGCGTTGGCGTCGGTGGGGCCGCCGTGGGTGGCCCAGCGGGTGTGGCCGATGCCGGTGGCGGCGGACGGCAGCGGGTGTTCGGACAGTTCCTTGTCGAGGTTGACGAGCTTGCCGGCCCGCTTGGCGGTGGCGAGGCCGCCGTCCGCGAGCACGGCGACGCCCGCCGAGTCGTATCCCCGGTATTCGAGCCGCTTCAGTCCGGCCATCACGACATCGAGTGCCGACTGAGGCCCTACGTATCCCACGATTCCGCACATAAGCGGCAGCCTACGAGCAGGATCGACCGCGCGGCGGCCGCAAAGCGGGCATTCTGTGCCCGATATCGGAAATTCCCACCGGGGTACGAACGCCGCCCGCCGTCTTCGGCCCGTCAGCCGAGCTTGGCGACCTGCGCGTCGACGACCTCGGCGGGGACCTCGAACTCCGCGCCGGTCATCATCGAGGAGAGGTTGACGGCGCCGAAGGTGGCGAGGGTGGCACCCTTGCGGACCACGACGAGCTTCATGAGCCCGCTGCTGTCCCCGCCGGTGGCCACACCGAGGTTGACGGTGAGCCCCTCGTCACCGGCCTTGAGGCGGTCCACCCCGCTCACCTTGGTGACCCGCATCTTGTCGCTGCCCACGGTGGTGTCGAAGCCGCCCGCGCACTTCTCGACGGCCGCCTTCAGACCCGCCATCGCCTGCTCGGCGCCGCCGTCCGCGTACGAGGCGACGTTCAGCAGGATCTTGTTCACGTCGATGTCGGTCATGTCCTGGCCGTCCGGGCCCTTGCTCTCGGAGGGCGCCTCCGTCTGTCCCTGCCAGGAGCGCTGCACGTCCGCCGCCGGCTCGCCCTGGGCCACCGCGCCCTGGACGTAGACGAGCGGCAGACAGGCCTTGTCGCTCGTCGAGATCTGGTCCTTGGCCACCTGGTCGTCCGCCGACAGCTCGGTGGCGACCTCGCCGTTCTTGACGTCGGCCTGGGCGAGGGCGACCTTCTCCAGCTCGGCGGCGGTCAGCGCCTTGCCCGCCGGTGCGGACGCCCCGGCGCCCTCCGCCGGGGCGGACTGCTCCGCCTTGGCCTTGTCGTCACCGGCCGCGGAGTCGTCGTCGGACGACCCGCCGCAGGCGGTGGCGAGCAGGGCCAGGGCGGCGGCGGAGGCGGCGAGGGCGGTACGGCGGACAGCGGTCGAACTCACGGCAGCACTCTTTCGTCGGTTCACTTCAGTCGGTTCACTTCAGGGGATGTCGACTCGCGTCGGAATCTGTCGAGTCACGTCGGGGCCGGTGATGAGATCCGGTCGACTTTGCCCGCACCATACCTACGGCATTCGCACGTACGATCGATAACTGGCCATCCGAGACCCGACCGTGATCTGGACGGGCCCCGCCGGAGGCCGGCGGGCCACGGCGGACCGGCCGACGTGACACAGCCCACCTGCCGCCCCGTTCGTACTCCGTTAACAATGGACTGTGATCTCTCCGGTCCCCTCGATTCCCCGGAGCGCCCACCGGCAACGGCCGGAGGCGACTCCCTACGTCGACCTCACCCGCCCCGAGTGGAGCGCGCTGCGCGACAAGACGCCGCTGCCGCTGACCGCCGAGGAGGTCGAGAAGCTGCGCGGCCTCGGCGATGTCATCGACCTCGACGAGGTGCGGGACATCTACCTCCCGCTGTCCCGGCTCCTCAACCTCTACGTCGGCGCCACCGACGGTCTGCGCGGCGCGCTGAACACGTTCCTCGGCGAGCAGGGCTCCCAGTCCGGCACGCCCTTCGTCATAGGGGTCGCCGGTTCGGTCGCGGTCGGCAAGTCCACCGTCGCCCGCCTGCTCCAGGCGCTGCTCTCCCGCTGGCCCGAGCACCCGCGCGTGGAACTGGTCACCACCGACGGCTTCCTGCTGCCGACACGGGAGCTGGAGGCGCGCGGCCTGATGTCGCGGAAGGGTTTCCCCGAGTCGTACGACCGCCGGGCGCTCACCCGGTTCGTCGCCGACATCAAGGCGGGCAAGGCGGAGGTGACCGCCCCCGTCTACTCCCACCTCATCTACGACATCGTCCCGGACCAGCGGCTCGTCGTCCGCCGCCCCGACATCCTGATCGTCGAGGGCCTCAACGTGCTCCAGCCCGCGCTGCCCGGCAAGGACGGCCGCACCAGGGTCGGGCTCGCCGACTACTTCGACTTCAGCGTGTACGTCGACGCGCGCACGGAGGACATCGAGCGCTGGTACCTCAACCGCTTCCGCAAGCTGCGCGCGACCGCCTTCCAGAACCCCTCCTCGTACTTCCGCAGGTACACGCAGGTGTCGGAGGAGGAGGCCCTCGACTACGCCCGCACCACCTGGCGGACCATCAACAAGCCCAACCTGGTGGAGAACGTGGCCCCCACCCGGGGCCGGGCCACCCTGGTACTGCGCAAGGGCCCCGACCACAAGGTCCAACGCCTGAGCCTGCGCAAGCTGTGAGGCGGGCGACGCATGTGGGGCGGGCGGGGCACGTGGGGCTGGCGGCGCGATAGAAATACCGGATGCTGCATCTGCGCCTGATCACTCCGGCCGACCGCACCGACGAGGTGGTCCGCCTGATCGACCGTACGGTCGGCACCACCCACCTCGTCGTCCTGCCGGGCGCCGCCCGCGAACCCGAGGGCGACGTCGTCATGTGCGACGTGGCCCGCGAAGCCGGGGACGAACTCATCAACGGCCTGCGGGCGTTGGGCATCGACAGCTGCGGCGCCATCACCGCCGGGAACATCGACCTGTCGCTGTCCGAGCGCGCCGACCAGGCGGAGCGGGACGCGCCCGGCGAGGCCGCCGACGCGGTGCTGTGGGAGCAGTTGGAGGAGGCGACGCACGAGGAGTCGACGCTCTCCATCACCTACGTCGCCTTCATCACGCTCGCCACGATGATCGCGGCCTGCGGTGTCGTCCTCGACAACGCGATCCTGATCGTGGGCGCGATGGCGGTCGGCCCGGAGTTCGGCCCGCTGGCCGGGATCTGCACGGCGATCGTCCAGAAGGCACCGCGCCTCGCCCTGCGTTCCCTGATCGCCCTGCTGGTGGGCTTCGCGGTGGCGATGGCGGTGACTGTGGGCTTCAGCTGGATCATGACCGAGTTCGGCCAGTTCAGCGAGGCCAAGCTGGAGGGCGACCGGCCCAACACCGGCTTCGTCTACGCCCCGGACGCCTTCTCCTTCGTGGTGGCGATCCTCGCCGGCATCGCGGGCACGCTGTCCCTCACCTCGGCGAAGTCCGGCGCCCTGGTGGGCGTCGCCATCTCGGTCACCACGGTCCCGGCGGCCGCGAACGCCGCCGTCGCCCTGAGCTTCGGCGACACCAACCAGACAGTGGGCTCCACCGAACAACTCCTGCTCAACCTGGCAGGCATCGTGGTCGCCGGAACCCTCACGTTGCTGGCCCAGAAGGCGTTGTGGTCAACCCAACGACGCCGGATGGGCAAGCCCACCTAGGGGCGCGGGGAACTGCGCGACAAGCCACAACGAACCCGCAGCCCGCATCACACAGAACCCCCACCCCGAACCCGGCACCGAAAACTAACCGAGCGCAGACTTCACCGAATCGGCCAACCGCCCCGCCACGGACCGAGCCTGCTCGATATCGGCCGCTTCCACCATCACCCGCACCAGCGGCTCGGTCCCCGACGGACGCAGCAACACCCGCCCGGTGCTGCCAAGCTCCCGTTCGGCCTCGGCCACGGCGGTCGCCAGCTCGGCAGAGCTCGTCACCCGCGACTTGTCCACGTCCGGCACATTGACCAGCACCTGCGGCAGCCGCTCCATCACGGACGCGAGGTCCGCCAGCGTACGCCCGGTCTGCGCGACCCGCGCCGCCAGCATCAGCCCGGTCAGCGTGCCGTCACCCGTCGTGGCGTGGTCGAGGATGATGACGTGGCCGGACTGCTCGCCGCCCAGGGCGTAGCCGTGCTCCTTCATCTCCTCCAGGACGTACCGGTCGCCGACCCCGGTCTGCACGAACCGGATGCCCTCGCGCTCCATGGCGAGCTTGAAGCCCAGGTTGGACATGACGGTGGCCACGACGGTTTCGGACCGCAGCGCCTCCCGCTCCCGCATCGCGAGCGCCAGCACGGCGAGGATCTGGTCGCCGTCGATCTCCGCACCGGTGTGGTCCACGGCCAGGCAGCGGTCCGCGTCGCCGTCGTGGGCGATGCCGAGGTCCGCGCCGTGCTCGACGACGGCCGCCTTGAGCAGGTCGAGGTGGGTGGAGCCGCAGCCGTCGTTGATGTTGAGGCCGTCGGGCACCGCGCCGATGGTGACCAGTTCGGCACCGGCCCGCGCGAACGCCTCCGGCGAGACCCGGGAGGCCGCGCCGTGCGCCTCGTCGAGGACGATCTTCAGTCCGTCGAGGCGGTTCGGCAGGACACCGACGAGGTGGGCGACGTACTGGTCGAGCCCCTCGTCGTAGTCGCGGACCCGGCCGACACCGGCGCCGGTCGGGCGCTCCCAGGGGGCGCCGGTGCGGTGGTCGGCGTAGACGGACTCGATGCGGTCCTCCAGCTCGTCGGCCAGCTTGTGGCCGCCGCGGGCGAAGAACTTGATGCCGTTGTCGGGCATGGCGTTGTGGCTGGCGGACAGCATCACACCGAGGTCGGCACCGAGCGCGCCGGTGAGGTGGGCCACCGCGGGCGTCGGCAGCACGCCGACCCGCAGCACGTCCACACCGGCGCTGGCGAGGCCCGCGACCACCGCGGCCTCCAGGAACTCACCGGAGGCACGCGGGTCCCGGCCGACCACCGCGGTCGCCCGGTGCCCGGCGAAGGTACCCGCCTCGGCCAGTACGTGCGCCGCGGCGACGGAGAGGCCCAGCGCCAGCTCGGCCGTCAGATCCGCGTTGGCGACGCCGCGCACGCCGTCCGTACCGAAGAGTCGTCCCACTTGTCCTCCTGAGGAAACGTCAATTCCGGAAGCGGCTGCCCTGAATGCGGCCCACGCAGTCGGCTCCCGAAGGCCCGGGCACGCATCGCCCGACCATCGATCACATAAGCCTTAGAACGTCTTGTGCCGTTATACGCCCAACGGCAGGGATAAACGAATGCCCCGGCAGCACAGTGGCGTGCCGCCGGGGCGTTCGGAGTACAGCCGGTACGACTTAGCGCTTGCTGTACTGCGGGGCCTTGCGGGCCTTCTTCAGACCGGCCTTCTTGCGCTCGACCGCACGGTCGTCACGCTTCAGGTAACCGGCCTTCTTCAGCGCGCCGCGGTTGTTGTCCACGTCGGCCTCGTTCAGCGCGCGGGCGACACCGAGACGGAGCGCACCGGCCTGACCGGAGACGCCGCCGCCGGAGATGCGGGCGATGACGTCGTAGCGGTTGTCGAGCTCGAGCACCTTGAAGGGCTCGTTGACTTCCTGCTGGTGCACCTTGTTCGGGAAGTAGTCCTCGAGCGTGCGCCCGTTGACCTTCCACTTGCCGGTGCCCGGGACGATCCGGACACGGGCGATGGCGTTCTTGCGACGGCCCAGGCCGGCGGCCGGCTGGGGCTCGCCGAACGCGGAGGCCATCGACTCCGAGGTGTACTCGCCCTCGACGGGCACCTCGGACTCGGTGGTGTAGCTGTCGATGTCGATCTCTTCGAGCGGCTGCTCGGGAGTGGTCTCGGCCACGATGCTCCTCAGATTCTCTTCAGTCTTAAAGGGTGGCCGGAACTACTGCGCGACCTGGGTGATCTCGAACGGCTGCGGCTGCTGCGCGCCGTGCGGGTGCTGGTCACCCTTGTAGACCTTCAGCTTCGAGAGCATCTGACGGCCCAGGGAGTTCTTCGGGAGCATGCCCTTGATGGCCTTCTCGACGGCTTTCTCCGGGTTCTTGTCCAGGAGCTCGTCGTAGCGCACGGAGCGCAGACCGCCCGGGTAGCCGGAGTGGCGGTACGCCATCTTCTGGGTCCGCTTGTTGCCGGAGAGGTGCACCTTGTCGGCGTTGATGATGATGACGAAGTCACCGGTGTCGACGTGGGGCGCGTAGATCGGCTTGTGCTTGCCGCGCAGGATGGAGGCCGCAGTGGTGGCCAGACGACCCAGGACGACGTCCTGGGCGTCGATGACGTGCCACTGGCGCGTCACATCGCCGGGCTTGGGGCTGTACGTACGCACGGTTCGTAGCCTTCGCTTCTTCAGTGAGTGGTCCTGACATGGTCACCGAAGACGATCACGACAGCCCTGACCGCACCGCGGTGACGCATACCGCGTGCAGGTCGCTGGTCATCGGTCCCGGTGGACCGGTGTAAGGGCCCCTCACGTGAGAATGAGCAAGCCAATACACATACGACTGTGCAGAATACCCGGGCCCGGGCGGCCCGGTCAAAACGGGGCCGCGGGGGCGCGCTCCGGCTCCGGCGCACGCCCCGGGGGCACCCGCTCTCCGGCGCCCGCCGGAGAGGTCCGGGCCTGCCGGGCGACCGTCACCGCGAGGACGCAGAGCGTGAACGCGTCCCGGAAGGCACGCCGCCGCTCCCCCTCCAGCCAGGGCCAGGTCAGCCCGGGTGCCTGGGGCACCAGGGCGATCCAGAACCACACCCCGCGGGCCACCGACCCGGCGTACGGCAGCCCCGCGAGCAGCAGCGGCAGGGCGACCAGGAGATAGTGGTCGTAGGACGGCCGGGAGACGAGGAACGCCGAGAGCATCAGTCCCGCGCCGGTCTCCGCGAGCCGCAGCGGACCGGGGTCGGCACGGCGCCAGCGCCGGTACGCGCAGAGCACCCCGGCCGAGGCCGCCGCCACCGCGAGCCCCTGCGCGAGCGCCGGCGGCACCCCGAGCCGGGGCAGTACGGCCGCCGGGGAGGCTTCGTAGAGCCGTACGAAGCCGTCGTCGCCGTGCAGCAGGAAGGGCAGGGTGCGGGTGAAGAAGCCCGCCGGGTCGGGCATCGCCAGCGCCGCCGCGGCGGAGGCCAGCGCGGGCACCAGGACGGCCGCGAGCAGCGCCCGCCACCGTCCGGCGAAGAGGAAGAGCAGGACGACGGGCGCGAGCAGCGGCTTGAGCGCCACGGCCGCCCCGATGACGATCCCCGCCCCCGTCCAGCGCCCCCGGCTCGCCAGCAGCAGGGCCAGCGGCAGTGCCACCGTCGCCGTCACCGTCCAGTTGCCGAGCCGTACCAGGTGCCCGAACGGCGCGAAGCCCAGCGCGAGCCCGGTCAGCCCGAGGACCGCGAGCCTGCTGCCCAGCGGCACCCGGTGCAGGCGCAGCGCGCAGGCCCAGGCCAGCGTCAGCAGGACGGTCACCGCGCAGGGCACCAGGACCCGCAGGACGGCCCCGGGCAGCAGCGCCTGCGGGACGGCAGCCAGGACGGCGCTCGGCAGGTAGAGGAAGTGCGGGTCGTCGTAGGGAGAGCCACCGGCCAGCCAGGTGCGGGCGGCCCGCACGACGATCGCGTTGTCCATGCCGCCGTCCGAGGTCGTCCGTGCCGCGTGCGCGGCGGAGGCCGCCAGCACCGTCACGAGCACCGCCCACGGATGCCTTCCCGCCGGTTGCACCAACCACCCGGAGATGTCGCTTTTGCCCGTCCGCATGCACGGAACGCTAGGCCCTGCCACCCCCAAGTCCCGGCACCAGCACGCCCTTCGGCCCGTCACAGGCCCTGTCGTCAGTCTCCCGCCTGCTCGGCGGCGTCTGGCACGCACATCTGCGGCGTTGTCGTCAGTCGCCGACGCTCCGCGTCGACTCCCTCCTCCGCCTTGCAGCTGCACGCACCAGACGCCGCCGAGCCCGCCCTTCGGGCGGACGACGGGAGACTGACGACAGGGCCTAAGATGCGCCCCATGAGCTTTGGGCAGGGGGGACCTCAGTCGCAGTGGGATCCCTGGACACCGCAATCGCAGCAGCCGCAGTCTCAGCAGTCACAGCAGCCGCAGTCGCAGCAGCCCTGGAACAGCGGGAACAGTGACAACACGCCGGACTGGGCTGCCCTCGCCGAGGCCTCCGAGGCCCGTGCCAAGCGGCGCCGGCTGTTCTTCATCGGGGGCGGCGCGCTGGCCACCGTGGCGATAGCCAGTGCCGTCGCGGTGGCCGTGGTCTCGGCGAACGGCTCGGACCAGGCGTCCGACGGCGGTTCCTCCCAGCTCCCCACGACCGCGGAGATACCCAGCTCGACGGCCACCGAGCCGTCCTTCGCCCCGACCAGCGCCCCGCCGCCGCTGGACCCGAAGGACTTCGTCTCCAGCGTCAAGAAGGACAAGGCCCCGCTCAGCCCGGACCTGCTCTTCCCCGGGACCCAGCTGACCATGGGCGAGACGGTCTACAAGAAGGGCCCGACGGCCGACACCCGCACCTGCGGCTCCGCCGTCCAGGGCACCCTGCCGAAGGTCCTCGACGCCAACAAGTGCACGCGCCTGCTCCGGGTCACCTACACCAAGGGCGACACCGCCGTGACGGTCGGCGTGGCCGTCTTCGACACCGAGGCGCAGGCCGCGAAGGCCAAGAAGGACGCCGACAAGAAGAGCATCGTGCGCTCCCTGTCCGGCGGCGGCGTCAAGTCCTTCTGCACCGGCGCCGTCTGCCGCTCCACCACCAACTCCTACGGCCGTTACGCCTACTTCACGGTCGCCGGCTTCACCGGCGCCAAGGACGTCACGGAGAAGTCCACCGGCGTCTTCCGGGCCGGTGACGACCTGGCCGAGTTCGCCTTCCGGCAGATCCGCCGACGCGGTGAGGCCCAGGCGTCGGCGGCGGCGGACGCGGGCTGACGCCCACCGCCCGCCCCGTCAGCAGCAGCCGGTGCCCGGCAGCGACCGCTTGTTGCGCGCCTCCTTGTTCCGGGCGGCCAGCAGTTCGTCGGCCGGGTAACCGACCTCCTCCAGCGTCAGCCCGTGCGGCCGTACGACGTGCACGGCCGAGTCGCGTACGCCCGCGGCGAGCACCTTGGCCGGCCAGTCGGGCCCGCGGTGCCCGTCGCCGACGAACAGCAGCGCCCCGATCAGCGAACGCACCATGTTGTGGCAGAAGGCGTCGGCCCGCACGGTGGCGGTGACGATCCCGTCCTCACCCCGCACGAGACTCAGCTCCTGGAGCGTCCGGATGGTGGTCGCCCCCTCCCGCTTCTTGCAGTAGGCGGCGAAGTCGTGCTCGCCCAGCAGTCCGCGGGCGGCCTCGTTCATGGCGTCCACGTCGAGCGGCCAGTCGTGCCACAGCACGTGCCCGCGCAGCAGCGGGTCGACGCCGCCCGGGTTGTCGGTGACCCGGTAGGCGTAGCGCCGCCAGACCGCCGAGAAACGGGCGTTGAAGCCACTGGGCGCCTCGCGCAGCGCCCAGACCCGCACGTCCCTGGGCAGCCGCCCCGCGAGCCGCTTGAGCAGCTTCACGTGGTGCTCGGCCCACACCTCGCGCGGCAGATCGACATGGGCGACCTGGCCCCGGGCGTGCACGCCCGCGTCGGTCCGTCCGGCGACCGTCAGCTCGTACGTCTCCCGCGACCGCGTGACCGTCCGCAGCGCGTCCTCGATCTCCCCCTGCACGGTCCGCCGCCCCCCGGCCTGCTTGGCCCACCCGGAGAACTCCCTCCCGTCATAGGAGAGATCCAGCCGCACCCGCACAAACCCGGCCTCAACTTCGTCACTCACCCAGAGATCCTCTCACCAACGAAAAAGCGGGCCCGCCCCTCGAAAGGAGCGGACCCGCAACGCCCTCAAGGGGCGCGGAGAACTGCGCGACCAGCCACGACGAAAGCCGCAGCCGAAATCGCACAGCCCCCGGCAGAACGCTTACGCGTCCTTCGACTCCTCGGCCGCGGCCTCGTCGTCGCCCTTGGTCGTGTCGACCTTGGTCTCGACGGCCTCGGTGCCCTCGGCGTCCTTCGCGGCACGCTTGGTCGCGGCCTCGGCCTCGCCCGTGGCCTCCTGCGCCACGGTCAGCGCCTCGACCAGCTCGATGACGGCCATGGGCGCGTTGTCGCCACGGCGGTTACCGATCTTGGTGATCCGGGTGTAGCCACCGGGACGGTTCTCGTAGCGCGGGCCGATCTCGGTGAAGAGCGTGTGGACGATGCTCTTGTCCGTGATCACCTGGAGCACCTGACGGCGGTTGTGAAGGTCGCCCTTCTTCGCCTTGGTGACCAGACGCTCGGCGTACGGACGCAGCTTGCGCGCCTTCGCCTCGGTGGTGGTGATCCGGCCGTGCTCGAAGAGGCTCTTCGCCAGGTTCGCGAGGAGCAGCTTCTCGTGCGCGGCACTGCCGCCCAGACGGGCACCCTTGGTGGGCTTCGGCATGATGTTTCTCCTAGGTGTCTGCCCCGGCCGTATCAGGTACCGAAGTCAGTATCCGAGCAGGCGGCCGCCTGTCGGAGATCCGGGGGCCTTCACGAGGCCCCCGGAAGTGGTGCCGATCAGTACTGCTCGGTCTCCACGAAGCCCGCGTCCGCGTCGTCGTCGGCGCCGAAGGCGTCCGCGGCGGCGGTCGGGTCGAATCCGGGCGGGCTGTCCTTGAGCGCGAGGCCCATGCCGGCCAGCTTCGCCTTGACCTCGTCGATCGACTTCGCACCGAAGTTGCGGATGTCGAGCAGGTCGGCCTCGGACCGCGCCACGAGCTCACCCACGGAGTGGATGCCCTCGCGCTTGAGGCAGTTGTACGACCGAACGGTGAGCTCCAGCTCCTCGATCGGCAGCGCCAGATCGGCGGCGAGCGCGGCGTCCGTCGGGGACGGACCCATGTCGATGCCCTCGGCGTCGATGTTCAGCTCGCGGGCGAGACCGAACAGCTCGACCAGGGTCTTGCCGGCCGACGCCATGGCGTCGCGCGGACGCATCGCCTGCTTGGTCTCGACGTCGACGATCAGCTTGTCGAAGTCGGTGCGCTGCTCGACACGCGTGGCCTCGACCTTGTACGTGACCTTGAGAACCGGCGAGTAGATCGAGTCGACCGGGATGCGCCCGATCTCCTGACCGACCTGCTTGTTCTGCACGGCGGAGACGTAGCCGCGACCGCGCTCGACGGTCAGCTCCATCTCCAGCTTGCCCTTGCCGTTGAGCGTGGCGAGGACGAGGTCGGGGTTGTGCACCTCGACACCGGCCGGGGGCGCGATGTCGGCGGCGGTGACCAGACCCGGGCCCTGCTTGCGCAGGTACATCACGACGGGCTCGTCGTGCTCCGAGGAGACGACCAGCTGCTTGATGTTGAGGATCAGGTCGGTGACGTCCTCCTTGACGCCCGGCACGGTGGTGAACTCGTGCAGGACACCGTCGATGCGGATGCTGGTGACAGCAGCGCCGGGAATCGACGAGAGGAGGGTGCGGCGCAGGGAGTTGCCGAGGGTGTAGCCGAAGCCCGGCTCCAGCGGCTCGATGACGAACCGGGAGCGGAACTCGTCGACGACCTCTTCGGTCAACGAGGGACGCTGAGCGATCAGCATGTGGTGATCCTTCAGTCAGGGGCGCCCGCTATTTGACGCCCGACCAGTACTGCAAGGGTACGGGCGATACGACCCGAAAGAGCCGTACCGCCCGGAAACCCTGGTGAAGCGATGCCGCGGTGAAGCGGGATCAGACGCGACGACGCTTCGGCGGACGGCAGCCGTTGTGCGGGGTCGGCGTGACGTCCTGGATGGAGCCGACCTCGAGGCCGGTCGCCTGCAGGGAGCGGATGGCGGTCTCACGACCGGAACCCGGGCCCTTGACGAAGACGTCGACCTTGCGCATGCCGTGCTCCTGCGCGCGACGGGCAGCCGACTCGGCGGCCATCTGCGCGGCGAACGGCGTGGACTTCCGGGAGCCCTTGAAGCCGACGTGGCCGGCGGAGGCCCAGGAGATCACGTTGCCGGTCGGGTCCGTGATGGACACGATCGTGTTGTTGAACGTGCTCTTGATGTGCGCGTGGCCGTGAGCGACGTTCTTCTTTTCCTTGCGGCGCACCTTCTTGGCAGCGCCCTGACGTCCCTTGGGGGGCATGTCGTTCTCCTACGGGAGGTGGTCGGTCCTACAGCGAAGACCGCTGGACGGCGAAGTCCGCTGCGGACTACTTCTTGCCCGGCTTCTTCTTGCCGGCGATGGCGCGACGCGGACCCTTGCGGGTGCGGGCGTTGGTGCTGGTGCGCTGACCGCGGACGGGCAGACCGCGACGGTGGCGCAGACCCTGGTAGGTGCCGATCTCCACCTTGCGGCGGATGTCGGCCTGCACCTCGCGACGGAGGTCACCCTCGGTCTTGATGTTGTTGTCGACGTACTCGCGGATCGCGACGAGCTGCTCCTCGGAGAGGTCCCGAACACGGGTGTTCGGGTCCACGCCGGTGGCGGCGAGCGTCTGCTGCGAGAGGGTCCGGCCGATGCCGAACACGTAGGTGAGGGCGATCTCGACGCGCTTTTCGCGCGGGATGTCAACACCGGAAACGCGTGCCATTCAATGGCTCCAGTTGATTGTCGGAGGTCTTCCACAGAACCGGTCCCCGGTCGCCGTATGAGGTACGTATCGGGTCCCCGGCCTCCGAACCGGGGGTGTCGGACGCCTGGGCGCCCGGGTCCTGCGTATGAACATGTTCAGCTCGCGTCGCGCGAAGTCATGCGAATCGCGGAGGGAACGGTCAGGCTTCAGCCCTGGCGCTGCTTGTGGCGCGGGTTGTCGCAGATGACCATGACCCGGCCGTGACGGCGGATCACCCTGCACTTGTCGCAGATCTTCTTGACGCTCGGCTTGACCTTCATGGGTGTGAGGTTCTCCGGGTCAGTTGCCGGCGGACCCGCGCGCGGAACACGCGGGACGTGGGCAAGATCTACTTGTACCGGTAGACGATCCGGCCACGCGTCAGGTCGTACGGAGACAGCTCCACCACGACCCGGTCGTCAGGGAGGATGCGGATGTAGTGCATACGCATCTTGCCGCTGATGTGTGCCAGGACCTGGTGGCCGTTCTGGAGCTCCACCTTGAACATGGCGTTCGGAAGAGACTCGACGACAGTGCCTTCGATCTCGATGGCACCTTGCTTCTTGGCCACGCTTCGCCCTTCGAATCGACTACCTTGATCAACTCATCGCGCAACCCTCAAGACATGGGGGTGCACGGGAGCCGACGAGTCAGTCTACGTCAGCAAACCCGGAAAGGCGAAACGAGGAAGTCTGCCCCGGATGCGAGATCGTTATGCAAGGGGGTCGGGGGCAGCCGTGATCCCCAGGCACCCGCCAGCTTCGCCCTGCCCCCGACCGATCCTTCACGCCGGCAGTCGTGGCTCGGGCCGGCGTCACGCCAGCGGATCGGGGGCAGCCGTGATGCCCAGCTCCGCCAGCTTGGCCTTGCCCCCGTCGGGGGACGTCAGGACCAGCGGGCCCTGTTCCGTCAGGGCCACCGAGTGCTCCCAGTGGGAGGACCAGGTGCCGTCGGTGGTGATGACCGTCCACTCGTCGGAGAGGACCTCCGTGCGGGGGGTGCCGAGGGAGACCATCGGCTCGATGGCGAGGCAGAAGCCGGGGACGAGCTTCGGGCCCTTGCCGCGCTTGCGCTCGACGTAGTTCAGCAGGTGCGGGTCCATGTGCATCTCGGTGCCGATGCCGTGGCCGCCGTAGTCCTCGATGATCCCGTACTTGCCGCCGCCGGGCTTGGGCTGGCGGCGGATGTAGGTCTCGATGGCGCGGGAGACGTCCACCAGGCGGTTGCCCTGCTTCATGGCGGCGATGCCCGCCCACATCGACTCCTCGGTCACCCGGGAGAGCTCGACCAGCTCCGGGGAGTGACCGGAGCCGACGAAGGCCGTGTAGGCGGCGTCGCCGTGCCAGCCGTCGATGATCGCGCCGCAGTCGATGGAGATGACGTCGCCGTCCTTGAGCACCACGTCGTCGGACGGGATGCCGTGGACGACGACCTCGTTCACCGAGGTGCAGATGGTGGCGGGGAAGCCGCCGTACCCGAGGAAGTTCGGCTTGGCGTCGTGCTCCGCGAGGACCTTGCGGGCGACCTGGTCCAGGTCCTTGGTCGTCGCGCCGGGCACGGCGGCCTCGCGCGTGGCCGCGTGGATGGCGGCGACGACCAGCCCCGCCTCGCGCATCTTGGCGATCTGCTCGGGGTTCTTGATCTGCACCATGGGGGCTGCGGCCTTTCTGGACTGGACCGGAGAAGGGGAAGACGGGGAGGACGGGGAGGACGGGGAGGGAAGCAGGGACGGGGACGCGGTTCCACGATACGGGGCGGAGCCGCCCCACCCCACAGCACAGCCGCGGCCCCCTGAGCGAGGGACCGCGGCTGCAGCCGGGCGGAGTACTACTTGTCGCGCTTGAGCGCCTCCAGCGCACGGCGGGTGACCTCGTCCACGGGGCCCGTCGCCGCGATGGTGGCGACCAGGCCCTGCGACTTGTAGTAGTCGATGATCGGCTCGGTCTGCGTGTGGTAGACCTCGAGCCGCTTGCGGACCGTCTCCTCGGAGTCGTCGTCCCGCTGGTACAGCTCGCCGCCGCAGACGTCGCAGACGCCTTCCTTCTTCGGCGGCGTGTACGTCACGTGGAAGACGTGGGCCGAGTCGTTGCGGCAGACGCGCCGGCCGGCGATCCGCTTGACGACCTCGTCCTCCGGGGCCTCCAGGTCCAGCACCGCGTCGAGCTTCATGTCCTCGGTCTCGAGCAGCTCGTCCAGCGCCTCGGCCTGGGAGACGTTGCGCGGGAAGCCGTCCAGCAGGAAGCCGCCCTCGGCGTCGGGCTGCTCCATGCGGTCCTTCGCCATGGCGATGGTGACCTCGTCCGGCACGAGATTGCCGGCGTCCATGTAGGACTTCGCGAGCTTGCCCAGTTCGGTCTGCTGGCTGATGTTCGCGCGGAACAGGTCGCCCGTGGAGATGTGCGGAATGTGCAGCGTCTCGGCAAGGCGGGTGGCCTGCGTTCCCTTTCCGGCACCCGGAGGCCCGACGAGGACGATTCGCATCAGCGGAGGAACCCTTCGTAATTGCGCTGCTGGAGCTGGCTCTCGATCTGCTTCACCGTCTCGAGACCGACACCCACGATGATCAGGATGCTGGTGCCACCGAACGGGAAGTTCTGGTTTGCCCCGAAACCAGCCAACGCCATTGTCGGGACGAGAGCGATCAGACCCAAGTACAGCGAACCCGGCCAGGTGATCCGGTTGAGTACGTAGCTCAGATACTCAGCGGTCGGTCGGCCAGCCCGGATGCCCGGGATGAAGCCACCATACTTCTTCATGTTGTCCGCGACTTCCTCGGGGTTGAACGAGATGGCCACGTAGAAGAAGGCGAAGAAGACGATCAGGAAGAAGTACAGGATGATGTGCGGCGTCGCCGCGGTGTCCGCGAGGTTCTTCGTGATCCAGGTGGCCCAGCCCGCCGTCGAGTTCGAGAACTGGACGATCAGTGCCGGGATGTAGAGCAGCGACGAGGCGAAGATGACGGGAATGACACCCGCCTGGTTCACCTTGAGCGGGATGTACGTCGAGGTACCGCCGTAGGAACGGCGGCCGATCATGCGCTTCGCGTACTGCACGGGGATGCGGCGCTGGGCCTGCTCCACGAAGACCACCAGGCCGACCATGACCAGGCCGACGAGGATGACCGTGCCGAACTCGATCCAGCCGTCGGCCAGCTCGCCCTGCTTCTTGATGGCCCACAGGGCGGAGGGGAAGGTCGCGGCGATCGAGATGAACATCAGGATCGACATGCCGTTGCCGATGCCGCGGTCGGTGATCAGCTCGCCGAGCCACATGACGACACAGGTACCGGCGGTCATGCAGATGACCATGACGACGGTGGTGAAGATCGCCTGGTCGGGCACGATCTGACCGGCGACGGTGCAGCCGGAGAAGAGGGCGCCGCTGCGGGCGGTGGCCACCAGGCCGGTGCCCTGGAGGATGGCGAGCGCGACGGTCAGGTAGCGGGTGTACTGCGTGATCTTCGCCGTACCGGCCTGGCCCTCCTTCTTGAGGGCTTCCAGGCGCGGGATCACGACGGTCAGCAGCTGCAGAATGATGCTCGCCGTGATGTACGGCATGATGCCGAGCGCGAAGACCGTGATCTGCAGCAGGGCGCCACCGCTGAACATGTTGACCAGGCCGAAGAGGCCCTGGTTGCCGGACGCCTGGTCCACGCACTCCTGGACGTTCTTGTAGTCGACGCCTGGAATGGGGATGTGGGTACCGAGTCGGTACACCACGATGATGCCGAGCGTGAAGAGCAGCTTCTTGCGCAGGTCGGGCGTCTTGAACGCCCGGGCGAACGCGGTGAGCACGGTGCCTCCTGCGACCCCCGCGCTACTGCGTCAAGGGTGACGGTCTTGAGGTTCGACTGACGACTGATAAGTGGACGGCTAAGGGAGTAACGCTGAACCGCCGCCAAGAGTGCCTCATGTGACGCACCCGTGAAAGAGGGCAGCGCAGGCCACCTTACCGGCGGAGGCACTCCCCTAGGAACGACCAACCGGGGATACCCCTTTTGTGGGGCATCCCCGGTCGGGATCGCTCAAGTCATCGAGACGCCTGAAGGGTTCAGACGAGCTCGGTGACGGTACCGCCGGCGGCGGTGATCTTCTCCTTGGCGGAGCCGGAGACGGCGTCGACCGTCACCTGCAGCGCCACGGAGATCTCGCCCTGGCCGAGGACCTTGACGAGGCTGTTCTTGCGAACGGCACCCTTGGCCACGAGGCCCTCGACGGTGACCTCGCCACCCTCGGGGTACAGCGCGGCCAGCTTGTCGAGGTTCACGACCTGGAACTCGGTCTTGAACGGGTTCTTGAAGCCCTTCAGCTTCGGAAGACGCATGTGGAGGGGCATCTGGCCACCCTCGAAGCGCTCCGGAACCTGGTAACGGGCCTTCGTACCCTTGGTACCACGACCGGCCGTCTTACCCTTCGACGCCTCACCACGACCCACACGGGTCTTGGCGGTCTTGGCGCCCGGGGCGGGACGGAGGTTGTGGATCTTGAGCGGGTTGTTCTCCGCCATGATCAGTCGACCTCCTCGACCGTCACGAGGTGGCGGACGGTGTGCACCATGCCGCGGAACTCGGGGCGGTCCTCCTTGACGACCTGCGTGTTGATCCCCTTGAGACCAAGGGAGCGCAGGGTGTCACGGTGGTTCTGCTTGCTGCCGATGTAGGACTTGACCTGCGTAATCTTGAGCTGCGCCATGATTACGCACCCGCCCCGGCACGTGCGCGGAGAAGGGCCGCGGGGGCGACGTCCTCGAGCGGCAGGCCACGGCGGGCCGCGACCTCCTCGGGACGCTGCAGGCCCTTGAGGGCCTCCACGGTCGCGTGCACGATGTTGATCTGGTTGTCGGAGCCGAGCGACTTCGACAGGATGTCGTGGATACCGGCGCACTCGAGCACGGCGCGCACCGGACCACCGGCGATAACGCCGGTACCGGGGGACGCGGGCTTGAGCAGCACGACGCCGGCAGCCTTCTCACCCTGGATGGGGTGCGGGATGGTGCCCTGGATGCGGGGGACCTTGAAGAAGTGCTTCTTGGCCTCCTCAACACCCTTGGCGATGGCGGCCGGCACCTCCTTGGCCTTGCCGTATCCGACACCCACGGTGCCGTCACCGTCGCCCACCACGACCAGCGCGGTGAAGCTGAAGCGACGACCACCCTTCACAACCTTGGCGACGCGGTTGATCGCGACGACGCGCTCAACGTAAGCGGTCTTCTCGGCGGCACCTGCGCCACCGTCACGGCCCTTCCGGTCCCGCCGCTCGCCGCCACCGGCACCGCTGCCGCGGCGCTGGGGTCCAGCCATTGGAATTACCTCTCTCTGTTTCCGCTAGCGTTACGGAACCGGCTCAGAACTTCAGTCCGGCTTCGCGGGCGGCGTCCGCCAGGGCGGCGATGCGCCCGGCGTACTGGTTACCACCACGGTCGAACACGACGGCCTCGACACCGGCAGCCTTGGCGCGCTCGGCGACCAGGGCGCCGACCTGCTTGGCCTGCGCGGACTTGTCGGCCTCGCCACCACGGATCGAGGTGTCCAGGGTGGACGCCGACGCCAGGGTGTGACCCTTGATGTCGTCGATCACCTGGGCCACGATGTGGCGGTTCGAGCGGGTAACGACCAGACGGGGACGCTCCGCCGTACCCGAGAGATTCTTGCGAATCCGGATGTGGCGGCGCTTGATCGCGGCGCGCTTGTAGGCGTCGCCCTTGAGGATCTTCTGTCCGTATGCCATGGCTTACTTACCCGCCTTTCCGACCTTGCGGCGGATGACTTCGCCCTCGTACTTGACGCCCTTGGCCTTGTACGGGTCGGGCTTGCGCAGCTTGCGGATGTTGGCCGCAACCTCGCCGACCTTCTGCTTGTCGATGCCCTCGACCGAGAAGTGGGTCGGGTTCTCCACCTTGAAGGTGATGCCCTCGGGGGCCTCGACCAGGATCGGGTGGCTGTAGCCGAGGGAGAACTCCAGGTTCGAACCCTTGGCGAGCACGCGGTAACCGACACCGCTGATCTCGAGCTTCTTCACGTAACCCTGGGTCACGCCGGTGATCATGTTCGCCACCAGCGTGCGGGACAGGCCGTGCAGGGCCTTGCTCTGACGCTCGTCGTTGGGGCGGGTGACGTTCAGCACGCCGTCCTCACCCTTGGCGATGTCGATCGGCGCCACGACGGTGTGGGTCAGCGAACCCTTGGGGCCCTTGACCGCGACCGTACGGCCGTCGATGGTGACGTCCACGCCGGCGGGAACCGCGATGGGGAGCTTGCCGATGCGCGACATAGCTGTTTCCTCCGTTCCCTTCCGTTACCAGACGTAGGCGAGGACTTCTCCGCCTACGCCCTTCTTGCCGGCCTGCTTGTCGGTGAGGAGCCCGTGGGACGTGGAGATGATCGCCACGCCGAGGCCGCCCAGCACCTTGGGCAGGTTGGTGGACTTCGCGTACACCCGGAGACCGGGCTTGGAGATCCGCTTGATGCCCGCGATGGAGCGCTCACGGTTCGGACCGAACTTCAGCTCGAGGGTGAGGTTCTTGCCAACCTCGGCGTCCTCGGTCTTCCAGCCGGTGATGAAGCCCTCCTGCTGGAGGATCTCCGCGATGTGAGACTTGATCTTGGACGCCGGCATCGTCACGGAGTCGTGGTACGCCGAGTTCGCGTTCCGCAGACGCGTAAGCATGTCTGCGATCGGATCAGTCATGGTCATGAATTGGCCTTCGGCCTCTCTCGCCGTGGTTTCCTGGTGCGCCATCCCTCTCCCCGATCCGAGACGGGACGGGTGCGGCGCGGTGGACCTACGGCGTAGTAAGTCGATTGGGGCGACAGACGCCCAACCCCGCAAGCCTAAGGCATGCGGAGCCGGGCCTCTGCCCACCCAGATACTTACCGAGAGTCTGAATAACCCGGAATTACCGGATTACCAGGAGCTCTTGGTCACGCCCGGCAGCTCGCCACGGTGAGCCATCTCACGAAGGCACACGCGGCACAGGCCGAACTTGCGGTAGACGGAGTGCGGACGGCCGCAGCGCTGGCAGCGCGTGTAGCCGCGGACACCGAACTTGGGCTTGCGAGCAGCCTTGGCAATCAGAGCCTTCTTCGCCATCTCGCTCACGCCTCCTTGAAGGGGAAGCCGAGGTGACGGAGGAGCGCGCGGCCCTCGGCGTCGTTGGTCGCCGTGGTCACCACGGTGATGTCCATACCCCGGGTGCGGTCGATCTTGTCCTGGTCGATCTCGTGGAACATGACCTGCTCCGTGAGACCGAAGGTGTAGTTGCCACGGCCGTCGAACTGCTTGGGGGACAGACCGCGGAAGTCGCGGATGCGCGGCAGCGCGAGCGACAGGGTGCGGTCCAGGAACTCCCACATGCGGTCGCCACGGAGCGTGACGTGGGCACCGATCGGCTGACCCTCACGCAGCTTGAACTGCGCGATGGACTTGCGAGCCTTGGTGACGGCCGGCTTCTGACCCGTGATGGTGGTCAGGTCGCGGATCGCGCCCTCGATCAGCTTCGAGTCACGGGCGGCGTCGCCGACACCCATGTTGACCACGATCTTCACGAGGCCGGGGATCTGCATGACGTTCTCGTAGGAGAACTCCTCACGCAGCTTGCCCGCGATCTCCTCGCGGTACTTCGTCTTGAGACGCGGAGTGGTGGTGGTAGCCATCAGATGTCCTCACCCGTCCGCTTGGCAACGCGAACCTTGTTGCCCTCGTCGTCGAAGCGGTAACCGACGCGCGTGACGACCTTGTTGCCGTCCTTCTCCACGACCAGCTGGACGTTGGAGACGTGGATCGGGGCCTCGGTGGTCACGATGCCGCCGGCCTGCGAACCGCGAGCGGTCGGCCCGGCCTTGGTGTGCTTCTTGACCCGGTTGACACCCTCGACCAGGACGCGGTCCTCGCGGGGGAAGGCCGCGATGACCTTGCCCTGCTTGCCCTTGTCCTTACCGGTGATGACCTGGACCAGGTCGCCCTTCTTGATCTTCATGCTCACAGCACCTCCGGCGCGAGGGAGATGATCTTCATGAACTTCTTCTCGCGCAGCTCACGGCCCACCGGGCCGAAGATACGGGTGCCGCGAGGGTCGCCGTCGTTCTTCAGAATGACGGCGGCGTTCTCGTCGAAGCGGATGTACGAGCCGTCGGGACGGCGGCGCTCCTTGACGGTGCGAACGATGACCGCCTTGACGACGTCACCCTTCTTCACGTTGCCACCGGGGATCGCGTCCTTGACGGTGGCGACGATGACGTCACCGATACCCGCGTAGCGGCGGCCCGAGCCACCGAGCACACGGATGGTCAGGATTTCCTTCGCACCCGTGTTGTCGGCGACACGCAGCCGCGACTCCTGCTGGATCACGTCTATCTCCTGAATGTCTGCCGGTTCCCCGGGAGTCGGTCACCTGGGTGAACGACTCCCGGAGCCTGGCGGAACTGTCCTGCGAGGAATGCCCCGCAGGAGATTTCTTACTTGGCCTTCTCGAGAACCTCGACGACGCGCCAGCGCTTCGTCGCGGACAGCGGCCGGGTCTCCATGAGGAGGACACGGTCGCCGACGCCCGCGGCGTTCTGCTCGTCGTGAGCCTTGAGCTTCTCGGTACGGCGGATGACCTTGCCGTACAGGGCGTGGGTCACGCGGTCCTCGACGGCGACGACGACGGTCTTGTCCATCTTGTCGCTGACGACCAGACCCTGCCGGGTCTTGCGGAAGCCGCGCGCGGCCTTCGTCTCTTCAGTCACGTTGCTCTCGCTCATCAGGCGCTCTCCACCGTCTCGATGCCCAGCTCGCGCTCACGCATCAGGGTGTAGATCCGGGCGATGTCCTTACGGACGGCCTTGAGCCGACCGTGGTTCTCGAGCTGGCCCGTCGCCGCCTGGAAGCGGAGGTTGAACAGCTCTTCCTTGGCCTCGCGGAGCTTCGCCAGAAGCTCCTCGTTGCCCAGCTCGCGCAGCTCGGACGCCTTGGTACCGGCCGACATCACGCTTCACCTGCCTCGCGCTTGACGATCCGGCACTTCATCGGCAGCTTGTGGGCCGCACGGGTCAGCGCCTCACGGGCGATCTTCTCGTTGGGGTAGGACAGCTCGAACATGACCCGGCCCGGGTGCACGTTCGCGATCCACCACTCGGGAGAACCCTTACCGGAACCCATGCGGGTCTCGGCCGGCTTCTTCGTGAGCGGGCGGTCCGGGTAGATGTTGATCCAGACCTTGCCGCCACGCTTGATGTGGCGGGTCATCGCGATACGGGCGGCCTCGATCTGGCGGTTGGTCACGTACGCCGGCGTGAGGGCCTGGATGCCGTACTCGCCGAACGCAACCGTCGTACCGCCCTTGGCCTGACCACGACGCTTCGGGTGGTGCTGCTTGCGGTGCTTGACCCTACGGGGGATCAGCATTTCGGTCAGGCCTCCGTTCCGCCTGTAGAAGAGGACGGCGCCTCGGCCGGAGCGGCAGCGGCGGGCGCCTCGGCCTTGGGGGCCTCGGCGGCCGGAGCCGACTGCTGCTGCGGCTTGCGCCCACGACGCTCGCCACCGCGGCCACCGCGGGCCGGGCGGTCGGCGCCACCACGGGCCGGGCGGTTGCCGGCGCGGGCAGCGGCGTTCTCGGCGCGGACCTCGGCGATGTTCTTGACGTCGCCCTTGTAGATCCAGACCTTCACACCGATGCGGCCGAAGGTCGTCTTGGCCTCGAAGAAGCCGTAGTCCACGTTCGCGCGGAGCGTGTGCAGGGGCACACGGCCCTCGCGGTAGAACTCCGAGCGGGACATCTCGGCGCCACCGAGGCGGCCACCGCACTGGATCTTGATGCCCTTGGCGCCGGCCTTCATCGTGCCCTGCATGCTCTTGCGCATGGCGCGACGGAAGGAGACGCGGGAGGAGAGCTGCTCGGCGACGGCCTGGGCAACCAGCTGAGCGTCGGTCTCGGGGCTCTTGACCTCGAGGATGTTCAGCTGGACCTGCTTGCCGGTGAGCTTCTCGAGCTGACCGCGGATCTTGTCGGCCTCCGCACCGCGGCGGCCGATGACGATGCCCGGACGAGCCGTGTGGATGTCCACGCGGACGCGGTCACGGGTGCGCTCGATCTCGACCTTGGAGATGCCGGCGCGCTCCATGCCGGACGTCAGCATCCGACGGATGGCGACGTCTTCCTTGACGTAGTCCTTGTACAGCTTGTCGGCGTACCAACGCGACTTGAAGTCGGTCGTGACACCGAGCCGGAACCCGTGCGGGTTTACCTTCTGGCCCATTACCGGGTTCCTTCCTTGCTGCTGACGACCACGGTGATGTGGCTGGTCCGCTTGCGGATCCGGTAGGCACGGCCCTGGGCGCGCGGACGGAACCGCTTCAGGGTCGGGCCCTCGTCGACGTACGCCTCGGAAATGAAGAGGCTGTCGGCGTCGGTGTGGTCGTAGTTGTGCGCGGCGTTGGCGATGGCGCTGTCCAGCACCTTGCCGACCGGCACGCTCGCGGCCTGCGGGGCGAAACGCAGGACCGCCTGAGCCTCCGTGGCATCCATGCCACGGATGAGGTCCACCACGCGGCGGGCCTTCATGGGCGTGACGCGGATGTACCGCGCCTGGGCCCTGGCTTCCATGGTTGTCCCTTCAGTGTTTGTCATGATCTTTCACACCCCGCTGACTAGCGGCGCTTCGACTTCCGGTCGTCCTTGACGTGACCCCGGAAGGTGCGCGTCGGCGAGAACTCGCCGAGCTTGTGGCCGACCATGGACTCGGTGACAAACACCGGGATGTGGGTCTTGCCGTTGTGCACCGCGATCGTGTGGCCGAGCATCGCCGGGACGATCATCGAGCGACGGGACCAGGTCTTGATGACGTTCTTGGTACCGGCTTCGTTCTGGACGTCCACCTTCTTGATCAGGTGGTCGTCGACGAAGGGTCCCTTCTTCAAGCTACGAGGCATCTCAACCCGTCCTTAGCGCTTCTTGTTCGTCTTGCGGCGGCGGACGATGTACTTGTTCGACGCCTTCTTGGGCGAACGAGTACGGCCTTCCTTCTTGCCCCAGGGGGACACCGGGTGGCGACCACCCGAGGTACGGCCTTCGCCACCACCGTGCGGGTGGTCCACCGGGTTCATGACCACACCACGCACGGTCGGGCGAACGCCCAGCCAGCGCTTACGGCCCGCCTTGCCCCAGTTGATGTTGCTCTGCTCGGCGTTGCCGACCTCGCCGACCGTGGCGCGGCAGCGCTGGTCGACCAGGCGGATCTCTCCGGACGGCATGCGCAGGTGGGCCATCGAGCCCTCCTTCGCGAGCAGCTGCACGGAGGCACCGGCGGAGCGGGCGAACTTGGCGCCGCCACCGGGACGGAGCTCGATCGCGTGGATCGTGGTACCGACCGGGATGTTGCGGAGCGCCAGGTTGTTGCCCGGCTTGATGTCGGCCCCGGGACCGTTCTCGACGCGGTCGCCCTGCTGCAGGTTGCGCGGGGCGAGGATGTAGCGCTTCTCGCCGTCGGCGTAGTGCAGCAGCGCGATGCGCGCGGTGCGGTTGGGGTCGTACTCGATGTGCGCGACCTTCGCCGGCACGCCGTCCTTGTCGTGCCGACGGAAGTCGATGACACGGTAGGCGCGCTTGTGTCCGCCACCCTGGTGGCGAACGGTCACACGACCGGCGTTGTTACGGCCGCCCTTGCTGTGCAGCGGGCGGACCAGCGACTTCTCCGGCGTGGACCGCGTGACCTCGACGAAGTCGGCGACGCTGGAGCCGCGACGGCCCGGCGTAGTCGGCTTGTACTTGCGGATTCCCATTTCTCAGTCCTCGTCCGATTCCGGACGATCCGACCTCCGTCAGGAGGTAGGACCGCCGAAGATGTCGATACGGTCGCCCTCGGCGAGGGTCACGATCGCGCGCTTGCTGTCGGCACGCTTGCCGAAGCCCGTGCGGGTCCGCTTCCGCTTGCCCTGGCGGTTGATCGTGTTGACCCCGGTGACCTTGACCGAGAAGACCGCCTGGACGGCCTCCTTGATCTGGGTCTTGTTGGAGCCCGGCGCGACGATGAACGTGTACTTGTTCTCGTCGAGGAGCGCGTAGCTCTTCTCGGACACGACCGGCTTCAGCAGCACGTCACGGGGGTCCGTGAACGACTTGCTGACCGGGGTGACGACGGTGTTCTTGCCCTCGGCCTCGTGGCGGCGCGCCTTGGCGACGCGCGCGGCCTTGGCGGCCTTGGCCGCCTTGGAGGCGATGCTCGGGTGACGCGTAGCCATCAGGCTTCGCTCCCTTCGGTGTCAGCGGCCTTGTTGGGGCCAGACACGAAGGACTCGAAAGCGGCCTGGGTGAAGACCACGTCGTCCGAGACGAGAACGTCGTACGTGTTCAGCTGGCCCGGCTCCAGGATGTGGATCTGGGGCAGGTTGCGGGCGGACAGCCACGCGGCCTCGTCGGCGCGGTCGACGACCAGGAGCAGGTTCTTGCGCTCCGAGATCTTGCCGAACAGCGTCCGGGCGGCCTTCGTGGACGGGTTGTCGCCCTCGATGACGCCGGTGACGACGTGGATGCGGTCGTGGCGGGCCCGGTCGGTGAGGGCGTGGCGCAGGGCCGCGGCCTTCATCTTCTTCGGGGTCCGCTGCGAGTAGTCACGCGGCTGCGGGCCGTGGACGACGCCACCGCCGGCGAACTGCGGCGCACGGGTCGAACCCTGGCGGGCGCGGCCGGTGCCCTTCTGGCGGTACGGCTTCTTGCCGCCACCACGGACCTCGCCGCGACGCTTGGTCTTGTGCGTGCCCTGGCGGGCAGCGGCGTTCTGCGCGACGACGACCTGGTGGATCAGCGGAATGCTGATCTTCTCCACGCCGAAGATCTCCGCGGGGAGCTCGACGCTTCCGGTCTTCTCGCCGGCAGGCGAAAGGATGTCAACAGTGCTCATCGGTACCTCAGGCCCCCTTGGCCGCGGTGCGGACCAGGACGAGGCCGCCGTTCGGACCGGGAACCGCGCCCTTGATGAGCAGCAGACCCTTCTCCGCGTCAACGGCGTGGACGGTCAGGTTCTGGGTGGTGACCCGCTCGTTGCCCATGCGGCCCGCCATGCGGAGGCCCTTGAACACGCGGCCCGGAGTGGCGCAGCCACCGATGGAGCCCGGGGAGCGGTGCTTGCGCTGGGTGCCGTGTCCGGCGCCGAGGCCCTTGAAGTTGTGACGCTTCATGACACCGGCGAAGCCCTTGCCCTTGCTCTTGCCGGTGACGTCGACCTTCACGCCGGACTCGAAGACCTCGGCGCTGACTTCCTGACCGAGCGTGTACTCGGCGGCGTCGGCGGTGCGGATCTCGACGAGGTGACGGCGGGGGGTGACGTCGGCCTTGGCGAAGTGGCCCTTGAGGGGCTTGTTCACCTTGCGCGGGTCGATCTCGCCGAACGCGATCTGGACGGACTCGTAGCCGTCGACGTCGTTCGTGCGGACCTGGGTGACGACGTTGGGGCCGGCCTTGACGACGGTGACCGGAACAACGCGGTTGTTCTCGTCCCACACCTGCGTCATGCCGAGCTTCTCGCCCAGGATGCCCTTGATCTGCTTAGCCATTCTCAGATCACCGGCCTTCAGAGCTTGATCTCGATGTCGACACCGGCCGGGAGGTCGAGTCGCATCAGAGAGTCAACGGTCTTGGGGGTCGGGTCGAGGATGTCGATCAGGCGCTTGTGCGTGCGCATCTCGAAGTGCTCGCGCGAGTCCTTGTACTTGTGCGGCGACTTGATGACGCAGTACACGTTCTTCTCAGTGGGCAGCGGCACCGGGCCCGCGACCGACGCACCAGTGCGAGTCACCGTCTCGACGATCTTCTTCGCCGAAGAGTCGATGACCTCGTGGTCGTAGGCCTTGAGCCGGATGCGGATCTTCTGTCCCGCCATGGCTACTCAGTAGTCCTGTCTCTCGTAACGCTCTGGACCCGGTGGCCCTTGTCCATTCCGCTCCCCCTCCGACCCACGCGGTCGGGCGTGTCGCACCCTCGCTGACACGGATGTCCCTCTTCGGGACTTCCCTGCATGGGAGTGCGGACCCTTCCGGAACCGCGGGCCGGGGGCGAGAGGCCCACCGGGTGCCTGGCCTGCACCCCGCTGACGCTTCCCGGAAGATTCCCGTACGTCCGCCCCTGAGCAGGGACGACGAGTACTGTGGGACTCGCTTCCGGTCCCCCCGGCGGGAGGCGCGCAGCATCGGCACTCGACCGAGCAACCCCGCTAGTCTGCCATACGGGGCGCGGGGCTGGCCAATCGGGCCGGAGAGAATACCCCGGGGGTGACGGAGATCAAACCCGGACCCTTGCGGAGGCGTTCTCCTCCTCGTACCAGAGTCCCGCTACCTCGGCCTCGCCCAGGTGGAGAGCGCTGCCGGCACCCGGCGGACGTCGCGCCGCCAGGTCCGCGCCCAGGATCTCCCGGAGACGGACGACGGCCCACCCGTTCCACTGCACGGCTCCCGGTCAGTGGTCATCACGCCGTCCAGACCGCGCCGGGGCCCGGTGCCGGATTCGGGCCGGCCTCCGTCCCCAAGGGGTCGGGGCTGGCATAGGCCGCTGTCGCCGGGTCGTAGTGCCGGAAGTAGTTGCGTGGTGCGTTCGGTCCGGGCGACGGGGCTCACTCCTTCGCGGGAGGACGCGGGTCAGCGTCTGCGCACCGCTCTCCAGGCGTCGCTCGCCGCGAAGGCCAAGCTCAGCCGCCACGCGTCCAGCTTGTTCCGTGCCGTTGAGGTGACGCTCCAGCACTTCAGCCAGGTCGGCAGTCGTCGGAAGGGGACGAAGGTCAGGGTGTCGTCGATGGCGTTCACGGCGATGCTCCTGCGGCCCGGCCCTTCCGCCCGCAGTGCGGCGTACAGCTCCGGCGTCAGCGTGCCGTTGAGACGGGCCGCCGTCCCCGCCGCGGTGAAGGCGAAACCTCGCTGCGCGACGTCCGGGAGTCGCATCGCCCTGACGATCCGGGGTGACGCCTCCTCCAGCGAGCAGTTGAAGGCGAGGCCGATGGCCGCCGTACCGAGGCTGCGCTCGCCGCGCGCGAAAGCGGCGTCCCACTCCGCCGGGTCGTCGAGAGCCAGCAGCCGCTCGCCGGTCCGCCAGTCCCAGTCCTTGGTCACCCCGCGAACCGGAACGTCGACGTGATCGCGTCGAAGATGTCGAAGAAGGAGTCCGCGAGGTCGAGGACCTGGCTGCTGCCCGCGACCAGGGCGACCTTGCCCTCCTGGCCGGGGACCGGGATGTACGTCTGCATGAGCACGGCGCGGACCGTGCGGTTCAGGGCGTCGTCCGGGACCGGGATGTCCTCCACGCCCTGGGTGCGGGCGGCGTGGCCCACGCCGGGGATGTCGACCGTGGTGACCCTGCGCCAGGAGTCGCCGGGTTTCCGCGCCTCCTTGACCGCGAGCTGGGCGGCGATGGCGCCCGGGTCGGTGGGGAGGGGCTCGCCGGTGGACGTGCGGCCGCCGATCAGGGAGACCGTGACCGAGCCCGTGATCGGGGTGTCGCCGCCGAAGCTCTCGGCCATGCAGCCGCAGTACAGGGCGCCCGACTTCCACGCGTCGGAGGCCGCCTTCTGGAGGAAGGTGACGTAGGCGGCGCGGGAGGGGGCCAGCTCCGGATGTCGGCGTACGCGGTCGTCGACCATGCGGCGGATGGAGTCGTCCCGCGACTCCGGGCGTACGTCGAACTCCCACCAGGATTCCGGGACCTTGATCCGGAAACCGCCCCGCTCGACGGTCAGTGCCTCCGTGTAACGGGCCATGTCGTGCGCGGCCTCCCCCTGCGTCGTCGACGTCGTTCGATGCGATGTTCCGAACATGGTCCCATCGATCGAGAGGCCGGGCGCCGTCGTCTCAGGGGCTGTTGTCCGCGTTGCGCAGCCGGGCGAAGGATGTGTTCAGGCCGTGCTTCAGCAGGCGGGACAGCGGGCGTTCGACGAAGCGGTGGATCAGGTAGCTCAGGAGCAGGAAGCCCGTGACGAGTACGGCGATCAGGAGGCGGGCGTCCATCGTGTCGCGGAGGCGGGCTATGAGGGCCGTGCCGGCCGCGTAGTGGACCAGGTAGAGGGGGTAGGTCATGGCGCCCGCCGTGACGAGCCACTTCCAGCGGATCCGGTCGGTGTACCCGAGCGCCACGGCGACCATGAAGAGCAGGAAGACCGTGAAGATCGCCACGCTGCCGCGCCAGCCGGAGACGCGTTCGACGTCCTCGATGCGGTTGCCCAGCTCCAGCTGGCCCATCAGCCACGCCATGGCGAGGATGCCCCACAGGAGCAGGTCCTGGCCGAAGCGGTGCATGAGGTAGAGCGCGAGCCCCGCGATGAAGTACCAGGCGCCGTCCGGGTTGGCGACCAGTTCGAGCAACGGCAGCCGGGCGACCGGCGCGAGCATCGCGACCGCGCCCCACACGCAGCAGAAGACCACGACCCTGCGGTACGTCAGGCCCATCGCGACGACGACCAGGAAGAGCAGGTAGAAGCGCAGCTCGGACCAGAGGGTCCAGTAGACGCCGTCGACGTTGGGCACACCGGAGCCGGACTGGAGCATGGTCAGGTTGAGCAGCACCTCGCGCAGCCGCAGGCGCTCCCACACGCCGGGTACGGCGGTCAGTACGGCCGTGGTGAACAGGACCGCGAACCAGTACGCCGGGTAGAGCCGGATCACCCGGGAGACGAAGAACTGGCGCGGGCTGCGGCCCCAGCACGACATGCAGATCACGAAGCCGCTGATGACGAAGAAGATCTCGACGCCGATCCAGCCGTAGGAGGCGAGGCGGAACACCGTGGGCATGATCTCGGAGACCGGGCGGTCCCAGATCGGGTTGCCGGGGCGGTCGGCGCGCCAGGTCCCGGCGTAGTGGTGCGCCGCCACCATCAGCGCGGCCAGCAGGCGGATGCCGTCGATGACGTACAGCCGGCCGCCCGCCCGCCGGTGGCCCGCGGGCTTCGGGTCCGGCGGGGCGATGACGAGCGGGGGGAGCGGTTGTCTCAGCCGTACCTCCGCCCGCTCGGGCACCGATGTTCCGTTGTCCACTGCACGCACCATTCGAACAGACAAGAACAGTGCGCACGCGAACGGTAGGGGGTTCGGCAAGCCGCCGCCCGGACTCCGTGGGGTGTTCCCGGGCTGTTCGCCTCCGGTTCAGCCGGCGCCCCGGCCCGCCGGTCAGCCGGTCTTGGCCACCGTCAGCAGCACCGCCGAGTCCTCCAGCGCCTCCAGGCTGTGGCGGGCCGGGGGGATCAGGATGAGGTCACCGGTGCGGCCGTCCCAGGAGGTGTCGCCGCTGGTGAGGCGGACCCGGCCGCGCAGCACCTGCACGGTCGCCTCGCCGGGGTTCTCGTGCTCGGCGAGGGTGGTGCCGGTGGTCAGGGCGAGGAGGGTCTGCCGCAGGACCAGCTCGTGGCCGCCGTGGACCGTGGTGGCGCTGCGGCCGTTGGAACCGGCGGCGGCGCGTTCGAGGTGCTCGCGGGCGAGGGCGTCGAGGGAGAGTTTCTGCATGGCCGCAAGTTTCGCCGGGTGCCCCGGACGGCCGACAGGGCCATACGGGGCACACCTCCCGCGTGCCTCGCCCGCGGTCCCGGTCCCGGGCCTCAGATGACGCCCTGGGCCAGCATCGCGTCGGCCACGCGCTCGAAGCCGGCGATGTTCGCGCCGGTGACGTAGTCGCCGGGGGCGTCGTAGCGCTCGGCCGTCTCGTGGCAGGTGGTGTGGATGCTGGTCATGATGTCCGCCAGCTCCTCCTCGACCCGCGCCGCCGTCCACGACGTACGGGCGTGGTTCTGCGCCATCTCCAGGGCGCTGACCGCGACGCCGCCCGCGTTGGCCGCCTTGCCGGGGCCGAAGGCGACGCCCGCCTGCTGGAGCAGGTGGACGGCCTCGGGGGTGGTCGGCATGTTCGCGCCCTCGGAGACCGCCTTCACGCCGTTGCGGATCAGCGCGGTCGCGGCGTTCTCGTCGAGTTCGTTCTGCGTGGCCGACGGGAGGGCCAGGTCGGCCGGTACGTCCCAGACGCTGCCGCCGGGGACGAAGCGGGCCGAGGCGCCCCGGCGCTCGGCGTACGCGTCGACGCGGCCGCGCTCGACCTCCTTGATCTGCTTCAGCAGGTCGAGGTCGATGCCCTTCTCGTCGACGACGTAGCCGGAGGAGTCCGAGCAGGTGACGGCGTTGGCACCGAGGGCGGCCAGCTTCTCGATGGTGTAGATCGCCACGTTGCCGGAGCCGGAGACGACCGCGGTCTGGCCCTCCAGGTCCTCGCCGCGCTCGCGCAGCATCGCCGCCGCGAACAGCACGTTGCCGTAGCCGGTCGCCTCCGGGCGGATCAGCGAGCCGCCCCAGCCCTGGCCCTTGCCGGTGAGGACGCCGGACTCCCAGCGGTTGGTGATCCGGCGGTACTGGCCGAAGAGGTAGCCGATCTCCCGGCCCCCGACGCCGATGTCCCCCGCCGGGACGTCCGTGTGCTCGCCGATGTGCCGGTACAGCTCCGTCATGAAGGACTGGCAGAACCGCATGACCTCCGCGTCGCTGCGCCCGTGCGGGTCGAAGTCGCTGCCGCCCTTGCCGCCGCCGATGCCGAGGCCGGTCAGCGCGTTCTTGAAGATCTGCTCGAAGCCCAGGAACTTGATGACGCCCAGGTTCACGGACGGGTGGAAGCGCAGACCGCCCTTGTACGGGCCCAGCGCGCTGTTGAACTCGACGCGGAAGCCCCGGTTGACGCGGACGCGGCCCTGGTCGTCCTGCCACGGCACCCGGAACATCACCTGGCGCTCCGGCTCGACCAGCCGCTCGATGAGGCCCGGCTCGGCGTACTCGGGGCGGGCCGCGACGACCGGTGCCAGGGTCTCCAGAACCTCGTGGGCCGCCTGGTGGAACTCGGGCTGGGCCGGGTTGCGGTGCTCGATCTCGGTGAGCAGGTGGTCGAGGGTGGTCTGCGTCTCGCTTCGCGTCGTCACAGGGGCCCTTTCTGGCACGGCGGGCACCGGTCGCATGCAGCGACCGGTGGGAGGCGCTCGGCGCCGTTGCCGCGCGCGGGACACTTAAGTGTTACGCGCATGTAAACCTCGTGGCCAGCACCCGATCACTGGATGAGACGAAGGCCTCCCGGTGACGCTACCCCTCCCCGTTCAGCATCGCCGCGGTGAGGACGTTGCCCGCGACGCCCCAGCCGCCGTCCGGGACCTCGTCGACCAGGACGACGGTGGTCGGGCGGGCGCGCTCCCCGTAGATCTCCGCGTAGAGGTCGGTGGTGCGTTCGACGATCTTCTTCTTGTCCTCCGGCGAGAGCGTGCCCGCGGGGACCTTGAAGTGGGCGAAGGGCATGTCAGACCAGCCCTCCGTTGGCGCGCAGGATCTGGCCGTTCACCCAGTGCCCGGCGGGGCTGCCCAGGAAGGCGACCACGGCCGCGATGTCCTCCGGCGTGCCCAGCCGCTCCAGCGGCGGCGTCTTCGCGAGTTTGTCCACCTGCTCGGGCGTCTTGCCGTCGAGGAACAGGTCGGTCGCCGTCGGGCCGGGCGCGACCGTGTTCACGGTGACGTCCCGCCCGCGCAGCTCCCGCGCCAGGATCATCGTCATCGCCTCCACGGCGCCCTTGCTGGCCGCGTACGCGCCGTACGTCGGGAACTGCGCACCGACGACGGACGTCGAGAACCCGATGAAGGCGCCCCCGGCCCGCAGCCGCCGCGCGGCCTGCTGGGCGACGACGAAGGTGCCGCGGATGTTGGTGCGGTGCATGGCGTCCAGCGCCGCCAGGTCCAGGTCGGCGATCGGCGACAGCGTCATCCGCCCGGCCGCGTTCACGACCACGTCGACACCGCCGTACTCCTGCTCCGCCCGGTCGAACAGGGCGGCGACCTCCTTCTCCTCCGCCACGTCCGCCTGTACGGCGATCGCCCGTCCGCCGGCCCCGGTGACGGCCGCCACCGTCTCGTCGGCGGCCGCGGCCCCGCGGGCGTAGTTCACGACGACGGCCAGTCCGTCCTCGGCGAGCTTCTGCGCGACGGCACGGCCGATGCCGCGCGATCCGCCGGTGACGACGGCGACGCGTCCGACTGCGGTCTGTTGATTCGTGTGCGTGGTCATGGCTCCACGATGCGCCCGGTCGGCCGCCGCAGCCAGGGGATGCCATCCCCTGGGTCAGCGGCCCGGTCCGGCGCAGAATGGGCCGTATGAGCGCTGTGAAGTACGCCGAGCTGGGAGCGTTCCTGCGGTCGCGGCGGGAGCGGATCCGCCCGGCCGACGTCGGACTCCCCGCCGGGCCGCGCCGCCGGGTGCCGGGGCTGCGCCGCGAGGAGGTGGCCCACCTCGCGGGGGCGTCCGTGGACTACTACAACGAGCTGGAGCGTGGCGCCGGGTCCCAGCCCTCCGAGCAGATGATCGCCGCGCTGGCCCGTGCGCTGCGGCTGTCCGCCGACGAGCGGGACTATCTGTACCGGCTCGCCGACCGGCCGGTTCCCGTGCAGGGCGGGCCCGCCTCGCACGTGCACCCCGGCATGCTGGACCTGCTCGGGCGGATGACCTCGACCCCGGCGCAGGTGATCACCGACCTGCACGTCACCCTCGTACAGAATCCGTTGGCCGTGGCGCTGCTCGGGGACCAGTCCGGCTACCGGGGGCCCCGCGCCAGCTTCGTCCACCGGTGGTTCACCGAGCCGGAGGCCCGGCTGCTGTATCCCGAGGCCGACCACGCGATCCAGTCCCGCGCCTTCGTCGCCGACCTGCGGGCCGCCGCGGCGCGGCGGGACGCCAAGGACGCGGAGGTCGGCTCGATGATCCGTACGCTGCTCGGGGTCTCCCCCGAGTTCGCCGCGCTGTGGGCCGACCATGACGTGGCGTTCCGGCGCGACGACCGGAAACGGCTGGTCCACCCGGCGGTCGGCCTGATCGAGGTCAACTGCCTCAACCTCTTCAGCGAGGACGGCCGCCAGCGGCTCCTGTGGTTCACCCCGGCCGTGGGGACCGACAGCGCGGGGCTGCTGGAGCTGCTCGCGGTCGTCGGAACGCAGGAGGTCAGCGCTGCGACGCGTACGGCAGGAAGCTCGCCCAGGCGGCGGGGGTGAGGGTCAGGCGGGGACCGGCGATGTCGGCGGTCTTGGAGTCGCGGACGTGGACGGTGGCGGGAGTGAGGGCCAGTTCAACGCAGGAGTTGCCGTCGTTGCCGCTGCTGTAGCTGCTCTTGAACCAGACCAGTTCGGTCTCGGGGGTCATGTTTCTCCCAGCAGTTGCTCGATGAAGGCCAGCGACTCCCGAGGCGAGAGTGCCTGAGCCCGGATCGTGCCATACCTCAGTTCAAGGATGCGCAGGTGTTTGGGGTCCGAGGTCGGCCGACCACCGAAGGCGCCGTCGGACCGACCGACCGCCGACCCGTCCTCGAACTTCAGCAACTCAATCGTGCCGTCAGTTCCGGAATGGGTATCGCAGTCCATCGGCATCATCTGAAGGACCACGTTGTGCAAACGCCCCACCTCCAGCAGCCGTTCGAGCTGCTCACGCCACACCATTGTGCTCCCGATAGGACGGCGCACCACCCCCTCTTCCAGGACGAAGCTGAGCGCGGGGGCGGGTGAGCGCTCGAAAACCGTTCGCCTCGCGATCCGCGCAGCCACCATGCGGTCCACGTCGCTGCCCACCGGCGCGGGCGCCGACATCAAGTCGCTCGCCGCCCGCTTCCCGGAGGGGCCGACCCGTATCGCTGCCGCCCTGCGCGAGCTGGAGGCCCACGGCTACCTGCGCCGCGAGCGCCACCGCACGGAGACCGGCCGGATCGTCACCCGCACGGTTTCCTGCGACCAGCCGCACGCGAGCCGCCGCGAACCGGCCGACACGGGGTGCCCACCCGCGAAACGCACGCCTCCACCCCCGGGCCGCACGGGACACAAGGCGCTCCCCGCCGTACCGCAGCCGGGCAGCACCGCCCCCGCGCTCCTCCAGACGGCCCTCGACCTCCTGGCCGACCTGCGGCGACGCGACGCCCGGCTGCTGCTCTCCGCGACGGACACGGCGCACCTGGTCCCGGGGGTCGCCGCCTGGCTGGAGCGCGACGTCACCCCCGGCGCCGTACGCCACGCCCTGACCACCGGCCTCCCGGACGAGCCACTGCACCGCCCGGCCGCCCTCCTCGCCCACCGCCTCACCGACCGGCTGCCACCACCGCCCCCGTTCCGCACGCCGTCGGCCGCCGTACCGCCACCGCGCCACCCACTCCAGAACTGCGAAGGCTGCGACCGGAGTTTCCGCGGCCCCGAGACCGAACCTCACTGCCGCGACTGCCGCACGGCAGCCGCCTCCCATCCCTGAGACCGCAAGGAACCCCATGGTCAGCCCGCCCCACGAGGCGATGCACCGCATCTTCCAGCACGACCCCGGACTGTTCAGTCGCGTCTCACATTTCCTCGGCATCGACATCCCGAAACCCATCGGGGCGACGGCACTGCCGACCGACCTCACCGAGGCCAGCCCCGTCGAACGCCGCGTGGATACACTCCTGCGCTTCGAGACCGCAGAACAGGGGGCCTTCCTGCTGGCCGTCGAGGCTCAGGGCAAGAAGGACCCGGACAAGCCCGCGAGCTGGGCGTACTACGTCTCGTACCTGTGGACGAAATACCGGCTGCCCACAGCGCTCCTGGTCGTCTGCCAGGACTACGCGACGGCCAAGTGGGCTCAGCAACCGGTAAACAGCGGACCGGCGCAGCTGCCCACCCGCAACCGCCCGGCCAAGCACCTCTGGAGGAATCTGGTGGCCATGGACCTCTCCTTCTACAAGTCGTACATCTCTGAAGAGATCCGGGACGAGGGCCGTGCTCAGGCCAGCGCCGAGGCTCTCCTGATCGTCCTGGAACAGCGTGGCCTCGACATCCCGGACGGTGTCCGTACGCGCATCACGGAGTGCGGCGATCCCGAGGTTCTCCGTCACTGGCTCGCACGGGCTGTCACCGTCTCCTCGGCCGAGGCCGTCTTCGAGAGCGAGTAGCGCTCCCCCGGCTCACGCCACCGTAGACACACAGAACGGATGACCCGCCGGGTCCAGCAGCACTCGCCAGCGGTCCGGTGACGGCTGGAAGTCGGGCTTGGTGGCGCCCAGGGCGAGCAGGCGGGCCTCCCCCGTGTCCAGGTCGTCGACGCCGACGTCGATGTGCGCCTGCTTCTCCTGGTCGGTGCCCGGCCAGGTCGGCGGACGGTAGTCGGTCAGGCGGCAGAAGCCGAGGCCGGGCGCGCCGTCCTTGCCGCCGAGGAGATAGAAGTCGTCGGTGTTGAAGGCGACGGGGAGGTCGAGGGCCTCGCCCCAGAAGCGGGCCAGCGCGGCGGGGTCGGAGCAGTCGAAGGTGACGGCCGAGTAGCGGAAGGTCGGTGCCGGGGTGTTCTGCGTTGTCGTCATGGGAGAGACCGTAGGACGTGACCAGGACAGGTTCGGTCCTGGTCGGCGACGGATGCGTGGGAGACTCCGGAACCGTGCTCAGTACTTCCGCCCGGCTGCTGCGCCTGGTCTCCCTGCTCGCCGTCCGTCCCGCCTGGACCTGCGGTGAGCTGGCCGAGCGGATGGAGGTCACGGAGCGGACGGTGCGGCGGGACGTCGCGCGGCTGCGGGAGCTGGGATACGCCGTCGACTCCGACCCGGGACCGTGGGGCGGGTACCGGCTGCGGCCGGGGACGCGTACGCCGCCGTTGATCCTCGACGACGAGGAGGCCCTCGCCGTGGCCGTCGGGCTGCGGGAGGCCGCGCTGAGCGGGGCGCTCGGCGGGGACCAGGCGGCGTTGTCGGCGCTGCTGAAGCTGCGGCAGGTGCTGCCCAAGCGGCTGGGCGACCGGCTCGGGGACATGGACGCCGCGTTCGTGCAGACGCCGCGGGCCGGTGAACCGCAGGTCGCGGCGGGGATGCTGCTGGAGCTGGCGGCCGCGTGCCGGCGGGGCGAACGGGCCCGGATGGCGTACCGGGACTGGGAAGGGCGGGCCAGCGTGCGGGACGTCGACCCGTACCGGCTCGTGCACACCGGACGGCGTTGGTACTTCGTGGCCCGGGATGTCGAGCGGGGCGAGTGGCGGACCTTCCGGGCGGACCGGGTCGAGCGGGTGCAGCCGACCGGGCGGCCCGTCGAGTTCACCGAGCCGCTGCCCGATCCGGCGCTCCTCGTGTCCCGCGCGAGCGCGACCGGGCCGTACGCGGTGCTGGCCACCGTCCGCCTGCCGGTGCCGATGGAGCAGGCGCTGCGGTCCATTCCCGCCACGGTCGGACTGCACCGGGCCGACGGACCGGACGCCACGGTCGTCGAGATCGGCGGGTCGAGCACGGAGGGGCTGGCCCGTTACCTGTTCAGCCTCGCCACGCCGTTGCGCGTGCTGGCGCCGGATTCCGTGCGGGAGGCGCTGCTGCGCCGGACCCGGGAGCTGCTCGCCGCGAACGGCGACGCAAGTACTTGAAGTTTCCTCCAGAGGTCCGTACCAACCTCTTGCCCCCGCCCTCCCCGCGTCGCAAGCTCCCCCTATGGAGCTGGAGTTGCGGCATCTCAAGACGGTCCGGGCCATCGCCGACGCCGGCAGCCTCACCAGGGCGGCGACGGCTCTCGGTCTCGCGCAGCCCGCGTTGAGCGCACAGCTCAAGCGGATCGAACGGGCCCTGGGCGGCGCGCTGTTCGTGCGCGGCCGGCACGGCGTGCGGGCCACCGCGCTGGGCGAACTGGTGCTGGAGCGGAGCCGGATCGTGCTCCCGGCGGTGACCGAGCTCCAGCAGGAGGCGGCCCGGTTCGCCCGTGCGCCGCGCACGGCCGAGCGGCTGCGAATCGGCGGCACCCACGGGCCCTTACTGGGCGCCCTCCTCGACCGGCTGGCCGGTGTGGCGCCGGACGCCCGGATGACGACCTGCACCTCCTGGTCCGAGCGGGAGCTGGCCGGGCAGCTCGCGGAGGGGCGGCTGGACTTCGCGCTGGCCGGGACCTGCGGCACCGCGTCGCCACCCCCCGGTGAGGGGCTGGTGTGGCGGGAGGTCGCCGTCGACCCGGTGTTCGTCATGATGACCGACGGCCACCCGCTGGCCCACCGTGCCGAGGTGGACCTGACCGCGCTGGCCGACGAGGAGTGGGCGTGCGTCCCCGGCGACGGCTGCTTCGGCGACTGCTTCACCGCGTCGTGCGCCCGGGCCGGTTTCACCCCGCGCCGCATGTACGAGACGGACACCGCGTCCCTCGTGCACCTGGTGCAGGTCGGGCGGGCGGTCGGGCTGTGCCGGGCGACCTTCCCGACCACGCCCCAGATCGTGACCCGGCCGCTGGCCGACACCCCGCTGACCTGGCGGCACCTGCTCGGCTGGCACGCGGCGACGCAGCGGCAGGACACCGCCGCCGAGGTGCTCTCGCAGGCGCGCATGGCGCACGCGAGCGTGGCGGCCAACAGCGACAGCTACACGGAGTGGATGTCGGCCCACCGGGTGCCGTAACACCGGGTTGCCTGGCGCCGGATTGCCTGGCGCCGGATTGCCTGGCGCCGGGTTGCCTGGCGCCGGGTTCCATAACGCCGGGGAGAGGGACGGCTGACCTCTTATGCCGGCGGGTCGCCCCTCCCTACGGTTTCGGCACCTCCCCACCGAGACCGAGGAGATCCCCCATGCCCCACCGACACCGACATCACAGAGCCGTGGGTGCCGCCGTCGCCGCGACCGCGGCCCTGCTCGTGGCCGGGCTCAGCGGCTCCGCGAGCGCCGGGACGGCACCCGCCGACTCCGCCCCCACCGCCGCCGAGACCCTGCGCACCGACGCCGCGCCGCCCGCTCTCCTCAAGGCCATGCAGCGGGACCTCGGCCTCGACCGCCGGCAGGCGGAGCGCCGCCTCGTCAACGAGGCCGAGGCGGGCGCCACGGCGGGCCGGCTGCGGGCCGCCCTCGGCGGCGACTTCGCGGGCGCGTGGGTGCGCGGTGCCGAGTCCGGCACCCTGACCGTGGCGACGACCGACGCGGGCGACGTCGCCGCGATCGAGGCGCGGGGCGCCGAGGCGAAGGTCGTGCGCCACTCGCTCGCCGACCTGGACGCGGCCAAGGCCCGCCTGGACAAGGCGGCGGCCGGTGTGAACACCGCCGACGCGCCCGTCTGGTACGTCGACACGCGCACCAACACCGTCGTCGTCGAGGCGATACGCCCGGCCGCGGCGCGTTCGCTGCTGACGGCGGCCGGTGTCGACGGGTCCCTCGCCCGGGTGAAGAGCCGCACCGAGCGGCCCCGCACCTTCTACGACCTGCGCGGCGGCGAGGCGTACTACATCAACAACAGCAGCCGCTGCTCGATCGGCTTCCCGATCACCAAGGGCACCCAGCAGGGCTTCGCCACCGCGGGCCACTGCGGCCGGGCCGGCTCCAGCACCACAGGCGCCAACCGGGTGGCCCAGGGCACCTTCCAGGGCTCGATCTTCCCGGGCCGCGACATGGCGTGGGTGGCCACCAACTCCAGCTGGACGGCGACCCCGTACGTGCTCGGCGCCGGTGGGCAGAACGTCCAGGTCACCGGTTCCACGGCCTCTCCGGTCGGCGCGTCCGTGTGCCGGTCCGGCTCGACGACCGGCTGGCACTGCGGCACCGTCACGCAGCTGAACACCAGCGTCACCTACCAGGAAGGCACCATCTCCCCGGTCACCAAGACCACGGTGTGCGCGGAGCCCGGTGACTCCGGCGGCTCCTACATCTCCGGCAGCCAGGCGCAGGGCGTCACCTCGGGCGGCTCGGGCGACTGCCGCACCGGCGGCGAGACCTTCTTCCAGCCGATCAACGCGCTGCTCCAGAACTACGGGCTCACGCTCAAGACGACCGGCGGCGACGACGGCGGCGAGGAGCCCGGCGAGCCCGGCGGCACCTGGGCGGCCGGCACCGTCTACCAGCCGGGCGACACCGTGACCTACGGCGGCGCCACCTTCCGCTGCCTGCAGGGCCACCAGGCCTACGCGGGCTGGGAGCCGCCGAACGTCCCGGCGCTGTGGCAGCGAGTGTGACACCCCACTGACCCCCACAGGGGACAACGGGGGACGGGTCCGGGCGTGCGTGAGGGAGAGCGCCCGGGCCCGGTCACGTCCGGGTCAGGTACGGGTGACCTGGCCGCAGCCTTCCGAACCGGAGCCGGAGAGGGGTCGGCTCCGGTCGTAGGGGTCGGTCAGCGGGCCGGTGGGCCGCGCGCCGCCGGGACCGTCGTCGTCGGGGAAGCCGGGGTGCAGGTAGCCGTCGTAGACGTCGCAGTCGGTGTTGCCGTACTCGGAGAAGTACTTCTCCACCAGGAGCTTGCCCTCGGTCACGTTCCACTTCGCCGGGTCGTTCAGGGTCAGGGTGAGCTCGCGGCGGATGATCGTGCGGGCGACCGGCCCGTCGGCGTCGTCGGCCCGGACCAGCGGGTAGACGAAGGTGTAGTCCGCGTTGACCTTCACCACGCCCGGTTCGCCCGCGGCGAGCGTCATACGGCCCCGGACCTTCACGACGTCACCGGCCAGGCGGGTCTCGTCGGGGTCGAAGCGGGTGAAGAGCCGGAGCGGGTCGTGGTCGGCGTCCGGGTCGCTCAGTGAGCGGCGCAGCTTGGGCAGCAGCTCCGGCTGCTTCGGGTCGAGCACGTCCAGCGCCTCGTCCGGCCGTTCCCCGCGCAGTACGGCGGGGTCCAGGTTGGCGGCGACCAGGAGTTCCTTGGTGCGGCGCAGCGCGAACGCCACGTCCTCCTTGCTCATGCCGGACAGCGCCTTCGCCGCCGGCACCTCGATGGCGTCGGCGCCCTCGGCCCACCGCTCGGCGGGCGAGCCGCGGAACGGGTGCTCGCGCGTGGCACGCTCGGCCCCGGCCGCCTCCCCGGGAGCGCCGGTCGGCCGCGCCGACTCGGCCGACAGGGTCGGCGACGCGGAGGCGTCGTCCCCGCCGGGCAGCCGGTCCAGGACCAGGGAGGGCCGTACGGCGACGACGGCGAGCGCAGCCAGCGCCACCACGCCGACCACCGTGCCCACCAGGCGCCGACGGCCGCGGCCGTCGCCCTTCGGGTTGCTCTGCGGGGCACGCCAGGGCGTCGGCTCCTGCTCCTCGCGCAACCGCCGGGCCACCATCCGCGCCCGCGCCGACGGCTCCTTGGGCGCGGTGCGACCACCACCGTCGGCGGCGTCCCGCAGGAACGCCTCCAACTGCTCGTCGGAGATCGAGGGGGCCGGTTCGTCGTCGGAACGGTCGGGGGGCGGGACGGAACTCACGGGCTCTCTTTCTGCCTCGGTGCGGGCGGGCGTCGACGGTGATCCATCCTGCCCCCGAGTGAAGAAAGAGTGCCGTTCCGTGCGGAAGTTGTGACCGAACCCGTACACCTTCGCTCGACCCGCGCCACCGCTCCGCGCCACCGAACCGCGTCAGCCCCGCAGGTAGGTCAGCACCGCCAGCACCCTGCGGTGCGTCTCGGTCGCCGGGGGCAGGTCGAGCTTGGCGAGGATGTTGCCGATGTGCTTGCCCACGGCCGCCTCGGAGACGACGAGTTCACGGGCGACGGCCGCGTTGGACCTGCCCTCCGCGATCAGGGCGAGCACCTCCCGCTCGCGCGGGCTGAGCCGCTCCAGCGGGTCCCGGCGGCGGCGCAGCAACTGGCGTACCACCTCCGGGTCGACGACCGTGCCGCCGTCCGCGACCTCGGCCAGCGCGTCGACGAACTCCTCGACCTGGCCGACGCGGTCCTTGAGCAGATAGCCGACGCCGGTGCCGTCGCCGGAGTCCAGCAGCTCGGCCGCGTAGGCCCGTTGCACGTACTGGCTGAGGACGAGGACGGGCAGGGCGGGCCGCTCCTCGCGCAGGCGTACGGCCGCGTGCAGGCCCTCGTCCTGGAAGCCGGGCGGCATGCGGACGTCGGTGACGACGATGTCCGGGGCGTGCTCCGTGACCGCGGCGACGAGTGCGTCCGCGTCGCCGACGGCCGCGACGACCTCGTGGCCGAAGCGGGCCAGCAGGCCGGTCAGGCCGTCCCGCAGCAGCACACTGTCCTCGGCGAGCACTACCCGAAGCGTTCGGTCCACTCGCAAGGAATCTCCACGCTCAGCAGGGTCGGTCCGCCCGGCGGGCTGGACAGGGAGAGTCTGCCATCCAGGACCGACACCCGGTCGGCGAGTCCGGTCAGCCCGCTGCCCGCCGCGACGTCGGCCCCGCCCCGGCCGTCGTCGCGGACGCGGAGGAGGAGCCGTCCGTCCCGGTGGCCGCCGGTCACCTCCGCGCGGTCGGCGCCGCTGTGCCTGCCGACGTTGGCGAGGGCCTCGCAGACCACGAAGTAGGCGGCGGCCTCCACCGCCCGGGGCAGCCGTCCGGGCAGTTCCAGGGCGACGTCGACGGGGACGGCGGAGCGGTCGGCGGCGTCGGCGACCGCCGCGGGCAGGCCGTAGTCGGCGAGGACCTTGGGGTGGATGCCGTGGATCAGCTCGCGCAGTTCCTCCAGGGCCCTGCCCGCCTCCCCGTGCGCCTTGGCCAGCTGGTCGGCCAGCGGACCGGGCGGCGCGTCCAGGCGGGCCAGGCCGAGGGCCATCGTCAGGGCGACCAGGCGCTGCTGGGCGCCGTCGTGCAGGTCGCGTTCGATGCGGCGCCGCTCGGCCTCGAAGGCGTCCACCAACCGGGCCCGTGAGCGGGTGAGTTCGACGACCCTGGCCTCCGGGTCGCCCTCGTGCGGGGCGGCCACGAGGACGCGGGTCAGCTCGGCCCGCACGCCCGCCGCCAGGCCCAGCGCGTAGCCGCCCAGGGCGAGGAGCAGCAGCCCGAGCGCGGCGACGCCGGACGCGGCCGGCCAGGTGGTGACCGTCCACTGCTTGAGGACCTTCGCCTCCTCGCCGCCGCCTGCGGTGGCCATCACCAGCGGGGTGGCGGCCAGGTGCAGCGGCGTCCCCAGGGCGAGGACGACGGCCAGGGCGTCCAGCGGCCACAGGAAGAGGGCGAACAGCAGCGCGTGGCCCAGCTCCCGCCAGGTCGCCCGCTCGCGCAGCCGGGTGATCAGCCAGGGCCACGGCCCGGTGGCGGACGGCTGCAGTACCGGCCGGGCGGGGGCGGGAGCGCGGTCGATCAGTCGCAGCCGCTGCCGCTCCAGGCGGGCCACGGGGATACCGGCGAGGGCGGTGAGCACCAGCAGCGGCAGCCCCACCAGCACGACGGTCAGGGCGCCCCCGACGACGAGGGCGACCGCGAGGCCCACCAGTGTCGCGGCGCCGGCCATCGCCCCGGTCACCAGGTAGGCGGTCGCCCGCCACGGCCAGGCGGAGAGCAGATAGCGGCGGGCGGACAGGGCCTGCCACAGGTCGCGAGAGCGCATGCGGCTCACCGTAGGACCGCGACCGGCGGCGCGGCCATCGGCCCAGGCGGAGCAACGGGGGTGGGGCAGGCCATACCCCCGCTCTAGCCCCTGCCGCACTGCGCCGGTGCCGCCCCGCGCGGTTTCGTTGGCGCACCGGGCACCCCATCGAACAGCTCGGACTTCGGGAAATGGAGACCGATGACCAGCGACGACGCGATCCGACTGAGTTCCGTCAGTAGACGGTACGGCGCGGGCGACAGCACCGTGACCGCCCTCGACGACGTGTCCCTCTCCTTCCGCCGCGGCAGCTTCACCGCCGTCATGGGCCCCTCGGGTTCGGGCAAGTCGACGCTGCTCCAGTGCGCCGCCGGACTGGACCGGCCCACGTCGGGGTCGGTCGTCGTCGGCGGCACCGAGCTGACCGGGCTGAGCCGGCGGCGGCTGACGCTGCTGCGCCGGGAACGCGTCGGCTTCGTCTTCCAGGCGTTCAACCTGCTGCCGTCGCTGACCGCCGCGCAGAACGTGGCACTCCCGATACGGCTGGCCGGACGCCGCCCGCCGCGGGGCCGGGTGCGCGAGGCGCTGCGCCAGGTCGGTCTGGCCGACCGCGCCCGGCACCGGCCGGCCGAGCTGTCCGGCGGCCAGCAGCAACGCGTCGCCCTGGCCCGCGCGCTGATCACCCGCCCCGAGGTGCTGTTCGCCGACGAGCCGACGGGGGCGCTGGACTCGCGCGCCGGCCGCGAGGTGCTCACCCTGCTGCGCGCCATGGCCGACGGCGAGGACCGGACGGTCGTCATGGTCACCCACGACCCGGTCGCCGCCTCCTACGCCGACCGGGTGCTCTTCCTCGTCGACGGCCGGGTCCACGACGAACTGACCGGCTCCGGGGCGGACGGCATCGCCGCCCGCATGACCCGCCTGGAGGCCGCGCCGTGCTGAACCCGCGCCGACCCCACCCGCCCGTCCGTCCAGACCGGAGGCGCCCGTGCTGACCGTCGCCCTGTGCACGCTGCGCACCCGTTGGGTCACCTTCACCGGGAGCTTCGTCGCGTTGGCGCTCGGGGTCGCGCTGCTGGCCGTGACCGGACGGGCCCTGGCGGCCTCGCTGGACGCGCCCGACCCGGCGCCGGAACGGTTCGCCGCGGCGCCGGTGGTGGTCCGGGGGCAGGACACCCTGCGGGTGCCGACGCCCTCCGGTGACCGTACGGAGGAGCTGGCGCGGCCGCGTGCCGTGCCCGCCGCGGTCGTGGCCCGGCTGGAGCGGCTCGGCGGCGTCGTCGAGGACCGGTCCTTCCCGGTGCGCGGGAGGGGCGGGCGCGGGCCCGGTGAGCTGGTCGGCCACCCCTGGTCCACCGCCGCGTTCGCCCCGTACCGCCTCGACGCCGGCCGTGCGCCCCGCGCCGCCGACGAGGTCGTCGTCACCGGCAGCTGGGCCGCGCCGGGCGAGCGGGTGCGCACGGACCGGGGCACCCTGCGGGTCGTGGGGACCGTACCCGGACTCGGCTTCGAGGACGCCGTCTTCTTCACCGACGCACGGGCTGCCGAACTAGCCCCGCTCAGCGTGCAGTTGGCGGTGGACGCGGAGGCTTCCGCCGTACGGGACGCGGTGCGGGGCGCGGGGCGGGAGGGTGCGGGCGTCCGGGTGCTCACCGGCGCCGAGCGGCGGTACGCGGACGCCGACCCGCACCGGGACGAGGAGGCGCTGACCGCGCTCAACGCACTGTTCGGCACGGCCGGCGGCGTCTGTGCCTTCGTGTCGGTGTTCGTCGTGTCCTCCACCTTCGCCTTCGCGGTCGCCCAGCGCCGCCGGGAGTTCGGGCTGCTGCGCACCGCGGGCGCGACGCCGGGGCAGCTGCGGCGGACGGTGCTCACCGAGGCCGCGGTGGTCGGCGTACTCGCCTCCGGCACGGGCTGCGTGCTGGGCGCGTACGGCGCGCCGCCGCTGACGCGCCGGGTCGTCGGCGAGGGCCTGGCCCCGGCCTGGTTCACCCTCGGCGACCACACCTGGCCGTATCACCTCGCCTTCTGGACCGGGCTTTTGGTCGCCCTGTGCGGGGCGGTCGCCGCCTCCTGGCGGGCGGGGCGCACCGGCCCCGTCGAAGCGCTGCGGGAGGCGGCGGCGGACACCGGGGCGACGACCCGGGCGCGGTGGCTGGCGGGGCTGGCGCTGCTGCTGACCGCACTGGTGACGCTCGGCCTCGCCCTCGCCGCGGACCCGGGCGACCTGCTGCACCGCAAGACCTACGTCACCCGGCCGATGCTGCTGATCACCGCGGCCGCGCTGCTCGCGCCGGTCGTGGTGCGCCCGCTGACGCGGCTGCTCACCCGGCTGCCGGCCCGCCTGCCGGGCGCCACGGGCCTGCTGGTCCGGGAGAACGCCGCGACCGGTGTCCGCCGCACCGCGGCCCTGGCGGCGCCCGTGCTGGTCACGGTCGCGCTCACGGGCTCCCTGCTCGGCGCCGTCGCGACGCTGGACGGGGCGAGGGCCGCCGAGACCCGGGCGCGGACCACCGCGGCCTTCGTGGTCGCGGCGCCGTCCGACGCGGGCTTCGACACGGCGACGCTGGACCGCCTGCGCGCGGTCCCCGGGGCGCGGATCTCCCCGAGCGCGGCGGGCGATGTGTACGTCCTGGAGGACGGCGTGGCCCTCGTCCGATCCGAGGCGCGCGCCGTCGACGGCCCCGGGGCCCTCGCGGCGACCGCCCGGCTCCCGGTGGCGGAGGGCCGGGTCGCCGACCTCGACGACCACTCGATCATCGTGAACGAGGAGTGGCAGGAGCACGCGGTCGGCCGGAGCGTGCGGGTCTGGCTCGGGGACGGCACCGAGCGGGTGCTGCGCGTCGCCGCCGTGATGGACACCGGCACCGGTGACAACGGCGTCTACGTCACCGCGGCCAACGCGCCCGGTGCCCCGGTCGACCGGGTGGACGTCGCGCTCACCGACGGCGCCGACCCGGACGCGGTGGCCGCCGGGCTGCGGGCGGCGGTGGCGCCGTCCGGCGGGCGGGTGTCGAGCGGGCACGCGTGGGCCGACGCGGCGTCCGCGGGCTCGGGGGGCGCGACGCGGGCCGGTCTCCTCCTGGTCCTCGGCATCGCGCTGCTCTACACGGGGATCTCGGTGGTCAACACCGTGCTGATGGCGGCGCCCGCCCGAGTCCGCGAGCAGTCGGTCCTGCGCCTCGCCGGGGCCACCGACGGGCAGGTGCTGCGCCTGGTGGCCGCCGAGTCCCTGACGGTGGTCGCGGTCGGCGCCCTCCTGGGCCTGGCCGTCGCCGGACTCGACCTGGCCGGGATGTGGGCGGCGCTCGCCCTTCTCTCGGTGCCCGCCCCTCCGGTACTGCCGTGGGCGGCCGCCGGCACGGCCGCGGGCGTCTGCGCGGTACTCGCGACCACCGCGTCGCTCGTCCCGGCCGCGGTGGCACTGCGACGGCCCGGCGGAAGCCTCGGCGGGTGACACGGCGGAACGGGCGGCGCGGCGGCGCGGCGGAGCGGGCGGCACGGCGGAGCGGGCAGAGCGGGCGGAGCGGCGAAGCGGGCAGAGCGGGCGGCGCGGGCGCAGCACGGTGGGAGCGGCGCGGGCGCAGCACGGTGGGAGCGGCGAGGGAAAGCGAGAGGAGACGAACACTCGGCAAACGCCGTCCGGCCATCGAGTTTCCCCTCGCGTTCGGGCATACGCGCCGAGGCCCGGGGACAGGAAAGGCAGTAATCGAACGGACGGTCGCTCCCGGTGTGGCGCGGGGAGTGTTGGGGGGAATGCGTGGTCGGGGAATCACCAGGAGCGGTCCCGGACGGGGAGCGCCCCTCCCTCACCCTTCTCGGGCCGCTCCAGGTGCACGGACCCGACGGCCCGCTCCACGTGACGCCGGGACGTCAGGAGGTCATCCTCGCCGCCCTGCTGCTGCGCGCCGGCCAGGTGGTCGGCACGGACCACCTGGTCGATCTCCTGTGGGGCGACGCCCCGCCGAAGACGGCTCGCGCGCAGGTGCAGATCTGCGTCTCCCGGCTGCGCACACTCCTCGGCCGGGCGGCCCGCCCGGCGACCATCGCGACCCGGCCCGCCGGCTACGTCCTCACCACGGAGCCCGGCAACGTGGACGCCGCACTCTTCACCGCCCTCGTGGCCGAGGCCAGAGGGCTCGGCCGGCAGGGCCACCGGGAAGACGCGGTGGCCCGGCTGCGCACGGCCGCGGCGCTCTGGCAGGGGGACTGCCTCAGCGGCCTGGACAACCACCGGCTGGCCCACCGGACCCGTCACCTGGACGAGGAGCGGCTGGCGGCCACGGAACTCCGTGTCCAGCTGGAGCTGGAACTCGACCGGCACGAACACCTGGCCGGGGAACTGGAGGTGCTCGTCGGCGAGCACCCGCTGCGGGAGCGGCTGCGGGGACAGCTGATGACCGCCCTGTACCGCTCCGGGAGACGGGCCGACGCCCTGCGGACCTACCGCCGGGGCCGGGACCTGCTGATCCGGGAACTGGGGCTGGAGCCCGGGGCCGAACTCAGGGGGCTGGAGGCCGCCGTCCTGGCCGACCGCCTCTCCCTGGGCGCCGCGCCCGGCATCCCCGCCGGGAGCGCCGTGCCACCCGCGCCGCGACCGCCGGACGCCGCCTCGGGCCCCGCCTCGGACCCGCCCGGACCCGGCCCCGTGGTCCCTCGCCAGCTTCCCGCCGACGTACCCGACTTCGTGACCGGACCGGGTCGTCCGACCGAGCTGGAAGCCGTCCTGACGGGCGGCGACAGGACGGCGGGCGAGGACAGGACGGCGGGCGGCGGAACGGGGAGGAGCGGGGGGCCGGTCGTGATCACCGGCAAGCCGGGAACCGGCAAGTCGGCCACGGCCGTGCGCCTGGCCCACCGGCTGGCCGCGACGGCCTTCCCCGACGGCCAGCTCTACTGCGACCTGCGCGGCACCACCGCCTCCCCCGCGACTCCCACGGAGGTGCTCGGCCGGTTCCTGCGGGCGCTCGGCGTACCCGGCGAGCTGATTCCCGACTCCCCGGACGAGCGCGCCGAGTCGTACCGCACACGGGTCGCCGCCCGCCGCATCCTGGTCGTGCTGGACGACGCCGCGGACGAGGGGCAGGTCCTGCCGCTGCTGCCCGGCGGCGGCCCGTGCCGGGTCCTCGTCACGAGCCGCTCCGGGCTGACCGCGCTGCCCGGCGCGCACCGGGTCGAAGTCGACGTCCTCGACGAGGAGCGTGCGCTGGAACTGCTCGCCCGTGTGGTGGGCCGGCCACGCGTGGACCGGGAACGGGCGGCGGCCGAGGCGCTCGTCCGCACGGTGGGGCGACTCCCCCTCGCGCTGCGCATCGTGGCCGCGCGGCTGGCGGCCCGCCCCCACTGGACGCTGGCCTCCATGGTCCACCGGCTGACCGACGAACGGCGTCGCCTGGACGAACTGACCCACGGCGGACTCACCGTGCGGGGCAGCCTGTCGCCGACGTACCACGCACTGGAGGAGAAGGACCGGCGACTGCTGCGGCTGCTCGGCATGGCCCGGACCCCCACCCTCCCCGGCTGGCTGGCCGGGGCCCTCACCGACGACCGCCGCCCGTGCCTCACCGACCTGTTCGACCCCCTGGTCGGCGCCGGTCTGCTGGACGTCGCCGGGGTGGACGGCGCGGGCGACTTCCAGTACCGGTTCCACGAGCTCACCCGCGTCTACGCCGGGGAGCTGCTCGCCGCTCAGGACGGTACAGAGCCGCGCGGCGCGGCCCTGGCCCGGATGGCCGGCGGATGGCTGCACCTGGCACAGGAGGCACACCGCCGGGTGCACGGCGGCGACTTCACGGTGCTGCACGGCGACGCACCCCGCTGGTCCCCGCCGAAGCCGTACGTGGACCGGCTGCTGACCGACCCCGTGGCCTGGCTGGACGCGGAACGCGGCGCCCTGTGCCGGATGGTGGAGCACGCGGCGGACGAGGGGCTTGACGACCTGAGCTGGGACCTGGCAACCACCCTGGTCACCCTCTTCGAGGTGCGCGGCCACCACGACCTGTGGGAGCGCACCCACCTGCGGGCGCTGGAGGCCGTGACCCGGGCGGGAAACCTGCGCGGCACCGCGGCGGTACGCGCCGGTCTCGGGTCGCTCCACCTGCGCCGGGGGCAGCCCGCCTCGGCCCGGAACCTCCTGGAGTCGGCGCTGGGCCTCTTCCTGGTCTGCGACGATCCCCGGGGCCGGGCCCTGTGCCGCCGGGACCTCGCGCTCCTCGCCCGGCGGGAGGGCGACCACGCCACCGCCGGGGAGCTGTACGCGCGGGCCATGGAGGACTTCGCGGCGTGCGACGACCCGGTGGGCCGGGCCTGCGTGCTCACCCAGAGCACCCATGTCCTGCTGCACGAGGGACGCGAGGACGCCGCACGGCGGCAGCTGGACGAGGCGTCCGGGATCTACGCGTCGCTCGGCCACACGATCGGCCGGGCCCGGACCCTGCACCGGTCGGGCCAGCTGCTGCTGGAGCGGGGGGACGCGGAGCAGGCGCTGGCCGCCCTCACCGAGGCGCTGGAGATGAGCCGCGGTTCCGGCGACGTCGTCGGGGCCGGACACCTGCTGCACGACGTGGGCCGTGCCCTCACCGCCCTCGGCCGGACCCGTACGGCGCGGGAAGAGCACGGGCGGGAACAGTACGAGCGGGAACCGGCGGCCCGTGGCGGATCACGCACCTGAGCGGCGACGCCGGGCCCCGTGAAGGCGAGGGCGGGGCCCGGACGCGTCGCGGCGTCCGGGCCCGCGTTCCGTTCGGACGGCCCGGGTCAGCCCAGCGGCAGCGGAGCCGGGGCGGCCGGGTCCGAACCCACCACCTGGTAGTTGTCGGCGTGCGTCAGCGAGAAGCGCTCCCAGCCGGCGACGCTGTCGCTGCGGGCCCGCAGCAGGCCCTCGTCCTGCCCGGTGAAGTTGGCCTCCACCGTGACGTACTTGCCGGTGAGCTCCGACCTCAGCGCGTAGCCCAGGCTCCCCTGGGGCACCAGGGTGAACATCTCCCAGCTGTAGGGGGTTTCGGTGCGGGCGCGGAGCATGCCCGTGTAGTCACCGGTCATGTTCTTCTCGACGCTGACGTAGCGGCCGTTGGCCTCGGAACGCAGCGCCACGGTCGTACCGCCGTCACGAGTGTGCAGGGTGAACTGCTCCCAGCCGTACTTGGTGTCACTGCGCGCCCGCAGCTTGCCCGCCTGGTCGCCGGTGGCGTTCAGCTCGGTCGACACGTACTTGCCGTTCACGTTCGCCTTCAGGGCCCAGCGGGCGACCTGGACGCCGATCCAGGACGTGATGTCGTCCAGCCGGGTGCCGACGGCGTCGGTGCTCGTGACGCTCTCGTCCGTGCCGAAGCAGCCGCCCTGCGCGGAGCGGCTGCTGACCGCGACCAGCTCGGCGCCCTGGGCGGTCTCGCGCAGGACCGGGCCACCGGCGTCACCGGCGCAGACCGCGGCGCCGTCCTGGCCGGTGATGCCGACCTCGGCGGCACCGACCGTCCCCGTGGTGAAGTCGCCGCCGTGCAGCGCCAGGGGCGCCCAGGCGTCGGCGGTACGGCCGTAGCCGGTGACCCGGAGTTCCTCGCCCGCCACCGGGGCCGAGGAGGCCAGCGCGACCGGGGTGACGTTGGTGATCCGCGAGGAGAGCCTGGCCAGGACCAGGTCGCGGCCGGGGTGCGGAACGAGTTCGACGACGTCGCGGACCGCCCCCGCGGTGCCGGTCAGGTCGGCACGGCCGACGGTGGCGGTGGTCGCCGACCGGGGCGCACCGGCCGGCACGTCCAGGCTCACGGCGGGGTCCTCGGCGAAGCAGCTGGCGGCGGTCAGCAGCCACTGCGACTCGACCAGGGTGCCCGAGCAGGCGCGGGTGCCGTCGCCGATGTCGAGGCGGGCGGTGAAGGCGTAGGCGGTCTCGCCGGCCGGTGGCGCGGGCGGGTCGGGGATCTCGGTGACGGGGGTCCCGCTCACCGCACCCGCGGGGGTCGCGAGCGGACCGGCGGCCAGGACGGCGGCCAGCAGGCCGAGAAGAACAGGTCTGGTACGTCGCATGAGTCTTCCTCGGACGGGGACCGACGGGGCCGGCCCGGCGGGTGGGCTTGGGCAACCGGCGCGGGCGGTGCGCTGCCGACGTCCCGCCCGGCGCCCGCGTGCGGACCACGCCGGCGGCACCGGTGCCCCATGATCGGCCGGGAACCGTCCACCGGACGATCACGGCGCCAACTCCGCGCCTTCACGGCCACCGCCCGGGCGGCGGCCGGACCGGGCCGCACACGACGAAAGGGCCCGTACGACCGAAGTCGTACGGGCCCTTTCAGGCATCAGCCCATGTCAGGTCGGGTCGACCGACAAGCAAGCGGAGCTTACTTGTTGATCTTGGTGACCTGGCCGGCGCCCACGGTCCGGCCACCCTCGCGGATGGCGAACTTCAGGCCCTCTTCCATGGCGACGGGCTGGATGAGCTCCACCTTCATCTCGGTGTTGTCACCCGGCATGACCATCTCGGTGCCCTCGGGGAGGGTCACGACGCCGGTCACGTCCGTCGTACGGAAGTAGAACTGCGGACGGTAGTTGTTGAAGAAGGGGGTGTGACGGCCACCCTCGTCCTTCGACAGGATGTAGGCCTGGGCCTCGAACTCGGTGTGCGGGGTGACCGAGCCCGGCTTGATGATGACCTGGCCGCGCTCGACGTCCTCGCGCTTGATGCCGCGAAGCAGCAGACCGACGTTCTCACCGGCCTGGCCCTCGTCGAGGAGCTTCCGGAACATCTCGATACCGGTGACCGTGGTGGTGGTCTTCTCGGTCTTGATGCCGATGATGTCGACGGTCTCGTTGACCTTGAGGATGCCGCGCTCGATGCGACCGGTGACGACGGTGCCACGACCGGTGATCGTGAAGACGTCCTCGATCGGCATCAGGAACGGCTTGTCGACGTCGCGCTCGGGCTCCGGGATGGCCTCGTCCACGGCCTTCATGAGCTCGAGGACCGAGTTGCCCCACTCCTTGTCGCCCTCGAGGGCCTTCAGAGCGGAGACCTTGACGACCGGAACGTCGTCGCCCGGGAACTCGTACTCGGAGAGGAGCTCACGCACCTCGAGCTCGACGAGCTCCAGGATCTCCTCGTCGTCCACCATGTCGGCCTTGTTCAGGGCGACGACGATGTACGGAACGCCGACCTGGCGGGCCAGGAGCACGTGCTCCTTGGTCTGCGGCATCGGGCCGTCGGTGGCGGCGACCACGAGGATGGCGCCGTCCATCTGCGCGGCACCCGTGATCATGTTCTTGATGTAGTCCGCGTGACCGGGGCAGTCGACGTGGGCGTAGTGACGCGCCTCGGTCTGGTACTCGACGTGCGCGATCGAGATGGTGATACCGCGCTGGCGCTCTTCGGGAGCCTTGTCGATCTGGTCGAACGCCGACGCCTCGTTGATGTCCGGGTACGCGTCGTGCAGCACCTTGGTAATGGCGGCCGTGAGGGTCGTCTTACCGTGGTCGATGTGACCGATGGTGCCGATGTTGACGTGCGGCTTAGTCCGCTCGAACTTCGCCTTCGCCACTGGGGTCCTCCTGTGGAGTGGTTCTGTACGCCTTACTCATCGGCGCCAGGTGATCTTTGCTGGAAAGCCCGGGTGCCGGGGGCATTCCGCCGGGTTCGCGGCGGAATGCCCCATGCAGGCTCCGGGGTCAAGCCTAAAGCGTGTTCACGGGGTCCGTTGAACGGAGGAGTCCGTTACTCGCCCTTGGCCTTCGCGATGATCTCCTCGGCGACGTTCCGGGGAACCTCGGCGTAGGAGTCGAACTGCATCGAGTAGCTTGCGCGACCCGACGTCTTGCTGCGGAGGTCTCCGACGTAGCCGAACATCTCCGACAGCGGCACGAGGCCCTTCACGACGCGGGCACCCATCCGCTCCTCCATGGCCTGGATCTGGCCACGGCGGGAGTTGATGTCACCGATCACGTCGCCCATGTAGTCCTCGGGCGTGGTGACCTCGACGGCCATCATCGGCTCGAGGAGCACGGGCGAAGCCTTGCGCGCGGCCTCCTTGAAGGCCTGCGAACCGGCGATCTTGAAGGCGAGCTCGGAGGAGTCGACCTCGTGGTAGCCACCGTCGATGAGCGTGACGCGGACGCCCGTCATCTCGTAGCCGGCCAGGATGCCGAACTGCATGGCCTCCTGGGCACCGGCGTCCACCGAAGGGATGTACTCCTTCGGGATGCGGCCGCCGGTCACCTTGTTCACGAACTCGTACGAGGCGTCGCCGCCCTCGATCGGCTCGATCGCGATCTGCACCTTGGCGAACTGACCGGTACCACCGGTCTGCTTCTTGTGGGTGTAGTCCACGCGCTCGACGGTCTTGCGGATCGTCTCACGGTAGGCGACCTGCGGCTTGCCGACGTTGGCCTCGACCTTGAACTCACGGCGCATGCGGTCGACCAGCACCTCGAGGTGCAGCTCGCCCATACCACCGATGATGGTCTGGCCGGTCTCCTCGTTGGTGTGGACCTGGAAGGAGGGGTCCTCCTCGGCCAGGCGCTGGATCGCGACGCCGAGCTTCTCCTGGTCGCCCTTCGACTTGGGCTCGATGGCGACCTGGATGACCGGCGCCGGGAAGTCCATGGACTCCAGGATGACCGGGCTCTTGTCGTCGGACAGCGTCTCACCGGTGGTGGTCTGCTTCAGGCCCATGACGGCGACGATGTCACCGGCGCCCACCGACTCGATCTCCTCACGCTTGTTGGCGTGCATGCGGTAGATCTTGCCGATGCGCTCCTTGCGGCCCTTGACGGAGTTCAGCACCGCGGTGCCGGACACCAGGCGGCCGGAGTACACCCGGACGAAGGTGAGCTTGCCGAGGTGCGGGTCGCTCATGATCTTGAAGGCGAGCGCGGCGAGCGGCTCCTCCTCCGACGGCTTGCGCTTGACGACGACCTCGGGGTCCTTGACGTCGTGGCCCTCGATGGCCTCGACGTCGAGCGGGGTCGGCAGGTAGCGCACGACCGCGTCGAGCAGGGGCTGGACGCCCTTGTTCTTGAACGCGGTGCCGCAGAACACCGGGGTGACCGTGGTGTCGCTGGACTTGCCGGAGGCGATGGTGATGCGACGGATCGCGGCGTACAGCTGCTCCTCGGTGGGCTCCTGGCCCTCCAGGAACAGCTCCATGACCTCTTCGTCGTTCTCCGCGACGGCCTCGACCAGCTTGCCGCGCCACTCCTCGGCGGCCTCGGTGTGCGTGGCCGGGATGTCGACGGTGTCGTACATCTCGCCCTTGGCCGCGTCGGCGGACCACACGAGCGCCTTCATGCGGACCAGGTCCACGACGCCCTTGAAGTCGGCCTCGGCACCGATCGGGAGCTGCATGACCAGCGGCTGGGCACCCAGGCGGTCCGAGATCATCTCCACGCAGCGGTGGAACTCGGCGCCGGTGCGGTCCAGCTTGTTGACGAAGCAGATACGCGGCACGCCGTAACGGTCGGCCTGACGCCACACCGTCTCGGACTGCGGCTCGACACCGGCGACACCGTCGAACACGGTCACGGCACCGTCGAGCACACGCAGGGAACGCTCCACCTCGACGGTGAAGTCGACGTGCCCCGGGGTGTCGATGATGTTGATCGTGTAGTCGTTGTCCTCGAGCGGCCAGTGACAGGTGGTGGCAGCAGACGTGATCGTGATGCCACGCTCCTGCTCCTGCTCCATCCAGTCCATCGTGGCGGCGCCGTCGTGGACCTCACCGATCTTGTACGAAACGCCGGTGTAGAACAGGATCCGCTCGGTGGTGGTCGTCTTGCCCGCGTCGATGTGGGCCATGATCCCGATGTTGCGGACCTTGGCCAGGTCAAGTGAAGTGGTAGCCATAAGGCTTCAGTCTTCTCTCGGTCTCGATGTGGGTAGCGACTACCAGCGGTAGTGCGCGAAGGCCTTGTTGGACTCGGCCATCTTGTGCGTGTCCTCGCGCTTCTTCACAGCGGCACCCAGGCCGTTGGAGGCGTCGAGGAGCTCGTTGAGCAGACGCTCGGTCATGGTCTTCTCGCGACGGGCGCGGGAGTAACCGACCAGCCAGCGCAGGGCGAGCGTGTTCGCACGGCCCGGCTTGACCTCGATCGGGACCTGGTAGGTCGCGCCACCGACACGGCGGGACTTGACCTCGAGGGTCGGCTTGATGTTCTCGAGAGCGCGCTTGAGCGTGATGACCGGGTCGTTGCCGGTCTTCTCGCGCAGGCCCTCCATGGCGCCGTAGACGATGCGCTCGGCGGTGGAGCGCTTGCCGTTCAGCAGCACCTTGTTGATCAGGGAGGTCACCAGAGGAGAACCGTAGACCGGGTCGATGATGACCGGGCGCTTCGGGGCGGGGCCCTTACGAGGCATTCTTACTTCTCCTTCTTGGCGCCGTAGCGGCTGCGGGCCTGCTTGCGGTTCTTCACACCCTGGGTGTCAAGCGAACCGCGGATGATCTTGTAGCGAACACCCGGCAGGTCCTTCACACGGCCGCCGCGCACGAGCACGATGGAGTGCTCCTGCAGGTTGTGCCCCTCACCCGGAATGTAAGCGGTGACCTCGATCCCACTGGTCAGACGCACACGCGCGACCTTACGCAGGGCCGAGTTCGGCTTCTTCGGGGTGGTCGTGAACACACGCGTGCAGACGCCACGACGCTGGGGCGAACCCTCGAGTGCGGGCGTCTTGTTCTTCTCGACCTTGTCCTGCCGGCCCTTCCGGACCAGCTGCTGGATCGTAGGCACTACTTCTCCGGTTTCTGTGTGCCGAATGGTGAAGCTAACCTGGAACGTCACCGACCCACGCGGTCGGGTGTGTCGAAGCCGCGAACTCCGGCCGCGAGGCGGAAGGAGACGCGAAATGCGGTGGCCACACACGGCCCCGGTGCGGCTGTAGACACGCACGAGGGCCAGGGCACACCCCAGGCACAAGGTCTGAGCGTACCTAGCGCATTCGCTGCGGTCAAAACAAATGGGCGACACCGGCGTCGCCGCCCGGTTCATCCCACTCTGTCCTGTTCGGCGAGCGTGTCGGCGGGACCGGGCGCGTGACCGGGCGCGGGTGCGGGCGCGGGTACGGTCGCCGCCGTGTCGTGGCGGACGAAATAGGTCGGCCGGTTCTGCACCGCCGTGTATATGCGCCCGACATACTCGCCGAGCAGGCCGACACAGACCAGCTGTACGGCGCCGATGAAGACGATGCCGGTGAACAGCGAGGTCCAGCCGGGCACCGTGCGGCCCAGCGCGAACGCGGTCAGCGTGTAGACCAGCAGCCCCAGGCAGACCACGAAGGCGCCGGCGCCCAGCCAGGTGGCGATGCGCAGCGGGGCCGCGGAGAAGCCGGTGACGCTGTCCACCGCCAGGCGGATCATCCGGCCCAGCGGGTACTTCGTGCGGCCCGCCGTGCGCGGCGCGCGCTCGTACGTCACCTGCCCGCTCGGGAAGCCCAGCCAGGGCACCAGGAGCCGGTACACCCGCTGCTGGTCCGGCAGGGCCTTGAGGGCGTCCACGGCGGCCCGGCTGAGCAGCCGGAAGTCGCCCGCCTGGGCGGGGACCGAGGGTCCCGCCAGGCGCCGCATCAGCCGGTAGTACACCCCCGCCGACCACCGCTTGAACCCGGAGTCGCTGCTGCGGTCGGCGCGCACGCCGTAGACGATGTCGAGGCCCTCCGCGCGGGCCAGCGCCAGCATGTCGGGGATCTTCTCCGGCGGGTCCTGGAGGTCGGCGTCCAGGCTGACCACGTAGGCGCCGCGGGCCCGGTCGAGGCCCGCCGTGAGGGCCGCCTGGTGGCCGGAGTTGCGCCGCAGGGCGACCACGCGCAGTTCCGGCCAGCCCAGCCGGAAGGCGTCGAGCAGTTCCGCCGTGCGGTCGCCGCTGCCGTCGTCGACGGCGACGACCTCGTGCGGGACGCCCAGCTCGGTGAGGACCGGACGCAGCCTGGTGACCAGCGCGGGCAGGACGTCTTCCTCGTTGAACATCGGAATGACGACCGACAGCACGACCGGTCCGTGCTGCTCCGCGTCCCGTCCCTCGGGCACCGCGCCTCCCTCCTCATGACCTTGAGTACAGATGTGCGACTCTTGTGCGATCTTATGGCAGCAATTGACGGTTGAGGGTGGCCCGAGGGGGATGACAGCCATGGACACGGCTGCCGACGACACGGTGACCGACGGGCCGGACGGTACCGGCGAACGTCCGGCCGGCGGCGAGGGCGCGGCACGCTCCTGGCGGAGCCGGCTCCCCGCCCTCCCGCCCGGCGCCCGGCCCTACCTCGCCCCGCTGGCGCTCTACGGCGTCACGAAACTCGTCGGCCTCGGGGTCTTCGCCTCCCTCCTCACCCACGCCGGGGACTTCCGGGGGAAGAACCCGCGCTTCGGCGGCGGCGCCCACTGGTGGGACGTGCTGGCCACCTGGGACGGCTGGTGGTACCTCCAGGTCGCCGAGCACGGCTACAGCCCCGCCCTGGTCCGGCTGGACTCGGACGGCCTGTTCACGGTCCAGCAGAACTCGGTCGCGTTCTTCCCGCTCTACCCGGCGCTCATCCGCATGGTCTCGGAGTCCACCGGCCTCGGCCTGTACGGCTCCGGAATCCTGGTCTCCGTCGTCTCCTCCTTCATCGCGGCGGCGGGGATCTACGCCGTGATCTCGCTGCTCGCGGGGGCGCGGGCGGGCACCGTCGCCGCCGGACTGTGGGCGGTGGCGCCGGGCGCGGGCGTCGAGTGGGCGGTGTACTCCGAGTCGCTGTTCGTCGCCATCGCCGCCTGGACCTGCTACGCCGTGATGAAGGGCCGCTGGGTGACCGCGGGCCTGCTCGCCTTCACGGCCGGCCTGAACCGGCCCACGTCCGCCGTCCTCATAGGCGCCGTGGGGCTCGCCGCGCTGGTGACCCTGGCCCGCCCCGCGTCCCGGCGCGAGCACGGCGTACGCGGCCCCGTGTACGCGATGCTCGTCGCGCCGCTCGGCCTGCTCTCCTACATCGCCTGGGTCGGCTGGAGCACCGGCGAGGCCACGGCCTACTTCACCCTCCAGCGCGAGGGCTGGGCGCACTTCTTCGACTACGGCGCCTACACCTGGGACGTGCTGCGCAACCTCGCGGTGGGCCGGGGCGACTACCCCTTCGCCTTCTCCACCCCGGACCTGCTCTCCCTCCAGCTGGTCCTGGCACTGCCCTTCCTCATCGCGCTGATGCTGCGCAAGAGGCCCCCGCTGGTCCTGGTCGCGTACACCCTGGCGACGATCGTCACGGTCCTGGGCACCCAGCAGATGTTCGGCAACACCATGCGTTACCTGCTCCCCGCCTTCCCCCTCCTCCTGGCCCCGGCCGCGGCCCTGAGCCGCCTGAAGCTCCCGGGCCTGATCGTCTTCTTCACCACGGCCTCGATCGCCTCCGGCTGGTACGCCCACTACGTCATCTTCGAACTGGGCGTGCCGTAGCCACCGTGCCGCGCGGCGCCGTCACAGCGTGAAGAGCAGCCCCGTCACCGCCGCCACCCACATCGCGCCCATGACGGCCGTCAGGGCCGTGTCGTACCCCACCCGCCGGGTCGCCTCGAACAGCAGCATCGCGCGCTCCGGGCGGACCGTGAGCTCCTGCCCGGCTCCGGCGGAGTACGTGCAGACGGCGCCCACGTGGCCGCCGCTCGGCCAGTAGTGGCTGACGCATTCGCCCTCGACGCGGGTACCCGCGGACTCCAGCCGCCTCGCCCTGCGCAGGGCGTACAGGTTGGTGCCCAGCACCAACGACGAGCCGCGGCCCGTGCACGCCGAAGGGCGGCCACCCGCACGGGGTGACCGCCCTTCGTTCGATCTGCTACCGCTTACTGGTTGTACGGACCGTAGTCGTAGTCCTCCAGCGGAACGGCCTGGCCGGAGCCCGTGCCGAACGGCGAGTAGTCGATGTCGTCGTAGCCGACGGCCGAGTACATCGCGGCCTTGGCCTCCTCGGTCGGCTCCACCCGGATGTTGCGGTAGCGGGACAGACCCGTACCGGCCGGGATGAGCTTACCGATGATGACGTTCTCCTTGAGGCCGATGAGGCTGTCGGACTTGGCGTTGATCGCCGCGTCCGTCAGGACTCGGGTCGTCTCCTGGAAGGAGGCGGCCGACAGCCAGGATTCCGTCGCCAGCGAGGCCTTGGTGATACCCATCAGCTGCGGACGACCGGAGGCCGGGTGACCGCCCTCCTGGACCACACGACGGTTCTCGGTCTCGAACTTCGTCCGCTCGACCAGCTCGCCGGGCAGCAGCTCGGCGTCGCCGGACTCGATGATCGTCACGCGGCGCAGCATCTGCCGGATGATGATCTCGATGTGCTTGTCGTGGATCGACACGCCCTGCGAGTTGTAGACCTTCTGGACCTCGCCGACCAGGTGGACCTGGACGGCACGCTGACCCAGGATGCGCAGCACGTCGTGCGGGTTGGTGGCACCCACGGTGAGCTTCTGGCCCACCTCGACGTGGTCGCCCTCGCCCACCAGCAGACGGGCACGCTTCGAGATCGGGAACGCCGTCTCGTCGCTGCCGTCGTCCGGGGTGACGACGAGCTTCTTCGTCTTCTCGGTCTCCTCGATCCGCACACGGCCGGAGGCCTCGGAGATCGGGGCGACACCCTTCGGGGTACGGGCCTCGAAGAGCTCGACGACACGCGGCAGACCCTGGGTGATGTCGTCACCGGCCACACCACCGGTGTGGAAGGTACGCATCGTCAGCTGGGTGCCGGGCTCACCGATGGACTGGGCGGCGATGATGCCGACCGCCTCACCGATGTCGACCAGCTTGCCGGTGGCCAGCGAGCGGCCGTAACACATGGCGCAGGTGCCGACCTGGGACTCACAGGTCAGGATCGAGCGGGTCTTGACCTCCTCGACGCCGTGGGCGACCAGGGCGTCGATCAGGACGTCACCGAGGTCGACGTTGGCCGGCGCGATCACCTTGCCGTCGATGACGACGTCCTCGGCGAGCATGCGGGCGTACACGCTGGTCTCGACGTCCTCGGCCTTGCGCAGCGTGCCGTCCGCGTCGCGCGTGGCGATCGGCAGCTTGAGACCGCGCTCGGTGCCGCAGTCCTCCTCGCGAATGATGACGTCCTGGGAGACGTCGACCAGACGACGCGTGAGGTAACCCGAGTCGGCGGTCCGCAGCGCGGTGTCCGCCAGACCCTTACGGGCACCGTGCGTGGAGATGAAGTACTCCAGCACGGACAGGCCCTCACGGAAGGAGGCCTTGATGGGACGCGGGATCGTCTCGTTCTTCGCGTTGGACACCAGACCACGCATACCGGCGATCTGACGCATCTGCATCATGTTTCCGCGAGCGCCCGAGTTCACCATCATGGAGACCGGGTTGGTCTTCGGGAAGTTGTCGTTCATCGCCTCGGCGACCTCGTTGGTCGCCTTGGTCCAGATCGCGATGAGCTCCTGCGTGCGCTCTTCCTTGGTGATCAGACCGCGCTCGTACTGCTTCTGGACCTTCTCGTCCTGCGCCTCGTAGCCCTTGACGATCTCCTTCTTCGCGTCGGGAACGACGATGTCGGAGATGGCGACGGTGACGCCGGAACGGGTGGCCCAGAAGAAGCCGGCCGCCTTCAGGTTGTCGAGCGTCGCCGCCACGATGACCTTCGGGTAGCGCTCGGCGAGGTCGTTGACGATCTCGGAGAGCTGCTTCTTGCCGACCTCGTAGTCGACGAACGGGTAGTCCTCGGGCAGCAGCTCGTTGAAGAGCGCACGGCCCAGCGTGGTCTTCAGGGTGAAGGTGTCACCCTGCTGCCACTCCGGCTCACCCTCCTCGCGGGCCGGGGGTTCGAAGCCGCGGGGCGGGATGGTTCCCACCGGGAAGCGGATGTCGATCTTCGCCTGGAGCGTCAGGTCTCCGGCGTCGAACGCCATGATCGCCTCGGCGGAGGAGCCGAAGGCACGGTTCTCGCCCTTGGGGCCACGCCCCTCGGAGTCGGTGGTGAGGAAGAACAGACCGAGGACCATGTCCTGGGTCGGCATCGTCACCGGACGGCCGTCGGCCGGCTTGAGGATGTTGTTCGAGGACAGCATCAGGATGCGGGCCTCGGCCTGCGCCTCCGCGGACAGCGGCAGGTGCACGGCCATCTGGTCACCGTCGAAGTCCGCGTTGAACGCGGTGCAGACGAGCGGGTGGATCTGGATGGCCTTGCCCTCGACCAGCTGCGGCTCGAAGGCCTGGATGCCGAGGCGGTGCAGGGTGGGCGCACGGTTCAGCAGAACCGGGTGCTCCGCGATGACCTCTTCCAGGACGTCGTACACGACCGTGCGGCCGCGCTCGACCATGCGCTTGGCGCTCTTGATGTTCTGCGCGTGGTTCAGGTCGACCAGGCGCTTCATCACGAACGGCTTGAAGAGCTCCAGCGCCATGGCCTTGGGCAGACCGCACTGGTGCAGCTTCAGCTGCGGGCCGACGACGATGACGGAACGCGCCGAGTAGTCGACTCGCTTGCCGAGCAGGTTCTGACGGAAGCGGCCCTGCTTGCCCTTGAGCATGTCGGACAGCGACTTCAGCGGACGGTTGCCGGGGCCCGTCACCGGGCGGCCACGACGGCCGTTGTCGAAGAGCGCGTCGACGGCCTCCTGGAGCATGCGCTTCTCGTTGTTCACGATGATCTCGGGCGCGCCGAGGTCGAGAAGCCGCTTCAGGCGGTTGTTGCGGTTGATCACGCGGCGGTACAGGTCGTTCAGGTCGGAGGTCGCGAAGCGGCCACCGTCCAGCTGCACCATCGGACGCAGGTCCGGCGGGATGACCGGCACGCAGTCCAGCACCATGCCCTTGGGGCTGTTGCTGGTCTGCAGGAACGCGGAGACGACCTTGAGGCGCTTGAGCGCACGGGTCTTCTTCTGGCCCTTGCCGGTGCGGATGATCTCGCGGAGGCGCTCGGCCTCCTCGTCGAGGTCGAAGGACTCCAGGCGCTTCTGCAGCGCGGCGGCGCCCATCGAGCCGTCGAAGTAGGTGCCGAAGCGGTCGCGCAGCTCGCGGTAGAGCAGCTCGTCGCCCTCCAGGTCCTGGACCTTGAGGTTCTTGAACCGGTTCCACACCTCGTCGAGGCGGTCGATCTCGCGCTGCGCACGGTCGCGCAGCTGCTTCATCTCACGCTCGGCACCCTCGCGCACCTTGCGGCGCACGTCGGCCTTGGCGCCCTCGGCCTCCAGCTCGGCGAGGTCCGTCTCGAGCTTCTTGGCGCGGGCCTCCAGGTCGGAGTCGCGGCGCTGCTCGATCTGCTGGCGCTCGACGGAGACGTGGGCCTCCAGCGAGGGCAGGTCGCGGGTGCGGCGCTCCTCGTCCACGAACGTGATCATGTACGCGGCGAAGTAGATGACCTTCTCGAGGTCCTTCGGCGCCAGGTCGAGCAGGTAGCCCAGGCGCGACGGGACGCCCTTGAAGTACCAGATGTGGGTGACCGGCGCGGCCAGCTCGATGTGGCCCATCCGCTCACGGCGCACCTTGGCGCGAGTGACCTCGACGCCGCAGCGCTCACAGATGATGCCCTTGAAGCGGACGCGCTTGTACTTGCCGCAGTAGCACTCCCAGTCCCGGGTCGGACCGAAGATCTTCTCGCAGAAGAGTCCGTCCTTCTCGGGCTTGAGGGTGCGGTAGTTGATGGTCTCGGGCTTCTTGACCTCGCCGTGGCTCCACTGACGGATGTCGTCAGCGGTGGCCAGACCGATCCGGAGCTCGTCGAAGAAGTTGACGTCGAGCACTATGCGTCAATCCCTCTCAGGGTTGTAAGTCTGTGGTCTGAAACGGGGGTCGCGGGATCGGCGGGGCCTGTGGATGACAGGCCCCGCCTGACTCCCGTCAGACCTCTTCGACGCTGCTCGGCTCGCGCCGGGACAGGTCGATGCCGAGCTCCTCCGCTGCGCGGAAGACGTCCTCGTCGGTGTCACGCATCTCGATGGACATGCCGTCCGAGGACAGCACCTCCACGTTGAGGCACAGGGACTGCATCTCCTTGATGAGCACCTTGAAGGACTCGGGGATGCCGGGCTCAGGGATGTTCTCGCCCTTGACGATGGCCTCGTAGACCTTCACGCGGCCGGTCACGTCGTCGGACTTGATGGTCAGCAGCTCCTGGAGGGCGTACGCGGCGCCGTAAGCCTCCAGCGCCCACACCTCCATCTCACCGAAGCGCTGGCCACCGAACTGGGCCTTACCACCCAGCGGCTGCTGGGTGATCATCGAGTACGGACCGGTCGACCGGGCGTGCAGCTTGTCGTCGACCAGGTGGTGGAGCTTGAGGATGTACATGTAGCCGACCGAGATCGGCTCCGGGAACGGCTCACCGCTGCGGCCGTCGAACAGCCGCGCCTTGCCGGACGGGAGCACCATGCGCTCGCCGTCGCGGTTCGGGATGGTGTGCTGGAGCAGGCCGGCCAGCTCGTCCTCGCGCGCACCGTCGAAGACCGGGGTGGCGACGTTGGTGCCGGGCTCGACCTTGTCGGCGCCGATCACCTGGAGGCGCTGCGCCCACTCCTCCGCGAGGCCAGAGACGTCCCAGCCGCGGCTGGCGAGCCAGCCGAGGTGGATCTCCAGGACCTGTCCCGGGTTCATTCGGGACGGGACACCCAGCGGGTTCAGGATGATGTCGACGGGCGTGCCGTCCTCCAGGAACGGCATGTCCTCGATCGGGTTGATCTTGGAGATGACGCCCTTGTTGCCGTGCCGGCCGGCGAGCTTGTCACCGTCGGTGATCTTGCGCTTCTGCGCCACGTACACGCGCACCAGCTGGTTCACACCGGGGGGAAGCTCGTCGCCCTCCTCGCGGTCGAAGACGCGGACGCCGATGACCTTGCCGATCTCGCCGTGCGGGACCTTCAGCGAGGTGTCGCGGACCTCACGGGCCTTCTCACCGAAGATCGCACGGAGCAGGCGCTCCTCCGGCGTCAGCTCGGTCTCGCCCTTGGGCGTGACCTTGCCGACCAGGATGTCGCCGGCGACGACCTCGGCACCGATGCGGATGATGCCGCGCTCGTCGAGGTCGGCGAGGACCTCCTCGGAGACGTTCGGGATGTCCCGGGTGATCTCCTCGGGGCCGAGCTTGGTGTCACGGGCGTCGACCTCGTGCTCCTCGATGTGGATCGAGGAGAGGACGTCGTCCTGCACGAGGCGCTGCGACAGGATGATCGCGTCCTCGTAGTTGTGACCCTCCCACGGCATGAACGCGACCAGCAGGTTCTTGCCGAGCGCCATCTCACCGTTCTCGGTGGCCGGACCGTCGGCGAGGACCTGGCCCTCGATGACGCGGTCGCCCTCGGCGACGATGACCTTCTGGTTGACCGAGGTGCCCTGGTTGGACCGGGAGAACTTGGCCAGGCGGTACGTGATGTACGTGCCGTCGTCGTTGGTCGTGGTGATGTAGTCCGCGGAGACCTCCTGGACCACACCCGCCTTCTCGGCCTTGACCACGTCACCGGCGTCGGCGGCGGAGCGGTACTCCATGCCGGTGCCGACCAGCGGGGACTCGCTCTTGATGAGCGGCACCGCCTGACGCATCATGTTCGCGCCCATCAGGGCACGGTTGGCGTCGTCGTGCTCCAGGAACGGGATCATCGCGGTGGCGACCGACACCATCTGGCGCGGCGAGACGTCCATGTAGTCGACGTCGTCACCGGGGACGTAGTCGACCTCGCCGCCACGACGGCGGACCAGGACGCGGGCCTCGGAGAAGCGCATGTCGTCGTTGAGCGTGGCGTTGGCCTGCGCGATGACGAAGCGGTCCTCCTCGTCGGCGGTCAGGTAGTCCACGTCGTCCGTGACCTGGCCCTCGACGACCTTGCGGTACGGCGTCTCGATGAAACCGAAGGGGTTGATCCGGCCGTACGAGGCGAGCGAGCCGATCAGACCGATGTTCGGGCCTTCGGGCGTCTCGATCGGGCACATGCGGCCGTAGTGCGACGGGTGCACGTCGCGGACCTCGAAGCCGGCCCGCTCACGGGAGAGACCACCCGGGCCGAGGGCGTTCAGACGACGCTTGTGCGTCAGCCCCGACAGCGGGTTGTTCTGGTCCATGAACTGGGACAGCTGGCTGGTGCCGAAGAACTCCTTGATGGAGGCGACGACCGGCCGGATGTTGATCAGGGTCTGCGGCGTGATCGCCTCGACGTCCTGAGTGGTCATGCGCTCGCGCACGACGCGCTCCATACGGGCGAGACCCGTACGGACCTGGTTCTGGATCAGCTCGCCGACGTTGCGGATGCGGCGGTTGCCGAAGTGGTCGATGTCGTCGGTCTCGACGACGATCTCCCGGCCCGACTCGCCGACCGTCTCGGTCTCACCGGCGTGCAGCTTCACCAGGTACTTGATGGTGGCGATGACGTCGTCGGTGGTGAGCACGCCGGCGTCCAGCGGCTCCTCCGCGCCGAGCTTCTTGTTCACCTTGTAGCGGCCGACCTTGGCGAGGTCGTAGCGCTTCGGGTTGAAGTAGAGGTTCTCGAGCAGCGTCTGCGCGGCCTCACGCGTGGGGGGCTCGCCCGGACGCAGCTTGCGGTAGATGTCGAGCAGCGCGTCGTCCTGGCCCTGGGTGTGGTCCTTCTCCAGGGTGGCGCGCATGGACTCGTACTCGCCGAACTCCTCGAGGATCTGCTCGGTCGTCCAACCGAGGGCCTTGAGCAGGACGGTCACGGACTGCTTGCGCTTGCGGTCGATGCGCACACCGACCATGTCGCGCTTGTCGATCTCCATCTCCAGCCAGGCACCCCGGGACGGGATGATCTTGGCGGAGAAGATGTCCTTGTCGGACGTCTTGTCGATGGAGGAGTCGAAGTAGACACCCGGCGAACGGACCAGCTGCGACACGACGACACGCTCGGTGCCGTTGATGACGAAGGTGCCCTTGTTGGTCATGAGCGGGAAGTCGCCCATGAAGACCGTCTGGGACTTGATCTCGCCGGTCTCGTTGTTGGTGAACTCGGCGGTGACGAAGAGCGGGGCCGCGTACGTGAAGTCGCGGTCCTTGCACTCGTCGATGCTGTTCTTGGGGGGCTCGAAGCGGTGGTCGCGGAACGTCAGCGACATCGACCCGGAGAAGTCCTCGATCGGCGAGATCTCCTCGAAGATCTCTTCCAGACCGGACTTGGTGGGGACGTCCTGACCGGACTCCAGAGCCGACTCGACGCGAGCCTTCCACGCGTCGTTGCCGAGCAGCCAGTCGAAGCTCTCGGTCTGCAGCGCGAGAAGGTTCGGAACCTCGAGGGGCTCCTTGATCTTTGCAAAGGAGATGCGCAGCGGGGCGGTGCTGGCAGCGTTGTTCGTATTCGCGGTCGAGGCATTGCGCGAGGCGGCCAAGAGGGGGTCCTTCCGAGGGCTCGGACTCACTACGCGCGTACCGGCCCCTCTTCCGTGCACGGAGACAGGGGGTGCCTGATGTGGCTAAAGAGCCAGGTCGGGCATGCTCTGGTCGTCAGTGCTCGGGCGAGGGCAGACCCCTGGTGACGGGCAGGGGGCAGCTAACAGGCAGCGCAAAGGGTCAGTGTAGCCACTTGGCACACTGATGTCCAGTGCGGTTCTCGGGGACCGTGTTCGCTCCTCGTTGTTCTCACCACCTGTGCGGCAAGGCCTCGCCCTCAACGCACCCAGATACTGCCCTCTTCGCCGTCGATCCATGCCTCGGATTCGGATCCTTGTGACGACGCCCTGAGAATTGCGCGCTGCGTGCGGTTCGTCAAGGCCCCCCTTGCCCAAACCGGTTGCCGCAAGGGGCTCTCAGGGCCCCGGCGACGGCACGACGAAGATCACCCTACTCTTCACCGTCACACGTGCAAGGCGACCGCCGCCGGACCCCGGATACGCCGAAGAGCGACCACCCGGATGGATGATCGCTCTTCGGTGCTACGGCGTTACAGACCCTGACGGATCCGTGGTGCCGGTGCGGTCCTACTTGACCTCGACGGAGGCGCCGGCGCCCTTGAGGGACTCGGCGGCCTTCTCGGCGGCGTCCTTGGCGACCTTCTCGAGGACGGGCTTCGGGGCGCCGTCCACGAGGTCCTTGGCCTCCTTCAGACCCAGGGAGGTCAGCTCGCGCACGACCTTGATGACCTGGATCTTCTTGTCGCCGGCACCCGTGAGGATGACGTCGAACTCGTCCTGCTCGGCAGCGGCCTCGACCGGGGCGCCCGGGGCGGCGGGGCCGGCCACGGCGACCGCGGCGGCGGCGGTGACGTCGAACTTCTCCTCGAAGGCCTTCACGAACTCGGAGAGCTCGATGAGGGTCATCTCCTCGAACTGGGCGAGCAGGTCGTCCTGGCTGAGCTTCGCCATGATGGCGGTCCTTCCACTAATTCGGCAGGTGCCGGATGTACGGGGTGTGGCGGGCGTACGTCGGCCCGCTGCGATCCGCGCCGCGCTCAGGCGGCCCGGACCAGAAAGCGAGCCGAGTTACTCGGCACCGCCCTGCTCGTCCTGCTTGGCACGGAGCGCGTCCACGGTGCGGACGAGCTTCGAGGGAAGCGCCTGGAAGAGCTGCGCAGTCTGGGACTGCTTGCCCTTGAAGGCACCCGCCAGCTTGGAGAGCAGAACCTCGCGGGACTCGAGGTCCGCAAGCTTCTTGATCTCGTCGGCGGACATCGCCTTGCCGTCAAGGACACCGCCCTTGATGACGAGATTCGGGTTGTCCTTGGCGAAGTCGCGCAGACCCTTCGCCGACTCCACCGGGTCACCGGTGACGAAGGCGACGGCCGTCGGACCAGCGAAGAGCTGGTCGTCGAGCGTGATCCCGGCCTCGTTGGCCGCAATCTTGGTCAGCGTGTTCTTCACCACGGCGTACTGGGCGTTCTCACCGAGCGACCGGCGCAGCGTCTTGAGCTGCGCCACGGTGAGACCGCGGTACTCGGTCAGCACAGCGGCGTTGGAGCTGCGGAACTTGTCCGTCAGCTCGGCAACCGCGGCAGCCTTTTCGGGCGTCGCCATAGAGCCTCGGCCTCCTTCCGGGTGATTCGGACCGCGCGGACCCGAAGGAGGACTGGGGAAAACGAAACGCCCCGGCGCAGGCGCACGGGGCGTGGCTCGACCGTTCGCCTTCCGCACGGGGCGGAGACTTCCGGGAGCTCATCCACAGTCACCTGCGCGGGTCGTCCGCAGTTCAGCGGATCCTTCGGCCACCGTGTCCTCTTTCGAACACACGGCAACGACCAGCGGTCTTTGGCTTCTGTGGAAGCGTACGTGAACGGGGCAGTGTCAAGCAAATCCGCCCCCGCGGCGACCGGAGCGGGCCGGGCGCGCGACGCCTCAGCCCTGCTGGGCCTCCTTCATCATGTCGGCCAGGTCGGCGACCTCCCCGGCCGGAGGTGCGGTGACCTTCACGGGCTCGTTGACGCCGAGGAAGGTGATGGTCATGTCCAGCGGGCCCTTCTTGGCGTCGCCGCGCATGCGGAACTGCTTGGTCTGGTCGTCGCCGTCGACCCACATGTCCATCGTGAGCTTGTCGACGCCCATCTTCTCGTACTGCTCGAGGCTCTTCTGGCGCTTGTCGCGGGTGGCCTTGTCCTCGTCCCCGAGGGACTTCTCCAGGTCGGCGAGGGAGACCGTGCCCTTGTAGTGGGTGGTCTTCACGCCCTCGACGGTCTCGGTGCCGACCTTCTCGACGTCCTTGGCCCCGGTGAGGAAGGTGGACTCGGTGGCCGGGTTCTTGTCGGCCTGGGAGGCGCCGCCCAGCTGGTTCAGCTCGTCGCCGGCGCCCATCGCGGCCAGGTCGAACTTGATCCAGCTCTTGCCGTCCATCTCCTTGGCCGCCTCGGGGCCGCCGCCGATGTACATGGCCTTGTCGACGAGCCGGATCTCCGCGGTCCCCTCGGCGCCCTGGTCGAGCGCCGTCATCTTCATGCTCATCGCGAGCGTCGGCTTGATCTGCATCTGGGCCTCGGCCTTGACCCGGCCCTCCTCGGGGACCTTGCCGGTCATGCGGTAGTGGAGGGAGTTGATCGCCTCCGTGTTCTTCGCCGCCTTGGCGACGGCGGCCGCGGGCGTCATCTCCGGGGACTCGGAGGCCTTGTCCTCCTTGGCACAGCCCACCGCCCCGGCGGCGAGCAGCAGCGCGGCGAGTCCGGCGCCCACGGGCACACGTACGGAAGTCTTCATCGATATCCCCCCACGGGATTCAAGGTGCACACAGGAGCTTGCAGGGCACAGGAGACGCACCGCCGCTCCACAGCATTCGTTTGTGACAAGGACGCGAGCGTAGCCGAATCGGTTCGAACGATCTTGTGATTTCTCCGCCGGACGGGCTTCAGCGCCCCTGTGACGCCAGCAGTTCCTTGAAGTCCGCCGTGTCCGCGGCCGGCGGGCGTTCGGCGGAGACCCTGACGCCGTAGTCGCTGTAGTACGCCGTCTGGGTCAGCTCCCCGGTCTCCGTGCGGCCCCGCTCGACCTTCTTGACCAGCAGGTCCCGGTCGTCGACCCAGATGTCGACGGTCTGGGCGGTGGCCCCGCCCATCGTGCCGGACCAGTGCGTGGTGCGCCGGCCGCGTGTCGTCTCCTCGCCCACCCTGCGCACGTCCTCGGCCGTCAGCAGGAGCTTCACGGCCTGGTGGGGCGTGGTGTTGCGCATCTGGTCGGCGAATCCGGCGCCCGCGCCGCCGCCGAGGTCCTCCAGGTCCTCGTACACGTACTTGATCCAGTGCCGGCCGCCCACCCGCTCGGCGAACTCGGCGCCCATCCTTGCGTAGTAGGCGTCGGGCAGGTACCGGGCCTCCATCGCGGTGGTGCCGAGGCGGCGCATGGTCTCGGCGGTCGTGCCGCCGGTGTAGGTGATCGTCAGGGTGCCGGTGAGGCCGTCGTCCCAGCCGAGGGCGCCCGCGGCCTCCAGGGACAGCTCGCGGCCCATCACGGTGGTGGACTCCACCCGCGCCGAACCCGCCCGCCCGGTGGCCCGCTCGACGGCCCGCAGGGCGTCCGCCGAGGGTCCGGTGAGGGCCGGAGGGCGGGAGGACGCCGGAGCGGAGGCGGACGGCCGGGCCGATCCGGCGGGGCCGGTGGCATCGCCGGAGTCGTCGGATCCCCCGGGGCCGGTGCACGCGGTGACGCACGCCAGCGCGGCCGACACCGCGACCGAGACGACCGTACGGCGTGCCGTCGTGCCCGTCATCCGCCCACCCCTTGCGCCCCGTACGGCCCCTGCGCCCCATGCGCGGGTCCGTTGTCCGCACGCTAACCCAGGGCGCCGGAAAAGGGGACGGGCCAAAAGGGACGGGCCCCGCACCTCGGAAGGTGCGGGGCCCGTGAACCGGTGGGCGAGCTGCTCGCTCAGACCGCGGCCGGGTCCTCCTCGACGAGGAGGTTGCGGGTGCGGTTGGAGTCGAGCGGGATGCCCGGGCCCATCGTGGTGCTGAGGGCGGCCTTCTTGATGTAGCGGCCCTTGGCGGCGGACGGCTTCAGACGGAGGATCTCCTCCAGCGCCGCGCCGTAGTTCTCCACCAGCTTGGTGTCGTCGAACGACGTCTTGCCGATGATGAAGTGCAGGTTCGAGTGCTTGTCGACGCGGAACTCGATCTTGCCGCCCTTGATGTCGTTGACAGCCTTGGCGACGTCCGGGGTCACGGTGCCGGTCTTGGGGTTCGGCATGAGACCACGGGGACCGAGCACGCGGCCGAGGCGGCCGACCTTGCCCATGAGGTCCGGGGTGGCGACGACGGCGTCGAAGTCCAGACGGCCCTTCGACACCTCGTCGATCAGTTCGTCGGAGCCGACGATGTCGGCGCCCGCGGCGGTCGCGGCCTCGGCACGGTCACCGGTCGCGAAGACCAGGACCCGGGCGGTCTTACCGGTGCCGTGCGGGAGGTTCACGGTGCCACGGACCATCTGGTCGGCCTTGCGCGGGTCGACACCCAGGCGGAAGGCGACCTCGACGGTGCCGTCGAACTTGCTCGTGGAGGTCTCCTTGGCGAGACGGACGGCCTCGAGCGGGGCGTAGAGCTTGTCCCGGTCGATCTTGGCGTCCGCAGCGCGGAGAGACTTGCTGCGCTTGCTCACTACTGCTCCTGGTGGCTTCTGAGGAGTCGTGGTGCGGGCCGAGCAGGCCCTGCCACACTGTCCTGACCTTGCGGCTACCGCCGCTTGGCTGGCTTACGGGGGTGGAGGTCAGCCCTCGACCGTGACGCCCATGGAACGGGCGGTACCGGCGATGATCTTCTCCGCCTGGTCCAGGTCGTTGGCGTTGAGGTCGGGCATCTTGGTGGTGGCGATCTCACGGACCTGGTCACGCGTGATCTTCGCGACCTTGGTCTTGTGCGGCTCGCCGGAGCCCTTCTCCACGCCCGCGGCCTTGAGGATCATCTTGGCGGCCGGCGGCGTCTTGGTGATGAAGGTGAAGGAGCGGTCCTCGTAGACCGTGATCTCCACCGGGATGACCCAGCCGCGCTGCGACTCGGTCGCCGCGTTGTAGGCCTTGCAGAACTCCATGATGTTGACGCCGTGCTGACCCAGCGCGGGGCCGACCGGCGGAGCCGGGTTCGCGGCACCGGCCTGGATCTGGAGCTTGATGAGCCCCGTGACCTTCTTCTTCTTGGGAGGCATAGCTCTCCGGGTCCTTTCGATTCGGGTCCTGCCCGCGTTCGGGAGCTACCCGGACACAGGCATACCGCACAACGATAACGGGTATGGATGCGCGGCCAAAAACCGAGCAGGTCAGACGCCGCGCGAGCGGGCGCCTGACCTGGTCGGAAGCAGTACGTCCAGAGGAGTGCGGAGTACCGGTGAGGTACTAGTTCTTCTGGATCTGGTCGAAGCTCAGCTCGACCGGGGTCTCGCGGCCGAAGATCTCGACGAGGCCCTTGACCTTCTTCGAGTCGGCGTTGATCTCGTTGATCGTGGCCTGGAGGGTGGCGAAGGGGCCGTCGGTGACGGTGACCGAGTCGCCGACCTCGAAGTCCAGGACCTGGACCTCGACCTTGCGCTGCGGCGCCGGCTTGCCCTCGGCCTCGGCGGCCTCGCGGGCGGCCTTCTCCTCGGCCTCCGGGGCGAGCATCTTGACGATCTCGTCCAGGGTCAGCGGGTACGGGTCGTAGGCGTTGCCGACGAAGCCGGTGACGCCGGGGGTGTTGCGGACGACGCCCCAGGACTCGTTGGTCAGGTCCATGCGCACCAGGACGTAGCCCGGCAGCTTGTTCTGACGGATCGTCTTGCGGTCGCCGTTCTTGATCTGGACGACCTCTTCCTGCGGCACCTCGGCCTGGAAGATGTAGTCCTCGACGTTGAGCGAGACGGCGCGCTGCTCGAGGTTGGTCTTCACGCGGTTCTCGTAACCGGCGTAGGTGTGGATGACGTACCACTCGCCGGGCAGGACGCGCAGCTCCTGGCGGAGCTTCTCGATCGGGTCGAGCTCGGGCTCCTCGGCCGCGGGCTCCTCCTCGGACTCCTCGGCTTCCTCTGCCTCGGCTTCGGCCTCGGTGGCTTCGGCCTCGGTGGCCTCCGCGTCGGTCGCCTCGGCGGTCTCGTCCGCCTCCGCTTCCGTCGCGTCCTCGTCCGTCTCCGCGACGACCGTGTCGTCGGCAGCCTCGGCCTCGGCGGAGGCCTCGGTGTCCTCGTTGTCGGCGCCCTCGACGGTGCCGAGCTCGTCCTCGACGGACTCGACCGGCTCGATGGCGTCGTTCACGTTCGGGTCAGACACTGTGGCTGCTTCTTCCTGGATACATAGGGGTGGAACACGCGAAAGGGGCGCCGGGTACCTCGGCGCCCTTCGCTCTCGACTCAGCCGAAGACGTACTTGGCGGCGTGAGAGAAGCCATAGTCAATCAGAGTCACCAGGCCGATCATGATGACCACGAAGATGATCACCACGGTGGTGTACGTCGTCAGCTGGTTGCGGCTGGGCCAGACGACCTTGCGCAGCTCCGCGACGATCTGGCGGTAGAAGAGCGCGAGCCGCTTCAGCGGGCCCTTCTTGCCTCGCTTGCCGCCCTTGCGGGACTTCTTCTTGGAGTCCGGCGCCTCGTCCTGGGCATCAGGCATGTCGATGGAGCCCACGGCGTCCGTCACTCGTCCTCACCTGATTCCGGGTCGTGGCCGTGCCGCGCCCGGTTGGAGCCGCACGGCGGTGCATTGCTGTACGTACATGCGCACACATCCTGGCGATGGTGTGTGTAGCAGGGCCGGAGGGACTTGAACCCCCAACCGCTGGTTTTGGAGACCAGTGCTCTACCAATTGAGCTACGACCCTTTGTTCGTCCCCCAACGTACCGCATCCGCCCGAATGCTTGGTGTGCACCGGGTGATCGCGGACCGCTGAAGGCCAACGAGGTGAGAGTGTACGTGCTCACGGGCCGGGCGTCGAACAGAAAGCATGTCCGGACTGATGTTCAGGCCGTCGACCGGACTGGCGTTCAGGTCCTGGACCGGTCCGGTTCAGTCCGTGAAACCCCTGTGCCCGTGAGGTTTCCGGTCTGGAACGATGGGGTCATGAGCGCTGCAACCCCTCCCACCGAGCGCCGGGTCTCCGCCCGAGTCGGCGCGATCTCCGAGTCCGCGACCCTCGCCGTGGACGCCAAGGCCAAGGCCCTCAAGGCCGCCGGACGTCCCGTGATCGGCTTCGGCGCGGGTGAGCCCGACTTCCCGACGCCGGACTACATCGTCGAGGCCGCCGTCGAGGCGTGCAAGAACCCGAAGTTCCACCGCTACACGCCGGCCGGCGGGCTGCCCGAGCTGAAGGCCGCCATCGCCGCGAAGACGCTGCGCGACTCCGGCTACGAGGTCGACCCGTCGCAGATCCTCATCACCAACGGCGGCAAGCAGGCCATCTACGAGGCCTTCGCCGCGATCCTCGACCCGGGCGACGAGGTCATCGTCCCGGCGCCGTACTGGACGACGTACCCGGAGTCGATCCGGCTGGCCGGCGGTGTGCCCGTCGAGGTCGTCGCCGACGAGACCACCGGCTACCGCGTGACGGTGGAGCAGCTGGAGGCGGCGCGCACCGAGAAGACCAAGGTCGTCCTCTTCGTGTCGCCGTCGAACCCGACGGGGGCGGTGTACAGCGAGGCCGAGACCGAGGCGATCGGCACATGGGCCGTCGAGCACGGCCTGTGGGTGCTGACCGACGAGATCTACGAGCACCTCGTCTACGGCGACACCGTGTCCGTGTCCCTGCCGGCGCTGCTGCCCGAGCTGCGCGACAAGTGCATCGTGGTCAACGGCGTGGCGAAGACGTACGCGATGACCGGCTGGCGGGTCGGGTGGGTCATCGGCCCGAAGGACGTCGTCAAGGCCGCGACCAACCTCCAGTCGCACGCCACGTCCAACGTGGCCAACGTGTCCCAGGCGGCGGCGCTGGCCGCGGTCTCCGGCGACCTGGACGCCGTGGCGAAGATGCGGGAGGCCTTCGACCGGCGCCGCCAGACGATCGTGCGGATGCTCAACGAGATCGACGGCGTGCTGTGCCCCGAGCCGAAGGGCGCGTTCTACGCCTACCCGTCGGTGAAGGCGCTGCTCGGCAAGGAGATCCGCGGCAGGCGTCCGCAGGACTCGGTCGAGCTGGCCGCGCTCATCCTGGAGGAGGCCGAGGTCGCGGTGGTGCCGGGTGAGGCGTTCGGCACGCCGGGGTACCTGCGGCTGTCGTACGCGCTCGGGGACGAGGACCTCGTCGAGGGCGTGAGCCGGATCCAGAAGCTGCTGGCGGAGGCGCGGGACTGACCGTCCCGTCGTCCCGCGGGGCCACCCCTCAACGTTGAGGGGTGGCCCTGTTTGTTTGTGCGAGCAAGACCACGTACGGGGAAAGTGCTGTCCGGCCGGGCGTGTCGTGCGGCAGGATCACGGAATGGAGCGTGTACGTGATGTCTCTGAACTGCCCAAGGCCCATCTCCACCTGCACTTCACCGGGTCGATGCGGCCCACCACCCTGCTGGAACTGGCCGACAAGCACGGGGTGCGGCTGCCCGAGACGCTGACCGAGGCCCTGGGCCGCGGGGAGTCGCCGAAGCTGCGGGCGACGGACGAGCGGGGCTGGTTCCGCTTCCAGCGGCTGTACGACGCGGCGCGGTCGTGCCTGCAGACGCCGGAGGACATCCAGCGGCTGGTGCGGGAGGCCGCGGAGGAGGATTTGCGGGACGGGTCGGGGTGGCTGGAGATCCAGGTCGATCCGACGTCGTACGCGCCTCGGCTGGGCGGGCTGATTCCGGCGCTGGAGATCATCCTGGACGCGGTGGAGACGACCGTGCGGGACACCGGGATCGGGATGCGGATACTGGTCGCCGCGAACCGGATGAAGCATCCGCTGGACGCGCGGACGCTGGCGCGGCTGGCGGTGCGGTACGCGGAGCGGGGCGTGGTGGGCTTCGGGCTGTCGAACGACGAACGGCGCGGGATGGCGCGGGACTTCGACCGGGCGTTCGCGATCGCGCGGGACGGGGGGCTGCTGTCCGCGCCGCACGGGGGTGAGCTGACCGGTCCGGCGTCGGTGCGGGACTGCCTGGACGACCTGGAGGCGGACCGGATCGGGCACGGTGTGCGGGCAGCGGAGGATCCCCGGCTGCTGAAGCGGCTGGCGGACCGGCAGGTGACGTGCGAGGTCTGCCCGGCGTCGAACGTCGCGCTGGGCGTGTACGAGAAGCCGGAGGACGTGCCGCTGCGGAGGCTGTTCGAGGCGGGGGTGCCGATGGCGCTGGGCGCGGACGATCCGCTGCTGTTCGGGTCGCGGCTGGCCGCCCAGTACGAGATCGCGCGCGAGCACCACGGGTTCACGGACGCGGAGCTGGCGGAGCTGGCACGCCAGTCGGTGCGGGGGTCGGCGGCGCCGGAGGAGGTGAAGGGGAAGCTGTTGGCGGGGGTGGACGACTGGCTTGTGGCGTAGGTGGTTGGTGGGCTGCGGCGGGTGCGCGGGGTGCCTGCGGCGGCCTGTGCGGGTGTGGTGGGGGTGCGGGTAGCGCGGTGGGTTCGGTGGGTGGGTCGGGGTCGCGCCGGGGGGTGTCCGTCCTCGGAACGGCGCGGAATCGGTTGGCTACGGGGGTGCGGGGCGTTGACGCGCCAACCGCTGCGGGCGGACACCCCCCGGCACGCCCCCTCCTCGCCGTACGCGGCTCACCCCGCCCACGCTCCGCGTCCCCCGCCCCGCCATACGCGGCTCCCCCGCCGTCGCTGCGAGCAGCCGCGGCTGCGGATCACCGCTATGCCGCCGCCACTGCGGGCAGTCGTGCCGCTGGGGCGGCACGGGTGGGCGGTGGGGGTACCTCCCAGGCCGTTCAGGCACTGGGGGAGGCACCCCGCAACGCCGGGCCGCGCTCGCCCTCGCGCCCGCACCCACCCCGGGGGTCCCGGTAACGCCGGGCGCGCGACCTAACGGCGGCACGTGGCCGCGGGGGGCCTACAGGGCGACGCCCACCGTCACCGGTTCGTTGACCAGCGTGACGCCGAAGGTCTCGTGGACCCCGGCGACGACCTCGCGGGCCAGCGCGAGCAGGTCCTCCGTCGTCGCCCCGCCGCGGTTGGTGAGCGCGAGGGTGTGCTTGGTGGAGATGCGGGCGGGGCCGGTGCCGTACCCCTTGGTGAAGCCCGCCTTGTCGATCAGCCAGGCCGCGGAGGTCTTGACGCGGCCCTCCCCGGCCGGGAAGGCGGGCGGTTCCACGGCGGCACCGAGGCGCTCGGCGACGCGGGAGCGGAACGCGGCGAACTCGTCGTCCGTGAGGATCGGGTTGGTGAAGAACGACCCGGCCGACCAGGTGTCGTGGTCCTCGGCGTCCAGGACCATGCCCTTCCCGGCACGCAGCTTCAGCACCGTCTCCCGGGCGGCCGTCAGCGGGACCCGGTCGCCCGCCTCGACACCGAGGGCGCGGGCCGTCTCGGCGTAACGGAGGGGCGCGGAGAGCCCGTCGGCGTTCTCCAGCTCGAAGCGGACACGCAGGACCACGTACCGCTCGGGCTCGGCCTTGAAGCGGCTGTGCCGGTAGGAGAAGGCGCAGTCCGCGTTGGAGAGGGCGACCGTTTCGCGGTTCCGGCGGTCGTAGGCGGTGACCTCGGTGATCGTGGCGGAGACCTCCTGGCCGTACGCGCCGACGTTCTGGATCGGCGTCGCGCCCGCCGAGCCGGGGATGCCCGCCAGGCACTCGACGCCCGCCAGGCCCGCCGCGACGGTGCGGGCGACGGCGTCGGTCCAGATCTCACCGGCCGCCAGCTCCAGCGTCGTACCGTCGAGGCGGAAGCCGCGCGTGGCGATGTGCAGGGCGGTGCCGTCGAAGCCCTTGTCGCCGATGACCAGGTTGGATCCGCCGCCGACGAGCAGCAGCGGGGTCCCGGTGTCGTCGGCCTCGCGGACGGCGGCGATCACCTCGGCGTCGGTGGTGGCCGTGAGCAGCCGGGTCGCCGGCCCGCCCAGGCGGAAGGTGGTCAGCGGGGCGAGGGGGGCGTCGTGGAGTTCCTGCACGCGCTCAAGACTACGAGACGGCACCGACAGGACCGGGCAGCGGGAAACGCACGCACCCGGCGACGCCCCGACCGGTGGGGCCGGGGCGTCGCCGGGGGTGCGTGCGGGTGCGTCCTCACGTCAGGCGCCTGCGCACCTCCGCCCAGCTCACCGGGAGCTCGTCGCTCGACGCCGGCCAGGAGGCGAACTTCGCGTCCCGCATCTGCGCCGACAGCCCGCGGGAGGCCGGTGCGTGGGTGCCGGAGCGGGCGAAGGTCTTGAGGGCCTCGGGCGACTCCCAGGCGGAGAGCGTCCAGAAGGTCCGTTTGAAGGGTTCCGCCTTCAGTGAGGCGCCGTACGCTCCGGGCGCGCTGCCGACCTGCCGCCACACGCCCGGCGTGCGCGCCAGGAACTTCAGCGCTCCCCACAGGGTGCGGGTCTCGAAGCGGGAGGCGAAGACGTGCACCTCGGTGGCGCGGGGAGGCTCGTTCGGCACGGTCCAGGGGAGGGTGGGCATGGCGTGCTCCTCTCGTGTGCTGTGTCGTCGGGCCGTCAGTGCTGGGGGGTCGGTGCCGTCGGTGCCGTCGGTGCCGTCGTGGCGAGGGCCGGTTCCGTCGCCGGTTCGGTCGTCGGCTCCGTCTTCGGCCCGGCCGTGGGGCCCTGGCCCCCGGTGCGGCGGCGGCCCGGGATCGCCAGGGCCGCCATGCCGCCCAGGGCCACCACCGCGGCGCCCACGGCGATCGCGGGCCGCAGTCCGTCCACGAAGGTCTGCGCGGACTCGTAGCCGCCCTGCGCCGCGAAGATGGACGACATGACCGCGATGCCGAGCGCGCCGCCCACCTCGCGCAGTGCGTTGTTGGCGCCGGAGGCGATGCCCTGCTCCTTCGCGGCGACGCTGGACATCACCAGGGCGGAGGCGGGCGCGAAGTAGAGGGCCATGCCGATACCGCTGATGATCAGACCGGGCAGCTGGACCGCGTAGGAGGCGTCGGCCGTGATCACGGAGGCCAGGTAGCCGAGACCGGCCGCCTGGAGGAAGAGTCCGGTCGCGACGACCGGGCGGCCTCCGATCCGGTCCGAGAGGATGCCGGCGATCGGCGCGACCAGCATCGGCATGCCGGTCCAGGGGAGCATGCGCAGGCCCGCCTCGGTGGGCGAGTAGCCGAGGACGCCCTGCATGTACTGGCTCAGGAGGAAGATCGAGCCGAACATGCCCAGGAACATCAGCAGGCTCGCCGCGTTGACTCCCGTGAAGGCACGGGAGCGGAACAGCCGCATGGGGAGCATGGGGTTCCGGGCACGGGTGCTGTAGAGGACGAAGCCGGCGAGCAGCGCGGCCCCGGCGAACAGGGCGGTCAGCACCACGGAGCCGGTCCAGCCGTCCACGGGTCCGCGGACCAGGCCGTAGACGATGCCGAAGAGTCCGCCGCTGGCGAGCAGGGTGCCGGGTAGGTCGAGCGGGGCGCCGGTGCCGTGCGACTCGGCGAGGCGGAGGCGGGCGAGGGGCAGCAGGGCCAGGCCCAGCGGAACGTTCAGCCAGAAGATCCACTGCCACGAGATGTGCTCGGTGAGACTCCCGCCGACCAGCGGACCGGAGGCCACGGCGAGTCCGTTGACGGCCCCCCAGATGCCGTACGCCATCCCGCGGCGTTCGGCGGGTACCGCGGCCGTGAGCAGGGTCAGCGTCAGCGGCATCATGATCGCCGCGCCGACGCCCTGCACCGCGCGGGCGGCGATGAGCGAGTCGATGCCGGGCGCCATGGCCGCGGCGGCGGACGCCCCGGTGAAGACGGTGAGGCCGACCAGGAAGAGCCTGCGGCGGCCGAAGCGGTCGCCGAGTGCCGCGCCGAACATCAGAAGGACGGCGAAGGTGAGCGTGTAGGCGCTCACGGTCCATTCCAGGTCGTGCAGCGCGCCGCCCAGGTCCTCGCGGATGGAGGGCAGGGCGGTGGTGACGACGAGGTTGTCCAGGGCCGCCATGAAGCCGGCGACGCTGGTGATGACGAGGGCCCAGACCGCTCCCCCGCCGCGGGTGTTCCGACGTGCTCCTTGCTGTGACATCTCTCCCCCAGAGGGTGTGCACTGCCGTGATGTGGTTAGTTATTGATGACTAACTTTGTGGGGCGTGCAGAACCGGCACAGGACCGCTCCCGCATGTTTCCCCGCGCGCCGCTACGCGTCTTCCGGGCCGGGCTTGGCCTGCCCCGACTCGTAGATACCGCCGTAGACGCGGTGCCCCGGCGGGAACCCCATGCCGACCAGGGTGTTGATCAGCATGCCGTAGGCCAGGAAGGTCGTCGTCTGACCGATGTCCGCCCCCAGCGGCAGGTGCACGGTGTCCCAGATCTCGAGCCAGCCCTTGCGCACCATCTCGCCGAACTCGTGATCCCCGGCCGCCTCGGCGGCGGCGACGGTGACGTACACCTGCAACTGCATCTGGAGCTTCTCGGGATGGTCCGCGATCAGCTGCGAGTAGGCCTCGGCCATGGCGTGCAGAGCCTCTTCACCGTGCAGGCCCTCGGACGCCTTTTCGAAGACCTCGCGGGTGTCCCGCAGGCAACGCTCCGCCACCGCGAGGAAGATCGCCTTCTTGCCCGGGAAGAGACGGAAGAGGTACGGCTGGGAGACTCCCACCCGCTTGGCGATGACGTCCGTGGACGTGCCGTGGTAGCCACCCCGGGCGAACTCGCTCGTCGCCGCGCGGATGACGCTCTCGCGCCGCTCCTCTGCGCTCATCCTGACCATGCAAGTAAGTTAGTGCTCAATCACTAACTTCGTCAAGGCGATACGCACGGCAGGCGGTGGATCGTCAGCGCGGGCGTCGCTGCACGACGCCGGCGAGCACCGTGTCGACCAGCTTGCCGACGGCCGCCGCGGCCGGCGGGCGGCCGGGATCGCGGTCCGCGAACAGCAGATGTCCCCCTCCGACGAGGGAGAGGGTGAGCGAGTCGATGTCGGCGTCGGCCGAGATGCGACCCCTCGCGCGCTCCTCGGTCAGGTAGCCGGAGACCGCGGCCGTGACCTGGGCGAGGATCGCGATACCGCCACCGGGCATGGCCTGCCGCAGCCGCGCGCGCAACTCGTCCCGGAAGGTGATGAGCGGAATGATCGCCACGGGGACCGGTCCGAACAGGGTGGTCAGCGCGCCGGTGAGGTTGTCCGCCACGGTGCCGGAGCCCACGGCCTCCCGCAGCGCCAGCGCCTGCGCGTCGAGCCGCGCGGCCCGGTCGAGTACAAGTTCGGCGAGGAAGGCGTCGAAGTCGGTGAAGTGCCGGTGCAGGACGCCTTTGGCGCAGCCCGCCTCGTCCGTGACGGCCCGGCTGGTCAGCCCGTTCGGGCCGTCCCGCAGAAGCACGCGTTCGGCGGCGTCGAACAGCTGCTGCCGCGCGTCGCGGAGGTGCACTCCCGTCGGCACTCGCGGATCCTCTCTCGCCTGCTCACTCATTGGCTTGTGGGCGCTCGCCCACTAAAGTGAACGCATGCCCACTCTATCCTCTCCGGAGCAGCCGGAGCCGCAGGAGCCGACACCGCCGCATCAGGCCCGGCAGACGGCCGAGTCCTTCGGCACCGACGCGCAGCGCTACGACCGGGCCCGACCGCCCTACCCCGACGCCCTGGTGGCGCGTGTCGTCGCGGGGAGTCCGGGGCCCGACGTCCTCGACGTCGGCTGCGGCACGGGCATCGCGGCCCGCCAGTTCCAGGCCGTCGGCTGCGCCGTACTCGGGGTCGAGCCGGACGCGCGGATGGCCGATTGCGCCCGGGGCCGCGGACTGCCGGTCGAGGTGGCGGCCTTCGAGGCCTGGGAGCCAGCCGACCGAACCTTCGACACGGTGATCGCCGCCCAGTCGTGGCACTGGGTGGACCCGGCCGTCGGCGCCGTGAAGGCGGCCCAGGTACTGCGCCCGGACGGGCGCCTGGCAATCTTCGGGCACGTGTTCGAGCCACCGGCCGAAGTGGCCGAGCCGTTCGCGGCCGCCTACCGTCGGGCGGCACCCGAATCGCCGTTCAGCGGTCAGCCGGCGCGACGTCCGCTGGAGACGTACCTGGCGGGGTACGCGCAGATCGCCGACCGGATCCGCGAGTCCGGGCGGTTCCACGAACCGGAGCAGTGGCGGTTCGACTGGGAGCGGTCGTACACGCGCGACCAGTGGCTGGAGCTGCTCCCCACCACCGGCGGCCTCACCCGGCTCCGCCCCGGTCAACTGGCCGGAATCCTGGACGCGGTGGGCCGCGCGGTCGACGCCCTGGGCGGCCGCTTCACGATGCGGTACACGACGCTGGCGACCACGGCGGCACGCGCCGGCACCCGCTGACCCGCTCCCCCTGGACCGGCCAGCACCGGCCAGGACCGGCCCGGCCAGGGGGTCGGCGCTGGGGCCGGGAGACGGCTGGTCAGCCCAGTCGTACGACCGCGCGGGACATGCCGAGGACCTTCTGGCCGGCGCTGGTGGCCGTGAGGTCGACACGGACGGTGTTGTCGTCGAGCTTGGCCGCCACCTTGCCGCTGACCTCGATCACGGCACCCCGGTCGTCGTTCGGGACGACGACGGGCCTGGTGAAGCGGACGCCGTACTCCACGACCGCGCCCGGGTCGCCGGTCCAGTCGGTGACCACCCGGATCGCCTCGGCCATGGTGAACATGCCGTGCGCGATGACGTCCGGCAGACCCACCTCCTTGGCGAACCTCTCGTTCCAGTGGATCGGGTTGAAGTCTCCGGAGGCGCCCGCGTACCGCACGAGCGTGGCGCGGTCCACGGGGAAGCTCTGGGCAGGCAGTTCGGTGCCGACCTCGACATCGCTGTATGCGATCTTCGACTGCATCGCGCTCACGCCTCCTCGGCCGCGCGGGCCACGAGTTTGGTCCAGGCGGTCACGACGTGCTCGCCGGCCTCGTCGTGGACCTCGCCACGGATGTCCAGGATGTCGTTGCCGGCCATCGACTTGATCGCCTCGATGGTCGAGGTGACCGTGAGCCGGTCACCGGCCCGGACCGGGCGGGCGTAGGCGAACTTCTGGTCGCCGTGCACCACGCGGCTGTAGTCCAGCCCGAGCTGCGGGTCCTCGATGACCTGACCGGCCGCCTTGAACGTGATGGAGAACACGAAGGTCGGCGGGGCGATCACATCCGGATGCCCGAGCGCCTTGGCGGCCTCGGCGTCGGTGTACGCCGGGTTGGCGTCCCCCACCGCCTCCGCGAACTCGCGAATCTTCTCCCGGCCCACCTCATAGGGCGCGGTGGGCGGATAGCTCCGCCCCACGAACGACTGGTCGAGCGCCATGGGCTCGCAACCTCCTGCTGCTGCTCTTCGTAGCGGTGCCGACGAATGCCTGTGACAACGACACGAGGCCGCCCCCAGACCTCGGGGACGACCTCGTGTACGAGCCTGTTCTGTTCTATCGCGTTTCGCGGTGCGCGGTGTGCGCGTTGCAACGCGGGCAGTGCTTCTTCATCTCCAGTCGGTCCGGGTTGTTACGCCGGTTCTTCTTGGTGATGTAGTTCCGCTCCTTGCACTCCACGCAGGCCAGCGTGATCTTCGGGCGGACGTCGGTGGCAGCCACGTGAGTGCACTCCTTGACGAACGGATTGATGGTATTAACGCAAGAAAGAGTAGCCGATTGAAGGACCGACCCCGCAATCGGCTACTGAGAGTAGCGGTGACCGGACTTGAACCGGTGACACAGCGATTATGAGCCGCTTGCTCTACCGACTGAGCTACACCGCTGTGATGCGATCGGGCCCCGCCTCGCGACGGGAACCTCTCACACCAGAGCCCCAAAACGGAATCGAACCGTTGACCTTCTCCTTACCATGGAGACGCTCTGCCGACTGAGCTATTGGGGCGAGCGATGAAGACATTACACGGTCGCCCGCCGTTCGCCCAAATCCGTTTCGCCGACCCTGTCCCGTCCCGTCCCGACCGCACAGCGGGGCGGCCCGACCGCGTGGACGGCAGCGGGACGGCGCCGGTACGACTATTGCGCTCCTCCGCGCCACGGGCTGATCACCGTCCTAGGCTCGACTCACTCTGCGTGATCTTGCGTCCCCCACTGCGCAGCCCCGAGCCCAGAGGAGCGCGATGCCCGACAGCCAGCCGCAGCCGCCCCACTCGCCCTCCCCCTCGGACCCCGCCGACCGCGGCTCGCTCCTGCTCTCCGGGGCGCGGCTCACCGACGGCCGGACCGTGGACGTACGGCTCCACGGCGGACGCATCGAGGCGGTCGGCACGGCCGGCAGCCTGACCCCGGGCCGCGCGTCCGGCCCCGGCGGCCACCTTGACCTGGGCGGCTACCTGCTCCTGCCCGCCCCGGCCGATCCCCACGTCCACGCCGACACGGCACTCACGGCCGACGTCCCCGGCCCCGTCTCCTACGCCCCCGAGGACGTCCAGCGCCGGGCCACCGAGGCCGCCCTGCTCCAGCTGGCCCACGGCGCCACCGCGCTGCGGGCGCACGTGCGGGTGGGCGACGTCGCCGGCCTGGGTGCGCTGACCGCCGTACTGCGGACCCGGCGCTCCCTGCGCGGCCTCGCCGAACTGAGCGCGGTGGCGATGCCGAGGGTGCTGACCGGGGCGGCCGGTGCCGACGGGCTCGCGATACTGCGGGACGCGGTCAAGATGGGCGCGGACGTGGTGGGCGGGTGTCCTGACCTGGACCCCGATCCGGCGGGGTACGTGGAGACGGTCCTGGAGGTCGCCGCCGAGCACGGCTGCCCGGTCGACCTGCACACCGACGCCGCCGACCCGGCGCGGCTGGCCCGGCTGGCGGCCACGGCGGGCGGGTTGCGCCCGGGGGTCGCCATCGGCCCCTGCGACGGCCTGGGCCGGCTGCCCGCCGAGGCGGCCTCCCGGGCCGCGGACCAGCTCGCGGCGGCCGGTGTGACGGTGGTCTGCCTGCCGCAGGGCGCCTGCGGGACGGTGGACCACCCCGACGGCACGGCTCCGGTACGGCTGCTGCGGGCGGCCGGGGTGCGGGTCGCCGCCGGGAGCGGCGCACTGCGGGACGTGTCCAACCCGGTCGGGCGCGGCGACCCCTTGGAGGCGGCGTACCTGCTGGCCTCCCGGCACGGGCTGCGCCCCGAGGAGGCGTACGACGCGGTGAGCGCGGCGGCGCGGTCGGCCCTCGGCCTGCCGGAGGTGCGGGTGGAGGCGGGCTTCCCGGCCGAACTGGTCGCCGTACGCGGGGACCGGCTGGCGGGCGCGCTGTCGCTGGCGTACAGCCGGATCGTCGTGCACCGGGGGCGCGTGGTGGCGCGGACCAGCGCGGTACGGGAGTACGGCGACTCGACCACCGCGTCCGACCTGGGGCTGCCGCGGCAGGGGGGTGCGGGGCGGGGACGGCGCGACGGGCGCGGCGGACCTGGCCGGCGTGGGGACACGGGCTGAGGATGGCCGGGGCTGAGGATGGCCGGGGCGGAGGATGAGCGGGCGGAGGGCGGACGACCCGGTGGCGGGGTGGCCGAAGCCGTGCGGCGCGGGTGGTCGTCGGGGCGTACGGTCGAAGGCATGCGCATTGTCATCGCTGGTGGTCATGGTCAGATCGCGCTGCGGCTGGAGCGGTTGCTCGCCGCGCGCGGTGACGAGGTGGCGGGCATCGTCCGCAAGGCGGAGCAGGCCGACGATCTGCGTGCGGCGGGCGCCGAACCGGTCGTGCTGGACCTGGAGTCGGCCTCGGTCGAGGAGGTGGCGGAGCGGCTGCGGGGCGCGGACGCGGTGGTCTTCGCGGCGGGAGCGGGGCCCGGCAGCGGGGTGGCCCGCAAGGACACGGTGGACAAGGCGGCGGCGGTCCTCTTCGCGGACGCGGCGGTCCGGGCCGGCGTCCGGCGCTTCGTGATCGTGTCGTCCATGGGCGCCGACCCGGCGCACCGGGGGGACGAGATCTTCGACGTCTACCTGCGCGCCAAGGGCGAGGCGGACGCGTACGTCCGCTCACTGGACGCCTTGGACTGGACGATCCTGCGCCCCGGCGCCCTGACCGACGACGCGGGCACGGGCCTGGTGCGTCTGGAGGCACACACCGGCCGCGGCCCCGTTCCGCGCGACGACGTCGCCGCGGTCCTGGCCGAACTGGTCGACACCCCGGCCACGAACGGCCTGACCCTGGAGCTGATCAGCGGCTCGGCGCCCGTGTCGGTGGCGGTGAAGTCGGTGGCCGGGAACTGAGGGCACGGCTAGAAGAGGGGCAGCTGTCCGGGGAAGTCGGGGACGACGTATCCGTCCAAGGACGGCTGCGCCGCCCCGAGTTGCGCCGACCTGCGCGAGCCCGGACAGGACACCAGCTCACCGCTCCCCCGGGCGCCGGGGGGATCGTGGCGCGCGTACCGCCCCGCGACGACGGCGATCTCGCGACGGCACTCCGGGCAGGTTCTGCGACGGGAGGACAAGGTCATACCGCCAGTCTGCCCGCCCGGCCGACACCCCGAGCCGCGCCCACGGCGCTTCGTCAACGGGCGGGGAACGCCGAGGTCTCGTGAGCCCGTGAACGACGAAAGGGTCTGTGATCAGCATTGCTGCTGATCACAGACCCTTTCGGTCGTGTGGCGGCGCCAGGATTCGAACCTGGGAAGGCTGAGCCGGCAGATTTACAGTCTGCTCCCTTTGGCCGCTCGGGCACACCGCCGGGGTTTGCTGCTCGTCGAACCGCTCTTCGGCGGCGCTCCGTGGCAACGACGTAAACAATACCTGATGTGGAGGGGTGCTTCGCCACCCGATTGATCGCCGCTCGGATCGCGGCGGGTGGCTAGGCTTGTCCGGATGCGGCCGAGGACCCCGCGGGGCCCGGCGGCCGCCGACGTATGCCGGTACGGACCCGATACGCGGCCCGACACGCACCCAGATACAAGGAGCCACAGGACATGGCCGACTCCAGTTTCGACATCGTCTCGAAGGTCGAGCGGCAGGAGGTCGACAACGCCCTCAACCAGGCCGCCAAGGAGATCTCGCAGCGCTACGACTTCAAGGGCGTGGGCGCCTCGATCTCGTGGTCCGGGGAGAAGATCCTCATGGAGGCCAACTCCGAGGACCGGGTGACCGCGGTCCTCGACGTCTTCCAGTCCAAGCTGATCAAGCGCGGCATCTCGCTCAAGGCTCTGGACGCGGGCGAGCCCCAGCTCTCCGGCAAGGAGTACAAGATCTTCGCGTCGATCGAGGAGGGCATTTCCCAGGAGAACGCGAAGAAGGTGGCCAAGCTCATCCGCGACGAGGGCCCCAAGGGCGTGAAGGCCCAGGTGCAGGGCGAGGAGCTGCGGGTCTCCTCGAAGAGCCGGGACGATCTGCAGACCGTGATCGCTCTGCTGAAGGGCCAGGACTTCGACTTCGCGCTGCAGTTCGTCAACTACCGGTGAACTGCTGAGCAGGCGACGCGGTGGCTCGGTGGCGCGTAGGCCTTCGTTGACGGAAAAGGGTGGGCACCCCGACGGTGCCCACCCTTTCTCGTCCGGTCCGCGCGTATGTCAGTCGCGGGAGTTGCCGAACAGGAGCCGGTAGGCGACCAGGAGCACCAGCGAACCGCCGATCGCCGCCGCCCAGGTGGCGCCGTCGTAGAAGTCCTTGCTGATCGGGTGGTCCAGCCAGCGGGCCGATATCCAGCCGCCGAGGAAGGCGCCCGCGATGCCGATGAGGGTGGTGCCGATGAGCCCTCCGGGGTCGCGGCCCGGCAGCAGGAACTTGGCGATGGCTCCGGCCAACAGTCCGAGGATGATCCAGCTGATGACGGTCATGCCGTGACCCTGCCCTTTCTTCCTGTGCCCACACTGTGCCAGTGCTGCGGGCCCGTTCCTCCGCGGTGTTCATGTCCTCTTGGTGGCGAGGACGTTCCGACCGCGCCGGGTGGTTGCGCTGATCAGTAGGGTGCGACCCATGACACCTGCGGGTTCGGAGCTGCGTCGCACTCTTGGCCTGGGCGACGCCGTCGTCGTGGGACTCGGTTCCATGATCGGCGCCGGAATCTTCGCCGCCCTGGCACCGGCCGCCCACGCCGCCGGCCCGGGCCTGCTCCTCGCCCTCGCCGCGGCAGCCGTCGTCGCGTACTGCAATGCCACGTCGTCGGCCCGGCTGGCCGCCCGGTATCCGGCCTCGGGCGGCACCTACGTCTACGGACGTGAACGGCTCGGGGAGTTCTGGGGCTATCTCGCGGGCTGGTCCTTCATCGTCGGGAAGACGGCCTCCTGCGCTGCCATGGCGCTCACCGTGGGCGCGTACGTCTGGCCGGAGCAGGCGCACACCGTGGCGGTCGCCGCCGTGGTGGCGCTGACCGCGGTGAACTACGGCGGCATGCAGAAGTCCGCCTGGCTGACGCGGGTGATCGTGGCGGTGGTTCTCGCTGTCCTCGCTTCCGTGGTGGTGGGGTGTCTCGGGTCCGGGCGGTCCGACGCCGGACGGCTGGACATCGGCTTGTCGGGCGGAGCGGGCGGGGTCCTTCAGGGGGCCGGCCTGCTGTTCTTCGCGTTCGCGGGGTATGCGCGGATCGCGACCCTCGGTGAGGAGGTTCGGGACCCGCGGCGCACCATTCCGCGGGCGATCCCTCTGGCGCTGGGCCTCACCCTGGCGGTGTACGGGTGTGTCGCGGTCGCTGTCCTTTCCGTGCTGGGTCCGGTCGGTCTGGGGCAGGCGACGGCGCCCCTGGCCGACGCGGTACGGGCGGCCGGCCTGCCGGGGCTGGTGCCCCTCGTGCGGGCGGGCGCCGCCGTGGCCGCGCTGGGCTCGCTGCTGGCGTTGATCCTGGGCGTTTCCCGGACGACGCTGGCCATGGCCAGGGACCGTCATCTGCCCCGGGCGCTGGCCGCGGTGCACCCGCGTTTCCAGGTGCCGCACCGGGCGGAGCTGGCCGTGGGCGCGGTGGTCGCGGTCCTGGCGGCGACGGTGGACGTGCGTGGGGCGATCGGCTTCTCCTCCTTCGGTGTGCTGGCGTACTACGCGGTGGCCAACGCGTCGGCCTGGACGCTCGACCCGTCGAGGCTGTCGCGGGTCGTACCGGTGCTGGGGCTGATCGGATGCGTGGTGCTCGCGTTCTCGCTTCCGGCGGTGTCGGTCGTGGTGGGTGTGGGTGTACTGGCCGTGGGTGTGGTGGCGTACGGGGTGCGGGGGCAGCAAGTCCCGCGGTGAACGGCAGTTGCCTCAGGACGCCTGTGCGGGCGACGTGCCGGTCGGGGCGGCCCGTCTTCCGGTGCGGAGGGCGAGGGCGGTCCACGGGGTCGGTTCCGGGCCCTCGTGGGACTCCTCGTACCAGCCCGTGCCCTCGAGCCAGGTGCGCAACCAGCCGGCGAGGCTCGGGGCGTCGACGTACCAGGCATGGTCGGCGTCGCCCGCGTTGGGCTCGAAGAGGAGGACGGTGGCCTCGGGGGAGCGGCAGTCGACGCACGCGTACATCGCGCAACCCCAGTGGGATATGGGCAGGACGCCCTCGGGCCAGGGCCAGTCGGGGTCCTTCGCACCGCTGTCCCGGTTGGCCAGGTACTGGGCGACGGCGGCGGGCTCGCCCGAGGGTGCGTTGTCGAGCAGCGGCAACAGGCCGTATTCCGGGCCGAATCCGCCGTCTCCTATGCGCAGGTACAGCTCGGCGAGCAGTGCGGGGAGAGGGAAGCCCAGGGCGGCCTCGGCGCGGTCCGGCGCCTCCGCGTCCACGGGCTCGGGCAGGGAACCCCAGCCCCACGGTCGAGTGCTCCGCGCCTTGGCGGCGACCCTTTCCAGCAACTGCTCGCTCTCGGTCATGGATTCATGATGCAGGCCGCCACCGACATCCGGTCGGGCCTGTGGACAACCGTCAACTTGACCCGGTCCTGAAGGACCGGGCTTGGAGGTAGTGCCCAGCCGGCTGCTGGGTGGGCTCCTCCGTCCAGACACTCCCTTTACGGGGTGGCAGGGACGCGTGACTCACGCCCCGCGTTCCACACGCTCTCGCCACGGGTGGCGATGTTGTGGGAAGCGTTCCGGTCGGCGTGGGCAACGACCCCGCACCCCCGGCAGATGAAAAGCCCCTGGTCGACACGGTTGCGCTTGTCGTGGCCGCACTCGGCGCACTGCTGCGACGTGTATGCGGGATCAACGAAAACCAGGGGCACGCCCGCCCTCTTGGCCTTGTAGACGAGGAATTCTCCGAGCTGGGCGAAGGCCCAGGAGTGGAGCGCGACCCGTTGGGGCTTACGGAGCCGTACCCGGTTGCGGATTCCCTTGAGTTCTTCCAGGGAGATCCCGCGCCCGGTGCGTTCAACCTCGGTCACGATCGTCTTGGCTATGACGTGGTTGGTGTTCTTGACGCGCCGCTGTTCGCGGCGGGAGCGCTCCTTGAGTCGCCGTTTGGCGGACTTGGTTCGCTTCTTCTGCAGCTTCCGCCGCAGGGTGAGCGGTCGCTTGCGGTAGCGGTTGAGGCAGCGTCCGGCGGCCTGGTAGCCGGTGGACGCGGTGGCGATGTTGACGATGTCGAGGTCCACGCCGATGAAGCCGTCCGGCTCGTACCGCTCGGCCTCGGGCACCTCACGGGTGGCGATCAGGTAGAACACGCCGTCGCGCTCGACCAGGTCTGCCTCGCCCTTGCGGTACTTGCGGAGCATCGTGAGCGCGTCGGCGGAGCAGACGAAGCGGACGTTCTTGAGGCGCCCGGCAGTTGTCCAGACGGACACGGTTTGCGCGTCGTACTGCCAGGACAGGCACCGATCGTCGTACGGCTGCGCGGCCTCGGGCCGGAACGTGACCGGCTTGGCCTCCACCTTGCGTCGGCGACCCGGGCTTGCCGTAGTTCCCGGCCCGCATATTGGCGTGCAGTGTCGTGTACGCGTCGCGAACCTTCTTTACCGCGCGCAGGGTGCGCTCGAGCACGGATGCCTGCACGGCATCCGGCACGAGCTTGACCTGCGTCACGACCTTCACGATCACCGAGCGTAGACACCCGCACCACCCTCCACCACACGTTCCCCACCCACCACCCCATCGAGTGACACCCCACCCCCGGGATCGCATCCGTCCCGCCCCGAAAGAGCGAGACCCGGCCGCTGCGCCGCCGGACACACACAGCGACACCGCGGCGCCGCGCGCCGCGGTGCACGAGGATGCGATTCCTCCCGGGGCTAAAGCCCCGGGGTTCCTCGCAAGAATGAGCGAAGGTGTGGACAACGAGGGCCACGAAGGCCCATGAAGGCCCCCTTTACCAACCGGTCCGCTGCGTCGCTGCCGCGGCGGTGAACGGCTGGTCCGTGCGCACGATCTCGCGGCCCAGCGGGAGCAGTGAGACGGGGATCAGCTTGAAGTTGGCGATGCCGAGCGGGATGCCGATGATCGTGACGCACAGCGCGATGCCGGTGACGATGTGGCCGAGGGCCAGCCACCAGCCGGCGAGGACGAGCCACAGCACGTTCCCGACGCAGGAGGGTGCTCCGGCGCCGCGCCGCTCGACCGTGGTGTATCCGAAGGGCCACAACGCGTAGACGCCGATGCGGAAGGCCGCTATGCCGAAGGGGATGCCGATGATCGTGATGCAGAGGAGCGCGCCCGCGAGCAGGTAGCCGAGGAACAGCCAGAAGCCGCTGAGCACGAGCCAAATGACGTTGAGAATGGTCTTCACTGCTGACGACCTGCCATCTTTTCGAGTCGGGCGATTCGCTCCGCCATGGGCGGATGGGTGGAGAACATTTTCGAGAGCCCCTGTCCCGGGCGGAAGGGATTGGCGATCATCATGTGGCTGGCCGTCTCGAGCCGGGGCTCCGGGGGCAGCGGAAGCTGCTTGGTGCCGAGTTCCAGTTTCCGCAGGGCGCCGGCCAGGGCGAGCGGGTCGCCGGTCAGCTGGGCGCCGGACGCGTCGGCCTCGTACTCCCGGGAGCGGCTGATCGCCAGTTGGATGACGGTGGCGGCGAGCGGTCCGAGCAGCATGATGAGGAGCATGCCCAGCAGACCGGGTCCGTCATCGTCGTTGGACCGTCCTACGGGGATCAGCCAGGCGAAGTTGACCAGGAACATGATCACCGAGGCGAGGGCGCCGGCGACGGAGGAGATCAGGATGTCGCGGTTGTAGACGTGGCTCAGTTCGTGCCCGATGACGCCGCGCAGTTCGCGCTCGTCCAGCAGGCGCATGATGCCCTCGGTGCAGCACACGGCCGCGTTGCGCGGGTTGCGGCCGGTCGCGAAGGCGTTCGGGGCGTCCGTCGGCGAGATGTACAGGCGGGGCATCGGCTGTCGGGCCTGGGTGGAGAGCTCGCGGACCATGCGGTACAGCGCCGGGGCCTCGAACTCGCTGACCGGGCGCGCACGCATCGCGCGCAGGGCGAGTCTGTCGCTGTTCCAGTACGCGTACGCGTTGGTGCCCAGGGCGACGAGGACGGCGACGACGAGCCCCGCTCGGCCGAAGAAGCTGCCGATGACGATGATGAGCGCGGACAGTCCCCCGAGGAGTACTGCGGTCCTGAGCCCGTTGTGCCGGCGGTGCACGGTACGCCCTCCAAGTCGTGCAGCAGGGGAACCCTTTGCTTGCTGGTCTCGCTCGCTGTGGCTGCTTCCTGGTCTCCGGTGCCACCGGTGCCGTGGTGACACGTCCAGTGGACCCTTCCGTACTGGTCAACGCCAGGCGAGGGCCACCAGTTCCCCGGCGCCCGGCGCGGGGCGTGTGGTCCGTACGGGTGACGGCCGCGGCGGGCGGCCCGCGCGGCTGCGTTCAGAAGAGCCCGGTGTCGGCGAAGCGCAGGATCAGCTGGGGTGCTCCGGAGAGGGCGACGGCGAGGACCGCTGTCACGGTGATCGCGGCCGTGAGGGGGGCGGGGGCGCGGTGACCGGCGGTCGCGTCCTCGGGGGCCCGGAACAGGAGCGCCGTCCATTGGAGGTAGTAGAAGAGCGCGATCACGACGTTGACGGCCATGACGACGGCCAGCCAGCCGAGTCCGGCGTCGACGGCCGCGGAGAAGACCGTGACCTTGGCGAAGAGGCCGATGATGCCGGGCGGCAGTCCGGCGAGGCAGAGCAGGAAGAAGGCCAGGAGCAGGGCGGTGAGGGGGTTGGACGCGTACAGGCCGCGGTAGTCCGCCACGCGGTTCAGCGCCTTCGTGCGGCCGACGAGCGCGGCCACCGCGAAGGCCCCCAGGTTCACCGCGGCGTACATGAGGGCGTAGGCGACGGTGGAGCCGATGGAGTGTTCGGGGTCGTCCGAGTACGCGGCGGCGGCGATCGGCACCAGGAGGTAGCCGGCCTGGCCGACGGACGACCAGGCGAGCAGGCGTACCGCGCTGTACGCGCGCGTGGCCTGTTGCCTCAGGGCCCCGACGTTGCCGACCGTCATGGTGAGCGCGGCCAGTGCCGCGAGGGCGGGTCCCCAGACGTCGGCGTAGGACGGCAGGGCGACGACGGTGACCAGGATGAGGCCGGAGAAGCCGACCGCCTTGCCGATCACGGACAGGTAGGCCGCGATCGGCAGGGGGGCGCCCACATAGGTGTCGGGCACCCAGAAGTGGAAGGGGACGGCGGCCGTCTTGAAGGCGAAGCCGACGAGGGTGAGGACGACGCCGGTCTGGGCGAGGGTGGTGAACTGCCCGTCGACGTGCTGGATGCGGTCCGCCACCTGGGTGAGGTAGAGGGTGCCGGTGGTGGCGTATACGAAGCTGATGCCCATGAGGCTGACCGCGGTCGCGGTGACCGAGGACAGGAAGAACTTCAGGGCCGCTTCGGAGGACCTGCGGTCGCCCTGCCGGAGGCCGACGAGGGCGAAGGCGGGCAGGGAGGCGACCTCCAGGGCGACGATCAGGGTCGCGAGGTCTCGGGAGGCGGGCAGGAGGGCGGCGCCGGCCGCGGAGGAGAGCAGCAGGAACCAGAACTCGCCCTCCGGAAGCCCCCGGTCCTCCTTCACCGCGGTGACGGACAGGAGGGCGGTCAGCAGGGCGCCGCCGAGGACCAGGAACTGGATGGCGAGGGTGAAGGTGTCCGCGGTGTAGCTGCAGGCGCCGGGCTCGCCCGTCAGGCAGAACGTCGAGCGGTCGTCGTTGACGAGCGGCAGCAGCATGAGGGCGGAGGCGGCGAGTCCGGCGACCGAGACCCAGCCGAGCAGGCTCTTGCGGGCGTCCTTGACGAACAGGTCGGTGACGAGGACGACGAGTCCCACGACCGCCGTGATGGTGGGCGGCGCGATGGCGAGCCAGTCGACGGACTGGACGAGGTTCTGGGCCAGTGGCTGCGCCAGGACCGCCTCGGCGAGGGGCTGGGCCGAGGAGCTCATCGGGTGCCTCCTGAGAGGAGCTGCTGCACGGCCGGGTCGGTCAGCCCGAGGAGGGTCCTGGGCCACAGTCCGGCGACGACGGTGAGGACGACGAGCGGCGTCCAGGCGGCGAACTCGTAGGTGCGCACGTCGGCGAGCTTCGGCTGCGGGACGTCCTGCGGTACGGCGCCCATGCAGACGCGGCGGACCACGATCAGCATGTACGCGGCGGTCAGCAGGGTGCCGAAGGCGGCGATCGCCATGAAGGTGAGGAAGGCGGGGCGGCTGAGGTCGTCGTGCGGGTCGAAGGCGCCGAACAGGGCCAGCATCTCGCCCCAGAACCCGGCCAGGCCGGGCAGGCCGAGCGAGGCGACCGCGGCGAAGGCGAGCAGTCCGCCCAGGCGCGGTGCCTTGCCGTACAGGGCGTGGCCGGACCCCTCGGCGAGGGTGTCGAGGTCGGTCGTTCCGGTCCGGTCCTTGAGCGCGCCGACCACGAAGAAGAGCAGGCCGGTGATCAGCCCGTGGGCGATGTTGGCGAAGAGGGCGCCGTTGACGCCGGTCGGGGTCATGGTCGCGACGCCGAGCAGGACGAAGCCCATGTGGCCGACGGAGGAGTAGGCGATGAGGCGCTTGAGATCGCCCTTCGCGCCCTTTCTGGCGAGGGCCAGGCAGGCCAGGGAGCCGTAGATGATGCCGACGACGGCGAAGGCGGCGAGGTAGGGCGCGAAGGTGCGGAAGCCGTCCGGCGCGACCGGGAGCAGGATGCGGACGAAACCGTACGTGCCCATCTTCAGCAGGACGCCGGCCAGCAGGACCGAGCCGACGGTCGGCGCGGCGGTGTGGGCGTCGGGCAGCCAGCTGTGCAGCGGCCACATCGGGGTCTTCACCGCGAGCCCGAGCCCGATCGCCAGAACGGCGATGACCTGCACGGATGTGGTCAGCGACCGGCCGTTGTCAGTGGCGAGTGCCACCATGTCGAATGTGCCCGCCGTGATTCCGACGAGGAGCAGGCCGAGCAGCATGACGACGGAGCCGAGGAGCGTGAAGAGGATGAATTTCCAGGCGGCCCCGGCCCGTCCCTCGCCGCCCCAGCGGGCGATGAGGAAGTACATCGGGATGAGGACCATCTCGAAGGCGAGGAAGAAGAGGATCAGGTCGAGGACGGCGAAGGTCGCGAGGGTGCCGGACTCGAGGACGAGCAGCAGCGCGACGAATGCCTTCGGGTTCGGGCCCGGGGGCCGCGGCGTCAGCCGGTCGTGTCGCTGCTTGAAGTACGAGTAGAGCGCGCAGAGGAAGGTCAGCAGCGCGGTCAGGACGAGCAGGGGGAGGGAGATGCCGTCGATGCCGAGGTGGATGCGTACGTCGAGTGCGGGGATCCAGCTGATGTCCGTGCTGGCCTGCATCTTCGACGGATGGTCGTGGTCGAAGCCGAGCACGAGGACGATCGCCGCGAGGAGGACGGCGCCGGTGACGGTGACGCCGTGCCGGAGCACGGCCTGCTCGGGCGACTTTCCCTTCAGTCCGGGCGGGGCCGGCAGAAGAGCGGCGACGGCACCGAGGAGCGGGCCGACGACGAGGAACGCGAGAAGGACCTGCATCACGGACTCGTTGATATCGATCACGTCTGCTCACGCTCCCGCGGCGACGAGGACGGCGGCGACCGCGAGGACGACGGTGCCGGCGAGCAGCGCGCTCACATAGGTCTGCACATTGCCGGTCTGGGCACGTCGTACGGCGGCCCCGAGCAGGCGGGGCAGGACGCCCGCCGCGCGTACGTAGGTGTCGACGACCTCGCGGTCGAGGAACCGGACGAGGCTTGCGCCTGCCTGGACCGGGCGGACGAAGAGGGTCGCGTAGACCGCGTCCAGGTGAAAGCCCGCGGCCGCGTGCCGGTGCACCGGGCCCAGCAGGAGCCGTCCGGGATCCGACGGGTCGGGCGCGGAGGCCAGGTCTCCGTAGGCGGCCCGGTGGGCGGCGATCGCCTCGGCCTCCACCAGGCCGGCGTCGCCCTCGGGATGGGCCGCGACGGCGCCCAGCGGGGTCCGGTCGGCGAGCGCCGTGGTGTGCCGCCAGGCGGCGTAGGTGACGATGCCGCCGACCAGGGCCACGCCCGTGCCGAGCACGGAGGTGGTGAGGGTCGGGGTGAGGTCCTGGCCGTCGAACCAGTCGGGCAGCAGGCGGAAGGCGAGTCCGCCCAGTGCGAGTGAGGGGAGGGCGAGCACCCAGAGCACGGCGTTCATGACCAGCGGCTGCCTGCCGTGGTCGGGGGCCTCGGCGCCTCGGCCGCGGAAGGCCAGCAGCCACAGGCGGGTCGCGTAGGCGGCGGTGAGCAGGGCCGTGATCAGGCCGGCGACGAGCACGGTCCAGCCCGCGGCGCCGGGCGCGTGCTCGGTGTGGCCGGTGGCGACGTGCTCCGCGGCGCCGAGGACGGACTCCTTGGAGAAGAAGCCGCTGAAGGGCGGGATCGCGGCGAGCGCGAGCAGGGCCACGGTCATCGTCCAGTAGGCGTCCGGGACGCGGTCGCGCAGGCCACGCATCCGGGACATGGCAGCCAGCGAGTTGGTGCCGGCGGCGTGGATGATCACGCCGGCGGCGAGGAACAGCAGCGCCTTGAAGGCGCCGTGGGAGACGAGGTGGAAGACGGCGGCACCCCGGTCGCCCGTGGCGAGGGCGCCGGTCATGTAGCCGAGCTGTCCGATCGTCGAGTAGGCGAGGACGCGTTTGATGTCGTCCTGGGCCAGGGCGGCGAGCGCGGAGCCGAGCATCGTGACGGCGGCCATGACGGCGAGGACGACCATCGCGGCCCGCGAGGCCTCGAAGAGCGGAAGGAGCCGGGCGACGAAGTACACACCGGCGGCGACCATCGTCGCGGCGTGGATCAGCGCGGAGACGGGCGTCGGGCCCGCCATCGCGTCGGGAAGCCACGTGTGCAGCGGGAACTGCGCCGACTTGCCCGCGACTCCGGCGAGGAGCAGCAGCGCGATCAGCGTCGGGTGGTCGAGCGAGCCGCTCGCGACCGCTCCGAGGATCTTGGTGATGCGGAAGGAGCCTGCCTCGGTGGCCAGCGCCAGCAGACCGATCAGGAAGGGGACGTCGCCGAGCTTGGTGACCAGGAAGGCCTTGAGGGAGGCGGCGCGCGCCTCCGGAGTCTCCCAGTAGTGGCCGACCAGGAAGTACGAGCAGATGCCCATGACTTCCCAGCCGACCAGCAGCACCATCAGGTCGCCGGAGTAGACGACGAGGAACATGGCGGAGGTGAACAGGGAGACGAGAGCGGCGTACGAGGCGTAGCGCGGGTCGTCGCGCAGGTAACCCGTGGAGTAGATCTGCACGCAGGTCGCGACGGTGCCGACCAGGACGGCGACGAGGGCGGCGAAGCCGTCGATGTGCAGGGCGAGTTCGACGGGGACCGAACCGGTGGGCGTCAGCTCGGTGACGGCGTCGAGGGCCCGGCCGCCGCCCTGACGCGCCGCGACGAGTACGGCGAGGACGAGGGCAGCCAACGTCGGCAGGACGGCGAGGGGGCGGACGAAACCAGGGGCCGACCGGCCCAGGAGAAGACCGGCGGCTGCCCCGAGGAAGGGAAGGAGGGGGACGAGTACGGCGAGGGTGGTCGTGGTCACGCGGTGGCCTCAGCCTTCTCGGCGGCCGTCCCGGTCGCGGGAGTGTCGGTGTCGGGGCCGTCCGGCTCGTGGCCCTCGGCGGTGTCGCGGAGCTTGTCGATGTCCGAGGTGCCGCGGTTGCGGTGGACGGCGAGGACGATCGCCAGGCCTATGCCGATCTCGGCGGCCGCGATGGCGATCGTGAACAGGGTCAGGGCCTGGCCGGAGTGCAGGGTCTCCTCGGCGGCCCTGCTGAGCCAGACGTCGAAGGCGACCAGGTTGAGGTTGACGGCGTTGAGCATCAGCTCGACCGACATCAGGACCAGGATCGCGTTGCGGCGGGCGAGGACGCCGTAGAGACCCGTGCAGAAGAGGAGGGCGGAGAGGACGGCGGGATAGGCGAGGTGCATCAGCGGACACCGCCCGTCCGGGAGGTTCCGGGCCGGGACGCTTCGTCGGCGCGGGCCGCCTTGGCCTTGCGGGACAGGACGATGGCGCCGACCAGGGCGGCGAGGAGGAGGACGGAGAGGGCCTCGAAGGGGAGGACCCAGTTCTGGAACAGGCTGGCACCGGTGACGGCGGTGGAGCCCGCGGCCGGGCCGTCCAGGTCGATCCAGGTGGTGCGGAAGGCGTCGACGACGACCCACACCAGGGCCGCCGCGGAGGCCACCGCCACGGTGAGGGCGGCCCAGCGGTTGCCGGAGTCGGCGTCGGGCGACCGGCCGATGGGCGCCCTGGTGAGCATCAGCCCGAACAGGATGAGGACCACGACGGCACCGACGTAGATGAGGACCTGGACCCAGGCGATGAACTCCGCGGTGAGCAGGAGGTATTCGACGGCGAGGCCACCGAGGGCCACCACCAGCCACAGGGCCGCGTGGACGAGCTGACGGGTGGTCACGGTTGCGACGGCGGCTCCGAAGGTGACCACGCCAACGAGGAGGAAGGCGATCTCGACGCCGGTCGGGGAGAGGAAGCCGTGGGATGCGGCGGCGAGGGTCATGTCCGGTCCTCCTGCCCGGGCTGGCCCGGCTGCCCGGGCTGGTCCGGCTGCCCCGGGTGGTCCGGCTGCTGCTGCGCGGCCAGCTTGTCGGCGGCCTTGCGGGCGGCGGCGAGTTCCTTGGGCTCCTCCGCGCCGGGATCCAGGGCGGGCGGAGCCGGCACGGTCCACATCCACTCGCGGAGCTTGTCGCGCTCGTGGGTGAGGTCGCGGATGTCGGTCTCGGCGTACTCGAACTCCGGGGACCAGAACAGGGCGTCGAAAGGACAGACCTCGATGCAGATGCCGCAGTACATGCACAGGGCGAAGTCGATGGCGAAGCGGTCGAGGACGTTGCGGCTGCGGTCGCGCCCGCCGGGGGTGGCCGCCGGGACCGTCTCCTTGTGGGAGTCGATGTAGATGCACCAGTCGGGGCACTCACGGGCGCACAGCATGCAGACCGTGCAATTCTCCTCGAACAGGCCGATCACGCCGCGGGTACGGGGCGGCAGCTCCGGCTGGGCGTCCGGGTACTGCTCGGTGACGGTCTTCCGCGTCATCGTGCGCAGCGTGACGGCCAGGCCCTTGGCCAGGCCGCTGCCGGGGACGGGGGCCATTACGCGATCACCACCTTGACGATGCCGGTGAGGGCGATCTGGGCGAGGGAGAGGGGGACGAGGAGCGTCCAGGACAGTTTCTGGAGCTGGTCCTCGCGCAGGCGCGGGTAGGTCACGCGCAGCCAGATCACGACGAAGGCGAGGACGGCCGCCTTGAGCAGGGTCCACACCCAGCCGAGGCCGTCCTCGCCCCAGGGGCCGTGCCAGCCGCCCAGGAAGAGGACGGTGGTCAGACCGCACAGAACGACGATTCCGGCGTACTCGGCGAGGAGGAACAGGGCGAAGCGCAGGCCGGTGTACTCGGTGTAGGCACCGAAGATGATCTCCGAGTCGGCGACCGGCATGTCGAACGGGGGCCGCTGCAGTTCGGCGAGCCCGGCGACGAAGAAGACGATCGCGCCGACGATCTGCCAGGGCAGCCACCACCACTCGAAGGCGTCGAGGATGCCGACGAGAGAAACCGTGCCGGCCGCCATGGCGACGGAGGCCGCGGTCAGCAGCATCGGGAGTTCGTACGCGAGGAGCTGGGCGGCGGTGCGCAGGCCGCCGAGGAGGGAGAACTTGTTGGCCGAGGACCAGCCGGCCATCAGCGAGCCGAGGACGCCCACGCCCATGACGGCGAGGACGAAGAAGACGCCCGCGTCGACGACCTGACCGACCGCGCCCTCTCCGGGCCCGACCGGGATGGCCAGGAGAACCAGGAGGTACGGCAGCAGGGCCACCGCCGGAGCGAGCTGAAAGATACGGCGGTCCGCGTCCGCGGGGACCACGTCCTCCTTCTGCGCGAACTTCACGCCGTCCGCGACGAGCTGGGCCCAGCCGTGGAAACCACCCGCGTACATCGGGCCCAGGCGGCCCTGCATGTGGGCCATCACCTTGTGCTCGGTCTGGCCGACTATCAGGGGGAACGCGAGGAAGACGACGAAGACGACCAGAAGGCGCAGGGTGACGTCGAGCGCGTCGTTCACTGCCGGCCTCCTGGAGGGTTGGGTGGGTTCGGGGGGTTACGGGGAGCGTCGGTGTCGCCCGGGGCGTCCGACTCCGTTTTCGGTGACTCGGTGGACGCCTCCGGCTCCTCCGCCGCCTCTGCCGCCTCCGGCTCCCCTGCCGCGTCGGGGTCGTCGGGTTCGTCGGGCTCGTCGAACGCCGGGCGGGCGTGGTGCCAGGGGGCATCCGCGCTGCGCGGTGTCGAGGGCTCCGGCTTCGGGGCCGGTTCCTCCGCGGGCGGGGAGGTGGTGCCGTCGCCGCCCCGTGGGGCGCTGCCGGAACCCGCGTCGTCCGGCTCCCCGGCGGCGGAGACCCCCCGCCGGCTTGCCGAGCCCTGCGACGCACTCCGGCTGCGCCGGGCCCGGGTGTCGGTGACCTCCTCCTGCCCGGCAGTCGTGTCGGCGGTGGGCCCGTCCGTCGGACCGGCCGCCCGCTGGGAGGCCGACCCCTGGCTCGCACTGCGCGACCGCCGCGGCGCCGGTCCGGTCGTGGGTGCGGTCGACGGCTCGTCGGCCGGGGAGGTCTGGCCGACCGAGCCTTCGGCCGCAGTGCGGGAGCGGCGCGGCGCGGCCGTGGCCTCGGGGCCGGGAGCCGTCTGGCCGACGGAGCCCTCGGCCGCCGTACGGGTCCGGCGAGCCGGGCGTTCGCCTGCGCCGCGGACCGGGCGCTCCCCCGCCGCCCGCCCCGCACCGCGTGCCGGGCGGGCCGGAGCGGGCGGCAGCTGGCCCTTCAGCGGGCCCCACTCGTTGGGGTCGGGGACGCCCGGCGGCAGCATCTGGCGGCGACGGGGACCGCCGTGCTCGGACTCGCCGGGCTCCTTGGCCCCGGGCCAGGCCTTGGCGACGCGTGCGGCGAGGACGAAGTCCTTCCGCAGCGGGTGGCCCTCGAAGCCCTCCGGAAGGAGCAGGTGGTCCAGCGCGGGGTGGTCCTCGAAGGCGACACCGAACATCTCGTGGGTCTCGCGCTCGTGCCAGGCCGCGCCCGCGTACACCCCGACGGCGCTGGGCAGGGCCGGGGCGTCGTGCGGGACGGTCGTGCGCAGCAGCAGCCTGCGTACCGGTCCCAGCGCCGCGACATGTGCGGCGACTCGAAAGCCGGTGCCGGGTTCGTCGACCGCGCTCAGCCAGTCGAAGTACGTGCAGCCCAGCCGGTCACGCGCCGTCTCCAGGGCGGTGATCCAGGAGGCGGGCGGCACGTCGACGGTCAGGAGGTCGTACGACTCCTCCGCCGTGGCGTCCGTGCCGAAGAGCTCCTCGGCGCCGACGGGCAGCCAGCCGACCGCCGTCATCGGCCTCGCCCCGCATCCGAGTCCGAGCCCGAGGCCGAGTCCGAGCCCGAGCCCGAGGCCGAGTCCGAGCCCGCGGCCGGAGCCGAGTCCGAGCCCGGCGGTCGTACCAGGCCGCTCTGCAGCGCGGCCGTCGACGGCCGGGGCGAGACGCCGTACCGCTCCCCCAGGGACTCCCGCGCGATCTTCTCCTGGAGCTTGAGGATCCCCTGGAGCAGCGCCTCGGGACGCGGCGGGCAGCCGGGCACGTAGACGTCGACGGGGATGATCTGGTCGACGCCCTTCGTCACGGAGTAGGAGTCCCAGTAAGGGCCGCCGCAGTTGGAGCAGGCGCCGAAGGAGATGACGTACTTCGGCTCGGGCATCTGCTCGTACAGGCGCTTGACGGCCGGTGCCATCTTGTCGGTCACCGTGCCCGAGACGACCATCAGGTCGGCCTGGCGGGGGCCGGGCGCGAACGGGATGACACCGAGGCGGATGAAGTCGTGGCGGGCCATCGACGCGGCGATGAACTCGATCGCGCAGCAGGCGAGGCCGAAGTTGAACACCCAGAGCGAGTACCGGCGGCCCCAGTTCAGGACGACCTTCATCGGCTCCGGGGCGAGGCGGGCGAGCGTGCCCAGCCTCTTGGGCTCGGGGAGCGGCACGGGTGCGGGGTCGGCGGGTTCGCCGGGGTTCACGTCCACGACAGGACGCCCTTCTTGTATGCGTACAACAGACCCACGGCCAGGAAGCCGAGGAAGATGAACATCTCCACCAGGGTCGTGGCCCCGTAACCAGGGTCGGCGAAGACCGTGGCCCAGGGGAAGAGGAAGATCGAGTCGACCGCGAAGATGACGTAGAGGAACGCGTAGACGTAGTAGCGGACCTGGGTGTGCGCCCAGCCCTCCCCCACGGGGTCGACGCCGCATTCGTAGGTGAGCAGCTTCTCGGGCGTCGGGACCACCGGTCGCAGCAGTCGCCCGGCACCGAAGGCCACGGCGACGAAGAGCACCCCCACGACGGCGAGCAGGCCAACAACCGAGTAGGACTGGAAGTAGTCCGCGGCGAGCCCGACGGTCGCATCGGCGGTGGTCACGGCGTCGGCGGTCGCTTCACCGGCGGTCGGTTCCGGCACGTGCGCCCCTCGCTCCCTGTCGTGAACCTCGTGAACGCTGCTGTTCGACGATCCGTACGCACGGGAGTCTAGAGCCTGATAAAGGGACGGTAAGCAGCCCGTCGCACCTTGAGACGCGGGGGTGGGGTTTTCCTCAGTGCATCCCGGCGGTCCACCTCATGGCGCGGCGCCGCGCCGCACGGCACGCTGACGTGTATGACCGAACGCCTCTCGACATCCAGCCTCGCCGGGACCACCGGCGCAGCGGCCGGCGACCGCCTGCCGCCGGCCCGTTTCGCCTATGACCGGCACACCTGGAAGGAGATCGCCCACCTGCTGGCGAATTTCCCGGCGGCGCTGCTCGGCTTCATCTACGTGGTGACGATGCTGTCCGTCGGCATTGGATTGACGGTCACGGTGATCGGGCTCCCGCTGCTGGCGGCCGGCCTGCTGGGCGCACGGCAGCTGGGCAAGCTGGAGCGGGCGCGGACCAGGGCGCTGCTCGGGGTGCGGGTGGACGAGCCGAGCCCGCTGCCGTTGCGGAGCGGGCGCGGCTTCTTCGCGCAGTTGTGGATGTCGTTGAAGGACCCGGTGGGCTGGCGCACGGTCCTGTACGCGTTCATCCGGTTCCCCTGGGGCGTCGCCACGTTCCTCGTCACCCTGACGTCGTTGTTCGTGCTGTGGCCCGTGCTGCCGTTCATCGCGCGGGGCCTGGCCAACGCCGACCGGGCGATGGTGCGGGGGCTGCTGTCCCCGTCCGACGAGCTGGAGCGGCGGATCGCCGAGCTGGAGTCGGACCGGGGCGTCGTGGTCGACACGGCCGCCGCCGACCTGCGGCGCATCGAGCGCGACCTGCACGACGGCGCACAGGCCCGCCTGGTCAACCTCGCCATGGGTCTCGGCCTGGCGAAGGAGAAGCTCCTGGAGGACCCCGACGCGGCGGCGGCCATGGTCGACGAGGCGCACGGCGAGGTGAAGCTGGCCCTCCAGGAGCTGCGGGACCTGGCTCGCGGCATCCATCCGGCCGTCCTGACCGACCGCGGCCTGGACGCGGCGCTCTCCTCGGTCGCCTCTCGCTGCACCGTGCCGGTCAAGGTGACCGCCGACCTCGCGGAACGCCCCGCGGCCGCCATCGAGGGCATCGCCTACTTCACCGTCTCGGAGCTGCTCCAGAACGTGAGCAAGCACAGTGGGGCGAGTTCGGCCTCCGTGGAGGTGTGGCGGTCGTCCGACCGACTGCTCATACAGGTGGGGGACAACGGCCACGGCGGCGCGAGCCTCGACGGTGGTACGGGGATGAAGGGCCTCGCCGACCGGCTGTCCGCCGTCGACGGTCTCTTCGTCGTCGACTCGCCGGAGGGTGGCCCGACCACGATCACGGCCGAGCTGCCGTGGCGGGACCGCACGGAAGCCGGCTCGGCCGGCTCGCGCCCCAGGGGGTAGGGAAAACCCCACTCCGCAGACGCCGACGGGCTCCATGGGCCGCGGCGCCGCGGTCGAGGAGGGTGGAGTTACGACAGCACAGCCGTAGCGCGACGAGGAGAGGGACGGCACCGATGGCCACGGAATACGGACAGGGTTACGGACTCGGGAGCGGGTCCGGCTTCCCCGGGCACACCGGTGACCGGCGCCACCGGCTGCCTGCGGGGCTGCGGGCACCGTTCGAGGCGCGCAGCTGGCGGGAGTTCGGCTATGTCCTGGTGGGCCTGCCGGTCGGCATCCTGCTCTTCACGTACGCCGTGACGATGGTGTCGCTGGGGGCGGGCCTGCTGGTGACGTTCCTGGGGGTGCCGGTGCTGGCGGCCGCCCTCGCCGGGTGCAGGGGCTTCGGGGCGATGGAGCGGGCGCGGGCCCGTGCCCTGCTGGGACTGCGGGTCCCCGAGCCGGAGCCGCTGCGGCTGAAGAAGCAGGGCGCGATGGGCTGGATGGGGGCCGTGCTCAAGAGCGGCGCTTCCTGGCGGAGCCTGCTGTACGCGGTGCTGCAGTTCCCGTGGTCGGTGTTCTCGTTCGTCGTCGCCGTGAACGTCTGGGCGTTCGGGTGGGCGATGCTGACGTACCCGCTGTGGTTCTGGGTGTTCCCGATGTACGCGGGCCAGGACGGGCTCCAGCTGTACGGCGACGAGACGCACCGGGTCTACCTGGACAACCCCTTCGAGATCGCCGTGACCGCGCTGGTCGGTCTGTTGTTCACGCTGGCGACGCCGTGGCTGGTGCGGGCGCTGACGACGGTGGACCGGGTCATGGTGCACGGGCTGCTCGGACCGTCGCGGCTGGCGACGCGGGTCGTGGAGCTGGAGTCCGACCGGGGGGTCGTGGTCGACACGGCCGCGGCCGACCTGCGGCGCATCGAGCGTGACCTGCACGACGGGGCGCAGGCGCGCCTGGTCACCCTCGCCATGGACCTCGGTCTGGCCAAGGAGAAGCTGAAGGAGGACCCCCGGGCCGCGGCCGTCATGGTGGACGAGGCGCACGGTGAAGTGAAGACGGCGCTCCAGGAGCTGCGGGACCTGGCCCGGGGCATCCACCCCGCGGTCCTGACCGACCGCGGTCTGGACGCGGCGCTCTCCTCGGTCGCCTCGCGCTGCACCGTGCCGGTGCGGGTGGAGGTCGACCTGGCGGAGCGGCCGGCCTCGGCGATCGAGGGCATCGCCTACTTCACCGTCTCGGAGCTGCTCCAGAACGTCAGCAAGCACGCGCGGGCCACGTCGGCCGCCGTGGAGGTGTGGCGGGTGGAGAACCGGCTGATGCTCCAGATCGTGGACAACGGCGTGGGCGGCGCCGACGCGTCGGCCGGGTCCGGGCTGGCCGGTCTGGCGGAGCGGCTGGACGCGGTGGACGGGATCCTCGTGGTGGACTCGCCGGCCGGAGGTCCGACACGGATCACGGCGGAGCTGCCCTGGCGGAACGAGCCGCTCACCGGATGATCGGCACAGCGGCGGCGGGCCGGCGCCCCCAGGCGAAGCGGCCGTCGAGAACCGGCCATCGAGTGGCCGAACCCGGACCGATCCCGGGACCGGTACCGGCGCCGGTACCGGGATCGGTAGCCGGGACTTCCCGTTCTCTTCCCGTTGCCCCGGGCATCCGGCCTCCGATGCTGGGATGCTGGACCTGTCGCACGGACGGTTCGTGAACGCGGCGCGTGCCGCGCGGGCCGTGAGGTGCACGGGGCTGTGGGGGGCCGAGGATCGTGGAGGACAGGGTGCGGGTGGTCATCGCCGAGGATTCAGTGCTGCTCCGAGAGGGGCTGACCCGGTTGCTGACCGACCGCGGGCACGAGGTCGTGGCCGGTGTCGGCGACGGTGAGGCACTGGTCAAGACCATCACCGAGCTGGACGCGCAGGGCGAACTGCCGGACGTCGTGGTGGCGGACGTACGGATGCCGCCCACGCACACCGACGAGGGGGTGCGGGCCTCGGTGCGGCTGCGCAAGGCGCATCCCGGTCTCGGCGTGCTGGTGCTGTCCCAGTATGTGGAGGAGCGCTACGCGACGGAGTTGCTGGCCGGTTCCAGTCGGGGCGTGGGCTATCTGCTCAAGGACCGGGTGGCCGAGGTGCGGGAGTTCGTGGACGCGGTGGTGCGCGTGGCGCAGGGCGGCACGGCGCTGGACCCGGAGGTGGTCGCGCAGCTGCTCGGGCGCAGCCGCAAGCAGGACGTCCTCGCCGGGCTCACCCCGCGTGAGCGGGAGGTGCTGGGGCTCATGGCCGAGGGACGGACGAACTCGGCGATCGCCCGGCAGCTCGTGGTGAGCGACGGGGCCGTCGAGAAGCACGTCAGCAACATCTTCATGAAGCTGGGGCTGTCCCCGAGCGACGGTGATCACCGCAGGGTGCTCGCGGTGCTGACCTATCTCAATTCCTGACATCGGCGGCCCACGCCTCGGAAGCACCGGCCCGCTCCGGCTAGGGCCTGTCCGGCGGATCAGGTCGCAGGAAGGACGCGGAGCGTCGGCAACCGACGACAACGCCGCAGATGCGCGTGCCAGACCCCGCGTCTGCGGCATGATCCGCCGGACAGGCCCTAGGCGAACGCTCATCCGGACGAATGAGAAACCGGAGGACGGGCGGTGTGCGTCCTCACCGGTGCCGGGGGCGGGAAAACCTTGGGATTCCAGGGCTGTGGGCCATCTCGAAGTCGTGTCCATCATGCGAATGTCCACCGGAAGTCACGGCGTGCGGACGTAGGGTTGATCCTGGGACGGTCGGTGGGAGACCAGTCCCCGGACAGCCGTCCCGAGGGAGGTCCAGTTAAGTGACCAGCCAGGTCAGCAGCCCAGCGGAGCAGGCCGACGGAACCGACGAGACCGTCGTGGGAGCACAGCGCAAACCGGTGGGGACGAAGGACGTCCGCCGGCTGGACCGGGTGATCATCAGGTTCGCGGGGGACTCCGGCGACGGGATGCAGCTCACCGGCGACCGGTTCACCTCGGAAACGGCGTCGTTCGGCAATGATCTGTCGACGCTGCCGAACTTCCCGGCCGAGATCCGGGCCCCTGCCGGCACCCTGCCGGGCGTCTCGTCCTTCCAGCTGCACTTCGCCGACCACGACATCCTCACGCCGGGCGACGCCCCGAACGTGCTGGTGGCGATGAACCCGGCCGCGTTGAAGGCGAACGTGGGCGACCTGCCGCGCGGCGCGGAGATCATCGTCAACACGGACGAGTTCACCAGGCGCGCGATGCAGAAGGTCGGCTACGAGACGTCTCCGTTGGAGGACGGTTCGCTGGACGGCTACCACCTGCATCCGGTGCCGTTGACCACGCTGACCGTCGAGGCGCTCACGGAGTTCGACCTCAGCCGCAAGGAGGCCGAGCGCAGCAAGAACATGTTCGCGCTCGGGCTGCTGAGCTGGATGTACCACCGGCCCACCGAGGGCACGGAGAAGTTCCTGACGTCGAAGTTCGCGAAGAAGCCGGAGATCGCCGCCGCGAACATCGCGGCCTACCGCGCGGGCTGGAACTTCGGCGAGACCACGGAGGACTTCGCGGTCTCCTACGAGGTGGCACCGGCGGCGACGGCGTTCCCGCCCGGCACCTACCGCAACATCTCCGGGAACCTGGCGCTGGCCTACGGCCTGATCGCCGCGTCCCGCCAGGCGGACCTGCCGCTCTTCCTGGGCTCGTACCCGATCACCCCGGCATCGGACATCCTGCACGAACTCTCGAAGCACAAGAACTTCGGTGTGCGCACCTTCCAGGCGGAGGACGAGATCGCCGGGATCGGCGCGGCGCTGGGTGCGGCCTTCGGCGGGTCGCTGGCGGTGACGACGACGTCCGGTCCGGGCGTGGCGCTCAAGTCGGAGACGATCGGGCTCGCGGTGAGTCTGGAGCTGCCGCTGCTGGTGGTGGACATCCAGCGCGGCGGTCCTTCCACCGGTCTGCCGACCAAGACGGAGCAGGCCGATCTGTTGCAGGCGATGTACGGGCGCAACGGCGAGGCACCGGTCCCGGTCGTCGCCCCGCGCACGCCGGCCGACTGTTTCGACGCCGCTCTGGAGGCGGCGCGGATCGCGCTGACGTACCGGACGCCGGTCATCCTGCTCTCCGACGGCTACCTGGCCAACGGCTCGGAGCCGTGGCGGATCCCCGAGCCGGACGAGCTGCCGGACCTGACGGTGCAGTTCGCGCAGGGCCCCAACCACACCCTGGACGACGGCAGTGAGGTGTTCTGGCCGTACAAGCGCGACCCGCAGACCCTGGCCCGCCCCTGGGCGGTGCCGGGCACACCGGGCCTGGAGCACCGGATCGGCGGCATCGAGAAGCAGGACGGCACCGGGAACATCTCCTACGACCCGGCCAACCACGACTTCATGGTCCGCACCCGGCAGGCCAAGGTCGACGGCGTCGACGTCCCCGACCTGGAGGTCGACGACCCGGACGGCGCACGGACACTCGTGCTGGGCTGGGGCTCGACGTACGGGCCCATCACCGCCGCCGTGCGGCGGCTGCGCACCGCCGGCGAGGAGATCGCCCAGGCCCACCTGCGCCACCTCAACCCCTTCCCGCCCAACCTCGGCGCCGTCCTCGCCCGGTACGACAAGGTGGTGGTCCCCGAGATGAACCTCGGTCAGCTCGCCACCCTGATCCGGGCGACGTACCTGGTCGACGCCCAGTCCTACAACCAGGTCAACGGCATGCCGTTCAAGGCGGAACAGCTCGCCACGGTCCTGAAGGAGGCCATCGATGACTGACGCGGGCGCACTGCTCCAGCTCGTCCCCAAGGCCGAGGGCAAGCAGTCCATGAAGGACTTCAAGTCCGACCAGGAAGTGCGCTGGTGTCCCGGCTGCGGCGACTACGCGATCCTCGCCGCCGTGCAGGGCTTCATGCCCCAGCTCGGACTGGCGAAGGAGAACATCGTCTTCGTCTCCGGCATCGGCTGCTCCTCCCGCTTCCCGTACTACATGAACACCTACGGGATGCACTCCATCCACGGCCGCGCCCCCGCCATCGCCACCGGGCTCGCCTCCTCCCGGCGCGACCTGTCGGTCTGGGTCGTCACCGGGGACGGCGACGCGCTCTCCATCGGCGGCAACCACCTCATCCACGCCCTGCGCCGCAACGTCAACCTCAAGATCCTGCTGTTCAACAACCGGATCTACGGCCTGACCAAGGGCCAGTACTCCCCCACCTCCGAGGTCGGCAAGATCACCAAGTCGACCCCGATGGGTTCGCTGGACGCGCCCTTCAACCCGGTCTCCCTCGCCCTCGGCGCGGAGGCGTCCTTCGTCGCCCGGACCGTCGACTCGGACCGCAAGCACCTCACCGAGGTGCTGCGCCAGGCCGCCGAGCACCCGGGCACGGCCCTGATCGAGATCTACCAGAACTGCAACATCTTCAACGACGGCGCCTTCGACGCCCTCAAAGACAAGCAGCAGGCCGAGGAGGCCGTGATCCGCCTGGAGCACGGTCAGCCCATCCGCTTCGGCACCGACGGCGCCAAGGGCGTCGTACGGGATCCGCGGACCGGTGACCTGGAGGTGGTCGCCGTCACCGCGGACAACGAGGCGGACATCCTGGTCCACGACGCCCACGCCACGTCCCCGACCACCGCCTTCGCGCTCTCCCGCCTCGCCGACCCGGACACCCTGCACCACACCCCGATCGGCGTCCTGCGCTCGGTCCAGCGGCCTGTCTACGACACCCTCATGACCGAGCAGCTCGACACCGCCGTCGAGAGAGACGGCAAGGGCGACCTCGCCGCGCTGCTGGCCGGCAACGACACCTGGACGGTCGTCGGCTGACGAGGCGCCGTTCACCGCACACGTGGTCCCGCACACGTGGTCCCCGCACACGAGAGGGGCCCGGACGATTCCCGTCCGGGCCCCTCTCGCTTACCTACAAGTAAGTACCTTACTTCAAAGTTGGCACTTTCCTCTGGTTAGCGCAGCTCTTAAGGTTAGTAGCAACGAACCCCCACAAGGAGCACTGAAACCATGAGCATCGTCGTCACCGGAGCCACCGGACACCTCGGCCGCCACGTCGTGCGGCAGCTGCTGGAGAAGGTGTCGGCCGACCAGGTCACCGCGGTCGTCCGGGACCGCGACAAGGCCGCCGACCTCGCCGCCCAGGGCGTGCGGCTCGCGATCGCGGACTACAACTCCCCCGAGACCTTCGACGACCTGTTCGCGGCCGGCGACCGGGTCCTGTTGATCTCCGGCAACGAGTTCGACAAGGGCCGCGTGCGGCAGCACACGATCGTGATCGAAGCGGCGAAGAAGGCCGGCGTCGCCCTGCTCGCCTACACCAGCGCCCCCGAGAGCCTCAAGGCCGCGCTCGCCGACGACCACCGCGCCACCGAGGAGGTGCTGGTCGGCTCGGGCGTGCCGTACACGCTGCTGCGCAACGGCTGGTACCACGAGAACTACACCGAGCAGCTCGCCCCCGTCCTGGAGCACGACGCCGTCGTCCAGGCGGCCGGCGAGGGCCGGATCTCCTCCGCCTCCCGCGCGGACTACGCGGCCGCCGCCGTCGCCGTACTGACCGGCGAGGGCCACGAGAACACCGCGTACGAGCTGGGCGGCGACGAGGCCTGGAGCTTCGCCGAGTACGCCGCCGAGCTGAGCCGGCAGACGGGAAGGGAGATCGCCTACACCCCCGTCTCCATCGAGGCCTACACCGGCATCCTGACCGGCGCCGGGGTGCCCGGACCGCTCGCGGACGTCTTCGCGGGCGTGGACGCCGCCATCGCCAAGGGCGAGCTGGTCGTCTCCACCGGCGATCTGTCCCGGCTGGCCGGCCGCCCGACGACACCGCTCGCCGAGGCCGTCGCCGTCGCACTCAAGGACTGACCTCCACCCTCCGCGGACCCCGCCCCACCCCGGCCCACCCCGTCTCACCCCGCCTGTCATGACCGTATTCCGATACGGGCATGACAGGCGGCCGGGTGCGGCGCTACCTTCGTCCTGGCATGCCTCCCCGTCCCCGGCATGCCGTGTGCGAGAAGGAGGTGCCCGTGGCCGGGTCGTCCAGGAGTGATCAGCGAGTAGGCCTGCTGAACGGCTTCGCGGCGTACGGGATGTGGGGGCTCGTCCCGCTGTTCTGGCCGCTGCTCAAGCCCGCCGGGGCCGGGGAGATCCTCGCCCACCGGATGGTGTGGTCCCTCGCCTTCGTCGCCGTCGCCCTGCTCTTCGTACGGCGCTGGGCCTGGGCCGGCGAGCTGCTGCGGCAGCCGCGCAGGCTCGCCCTGGTCGCGGTGGCCGCCGCGGTCATCACGGTCAACTGGGGCGTCTACATCTGGTCCGTGAACAGCGGCCATGTCGTCGAGGCCTCGCTCGGCTACTTCATCAACCCGCTGGTCACCATCGCGATGGGCGTGCTGCTGCTCAAGGAGCGGCTGCGGCCCGCGCAGTGGGCGGCGGTCGGCACCGGCTTCGCGGCCGTGCTCGTGCTCGCCGTCGGCTACGGCCAGCCGCCGTGGATCTCGCTCTGCCTCGCCTTCTCCTTCGCCACGTACGGCCTGGTGAAGAAGAAGGTCAACCTCGGTGGCGTCGAGTCGCTGACCGCCGAGACGGCGATCCAGTTCCTGCCGGCGCTCGGCTACCTGCTGTGGCTGGGCGCGCAGGGCGAGTCGACCTTCACCACGGAGGGCGCCGGACACTCGGCCCTGCTCGCCGCGACCGGCGTCGTCACGGCGATCCCGCTGGTCTGCTTCGGCGCGGCGGCGATCCGCGTGCCGCTGTCCACACTGGGGCTGTTGCAGTACCTGGCACCGGTCTTCCAGTTCCTGCTCGGCGTCCTCTACTTCGGCGAGGCCATGCCGCCCGAGCGCTGGGCCGGCTTCGGGCTGGTCTGGCTGGCGCTGACGCTGCTCACCTGGGACGCGTTGCGCACGGCCCGCCGGACCGCACGGGCGCTGCGGGAGCAACTGGACCGGACGGGCGCGGGCGTGCCGCCGGTCAAGGGGGAAGCCGCTCCGCGAGAGCCGGGCGTCGTGGCCTCCGGCACTCCGGCGCCGGGTTCCGCCGACGCGCCCCAGCAGCACGGCGCCAGGGCGGGGAAGCCGTAACGGCACCTCGCGGGCGCCGGGTCAGGGCTCGTCCGGCGCCTGCCGGGCACGGTGGGCACGGACCTTCTCCCGGTTGCCGCAGTGTTCCATCGCGCACCAGCGGCGGCGCCCGGGGCGTGAGGTGTCGACGAACAGCAGGAAGCAGTTGTGCGCACCGCACTCGCGGATGCGGTCCGCGTACGGACCGGTGAACAGCTCGATCGCGTCGCGCGCCACCGTCGACAGCAGCCGGGGCCCGGTGGCGCCCGGGGCCCAGCCGCGCGTGCCGTCCGGTTCGAGGCGGGTGGCGAGCGGGGGCACGGCCGCGGCGGCGTTGACGACGTCCAGGTGGTCGGGGCGGAGCGGCCGTCCGTGGGCGCGGTCCGCGGCGAGGAGGAAGAGGGCGTCGCGCAGATCCCTGGCCCGTTCCACGTCCGTCCGGTCCGCCGACAGGTCCAGCCCGTCCGGCAGCCGGCTGCGCTCGGCCCAGGTCACCAGATCGGCGGGCTCGTGCAGCACCTCCCAGCGCGCGAAGTCGCCCGGCCCGCCCGTCGTCAGCAGTTCGAGGCAGAGCGCGCCCGGGTCGAAGCGGTACGACTTCCCCTGGGACGACACCAGTGTCAGTCCGGGAGGGCGGCCCGGGACCGACTTCGGCGTTTCCCGCGATTCCGGCGATTCCGCTGTCCGCTCGGTCATGCAACCAGTATAAGTGGTTACATGACAGCGACCTCAAGACCCGCACCCCTGCATTTCAAGATCGTCATCGACGCGGCCGCCCCGCACGCGCAGGCGGACTTCTGGGCCGCGGCCCTCCACTACGAGGTGGAGGACAACAGCGCGCTCATCGAGAAACTGCTGGGCTTCGGGGCGGTACCGGCGGAGTTGACCGTCGAGTCCCACGGCCGCCGCGCCTGGCGGGACCTGGCCGCCGTACGCCACCCCGACGACCCCTTCCAGGAGGAGAGCGGCACCGGGCTGGGGCGACGGCTGCTGTTCCAGCGCGTACCGGAGGCCAAGGCCGTCAAGAACCGGGTCCACCTGGACGTGCACGCCGCGGACGGCCGGAGGGAGGAGGAGGTCGCCCGGCTCGAGGCGCTGGGGGCGAGTGTGCAGCGGCGGGTGAAGGAGGCGGGCGGGGAGTGGGTGCTGATGACGGACCCCGAGGGGAACGAGTTCTGCGTCCACTAGGGCGGCACTATGGCCGGGTCCGCCCGGGGTGCGAGCAGAGGGCTTCCGCTATGTGTGACGCCGTGGCCGGATAGCGGTCTTGACGGGCGGTCAGTCCCACCCGCACCATCCAGGCACCCCATTGACTGCGGGGTCCCCTCCCCAGGGACCTCCTAGGAATTCGGAGCCCCCCACATGCAGCTCCTCCCTTCCGGGCGCGCACTGACGGCCGGAGCCGTCGCCGTCGCCACGCTGATGGCCGGCGGTTCCGCCGCCGGCGCGGCGACCGCGCCCGCACCCGCGCACCCCGCCACCGGCGCCACTGCCGCCACCGCGCCCGACATACCGATAGCCAACGTCAAGACCCATCTCTCGCAGCTCCAGTCGATCGCCACGGCGAACGGCGGCAACCGTGCCCACGGGCGCGCCGGCTACCAGGCCTCCCTCGACTACGTGAAGGCCAAGCTGGACGCCGCCGGGTTCACCACCCGCGTGCAGCAGTTCAGCGCCTCGGGCCGCACCGGGTACAACCTGATAGCGGACTGGCCCGGCGGCGACGCACATCAGGTTGTCATGGCCGGATCACACCTGGACAGCGTCGTCTCCGGGCCCGGTATCAACGACAACGGCTCCGGTTCCTCGGCCGTCCTGGAGACCGCGCTCGCCGTCGCCCGGTCCGGCTACCAGCCGACAAAGCACCTGCGCTTCGCCTGGTGGGGCGCGGAGGAACTGGGACTCGTCGGCTCCCGCCACTACGTCGACAGCCTCGGCTCCGCGGAACGCGCGGAGATCAGCGGCTACCTGAATTTCGACATGATCGGCTCGCCCAACCCCGGCTACTTCGTCTACGACGACGATCCCACGATCGAGAAGACGTTCAAGGACTACTTCGCCGGTATCGGCATCTCCACGGAGATCGAGACCGAGGGCGACGGACGCTCCGACCACGCGCCCTTCAAGAACGCGGGCGTCCCCGTGGGCGGTCTCTTCAGCGGCGCGGACTACCGCAAGACGTCCGCGCAGGCGGCCAAGTGGGGCGGCACCGTGGGCCAGCCCTTCGACCGCTGCTACCACTCGTCCTGCGACACCACCGCCAACATCGACGACACGGCCCTGGACCGCAACAGCGACGCCATCGCCTACGCGGTCTGGGAACTGTCGCAGTAGGGCGAGCGGCCCCGCGCACGCACCGACGGGTCGGCGTCAGCCGGCCTGGGCGCGGGCGCGTTCGGTGAGGCGGCCCATGCGGGTGCGGACGGAGTCCAGTTGCTCGGCGTCCTCGGCGGCCGGGCCGTCCTCGGCGGCGAGTTCGGACCAGAGGCCGACCAGGTCGTTCCCCAGTTCCAGGCCCCGTGCGGCATCGCGTACGGCACGCCAGGCGGTCGCGGCGCTCTGGACGTTGCCGTACGCGGCCTCGGCGTCGCCCGAGCGCCGGTGTATCCGGGCCAGGTCCAGGGAGAGCTGGAAGGCACGGTCCGGGTCGCCGGACAAGTAGGCGATGTACGCGGTGAGTTCACGGAGCCGGAGCACCTCGGCGTGCTCCGGCCCGAGCGTGCGCGAGGCCTCCGCCACCGTCTGCTCCGCCAGCCGCGCCGCGGCCTCCGTACGTCCCTCCTTGACGGCCTCGTTGATACGGGCCGTCGGCTCCGCGAGCAGGGCCGGGGCGGTGGCGTCACCAGGCGCGGTGAGCGGCGCGTCCCCGAGCACGGCCTCGGCCACGGCGTCGAAGCCGCGGGCCGGAGTGGGCTTGGGGTCGGGGTCGAAGTACGGGTCGGGGACCGACTTGGACGCGGGAGCGGGAGCGGGCGTGGGAGCGGGCGTGGGCGTGGCAGCAGGCGCGGCTTCCGGCTCAGGGATCGGCTCGGGGATCGGCTCAGGGATCGGCTCGGGCGCCGGGGTCGGCCCCGGTGCGGCGAAGGGGCCGAACGTCGGTCGCGGCGCCGTGTCCCGCGCGGCGCCGGTCGTGGACGCACCGTCCATGCGCGGGGGCGGCCCGAACGCACCCGTCGGCGGCGCCACCGTGCCGGGCGGCGTCCCCTGGGCCGGTTCCGGCAGGGCGCGCAGCGTGAAGGTCGGCGCGGCGGCGCTGCCGGACCGCTCCCGCTCCGTCCCGGACACCGCCGGCAGCGGGAACGTCGGCGTGCCGTCCCGGGCCGGTACCACCGAGCGCAGGAAGTGCGTGGGCCGGTCGTGCCGTACGGGTGCCTCGACGGGGGCGTCCACGGCAGCCTCCTCGTGCGCGTCCTCCGATGCCGTCGGCACCGGGTCCGCGGCGAGGTGGCTCGAGCCGTCCGGGTCGACCCGGAGCGGGACGGAGTAGCCGAGGCGCCGGTCGTGGATCGTGGCGAGGACGGGACGACCGGCGGCGAGGGCGAGGCGGTGGAGGCGGTTCAGGACGGCGTTCTGGATCTCCTCGCCCGGGGCCGCGACGACCGGTGAACCGTCGACCGAGGCACCGCGTGCGCCGGAGTCGCCGGCCGGCACGTGGACGTCGATCGGCGTCGCGGCGGGACCTGGCGAGCCCTCGGCGCGCTCGTGTTCCCGCTGCCTGTCGCGGCCGAGTCGAGACATCGTTCCCCCACTCATCTGCGGCTTCCGTCGGCGGTTTCCGTTCCCTGCCGTCCAGAGCCTGTCATGCCTGTCGTGCACCTGCTTCGAGTCTCTCCGCTCGCTCCCGATTCTCACGTCACCGGGGTGTCACAGGCTCGTTCCAGGAGGTCACGCCGCGCGATGGGCCGTGCCGATACAGGCATCTCAATGCGTGTGCATATAATGCATACGCAGGTTATCGTCTCTCGCCGATCAATCCTGGGGGTTCTCATGACGCGCCGCTTCCTCTTCCTGCCGGGCAGCACCCGCCCCGACGGCAACACCGAGTCGCTCGCCCGCCGTGCCGCCGAACAGTTGCCCGCGGACGTCGAGCAGCGCTGGATCGACCTGGCCCGGCACCCCCTGCCCGAGTTCGAGGACCTGCGGCACGACAGCGACCACACGCGCCCCACGGAGGGCAACGCGCGCCTGCTGCTCGACGCCACCCTCGCCGCCACGGACATCGTGATCGCCTCGCCGCTGTACTGGTACACGCTGTCCACACCGGTCAAGCGCTACCTCGACCACTGGTCCGGCTGGCTGCGCACCCCCGGCCTCGACTTCAAGGCGACCCTGGCCGGCCGCACCCTGTGGGGCGTCACCGCGCTCGCCCACGAGGAGCAGGAGGTCGCCGACCCGCTGATCGGCGCTCTGCGCAACTCGGCTGCGTACATGGGCATGCGGTTCGGCGGGGTGCTGCTGGGCAACGGCAGCAAGCCCGGTGACGTCCTGCGGGACACGGAGGCGCTGGCCCGCGCCAAGACCTTCTTCGCGCGGGAGGCGCCGTTCGCGCGGTTCCCGTACGAGCAGGCGGACGCCGTGACCGCGCCATGAGCAAGCCCTGACTACGCGGTGATGTCCTTCGTCGTGAACCGGGCCCAGGCCGCCGAGCCGAAGACCGCCGCGTAGAGGGCCTGGAGGCCGAGGTTCTTCACCAGGTCGTCCCAGTAGACCGGTTCGCGCATCACGTCGGCGAAGGAGAGCCAGTAGTGCGAGAAGAAGTACGGCTGGAGGGCGTCGAGCTGGGGGATCTGGTCGAGGATCTGGACGGTGATCAGCAGTCCGACCGTGGTGGCCATCGCCGCGATGCCGCTGCCGGTCAGGGTGGAGACGAACAGGCCCAGGGCCGCGATACCGACGAGTGAGGCGGCCACGACCAGGGCGATCAGCAGCGCCCGTCCCAGCCCTTCGGCGTAGCTGATCCGGGTGCCGGAGATGGTGATCAGGTCGCCGACCGGGAACAGCAGGGCGCCTACCGCCAGCGCCGAGACCGCGACCACCAGGGTGGCGGCGAGGCAGAACGCGATCACCGTCGCGTACTTGGTGAGCAGCAGCCGGGAGCGGCCCGCCGGGGCGACCAGGAGGTAGCGGAGCGTGCCCGCGCTCGACTCGCCCGCGATCGCGTCGCCCGCGACGACGCCGATGGCCATCGGCAGGAAGAACGGGAGGGTCGCGGCGAGCGCGGTGAAGACCAGGAACAGCCCGTTGTTGCTGACCTGCGAGATGAACGCCGGTCCCGCGCCGCCACCGCCACCACCACCGCCGCCGGGCGAGGACCCGTCACTCGTCTCGATCTTCACGGCGATGCCCACCAGGATCGGCACGGCGGCGAGCACGGCCAGCAGGGCGAGGGTGCGCCAGCGCCGGAAGGTGGTCAGCAGCTCGTTGCGGAACAGCCCGAGGGACCACAGCGGACTCGGGGTCCGCGGCGATTCCCTCACCGGCTCGCCCAGCACATCAGCCCGCGACATCGAAGCCCTCCCCGGTCAGCGCCACGAACGCGTCCTCCAGCGAGGCCCGTTCCACAACGAAGCCCCGGACCCGGACGCGGGCCACGACCAGCGCCGCGTTCACCTCGGCGAGGTCGCGCTCCGGTGGCTCCGCCGTCACCCGGTCGCCGTCGACGACCACGTCCGCGGCCCCCTGCTCCTTCAGCACCCGGGCGGCGTCGCCCGCGTCCGGTGTGGTCACCACCAGCAGGCCGCGTGCCCCGGCCGCCAGGTCGGCCACCGCGCCCTGGGTGATCAGCCGCCCCTGCGCCATCACGGCGGCGTGGGTGCACACCTGCTCGATCTCGTCCAGCAGGTGGGAGGAGAGGAAGACGGTGGTGCCGTCGGAGGCCAGTTCGCGCACGAGGGTGCGGATCTCGCGCATGCCCTGCGGGTCGAGTCCGTTGGTCGGCTCGTCCAGGACGAGCAGGCGGCGCGGCTGGAGCAGCGCCGCGGCGAGGCCCAGCCGCTGCTTCATACCGAGCGAGTACGCCTTCGCCTTCTTGCCGCCGGCGGCCGCGAGGCCCACCCGGTCCAGCGCCGCCGCGACGCGCTCGCGCCGGGTGCGCGGGTCGGCGGTCGGGTCGGCGGCGTCGTAGCGCAGCAGGTTGTCCCGGCCGGAGAGGAAGCCGTACAGGGCCGGGCCCTCGATGAGGGCGCCGACCCGGGGCAGTACGGAGCGGGACGCGCGCGGCATGGGCCGGCCGAGGACCCGGGCGCTGCCCGAGGTGGGTTCGATCAGCCCCATCAGCATGCGGATGGTGGTGGTCTTGCCGGAGCCGTTGGGCCCGAGGAAGCCGAAGACACTGCCCGCCGGGACGGTCAGGTCCAGACCGTCGACGGCGAGTTGTCCGCCGCGGTAGCGCTTGGTGAGCGCGCGGGTGGCGATGACGGCGTCATCCGCGCTCCCCTGGTCGGGGCGCTCCGGCTCCGTGGCGGACGCTTCGGCCATCGGCTCCCTCTTCTCGTCCTCTTCGCCGTACGGGTGGGGATGCTGCGCAGGTCCTACTTGGCGGCGTCGGCCGCCTTCACCAGCGCGTCCTTGGTGACCGCACCGGCGTAGACCTTGCCGTCGTCCGTGATCAGGGCGTTGACCAGGCGGGTCTTGAAGACCGTGCCCGAGCCGAAGTCACCCTTGACCTGGTCGCCGAAGGAGCCGAGGAAGCCGCCGAGGCCGCCGAGGTCGCCGCCCGCGGAGGCCGTGGGCAGGCCGCCCTGGGCGCCGGTGTCGAAGGTGGCGATCGAGTTCCAGCCCTCGCCGATGACCTCGAGGCCGTCCATCCCCTCGGCGAGGTCGCCCTCGGCCCCGCGCCCGTGCTCCGGGGCCTTGGCCCGCTCACCGGCCTCGTCGGCCTCGGTGACCTTGGCCCCCTCGGGCGGCGTGAAGTCGAACGTGGACGCGTCCGGCTTGGCGAAGCTGACCTTGGTGAAGCCCACGTCCACGACGGCGGCGCCGCCGCTCGCCGGGGTCAGGGTGAACTTCAGCGGCGTGCCGGTCTCGGCATCCACCGCCACGGTGATCGCACCGACCGTGGATCCTTCCTGCTTGGGCTCGACGACCAAGCGGTAGGCGTCCCGGCCGGCCACCTGCGCGGTGCCGCCGACGGTGACGGACGTGGTGTCGTCGACCGACTTGAGCGCCTCATCGGCGAAGTCCTTCGGAGTGGCCGGCACGTCCTTCTCCGGCCGCTCGGCGCCGTCGGGGGCGGTGGAGTGGTAGACCTCGTTGGACTCGCTGTCGTAGCCCCAGACGTCCTTGCCGTTGTGGATCAGGCTGTACTCGGCGGCGTTCTCCAGCAGGGACAGCTTCTGCCGGTCGGGGCCGTCGGCCGCGACGCGCAGCGTGTGGCTGCCGGACACCAGCTCGGTGAGCTTGGCCGAGGGGTCGGCGGCGGAGCCCTCGTCATCGCCGCCGGAACCCGGACCTCCGGACATCCCGGACATCAGGCCGCTCTCCAGCCCGCCGAGGTCCGGCAGACCCAGGTCGGTGTTGATGCGCACCGTGCCGGACAGCTGCTGGACGTCCGACTTGGCGATCTTCTCTATGAGCTGCTCCGCCGTGACCTTCGGCAGGTCGGGGTCGCCGGAGTCGGCGAGCGCGGGGACGAGCCCGATCGTCGCGGCCGCCACTCCCATCACCGCGACCGGGACGACGTACCGCGCGGCCTTGCGCCGTCCGGCCCGCAGCTCCTCGCCCTCCCCGGCGGTCGTGTTGTCGTCGGAATCGATCGGTGCCATGTGTGCCCTACCTCCGTCGTCGGCGGCGGCTGTCTCGCGACCTCGCACTCGTTCACCCGTGAGCCGCCATTCTCACCCGAATCGGTGAGGATTGGTGTTTTTCCGTGGTGTCCATCTGACCAAATCGCCGGAGCACAAGCGTCAGACCGCGGGCTCAACTCCGCCTACTCCTGCGGGATGACACGCAGGGGTGCCGACTCCCCCGGCCCGTAGGGGACCGCGACGGACCGCGGGGCGGCGACGGACCGCGGGGTGCGGTCAGCCGGCCCGGTGGACCACCGCGTCGCACAGCTCCACCAGCGCGGCCTTCGCGTCGCACTCCCGCAGCGGGGCCAGCGCGGCCCGGGCCTCCTCGGCGTACCGGACGGTGTCCCGGCGGGCCTGCTCCAGCGCGGGGTGGGCGCGCAGCAGGCGCAGCGCCTCGGCGTGCCGCGCGTCGTCGCTCAGGTCGGAGTCGAGCAGCTCGCACAGCGCGATGTCCTCGGCGAGCCCCAGCCGGGCCGCCCGCTCGCGCAGCCGCAGTACGGGCAGAGTGGGGATGCCCTCACGCAGGTCCGTGCCGGGCGTCTTGCCGGACTCGTCGGAGTCGGAGGCGATGTCCAGGACGTCGTCCGCGAGCTGGAAGGCGACGCCGAGCCGCTCGCCGTACTGGGTGAGGACGTCCACCACCGTCTCGTCGGCGCCGGACATCATCGCGCCGAACCGGCAGGAGACCGCCACCAGGGAGCCCGTCTTGCCGCCCAGCACGTCCAGGTAGTGGTCGACCGGATCGCGGCCGTCCTGCGGGCCGGCCGTCTCCAGGATCTGACCGGTGACCAGCCGCTCGAAGGCGAGGGCCTGGACGCGGACCGCCTCGGGGCCGAGGTCGGCGAGGATCTGGGAGGCGCGGGCGAACAGGAAGTCGCCGGTGAGGACCGCGACCGAGTTGTCCCAGCGGGTGTTCGCACTGGCTACGCCGCGCCGCACGGCGGCCTCGTCCATCACGTCGTCGTGGTACAGCGTGGCGAGGTGGGTCAGCTCCACGACCACGGCCGAGGGCACGATCCCGGGGGCGTAGCGGTCTCCGAACTGGGCCGAGAGCATCACCAGCAGCGGCCGGAACCGTTTCCCGCCGGCCCGCACCAGGTGCTGGGCGGCCTCCGTGATGAACGGCACCTCGCTTTTGGTTGCCTCAAGCAACCCTTCCTCGACAGCAACCAATCCGGCCTGGACATCGACTTCCAGAGCCTGGTCCCGCACGCTCAGCCCGAACGGCCCGACGACGGTCACGAGGGGTCTCCTGTCTGCTGGTGTCTACTGGCGATTACCTGGTTTGTCGATAGGTCGCTGCCACCACTCAAGTCAGCGTATCCGGTCACGTTTCGATCACCGCTAGCGCCCACCGTTACAGGCTGGTCGGTATCGGATCATGAACGGTATGTTTTTGATCAGGTGATATGAGCAGATTTTGATTGATATCGCCAGAGGGGACGAGCCGGAGCCGGAGGGCGAACGGGCCGGAGCCGCCACCGAAGATCCCACCACTCCTCCCAACGGCCCGCACTTCGAGAACGTCACCCGATCGACAAGCCCGCCTCCTCCCCGCTCCCCCCTCCGCACCCTCCCCCTCTGCACCCTCTCCCTTCGCACCCTCTCCCCTTCCCCGCTTCCCGCCCCTCCCGGCTCGACACCCGAAGCCGTCCCCACCCGCGGCCGGTTGACCCCTAGTTGGGGTTAATGCCCTATTTGCCGTACTTGTTGAAGCCAGTGAGTTGGCTCACTCCGGACGCCCCGCAGGCAACCCCGTCGGAACCTGTGCCCTCCCTTTGCCCCGCAAGCCAGTTGGGGATTGACAGCAGCAAAGGATCAAGAGCCTCAAAGGCCTCAGACCAAGGTCAACAGGCATGTTGGGTGATTCCTGCACTTGTTCCGGACATGTGCTCTCGCATACGTTCCCGGCCTGTCGGGTGGACGCCGAATCCTGCCACCGCCCGTCGCACAGTCATCCACCCAACAAACTCGCAGGCAGGAGCGGGGGACCCAGGTAAGTCGCCGCACCGGTCACCACCGGAGCGGCTCGGGGTGAAGCCGTACCCGTCAGGGCACGGCCGGGCACCTCCCCGCCCGAACCCGACAGCTCACCTCGTAGGCGTAAGGAGAGGGACATCGCATGTCTGCCAACGGTCAGAACCGTCACGCCCGCACCAGCCGCCTCGCCCGCAAGCTCGCCGTGGCCGGCACCGGTGCCGCGGTGCTCGCGCTGCCGCTCATCGGCGCCACCACCGCTTCCGCGGCCACCCCGGCCGCCGCCACGACCGCCACCACGGCGGCCACGACTTACCCGGACAACCTCGACGGCTGGATCCGCGAGTCGCTCGACATCATGGCCCAGCACGGCATCCCCGGGACCTACGAGGGCATTCACCGCAACATCATGCGTGAGTCCTCCGGCAACCCGCTCGCCATCAACAACTGGGACATCAACGCCATCAACGGCACCCCGTCCAAGGGTCTGCTCCAGGTGATCGACCCGACCTTCCAGGCGTACCACGTCGAGGGCACCTCCTGGGACCCGTACGACCCGGTCGCCAACATCACCGCCGCCTGCAACTACGCGGCCGACCGCTACGGCTCGATGGACAACGTCTTCAGCGCGTACTGAGCCGCCCCGCCGCGGTAGCGCGTCACGCGGCAGCGCACCGAGCGGCAGCGCATCAAGAAGTACCGAAGATCCGATCGAGGACGACGGCCACGCCGTCGTCCTCGTTCGTCGTGGTGACCTCGTCGGCCACCGCCTTGAGTTCGGGGTGGGCACCGGCCATGGCGACACCGTGGGCCGCCCACTGGAACATGGGGATGTCGTTGGGCATGTCCCCGAAGGCGATCGTCCGCCGCCGCTCCAGACCCAGGTGCTCGGCGGCCAGCGCCAGACCGGTGGCCTTGGTGATGCCGCAGGGCTGGAGCTCCACCGTGCCGGGCCCCGACATGGTGACCGTCGCGAGGGAACCGACCACCGCGCGAGCCGTCGCCGCCAGTTCGTCGTCGGTCAGCTCGGGGTGGCGCAGCAGCACCTTGCTGATCGGCGTGGACCACAGCTGCGCACGCCGCTCGACGCGCACCGCGGGCAGCGTCGGGTGGGGCATCAGGTAGCCCGGCTCGATGAGGGTCAGCCCGTCGACGCCGTCCTGGTCCACGGCGGCGTGCACCTGGCCCACCTCGGCCTCGATCTTGCCGAGCGCGGTCTCGGCCAGCTCCCGGTCCAGGGTGACCGACCACAGCATCCGGTGCGCGCCGGCGTCGTACACCTGCGCGCCCTGTCCGCACACCGCAAGCCCCGTGCAGCCGAGCCGGTCGAGCAGGGAGCGCACCCGGGGTGCCGGGCGCCCCGTCACCACCAGGTGCCGCGCACCGGCCCCGGCGACCCGCGCCAGCGCGGCCAGCGACCGGTCGGAGACGGTGTCGTCGCCTCGGAGCAGCGTGCCGTCCAGGTCGGTGGCGACGAGTGAATATGCGGTGCGGTCCATGATCAGAGAATACGGACACCGCACCCGTCCGACTCACCCGTGACCGCTTCCGAACGAGGGCGTAGCGAGTGCGCTCGAACCCGCACGGGGTTGCACGAAGAGGCCCGATGATGTCCGAATCCTGACACATCATCGGCTAAAGCCGGTTCAGGGCCTGTGTCCCGGTTGGCAGCGACATGGCACGCCGACCATCCGCAGGCGCCAAGATCGCGTCCCGGGCCCCGCCGCCTTCGGTCGCACTGCCCAACAGCGGCACGTCACCCGTAACGTGTGGCCCGACCACGTGTCACGCGACGCACACCGATCGCGTGGCGCACACGGCGCGCACGGCGCACATGGCGAGCACGAAAGCGAGGCAGCACCCGATGCCCCCCTTCGATGTCCCCGAGGGCGACCCCTTCGGCCCGCACAACCTTCCGTACGGCGTGTTCTCGATCCCCGGCTCGCTCGACCGCACGGACCGGACGGTCGGCGTCCGGCTGGGCGACCACGTCCTCGACGCGGGTGCGGCGGCCCACGCGCTCGGCTCGCCGTACGCGGCCCTCCTCGCGCAGCCCACCCTCAACCCGCTGCTGGCGGCCGGGCGCACGGCGTGGTCGGACGTGCGGCGCGCGCTGACGGCGTGGGTGACGGTCCCCTCCCACCGCGAGGCCCTGGAGCCGTTCTTCCACCCGCTGTCGTCGGTGACCCTGCACCTGCCCTTCGAGGTCGCCGACTACGTCGACTTCTACGCCTCCGAGAACCACGCCCGCAACGTCGGCCAGATCTTCCGCCCCGACGCCGCCGACTCCCTCACCCCGAACTGGAAGCACCTCCCGATCGGCTACCACGGCCGCTCCGGCACGGTCGTCGTCTCGGGCACGGACGTCGTACGCCCGTCGGGGCAGCGCAAGGCCCCGGCCGACGCCGCACCCGTCTTCGGCCCGTCCGTCCGGCTCGACATCGAGGCGGAGGTCGGCTTCGTGGTCGGTGTGCCGTCCGAACTGGGCAGTCCGGTCGCGCTCGGCGACTTCCGCGAGCACGTCTTCGGGCTCTGCCTGCTCAACGACTGGTCCGCGCGGGACGTCCAGGCCTGGGAGTACGTCCCCCTCGGTCCGTTCCTCGGCAAGTCCTTCACCACATCGGTGTCGGCGTGGATCACGCCGCTGGACGCGCTGGAGGAGGCCCGGGTGGCGCCGCCCGAGCGCACGCACGAGCTGCTGCCCTATCTGGACGACACGGACACCGACCAGGACGACCCCGGCGGCTACGACCTGCGGATCTCCGTCGCCGTCAACGGCCACGTCGTCTCCGAGCCGCCGTTCTCCACCATGTACTGGACGGCCGCCCAGCAGTTGGCCCACATGACGGTCAACGGAGCCTCGCTGCGCACCGGCGACCTCTACGGCTCGGGCACGGTGAGCGGGCCCACCGAGCGGGAGCGGGGGTCGCTGCTCGAACTGACCTGGAACGGCCGCGACCCGCTGGAACTCCCCGACGGCAAGCGGACGTTCCTGGAGGACGGCGACGTGGTGACCCTGTCGGCCTGGGCCCCGGGACCGGACGGTGTCCGGGTGGGACTGGGAGAGGTGACCGGGCGAGTGGTCGGCCGGGGGGTCGGGCAGGGCGTCGGGCAGGGCGCCTGACGGTACGCCCGACGCTGCGTCCGACGGAATGCGGGGCCTGTACGCCCAAGGTCCGTACGTCCAAGGTCCGTACGCCCAGGTTCCGGAAACGGTGTCCGCCGACACCTGACTCACACCGCCCGGCCCCGTCATACTGGCGTCGGGCGGTGTGCGCGCACGGCCCGGCCCAGCACCACCCCTGTACAGCCAGAGCCGCCCATCCTTCGACCAGGATCCGGAGCCAGTGGCATGACCGTCTGCCTGCTCCTGCTGTTCGTCGTCGCCGTGACCGCCGCGGTGCCGGTGCCCCGCGCGCTGACCCGTTCCGCGTGGCCCGAGCGGGATCCCGTGGTCGGGCTGTGGGTGTGGCAGTGCCTGGTCGCGACGGTGCTGCTGTGCTGCCTGACGGCACTCGCCCTCGGCGCCACCGCCGTCTTCGGGACCGTCCGCGCCCAGCTCTTCGCGCCGGCGCCGCCCGCGGTGACCGCGGCGTACAACCTCTCCGCCGGCCCGGTCTGGGCGGCCGCTCTCACCCTGCTGCTGGCGGCGGGTGCCGCCTGGACGACCGCGATGCTCGCGCGTGAACTCGTCGAGGCCCGCCGCCGGCGCGCCCGGTCCCGCGCCCACCTGCGCGAGCGCGCCCCCGACCTGCCCGCCGGGCTCCCGGCCGCCCGCGGTCCCCTGCTGGTTCTGGAGGACGAGTACCCGGACGCCTGGTGGATGCCCGGCAGCCCGCCCCAGCTGATCGTCACCACCGGCGCCCTGCACCGCCTCACCGACCATCAGCTGGACGCCGTCCTCACCCACGAGCGCGGCCACGCCCGGGCCCGCCACGACTGGCTGCTGCACCTGTCGACCGCCCTGGCCACCGGTTTTCCGAGCGTCCCGCTCTTCGCCCACTTCTGCGACCAGACCCACCGCCTGGTCGAGCTCTCGGCCGACGACACCGCCTCCCGCCGCTGCGGCCACCTGACCACCGCGCTGGCCCTGATCGAGCTGAACCAACACCGCGGCGTCCTCTCCTGCGCCTCCAGTCACCGCCTCCTCGGCGAACGCGTCGACCGCCTCCTGGAACCCCGCCCTCGCCTGCCCCGCCGTCACCGGGCCCTGACCACGGCGACAGCAGCCCTGGTCCCGCTCATCCCCCTCCTCATCACCTTCGCCCCGGGCCTGACGGCCCTGGCCTGACGGCGCCCGCCCCGGTACGGGCACCTCGCTACCCCCGGCAGGGAGCGACCCGCGCAGGAAGACCCCCGGCTGGAAGACCCCCGGTGGCAGAACTCCCCCACCCTCAAGAGAAACCGCAGCTCACCCGTGCGACCGGCGGAGCCCCCGGTGGCGCAACATTCCAGCAACACCACTAATCCGACCGGATAGGTATGGTTCCAGCCATGCCGCCCACCGACCGCATCCGAGACCACGCCGGCCAGGGCGCGACCACCGTCGCCGCCCACCGCACGCGGCGCCGGCTGCGCGCCGACCGGGCCCGTCAACTCGCCGATCTGCTGCGCCGCCAGCTCCTCGACGACGCCTTCCCCGACGGCACCCTCCCCCACGAGGACACCCTCGCCGCCGACTACGACACCACCCGCAACACTGTCCGCCAGGCGCTCGACCTGCTGCGCGCCGAAGGCCTCGTGGCCCGGCAGCCCGGCATCGGCACGGTGGTCGTGGGCCGCAAGTACGCCCACGGGCTGGACCGTCTGATGGGCCTCGCGGAGACCCTGCACGAACACGGCCGCGTCACCAACGAGGTCCGCACCACGGTCCCCGTCCCGGCCCCCGCCCCGGTCGCCGAGCGCCTCCGCGTCCCACCCGGCGCCGACGTCCTCTACATCGAGCGCCTGCGCCGCCTGAACGGCGTCCCCCTCTCCCTGGACCTCACCTACCTCCCCCTCGACATCGGCACCGACCTGCTCGGCGCCGACCTGGAGAACACCGACGTCTTCCGGCTCCTGGAATCCGTCACCGGCCGGCCACTCGGCCACGCCGAGATCACCCTGGAGGCCGTCACCGCCGACGCGCACTCCGCCGCCGTACTGGAGGCCCCGCGCGGCACGGCGGTCCTCATGCTGGAACGGCTCACCCATCTCGCCGACGGCCGCCCCGTCGACCTGGAGTTCGTCCGCTTCCGCGGTGACCGCATCGCGATGAGCGGCCTGCTGCACCGGTCCCTGTAGTCCCCCTCACCACCCTTTCGCGCACCCTCCCTGGAGACAGCCATGCCTTTGGCGCCCCAGCGGGCCGACGTGCCCGTGACCATCGACGAGTCGAAGTGCATCGAAGGCTGCACGCTCTGCGTGGACATGTGCCCGCTGGACTCCCTCGCCATCGACGAGCGCAACGGCAAGGCGTACATGCACGTCGACGAGTGCTGGTACTGCGGCCCGTGCGCCGCCCGCTGCCCCACCGGGGCGGTCACGGTCAACATGCCCTACCTGCTCCGGTGAGAGGCCGACTCCCCATGAAACCGAAACGCACCACGCTCCCCCTGCCCGCCTTGCCCGCCCTGCCCGCCACCGCTGCCTCCGTGGCCCTGCTCCTCTCCGTCACCGCCTGCGGCGGTGACGCCTCCGCCGACGGGGACGGCTCCACGGTCACCGTGACCGTCGGCTACCAGTCCAGGACGATCAACACGGTCACCGCCGGCACCCTGCTGCGCTCCCTCGGCCACTTCGAGAAGCAGCTCAACTCCCTCGGCGACGGCGTCACCTACAAGGTCGACTGGCAGGACTACGCGACCGGCGCGCCCATCACCGCCCAGATGACCGCCGGGAAGATCGACATCGGCTCGATGGGCGACTTCCCCCTGCTCATCAACGCGGCCCGCGGCAAGCAGCTCGGCAAGCCGACCCGACTGGTCTCCGTCACCGGCTACAACCTCCGCGGCGGCCTGAACACCATCGTCATCGCACCCGGTTCCTCCCTCACCTCCCTGAAGGACCTCAAGGGCAAGAAGGTCTCGACGAGCGTCGGCTCGGCCGCCGACGGCACCCTCGTCCGCGCCCTCCAACGCGCCGGCCTCGACCCCGCCGAGGACATCGAGAAGCTCAACCAGCAGCCCGCGGTGGGCGCCTCGGCCCTGGACTCGGGGAGCGCGGACGCCCTGTCGCAGTTCGTCGCCTGGCCCGGCCTGCTCGCCCAGCAGGGCAAGGCGAAAGCGCTGTACGACGGGGCACGGCTGAACCTGCCCACGTTCCACGGCGTCACCGCCGCCGAGGACTTCGCGAAGAAGCGCCCCGCCGTGCTGGAAGCCTTCCTGAAGGCTCAGACTCAGGCGACCGACTACCTGGCCGCGCACCCCGTGGCGGCCGCCGAGAAGGTCGCGAAGGCCACCGGTCTGCCCGCGGAGACCGTCTACCTCTACAACGGCGCCCAGGGCATCGCCACCTTCGACCCGGCGATCAAGCCGCAGCTCGTCGCGGCCCTCAAGAAGGACGTCTCGATCCTCAAGGACGCGAAGCTCACCGGCGACGTGGACGTGGACGCCTTCGTCGACGACCAGTACGTGAAGAAGGCGCTCGGCCCGGCCCAGTACGCCGAGCGGCTCGCCTCCGCGCCCCCGAAACCGGCCGGCGAGGTCTGGCCCAAGGGCGCGCAGAAGACCCTGGCCTTCTCCTCCCCCACGGCGCTGCTGCGGCACGTGGCCGGACATCGCGAGGAGGTCCGCGCCGCGTACGTCCCCGACACCACCACCGGCACCCTGTGGTTCGCCGACCGGGCGGTGTGGGTGGCCGACGGCGGCGGCCTGCTGCCCTTCGTCACACCGGAGACCGCGCAGGCGTACGTCGCCGGGCACGGCGGAGCGCGCGTCGTCCCGTATGCCGAGGCACTGGAGCGGGCGTCGTGAACCGCTCCGCCCGGTACGGGCTGCGGATCGCCTCGCTCGCGCTGGCCCTGGGCCTGTGGCAGCTGCTGACCAGCCAGGACATCGACCTGTGGCTGCGCTTCTCGCAGTTCCCGACCGTCACCGACGTGGCCCGCACCTTCGCCGACCGGCTGACGGGGCCCGACTACTGGACCGACCTCACCGACAGCCTGACCCGCATCCTCACCGGCTTCCTGCTCGCCGCCGTCCTGGGCGTGGCCACCGGTGTGCTCGTGGCCCGCTCGCGGCTGGCCGAGGACCTGCTCGGCCCGGTCCTGGAGGTGGTCCGGCCCATTCCCGCCATCGCCCTCGTCCCGGTGGCGATCCTCCTGTTCCCCTCCAACGAGCAGGGCATCGTCTTCATCACCTGCACCGCCGCCTTCTTTCCCGTGCTGGTCTCCACCCGGCACGCGGTACGCGCGCTGACGCCCGTGTGGGAGGAGGCGGTCCGCACCATGGGCGGCGGCCGGTGGCGGGTCCTCGGCTCGGTGGTCCTGCCGGGCGCGCTGCCCGGTGTCTTCGGCGGTCTGTCGGTCGGCATCGGCGTCTCGTGGATCTGTGTGATCTCCGCCGAGATGATCTCCGGTCAGTACGGCGTGGGGTACCGCACCTGGCAGGACTACACGGTCGTCGACTACCCGGGCGTCTTCGTCGGCATGGTCACCATCGGCGTACTCGGCTGGCTGACCTCCACGGCCGTGGAACTGCTGGGCCGCCGCCTGACCCGCTGGCTGCCCCGCACGGCACAGGGCCCCGCCGCCCGCCCGAAGACCTCGCGGTCCGGGGCGGCGCCCCCGCTGGTCGGCACCTCCGCCGTACGCAAGGACACCCGCGCCCGTCCCGAGGAGGCACGTGATGAGCACCTCGTCCGAGACTGAGACTGAGACCGAGACCTCGATCGCGACCGCGACCGCGACCGCGAGGGAAACCGGGGCGTCTCCCCGCGGCACCCGGCTCACCCTGCGCGACGCCACCCTCGGCCGCCCGGACGCCGCCGCGGTGCGCGGTGTGGACGTCGACGTCTCCCCCGGCGAGATCCTCACCGTGGTCGGGCCCTCGGGCTGCGGCAAGTCGACGCTGCTGCGCACGCTGGCCGGTCTGCTGCCGCCGCTGGCCGGGACGGCGGAACAGGACGGCCGCCCGATCGACGGCCCGGGGACGGACCGCGCGCTGGTCTTCCAGGAGGACGCCCTCCTGCCCTGGCGCACCCTGCGCGCCAACGTGGAACTCCCGCTCGCCGTCCAAGGCGTGCCCCGCACCGAACGCCGGGACCAGGCGACGGCCTGGCTGGAACGGGTCGGACTCGCCTCCCAGGCCCGGCAGTTGCCGCACCGCGTCTCCGGCGGACAGCGCCAGCGCGCACAGTTGGCCCGCGCGCTGGCCGGGCGTCCCCGTGCCGTCCTGATGGACGAGCCCTTCGGCGCCCTGGACGCCCAGACCCGTGCCGGCATGCAGGACCTGCTGGTGGAGGTGCTGCACGGCGCCGGAGCCACCGTCGTCTTCGTCACCCACGACGTGGACGAGGCCCTGTACCTCGGCGACCGGGTCGCCCTGCTCGGCACCGGCCGCCTGACCGACGTGCGCGACGTGCCCCGCCCCCGGGACCGCATCGCGCACGACGACCCGGCCCGCGTGGCGCTGCGGCGCGACGTCCTGACATCCCTCGGCACCTGAAAGGCCACCTGGTGGAGATCCCCGCCCTCACCGACGCCGAAGAACTCTCCTGCGACGTCCTCGTCGTCGGCGGCGGCACCGCCGGCACCATGGCCGCGCTGACCGCCGCCGAGCACGGTGCGAACGTACTGCTGCTGGAGAAGGCCCACGTCCGCCACTCCGGCGCCCTCGCCATGGGCATGGACGGCGTCAACAACGCCGTCGTCCCCGGCCGCGCCGAACCCGACGACTACGTCGCCGAGATCACCCGCGCCAACGACGGCATCGTCGACCAGTCCACCGTCCGCCAGACCGCCACCCGCGGCTTCGCCATGGTCCAGCGGCTGGAGTCGTACGGGGTGAAGTTCGAGAAGGACGAGCACGGCGACTACGCCGTCCGCCAGGTGCACCGGTCCGGCTCCTACGTACTGCCGATGCCGGAGGGCAAGGACGTCAAGAAGGTCCTGTACCGGCAGCTGCGGCGGCGCGAGATGCGCGAGCGCATCCGCATCGAGAACCGTGTGATGCCGGTGCGGGTCCTGACGACGGAGGGACGGGCGGTGGGCGCGGCGGGTTTCAACACCCGCACGGGGCGCTTCGTGACCGTCCGCGCCGGTGCCGTGATCCTCGCGACCGGTGCCGCCGGCCGGCTCGGTCTGCCCGCCTCCGGCTACCTCTACGGCACCTACGAGAACCCCACCAACGCCGGTGACGGCTACTCCATGGCCTACCACGCCGGTGCCGAACTGACCGGCATCGAGTGCTTCCAGATCAACCCGCTGATCAAGGACTACAACGGCCCGGCGTGCGCCTACGTCGCCAACCCCTTCGGCGGCTACCAGGTCAACCGGCACGGCGAACGCTTCGTCGACTCCGACTACTGGTCGGGCCAGATGATGGCCGAGTTCGCGGCGGAGGTCGCCAGCGACCGGGGGCCGGTCTACCTGAAGCTCAGTCATCTCCCGGAGGAGTCGGTCTCCGCCCTGGAGTCCATCCTGCACTCCACCGAGCGGCCGACCCGCGGCACCTTCCACGCGGGCCGCGGGCACGACTACCGCACCCACGACGTCGAGATGCACATCTCCGAGATCGGGCTGTGCGGCGGCCACTCCGCCTCGGGCGTCCGCGTCGACGACCACGCCCGCACCACCGTCCCCCGCCTCTACGCGGCCGGTGACCTGGCCTGCGTGCCGCACAACTACATGATCGGCGCGTTCGTCTTCGGCGACCTGGCGGGCGCGGACGCCGCCCGGTACTCGGCCTACGCGGGTGACCTTCCGTCGGAACAACTGCGCGAGGCGCACGAGCTGATCTACCGCCCGCTGCGCAACCCCGACGGCCCGCCGCAGCCCCAGGTCGAGTACAAGCTGAGGCGCTTCGTCAACGACTACGTGGCGCCGCCGAAGTCCGGTGCCAGGCTGTCGCTTGCCCTGGAGTCCTTCGAGCGGATGCGCACGGACATCTCGGCGATGGGCGCCCGCACCCCGCACGAGCTGATGCGCTGCGCCGAGGTCACCTTCATCCGCGACTGCGCGGAGATGGCTGCCCGGTCCTCCCTGGCCCGCACGGAGTCCCGCTGGGGTCTGTACCACGAGCGCGTCGACCTCCCCGAGCGCGACGACGCGTCCTGGTTCCACCACCTCGATCTGCACAAGTCCCCCTCCGGTGCGATGGAGTTCACGGCACGTCCCGTGGCTCCGTATCTGGTTCCCATCGACGACTTCACGCCGGTCGGCGGCCCCTCCCGACACCTCGGCGAGGTGCACCCGGAGCCGGTGGCGACGGCCGGGGACCGCGATGCCGCGCCCCTCGCCACCGGCGCCCGCCCCACGGCCACCACGGTCACCGCGGCCGCCACGGCCGCCACGGCCGCCGAGCCCGGGACAGCCGGATCCCCCAGGCTGCTGGAACTGCTCGCCCTGGCCGAGAACGAGCCCGACCTCTCCGCCCTCCGCCCGTACCTGTCCGATCCCGCACCGGGCGTCCGGCGCACGGCGGTCACCGTGCTCACCGAGACCGTCCCGGCGGGTACCGGCCCGGCGCTCGCCGCCGCCCTGTCCGATCCCGACGGCGAGGTACGCGCCGCCGCGGCCGCCTCCCTGCGTGAACTGGCCGAGACACTGACGCCCGAGCCCGCCCTGGGCGAGTCCCTCGCCGAAGCCCTGGCCCGGACCGACCCCGTCGTCCGCGCCACCGCGCTCGACCTGCTGCGCAACCTGCGGCTGGGTCACGCCGACACGTTCGCCGCCGCGCTGAGCGACCCCGACGCCCCGGTGCGCATCGAGGCGGTGCGCGGGCTGGTCTCGCTGGACGCCGCGGAGTCGCTCTCCCCGGCCGCCGAGGATCCGTCCCGCGAGGTGCGGGTCGCCGTCGCCAAGGCGCTGGGGACGCTGCGGGCGGTGCCTCGCACCGGCAGCCCCCTCGACCGCCTCACCGAGGACCCCGACGTCCTCGTCCGCGGCGCCGCCCTGGCCGCCCTGGCGGACACGGGCTGCCCCGCCCCCCTGGCGGCCCGTGCGGTCACCGCGCTGTCCGACCCCGCCTGGCAGGTACGGGCAGGCGCGGCCACCGCGCTGTCCGCGGCCGGTTCCGACCGCGCGATCCCCGTCCTCGCCAAGGCCCTCGCCGACCGGAACGCCGACGTCCGCAAGGCGGCCGTCCTCGCCCTGACCCGGCACACGGCCGCCACCGAGGACGCCCGGACGGCACTCGCGACGGTCACGGGCGACACGGACGCCGACGTCAGGGCGTACGCGGCCCGGGCGCTGTGACGCCGTCGACGGACGCGGAGGATTCCCCCCGGCGCGTTCCTATATCCAGTCGTCGGGCTCGGGTTCCGGCTCGTGGTCCGGCCAGTCGCCCGCGCCGGAGTGGGAGGCGGCACCGGTGCCCGGGGCTGCCGAGGGGGCCGGCCCGGGCTCCGGGGCTTCGGCGGCCGGTCCCTCCAGCCCCGCCAGCACCTCGACCACACCCTCCCCGTACGTCGCCAGCTTCTTCTCGCCGACCCCGGTGATGCCCCCGAGCTGCCCGACCGAGGTGGGCCACACGGTGACGATCTCCCTCAGGGTGGCGTCGTGGAAGATGACGTACGCCGGGACGCCCTGCTCGCGGGCCTGTTCCGCGCGCCAGGCGCGCAGTGCCTCGAAGGCGGGGGCCAGCTCCTGGGGCAGCTCGGCGGCGGCCGTCTTCGCCTTGCGCTCGCCGCGTCCGCCGCCCGCCGACTTGGCCGCGGCGGGCTTCTTGGGCTCCTTGCGCAGCGGCACCTCACGCTCCCGCCGCAGGACCTCACCGCTGGTCTCGGTCAGCACCAGCGTGCCGTACTCCCCCTCGACCGCGAGCAGGCCCTGGGCCAGCAACTGCCGGGCGACGCCCCGCCACTCGCCCTCCGTCAGCTCCTCGCCGATGCCGAACACGGAGAGCTGATCGTGATCGAACTGGATCACCTTGGCGGTGCGCTTGCCCAGCAGGATGTCGATGATCTGCCCGGCGCCGAACTTCTGCCCCCGCTCGCGCTTCAGCCGCACCACCGTCGACAGCACCTTCTGCGCCGCCACCGTGCCGTCCCAGGTCTCGGGCGGGGTCAGGCAGGTGTCGCAGTTGCCGCAGCCGGCCCGGTCCGGGTCCTGCCCGAAGTAGGCGAGGAGCTGGCCACGGCGGCACCGGGCGGTCTCGCACAGGGCGAGCATGGCGTCCAGGTGGGACTGGGCCCGGCGGCGGAACGCCTCGTCGCCCTCGCCCGACTGGATCAGCTTGCGCTGCTGTATGACGTCGTTGAGGCCGTATGCCATCCAGGCCGTGGAGGGCAGACCGTCCCGCCCCGCGCGGCCGGTCTCCTGGTAGTAGCCCTCGACCGACTTCGGCAGGTCCAGGTGGGCGACGAACCGCACGTCCGGCTTGTCGATGCCCATGCCGAAGGCGATCGTGGCAACGACCACCAGGCCCTCCTCGCGCAGGAACCGCGACTGGTGCGCCGCGCGGGTGCCCGCGTCCAGTCCCGCGTGGTACGGCACCGCCTCGACGCCGTTGCGCGACAGGAACTCGGCGGTCTTCTCGACGGAGTTGCGCGAGAGGCAGTAGACGATGCCCGCGTCGCCGGGGTGCTCCTCGCGCAGGAAGCCCAGGAGCTGCTTCTTGGGGTCGGACTTCGGCACGACCCGGTACTGGATGTTGGGCCGGTCGAAGCTGGCCACGAAGTGCCGCGCCGACGGCATGTGCAGCCGCTCGGTGATCTCGCGGTGGGTGGCGTCGGTGGCCGTCGCGGTGAGCGCGAGCCGGGGCACGTCCGGCCAGCGCTCGCCCAGCAGCGACAGGGCGAGGTAGTCGGGCCGGAAGTCGTGGCCCCACTGGGAGACGCAGTGCGCCTCGTCGATGGCGAAGAGGGAGATCTTGCCGCGGGAGAGCAGGTCGAGGGAGCTGTCCAGGCGCAGCCGCTCGGGCGCCAGGTACAGCAGGTCCAGCTCGCCGGCCAGGAACTCGGCCTCGGTCACGCGCCGCTCGTCGAAGTCCTGCGTGGAGTTCATGAACCCGGCCCGCACGCCGAGCGCCCGCAGCGCGTCGACCTGGTCCTGCATGAGCGCGATCAGCGGCGAGACCACGATGCCCGTGCCGGGCCTGACCAGGGACGGGATCTGGTAGCAGAGCGACTTCCCGCCGCCGGTCGGCATGAGCACCACGGCGTCCCCGCCGGCGATCACGTGCTCGACGACCGCCTCCTGCTCGCCGCGGAAGGCGTCGTACCCGAAGACCCGGTGCAGGGTGGCCAGCGCCTCGCTGTCCCCGTCCCTCACCTGCGCCGTCTCTGTCATCTCGCCGATCACGCCCGTCCCGCCCATCGTCTGGTCCCCCGTACGTACTGCCTCGCCCGTACGTACTGCCTCGCCCGTCCGGTCTGTCTGGTCCGTCCTGCCCCGACCACTGCCTCAACGATAGGGGTCCGCACCGACAGCCCCGAAGTTATCCACAGGCTGCCCGACGCGACCCTCGTCAAGGACACGACGATCGTTCACACGTTCGCGGGAGACCCGCCCGTTTCCGGCGGATAGTCTGATTGCACCCGCGAGACTCCGTCCCATGGGAGCACTGATGAGCGTCGAACCGAAGGCGTCCGCGCCCGACTGGCCGACCCCGCCGGAGGGCGGCTGGACCGCGGACGACCTGGACCGGCTTCCGAACCTGCCTCCGCACACGGAGCTGATCGACGGGAGCCTCGTCTTCGTGAGTCCGCAGACCATCTTCCACTCACGTGCTGTGAGCTTCTTCGAGCGGCAGCTCGACTCTCTCGCCCCGGCGGAGTTCGACGTCATCCGCGAGTTCACCATCGACATCGACCGGCAGAACCGACCCGAGCCGGACGTGATCGTCGTGCGGGAAGACGTAGTCCAGGATCCTGGGCAGACGCGCTTCCCCGCCGAGGCCGTCATCCTGGCCGTCGAGGTCGTCTCCCCCGAATCGGTCTCCCGCGACCGCGAGACCAAGCCCCTGAAGTACGCCCGGGCGGGCATCGCCCACTACTGGCGGGTGGAGAACGAGAAGGGGCTCGCCGTCGTCCACGCCTTCGAGCTGGAGCCGACCACCGGCGCCTACACCAGCGTCGGCATCTTCCGCGAACGCATGAAGGTGAGCGCGCCCTTCCCGATGGACCTGGATCTGACCGCCGTCAAAGCGCGTCGCGGCGGCGAGTAGCACCAGCACAGACGGCTGTGGTCCGGCACCTCCTCAAAGAAGGGCCGGACCACAGCCGCAAGTGACGCAAGCGCGGCGTCAGCGCACGAACACCCCCGCCTGACCGGCGAGGTCCAGGAAGTACTGCGGCGCCACGCCGAGCACCACCGTGACCGCCACGCCCACGCCGATCGCCGTCATCGTCAGCGGTGACGGCACCGCGACGGTCGGGCCCTCCGGGCGCGGCTCGCTGAAGAACATCAGCACGATCACGCGGATGTAGAAGAACGCCGCGATCGCCGACGAGATCACACCGACCACGACCAGCGGGGCCGCACCGCCCTCCGCCGCCGCCTTGAACACGGCGAACTTCCCCGAGAACCCGGAGGTCAGCGGGATACCGGCGAAGGCCAGCAGGAACACCGCGAAGACCGCCGCCACCAGCGGCGACCTGCGGCCGAGCCCGGCCCACTTCGACAGGTGCGTCGCCTCACCGCCCGCGTCGCGGACCAGCGTGACGACCGCGAAGGCGCCGATCGTGACGAAGGAGTACGCGGCCAGGTAGAAGAGGACGGACGAGATGCCCTCCGGCGTGGTCGCGATGACACCGGCGAGGATGAAGCCCGCGTGCGCGATCGACGAGTACGCCAGCAGCCGCTTGATGTCGGTCTGCGTGATCGCGACGATCGCGCCGGCCAGCATCGTGACGATCGCCACGCCCCACATCACCGGCCGCCAGTCCCAGCGCAGGCCGGGCAGGACGACGTACAGGATGCGGAGCAGGGCGCCGAAGGCGGCCACCTTGGTCGCCGCCGCCATGAAGCCGGTCACGGGCGTCGGCGCGCCCTGGTACACGTCCGGCGTCCACATGTGGAACGGCACGGCGCCCACCTTGAACAGCAGGCCCATGACGACCAGCGCGGAGCCGACGAGCAGCAGCGCGTCGTTGCCCATGGTGTCGGCGAGCGCCGGGGTGACGTTCTGGACGGTGCCGTCGACGACCTGGGCGATCGTGCCGTACGACATCGAGCCCGCGTAGCCGTAGAGCAGCGCGATGCCGAACAGGGTGAACGCCGAGGCGAAGGCGCCGAGCAGGAAGTACTTGACCGCCGCCTCCTGCGACATGAGCCGCTTGCGGCGGGCCAGCGCGCACAGCAGGTACAGCGGGAGGGAGAAGACCTCCAGTGCCACGAAGAGCGTCAGCAGGTCGTTGGCCGCCGGGAAGACCAGCATGCCGGCGACGGCGAAGAGGAGGAGCGGGAAGACCTCCGTCGTGGTGAAGCCGGCCTTGACCGCCTTCTGCTCGCTCTCGCTGCCGGGCACCGCGGCGGCCTGCGCGGCGAAGGAGTCGACGCGGTTGCCGTGCACCTCCGGGTCGAGGCGCCGCTCGGCGAAGGTGAACAGGCCGACCAGACTGGTCAGCAGGATGGTGCCCTGCAGGAACAGGGCCGGTCCGTCGACGGCGACGGCGCCCATCGCCGCGATTCCGGCCTTGGTCGTGCCGTACCCGCCCGCCGCGAGCGCGACGATCGCCGCGAACGCCGCGATCAGGGCGACGGCGGACACGAACATCTGCGCGTAGTAGCGGGACCTGCGCGGCACGAAGGCCTCGACCAGGATTCCGATGATCGCCGCGCCGAGGACGATGAGGACGGGCGACAACTGCCCGTACTCGATCTTCGGTGCGTCGATCTTGGCGATCGGGTCGGCCGCCGTCGCCGCCGTTGTCCACAGGCTGTGGACGGCTGATGCGCTCACTTGGCCGCCTCCACCTCAGGCTGGGGGTCCGTCTTGTGTACGTCGGACATGGTCTGCTCCACCGCCGGGTTGACGATGTCCGTCACGGGCTTCGGAAAGACGCCCAGGAAGATCAGCAGCGCCACCAGCGGTGCCACCACCACCAGCTCGCGCACCCGCAGGTCGGGCATCCCGTTCACCTCGGCCTTCACCGGGCCCGTCATCGTCCGCTGGTAGAGGACGAGGGTGTAGAGCGCGGCGAGGACGATGCCGAGGGTGGCGATGATGCCGATCACCGGATAACGGGTGAACGTGCCGACCAGGACCAGGAACTCACTGACGAAGGGCGCGAGGCCCGGCAGGGAGAGGGTCGCGAGGCCACCGATCAGGAAGGTGCCGGCCAGGATCGGGGCGACCTTCTGCACACCGCCGAAGTCGGCGATGAGCCGCGAGCCGCGCCGCGAGATCAGGAATCCGGCAATCAGCATCAGCACGGCGGTCGAGATGCCGTGGTTGACCATGTACAGCGTGGCGCCGGACTGGCCCTGGCTGGTCATCGCGAAGATGCCCATGATGATGAAACCGAAGTGCGAGATCGACGCGTAGGCGATCAGCCGCTTGATGTCGCGCTGGCCGACCGCGAGCAGCGCACCGTAGATGATGCTGATGACCGCCAGGACCAGGATGACCGGCGTCGCCCACTTGCTGGCCTCCGGGAAGAGCTGGAGGCAGAAGCGGAGCATCGCGAAGGTACCGACCTTGTCGACGACCGCCGTGATGAGCACGGCGACCGGCGCGGTCGACTCCCCCATGGCGTTGGGCAGCCAGGTGTGCAGCGGGAACAGCGGCGCCTTCACCGCGAAGGCGAAGAAGAAGCCGAGGAACAGCCAGCGCTCGGTGTTGGTCGCCATGCCCAGCGAGCCGTTGGCCCGGGCCTCGGCGATCTCCGTGAGCGAGAAGTTCCCGGCGACCACGTACAGCCCGATCACCGCGGCCAGCATGATCAGACCGCCGGCCAGGTTGTAGAGGAGGAACTTCACCGCGGCGTACGACCGCTGGGTCGCCGCCGTCTTCTCGCCGTGCTCGTGCGCCCGGTCCCCGAAGCCGCCGATCAGGAAGTACAGCGGGATCAGCATGGCTTCGAAGAAGATGTAGAAGAGGAAGACGTCGGTGGCCTCGAAAGAGATGATCACCATCGCCTCGACGGCCAGGATCAGGGCGAAGAAGCCCTGTGTCGGCCGCCACCGGCTGCTGCCGGTCTCCAGCGGGTCGGCGTCGTGCCAGCCCGCGAGGATGATGAACGGGATCAGCAGGGCGGTCAGCGCGATCAGCGCCACCGCGATGCCGTCCACGCCCAGTTCGTACCGGACGCCGAAGTCCGCGATCCAGGAATGGGACTCGGTGAGCTGGTAGCGGTCGCCGTCGGGATCGAAGCGGACCAGGACCGCGATCGCCAGCCCGAGCGTGGCCAGCGAGACCAGCAGCGCCAGCCATTTGGCCGCGGTGCGTTGCGCGGCCGGCACGGCTGCCGTGGCGATCGCCCCGACGGCCGGGAGGGCCGCCGTGACTGTCAGCAGGGGAAAGGACATCGGTATCAGACCGCCCTCATCAGCAGGGTCGCGGCGACGAGGAGTGCCGCACCGCCGAACATCGAGACCGCGTACGAGCGCGCGAAGCCGTTCTGCAGCTTGCGCATCCGCCCGGACAGGCCGCCGACCGAGGCCGCCGTCCCGTTGACGACTCCGTCGACCATCGTGTGGTCGACGTAGACCAGGGAGCGCGTCAGGTGCTCGCCGCCACGGACCAGGACGACGTGGTTGAAGTCGTCCTGAAGCAGGTCGCGGCGGGCGGCCCGGGTGAGCAGCGACCCGCGCGGGGCGACGGCCGGGACCGGACGGCGCCCGTACTGCGCCCAGGCGACGGCGACGCCGATGACCATGCAGGCCACCGTCGCCCCGGTGACCGCCCCGGCGCTGATCGGGGAGTCGCCGTGGCTGTGCCCGGTGATGGGCTCCAGCCAGTGCATGAAGCGGTCGCCGATGCTGAAGAAGGCACCGGCTCCGACCGATCCGACGGCCAGCACGATCATCGGGATCGTCATGAGACCCGGCGACTCGTGCGGGTGCGGCGGCTCGTACTCGCCGCGCGTCTCGGCGGCGGGCTCCACGTCCGGCTTCGCGGGCGACGGCGTCGGGGCGTTGCGCCAGCGCTCCTCGCCGAAGAACGTCATCAGCATCACGCGCGTCATGTAGTACGCGGTGATGGCCGCGCCCAGCAGGGCGCAGGCGCCGAGGATCCAGCCCTCGGTGCCGCCCTTGGCGAACGCCGCCTCGATGATCTTGTCCTTGGAGAAGAAGCCGGACAGGCCCGGGAAGCCGATGATGGCGAGGTAGCCGAGGCCGAAGGTGACGAAGGTGACCGGCATGTACTTGCGCAGTCCGCCGTAGCGGCGCATGTCGACCTCGTCGTTCATGCCGTGCATGACGGAACCGGCACCGAGGAACAGCCCGGCCTTGAAGAAGCCGTGCGTCACCAGGTGCATGATCGCGAAGACGTAACCGATGGGTCCGAGGCCCGCGGCGAGCACCATGTAGCCGATCTGCGACATGGTCGAACCGGCCAGGGCCTTCTTGATGTCGTCCTTGGCACAACCGACGATCGCACCGAAGAGCAGCGTGACCGCGCCCACGATGGTGACCACCAGTTGCGCGTCGGGCGCGCCGTTGAAGATCGCGCCGGAGCGGACGATCAGGTACACGCCCGCCGTCACCATGGTCGCGGCGTGGATGAGGGCCGAGACCGGGGTCGGGCCCTCCATCGCGTCACCGAGCCAGGACTGCAACGGCACCTGGGCGGACTTGCCGCAGGCGGCGAGCAGCAGCATCAGGGCGATCGCGGTGAGCTTGCCCTCGTCCGCACCGGCCGCGAGCCCGGCCTCCCCGTGGCCGCCGAGCACCGGCCCGAAGGCGAAGGTGCCGAACCACAGGAACATCAGCATGATGCCGATGGACAGGCCCATGTCGCCGACGCGGTTGACCAGGAAGGCCTTCTTCGCGGCGGTGGCGGCGCTGGGCTTGTGCTGCCAGAAGCCGATCAGCAGGTAGGAGGCGAGGCCGACGCCCTCCCAGCCGACGTACAGCAGCAGGTAGTTGTCGGCGAGGACGAGGATCAGCATCGCCGCGAGGAACAGGTTCAGGTAGCCGAAGAAGCGGCGGCGGCGCTCGTCGTGCTCCATGTACGCGACCGAGTACAGGTGGATGAGCGAGCCGACGCCGGTGATCAGCAGGACGAACGTCATCGACAGCTGGTCGAGCCGGAAGGCGACGTCGGCCTGGAATCCCTCCACCGGGATCCAGCTGAACAGGTGCTGCGTCAGGGTGCGGTCCTCGGCGCCGCTGCCGAGCAGGTCGGCGAAGAGGACGACGCCGAGCACGAAGGACACGGCGGCCAGCAGCGTGCCGATCCAGTGGCCGACGCGGTCCAGCCGTCGTCCGCCGCACAGCAGGACGACCGCTCCTAGCAGGGGCGCCGCCACCAGCAGCGCAATCAGGTTCTCCACGTTTCAGCAGCCCCTCACAGCTTCATCAGGCTGGCGTCGTCGACCGAGGCCGAGTGGCGGGAACGGAACAGGGACACGATGATCGCGAGCCCGACCACGACCTCCGCGGCGGCGACGACCATCGTGAAGAAGGCGATGATCTGGCCGTCGAGGTTGCCGTGCATGCGGGAGAAGGCGACGAACGCGAGGTTGCAGGCGTTGAGCATCAGCTCGATGCACATGAAGACCACGATCGCGTTGCGCCGGATCAGCACGCCGGTGGCACCGATCGTGAACAGCAGGGCTGCGAGATACAGGTAGTTGACGGGGTTCACTTCGACGCCTCCTCGGACTGCTTGGAGTTGTCGGGGCCGACCGCCTTGCGTTCCAGCCGGTCCTCGGCCCGCTGCTCCAGCGCCTTCAGGTCGCCCAGCGCCTCCATCGACACGTCGCGGATCTGGCCCCGCTCGCGCAGCGTCTTGCTGACGGTCAGCTCGGAGGGGGTGCCGTCGGGCAGCAGCCCCGCGATGTCGACCGCGTTGTGCCGGGCGTACACGCCCGGCGCCGGCAGCGGCGGCAGGTGCTTGCCGTCGCGGATGCGCTGCTCGGACAGCTCGCGCTGGGTCCTGGCGCGCTCGGTGCGCTCGCGGTGGGTGAGCACCATGGCACCGACGGCGGCCGTGATGAGCAGCGCGCCGGTGATCTCGAAGGCGAAGACGTACTTGGTGAAGATGAGGGACGCGATGCCCTCCACGTTGCCGTTCGCGTTGGCCTGGGCGAGGCCGGTGAACTCCGAGACGGAGGCGTTGCCGATGCCTGCGATCAGCAGGATGCCGAAGCCGAGCCCGGACAGCAGGGCCAGCCAGCGCTGGCCCTTGATGGTCTCCTTCAGGGAGTCCGCCGCGGTGACACCGACGAGCATCACCACGAACAGGAACAGCATCATGATGGCGCCGGTGTAGACGACGATCTGCACGATGCCGAGGAAATAGGCGCCGTTGGCGAGGTAGAACACCGCCAGGACGATCATCGTCCCGGCGAGGCACAGCGCGCTGTGCACGGCCTTCTTCATGAAGACGGTGCACAGGGCGCCGATCACCGCGACCGTGCCGAGGATCCAGAACTGGACGGCCTCTCCGGTGGAGGTGCCGGCGGAGAGAGTCGCCACCGCCGCGAGCTGCGCGCTCATCGGCGGATCACCTCCTCCGACGCCGGCTCGGTCGCGCCGAAGGTGGAGTCGCCCTCCTGGACGACCTCCCCCTTGGAGTGGGCGACCTGCTGGACCGTGCCGGGCGCGGCCTCGGTGACCAGGCCCCGGTAGTAGTCCTGCTCGTCGGTGCCCGGGTAGATCGCGTGGGGCGAGTCGACCATGCCCTCTTCGAGACCGGCGAGCAGCTGGTCCTTGGTGAAGATGAGGTTGGCCCGGCTGGAGTCGGCCAGCTCGAACTCGTTGGTCATCGTCAACGCGCGCGTGGGGCACGCCTCGATGCACAGTCCGCACAGGATGCAGCGGGCGTAGTTGATCTGGTAGACGCGACCGTACCGCTCGCCCGGCGAGTAGCGCTCCTCGTCGGTGTTGTCCGCGCCCTCCACGTAGATGGCGTCCGCGGGACAGGCCCAGGCGCACAGCTCGCAGCCGACGCACTTCTCCAGGCCGTCCGGATGGCGGTTGAGCTGGTGCCGTCCGTGGAAGCGTGGAGCGGTGGTCTTCTGCTGCTCCGGGTACTGCTCGGTCAGCCGCTTCTTGAACATGGCCTTGAAGGTCACGCCGAAGCCGGCCACGGGGTTCATGAAACCGGGGTCGGTGCCCTTGTGGTCCACGTGTTCCGTGTTGTCCCTGTGTTCTTCGCGTTCCTCAGCCATCGGACGCCTCCTTTCCATCCGTAGGTCCGCCCGCAGGTCCGTCACTGTGAGTATCGGGCCCACCACTGACAATCAGCTCCCGCTCCCGGCGGGGACGGCGCCTGGGCACCGGCGGCACCTGCTGTCCGGGCATCGGCGGGACGGGGAATCCGCCGGCCATCGGGTCGAAGGCGGCCCCGCCTCCAGCCGCGGTCTCGGCCTCGGCCTCGGCCTCGGCAGGCTGGTCGGCAGCCTTGCCGCCCTTGTCGCGGTACATGTCGACGAGGAAGGACAACAGCAGCAGGACCAGGACGCCGCCGCCGATGTAGAGGGCGATGTCGCTGAAGCCGTAGTTCTCGTTCCTGAGCGCCCGCACGGTCGCGACCAGCATCAGCCAGACCAGGGAGACCGGGATGAGGACCTTCCAGCCGAGCTTCATCAACTGGTCGTAGCGGACCCGGGGCAGGGTGCCGCGCAGCCAGATGAAGAAGAACAGCAGCAGCTGGACCTTGACCACGAACCAGAGCAGCGGCCACCAGCCGTGGTTGGCGCCCTCCCAGAAGGTGCTGATCGGCCAGGGGGCCCGCCAGCCGCCGAGGAACAGCGTGGTGGCGACCGCCGAGACCGTCACCATGTTCACGTACTCGGCGAGCATGAACATCGCGAACTTGATCGACGAGTACTCGGTGTTGAAGCCGCCCACCAGGTCGCCCTCGGACTCGGGCATGTCGAAGGGGGCGCGGTTGGTCTCGCCGACCATCGTGACGATGTAGAGAATGAAGGAGACCGGCAGCAGCACGATGTACCAGCGGTCGTCCTGCTGGGCGACGATCTCCGAGGTGGACATCGAGCCGGAGTAGAGGAACACCGAGGCGAACGCGGCGCCCATCGCGATCTCGTAGGAGATCATCTGCGCGCAGGAGCGCAGTCCGCCGAGCAGCGGGTACGTCGATCCGGAGCTCCAGCCGGCGAGCACGATGCCGTAGATGCCGACCGAGGCGACCGCCAGGATGAACAGCATCGCGATCGGCAGGTCGGTCAGCTGCATGGCGGTGCGGTGGCCGAAGATCGAGACCTCGTTGCCGGCCGGCCCGAAGGGGATCACCGCGATCGCCATGAAGGCCGGGATGGCCGCCACGATCGGCGCGAGGACGTAGACCGCCTTGTCGGCGCGCTTGACGACGAGGTCTTCCTTGAGCATCAGCTTGATGCCGTCGGCGAGCGACTGGAGCATGCCCCAGGGGCCGTGCCGGTTCGGGCCGACGCGCAGCTGCATCCAGGCGACGACCTTGCGCTCCCACACGATGGAGAACAGCACGGTCACCATCAGGAAGGCGAAGCAGAACACCGCCTTGATGACGACCAGCCACCATGGGTCGGTGCCGAACATCGAGAGGTCTTCAGCGGCGAGGTACGGGCTCATGCCTCCACCTCCTTGGGGGCGGCGCCCGCGGGCGTCGCCGGACCGATGCGGACGAGGGTTCCGGGCAGTACCCCGGCGTCGGAGGCGACGCCGGAGCCCGCCGAGTTCAGCGGAAGCCAGACCACCCGGTCGGGCATCTCGGTGACCTGCAACGGGAGTTCGACGACTCCGGCGGGACCGGTCACGGCGAGGACGTCGCCGTCCTTGACGCCCGCCTCGGCGGCCGTGGCGGCCGACAGCCGCGCGCGGGCGGCGTGCCGGGTGCCTGCGAGCGCCTCGTCGCCCTGCTGCAACAGCCCCTGGTCGAGCAGGAGCCGGTGCCCGGCCAGTACGGCCTCTCCGGCGGCCGGCCGCGGCAGCGCGCTCGCGGTCTGCAGCGGCTCACCGGCCCGCGGCCCGTCCCAGGCGCCGAGCCGGTCGATCTCCGCGCGCGTGGTGCGCAGATCGGGCAGACCGAGGTGTACGTCCATGGCGTCGGCCAGCATCTGCAGGACGCGGGCGTCGGCGGGGGCCAGGCGGCGGGTCATCTGGTCGGGCTTGAGCGCGGCCTCGAAGAAGCGCACCCTGCCCTCCCAGTTGAGGAAGGTGCCGGGCTTCTCGGCGACCGCGGCGACCGGCAGGACGACGTCGGCGCGTTCGGTGACCTCGCTGGGCCGCAGCTCCAGCGACACCACGAACCCGGCCTCGTCGAGTGCCGCACGCGCGCGCGTGGGGTCGGGCAGGTCGGCGACCTCCACGCCCGCCACGAGCAGCGCCTGGAGTTCGCCCCGGGCCGCGGCCTCGACGATCTCGCCGGTGTCGCGGCCGTAGCGGTGCGGAAGGTCGGCCAGGCCCCACAGGGCGGCGACCTCCTCACGCGCGCGCGGGTCGGTCGCCGGGCGCCCACCGGGCAGCAGCGACGGCAGCGCGCCCGCCTCGATCGCGCCGCGCTCCCCGGCCCGGCGCGGGATCCACACCAGCCGGGCGCCGGTCGCCGCCGAGGTCCGTACGGCGGAGGTGAGGCCGCCGGCCACGGACGCCAGCCGTTCGCCGACGACGATCACGGCGCCCTCGGCGCGCAGGGCCTCGGCCGCCTGGGTGCCGCCCTCCTCCAGGCCGACGCCGCTGGCGAGGGCGTCCAGCCACTCGGTCTCGGTGCCGGGAGCGGCGGGGAGCAGGGTGCCGCCCGCCTTCTCCAGGCCCCGCGTGGCGTGCGTGGCCAGCGAGTAGACCTTCTGCCCGTGCCCCCGCCAGGCCTTGCGCAGCCTCAGGAAGACGCCGGGCGCCTCCTCCTCGGCCTCGAAGCCGACCAGCAGGACCGCGGGCGCCTTCTCCAGCGACGTGTACGTGACGCCGGTGCCGTCGAGGTCCCGGCCGCGGCCGGCGATCCGGGCGGCCAGGAAGTCGGCCTCCTCGGCGCTGTGCACGCGCGCGCGGAAGTCGATGTCGTTGGTGTCGAGCGCCACGCGCGCGAACTTGCTGTACGCGTAGGCGTCCTCGACGGTGAGCCGCCCGCCGGTCAGGACGCCGGTGCGGCCCCTGGAGGCGAGCAGTCCCTGCGCGGCGATCTGCAGCGCCTCCGGCCAGGAGGCCGGCTCCAGTTCGCCCTCGGCGTTGCGCACCAGGGGCGTGGTGAGCCGGTCCCGCTGCTGCGCGTACCGGAAGCCGAAGCGTCCCTTGTCGCAGATCCACTCCTCGTTGACCTCGGGCTCGTTGGCCGCGAGGCGCCGCATGACCTTGCCGCGCCGGTGGTCGGTGCGGGTCGCGCAGCCGCCGGAGCAGTGCTCGCACACCGACGGCGAGGAGATCAGGTCGAAGGGGCGGGAGCGGAACCGGTAGGCCGCCGAGGTCAGGGCGCCGACCGGGCAGATCTGGATGGTGTTGCCGGAGAAGTACGACTCGAAGGGGTCGCCCTCGCCGGTGCCGACCTGCTGGAGCGCGCCCCGCTCGATCAGCTCGATCATCGGGTCGCCCGCGATCTGGTTGGAGAAGCGGGTGCAGCGGGCGCACAGCACGCAGCGCTCGCGGTCGAGCAGGACCTGCGTGGAGATCGGCACGGGCTTCTCGTAGGTCCGCTTCTTGCCCTCGAAGCGGGAGTCGGCCTGACCGTGCGACATCGCCTGGTTCTGCAGGGGGCACTCGCCGCCCTTGTCGCAGACCGGGCAGTCCAGCGGGTGGTTGATGAGCAGCAGCTCCATCACACCGTGCTGGGCCTTCTCGGCGACGGGCGAGGTGAGCTGCGTCTTCACCACCATGCCGTCGGTGCAGGTGATGGTGCAGGACGCCATGGGCTTGCGCTGGCCCTCGACCTCGACGATGCACTGGCGGCAGGCGCCGGCCGGGTCGAGGAGGGGGTGGTCGCAGAACCGGGGGATCTCGATGCCGAGCTGCTCGGCGGCCCGGATGACCAGGGTGCCCTTGGGCACGCTGATCTCGGCGCCGTCGATCGTCAGCGTGACGAGATCCTCCGGCGGGACCGCCGCCGCTCCCCCTCCCGAGGGAGTATTGGTGGTCACGGTCATGCCTTCACCTCCGTGCGGTCGGCCCAGGCCGTCGACTTGGCCGGGTCGAAGGGGCAGCCGCGGCCCGTGATGTGCTCCTCGTACTCCTCGCGGAAGTACTTGAGCGAGGAGAAGATCGGCGAGGCGGCACCGTCGCCGAGGGCGCAGAAGGACTTGCCGTTGATGTTGTCGGCGATGTCGTTCAGCTTGTCGAGGTCGGACATCTGTCCCTTGCCGGCCTCGATGTCGCGCAGCAACTGGACGAGCCAGTACGTGCCTTCGCGGCAGGGTGTGCACTTGCCGCAGGACTCGTGCGCGTAGAACTCGGTCCAGCGGGTGACGGCACGCACGACGCAGGTCGTCTCGTCGAAGCACTGGAGCGCCTTCGTGCCCAGCATGGAACCGGCGGCGCCCACTCCTTCGTAGTCGAGGGGGACGTCGAGGTGCTCGTCGGTGAACATCGGGGTCGAGGAGCCGCCGGGCGTCCAGAACTTGAGCCGGTGGCCGGGGCGCATGCCGCCGCTCATGTCGAGGAGCTGGCGCAGCGTGATGCCGAGCGGGGCCTCGTACTGGCCGGGGCCCGCGACGTGGCCGCTGAGCGAGTAGAGCGTGAAGCCCGGGGACTTCTCGCTGCCCATCGACCTGAACCAGTCCTTGCCCTTGTTCAGGATCGCGGGAACTGACGCGATGGATTCGACGTTATTCACCACAGTCGGGCACGCATAGAGGCCCGCGACGGCAGGAAAGGGGGGACGGAGCCGCGGTTGACCCCGGCGGCCTTCGAGCGAGTCGAGCAGTGCGGTCTCCTCACCGCAGATGTACGCGCCCGCGCCCGCGTGCACGGTGAGGGTGAGGTCGAGTCCGCTGCCCAGGATGTTCTCGCCGAGGAAGCCGGCCGCGTAGGCCTCGCGCACGGCCTCGTGCAACCGCCGCAGCACTGGGACGACTTCACCACGCAGATAGATGAAGGCATGCGAAGACCTGATGGCGTAGCACGCGATGACGATGCCCTCGATGAGGCTGTGCGGGTTCGCGAAGAGGAGCGGGATGTCCTTGCAGGTCCCCGGCTCCGACTCGTCGGCGTTGACAACTAGATAGTGAGGCTTGCCGTCCCCCTGGGGAATGAACTGCCACTTCATCCCCGTCGGGAACCCGGCACCGCCGCGTCCACGCAGACCGGACTCCTTGACGTACGCGATCAGGTCGTCCGGCGCCATCGCCAGCGCCTTGCGGAGCCCCTCGTACCCCTCGTGCCTCCGGTAGACGTCGAGAGTCCACGACTCGTCCTCGTCCCAGAAGGCCGACAGCACGGGTGCGAGCAGCTTCTCCGGGCTGCTGCCCCTGATTTCGGCTGCCACGGTCATCACTCCCCCTCCTCGGCGGTAGGCCCTGCCGGGTTGGAAGGGTCGGATGCCGATGTGTCCTGCGGCGCGTCGTGCGAGCTGAGGTGTTCCGTCGGGGACGGGTCGTGCACGGCCCGGTCCTGCGGCGCGTCGTGCGGTCCGCCGTCCCGCGGGTGCACCACGCGCGCGGCGGACGCCTCGCCCTTCGCCAGCTTCAGGCCGGCCAGGGAGGCGGGACCCGCGCTGCCGCCGGCCGCGACGGCGCCGTCCCGCTCGTCGGGGAAGCCCGCCAGGATCCGGGCGGTCTCCTTGAAGGTGCACATCGGCGCGCCGCGCGTGGGTGTCACCGGCCGTCCCGCGCGCAGGTCGTCGACGAGGGCCTTGACGGTCGCCGGGGTCTGGTTGTCGAAGAACTCCCAGTTGACCATCACGACCGGTGCGAAGTCGCAGGCCGCGTTGCACTCGATGTGCTCCAGGGTGACCTTGCCGTCCTCGGTGGTCTCGCCGTTGCCGACGCCGAGGTGGTCCTGGAGGGACTCGAAGATGGCGTCGCCGCCCATCACCGCGCACAGCGTGTTGGTGCAGACCCCGACCTGGTAGTCACCGCTCGGCCGGCGCCTGTACATGGTGTAGAAGGTGGCGACCGCGGTGACCTCGGCGGTGGTGAGGCCCAGCATGTCCGCGCAGAACTGCATCCCGGTGCGCGTGACATGTCCCTCCTCCGACTGCACGAGGTGCAGCAGCGGCAGGAGGGCGGACCGGGAGTCCGGGTAGCGGGCGATGACCTCGCGCGCGTCGGTCTCCAGCCGGGCCCGGACGTCGTCCGGGTAGGCGGGCGCGGGCAGTTCCGGCATGCCCAGGCTGACGCCCCGCTCCGAAGAAGAGGTGGTCACCGGTCGACGCCTCCCATCACGGGGTCGATGGACGCCACTGCGACGATGACGTCGGCGACCTGGCCGCCCTCGCACATCGCCGCCATGGCCTGCAGGTTGGTGAAGGACGGGTCACGGAAGTGGACCCGGAAGGGGCGGGTGCCGCCGTCGGAGACGACGTGCACCCCCAGCTCGCCCTTGGGGGACTCGACCGCCGTGTACGCCTGCCCCGGCGGTACCCGGAAGCCCTCGGTGACGAGCTTGAAGTGGTGGATCAGGGCCTCCATGGAGGTGCCCATGATCTTCTTGATGTGGTCGAGGGAGTTGCCCAGGCCGTCCGGCCCCAGGGCGAGCTGCGCGGGCCAGGCGATCTTCTTGTCGGCGACCATGACCGGGCCGGGCTGGAGCCGGTCCAGGCACTGCTCGACGATCCTGAGCGACTGGCGCATCTCCTCCAGCCGGATCAGGAAGCGGCCGTAGGAGTCGCAGGTGTCGGCGGTCGGGACGTCGAAGTCGTACGTCTCGTAGCCGCAGTACGGCTGGGTCTTGCGCAGGTCGTGCGGGAGGCCGGTGGACCTGAGGACGGGGCCGGTGGCGCCGAGCGCCATGCAGCCGGCCAGGTCGAGGTAGCCGACGTCCTGCATGCGGGCCTTGAAGATGGGGTTCCCGGTGGCGAGCTTGTCGTACTCCGGGAGGTTCTTGTTCATCTTCTTCACGAACTCGCGGATCTGGTCCACCGCGCCCGGCGGCAGGTCCTGGGCGAGTCCGCCCGGGCGGATGTACGCGTGGTTCATCCTGAGGCCGGTGATCAGCTCGTAGATGTCGAGAATCAGTTCACGATCGCGGAAGCCGTAGATCATGATCGTGGTGGCGCCCAGCTCCATGCCGCCGGTGGCGATGGCCACCAGGTGCGAGGAGAGCCGGTTCAGCTCCATCAGCAGGACCCGGATGATCGTGGCCCGGTCCGGGATCTGGTCCTCGATGCCGAGGAGCTTCTCGACGCCCAGGCAGTACGCCGCCTCGTTGAAGAACGGCGTCAGGTAGTCCATGCGCGTCACGAACGTGGTGCCCTGCGTCCAGGTCCGGTACTCGAGGTTCTTCTCGATGCCGGTGTGCAGGTAGCCGATGCCGCAGCGGGCCTCGGTGACCGTCTCGCCGTCGATCTCCAGGATGAGACGGAGCACGCCGTGCGTGGACGGGTGCTGCGGGCCCATGTTGACGACGATGCGCTCGTCGTCGGCGCGGGCCGCGGACTGGACGACCTCGTCCCAGTCACCGCCGGTGACCGTGTAGACGGTGCCTTCGGTCGTCTCCCTGGGGGAGGCGTGGGAAGTGCTCACGAGTACGACCTCCGCTGGTCCGGAGCCGGGATCTGGGCGCCCTTGTACTCGACGGGGATGCCGCCGAGGGGGTAGTCCTTGCGCTGCGGAAAGCCCTGCCAGTCGTCCGGCATCATGATCCGCGTCAGGGCCGGGTGATCGTCGAAGACGATGCCGAAGAAGTCGTACGTCTCGCGCTCGTGCCAGTCGTTCGTCGGGTAGACGGAGACCAGCGACGGGATGTGCGGGTCGCCGTCGGGGGCGCTGACTTCGAGGCGGATCAGCCGGTTGTGGGTGATCGAGCGCAGGTGGTAGACGGCGTGCAGCTCGCGGCCCTTGTCGTGCGGGTAGTGGACGCCGCTGACGCCGGTGCACAGTTCGAAGCGCAGGGCCGGGTCGTCGCGCAGGGTGCGGGCGACGCGGACCAGGTGCTCCCGCTCGATGTGGAAGGTCAGCTCGTCGCGGTCGACGACCGTCTTCTCGATGGCGTTGTCGGGCAGGAGCCCCTGCTCCTCCAGCGCACCCTCGAGTTCGTCGGCGACCTCGTCGAACCAGCCGCCGTAGGGCCGGCTGGCCGGTCCGGGGAGCCGGACGGAGCGGACCAGGCCGCCGTAGCCGGAGGTGTCGCCGCCGTTGTTGGCGCCGAACATGCCGCGCTGGACGCGGATCTCCTCGCCGCCCTGGCCCCGCTGGCCGGGGAGGTTCTCCGCGGACAGGTCCTTCTCGGGGTTGACCTCGTTCGCGTCACCCGCGGTGTTGTTCGCGTCGCTCACCGCAGCAGCCCCTTCATCTCGATCGTGGGCAGGGCCTTGAGCGCCGCTTCCTCCGCCTCGCGGGCCGCCTCCTCGGCGTTGACCCCGAGCTTGGAGCTCTGGATCTTCTGGTGGAGCTTGAGGATGGCGTCCATCAGCATCTCGGGCCGCGGCGGGCAGCCGGGGAGGTAGATGTCGACGGGGACGACGTGGTCCACGCCCTGGACGATGGCGTAGTTGTTGAACATGCCGCCCGAGGAGGCGCAGACCCCCATGGAGATGACCCACTTCGGGTTCGGCATCTGGTCGTAGACCTGCCGCAGCACCGGCGCCATCTTCTGGCTGACCCGGCCCGCGACGATCATCAGGTCCGCCTGCCGCGGCGAGCCGCGGAAGACCTCCATGCCGAAGCGCGCCAGGTCGTAGCGGCCGGCGCCGGTGGTCATCATCTCGATGGCACAGCAGGCGAGGCCGAACGTGGCCGGGAAGACGGACGACTTGCGCACCCAGCCCGCGGCCTGCTCGACGGTGGTCAGCAGGAAGCCGCTCGGCAGTTTTTCTTCGAGTCCCATGTCAAAGGCCCCTCAGTCCCATTCCAGGCCGCCGCGCCGCCATACGTACGCGTACGCGACGAAGACGGTGAGCACGAAGAGCAGCATCTCCACGAGCCCGAAAATCCCCAGGGCGTCGAAGGTGACGGCCCAGGGGTAGAGGAAGACGATCTCGATATCGAAGATGATGAAGAGCATCGCCGTCAGGTAGTACTTGATGGGGAAGCGCCCGCCGCCGGCCGGCGTGGGGGTCGGCTCGATGCCGCACTCGTAGGCCTCGAGCTTCGCCCGGTTGTACCGCTTCGGACCGATCAGCGTGGCCATCACCACGGAGAAGATCGCAAAGCCTGCCCCGAGGGCTCCCAGTACGAGGATGGGCGCATACGCGTTCACCGCTCCTCGCTCCTCTCAGTCGGCACTGACTGCTGGCGGTTGCACTGGACTCACAGCCGCCCCAACAGCCCCACGAGCCCCGCCCGTCCCGACGAAGATCGCGAACATGTGAAGCAGGTCACAAGCCCAACTGCCTCGCATCCTATGCCCGACGCTCTGTGATCTGCGACACGGGGTATTGCACAAGCTTTGTGATCTCCACCACCTGACGAACGATCATGAAGTCGGATGAGCAGTGATCTTCACACAAGAAGCGTTCACCTGATCACCAGAGGTGACATTTTCGCTCGTCGTTGCTGGCCAGAGGGCCCGAGCGAGGGGCGTCTCCATATCAAGATGGTTCCCTTGCATGCAAATTGGCGCTGGACGCATGCCCTTGATAGAGGAGGCGTTCACACCTGAGAGGGAGGACCGGGGGCGGTGTGGACACGTGCACGCATTCACGAGCGGCGACACACACCGGCGGCCGCCGCCGCGACGACCCCAACGACCGCGCCCGCCGCGCCGGCCGCGACAACTCGAGCGGCGCACCCCGCACGCGACGGACGCGTGCGCCGGGGTAACCGTTCCGTGACCTGCGCCACATTCATGAGAGGTGTCTGAGAACCGGGCTTGGCCAAGTGTCCCAACAAGTGGTAAGCGCGGGGCAATTCGGGCGTAACGATCAAAGACCGTGATCACAGGCCGGTTACGGCCCGTCCACTATGTCCGTTACGGCGTCAATAAAGAGCGACACGCCCGGGATTCGGCAGCCCGATTGAACAACTGTGGCGCAGCACACGTTTCTTGAAGGTATGGAGGAGCTACTGATACCGGTTGTCCCTATGTCCCACACCGCTCACATACGCAGCCACCGGAAGCCCCGCCGCAGCGCGTCGACGATCGCGATGCGGACCGGAGTTGCCGGTGGCGTCCTCAGCACCCTGGCAGTGGCCGGTGCGTCGGGGGCGGCCCACGCGGCCGAACCCGTGACGCAGACCCTCGAACTGCCCACCCTGACGGCCGACCTGGCCGCTCAGGTCGCCCAGTCCGCGGACGTCACGCAGCAGGCGGCCGCGAGCTACCAGCTGCAGGCCGAGCGTGACGCTGCGGCCGCCAAGGCCGCCAAGCAGGCCAAGACGGACCTCGCCGAGGCCAAGAAGAAGGCCGCGGAAGCCAAGAAGAAGGCCGAGGAGGCCGCGCGCAAGGAGGCCGCCGAGCGCGCCTCGCGCACCGCCGAGCGCACCACCCTGAGCGCCTCCGCGGACACGGGCTCCTCCACCGGCACGGGTGGCAGCAGCACCGGCAGCTCCACGGCCACCGGTTCGGCCGCCGCCGTCGTCTCCTTCGTGCAGGCCCAGGTCGGCAAGGCGTACGTCTCCGGCGCCACCGGTCCGTCCGCCTACGACTGCTCCGGTCTCGTGCAGGCCGCCTTCAAGCAGGTCGGCATCAGCCTGCCCCGCGTCTCCCAGGCGCAGTCGACGGCCGGCACCCAGGTCGGCCTGGACAACCTCCAGCCGGGCGACATCCTCTACTGGGGCGGCGCGGGCAGCGCGTACCACGTGGGTGTCTACGTCGGCGGCGGCATGTTCGTCGGCGCGCAGAACTCCTCCACCGGCGTCGTCGAGAAGCCGCTCTCCTACGACCCGCCGAGCGGCGCGGTGCGCGTGCTGTAAGCCGCACCCACCCGTACACGCGCGAAAGGGCCGCAGCCGCTCGGGGGCTGCGGCCCTCCGTCCTGTCCTGGCATGCTCGGCGCGGGCCGGTTCCCACCGGCCCGTCCACGAGCCGAGGGAGAGAACGTCATGCCGAGTGTCTTCGTCCAGGGGCGGCCCACCGCCTCCTACCCCCCGTTCGCGCCCGAGGCCCGGCGCGGAGCCGTGCGGCGCGTCACCGAGGTCGGCGAGGAGGTGCTGCACCGGCCGTGCCGGGACGTCACCGAGTTCGGGCCCGACCTCGCCGCGCTGATCGACGACATGTTCCGCACGATGTACGTCGCGGAGGGGGCCGGACTGGCGGCCAATCAGGTCGGTCTCGACCTGCGCCTGTTCGTCTACGACTGCCCGGACGACGACGGTGTCCGACATGTCGGGCACATCGTCAATCCTGTCCTCGACGCCCTCGACCCGGCCGCGCGCCGACTGCTCGACGAGGGCGAGGGGTGCCTGTCGGTGCCGGGCGCCGTCATGGCCGTACCGCGGCCCGACCGGGCCGTCGTGCGCGGCCTGGACAAGGACGGCGCGCCGCTCCTCGTCGAGGGCACCGGCTACTTCGCGCGCTGCCTCGCCCACGAGACCGACCACGTGAACGGGCACGTCTACCTGGACCGGCTCTCCGGCCGGGAGCGGAAGGCGGCGCTGCGGCAGTCTGCGGACCGGCGCGAGGAGGTCTTCGCGCGCCGGGCCGCCAACGCCGCGGCCTTCGCCGCCTGACCGGCCCCCGGGCCCCGTCTCAGGGCCCGGTTCCAGGGCCCGGTCTCAGGCCGGGCCCTGGATTCACGCCTTCGGCGCGACCTTGCTCAGTCCGTTGATGATGCGGTCCATCGCGTCGCCACCCGTCGGGTCCGTCAGGTTGGCGAGCATCTTCAGGGTGAACTTCATCAGGATCGGGTGGGTGAGGCCGCGCTGGGTCGCGATCTGCATGACCTTCGGGTTGCCGATGAGCTTCACGAAGGCGCGGCCCAGGTTGTAGTAGCCGCCGTAGGTGTCCTTCAGGACGCGCGGGTAGCGCAGCAGGGCGATCTCGCGCTGGGCCGGCGTCGCCCGCGCGTGGGCCTGGACGACGACGTCGGCGGCGATCTGGCCGGACTCCATGGCGTAGGCGATGCCCTCGCCGTTGAAGGGGTTCACCAGGCCGCCGGCGTCGCCGACGAGGAGCAGTCCCTTGGTGTAGTGGGGCTGGCGGTTGAAGGCCATGGGCAGCGCGGCGCCGCGGATCGGGCCGGTCATGTTGTCCGGGGTGTAGCCCCAGTCCTCGGGCATGGACGCGCACCAGGCCTTGAGGATCTCGCGCCAGTCCAGTTCCTTGAAGGCGGCGGAGGTGTTCAGGACGCCCAGGCCGACGTTGGAGGTGCCGTCGCCCATGCCGAAGACCCAGCCGTAGCCCGGCAGCAGGCGGTCCTGCGCACCGCGCCGGTCCCACAGCTCCAGCCAGGACTCCAGGTAGTCGTCGTCGTGGCGGGGCGAAGTGAAGTAGGTGCGGACGGCGACCCCCATGGGGCGGTCCTCGCGGCGGTGCAGGCCCATCGCCAGGGACAGCCGGGTGGAGTTGCCGTCGGCGGCCACGACCAGCGGCGCGTGGAAGGTGACCTCGCGCTTGTCCTCGCCCAGCTTGGCGTGGACGCCGGTGATGCGGCCGGTGCGGTCGTCGACGATCGGCGCACCGACGTTGCAGCGCTCGTACAGGCGCGCGCCGGCCTTCTGGGCCTGCCGGGCGAGCTGCTCGTCGAAGTCGTCGCGCTTGCGGACGAGTCCGTAGTCGGGGAAGGAGGCCAGATCCGGCCAGTCCAGCTGCAGGCGCGAGCCGCCGCCGATGATGCGCAGGCCCTTGTTGCGCAGCCAGCCGGCCTCCTCGGAGATGTCGATGCCCATGGCGACGAGCTGCTTGACCGCGCGCGGGGTGAGGCCGTCGCCGCAGACCTTCTCCCTGGGGAACGCGGTCTTCTCGAGGAGCAGGACGTCGAGTCCCGACCTGGCCAGGTGGTAGGCGGTCGTGGAGCCGGCCGGCCCCGCGCCCACGACGATCACGTCGGCGGTGTTCTCGGAGAGCGGCTCAGTCTCGACGGTCACGGCGGGATCTCCCCAAGTTCGGAATCTGCGTGCCGACCGGCACTGGTCATGGGCAGTCTATTCAGCGTCACCGACCACCCGGCTGAAGGGCTGCCCAGTGAAGCGACCTCTCCCCGTTGTACGGTTGCGCGTCCCCACCGACGAGGACGCCGTCGCCTGGCACCGGATCTTCGACGACCCGGACGTCATGGAGTTCCACGGCGGGAGGGCGGCGGAGCTGTCCGTCTACGAGGAGCTGACCGCCCGCCAGCGCCGGCACGACGCCGAGCACGGCTTCTGCCTGTGGACCATGGTGGACCAGTCCGGGCAGGTCATAGGGTTCACCGGCGCCCAGCCGTGGCCGGGCGACTGGGGCCCCAAGGGCGAGATCGAGATCGGCTGGCGGCTCGGCCGGGCACACTGGGGCAAGGGGTACGTCACGGCGGCCGCGCGGCAGACGCTGGAGCGGGTCCGCGGTACGGGTGTGGCGGAAGTGGTCGCGATGGTCAACGCGCGCAACGCCCGGTCCATCGCGGTCACGGAGCGGCTGGGCATGCGGCTCGCCGAGGTCTTCACGATCCCGCCCTCGAGCTCGTCCTCGGACTCGCCCTCGGGCCCGTCCTCGGAGCAGCGGGGGCACTGCTACCGCCTCGACCTGTACCAGGAGCGAGACCCGGAATGACGCAGAGTAACCAACTGTCACAGTCAGCCACTTGACGCTTCCAGGCGGTGCCCGGCGGCGCTAGTCTGCCGGGTACCGCTGGGGGTGACGTCCGTGCGCCTGGTATCCGAGAAACCCGATGTCCTCGTACCGCGCCTGGTCGGACTGATGGCCGTGGACGCGTACGAGACCGCGCACGGACAGGGCCTGTCCCTGTACGCGCCGGACCGGCCCGATCTCCGGGCCGCCGTTGTCGACCACGTCGTACGCCAGTATCCGCGGCCCGGGGCGCAGGTGCTCCGGGAGTCGACGGTGTACGTGTGGTTCGACTTCGGGGAGGGTGAGGGCGGCGGGGGCGTCCGCGAGCCGCGTGTGCCGCCTCCTCCGCCGGGCGGGCTCCGCCGGGAGCTGGCGGAGCCGGGGGGACCGCCCTCCTACTGCGCCGCCGTCAGCCCGCCTTGAACCCGCGGTGCAGCGTCACCACGCCGCCCGTCAGGTTGCGCCACGCGACCCTGGACCAGCCGGCCTTGCCCAGCCGCCCGGCGAGCGCCGCCTGGTCGGGCCAGGCCCGGATGGACTCGGCGAGGTAGACGTACGCGTCGGGGTTGGACGACACCGCGCGGGCCACCGGCGGCAGGGCGCGCATCAGGTACTCGGTGTAGACGGTGCGGAACGGCGCCCAGGTCGGGTGCGAGAACTCGCAGATGACGACCCGGCCGCCGGGCCGCGTCACCCGGTACATCTCGCGCAGCGCGGCGTCCGTGTCCTGGACGTTGCGCAGCCCGAAGGAGATGGTGACGGCGTCGAAGACGTCGTCCTTGAACGGCAGGCGCGTCGCGTCGCCCGCGGTGAACGGCAGCCAGGAGTGCCGTTCCTTGCCGACCTGGAGCATGCCCTGGGAGAAGTCGCAGGGGACGACGTAGGCGCCGGTGCGGGCGAAGGGGAGGGACGAGGTCGCCGTGCCGGCCGCCAGGTCCAGGACCTTCTGTGCCGGGCGGGCGTCGACGGCTCTGGCGACCGCCTTGCGCCACGCCCGGTCCTGGCCGAGCGAGAGCACGGCGTTGGTCAGGTCGTACCGTTCCGCGACGTGGTCGAACATCGAGGCGACTTCGTGCGGCTGCTTGTTCAGGGAAGCGCGGGTCACGGGCCCATTGTTGCAGCCCCGCCCCGCGCCCCGGAGCCGCAGCCCCCGGCTCACGGCACACGGCACACGGCACACGGCACACGGCACACGGCACACAGCTCACGGCAGCAGGCGCGGCCTCTTCCGCGCGGCGACGTCCTCCACCCACCCGAACAGCAGCACGAACCCCGCGATCAGGATCCAGCCCACCCCGAGCAGGAACCACTGGCTCTCCAGCGGCAGGTACGCCTCGAAGGCGGGCACGTCCCAGAACCGGTCGATCAGCGGCACGGCCAGGACGAGAGCCAGCTCGTGCCAGAGGTAGATGGTCACCGCGCGGGCGTTGAACACCGTGACCAGCCGGTCCAGCCGCCGCAGCCGGACCGGTCCCGGGAGGGTGCCCCCGAGCCGCGCCTTGCAGTACATCAGCAGCGTCACGAACCCGGCCGACCAGAAGGCCTGCGCGAGCGGGATGTCGTCGAGGTCGTAGGTGCCGTACTCGCCCCGGTGCGCGAAGGCGTACCAGGCGCCGCAGGCGAGGGCCGCGAGCGACAGGACGACGACCGCGGCCGGCTTCAGCCGTCCCAGCACGCCGTCGCGGTGCGCGAAGCCGAGGAGCCAGCAGAAGAGGTACGTGGCGAGGTCGAGCAGCCCGGTGCCGAAGCGGTTCTCCGGCGGCCGCCAGAGAAACTGGAACGCCACGACCGGCGCGAGGGACAGCAGCAGCACCGGCACGGGCGCGAGCCGGAAGACCCGCAGCAGCAGCGGAGAGAGCAGGACGAACCACAGATACGTCCTGAGGTACCAGAGGATCTCCCAGGCCTGCTCGCCCCACGCGCTGCCCGGCGGGTCGCCGAGCAGCACGACCCAGTAGACGATCTGCCACCCCGGCATCCAGCCGCGCGTCAGCATCGCGCCCACCACGAACAGGCCCCAGCACCAGAACGGCGGCAGCAGGCGGCGCAGCCGGCTCCTCAGCACCGCCGCCGCGGGCCGCTGGAGCGAGCGCGCCATCAGGGTGCCGGCCAGCCCGAACATGACACCCATGGAAGGAAAGACCAGCCCTGCCCAGGGCCAGCCGAAGGCGTGGTACGCGACGACCCGGACGAGGGCGAGGGCGCGCAGGACGTCGAAGTACCGGTCCCGGCCCGGCGCCGGGGCACCCCCTTCGGCGCGCACGGCCCGCACCGTACGTCCGGCGCCTTTGCTGTGCGCCCCCATCAGCCGGTCCCCGAAGTCCCCGCCGGCGTCCCGACCTCGCCGGTCCGTTTCAGTTTCTGCCAGCGCAGCCGCCCGCCGGTCAGGGCGGTGACGCAGGAGTGGATGAGGACGAGGTACATCATCTGCCGGTACGCCAGCTGCTGGAGCGGCATCATCAGCAGGTACCGGTACTTCTCCCGGTCGAGCCGGAAGGCGTACGCCGCGCACACCAGCTGCACGCCCAGCACCGCGAGCCACGCGAGGAGCGCCGCGCGGAAGTCGACGAACAGCATCGAGTAGAGGGTGAACACGTCGATGAGCGGGGCGAAGACCGGCGTGACCACCTGGAAGAGCACCACCAGCGGCATCCCGACCCGCCCGAAGCGGCCCGAGGGCCCCTTGTCCGTCAGCGACCGGCGGTGCTTCCACAGCGCCTGCATCGTGCCGTACGACCAGCGGTAGCGCTGCGACCAGAGCTGGCCGAGCGACCCCGGCGCCTCCGTCCAGGCGCGGGCGTGCTCCTCGTAGACCACCCGCCATCCCGCGCGGTGCAGGGCGATGGTGATGTCGGTGTCCTCGGCGAGGGTGTCGTCGCTCATGCCGCCGACCTGGAGGACCGCCTCGCGCCGGAACGCGCCGATCGCGCCCGGGATGGTCGGCATGCAGCGCAGCAGGTCGTACATGCGCCGGTCGAGGTTGAAGCCCATCACGTACTCGATGTGCTGCCAGGCGCCGATGAGGGTGCGCCGGTTGCCGACCTTGGCGTTGCCCGCGACCGCGCCGACACCGGGGTCGGCGAAGGGCTGCACCAGGTGCCGTACGGTGTCGGGCTCGAAGACGGTGTCGCCGTCCATCATCACGACGATGTCGTACCGGGCGTGCCGGACACCGTTGTTGAGGGCGGCGGGCTTGCCCGCGTTGGCCTGCCGCACGACCCGGACGCCCGGCAGCCCCAGGGACTCGGCGATCTCGGCCGTGCCGTCCGTCGACCCGTCGTCCACGACGATGATCTCGACGGGGTGCGTGCTGCGCGCGAGGGACCGCAACGTCGCCTCGATGCACTCCTTCTCGTTGTACGCCGGGACGATCACGCTCACCGGCCCGGTGACGGGCGGGCCCCAGCCGAACCGGCGTCTGTTGCGCTGCCGGTAGTGACGGCGGGCGAGGAGCAGCATCATCGCGAACCGGCCCATGACGGCCACGCCCACAACCACCAGCCCGACCGACAGCGCGGGGACCGTCCACTCGGCCACGGCGACGGCCGCGATCAGCGCCCTGCCCTCGTAGAGCGTGGCGCCGGTGGCCTTGTGATGGGCGGCCTGAAGACCGCCTCCGGCCTGCTGTGGCTGCTGTGACTGTGACTGCTGTGACTGCTGTGACTGCTGTCGCTGCTGTCGCTGCTGCTCGGCCATGACACCGCTGACGGTGGTGAAGGTGTAGCCCTTCGCCTTCATCTTCTCGATGTACTTCGGCAGCGCCTCGATCGTCTGCGACCGCTCGCCCCCTGCGTCGTGGAAGAGGACGGAGGCCCCCTCGTCGTCCTCCGGCGTGGCCCAATCGACGATCTTCGAGACGCCGGGCCGTTTCCAGTCGTCGCTGTCGGTGTCGATGAAGACGCTGGTGTAGCCGTCCTCACCGAGGCTCTCGTAGACGGGCCAGCTGTAGTTGTCGATGGCGTCCGTCTGGGAGGAGTACGGCGCCCGGAACAGCGTGGTGGTGATGCCGGCCGCACCCGCCAGGGCGAGCTGGGTCTGCTCGATCTCGCGGGTGACGCGGGCCTGGCTCTGGTAGGAGAGGTCGACGTGGGTGAAGGTGTGGACGCCCACCTCGTTGCCCTGCTCGACCATGTCCCGCACGATCCCCGGGTGGCGCGCGACCATCGAGCCGACCAGGAAGAACGTGCCGGGCACGTCGTACTTCTCCAGGATCTCCAGCACCTGCGGCGTCCAGGTGGGGTCGGGGCCGTCGTCGAAGGTCAGCACGATCGTCTTGTCCGGGACGGAGACGGTGGTGGCCTGTCCGCCGGGGAAGGACAGGATCGGCCCGCCGTCGAGCACGTCTTCGGGGACGTCGCTCGCCGAGGCCCCGGTGCGTACGCGCTGGTCGCCGCCGACCTCCGCGCGCAGATAGCCGTCGAGGAGCATCACGCAGGTCAGCGCGAGCAGGAGGAGCAGGGCGAGGAGGACGCGCGGGCGTTGCAGCGCGGCGGCCCGGCCGGCGGCCCGTTCCATCCGGGAGGGGGCACGGCGGCGGCCCCGCACGGGCGGGGTGGGGGGAGGCGTGGTGGGCGTGGTCATGAGGTGGGGGCGTCCGGTCAGTCGGTGAGGGCGGAGGTGGATGCGGTGCTGGGAGCGGTACCGGGAGCGGTACTGAGCACCGCGCTGGGGGAAACGGAGGGCGCGGGGCTCGGCGGGACACCCGTGGGAGCGACGCCGCCCTGAGGACGCGTGCCGCCACCGGGGCCCGGCCCGCCCTCCGGCCCACCGCCGCCACCTCCACCTCCACCGCCGAAGGGCAGCAGCGAGGACGGGTTGACCGAGATGCCGACGCCCATGAAGGCCAGGCCGAGGACGGCCGTGTAACCGACGCACACGGCCCCGATCAGGAGCCCGAGCCGGCGCAGCAGCCGGGCCCGTCGTCCGGTGCTGTCGACGAACACGGGCCCCTCGGCGGACCCTTTGCCGCGTTTACGACGGCGACCGCGCGGGGCGGCGCGGGAGGCGGAGGCAGGCTCGGAGTGCATGCCCCCGGACGTTAGGGAGCCTTTCCTGTCGCCAACTGGCAATTTCTTGAGAGATCCCGGTGAAAAGCGACCCGTCCTGTCCGTTTCCTGAGAGATGGCGTCGAAGCGTTCCGTTTCCTCAGCGAAGCCCCAGGAACGCGTGCCACCTTCACTTGTCCGACGACGAGAACGGGAGAGTGCGCTCATGAGGGCTCACCGGAACGCGGCAGCCGGGTGCGCCCTGTTGTTCGCCCTGACCACCGCGGGCTGCACGGGACAGGACGGCGGAACCGGCACCACCGACGCGGCCCCTGCCGCACCGTCCGCCCCCTCCACCACAACCACCGCCTACGCCCCCTACGTCAGCGCCACCACCGCCTCCGCCACCGACACGGCGGGCTCCCCGGCGACGTACAACCTGGCGTTCGTCATCTCGCCCTCGGACGGCGACTGCACCCCCCGCTGGAACGGCGTCCAGGACATCGACGACACCTCCGTCGCCTCCCGCGTCGCGGAGCTCAAGTCGTCCGGCGCCACCGTCCGCGTCTCCTTCGGCGGCGCCTCCGGCACGGAGCTGGCGGCGGCCTGCGACAGCGCCTCGGCACTGGCGGCGGCGTACGGCACCGCCCTGGACGCGGCCGGTTCGACGCGGGCGGACTTCGACATCGAGGGCGACGCGCTGACCGACGCCGGCTCCGTCGCCCTGCGCTCGGAGGCGATCGCGCTGCTCCAGGAGCAACGGGACGGCCTGGAGGTCTCCTTCACCCTCCCGGTGATGCCCTCGGGCCTGGACACCGACGGCCTCGCGCTGCTGGCGTCGGCCAACGACCACGGCGTACAGGTCTCCGCGGTCAACCTCATGACCATGAACTACGGCGAGTCGTACACCGACGACATGGGTGACTACGCCCTCACCTCGGCGAAGGCCGCCCACACCCAGCTGAGGAAGGTCTTCGGCACGTCCGACGCGGACGCCTGGCGGGGCATGGCGCTCACCTCGATGCTCGGCGTCAACGACGTCGCCGGGGAGACCTTCACGCTCGCGGACGCCGCCGAAGTCCGTGCCTTCGCCGAGGAGAAGGGCATCGCCTGGGTGTCGATGTGGGCGGCGTTCCGGGACAAGCAGTGCGCCGAGGACGCGCCGGCCACCGACGCGCTCACCACGTGCAGCGGCGTGGCACAGGAGGACGGGGCGTTCGGGACGGCGTTCGGCGCGTAGACCTGTCGGACGGGACGAGCCCCGCGGACCGCGCGCTCAGCGCCCCCGGTACACCAGACGGCCGCCCACGACGGTGGCCACGCACGTGGACGCGCCGTCCCGCACGAGCGCGGCCCGGTCGGGTACGTCGAACACCGCGAACCGGGCGGGCTTCCCGGGAGCGAGCCCGGGGAGCAGCACCAGCGGCACCGGCGAGAAGGACGCGGGCCCGGGCAGGGAGGCCGGACGCCCCGCCAGGGCGAGCCCCGCTCCGCGCACCGCATCCAGGGCCGCACGGCCCCGCAGCTCTCCGGCGACGGCGACGGTGCCGTGCGCCAGCATGCGTTGTACCCCTCGGCGCGCACTGGCGCCCCGCGCGGACGGGTCCGCGCCGAGGAGGGCGAGCCCGCGCTGCCCGAAGATCGGCTCGGTGCCCAGCCGGTCCGCTTCGCGCGGATCGGGGTGGTACGCCTGCTCCAGCAGTTCCGGGCCGTACGGGTTGAGCAGCCCGGGCGTCAGGATGCCGGGCCACCGGCGCACCCGCGCCCGCGGGTGATCGGCGGCCAGAGCCTCGTACGGGCCGACGGCCGCGATGTGCGCGCCGTCGACCACGACGGCCGTCCCGGGCGAGGCTTCGCAGGCGTGGATCGTCAGCACGGCGGCCTCAGTTGGGGGCGAGCAGCTTCAGCTCGGGGTGGGCCGTGCCGCCCTCGATCGCCGTGGAGGAGATGTGGGAGACGACGCGCTCGTCGACGGGGTCGTTCGCCGGGTCGTCGTGCACGACGAGGTGCTCGTACGTCGTCGCCCGCTGCGCCGGGACCCGCCCCGCCTTGCGGATCAGGTCGATGATCTCCAGCCGGTTGGACCGGTGCCTGGCGCCCGCGGAGGAGACGACGTTCTCCTCGAGCATGATCGAGCCGAGGTCGTCCGCGCCGTAATGCAGGGAGAGCTGGCCGACCTCCTTGCCGGTGGTCAGCCAGGAGCCCTGGATGTGGGCGACGTTGTCGAGGAACACGCGGGCGATGGCGATCATCCGCAGGTACTCGAAGAGCGTGGCCTGCGTACGGCCCTTCAGGTGGTTGTTCTCGGGCTGGTAGGTGTACGGGATGAAGGCGCGGAAGCCGCCGGTGCGGTCCTGCACGTCCCGGATCATCCGCAGGTGCTCGATGCGCTCGGCGTTGGTCTCGCCGGTGCCCATCAGCATGGTGGACGTCGACTCGACGCCCAGCCCGTGCGCGATCTCCATGATCTCCAGCCAGCGCTCGCCGGACTCCTTCAGCGGTGCGATGGCCTTGCGCGGCCGCTCGGGCAGCAGCTCCGCACCGGCCCCGGCGAAGGAGTCGAGCCCGGCGGCGTGGATGCGGGTGACGGCCTCCTCGACCGAGACACCCGAGATCCGCGCCATGTGCTCGACCTCGCTCGCCCCCAGGCTGTGGATGACGAGCTGGGGGAACTCCTTCTTGATGGCGGCGAAGTGCTTCTCGTAGTACTCGACGCCGTAGTCCGGGTGGTGGCCGCCCTGGAACATGATCTGCGTGCCGCCCAGCTCGACCGTCTCCGCGCAGCGGCGCAGGATGTCGTCGAGGTCGCGGGTCCAGCCCTTCTTGGTGTCCTTGGGGGCCGCGTAGAAGGCGCAGAACTTGCACGCCGTGACGCACACGTTCGTGTAGTTGATGTTCCGCTCGATGATGTACGTGGCGATGTGCTCCGTACCGGCGTACCGGCGCCTGCGTACGGCGTCGGCGGCGGCGCCCAGCGCGTGCAGCGGGGCGTCGCGATAGAGGTCGAGCGCCTCTTCGGGGGTGATCCGCCCACCGGCGGCGGCGCGGTCGAGGATGGGCTGAAGGTCGGCCTTCTCGGTCACCGGCGTCCCTTTCGCAAGGTTCGTAAGGGTTGTGGACGGACGCGACCAGCGTACGCCAGGCGTTTCGCCCGCTCGTGGTCAGGCCGCGTACGCCCCGGCCAGGACGCCGAGGAAGGCGCCCGCGATGAGGAAGGGCCCGAAGGGGATGGCCGTCTTGCGGTGCGCGCGCCGGGCGACGAGGAGGGCGCCGCCGTACAACGCCCCGAGCAGGAACCCGGCGAAGGTGCCCAGCATCAGGGTGGGCCAGCCGTACCAGCCGAGGACGGCGCCGGCCGTGAGGGCGAGCTTGACGTCGCCGAAGCCCATGCCGGCCGGGTTGATGAGGAACAGCACGAGGTAGCCGGCGCCGAGGGCGAGGGCGCCCAGCAGGGCGGTCGTCCACTCCCCCGCGTGCTCGGGCAGGAGCGCGATGAGCCCGAGCAGGACGAGCGCGGCGCCGGCGAGCGGCAGAGTGAGCGGGTCGGGCAGCCGCCGTACCTTCAGGTCGACGACGGCCAGCAGCACGCCGGCCGGGGCGAGCAGCAGCCAGACGGCCACCTCCGGCCGGGTCCCGGTGGCGGCGGCGAGGGCGGCGCAGACCAGGGCGGTGGCGACGGCGAGGGACGCGGTACGGGGTCCGTAGGACGCCTGACCGGCCGGGCACTGCCCGCACCGGGCCCGGCCGAGCCAGCCCTTGACGGGATGCCCCTGCGGGCACCGCTCGCGCCACGCCTCCCCGGACGGGGCGGCGAACCGGTAGGCCGCGCGGGGCAGCAACGCGCCCGTCGCCGCGCCCCACAGCGCGGCGACGAGGACGATGACGAGGCCGATGTCGATCGGGGAGTCGAGGGCGATGTCGATGGCGGTGTCGACGGCGGAGTCGACGGCGGTGTCGATGCTCATCCGGCGGCGGAGACGCCCTCGCGCCAGGTCGGCAGCAGCTCGTCGAGCAGTGCCTCGGTGCGCGGCGGCACCCCGCGGGCCCCACTGCGGGTGACGAGGTCGGCGGCGAGGGCGCGCAGCCGGCCGGGATCCCCGGTGGTGTGCGTGGCGCGCAGCAGCTCGTGCCACAGGCGTTCGTCGGCGGGGGCGGTGCGCAGCGCCGCGTTCAGCGCCTCGATGGCCTTCTCCGCGCGGTCCTTCTCCAGGTGGAACTCGGAGAGCGCCAGGCCGGTGTCGGCGACGAGCAGCGGGAGCTGGGCGTCGACGATCTCGTGGGTGAGCCAGCGGTAGCGGCCCTCGGGCCGGTCGGCGAGCAGCGGCCCGCGCACCAGCACCAGCGCGTCGGTGAGCAGCCGCCCGCGCACCTGTCGGCTGCCTGCGCCCCGGCCCTGCGTGGCCTCGTAGTAGAGGGAGCGCAGGACGTCGAGGTCGGAGACGACGGACTTGGCGAGGGTGAGCCGGCCGGTGGTGTCGGTGCCGAGCCGGGGGGTGCCGTCGGGGTCGGAGCCGAGCCAGGCCCGCAGCCGCTCCAGCAGCGCGTCGCGCACGTCCGCCGTCACGCCGCGCGGCCACAGCGCGGAGGACAGCACCCGCGGGTGGACCCCCTCGCGGTGCAGCAGAAGCAGCGCCAGCGCCTCGTGCAGAAGGGCGCTGCGCTCACCGTCGGGCGCGTCCAGGCCGATGATCTCGTACGACCCGACGAGGCGGGCGTACACCGCGGGCCGCCCCTGCTCGCTGATGTCGACGAGGAACGGCGGGGCGTTGGCCGGCCGGCCGGACCCGCCCACGGAGCCGGGGCCGGAGCCGGGGTCGGAGCCGGGGTCGGCGTCGGTGAACAGCTCGACGACGGCACGCCGCTGGGCGGCCGGCAGCATCTGGGCGTCCAGTTCGAGCCCGAGCAGCGGCGCGAGCAGGCGGCCCTCGCCGGTGATCTCCATCTCCCAGGCGGCGCCGGGCAGGTCGGTGCCCTCGGTGCCGACGAGGTAGCCGATGCCGAGCCGACCGGCGTCGGCGGCGAGTTCGGCCAGTCGCATCGCGTCGTCGTCGGAAGGCTGGGCGGCCAGCAGGACGAGGTGCGGGGCCCAGCGCGTGTGCTGGGCGGGCCCGGTACGGCCGGTGAGCACCGAGTCGTGCCCGGCGGTGCCGAGCGCGCCGCGCCGCTGCCGGGTCTCGGCGGACATGGTCTCGAAGAGGTCCTCGAACCCGTCGAGATGGCGGATCCGGTTGGGTGCGAGGGGCGTGAGATCGTCCCCGAACCCGACCAGGGTGATGGTCATACGGTCCGACCAGCCGTTGGTGGCCAGTTCGGCGGCGACCGACGCGAACACGGCGGCCCGGTCGGCCTCGGTACCGCCGAGCGACACGATGCCGGGCACGGCCTCCAGGTTGAGCAGCAGCCGGGAGTCGTCCATGGTGCCGAGACTGACGAGCCCGGGGTACGGCGCGGCCGTCTCGGCCTCCTCGTACCCCTCGGCGTCGGCGCGGGCCAGCATCCAGAAGGTCTGGTCCTGCCCCTGCCGCCAGGGCGCGGGCGGCTTCCCGGCGGGCTGGGCGAGCTGGAGGTGCAGGTCGCCGTTGCCGCTCATCCAGGCCGCGTAGACCACGGGCAGCGGGCGGGACTCGGCGGTGAGGGAGGCGGCCAGCCCGCGCAGCGACCGGTCGAGCAGGCGTACGCCCTCGGGGTCGGCGCCGACGAGCAGCGCGTCCTGGACGTCCTGGGCGTCGCCGGTCGGCGTGGGCGGCTCCATGCCGCGCCGTCCGCCGACCGCGCCGAGCGCCGACTGCCACATCGCCTGCCGGCGCCGCCGCCCGAGGGCGCCGAGGAGACCGGCGGCGAGCAGGGGCGCGGCAAGCAGCGCCTCGGGCAGCCCGAAGGAGTCCCCGGCCTGTCCGGCGGCGGGGGTGGCGTGCTCCTGCCCGGTGCCGGGGACGGGAGTGGCCGGCGTGACGGGGTTCGCGGGGTTGGCGGGCGTGGGCGCGGGCCGCTGCTCGGGCAGGGAGACCTGGACGTCACCGCCGCCGCTTCCCTGGGCGTGGTCCCCGGTCTGGGCGTAGTCGCTGATCTGCTGCTGCACCTGCTCGGAGACGTTCGGCGCCTCGTCGGGCATCTCGACCAGTTCGCCGCCGCGGGCGTCGCCGGGCATCTCCATGATCCAGCCGGGCCGGATGAGCGAGGCCTCCGACAGCCGGGACCCGTCGGGCTGCACCCGGTCCTTGTTGAGCTCGAAGATCTCCTTGTACCGCCGCCCGTCACCGAGGTGCCGTTCGGCCACCTCCCAGAGGGAGTCGTGGTGACGCCCTTCGGGCGGCTGGATCCGGTAGTACTTCGTGTCGCCGTGGGCCGCGGAGGCGCCGCCGTCGGCACGGGCGGCGGCCTGGCCCGCCTGTCCCGCCTGCTCGGCGAGGGCGCCCGCGGTGGCGGCCGCCTGCTCCTGCTGCTGGGCGAAGATCCCCGGCGTCTGCTGGGCGGCGGCGACGGACGGCTTCTGGTTCCCCTCCAGGCTCTGCCCCAGCTGCGACAGCCCCGGCGTGAGGCTCGCCGCGGTGGCGCCGACGAGGAGCAGAGCGGCGACCAGCTGCCGGGCGAGCAACTGACTGGGCCCCGACCCCGGCACCCGCCCCGGTACCCCGACGCCGGACAGCGCGGCCTTGACCTCGACGAGCACACAGGCGGTGAACTGCGCCCAGGCGAGCCAGACGATGACGGTCAGGATGTGCAGGAAGGTGGTGACGGTGATCTCACGCTGCAGCCAGTCGAGGCTCGGCGCACCCCCTGGGAACGGCCATCCCGCGGTCACGGCCAGCGCGAACGGCACCCCGACGACCAGCCCCGCCAGCACGACAAGCGCGAGGAACGCCTTGACGAAGTCCCCGAACGTCCGCCGCCGCACCCGCACGGGCTGGGGCGTGCGGTTTCTCGGAGCCGAGGGTGCCGATGGTGCCGTCGAGCTTGACGAGCTGGTGGTGCGGCGTCGCGGCATGGGCGGAGTCCTGGGTCGTGGTCGTGGGCGGCGAAGGCCGCGGGGGCGTCCGGTAGGAGGGGTGTGCTGAGCCTACCGAGATCTTATGGACTCCCACCGGCGGCGGCGAAGGGGCGAGGGAGGCCCACATCACAACGTCCGCCCCCTTCACGCCGTTTGCCCCCTTCTGCGGGCACCCTCTTCACACTCCGCACACAATCACCGAAAACCGGTCAGAGGCCATGCACGCCTCGCTGGTAGCTTCGTTCCCTGTCGCACACGCCGTATCCCGGGGGGAACACCAGTGGCCCGCAGCGCCTTCACCATGACCGCCGCCACCTTCGCCGCGACGGCGGCCCTGCTCCTGACCGCCTGCGGCGGGGAGGATTCCTCGCCGGACGACATCAAGGGGGCGGAGACGGGGGCGAGCAGCCCCTCGGCTTCGAAGTCGGCCCCGGGGGCGGGCGACCAACCGGACCTGAGCCTGCCGACCGACCTGAAGGTCGAGTTCGACGACGCCCAGCCCTCCGACGACCGCCACGCGTCGGCCCTGGACAACGCGGAGAACTACATCCTGGCCCTGAACCACGGCATCACCGCCCAGGATCCGGCGGACCCGGCCTACGAGTTCTACTCACTCGGCAATGCCACCAAATACGCCAGAGGTCAGATCCAGGCCTGGGTGGACGACGAGTGGACCGCCACCGGCACGGACAGCTACTACAAATCGCGGACCGCTGATGTCAGCGACTCTGGCGGCGTGCTCGTCACGATGTGCCGGGACCAGAGCAGGTTCTTTGGCAAGAACGTCAAGACCAACAAGGTCAAGCACACCGAGCCCAGCCTCAACGACTACCAGGAGTTCCGCCTCCTGATGAAGCCTCCGCAGGCTTCTCAGAAGATCTGGAAGGTCCTGCAGATCGAAGTACAGGGGCGCGTGAAGGAGTGCCGGCGATGATGGCGGGGCCCCTGGCTCTGCGTTGGGCGTCCGCCCTTGCTCTCGCGGGCGTCCTGTGGTCCGCCGGCACGGCGCACGCCGCGGGGCCGGAGGACAACACGACAGTGCCGCCCGCCGACGAGCCGAGCGGTAACACCACCGGTAACGGAACGCTGTCGGCCTCGGTGTCCCACATCAAGGTCACCTATCTGAGCGGCGGCGACGGGAAAGGCAAGCAGGGCAACCTCGGCACGGTCGATCCCAACTGGAAGCCACCCGCCTGCTGGTACGAGCCTGCCTTCACTCCCGCGCAGCTCAAGAAGTTCGTGGAGACGGATGGTGGCGGCGACGTCGGCATCCACGAGTCCTGGTGGGGTGAGGAGCTGTGGACCGACCACTACCGGGACGAGAAGCCGGCCGACAACTTCGACCTGGACTCGCCCACCAACAGCTCTGCCGACGGATACAAGGACTACAACCTCGGCAAGAACGGCTACTTCTGGCGCGGAGTCGCCCCCGACGGCTCGGACCCCGACTCCTGGGACTGTGGCCGCATCATGTTCTGGGTCGACGCGGGCCAGCTCCCGAACGACCCGAACACCCCCACCCCGAAGATGCTCGCCGAATACGCCTACAACAAGGTCAAGGTCCCCGAGACTGAGGTAGAGCTGAAGCCGGAGGCGCGTTCCACCGTCAATCTGCCGACTTGGGTCTGGTTGGACAAGGGCACCTTCAAGGAGGTCAAGGTCCGCGCCGAGCTGCCCAACACGGGGCTGTGGGCGGAGACGACCGCGAAGCCGGTCGCCCTCCACCTTGAGCCCGGCACCGCCGACGCCGAGACCTTCCCCGCCTCCGGCGACTGCGAGATCAACGCCGACGGCTCCATCGGTACGCCGTACACGAAGGGCAAGGCCGACCAGACGCCGCCCTGCGGCATCCGCTACCTGCGCGCGTCGAACGGCGAGCCGTACCAGCTGAAGGCCTCGATCACCTGGGAGATCTCCTGGGAGGGCACCGGCGGCGCCCAGGGCGACCTGCCGGACGGCACCTTCGAGACGACCCAGGACATGGAAGTCCAGGAGATCCAGTCCATCAACCGCTGAACAGATCCTCGGCCCGCTCGGCGGTCACCGCACGGTGGGCCCAGACTTCGAGCTGATCCAGGTCCGAACAGGCAAGCACCCGCTCCCGCACGGCCTCGGACACCGGGATGGCCCGCCACTCCAGGATCCGGAGGGTCATCCCGGCCCGGTCCTCGAGCCGGCCCTCTTCCCGGCCCTCTTCCCGCCCCTCCACGCGGCCTTCCTCACGGACCTTCTCGGCCACCGGGTTGTTGAAGAAGTAGCGGATCTCCGACATCAGGTCCCTCCAGATCTCCTTGGCCCGGGAATCGGCCAGGCACGACTCGATGAGCTGTCCGAACACCGCGGCGCTGTCGCCGTCGACGGTCCGCAGGGCGAAAGCCAGTGGCTCCAGTATGGCGGCGGCTTTGGCGCCCCGCCCGTGCGTCATGGCCGACAGAACGGCAAGCGGGACGTCTCTCTCGGCCTCCCGCTCACTCGCGATCACCGGCACGTTGTCCGGGCCGATCACCAACGGTCGCACCGTCAGCGAATCCCAACCGGGCAACGCCCCTTCGTCCGTCTCCACCCGCATCAGCATGTCCACACGACTTGCCCGGGTTCGCTGAGGCCCGTGGCGCAGGGCGACAGCCGTACTCTTCGTATGGTGCTGAGGCAGACGTACATCTCCGTCCCCACGTTCTGTTCCGTCTGAACCGCAGAGAGGACTTCGGGCCATGGGCAAGAGCGACCTCGCGATCCCGTTGAGCGACTTGGAGGACTACGGTCGCCAGCTGCGGTCGCTCAAGACGCGGCTGAATCATACGAAGAAGCTCTTCGAGTCCTACAAGGACGACATCGGTGCCAGCGGTGTCAACGACGCGCTCGGCGACTTCGAGTCCAACTGGGAGGACGGCCGCGAGGACATCACCCAGCAGCTCGACGCCCTCGCCGGCATGTCGGACGCCGTGGTCCGCGAGTTCAAGAAGCTCGACGACGATCTCACCAAGAAGGTCAACGACGCCGTGAAGACGGAGGACAAGCGGAAAGGAGGCAAAGGTGGCGGTGGGAACAAGTAGCGCCGTCGGAAGCCGGTCCTGGCGATGGCCTTCTCCCTGCGACTGACCCTCGTGCGGGGTGTCTCCTCCTCCGCGTTCCTGTTCCGGGGAGAGGTCGACGACGAGTCGCGTTGCATCTCCTGCTGGACCGAGAAGCGGGTTCGGTCCGTCCGGCCGACGAGGACGGCCGCCCCGTCGGGGCGCAAGTACTTCGGCTGACGACCGGCTGGGACACGAGTGTGCAGGCGCCTGCCGGGGCCGGCGTCCGCTCACCCCACCTCGTTCTCCGCCACCGCCTGGCCGTGGACCACCACGTCGCCGCCGTAGAACATGCCGGTGAAGACCGGGGAGTACGTGAGCTGGACCTCGACCTGCACCTGGGCCGCGTCGGCCGTGACGCAGTGGGTCGCGGCGATGTCCGCGCCGGTCATGTCCATCTCGGCGGCGAAGGCCTTGACGCGGGCGTTGCAGTTCTCGTAGTTGATGGGGGCGGGGCCGCCCACGTCGTCGTAGAGGGCCTCGCGGTCGATGTCCTGGGCGGCGTAGCGGGCGGCCTGTTCGGCGATGTCCGCGGCGCGTTCCCGCTTGGAGATGGACATGCCGCCGTCGATGACGAAGGCCGAAAGGGAGAGGAAGACCAGGGCGAAGATGATGACCGCGCCGGCGCCCGAGCCGCGGTCGTCCAGCCGGGTGCGCCGGTCCGCGAGCCAGTCGCGTACCTGGGTTCTCACGCCGTCCTCCGGTAGGGGTCCAGCGGGGAGCTGAAGGTCGCCGACAAGGTCGTGGGGATGTTCAGGCCGATCGAGTCCAGGCCACGCACCTCGCAGCTCACCTCGACCGTGAAGAGGGTGTCCGGTTCGAACCCCGCGCTCTTCTGGACGACCGAGACCGGGCCGGAGCACACGTCCGCGAGGTTGGCCTCGGCGGCCTTCTTCGCCTCCGCCATCGCCGTACCGTGGTCCTTCTGGATCGAGCCCGCACGGGCCGCGTCCCTGGCGGCGCCGTCGAGTGCGCCGCGGCCGTCGACGAGTTGACCGAAGGCCACCAGGACGAGGATGAAGAGGATCATCACGGGGGCCAGGATGACCACCTCGATGGTGGACAGGCCCCGGTCGTCCCCGTTCTTGTTCCCGTTCCCGTTCTTGTTCCCGTTCCCATTCCCGTTCTTGTTGCCGTGCGGCCGACTGCCCCTGAGGCGGAAGGGGTTCATCTAGTTGCCCCCCTCCTGCACGAAGCGCTCGACCGGGCCCATCGACTGTGCGTGCACCGTCAGGTCCAGGCCCGGGAAGACCGTGGGGATGCGTGCCGTGATCTCCACTCCGACCGTGTTCTGCTCCGGCTGGACCATCTTCACGTCGGGAGACAGGACCAGTTGCGGGCCGAGTTGGCGGATGTAGCTGTCGACCACGTCCTGTGCCTCACCCCGCCACGCGCCGGGCTGGGCGTCGGCCGTCGCGCGGGCCTTGCGCGCGCCCGCCTGGGCCGCGGCCTGCGCCACGTGGTCGGCGAAGAAGTAGAGGCCGAACTGGACCGTCGCGAAGATCATGAAGAACAGGACCGGAGTGAGCAGCACGAACTCGATCGCGGTCATGCCGGAGTCGTCGCCGCGGGTGGTCGCGGCCTCCCGCGCGGCATCCACCCGGCGGCGCACCCGTCTGTGTACGCCCCTGAGTACGCCGCGCACAGCGCCCGGCATCCTCGTCCCCGTCCGTCCCGTCACGTCGTCCCCGTCAGCGCCTATAGCCGTAGAGCCGCACAGCCGCGTACGGCCGGTCAGCAGGTCTTGCCCGCGTCCGCGCCCTTGATGCAGTCGCCGACCTTGTTGGCACCGTCGCTGAGGGCGGCGTTGATGATGGCGGCCACCACGCCGACGATCGCGACGACGACCGCGGAGATGATGACCCACTCGACCGCGGAGGCGCCGCGGTCGAGCTCGCCGGAGCGGGCGCGCTCCACACGGGCCCGCAGGAAGGTGATCAGGAAGTCGACGGGCACGATGCCCGTGGTGCCGGTGCGGAGGTTCCGTCCGTTCATGGTGGGTTCTGTCCTCTCGTGTCAGTTCTGGGAGCGAAGCGGCTCGGAGTTGCTGGATCGGGGCTGCGGCGGGCGCGCCGGAGACTGCGTCACACCTGGAACACCCGCATCGCCGCCGGATAGATCAGGAACACCAGGAACCCGGCGCACAGCAGGAGCTGGGCCACGAGCATCGACTGGGACTTCTCGCCCGCGCTGCCCTCGATCTCCGACAGTTCGCGGTGCCGCATGGTCTCGGCGCGGGAGGCGAGGGACTCGCGGACCTTGGCGCCGTCGTCCGCCACCAGGGCGAGGGAGGCGGAGAGGTCCTTGAGTTCCTCGACGCCCAGGTCCTCGCCGAGCTGCCCCAGCGCCTGCCACTGGCTGATGCCCGTGATGCGCGCGTCGGCCAGCGCGTTGCGGATGCGGTGGGTCGCCCAGCCGTCCGAGACCTCCGCCGCCGCCATCAGCGCCTCCGGCAGGCCGCGGCCGCCGGCCAGGCTCATGGAGACCAGGTCCAGGTACGCCCCGATCACACGCCGCAGGTCACGGCGTTTGTCGGCGGCGTCCCGGCGTACCTCCAGGTCGGGGAGGAAGAAGAAGAGCGCCGCGCAGAGCAGGGCCAGCCAGACCGGGATGATCGGGCTGTCCCCGAAGCCCAGCTGCCAGACGATCGCGAAGAGGAAGGGGCCGAAGAACAGGCCGCCCACCGCCAGCAGCGCCTTCGTCGCCAGGAACTTCTCCCAGCTGCGGTCCAGCACCGCCAGGTCCGCGCGCAGCGAGCGCTGCTCCCAGCCCTGCTGGAGGTACAGCTCGGCGACCCGGGCGCCGACCTGGGCCCGCAGCGAACCGAGACGGCTGGTGTCCTTCGCCGCACGGGACGACTCGTACGCCGCTCCACGCGCCCGCAGCGCGTCGATGCGGGCGACCTGCTGGATCGGGCTGCGTCTGCTCGGCATCAGAGCACGGACCAGGGCGTAGATGCCCAGGCCGGTGACGGCGCCGACCAGGACCGGCATGGTCAGGTTCATCGTCGTACCCCCTCGTCCCCAGACGCCGGCGACGGCTGGGACGGTTGCGGCAGGCGCTGTACGGGCTGACCGGGGTGACCCGGCTGACCCGGCGTGCGGGGGCGCACGAACTGGACGTCGGCGCCGTCCCGGACCAGGAAGCGCTCCGGCGTCTCGATGGTCGACAGCTTGCGCAGCCACCAGAAACCCAGCGCGAACAGGCCGCACACGCAGACCAGGACCAGTTGGCCGACGGGCGAGCCGTACGGCTCGACGAAGTCCCGGTTGAAGATGGACAGGCCGAGGACGAACAACACCGACACCGCCACCACGATCTGCACCGACCGGCGGGTCGAAGCGCGCTGCGCCATCACGCGCTGGCGCATGTCGACCTCCTCGCGCGCGGACTTGGCGAGCGCGCCCAGGACCTGCCGCAGCCCCGGGCCGCGCAGGCGTGCGTTGAGAATCAGCGCCGCGACGATGATGTCGGCGGACGCGTCGTCGATCTCGTCGGCGAGATGCTGGAGCGCGTCGGGCAGCGGAGTGCGCGAGCGCAGCCGGTCGACCAGGGCGTCCAGGTGGGGACGGAGTACGGGCGCTGCGGCTCGGGCGGAGGCGGGGATGGCCTGCTCCAGGCCGACCGCGCCCGCGATGGTGTCGCGCAGTGACTCGGTCCAGGAGGCGAGGGCCTCCACCCGCTTCATGGCGGCGCGTTCCTCGGCGGCGCCGCCGAAGAGGCGGTCCCAGAAGAAGACCAGGACGCCGGCCGCGATGCCGAGCACCGCCCAGCGGGTCAGGAGCAGGACGACGAGTCCGGCCAGGGCCGCGGCGGAACCGCGCCGGCCCGCCCAGCGGATCAGCTCGTTGACGCGCTCGCTGGCCTGCCGCTTCTCGTGCTCGGGCTTGGCGGGCAGTCCGCGTACGGCGACGAGGAAGAGGGCCAGGCCGCCGCCGACGGCGACACCGCAGCCGAGCGCGTACAGGACCGTGGTGGAGAACAGTCCGCCCATGGAGCCGAGCGAGTCCAGTGCCGCGAGTGTGGTCATCCGCATCTTCCCCGTCACCCCCACGTTCCGTTGGGCCGGTAGCCGTAGGCGATGAGTTCCTCCAGGCAGGCGATGGGGGCGTGCGGTACGACCTGGCCGTCGGGTGTCTCGGCGAACACCTCGCTGGACAGGACCCGGCCGTCGACGCCGTTGACCTCACGGACCGAGGTGACCATGCGCTGGAGACGGCCGCCGCTCTGGAAGTCGTTGCGTCGCTGGACGAAGACGACGAAGTTGACGGCGCCGGCCACCAGCATCTGGCTGGCCTCGATCGGCAGCCGCTCGGTCGCCTGGAGGGCGTACGTGGAGATGCGGTTGAACACCTCGTGCGAGCTGTTGGCGTGGATCGTGGAGAGCGAGCCGTCGTTGCCCTGCGACATCGCGTTCAGCATGGTGACGATCTCGTCGCCGAGCACCTCACCGACGATGACGCGGGAGGGGTTCATGCGGAGCGAACGGCGGACCAGTTCCGCCATGGTGATGGCGCCCTGGCCCTCGGAGTTGGGCAGCCGCTCCTCGAACGCCACGACGTTGGGGTGGAGTTCGACGAAGGTGTCGAGGCCCAGCTCCAGCGCACGTTCCACCGTGATCAGGCGCTCGTGCGGCGGGATCTCGTTGGCGAGGGCGCGCAGCAGCGTCGTCTTTCCGGCGTTGGTGGCGCCCGCGATCATGATGTTCTTGCGGGCCCGGACCGCGCAGGCCAGGAAGTGGCCCAGCTCGGGGGTGAGGGTGCCGTTGCCGACCAGGTCGGAGATGAAGACCTTGCCCAGGCGGGCGCGGCGGATGGAGAGCGCCGGGCGCCGGGCGACGTCCATGACCGCCGACAGTCGCGAACCGTCCGGCAGCCTGAGGTCCAGCTGCGGGTTGGCGGAGTCGAAGGGGCGGGAGGACAGGCCGGAGTAGGCGCCGAGGATCTGGATCAGCTCGATGAGTTCCTCGTCGGTCTCGGCGACGGCCTCGCCGCGCGTCTCGCGCCCGTCGGAGTAGCCGACGAAGACGTGGTCGCAGCCGTTGATGTCGATGTTCTCGACCTCGGGGTCGTCGAGGAGCGGCTGGAGCCGCCCGACGCCGAAGAGCGCGGCGTGCACGGCGGCCGCGTACGCCTCCTCCGTCTCCGCGTCCAGCGGCGTACGCCCGCCGTTGATCTCGGCGCGGGCGTACTCCTCCAGTATCTGCGCGATGACGGCGCGCGCGTAGTGCCGTTCGTCCTCGGTGGACATCGGCGTGACGCCGCTGACCTGGTCCTGGCGGCGCTGCTCGGAGATGCGGTCGCCGGCGTCCTGCCGGAACCGCTTGACCAACGAGTGGTCGACAGCGGTCATCGGCCGGCCCCCGCGTGGCCGGACATGCCGGTGCCTGCGGGACCTGCGGGACCTGCGGGACCTGCGGGACCTGTGGTACCGGGACCGGGACCGGTGGGCATGGACCAGGCGGCACCGAACTGCTGGTACAGGTCCGAGGTGACCTTGCGGGCCGAGCGGATGAGCAGCGACTTCTCCAGCCGCCCGCGCCTGCGCCCGGCCAACTGGTCGGCGCCGGCCGGGTCGTCGGCGATCGTGCCGACCACGCGGGCGCCGGTCTGGGCGTGCACCAGCATGTCGTTGACCTGGCCGGAGAGCTTGGCGGCGTTGTTGGTGTCGGCGACGAGGACGACGCCGACCAACGGCAGGCCGAGGCCGGCGGCGCCGCGCGATCCGCCGTGCAGCTTGTTGGACAGCGCGGTGGCACGGTCCCGGACCCGGGCGATGGCCTCCGGCTCGGTGCGGGAGAGGAGGAGGACGAGGGAGGCGTGCGGGAACAGCTCGGTCGCCGGGGAGTCCCCGCTGATACGGCCGCAGTCGGCGATGACGTCGGCGGGGGCGTTCGGGGAGTCGGCGAGGGAGGCGAAGGCCCGGCCGAGGGTGGGCCACAGGCCCGCGAGCCCGGCGGCCTGCTCGGAGATGCCGAGGCCGACCAGCACCTCCAGGCCGCCGCTGAGCGGCTGTACGTGGTCCCAGAGCTGGTCGGGCACCAGGCCGCGGCGGGCGGTCGCGGCGATCGACAGCATGCCGGTGTTCGGGTTCAGCGGGCCGCCGTGCGCGGCGGCCGACCGGTACACCAGGTCGCCGCCCGCCGGGTCGGTCTCGGCGAGCAGGACACGGCGCGGCCAGACCGCCGCGAGGGCGACGGCCGCGGTGGTGACGCCGGGGGAACCCTTGTCGGCGGCGAGGGCGATGAGGGCCATGGCTTCTTCGGTCGCCTTCTAGTTGCCGGGAATCAGAACGACGGCGACCTCGCCCGCGGACGCGGCCAGCGCCAGCGCCGGGGCGTCGGCGGCGTCGACGGTCAGCGTGACGGGCAGGTTGGTGCTGGTGATGCTGTCGCCCGAGGCGGCGGAGGCGTCCTCGACCACCGCGCGCTCGACCAGCAGCGAGCTGTCGGCACCGGCCGACCCGGAGGCGCCTTCCTGGTCCCCGCCGCCGGTGGACTTGTTGCCGACGCGGTAGACGGCGACGTTGTCGCCCGCTTCCAGGCCCTTCGGGTACTGGCCCTCCTTGAGGGCGACACCGACCGTGGCCTTGCCCTGCTCCATGCCGGACTTCTTGGCGAACATCTGGCCCACGACGACGGTGCCGTCGTAGATCGTGGACTTGGCCTGGAGCTTCATCAGGCCCTCACGCTGGTCCCAGGGCACGAAGTCGGCGCCGGAGTCGTCGTTCACCATGACGACCTTGATGTTGTCGTCGGTGATGGACTCACCGGGCTTGATGTCCGCCGTCACCTGGATCGCCTCGACCCGGTCACCGACCTGCAGCACCAGCATCGTCGCGCCGAGGGCGCCCAGCAGGATCAGCAGCACCGCCAGCGCGGCCAGCGCCGGTTTGCGCTCGCGAGGAGGGCTGGGAAGCCGGTCGCCGACCGACGGCTGAGCCGGAGCCGCGGAACGTCCCGCGCCCGCCCCCGTACGCTCCTGGATCTTCACGCAACCGCTCCCCGTACAACCAAGAAAATTGCCTGCCACGTACTCACTCGGGCGTCGAACGCCCAAGTACACAGAATCGTCTGCAATTTCGGACACTTCACCCGTGACCGCCCGACCGATGGCGTCCCGGGGCATCCCCATACGCACCCGCCCGACCTGGGCAAATAGCCAGCAGTAAGGCGAGTGTCAAGCCATCGCACCGTATCAGCCGCACATAAGCCCCTCAAGGCATGCCCTCCCCTGCCCGGCACCCCTGCACGCCGTTACTCATCTGCAACTTCGCACCCGTGGAACCCCTTTGAGTACGGCCCGCCAAGCAGCCGCTCTCACTGTGCTCGCGCGAATCCAGAACGACCAGCCCCGGACACCGTCCGCGTGCTGTTCGTCACGCAGCACCCATCGGTCCTGCACGATTCACTCACGAGGGGCCCCAGCGGTCCGTGCCATGATCTTCGCTCGGATCAGTGACGGGGTGCGTACGCAGAGAGAGTTACACAGGAAGAGGGGGGAGAGCAGTGGGGGAATCGATGGAACTACTCCCGGTGAACGAGGCCGCGCTGTCGGCCGACCCGAGAGCGGCAGAGGCCATACGCGCCGTCGGGACACGCCACGGCATCGACTACGCCGATGACATGGCGGTGACGGCCATGCTGGCGGAGCGGCGACAGGCGTTGCAGGCGACCCAGCGCGGCCCACTCGTCTGGCTGGGCGGATCGACACTGATACTGGGAGTCGTCTGGCCGTTCCTCGGCCCGATGGTCCCGGCGCTCGCCGGCGATCCGATTCTGGCGGCCGCCCCGGCGGGGCCTCTCCTGATCGTCGCGATCGCGGCCCTCACACTCGTACGTGTCCGGTGGAAGCGCGAGTTGCTCCACCCGATGCTCGTCGGGTACCGCGAGACGCTGGGCATCGCCCGAGCCCACGGAATACCCGTGACACACATACCGGCGTGGTTGGAGGGCCGGTCGTCGACCGGAGGAGGCAAGGGCGCGGCGCCCGTTCCGACGTATCCGCCGGTACGACCGGCCGCCGCGCAGGCAACACCCGCTCCGACAACGCCGGACCGGGACGGCGGCGCAGCCGACGGGGGAGGCCCGGCACCGCAAACCACTGCCGAGCCATCGGCACCCGCCTCCGTCGTGCCCGTACCATCGAAGCCCTCGAAGGTCGAGGACTACGAGCGCATGGCGGACGTGGGCGGCTGGCACAACGAGACAGGCTGCCTCCTCATCGTCACCGGCGCGATCGGCAGCGCCTGGGCCTACACCGACGGCTCCCCGATCGGATACGGCACCGCCTTCCTCGTCCCCTTGGCCTTCTGGGTCTGGCTGGTGGGCAGCCGCCAGGGCGACGAGAAGAACGAGCTGCGCGAGGAAGCCCTGAAGTACGTCAAGGAGCTGGAGGCCGCGCAGGCAGCGGGCGCACGCGTACCGGAGCTCTCCCCGCAGCTGCGCGCACTGCTCGACGGCCACCACTGACGCCTCTCTTCCCCCCACCTACGGAGCAACGGAGCACCCGTGAACCGCCCCACGTCCACAGTCCTCGCCGCCCTGTCCCTGCTGTCCGTCACCGCGCTCACCGCGTGCGGAGGCAGCTCGGACCCGGCGACCGGCGAACCGAAGGCAGGCTCCTCGACGTCCGCCTCCACGGCCAAGGCGCCCACCCCGGCCGAACACCTGGCCGCGACGATCGTCACGAAGGCCGACACCGACGGCTTCGAGGTGGAGGAGCCGGACGACGAGTACGCCTTCGCCAAGTCGACGGACGAGATGACGGTCGACAAGCCCGTCTGCGCACCCCTCGCGTACGCCATGAACCAACTGCCCCTCGGCACCCCCGAGGCCGATCTCACCCGGCTGACCTCGGGCCCGACAGACGCGCCGACACAGCTGACGAAGGGTGTCACCTTCACCTACGTCACTCTGGCGTCCTACGCCCCGGGGAAGGCGCAGTCCACCTTCGCCGACGCGCGGAAGGCCGTGGACGCGTGCGGGGACGGCTTCACGGCCAAGGCGAACGGCAACGAGAGCCCGTACGACTCCGTCACGGCGGAGAAGGTCGCCCCGGCCGGTGACGAGTCGCTCGGATTCACGTCCACGATGACCTTCCGCGGTGTCCCGCACGTCCTGCACGGCGAGGTCGTCCGCAGCGGCGACGTCCTCGCCGTCTACTTCTCGGTCGACGGCATGGCGATCGCCAACGGCAGGCCCAGCGACGCGAAGCTGTCGCCGACGGTGGTGAAGGCGCAGAACGGAAAGCTCGGCTGAAATAGGGCGGTTCCGCAGCAGCGAAGCCGTCAGCAGAGCGCCGCGAGCGAAAGATCCCGGCGGGCACCCGGGTGCCGTACGACGAGCCGGAGGGCAGTCCGCTGTCGGTGCTCGGCGACGGCACCTTCGGCAACGACCGGGCCTTCACCGTCCAGGAGGTCCAGTCCTTCCATCGCTGCGCCAAGGTACGCTCGGGCAACCGCGCGCATCGGGAGGGAAGGGGAGAGACAGTTGTCCTTTCTGCGTTTCGCGAGTGACGAAGTCCTCGGGATGGCCGGCACGCTGGAGACCAGCGGCGGCCAGATGAAGTCCGCGTCCAAGGACATGAAGCACGCCGACTCCAAACAGATCGGGCACGGCGGCCTCGAGTCCGCGTGCGACGACTTCGCGGACTCATGGGACTACGGCTTCGGTCAGCTCTCGAAGCTGACCAAGGGCGTCTCCAAGTTCGCCAAGAAGTCCTCGGAAGAGTTCACCAAGCTCGATCAGAAGCTGAACGACGAGCTGAAGAAAAAGCAGAACGAGGGCAAGAAGTAGCTCGTACGCCCGCCACCACCTCGGGGCTCAGTGAGCGCCCTTCTCCACATCGAAGGTGAAAGTCCGACCGATCTGGGCGAGCCGCCCGCAGTACGAGTCGAGCAGGAACACCGACGGCGTGGAGATCGTCACGTAGACGCAGTAGTCGCGCGGCGCCGGGACGATCAGCTGCAGCGAAGCAATCGGCAGGGTCGGTCGTACGGTCTCGTCGTCGCCGACGGCGTCCGCGAGACCGCTCTCGGCGACGAAGCTCGCGGGCAGGGTGAGCAGACGCAACGACGCGGACATCACGGCCGGCCCGGAGGGCAGTTTGACCGCCAGGAGCATGTCCTGACGCCCTTGCACGCCCTTGCCCAGGTCGAAGTCCAGTTCCTGCAGCTCGTGCTCGTCGGCGAAGAACCCGTGGCGCTTCGCCCGGTAGATACCTTCAGCCGTCAACAGCCGGTCATGATGCCCGCTCGGCTTCACGGTGACGGCGAGCAGGCCCATGGAGAGTCGCTCCTCGCCCGCGACGTCCTCCGTGCCCAGACACATCGCCGCCAGATCGACCGTGTCCTCCCCGCCCGCGGAGAGCCCGGGGAGCACGGCCCTCATCTGTTCCGTGGCCGAGGCCAACTGCTCGTCGTCGGCATCCGGGACGAGTCGTTTGAGCGCCTTCTCCCAGCCTTCGACGGCTGCGGGGTCGGGCAACCGCACGAATTCGTCGGGCACGGTGTACCGGAACGCGTACGGGACCTGGCGGGCAGCGGCTGCTTCGATCGGTGTGCGGGTCATGCGGCGGTCCCGAAGTTGCCGGGCTGGAGCCCCTTGGTGAAGCTCTCGCCGGCGGAGGTGAGCGTGGTGGTGCTGTCGAACCGGGGGCCCAGGGGACCGGGCGCCATCGTCTTCGGCTCGTTGTCCGGCGCCTCGTAGTCGACGAAGCCGGCTCCGGGACCCACCACGGGTATGTCGGAGATGTTCCAGTCGCCGTCCAGCCACCGGCCTTCGTTGGTGTTGGAGCCGAACGCGAAACCGGCACCGGTCACCGTGCCGACGACGTCGAGGGTCTTGCCCGTGGCGACGTGCACCCAGCCCTTGCCCGCCGTGGCGAACCCGCGCATCGAGTTCGCCATACCGCTGGGAATCTTCGCGAGGTTGCCCCAGCCTCCGGGGCCGATCCTGCCGAGCGTCGCCATGAGCCCCTGCGAGGCACGCAGGGAGCGTCCGGACTGCACCAGCGCCCGTCCCGCCTGAGCGAGCTTCGCCCCACCGAGGGAGGCACCGCCCGCGACCACCCCGAGGGCGTCCCAGGCCAGGGTCTGCCACGTGACGCCCTCCGCACCGCCGGCCATGGCGGCACCGTGAGCGGCCAGGGCGCCGACTCCGACGATGAATCCGATGAGCCCCAGCGCGCCCACGCCGGTGCCCAGCATCAGGGCGACCAGGCACACCACGCCGATGACCATGGCGATGTCGGCGAGGATGTCGCCGACGAGCTTCCAGAAGTTGGGGTCGCTGAGGACGTTCCAGGCATCGGACAGGAAATCGGTGAAACCGTCCACGAGGTCATCGAACCAACCCGGCTCCGGCGGGGCGTCGTCCGCGGCCTCCTTGACCGTACGTGCCGTCATGTCCGCCGCCGTGACGTACTCCGCGTGCAGGGTGTGCGCCCGTCCTCGCACGGCCTCCAACTCACCGTTCGCCGAGTCGTAGGCCGCCTTCTTGCCCTTCCTGTCCTTCTCGTACTCTTCCTTCTCCTTGTCCGTCATCTCGGACGTGTCATCGGGCAGGCCGTCCAGGCTCCCCTTGGCCGTACCGACTTTCCGGGCCGCGGCTGCCGCCTCTTCCTCCAGGGCACGGGCCCTCGACTGGAACCCGTCCAGGCTGGACTCCCAGTTGGACAGGGCCCGGTGGGCGGAGCCGACCGAGTCGAGGGCCTTCTTGAGGTAGGGCGGGATCTTCTCGACCGACTTTGCGAACGTGTCCGCAGCCTTGCCCGTCCAGATGCCGTCGGAGGCGCCGATCTTGCCGAGCTGCGTGTGCGCCGTACCGCTCTCGCGGCTGACCCTGCCGATCGCGCCCACCATCAGACGCACCGTCTCCAGATCTCCCGGAGCCGGGTCGAATCCCAGATTCGGGTACTTGGACGAACCCACTGCTGTCCCCCTGTGTATCCCTGTGTGTCGAACGCCTCCCGCCGCGGGGAGCTTGCCTGGCCCAGTGATAGGAAGCTATCCGTGGGGCGAGTGGTTGCGCCATCTCGCCGATCACACGGTAATGGCGTCCCGACGTCGTGCTACGACCCGGTCCCAGGAGGTTGGTCCGATGTTCCTGCAGCCCCAGCTCAGAGCACTGCTGCGGGACGGCGCGCAGGGTGTCGAACGGCATGACGCCCGCAACCTGCAGCGGTCGTGGCGGAAGTTCGCCGCCTTCGCCTACGTCGCCGAGCAGTACGGATACCGGTACGACGGGCTGTCCACGCTGTCGCCCAAGGGGAGCCCGAACCCGTACTTCGCCTTTCGCCGACTTCCGGACGCGCCAGAGCGGGCGGCGTGGAGCGCACAGCACTACCCCGCTGCGCCGGAAGCCGGGCCGCTGCCCGGCATGCGCCCCGGGAGCAGCCGCCTGCGGCCACTGCCCGAGGTGCAGCACGAGGTCGATCTCCTGCACGCCCGCATCATGGTCGACTACAGCCGCACCCACCGACGGCGGGGACTGATCGCCCTCCTAGCCCTCATGGTGGCCATGCTCATTCCCCTGTCTCAGACCGGTTTCAGCGCCCAGTCGCTGCTCGTGTGCGGCGCCGTCTGGCTGTTCTTCGCCGCCCTGTGGCTGACGGGCCTCGCCATCGCACGGCACCGGTACAGGAAATACAGTCGCGTGCTCCGGGACTCCGGGGTCGACTGGCCCTCGAATCCGTCACTCGCCTAGCACTGCGCAGGGCTCCGCCTGCCCTCCCGACCTCACGCAGTTCCACTCAGCACCGCGTAAGGGAGGCGCTCCATCCGGTTCTCCGGAAACGAGGCGCGCCCGAGGGCCGCCCCACCGTGCGCATGTGCGCCCGCTGCCCACGCATCACGGACGAACCGTTCAGGCGCGATCCGGACACATGACACGACCGCATGCACTCATATTCGACGAATTGCCCCGATTCCCGGCGTAATTCACTCTGGCGAAATCGGGAAGCACGCAGATACGGTCAGTAGCCTCGACTGCACTTCTGTCTCACGGGGAGTCCACTGTGAAGCGCCGCTCTTTGCCCGTTGCTGCCGCGCTCGCCGCCTCAGCAGCCCTGCTGCTGACGGCCTGCGGAGGCGGGGGCGACAAGTCCAGCGACAACGACAAGATCGCGGGGGCGGACCAAGGGTCTGCGGCCCCGAGCGAGACAGCCGAGTCTTCGGCGGCACCGGCGGAGGACAAGCCGGACGGCGTGGACCTGTCCCTCCCCAAGGACATGAACCTCGTCTTCGACTGGGACAAGCCGAAGGACAAGAACGAAGCGGCCGCGATGGACGACGCCGCAAACTACCTGCGCGCCATCTACCGGGGCGTCGACAAGCGCACGACCAAGGACGCCGCCCTGGCTGCCTACGCCACGGCGGACGGAATCCACTACGCCGAGACGCAGATCAACGAGTGGATCAAGGGCGGCTGGACCGGCACCGGCACCCGCCGCCACTACGGCGCCACCACACGATCTGCCCCGAACGGCAACTCGGTTGAGGTCGCGTTCTGTGCGGACACCGGGAAGTTCTACGGAAAAGAAGTCAAATCGGGGAAGGTGCTGAAGTCCGAGCCCAGCCTCAAGGACTTCAACTACTACAAGATCATCATGACCAAGTATCCCACTGGTGACGGCCTGTGGCAGGCATCCAAGGTGTTCGTCGAGACGGAGGCCAAGAAGTGCCAGTGAGCAGACCACGGCGAGGCTTCTTCGGCAGCAGCGTCGCTGCCCTGACCGCCGCGACCGGCATGATCTTGCTCGGCGCCCCGAACGCCACCGCGGAACCAGTGGACACCGGCAAAGGTGGCAGCGCCGAGCAGGAAGGCGGCGGCGACAAAACGGGCATCTACGCCGCCGCACGCATTACATACTCCGGATCCGTCGCCCCGAACGGTGGCATCGGAAACGTGACGTCCGCCGACGTCAATTGGACTCCCCCACCCTGCTGGTACGCCCCCTACCTCGGTGCCAAGGACTTTAAGAAGAAGATGTCCGCCGAGATAGAGGAGGCCGCGAGCGCGCCCGGGATGACGGGGACGCCCGCCGCAGCGATCGGCGAGACGAAGCGTCATTACGAGGACGAGTACGGCTGGACGGACACCCCCGGTTACAAGGACTACAACGTCGCCAAGGACGGCGAGGGGATGTTCTGGGCCGGTGTCGAGAATCCCAACGAGCCCGACTTCCTCAAGCGGAACTCCTGCACCGACCTCCCGTTCTGGGTCGACGACGGCGAGGCCCCGCCGCCCCAGTACGAGGAGGCCATCACCCCGGAGATTCTCGCCGCCCTCGCGTACCAGCACATGGAGCTGCCCGGCACCGAGGTCACCCTCGCCCCCGCCGAAACCACGAAGGTGAACCTGCCGACCTGGGCCTGGCTCGACAAGGCCGACTTCCACGAGGTCCAGGCCACGGCGGCCATCAACGCCCCCGGCTTCACCCTCACGGCCACGACCACCGCGAAGCCGGTCTCGCTCAAGCTGGAGCCGGGCACCCCGGACGCCGAGACGTACCCGGCGTCCGGCGAGTGCACGATCAACGACGACGGCTCGATCGGCGAGCCCTACGCCAAGGGCAAGGCCGACCGGACCCCGCCCTGCGGCATCAAGTACCTCCGCTCCTCCGGAGACGGCACCTTCGACCTCCAGGCCACCATCACCTGGGAGATCGCCTGGACCGGCACCGGCGGCGCGGGCGGCGACCTGCCCGACGGCACCTTCGAGAACGCCCAGGCCGTCACGGTCCAGGAAATCCAGGCGGTCAATCGCTGATGAGATCCACAGGCCACTCAGAGGCCGTGAGGACACAACTTGGTCTCGGGCCGAATGTGCCGCCTGGTGCGAGACGGTCCCACAACGTATGCCCCAGCACGATCAAGCACGCGAGAAGGAAAACGCGTGGGTGAGCCGGACCTGACGGTCGACTTTGACTTCCTCAGAGACTGCGAGCGCAAGCTCGGCCAGCTCAAGAAGACCTTCGAGGACATTGAGAACCGCCGGGACGACATGAAGGAGCATTGGGGCTCCGGTTCCGTCGCCGATGCCATGGAGGACTTCGTCGACAATTGGGACGACTACCGCACCAGGCTCATCGAGTCAATTGAATCGGTCGGCAAGCTCGTGGCAGGCAGCAAGAAGGCGTTCCAAGATCTGGACGACGAACTGGCCAAGGCACACAAGAAGAAGCAGAAGAAGTAACGCCATGACACCGACTTCCACGCGCCGTCCGGTGGACTGGCAGCCGCTGTGCGAATCCGATCCCGTTCCCGGGGACCCTCAGGAGATCCGCGCCGAGGTCAAGCACATGATCTCGGTGGCCAAGAAACTTAGGGACCAGGCCAAGAATCTGAAGGCGATCAGCGACGACGAGACCCTGAAGGGCAAGTACGTAAAGACCCTGCGCGACGAGTCGTCCACGCTGGAGAAGCACATGCGGGAGGTGGCCGGACGGTACGAGCGGGTGCACGGCCACCTGACCAAATGGTCGAACGAACTGGAGGACTTCCAGAGCGACGCCGACAAACTCCTGCGCCAGGCCAAGGAGAAGCAGGAGGAGGTCGAGGCCGACAAGGCAAAGAAGGCCGCTTCGGAGGACAAGGACGTCCCGCACGCGCCTCGCAGCGGCGCCAACCCTGCCGACGACCCCATCCAACCGTTCCGAATCACTCTGGACACCCTCACCGGCAACAGGAGCACTCGCGCCAACCACTACGCCGGGAAGATCCGCGACGAGATCGACGATGTGATCGAGGATTCGTGGTGGGACGACGTCAAGGGCTGGGTTCATGACCATGCGGACGGGCTCAAGGCCTTCATCGATGCCCTCGGCTGGGTCGCGACAGTTGCCGGCTTCCTGGCACTCGCCTGTCCTCTGTTGAACTTTGTCGTCCTTGGCATCGCGGTGCTGACAATCGGGCTCAGACTCCTGCTAGTGGCATCCGGCGACGCCTCCTGGACGGACGTCATCTTCGATGTCGTGGGTGGGCTGCTCGTCGTGGGTGGCCTAGGGGCTGCCGCGAAGCTCGCCAGCGGCGCCAAGGCCACCGTGGGCGCTGCTCAGGGCGCCCGGACCGCCGGCCTGCGGCAAGGACTCAGGGGCGTCAAGAGTGTCCTGGATGACACAGGACGGTTGATGACCAAATTGCCGCAAGGGGCAGGGCGGCAGGCCCTCGGGGCGGCCCGTAACGCGATGCGCAAGTCCATCTCTCAGAACGTCGGCCTGGTCGCCAAAGGGCCCCTGAGGGTTAGCCCGTTGTCGACGCTCGTGCACCTCGGCGACAAGGAGATGGCTGGCATGGCGAAGATGCTGCAGGCGAACAAGGCCACCTTCCCAGCGGCCGCAGGGGCCGCGGCAGACAAGGCGTACAAGTCCTACCAGGCAGGGCTCGGCATCGCCTGGACCGGCATGGGGATGGACGTCGTGGACAAGGCACTGGGCAAGAGCGACCTGACAAGCTGGACCAAGGAGGAGTTCGGAACCGGAGAGAAGCCCTACAACGCGGCGTACTCAGACTGGAAGGACAACACGCTGAAGCCCGCCCCCGACACTCACTGGTGAGGAATGAGCATGGACCTGAACTCGGCGCAGCGCATTGCCGAGGCCGAAGCCGCACGCACCGGGCTTGGCACCGGCCCCAACCGGAGACTCCGGCTGACGCTGTTCATCGGAATGCCACTGTTCCTGCCGGTATTGGGGATCATGATCCTGCTGCCGAAGCCACTGATGAACGACGTGCTCTACGTGTACGAGGCCGGGATCATCGGCTGCCTGCTGCACTACGTCTGGGTCTTCGCGAAGTACCCCCGGTACGCGGACCGGCCTCCTTACCTCACCCGGGACCTCGCCATGGGCGGCGGCTTCTTCCTGCCATCGCTCTTTTTCGGATTCTGGCCGGGCATGATCGCCGCCCCGGCGTGGGCGATTTTCGTAGGCGCTACCTATGCCGTGGAAGTGACGCGGGGGCGCAATGACCACCGCTGAGCGCAGTCGGCCCCCGAACGGTTTCAACCTGGTGCCGCCACCCGGCTGGGACGTGATCCCGCTGCGCACGGGCACCAAGGAAGCGATGGACCACATCGTTCGCAAGGCCGTCACACAGCTGCCTGCGGGCTTCCCCAAGGACGACATTCCGAAGGCCCGACTGAAGCTCAACCATGAGATGAAGAAGGTCGTCCGCCAGGCCAGGGCCAAAGGGGGAATGACCCTCTACCTCCCCACCGAACGCCTTCACGGCGTCGCGCTGCCCGTTTCGATCGTGGCCTCCGAGCCGATCGACATTCCACGGGTCAGGCCCTCCAGCGGCCCGGAGGCGATCCTGGCCGCGCTCGCCTCCGTGGCTCCGGGCGCGGAGACGCGCACGCTCGATGACACAGCGGCCCTGCGCTCGGAGCGAGAGGTACCTGCCGACGCGACCCAGGGCGTCGACGTCGCTCACCGCCGGGTCGAGTACTTCGTTCCGGTCCCGGACAGCGCCCCCGACCAGTACCTGGCCTTCTCTTTCAGCGCCCTGATCGCGCCCGGCTCGGATCCCGCCTTCTATGACATCCTCGTGGAGTTGTTCGATGCTGTGATGGGCACCTTCCGCTGGAGCTACGCCTGAAGGCCCTCTCTGCCGGCCCCGAAGAAAGAGACCGCTCATGTCCGACGGCACTCTGTGGAGCACCGATCTCGGCGCCCCGCTCCACATCGACACGGATGCCAACCCAGACGTCTGGGGCTATCTTCATCTTCAGATCGACAAGAAGAGCTTCAAGGAATGGCTGGACCTGCACCTGACGGGCCTGGCCGCCATCCACGGCATCGAATTCACCCGCAAACTCCGCCGATTCCACAAGGACTTCTACGGGCAGACAATCCTCACGCTCCGGGACAAGCTCGAGGCGGACGAAGCGTTTATCTACCACCCCGTTCCGCTTACCTACATGCCGCTGGTGATACACGCCACCCGCATCCACTGCGAGGCCCCTGACCTGTCATCCTGCGAGGGACACACCGCGTTCACGGTGCCGCACCCGGAGATCCCCGAGTGGCAGCAGCGAACCGGCAGCACTCCGTTCGCCTCCCCGCACCTGGGCACGGACGGGATCCGGGTCACCCGCTCCTACCCTGCGGACAGCAACATCATGATGACCTCGGTGACGTACCACTGGCACACCCGGCCCGGCCTCCCCGACGTCGTACTCCGCGGGCACCACGACGACCCGGAAGTGATCGCCGCGGCAATGGAGGCACTGGACGACTTCGCGCGGACTCTCCGGCTTCCTGGGACGGACTGACCAACGCCGCCGAAAACGAACTCAACGGGGGGACCGTCGCCGACCCACCCGACTTGAACAGCGCAGTCGACCGACGGAAACAACAAGCTCGGGCAAGGCCGAAAACAGGCTACTCGGTGAGGGCCTCGGCCGGATCCGTGAAGGAAACCGTCTGAAGGGTGCCCCCCATCATGTCGACGAACTGGGACCAGTGATCGCTCAGCTGTAGCCGTGGCCTCGGGGCCGAGTTGGTACTCCCGCCATGTGACGCAGGAGACCGCCGGTCCACAGAGGAGGTCCAGCCACTGCACGTCGTCGACCTCCAGGCCACCATCACCTGGGAGATCGCCTGGACCGGCACCGGCGGCGCGGGCGGTGACCTGCCCGACGGCACCTTCGAGAACGCCCAGGCCGTCACGGTCCAGGAAATCCAGGCGGTCAACCGCTGATGGGATGGGTCGCCGTGTAGGAGAAGAAAGGGTTCCTGCGGTTACAGTGACCGCGTCGGAACCCAGCGCAGGGATTGGACCATGGCGTCACAAAGGTCGCCCATGGATCCCTCGGTACCGCTCAGCGGCATCGAAAAAGCTAGGTGCAGATAGCCCGCATCACCCGGCATCCGGACATGGTGATCCAGCGTCGTCGCCGTGCGGACCCACACCGTAGGCCCGGCGGGCATGTCGACGACACCCACGTCGGCCTCGGCGTCGCGATCTGAGCTTCTGCGCTGGCTCAACGTCTCGGCGAATGCTTCGGCCGTCGGCGCAACTCCGCGAGGCATCGGTGGCCAGGAGATCAGAAGGGAGGCCGGAGCGATCGCCGTGCCCTCGGACGATTCCGTGCGGAGGAAGAATTCCAGCGCACCACGGGCCAGGCCGTTCTCGGCCGTGTTGCGGAGGATGGTCCAGACGCTGCGGGGGACGTCCCCGGAAGTCCCGCTCCCGGCGAACTCCTTGTCCACGTAAGTCTTCAACTGACCGCGCCAGCGCTCCTGCGTGAGGTCGACACGAAACCAGTCGCGGGGTACGAGGATGCGGTAGTCCGAGGGCGGGGCGTCAGGTACGGGCTCGCTCACGTTGCCGCCGCGGAGGTGATGAGCGGCGTTCCGTCGGCGCGGAACAAGCGGATGCTGCTGACGGTGTTGCCGAACATGGTCGAAAACACGTCCCACCCTGCCATGGTGGGCGTCGACATCTCCATCATGAGAGAGGTGCCGTTCGGAAGCGGCACGTAGACCCGTATGTACCAGTTCGGGAAGGTGAGCTCCTCGCCCGAGGCCGTAAGTTCAGCGACCACCTTGTCCTCGCGGCTGCCGATGTACGACACGGCTGATCCACACGGCAGCTCGATCTCGGAGACCTCCGCGTCGCCGAACTTGCGAAGGTCCGCGGCGATCGCCTTCACCGCATCGCCCACGTCCGAGCCTTCCGGACTGTCCACCAGGGCGGCGTACACCGTCGCGGTGCAGGGGGTGTCGTCAACCGCCGTGACGCAGAGACCGGCGTACTGGGCGCCGGCCGCCAGCAGGTCGTCGACGCCCAGCGCACACGTGACTGCGAGTGCCGTCTGAGCCTCTTGCCCGGCCCCCGGAAGGGCCTTCTCCACGAGTTCGCCCAGCAGGCGGACCGCCTCGTCGTCGTCCGTCTCCTGGATCGGGATGTCGTGGAAGATCTCCGGCATCACCCACCGCACCTGGATATCGTCTGCGCGGAGCACGGGCGGGGCAGGGTGGGTGGGTATCAACTCGGCGAGTTCGGGCTGGCTCGTCACGGGGACTCTTCCCTCTCAGGTATGGGGCGTTCCGGCGCTTCGGGGAAGAACTTCCGCGAGGTGACGTACATACCGTAATAGGGGTACATGCTCGGAATTTCGGCCCCACCTTTGCGGGCCATGCCGACGATCTTTCGGTACAGACGAGCGCGGCACCGTACATTGCGCACGACCGGGTCGAGGAGGCTGCGCCGCCGGACTAGGACGATGGCAACAATTGCGGCGCAGACGATGACGGCGTCCACGGCGATGAAGGCGATCTGGAACTGGCGCGGCTTCTGGGATGCGACGAGATCCCAGAAAGGCCAGGCCCCCACACCGAAGACAAGCAGTGGCAGGGCGAGCAGACATCCAAGAAGGCTCCCCTTCTCCGTGTCCTCACGCCGCTGGAAGAGCATCCAGTGCACGGCCCTGTCGTCAAGGAAGTCGAAGTGCACCTCTTGCCCGAAACGCTCGGCGGCGGCCTTGGCTTCCGGAACGGCGGCCACGACCGACGACGGCACCATGGTGTGGACGGCACCCTGGTCATCGACGAACGTTCCGGGCTCCATGGCGTGGTAGTCGCTCACAGGGTCATCTCCTTACCCAGTGGGGGCGAGTGCGGAATGGAATGCCGTCGACCGCGGTCTCGGGCTTGGCTGCGGCGATGGCGACGGTGTGGGCCGGGGCCCTTGGTTCGGTGTCCTGCCCTCGTTGGACGAGTCACCGAGTTCTTCGAACCGGTTCTTCAACTTCACCACGCTGTGTACGCCCAAGTTGACCAACGATCCACCCTTGATGTAGCGGGTAAGGACTTCTGGGTTGAATCCACCCGGCGGCAGCTTGATCTTGGTGATGTCCTTACTCTTCAAGAACTTCGAGGCCCAGACGACTCCCTTGTTGAAGTTCTTCACCGCGAACCCGTTGGTGAATCCGGACCAGATGGCGTTCCTCGCAGCGAGCAGGCGTGCCCCCTTTGCCGCCGCCGTGAGGCCCTTGATCGCCCCAAGTCCGGGAATGATCCCCAGGACGTCGAGGCCCATCTTGAGCAGGTCGAGCTTTCCACCTCGAGCGAAGTAGTCATAAAGGCGCCCTGACAGCGCGGTGGCACTCATCACTCCGGCTGCAACGACGAGGAACACCGCGAGGGTACCGCCGGAAAGAACAACCGCAGCTACCAAAGCCGCCACGGCCAAAAACGTCCCCACGGCGGAAAACAAGTCAGCGTGATCCGCGATCCAGTTCATGAAGCCCCCGGGGTCCTTGACCCCGTCATGGTGGATCACGTTCTTGATCTTCCGGGCGGCATGGCGCGCCGCATCGTCCCGGATGGCCTTCGCCCTCATGATCTTTTTTTCGCCTTCGAGCATGAGCTGCGCGGCGTCGTCGCTCTTCTTCTGCTGCTTGCTGTGCTGCACCGCGTCGTCGCCCGTCAGCACTTTCCCATTGAGCGGGTCCAGGATCTTGTTGGCGGCCTTGTAGTCGACCTCGGCGTCCCGATACTCCTGAAGTCCCTTGTCCGCCAACTGCTGGGCCCGGTGCAGCTCGCTGGCGTACTCGGACGACTCTCCACCTCCCTCCCGGACCTTGGTGCCCATGGCGATCGCGGCTTCGTCGTAGCGGTCGTAGGCGTCCTTGAGGCGACTCGATGTGTCGCCTGCGATCTCGTGGAACGCCCGGCCGGCGTCGCTGTCCCAGCCGTCGACCGACGCCAGCGCCTTGATGTTCCGCGCCTGCTTGTCGATCTCGTCTGCCATGCCGCGCAGCTCCTTGCCGAGCCGCGCCACCTCATACGGGTCGCCGGGCACCGGATCGGAGTCGTACATCGGTGACCAGTCCTGCGGACGGGCTGTCACTGCTACTTCTCCTTCTTCCCGCTCTTCTTGGCGTCCCTGAGCGCGTTCGCCAGCTCGTGGTCGACGTCCTCATACGCCTTGGCCGCGTTACCGGTGTACTTGGCGAGGTTCTCGATGTCTTCCATGAGCTTCTTGCGGTTCTTCTTCCAGGTGTCGGAGAAGTCGCTGAAGATGTCCCGCAGTTTGTCGCTGCCCAGCGCGTCGCCGTACTCGTCGGCGGGGTTGCCGTTGTCCTTGAACTCCCGGTGCATGCGGTACAGGGACTTCGAGCATTCCTTGATCACGTCAAGGTCGAGCCGAGTTCTGTCTGCCACCCGTTCAGACTTTCTTCCTCAGGCACCGCCTCGTCCGGGCACGGCTGGACACGGTATGTGCCGCCTCACGCCCGGACAAGGGAGTGACGTCGACATCAGCCCTTGGCGCCCTTGGCCAGCTGCTCGTCCAGGTCCTCGTACGCCTTCTTGGCGTTGGTGAGGAACTTGGACAGGCCCTCCAGGCCCTTGACGGTCTTGGCCGCGCCCTTGGTGAAGTCCTTGATGGACTCGTCGTACGCGCCGGAGGCCTTCTGCGTGGTGAAGCCGTTGGCGACCAGCTCCTCCACACCCTTCTCGATGGCCTTCAACATGTCTTCCATGTCGCCCATCGCCTTGATCAGGTCGGTGGCCTTCTTCTCCATCTCGGCGTAAGTAAGGTCTGTGTCCTTCGCCATGACAGCTCTCCCTCCCATCGCCTCAGGGCCTTCCCCCGTGGCGTGACTGAAGCGGTCCACCCGGCCGTTCGTCCACCGGCCGTCCGCATGAGCAAAGATCCTACGGGTGGAGCTGTTGGGGCGACAGGGATGCCTGACGGCGGAAACGTGAACCGGCGTACATATCCGGCCAGTTAAGGCGGCCTCAGCCCGGCGAGGAGTCCCGGTGGCCCGAGCCGTGGCCTCCCTATCACCCGCCAGGGACCGCCGCAGTTCACCCCCAGTACAGCGTCCCCGCCACCTCCGTCCGTTCAGGCCGAGGCGCCTTACGCTGTGAGCGGAGTGATGCGCATGGTCCGAACCGCTTCGTCGGCCAGCTCGGTGATCTGCTCCGTGAGGGCGATCTTCTCCCAGGTCACCGTTACGACGACGAGACTCTCCATGCCGGGCGGAAGGACGGCGTACTTGACGAACTCGGTCAGCTTGCGACCGAAGCCGAGCATCCGCTTGACCTTGAGCATCGCCTGGATGCGCACGGCAGGCCCCGCCGCCAGCTCGAGGTGGGTGATCTGGGGCGTGCCCGTGACCTCCGCGTTTCCCCACTGCAGCAGCAGCGGGACGACCTCGTCCGGGCCGGGGCGGGCGACGCCCTCGTCTCCGTACGAGTCGACCGTGAGGTTGGCCATGGCCTCCCCCGCCTCGGAGTAGTACGCCGCCGCGAGGGTGGGCACGTCGTCGTTGAGGTCCACGGCCCGCTCGACCATGTCGTCGAAGACCGCGCTCTTCTCGATCTCCAGGCCCAGTGGATTGAGCCGGTTCACGACCTCCGTGGCCAGCGCCTTGGCCTCGGACTTGGTCCCGTCGTGCAGGGTGAGATCGATCCAGCCGGGCTGGAACTCGAAGGTGCACTCGAAGGTCTCATCCAGCGGAGCGGGATCGTCCGGTGCGGTCATGCTCGGTCCTTTTGTGTGGGTACGGACGAGGCTCAGCCGATTCCGAAGGCGCCGGTGACGCGTGCACCGGTGCCGCGGGCGGCGACCTGATCAGCCGACGATGCAGGCGGGATGTTGAGGGCGGAGGAACCAGCAGTGGGAGGCATATGAACCGTTGCATCGACCAGGGAAGGGAGTAGTAGCAACTCTCAGAGATCTTCGGGGTGATAGTCCGAAACATCGATGTCGCGTCCTTCTCCATCCAGGACCAGGCTTGCCTCGGAGGCCCCGAAGACAGAGGTGAGTCGACGGGGAAGAAGAATGTCGACATTATAGTGGCCGCATGGATTTTGCGTGATGACGGGAGACACGGAACCCGGCATTTCGATTTCTTCCGCGTAATCCAGAACGGCCTTCCGCTGCCGCTGATTCAGATCAGCCAAAGTGAGCAACACCGGCGCCCGCATCAGATATCGAGTCAAACGCCTCCGAGAACGACAGCTCAACCTACACCAAGAACCGTCCAAAAAAGTGATCGTGAAATCATTGCCGTCTTTGAAGTTCTTCAGCTCGACCCCACGGATGTCAGCGCGTGAGGTTTGCCAAATGACCTCGTCGTCAATCGCTTCCATGTTCTTCCCGTCATAGGGAAGTTCGACGACGAGGATCCTGCGGTCGGTGACGATGAGATGTGTCCGCCAGTACTTCTGATTCACTCGCCCCGGATCCAGCTGCCAGGGAAGCGTCCTACCGATGGTTCCTTGCGCGGCCCACATCACGGGAAAGTCATCGACCTCGTTGGCAGGGTCATCGGGTGTGTCCGATCCGGAATCAGCGGACGAGGGGGTGGCGATGTTGCCACCCGCGGCGCTCAGGGCCGCCATGACAGTCACTCCGGTGACCCTTGCGGTGCCTTTCAACAACCGGCGTGCCATGGTGTTGCCAGTCGACCGAGGGATGAAGGACGGGCCTTCCGGCCACCCCTGAAGCTCGTGCTGGACGTCGTTGCGCTCCGTGTCGCGAAACCAGCGCATCCCTCTCACAAGCGGCGCCGCACCCGTCGCAAAGGTCACGGGCGCGCGTGCGAGCAGCTTCTCTCCGGGTTCGGGCTGCCAGACGTTCACAGCAACTCGGCCAGATCCAGATCCAACTTGCCGATTGAGTCGCCGATCATGTTGATCATCTTGACCGCCCCTTGTGTGTGCTCACCGAGCTGCTTGATGCCGTACGCCCGTTCGTCGGCGACGTCCTGTACGTCCTCGACGAGCTGGCTCCCCCGACGAGACCAAACGCACCAAACACCGACGACGAGGGTGCGATGGAACGTGATGCTTCCCATCGCACCCCCTCCGCTCAGCCTGCGGGCACCGGTGATCAGCCCTTGGCGCTCTTCGCCAGCTGCTCGTCCAGGTCCTCGTACGCCTTCTTGGCGTTGGTGAGGAACTTGGACAGGCCCTCCAGGCCCTTCACGGTCTTGGCCGCGCCCTTGGTGAAGTCCTTGATGGACTCGTCGTACGCGCCGGAGGCCTTCTGCGTGGTGAAGCCGTTGGCGACCAGCTCCTCCACACCCTTCTCGATGGCCTTCAACATGTCTTCCATGTCGCCCATCGCTTTGATGAGGTCGGTGGCCTTCTTCTCCATCTCGGCGTAAGTAAGGTCTGTGTCCTTCGCCATGACAGCTCTCCCTCCCATCGCCTCAGGGCCTTCCCCCGTGGCGTGACTGAAGCGGTCCGCCCCCACGTCCAGGGCCGTCCGCATGAGCAAAGATCCTACGGGTGGAGCTGTTGGGGCGACAGGGATGCCCGGCAGCACAGGCGTGAACCGGTGCACATCCCGGCCCGTGCGGCCCCGCGCATCCCGTTGCGCGGGGGCGAGGTACGGCGGCTAAGGTCGCTTCACTGTGTTCAGCGTTCCGGGGGCGGCCTCAGCCCAGCGAGGAGGACGAACGTGCGCCTGAGTCTGACCGTCGTCGACCCGGTCGGCGGAGCCAGCACCGATGTGGTGCTCGACGCCGATCCGGAGTCGTCGGTCGGCGACATCACTCGGGAGCTGGCGCGGCATGTCGGTGTCACCGGTGGTGCGGAGATCATCCCCATCGGCGGGCGCCCCGGCCCGGGCGGTACACCGCAGGCCTTCGTCGACGGCTACGCCCTCGACCCCGACGCCAACATCGTCGGCTCACCGCTGCGCGAGGGCGCTGTCGTCAGCCTGCACGATCCTGCGGGCTGCGTGTCCGGCGAGCCGACGGGTGTCGTGGAGTTCCGCGTGGCCGGCGGTCCCGCCGCCGGTGCCGTGCACCGGCTGGGTGTCGGCCGGTACGACATCGGCAGCGGCCCCGCCGCGCACCTGCGCATCGACGACCCCGAACTCGCCGCGCGTGCCGCCACTGTGTCCATCGCCATGGACGGCACCTGCGACGTCACCCTTCACGGCATCGAGCCGAAGAACGCCGCGGACGAGAAGAAGGAGAAGGAGAAGGGTGGTGACAGCACACACCCCCGGCTCGACGGCGAGGACTTCGAGGGCGGCAGCTGGCCCCTCGGGTCGCAACTCGCCCTCGGCAACACGCTCCTGGAGATAGCCGGCTACTCCCCTCCCGACGCCGCCCTGAAGTGGTCGGAAGACGGAGCCGGGCTCGACTACAACCGGCCTCCGCGACTGCGCCCGGCGGAGCGCAAGACACAGTTCCGGCTGCCTTCTCCGCCCAGGGAGTACGAAGTCCGGCCGCTGCCCTGGCTGATGGCTCTGTTCCCGCTGGTCGGCGCGGTCGTGTCCGTCATGATCTTCGGGCGCTGGTACTACTTGATCATGGCTCTGCTGAGCCCGGTCATGCTGTTCGGCAACTACTTCAACGACAAGAAGCACGGGCGCAAGTCCCATGCGAAGCAGGTCAAGGAGTACAAGGAGACCAAGGAGCGGATCGAGAAGGACGCCCAGGACGCGCTGCGACTGGAGCGGCTCGACCGACGAGGCGCCAGTCCCGACCCCGCCTCCGTGCTGGCCTTCGGCACCGGCCCTCGTACCCGGTTGTGGGAGCGGCGGCGCACGGACGCCGACCATCTGCTCCTCCGGGTCGGCACCGGCCAGGTGCCGTCCGAGGTCGTTCTCGACGACCCTGAGCAGGACGAGCACAAGCGTCAGGTCACCTGGGAGATCGAGGACTCTCCCGTCGCACTGCCGCTGAGGGACCTGGGCGTCATCGGTGTCGCGGGGCCCGGCGACTCGGCGCAGGCACTCGCGAGATGGGTCGTGGCGCAGACCGCGGTGCTGCACAGCCCGATGGATGTCCAGTTCTACGTGCTCACCGAGAACCACGCGCAGCCGCGCTGGGACTGGGTCCGCTGGCTCCCGCACGCCCGCCCCACGAGCGGCCAGGACGTCAACGTGGTGATCGGGACGGACTCCGAGACCGTGAGCGCCCGGGTCGGCGAGCTGACGCAGCTGCTCGACGCCAGGCAGAAGGCCCTGAAGGAGAACAACAGCGGTGGTGTCGGCCCCGCCTTCTCCGACCCGGACATCGTCGTCGTGTGGGACGGATCGCGTCGGCTGAGGTCGCTGCCGGGCGTGGTACGGCTCCTGCGGGAAGGGCCGGCGGTCGCCATGTACGCGATCTGCCTGGACGAGGAGGAGCGCTTCCTGCCCGGCGAATGCCAGGCCTTCGTCGTCGCCGAGCCGCTGGCCCACGACGCCGCCGTCGCCGCACGGCCCGGCAACCCCCCGCAGGCCGCCGCCGGTGGCTTCCCCTCCTTCCAGGGCTGGTACCAAGGTGCCCAACAGCACCAGCAGGCCGCCGAGCAGGCCCCCGAACTGCGACTGCGCGTCGAGCAGACCGGTGCCCGGCGCAGGTCCGGTGTACGGCCCGACCTCGTCTCCCCGGCCTGGTGCGCGCGGCTGTCCCGGGCGCTGGCGCCCCTGCGCGACATCAGTGGCGAGACCGAGGACTCCGCACTCCCGTCCTCGAGCCGGCTCCTCGACGTGCTCCAGCTGGAGCCCCCGACCCGCGACGACGTCGCCGCGCGCTGGCGCATGGGCGGACAGTCCACCATGGCCGTCATCGGTGAGTCGTACGACGGCCCCTTCGGCATCGACATCCGGCGCGACGGCCCGCACGGCCTCATCGCCGGTACGACCGGTTCGGGCAAGTCGGAGCTGCTCCAGACCATCGTGGCCGCACTCGCCGTCGCCAACACGCCCGAGAACATGACGTTCGTCCTCGTCGACTACAAGGGCGGGTCCGCCTTCAAGGACTGCGTCAAACTCCCGCACACCGTCGGCATGGTCACCGACCTCGACGCGCACCTCGTCGAACGCGCTCTGGAATCGCTGGGCGCGGAGCTGAAGCGGCGCGAGCACATTCTCGCCGCCGCCGACGCCAAGGACATCGAGGACTATCAGGACCTGTCGCGCCGGGACCCGTCCCACCCGCCCGTGCCCCGACTGCTCATCGTCATCGACGAGTTCGCGTCGATGGTGCGCGACCTGCCGGACTTCGTGACGGGGCTCGTCAACATCGCGCAGCGAGGCCGCTCCCTCGGCATTCACCTCCTGCTGGCCACCCAGCGGCCGAGTGGTGTCGTGTCGCCCGAGATCCGCGCCAACACCAACCTGCGGATCGCCCTGCGCGTGACCGACGCCGGTGAGTCGACCGACGTCATCGACGCTCCGGAAGCCGGTCACATCGCCAAGAGCACCCCGGGCCGCGCGTACGTCCGACTCGGCCACGCCTCCCTCATCCCCTTCCAGTCCGGCCGCGTCGGTGGCCGCCGCCCCGGTGCCGCCGATCCGGCGGCGCTCGCCCCGTGGGCCGGGCAGCTCTCCTGGCAGGAACTGGGGCGGGCCGCGCTGACGAAGCCCAAGACCGAGGCACGGGAGGACGACGAGATCACCGACCTCAAGGTCCTGGTCGACGCCATCCGGGAAGCCAACCAGACCCTCGGCATTCCGGCCCAGCACTCTCCGTGGCTGCCCGCTCTTGACGAGTCCCTGCTGTTGGACGACATTCCGGAGGTGGGCAGCCAGGGGGCGCTGTCGGCGGCCCCGTACGGCATCGCGGACCTGCCGTCCGACCAGGCCCGCCGCCCGGTGGTCGTCGACTTCGCCACCTTCGGGCACCTGCTCGTCGCCGGTGGCCCACGCAGTGGCCGCTCGCAGGTGCTGCGTACCATCGCGGGCTCCCTGGCCCGCACCCTGTCGAGCGCCGACGTCCATCTGTACGGCATCGACTGCGGCAACGGCGCCCTGAACGCACTGACCCGGCTGCCGCACTGCGGCGCGGTCGTCAGCCGCAATCAGCAGGAACGGGTCATCCGGTTCTTCAACCGGCTCACCGGTGAACTCACCCGGCGACAGGACCTGCTGGCGGAGAAGGGCTACGCCGACATCGGGGAGCAGCGGACCGCCGCGGCCGAGGACGAGCGACTGCCCCACATCGTGGTCCTCCTCGACCGTTGGGAGGGCTGGCTGCCCACGCTCGGCGAGTACAACCACGGCGACCTCACCGACCAGGTGATGGCGATGATGCGCGAGGGCGCGAGCGTCGGCCTGCACCTGGTGATCACCGGCGACCGTCAGCTGCTGACGGGGCGGATCTCCTCCCTCACCGAGGACAAGTACGGTCTGCGCCTCGCGGACCGCGGCGACTTCTCGTTGCTGGACATCAACGCGCGCAAGATCCCCGAGGAGATTCCGCCCGGCCGCGGCTTCGCGAGCGGGACGGCGATCGAGACCCACTTCGCCCTGCTCGCCGAGGACACCACCGGTCAGGGTCAGGCTGCGGCGCTCGCCGCGATCGGTGAGGCGGCGACCGCCCGGGACGCCGGCCTGCCGCGCTCCCGCCGCCCGTTCCGCGTCGACGTCCTGCCCAGCCGGATCTCCTTCGCCGACGCCTGGGCCATGCGCGACCCGGTGGCGAGCGCTTCCCCGCTGTGGGCGCTGGTCGGTGTCGGCGGTGACGAGCTCACCGCCTTCGGCCCGGACCTCGCCCAGGGCGTCCCGGCGTTCGTGATCGGCGGGCCCGCGAAGTCCGGGCGCAGCACGGTGCTGCTGAACGTCGCGCGCTCCTGCCTCGCCCAGGGCGTACGGCTGATCCTGGCGGCACCCCGGCCGTCCCCGCTGCGTGAACTGGAGGGGACGGAGGGCGTCCTGAAGGTCTTCACCGGCCGGGACATCGACGAGGACGAGATGGAGGAGCTCGTCGGGACGGCCAGTCCCGAGCAGCCGATCGTCGTCCTGGTCGATGACGCCGAGGTGCACGACGACTGCGACGCGGAGGACATCTTCAAGCGCATCGTCGAACGCGGGGTGGAGGAAGGCCTGGCCGTCGTCATCGCAGGTGACGAGGAGGAGATCTGCGACGGCTTCTCCGGTTGGCAGGTCGACATGAAGAAGGCCCGCCGTGGCATCCTGCTGTCCCCGCAGGACAGCTCCGCGGGAGAGCTGATCGGCATCCGCACGAACCGCAGCATGGTCGGCGGCCAGATCACTCCCGGCAAGGGCATGCTGCACCTCGGCAGCGGGGAGCACCTGACGGTCACGACGCCGATGTGACGGGCACCGGCCCCCCGGAAAGGACGACGGGCCGCGGGACCGAGAGGTCTCCGCGGCCCGTCGTCCTCGCTACACCGCGGGCAGCGCGTAGATCTCGTGGCCGTGCGTCGCCAGCAGTCGGTTGCCCGCGAGGGCGACCTGCCACGGCTCGCCGACGGCCTTGCTGTCGGTGTACGTCCAGCGGAGCTTGCCCGTCCGCGTCTCCAGGGCGACGATGCCGCCGTCGACGGAGCCGGTGGCCCCGTACAGGGTCGAGCCCACGCGGCGGAACGACTCCGGTCCGTCGACGTCCAGTTCGTCGCAGAGCCAGTTGCGCTTGCCGGTCTTGACGTTCACCGCCCATACGCCGTCGTCGTGGTCGCTGACGTAGAGCACGCCGTCGACGACCGTCGGGTTGTCGAAGCCGCGTCGGCCGGCCGGGTCGAGTGTCCAGGCCGTACTGCCCTTCTCCACGTCGACGGCCTTGAGTTCGTCGCCCGGGAGGAAGACGAGGCCGTTCGCGACCGTGGGCTGCCAGGACCACTCGTCACCGATCTTCCTGGTCCACACCTGGCCGCCGGTGGCGGTGTCCCGGACGGTGAGGTTGAGGTTCGAGTCGGCGTAGACCAGGTACTTGCCCGAGGCGGTGCCCTGGACGTCGTAGTCCTTCGTGCCCCAGTCCCGGTGCTGAATCCACGTCTTCTTTCCCGTGGTGTGGCTGACGGCCGCGACGGCCGTGCGGTACTCGGTGGCGCTCTTCGACTGGCCGTAGTCGGTCGCCGTGACGTAGACGTTCTTGTCGTCGATCGCGATCGTGTCCTCGACGGACAGCTGCTTGCCGAGGCGGCTGCGCCAGGCCTCTTCGCCGGTCTTGACGTCGTAGGCGACCAGGGCGCCCTCGTAGTCGCCGTCGGCGAGGAACACCTTGCCGTCGTGGAAGAGGAGTTGGGCCCCGGGCCGGCAGATGCCCGCCTTGGTCCAGCGGGCCTTGCCGGTCCGGACGTCGTAGGCCACGAGCGGGTCGCCGCTGACCAGGAGCAGTCCGTCGTGGGTGAGGAGCGGTACGCGCGGGCTGGTGCTGTCCTTCCCGGCCGACTTGTGCCACAGCGGCTGGGGGGCCACCCCGGCGGGCGGGGTCGTGAAGTCGCCGTCCGCCGGATCGGCCGAAGTCCCGGTGCCGGGTGTCCCTTTCGCGTCGTCGGAGGCGTCGTCCGACGTGAGCGCCCACGCGATACCGCCCCCGGCCACCGCGACGGCTGCCGCGCCGCCCAGGGCCATGCCGAGGACGCGACGACGGGAGTGGGCGGGAGCGGGCTCTGCGGCCTGTCCGACTTGGACGGTGCCGGGCAGGGAAGTCCCGTACGCGGGTACCGAGGCGCCGCCGGGCATCGTGCCATGAGCGGCCGTTCCGGTCGACGAGGCGCCGTCGAGCATGGTCGGTGCCGGACCGAAACCTGCCGCCGGGTGGTTCTCCGGCTGCGGAGCAGTCTGCGGCGTTCCGGGTGCCTCCAGGTCCAGGATCCCCGCGGCGTGGGTCGCGATGGTCGATGCGACGGCCGACGGCAGCCAGTCGTGGAGGGCGGCGTCGATGCCCTGCCCGGCGAGCGCGGCGACGATCTCACCCGGCGCCGGACGCTGTGTCGGGTCCTTCGTCAGGCAGGCGCGGACGAGTCCCAGCAACGAGGGGGGCACGTCCGTCAGGTCGGGTTCTCCGTGCACGACCTGGTAGAGCATCCCCGCGTGCGAGGTCGTGCCGTCGCCGAAGGCGCCCCGCCCGGTGGCCGCGAACGCGAGCACGGAACCGAGGGAGAAGACGTCGCCCGCGACGCCGACGTCCTTGCCCATCGCCTGCTCCGGCGACATGTAGCCGGGCGAGCCGACCACCACTCCGGTCTGCGTCATGCGGCTGCCGTCCACTGCCCGTGCGATGCCGAAGTCGATGAGCCGGGGTCCGTCGGCGGCGAGCAGAACGTTGGAAGGCTTGAGGTCGCGGTGCATCAGGCCCGCCGCGTGGATGTCCTGCAGAGCCGCGGCGAGACCGGCGGCCAGTGCGCGAACCGTGCGTTCGGGCAGCGCCCCATGGGCCGCGACCACGTCGGTCAGATCGGGGCCGAGGACGTACGACGTGGCGAGCCAGGGCAGCGGCGCGTCCGGGTCGGCGTCCGCGACGGGGGCGGTGAACCGGCCGGAGACCGCCTTCGCGATCTCGACCTCGTGCCGGAAACGCTCGCGGAAGTCGTGGTCGGCAGCGAGGTCGGGGCGGACCACCTTGACCGCGACGGTACGGCCGCCGGGCGAGCGGGCGAGGTAGACGCGGCCCATTCCACCGGCGCCAAGCCTTCGCAGGAGGCGATAACTGCCCAGCTCCCGCGGATCGTCCGACTGCAGTGTCTCCATGGCGGGCCTTCCCCGTAGCGAAACCTTGACGAACGCCTTGACGAACGGTCATCTCGTCGCCGGTGTCCGTATCGCAGACACAGTAGTAACCACGGGGGCAGGACCATGACCGGGGCATGGCGCGGCGGAGGCGGTGGGCGGGGTGGCGAACCGGCCCGGCTACTCGATCTTCGACAGTCGTGCCTCAGGCCGGCCCGACTCCTCGCTCTTCGACGCGTAGTCGAGGTCGTCGCCGACCGGGGTGAAGGTGACGGTCGTGGGGGCGGGGTTGCAGCCGTCGTGGTTGCCCTCGGCGCCGACGGACCCGGCGACGAGCTGCTTCTCCGTCACCTTCTTGAGGGTGATCACGTCGACGCAGACGCCGCCCAGCGCGTCGGTCTGGCGGAGCCTGCCCAGTTCCTGGCCGACCTTCGCCTGCTTGATGGTGATCCGGAAGGTACCCAGCGGCAGCTTGCCCTTCAGGGCGGCGCCCTGGCCCTCCCAGGTGCCGACGTAGCGCGCGGGCAGCCCGCCGGGGGTGGCGGCCGGGGGATCGTGGGAGGCCTCGTTGCCCCCTGCGTTGTTCGCGTCGTTGCCCGAGCCCGGCAGCAGGTCCAGGACGAACACCGACCCCACCGTCACCGCCGCCAGCGCTCCCGCCACCGCCAATGCCACGGTGCAGCTGATCCGCCGGCCGCGTCCCTGGGCGCCCTGCGTCGAGGTCGCCGCGACGGAGAGGGCGAGCCTGCCGGGCGGGTGGCCCGCCCCCGACCCTGTGCCCGGACCCGCGCCCGACCCCGTGCCCGGCCCGGTGTCCGGACCGGCGCCCGCGTCGCCGCCCGGCCGCTCCGGGCCCCTCGGGCCGGGGACGGGCGAGGAGGAGGACGGCGACGGGGACGGAGACGGAGACGGGAGCGACATCGAGGGCGCGGTGGGTGTCGGCATCACCGGCGGCGGGCCGAAGACACCGGAGGCCGCGGGCGCCGCCCCGCCCTCCGGTCCCGGCGAAGCACCCTCCGGTCCCGGCGAAGCACCCTCCGCGACCTCCGCGCCCGCCGTGACCGACGGCCGGCTGAACCCCACGGGTCCCGACGCCTCCCCCGCGGGCGCCCCCGACGCCGCCTCCAGGTTCAGCAGCCGTACGGCGCTCCGGCTGACCCGCTCCACCAGCGCCCCCGGCAGCCAGCCGCCGGTCACCAGGCGGGCGGCGCCCTCGGGGGCCAGGCGCCGGGCCACCTCGGCGGGCGCCGGACGGGCGGACGGGTCCTTCGCCAGGCAGGACGCGACCAGCTCGCGCAGTTCCCCGTCGTCCAGGCCGTCGAGGCTCGGCTCCTCGTGGACGACCTTGTAGAGGAGGGCGGCCGAGGAGTCACCCGGGAAGGGCGGCTGTCCCGTCGTCGCGTACGCCAGCACGGCACCCAGCGAGAAGACGTCCGCCGCCCCGGTCACGCCCTTGCCGAGGATCTGCTCGGGGGACATGTAGCCGGGGGAGCCGATGGACACGCCCGTCGAGGTCAGGGAGGCGGTGCCGTCCGTGGCGCGGGCGATGCCGAAGTCGATCAGGAGGGGGCCGTCGAGAGTGAGGAGGATGTTGGACGGCTTCACGTCACGGTGGACCAGGCCCAGCTCGTGCACCGCGGCCAGCGCCTCGCCGAGGCCCGCGCCGAGCGCCCGTACCGAGTGGGCGGGCAGCGGGCCGCCGTCCGCGACGGCCGCCGTCAGCGACGGACCGGCCGCGTACGCCGTGGCGACCCACGGCACGCGCGCCTCGGGGTCGGCGTCCAGTACGGGCGCGGTCCAGGCGCCGCCGACCCGGCGGGCGGCGGCCACCTCGCGCCGGAACCGGGCCCGGAACTCCTCGTCCAGCGCGAAGTGCGGGTGCACGATCTTCACCGCGACCGTGCGGCCGCCCGCGCTGCGGCCCAGGTAGACCCGGCCCATGCCGCCGGAGCCCAGCCGGCCGAGCAGCCGGTAGGGCCCCACGACGGTGGGTTCGTCGACTTCGAGCGGCCGCATGGCGTCCACCCCTCCCCCGTACGCCGGTACCTGCCAGCAGGGTAGTGGGCCGCCCACCGCGACGCCCCGGGCGTTCAGGGCTGGAGCAGCTCCACCTTCACGTCCGCCGGGAAGCCCGTGGTGGGGCCGACGCGGCGGGCGAACTCCGTGACCGCCTCCAGCTGCGGGGCGCCGAAGCGGAAGTCGAGGGTGGTGAAGTACTTCGCCAGGGTCTCCTCGTCGAAGGCCTCCCAGCGGGCGGCCTGCTCCGCGACCTTCTCGACCTCCTCCAGGGAGAGGTTGCGGGAGGCGAGGAAGGCTTCGTGCACCTTGCGGGTGATGACCGGCTCGCGCTCCGCGTAGTCGCGCCGGGCCGCCCAGACCGCGAAGACGAACGGCAGGCCCGTCCACTCCTTCCACAGGGCGCCCAGGTCGTGCACGTCGAGGCCGTAGCGCGGGCCGTCGATCATGTTGGCGCGCAGGGCGGCGTCCCCGATGAGGACGGCCGCGTCGGCCTCCTGCATCATCAGGCTCAGGTCCGGCGGGCAGGTGTAGTAGTCCGGCTGGACGCCGAAGCGCTCCGACAGGAGGAGCTGGGCCAGGCGTACGGAGGTGCGCGAGGTCGACCCGAGGGCGACCCGGGCGCCGTCCAGGCGGTCCAGCGGGACCTGGGAGACGATCACGCACGACATCACGGGGCCGTCGCAGCCGACGGCGATGTCGGGGAAGGCGACGAGGTCGTCGGCGTTCTTGAGGAATTCGACCAGGGTGACGGGACCGATGTCGAGATCACCGCGCACCAGCTGCTCGCTGAGCTTCTCCGGGGTGTCCTTCGTCAGCTCGAAGTCGAGGAGCGTGCCTGTTCTCGCGAGCCCCCAGTACAGGGGCAGGCAGTTCAGGAACTGGATGTGGCCGACACGCGGCCGGGTGCGAGAATTGTCCACATCGCGAGGCTAGACCTCCCCCGTGATCCGCCCGCCGCCGACCCCCGGCGTCAGCCGAACGGCGCAGGTGTTCAAACGTCCGGGTGAAGTGATCTTGACCTCTGTTGCGCTCGGGGGCCTGCGTGCTAGGCTCACAGCAAGTTGCAGTTTGGTTTCCCTTGCAGTACAGAGCCTGCGGAGCATGTGACCGCGGGCTCTCGTCGTTCTCAGACGTATGCAGTTGTGCGACATTCAAAGTCTTCACACTTGCTGGGTTCTGGAGCAGGGCAACCCTTTGGGCCCAAGGAGGGCTTATGGCTACCGGAACCGTGAAGTGGTTCAACGCCGAAAAGGGCTTTGGATTCATCGCCCAGGAAGGCGGCGGCCCCGACGTCTTCGTCCACTACTCCGCGATCAACGCGAGCGGCTTCCGCTCCCTCGAGGAGAACCAGCAGGTGTCCTTCGACGTCACGCAGGGCCCCAAGGGTCCGCAGGCTGAGAATGTCACTCCTGTCTGATTGACAGCAGTACCCAAGGAGCCCCGCGCCGGTTTCGGCGACGGGGCTCCTGTCTTTGTGAACCCTTCGTGAATCCTCACCGACTCCGGCTGGCAGTGGCTGTCAGTGGGTCAGTGGCTGTCAGTGGCTGCCACTAGGGTCCGCCCATGACCGCCGATCCCGCCTTCGTGGCCACCACCAGGACCTTCTACGACGCCATCGCCGAGGACTACCACGTCCGCTTCCGCACCGTGCTCGACGACGCCCCGCTGGACCGGGCGCTGATGGGCGCCTTCGCCGAGCTGGTCGGGCCCACGGGGCAGGTGGCCGACCTCGGCTGCGGGCCAGGCCTGGTCACCGCGCACCTCGCCTCGCTGGGCCTGCGCGTCTTCGGCCTCGACCTGTCCTCCTCGATGCTCGCGATCGCGCGCCGCGAGAACCCGGGGCTGCGGTTCGAGCAGGGGTCCATGCTGGACCTCGACCTGCCGGACGGCGCCCTGGCGGGGGCGGTCTCCTGGTACTCGTCGATTCACACGCCGTGGGAGCGGCTGCCCGACCTCTTCGGCGAGGTGCGGCGTGTGCTGGCCCCGGGCGGGCACCTGCTGCTCGGCTTCCAGGTCGGTGACGAGCCGGGCCATCACGACCGGCCGTGGGGCCACCCGGTCGCCCTGGACTTCGAACGGCGGCGCCCGGAGCCGATGGCGGAGCTGCTGGAGCAGGCCGGGTTCACCGTGCTGTCCCGGACGGTGCGGGTCACCGAGGAGACCACTGTCGCCCAGGTCCCGCAGGCGTTCCTCATCGCCCGCCGCTGACCCCGGCCGCCGTCCTGCCCCTCGTACCGCGCCTACCCCTCGTACAGTCCCTCCACCGCCTCCGCGAAGTCCCGCATGATCACCTCGCGCCGGAGCTTCATGGAGGGGGTCAGGTGGCCCTCCCACTCGGTGAAGTCCCTGGGCAGGACGGCGAAGCGGCGGATGGACTCCGGGCGGGAGACCAGTTTGTTGGCCTCGTCGACGGCGCGCTGGAGCACCGCGTGGACCTCCTCGTCGTCCACCAGCAGCTCCGGCGGCACCGGGTGCTTGCCGTTCATCCGGCGCCAGTGGGTGACACCGTCCGGGTCGAGGGTGAACAGGGCGGAGACGTAGGGCCGGCGGTCGCCCAGGACGATGCACTGGGAGATCAGGGGGTGGGAGCGCAGCCAGTTCTCCAGCGGCGCCGGGGCGACGCTCTTGCCGCCCGCGGTGATCAGCAGCTCCTTCTTGCGGCCGGTGATCGTCAGATAGCCCTCGTCGTCCAGGCTGCCGATGTCACCGGTGGCGAACCAGCCGTCGGGTGCGGCCTGGACGACGCCCCCGGCCTGCGGGTCCCAGTAGCCGTGCAGGACCTGCTCCCCCGCGACCAGGATCTCGCCGTCGGCGGCGATGCGGATGCGGGTGCCGGGCAGCGGCCAGCCGACCGTGCCGAGGCGCGGCTTGAGCGGGGGCGTGACGGTGGCCGCGGCGGTGGTCTCGGTGAGGCCGTAGCCCTCGAAGATCTCGATGCCGGCGCCGGCGTAGAAGGCTGCCAGGCGGCGGCCGAGCGGGGAGCCGCCGCAGATGGCGTACTTGACCCGGCCGCCCATGGCGCTCCGGATCTTGCGGTAGACGAGCGGGTCGTAGAAGGAGCGAGCGGTCTTCAGGCCGCGGCCGGGGCCGCCGCCGGTGCCCGTCTGGCGGGCCTCCTTGGCCTCGCCGTAGCGCACCGCCACCGAGACCGCGCGGTCGAAGGCCGAGGCCCGGCCGCCGGACTCGGCCTTGGCACGGGCGCTGTTGAAGACCTTCTCCAGCATGTACGGGATGGTCAGCAGGCAGGTCGGCCGGAAGGCCGCCAGGTCGGGGAGCAGGTCCTCCGGCTTCAGGCTGGGCGCGTGGCCGAGGCGGACCCGGGCGCGGACGCAGGCCACGGCGACCATGCGGCCGAAGACGTGGGACATCGGCAGGAAGAGCAGGATCGAGGGCTCCTCGCCGGTCTCCGCCTTGAAGACGGGGTAGAGCAGCTCGATGGCGTTGTCGACCTCGGCGAAGAAGTTGCCGTGGGTGAGCACGCAGCCCTTGGGGCGGCCGGTGGTGCCGGAGGTGTAGATCAGGGTGGCCAGGGTGGACGGGCCGAGCATGCCGCGGCGCACCTCCACCTCCGCGTCCGGCACCCGCGCGCCCAGCTCCGCCAGCCGCTCCACGTGTCCCTTCTCCATGACCCACAGGTGCCCCAGGTCCGGGATGCGGTCCAGCTCGGGGCCGAGCGCCGCGGCCTGCGCGGTGGTCTCGGTGACGAGGGTGACGGCGCCGGAGTCCTGGAGGATCCAGCGGGTCTGGAAGAGCGAGGAGGTGGGGTAGATCGGAACGGTGACCAGTCCCGCCGCCCACGCGGCGAAGTCCAGCAGCGTCCACTCGTACGTCGTCCGCGCCATGATCGCGATACGGTCGCCCGGCAGCAGGCCCTCGGCGATCATGCCCTTGGCGACCGCCAGCACCTGACCGGCGAACTCGGCCGCCGTGACGTCGGACCAGTCGCCGTCCGGCGACCTGCGGCTGAGGACGACCTGGCCCGGGACCGCCGCCGCGTTGTCGAAGGGCAGGTCGGCGAGGGACCCGCGGCGCACCGGCGGCGCGAACGGCGGTACGTACGCCTCCCGTACGGCCCCGTCCAGCATCCGCGTCTCGGGCGCCACCAGGGTGGGGCCGGGCGAGTCGGCGTAGGCGGCGGATGCGGCGAAGGACGGAAGCGGGGTGGACACGGGCGGCTCCTGGGACGTGCAGCAAAGACACTGCTTCTGCTGTCGCTGCTCTGCTGCATCACGTACGTGCCTCGCGCGCCGAGGCGTTCATCGCCGGTTCCGCGGACATGGGTTACCGACGGTCAGTTCCGGGATCGTACGGCGCCCAGGTGGGGACTTGGTGCGCGTTCCACGATCTTCCCGCGCCGGAGGTGTGCAGTCTTGAGGGTTACCTGAGGGTAAGTCACGTTCGTTCCAGTATGGCGGTGACGCCCTGGCCGCCCGCCGCGCAGACGGAGATCAGGCCGCGCCCCGGTCCGTCCCGCTCGGCGAGCAGGGTGGCCAGGGTCGCCACGATACGGGCGCCGGTGGCGGCGAAGGGGTGGCCGGTGGCGAGGGAGGAGCCTGCCACGTTCAGGCGGGCCCGGTCCACCGGGGCCAGGCCGCGCTTCTCCCAGGCGGCCAGCGTGGCCAGCACCTGGGAGGCGAACGCCTCGTGGATCTCGACGAGGTCGAAGTCCCCGATGCCGAGCCCGGCCCGCTCCAGCATCCGCGGGACCGCGTACGCGGGCGCCATCAACAGGCCGTCCTCACCACCGGCCACATCCCCGCCGACGAAGTCCACGGCGGCCGTCTCGTACGCCGTGAGGTACGCGAGGGGTTCGACGCCCCGGGCCTCGGCCCACTCCTCGCTCGCCAGGAGCACCGTCGCGGCGCCGTCCGTCAGGGGTGTGGAGTTGCCCGCCGTCATGGTGGGGCCGGGGGCGTCGAGGCCGAACACCGGCTTGAGCGCGGCCAGTTTCCCGACGGTCGAGCCGGGGCGCAGGTTCTGGTCGCGGGCCAGGCCGCGGAAGGGGACCACCAGGTCCTGGAAGAGGCCGCGTTCGTACGCCGCCGCCAGCCGCTGGTGGCTCGTCGCGGCCAACGCGTCCTGGTCCTCACGGGAGATGCCCCAGGCCCGTGCGGTGACCGCGGCGTGCTCGCCCATCGACAGGCCGGTGCGCGGCTCGGCGTTGCGCGGGATGTCGGGGACCAGATGCCCCGGGCGGACCTTGGCCAGGGCCTTCAGTCTGCCGCCGGTGGACTTGGCCCGGCGGGCCTCCAGGAGGATGCGGCGCAGGCGGTCGTTGACGCCGAGCGGGGCGTCGCTCGCCGTGTCGGCGCCGCCCGCGATCGCCGACTCGGTCTGCCCGAGGGCGATCTTGTTGGCGGCGGCGATCACGGCCTGGAGCCCGGTCCCGCAGGCCTGCTGGATGTCGTAGGCGGGGGTGCGCGGGTCAAGGTCCGAGCCGAGGACCGTCTCGCGGGCGAGGTTGAAGTCCCGGCTGTGCTTGAGGACCGCACCGGCCACGAACTCGCCCACCGCGCCCGGGTCCTGGAGGCCGTGGCGCTCGACCAGCGCGTCGAGGGCCGCGGTGAGCATCTCCTGGTTGGAGGCGGTGGCGTACGGCCCGTCGGAGCGGGCGAAGGGGACGCGGGCGCCCCCGATGACCGCGACGCGGCGTGTGGGCTGGTGTGCCAGAGGACTCATCTCGACCTGCTCCTCACCCGTGACATAGGCTTACCTCCGGTAACCTTACTCCAGAGTAAGTAGCTCTGCGTAGGACTGCCTCGAAGCCCCCGAAGCCCCCGAAGACCTCTGGACCCGTCGCAACCGCCTGGGAGACAGACATGGCCGACCGCTATCTCAGCTTCACCGGCACCGCACCCGGCCGTTTCCTCACCCGCCGGCTGGGCCTGCCGCAGCCCGCGGCCCTGCGGCGGGACGCGCTCGACGGCGGCCTGCTGCACCTCACCGCCGGCAAGCCGGAGCTCGACCTCGCACCCGTCCTGGCCCGCACCGGCCTGCCCCGGGACGAGGACGGCCGGCCCGCCGCCGCCGTCCTCGACGCCACCGGCGTACGGGACGTCGACGCGCTGGCCGAGGTGCACGCCGCGCTGCACCCCGTCGTACGGTCCGTCGCCGCGAGCGGCCGTGTGGTGGTGCTCGGTGCCCCGCTCGACCCGGCCGACCACCACCAGGCCGCCGTCCAGCAGGCGTTGGAGGGGTTCACGCGCTCGCTCGGCAAGGAGATCGGACGGGGCAGGACGGTCAATCTCGTACGGCTCACCGACGCGGCGCCCGCCGAGTCCACCCTCCGCTTCCTCCTCTCCCCCGCCTCCGCCTACGTCAGCGGCCAGGTGATCGAGGTCGGGACGGCGGGCGGGGGCGCCGCCCCCGACGACTGGGCGCTGCCGCTCGCCGGACGCACCGCCCTGGTCACCGGCGCCGCCCGCGGCATCGGCGCGGCGGTCGCCGAGACGCTGGCCGGGCAGGGCGCCCAGGTCGTCGTCCTCGACGTGCCGCAGGCCGAGGAGGCGGCACGCCGGGCCGCCGAACGCCTCGGGGGCACCGCCCTCGCGCTGGACATCACCGCGGCGGACGCGGGCGAGCGCATCGCCGCCGCGCTGCCCGGCGGGCTCGACGTCCTCATCCACAACGCGGGCATCACCCGCGACCGGCGCCTGGTCAACATGCCGGCCGACCGCTGGAGTTCCGTGCTCGACGTCAACCTCGCGAGTGTCCTGCGCACCACGGACGCGCTGCTCGCGGCGGGCGCCGTCAACCGGGGCGGCAGGATCGTGGCGACGGCCTCCATCGCGGGCCTCGCGGGCAACGCGGGGCAGACCAACTACGGCGCGAGCAAGGCGGGGATCGTCGGGCTGGTCCGCTCGCTGGCGCCCCGCGCCCTCGACGATCACGGGGTGACGGTGAACGCGGTGGCGCCGGGGTTCATCGAGACGAGGATGACGGCGGCGGTCCCGCTCCTCATCCGCGAGGCCGGCCGCCGTATGAACTCCCTCGCCCAGGGCGGCCTGCCCGTCGACGTCGCCGAGACGACCGCCTGGCTCGCGCACCCGGCCTCCGGCGCGGTCAACGGGCAGGTCGTACGGGTCTGCGGCCAGAGCCTGCTGGGGGCGTGATGACCACCGCGGCCCCGACCCCCAGCACCCTGACCGGCGTCCCCGCCCTGGCCCCGCTCCTCGCGCGCGGCGCGCTGCTGTCGCCCCTCAAGCGCCCCCGCCCGGACGCGGACTTCCCCCGCACCCGGCTGGTCCTGCCCGGCCTGCGCGTCGACCTCGCGCGGCTCGCGGCGTACGAGCGGGTGTGCGGGTTCGCGACCGGCGCGGACGCCCTTCCCGTGACCTATCCGCACGTGCTGGGCTTCCCGATGGCCATGCGTCTGATGAGCGGCCGGGGTTTCCCGCTGCCCCTGCTCGGTCTCGTCCACACGTCCATCGGCATCACCCGCCGGGCCGCCATGCCCGCGACCACCGGGTACGAACTCACCGTGTACGTCGAGGGGCTGGCCGCGCACCGGCGCGGCACCGAGGCGACGGTCGTCACGGAGGTCCGCACGGGCACGACCCTCGTGTGGGAGTCCCGCAGCACCTACCTGGCCCGGCACCGCACCACCGCCCGGCCCTCCGCCGGGGAGACTCCCTCGGCCGACCGCGAGCCCCTCCCCGTACGCGCCGAGTGGCGACTCGCCGGTGACGTCGGACGCCGCTACGCCGCCGCCTCCGGGGACCGCAACCCTATCCACCTGCACCCGCTCACCGCCCGCCTGTTCGGCTTCCCGCGGGCCATCGCGCACGGCATGTGGACCGTGGCCCGGTGCCTCGCCGAGCACGGGACGCCGGACGCGGCCGTGGTACGGGCGGAGTTCCGGGCGCCCGTGCTGCTGCCGGGGGCGGTGACGTACGGGGCCGGGGACGGGCGGTTCGAACTGCGCGGCGCCCGGGAAGGGCGGCTGCACGTGTCCGGCGAGGTCGGGCCCTACCCCGCGGCCTGAGCCACCGGCGCGGGATCCGCCACCGGTCCGGGCTCCTCGGGCGCGGACCACGGCCGTCCCGCCATCAGGTCTCCCAGGCCGGCCCAGGCGAAGTTCATCAGGGTCGCCGCCGCCTGCTTCGCGGTGACGCCCTCGGTGGCGCCCGCCCAGTCGGCGAGCGACTCCGCGGCCCCGACCAGCGCCTCGGCCAGCCCGGCGACCTCGCCCTCGGCCAGGTGCGGGTCGCGGTGCGCGTCCCGCGCCGCGGCGGCGATCAGCTGCGTCACGAAGGCGACGATGTCCTCGCGCATCACCGCCACCTCGGCGGCGAACCGCTCGCCGTGCGTACGGGCGTGCAGGTGCAGCACCCGCCAGGCGTCCGGGTGGTGCGCGGTGTGGGTGAAGAACGCCCGCAGTCCCGACCAGAGTTGCCCGTCGGCGGGCAGCCCCGGACGCACGCCGGCCCGCACCGCCTCGGTGAGGGCGCGGGCCTCGCGGTCGATGCAGGCGCTGAAGAGGTCGTCCTTCGAGTTCAGGTACAGGTACACCAGCGGCTTGGACACGCCCGCCAGTTCGGCGATCTCGTCCATCGACGCCGCCATGTACCCGCGCCGGCCGAAGACGCTCACGGCGGCGTCCAGCATCTGCTGCTCACGGACCGCACGCGGCATCCGCTTGGTCTTCCCTGCACCCATGCGAATCAGCGTACGGTCCGTGCGGCGGTGTTCAGGACGTCAGCGCGACGCCGACACCTCGATCACGGCGGTCAGGCGGCGACCGGAACCGGTTCCGACGCCTGCTTCTCCCGCTCCGGCTCGTCGATCGGCGAGGCGTGCGCCTCGTCGTAGGCCTTGCGGTCGAGGATTCCCTCGCGGGCCGAGACGATCACCGGCACGAGGGCCTGGCCCGCGACGTTCGTCGCCGTCCGCATCATGTCCAGGATCGGGTCGATGGCGAGGAGGAGGCCGACGCCCTCCATGGGCAGGCCCAGGGTGGAGAGGGTCAGGGTGAGCATGACCGTGGCGCCGGTGAGGCCGGCCGTGGCGGCGGAGCCGACCACCGAGACGAAGGCGATCAGCAGGTAGTCGCCGACGCCCAGCTGGATGTCGAAGATCTGCGCGACGAAGATCGCGGCGATCGCCGGGTAGATCGCGGCGCAGCCGTCCATCTTGGTCGTCGCGCCGAACGGCACGGCGAAGGACGCGTACTCCTTCGGGACGCCGAGGCGCTCGGTGACCTTCTGGGTCAGCGGCATGGTGCCGACGGAGGAGCGGGAGACGAAGGCCAGCTGGATGGCGGGCCAGGCGCCCTTGAAGAACTGGAGCGGGCTGGCCTTGGCCACGGTGGCGAGCAGCGTCGGGTAGACCACGAACATCACGAGGGCGCAGCCGACGTAGATGTCGGCGGTGAAGGTGGCGTACTTGCCGATGAGGTCCCAGCCGTAGGTGGCGATGGCATTGCCGATGAGGCCGACGGTGCCGAGCGGGGCGAGGCGGATGACCCACCACAGGGCCTTCTGGAGGAGTTCGAGGATCGACTCGCTCAGGTTGAGGATCGGCTGGGCCTTCTCGCCGAGCTGGAGGGCGGCGATGCCGGCGACGGCGGCCATGAAGACGATCTGGAGGACGTTCAGCTCGGTGAACGGCGTGATGACGTCGGTCGGCACGATGCCGGTCAGGAAGTCGATCCAGGAACCGGTGTGTTCGGGCTTCGCGCCGTCGGCCGGGGTGAGGCCGGTGCCGGAACCCGGGTTGGTGACGAGGCCGATGACGAGGCCGATGGCCACCGCGATCAGCGACGTGATCATGAACCAGAGGAGGGTGCGGGACGCCAGGCGGGCCGCGTTGTTGACCTTCCGCAGGTTGGTGATCGAGACGAGGATCGCGAAGAAGACGAGCGGTGCGACGGCCAGCTTCAGCAGGCCGATGAAGGTGTCACCGACCTTCTCCAGGGTGGTGACCAGCCACGATATGTCCTGGCTGCGGGCCAGCCAGCCCAGCAGGACGCCGAGGACGAGACCGGCGAGTATCTGGGCCCAGAAGGGCACCTTGAGGTACTTCGTGAAAGAAGAGGGTGAAGACACGGACATGCTCCGTAGGGGGACGGGACGCGGGATGGGATGCGCTGAGCTGACGTGGGGACGACTGGTGAGGGGGAACGTCAGGGGCGACAGTTCGCGGACGCGCACCGGCAGAGGTCCACGTGCAGGCGCGCCACGAGCGCGAGGCGCTGTGGTGTGGTGGGCGCGGCTGCTTGCTTCATGCGCACGACTTTAACACCCATGCTTTGAGACACTCAAAGCCATACTTTGAGAGGCAGGAGTGCACTACTGCCCGCAAAACGCAAAGCGCCCCGGTTTCCGGTGAATTCGGAAGCCGGGGCGTGCGGGTGCGTGACGGACGTTACGAGGTCTGGCCCTGGGCGCGGGCCGTGTCGTCGGCGCTGTCCTCCTGGCCGCGGTTGGCCTCCAGGTTGGCCTTCATGCGGTCCACCCGGCCCACGACCTGGACCGAGGCCCGGTCCCGCTCCTTGCGCAGCGCGACGTAGCTGATGGGGGCGGAGATCAGCAGGGAGAGCAGGAGGATCCACATGCCGTTGGAGTCGCCGAGGCCGCGCGGGAACACTCCGGCGTAGACGAGCCCCCAGACGACCACGAGGCAGCCTGCGAAGATCCCGAGGCGCATCAGCGTGTAGCGGAGCATCTCAATCCACTCTTCCGTTTCTGGCACAAAGAGGCACTGTCCAGTGAAACATGCCGGGCCGTCGATCTTGCACGGGGGTCGGCCGGGCAGCGGCCGGGGGTCAGGCCAGGGGCAGCAGCAGGAAGACGTCGTCCCGGTCGTCGCCGGGGGCGACCCGGATCGCGCCGGGGACCCGGCCGACCTCCTTGTAGCCGCAGGACTCGTAGAACCGCTCCAGGCCGAGCCCGCCGCGGCAGGTGAGGCGTATCGCCTCGATGCCGTCGCAGGTGCGGGCGGCGTCCGCGGCGGCGGCCATCAGGTCCCGGCCGTAGCCGCGGCCCTGGTGGCGCGGGTGGACCATGACCGTGTAGAGCCAGAGCCAGTGCTTCATCAGCCGGTGCGTGTTGAGGGCGAGGAACGCGGTGGCGGCCACCCTGCCCTCCTCGTCGTGTCCGACGAGGAGGCGGGTACGCCCCTCGGCCATGCCCGTCAGGTGCTTGAGCAGCTCGGGGCGGACGTCCTCGCGCGTCACCGGCGGCACGAAGCCCACGGAGCCGCCGGCGTTGGAGACGTCGGTCCACAGGTCGAGGACGCCGTCACGGAGGTCGGGGGTGACGGCCGGATCGAAAGTGAAAGTAAGGGACACCGAGCCATAGTAGCTATTACGCGAGTGCTCGTGCGGCGACTTTCAGGTCCGAGAGCAGTCCCCGGTAGGCCGCGTCCCGGTCGTCGGCCCGCAGCACCGCCGAGGGGTGCACGGTCGGCACCAGCCGTTCCGGACGCCCGTGGATCTCCTCCTCCAGCACCGTGCCGCGCACCCGAGTGACCCGGAAGGACGAGCCGAGCAGCGCCTTGCCGGCCGTGGCGCCCAGCACCACGATCAGCTCGGGCTGCACGCGGTCCAGCTCGGCGGCCAGCCAGGGACCGCAGGCGGCCGTCTCGCGCAGGGTGGGCGCCTTGTGGATACGGCGCTTGCGGGGTTCGGCCCGCGTGAACTTGAAGTGCTTGACGGCGTTGGTGACGTACGCGTCCGCCGGGTCGAGGCCGGCTTCCGCCAGCGCCCGGTCGAGGAGGTGTCCGGCGGGGCCGACGAAGGGCTTGCCCTGCCGGTCCTCCTGGTCGCCGGGCTGCTCGCCGACGAGCATGACGCGGGCGGACGCCTTGCCGGCGCCGAAGACGGTCTGGGTGGCGGCCCTGTGCAGGGGGCAGCCGTGGCAGTCGGCCGCCGCACGGCGCAGGGCAGGGAGGCCGCCGCGGTCCGGAACGAAGGGCTGTGCGGTGTAGTCGTCCTCGGTGGCCATGGAACGCGGGTACCCGCCGTAGGGGTACGGACCCGTGCCGGGTGCGGGTGGTCTGTGGCTGGTCGCGCAGTTCCCCGCGCCCCTGAGGGCATGCACTCACGTTGCCTGAACAGCGCCGGGCACTGTTCCGACTCAGGGGCGCGGGGAACTGCGCAAGCGACCACCCACCGGCCCGCACCCGGCGGACAACCGAACCGCCCCTTGTCACACCCGCATCGGCTGCGGCGACTCCCTACGCGCCGCGTCGGGACCCTCGTACTCCCGGAGGATCTCGTACCGCGTGTTCCGCTCGACCGGCCGGAACCCGGCGTCGCGGATCAGGTCGAGCAGATCCTCCCGCGTCAGCTTGTTCGGCGTGCCGAAGTCGTCCGCGTCGTGCGTGATCTTGTACTCGACGACCGAGCCGTCCATGTCGTCCGCGCCGTGCTGGAGGGCGAGCTGGGCGGTCTGGACGCCGTGCATGACCCAGAAGACCTTGACGTGCGGGACGTTGTCGAAGAGCAGGCGCGAGACCGCGAAGGTCTTCAGCGCCTCCGCGCCGGTCGCCATCTGCGTCCGCGCCTGGAGGCGGTTCCTGACCTTGCCGTCCTTCATGTCCACGAAGTCGTGCTGGTAGCGCAGCGGGATGAAGACCTGGAAGCCGCCCGTCTCGTCCTGCAGCTCACGCAGGCGCAGCACGTGGTCCACGCGGTGGCGGGGCTCCTCGATGTGGCCGTAGAGCATGGTGCACGGGGTCTTCAGGCCCTTCTCGTGGGCCAGGCGGTGGATGCGGGACCAGTCCTCCCAGTGGGTGCGGTGGTCGACGATGTGCTGCCGCACCTCCCAGTCGAAGATCTCCGCGCCGCCGCCGGTCAGGGACTCCAGACCGGCGTCGATCAGCTCGTCCAGGATGTCGGAGGCGGACATCCCGGAGATGGTCTCGAAGTGGTGGATCTCGGTGGCCGTGAAGGCCTTGAGCGAGACGTCCGGCAGCGCGGCCTTCAGTTCCCTGAGCGAGCGCGGGTAGTAGCGCCACGGCAGGTTGGGGTGCAGGCCGTTGACGATGTGCAGCTCGGTGAGGTTCTCGCCCTCCATCGCCTTGGCGAGCTTCACCGCCTCCTCGATGCGCATCGTGTACGCGTCCTTCTCCCCCGGCTTGCGCTGGAAGGAGCAGTACGCGCAGGAGGCGGTGCACACGTTGGTCATGTTGAGGTGGCGGTTGACGTTGAAGTGGACGACGTCGCCGTTCTTCCGCGTCCGCACCTCGTGTGCGAGGCCGCCGAGCCAGGCGAGATCGTCCGACTCGTACAGCGCGATGCCGTCCTCGCGGGTCAGCCGCTCACCGGAGCGGACCTTCTGCTCCAGCTCGCGCTTGAGCCCGGCGTCCATGCGATACCTCTTTCTGAGACAGACGGGTCAACCGTACGCCCCGGTTACTGGACCTCTTCGGGCAGCTCGCCCACCCGGTTCTCCCACTTGGTGGAGAGAACGATGGTGGTACGGGTCCGGGACACGCCCTTGGTGCCCGACAGGCGCCGGATGATGCTCTCCAGGCCGTCCACGTCGGCGGCGCGCACCTTGAGCATGTAGGAGTCGTCGCCGGCGATGAACCAGCAGTCCTCGATCTCCCGCAGCTCCTTGAGGCGCTGCGCCACGTCCTCGTGGTCGGCGGCGTCGGAGAGCGAGACGCCGATCAGGGCGGTGACGCCGAGGCCGAGGGAGGCGGCGTCGACGGTGGCCCGGTATCCGGTGATGACTCCGGCCGCCTCCAGCCGGTTGATGCGGTCGGTGACGCTGGGTCCCGAGAGTCCGACGAGGCGCCCCAGCTCCGCGTAGGAGGCCCGGCCGTTCTCTCTCAGGGCCTGGATGAGCTGCCTGTCCACCGCGTCCATGCGATCGAAGCCTTCCACTGAAGAGTTCTGAAGATGTGGGTAACAAACGTGTGGGGGGAGTTGGTGCTCAGCCGGTGGGGCGGGCCCCGCCGAGGTCGCCGCGCCAGCGGCGGTAGAGGTCGTGTCCGACGCCCGCCGCGTCGAGGACGCGTCCGGCGACGAAGTCCACCAGGTCCTGGATGTGCGTCGCCCCCGCGTAGAAGGCCGGGGAGGCGGGCACCACGCTCGCGCCGGCGTCGTCCAGGGTCACCAGGTGCCGCAGGGTCCGGCCGTCCAGGGGGGTCTCCCGTACGGCGACGACGAGCCTGCGGCGCTCCTTGAGGGTCACGCTCGCGGTGCGCTGGAGCAGGTCCTTGGACAGCCCGAGCGCGACACCGGCCACGCAGGCCGTGGACGCGGGCACGATCAGCATGCCCTTCGTCGGGTACGACCCCGAGGACGGCCCGGCCGCGAGGTCGCCCGCGCTCCAGTGCCGTACGCCGGAGACGTCCGCGTCGAACGTGTCCGGCTTGCCGTCGGCTCCGCGGGCCAGCCACTCTCGCAGGTCGTGCTGCCAGTGGGCGTCGCGGAAGGAGATGCCGGTCTCGTCGAGCAGGGTGAGCCGCGAGGCCCGGCTGACTACCAGGTCGACGCTCTCGCCGGCGGCGAGCAGCGCACGCAGCACGGCGGCGGCGTACGGGGTGCCGGAGGCCCCGGACACCCCCACGATCCAAGGCACGCGCTGCGTCTGTCCTGGCTTCATGATGCCGAGCCTAGTCGCAGGCTCAGGGTTTTCAGACCGTGAGGCCCCGCACGAGCAGATCCAGCAGCGCGCACACGAAGAGTGCGATGCCGATGAAGCCGTTGACGCTGAAGAACGCCCTGTTGAGGCGGGTCAGGTCGGTGGGGCGGACGATGGTGTGCTCGTAGAGGAACGCGCCCGCGACGATCAGCAGGCCGAGCCAGAAGAAGACACCCGCGTCGGTGGCCACGGCGTACCAGACGAACAGGGCCGTGGTGAGCGTGTGGCAGGCGCGGGCGCCCCAGATCGCGGCGGGGATGCCGAAGCGGGCCGGGACGGACTTCACGCCGACCTGCCGGTCGGTCTCGACGTCCTGGCAGGCGTAGATCAGGTCGAAGCCGCCGATCCAGATGCCGACCGCGAGACCGAGGATCACCGCCTCCCAGGACCACTCGCCGGTGATCGCCAGCCAGCCGCCGATGGGGCCCATGGCCTGGGCGAGGCCGAGGATGGCCTGCGGGAAGTTCGTGAACCGCTTGCCGTACGGGTAGACCACCATCGGGATGACGGCAATGGGGGCGAGGGCGAGGCAGAGCGGGTTGAGCAGGGCCGCGGCGCCCAGGAAGACGACGAGGGCGATCAGCGCGCCGGTCCAGGCGTGCTTGACCGACATGGCGCCGGTGACCAGTTCGCGGTGGGCGGTGCGCGGGTTACGGGCGTCGATCTCGCGGTCGATGATCCGGTTGACCGCCATCGCGAAGGTGCGCAGGCCCACCATGGCGACGGTGACCAGGAGCAGCCGGCCCCAGTGGATGTTCTCGTCCCACAGGTACATCGCGGTCAGCGCGGCGATGTAGGCGAAGGGCAGCGCGAACACCGAGTGCTCGATCATCACCAGGCGCAGGAACGCCTTGGTGCGCCCCGGCTGCTGCGGCAGGGCGGCGGAAGCCGACGTCACAGTCCGTACTCCTTCCAGCGGCGGTCGACCTTCGCCGCCGTCTCCGGGTCGGACAGCACCATGTCCGGCCAGCCCCCGTCGCGGGTGTACCCCTCCTCGGGCAGCTTCCGCGTCGCGTCGATGCCCGCCTTGCCGCCCCAGAACTGCTGGTAGGAGGCGTGGTCGAGGTGGTCGACCGGGCCCTCGACGACGGTGAGGTCGCGGCCGTAGTCGGTGTTGCCGAGCGCCCGCCAGGCGACCTCATGCAGGTCGTGGACGTCGCAGTCGGAGTCGACGACGACGATCAGCTTGGTCAGGGACATCATGTGGGCGCCCCAGATGGCGTGCATCACCTTCTGGGCGTGCTTGGGGTACTTCTTGTCGATCGAGACGATCGCGCAGTTGTGGAAGCCGCCGGCCTCGGGGAGGTGGTAGTCCACGATGTCCGGGACGATGATCTTGAGGAGCGGGAGGAAGAAGCGCTCCGTGGCCCGTCCGAGGGGGCCGTCCTCCGTCGGGGGGCGGCCGACGACGATCGACTGGAGCAGCGGGCGCTTGCGCATCGTCACGCAGTCGATCTTCAGGGCGGGGAACGGCTCCTGCGGGGTGTAGAAGCCGGTGTGGTCGCCGAAGGGGCCCTCGGGGAGCATCTCGCCCGGCTCCAGCCAGCCCTCCAGCACCACCTCCGCCTGCGCGGGGACCTGGAGCGGGACCGTCTTGCAGTCGACCATCTCGATCCGCTTGCCCTGCACGAACCCGGCGAAGAGGTACTCGTCGATGTCGCCGGGGAGCGGGGCGGTGGAGGCGTAGGTCACGGCGGGCGGGCAGCCGAAGGCGATGGCGACCGGCAGCCGCTCACCGCGGCGGGCGGCGACCTGGTAGTGGTTGCGGCTGTCCTTGTGGATCTGCCAGTGCATGCCGATGGTGCGCCTGTCGTGGCGCTGGAGGCGGTACAGCCCCAGGTTCCGGATGCCGGTCTCCGGGTCCTTGGTGTGGGTCAGGCCCAGGTTGAAGAAGGAGCCGCCGTCGTCCGGCCAGGTGAACAGGGCCGGGAGGCGGTCCAGGTCCACGTCGTCGCCGGTGAGGACGACCTCCTGGACGGGCGCGCTGCCCGGCTTCACCTTCTTCGGCGGTACGTGCGTCATCGTGCCGAGCTTCCCGAAGGCCTCGCGCACGCCGACGAAGCCCTGGGGCAGCTCGGGGCGGAGCAGCCCGCCGATCTTGTCCGAGATGTCGGAGTACGACTTGAGGCCGAGGGCCTTGAGCAGGCGGCGGTCGGTGCCGAAGACGTTCATCGCGAGGGGCATGTCGGAGCCCTTCACGTTCTCGAAGAGCAACGCGGGCCCGCCCGCCTTGTTCACCCGGTCGACGATCTCCCCGACCTCCAGGTACGGATCCACCTCGGCCTTGATGCGCTTGAGGTCGCCCTCGCGCTCCAGCGTCCTGAGCAGGGAGCGAAGATCGTCGTAAGCCATGCCGTCCAGTATCCCCGAGCGGCTACCCTGGCCCTGTACCTGGGGGCCGTGACGCGTCCCCACCCCCTCGCTTGAGCTGGAGAAGCCCATGCTCCGGGTGCTGATGTTCCTCGTTCCACTGGCCCTGAGCGTCTATGCGTTCATCGACTGCATCAGCACGAAGGACGCGGACATCCGCCACATGCCCAAGCCGCTGTGGGCGATCCTCGTGCTGCTCTTCCCGCTGGTCGGCTCGGTCTCCTGGATCATCGCCGGGAAGAAGCGGCAGCCCGCCGGCTCCTCGCCCTGGCAGGGCGGCGGCGGGCGGCGGCAGTGGGTGGCGCCGGACGACAACCCCGACTTCCTCAAGTCGCTGGAGAAGGACGACGAGCGAGACAAGGACGGGGACAAGGACTAGGACCTGGTCCAGCTCTGGGACGCCGAGCCGGAGCACGCGCGCCGCATGATCATGCCGCTCGGGGAGGCGTGCTCCAGACACAGGTCGTGGCTCGTGAGGACCACGGTGCCGCCCGAACCGAGACGCCACTCCTGGGCGTTGTCCGCGCCGCAGGCCGCGCTGTGCATCGAGCCGTAGCCGGACAGGCAGGTGCCGGACGCCTGGTGGACGATCCGGTACGTGCCGGACGAGACGCCCCGCAGGCTCCAGCGGGCCGTCGCGGCACCGCAGCCACCGCCGGAGACCTGGCCGTACGAAGTGCCGGCGGAGGCGACGAGACACTGGTCGCTAGACGCGTTGAGCAGGGTGAAGCCGCCCGTCGAGGGGGCCTTGGTCTCGGTTCCCGTGCCGGAGGAGGAGTCGCCACCGCCACCGCTGCCACCACCGTCACCACTGCCGCTGCCGCTGTCTGAGTCGTCGGTGCCCGGGCCTGTTCCGGCGCCCGTGTCCCGGCCGCCGTCGCCCTTGCCGTCCTTGCCGTCTTCCGCGTCCGCCGCCCCGGGGGCGGTCGCGGACTCCTTTCCCTCCGGCTTCGGCTTCTTCGAGGAGGAGGCACTGGTGGACGGCGACGGCTTCGCGGACCCGTCGGCGGCGCCCGACGGTGCCGTGGGGGCGGAGACCGTGACGGACGCGGAGGGTCCGGCTTCCGCGGCGTCGCCGGAGTCCGTGACGTGGGGCAGGAGCTGGAAGGCGAGGGTGCCGCCCGCGACGACGGCCACGACGGGGACGAAGACGGGAAGGATGCGACTGCGGCGGCGCTCTTTGCGGGACTTCTCGGGTTTGTGCTCCACGACCGGCTCGGGCGCCTGGTCCGGTTTCGGGTCCGCTGCGGTCGTGGGTGCCGGCGGCGGGAGGTCGCCCGGCTCCGGTGTGCGCGCCGCGAAGGCGGCCCGTTCGGTCAGCCGTTCGGTGACGGCCTCCGGCCACAGCGGCGGCTCGTACGGTCCGTGCCGCTCGGCGCGTTCGACGAGTTCGGCGGCGGTGGGCCGGCCCTCGTGGTCCTTGTCCAGGCAGGACGCGACGACGTCGGCGAGTTCGGGGTCCAGGTCCCGCAGCGGCTGGAGGTCGGGCTCCTCGTGCACGATGCGGTACAGCACGGCGTGCCCGGACTCGTCGCCGAAGGGCGGGCGGCCGGACGCCGCGTACGCGATCACCGAGCCCAGCGCGAAGACGTCGACGACGCCGCTGGACGCCCGCTTCCCGGAGGCCTGCTCGGGCGACATGTAGGCGGGCGTGCCCACCACCATGCCGGTCCTGGTCAACTGGCTCTGGTCGGCGGCCCGGGCGACGCCGAAGTCGATGAGGGTGAGTCCGTCGACGGTCAGCATCACGTTGGACGGCTTCAGGTCCCGGTGGACCATGTCCAGCGCGTGCACCGCCGCGAGTCCGGTGGCGGCCTCCCGCAGGACGAGCCACAGCGCCTCGGCGGGCAGGGGCCCGTGCAGGTCGACGGCCTCGCGCAGGGTGAGGCCGGGGACGTAGGCGGTGGCGAACCACGGCGGCCGGGCCTCCCGGTCCCCCGCGAGCAGCGGCGCCGTCGCCTCCTCGGGCAGCCGGGCGAGGTTGTCCAGCTCGTGCCCGAAACGGCGCAGGAAGTCCTTGTCCTCCCCGGCGACCGACGGCAGCACCTGCTTGACGGCCGCGTACCGGCCCTCGTGGACGCCGAGGTAGACGCGGCCCATGCCGCCTGCCCCCAGCCTGCCCAGCAGCGGGATCGGTCCGATCCGGCGCGGGTCGTCGTCCTCCAACGGCTCGGCACCACTGCCCGTGAGGCCGGATCCGGCTTCCCCGCTCAACTCTCTCCCCGTTCGCAGGCGCCGCGTGCTCCGTGCGGGTGCCGCGGCCACTCATCGGAAGCTACATCTTTAGCACGACCGTCCCAACTACCGCTTCACCGACCGCCGATGAGCTTTCGTCAGCCGGATCACGCGAGCTTCGCGACCCGCTCCGGGCCGAGCGCCCGGTCGAAGGCCCGTACGTCGCGGATGGCGCCGGGGAAGAAGTCGCGGGGCTGCCCGTCGAAGGAGGCCCGGCCGATCATGAAGGCGCCGGTGGCGGGCGCGGGGCCGGTGTCCTCGACGACCGCCTCCTGGGCGCCGTTGACATACAGGTGCAGCTTGCGGGCCGGGCCGTCGCAGACGCCGGTCAGGTGGGTCCAGACGTGCGCTTCGGGAGCGGTACGGCCGACGGCGCGCAGGCCGGGGCGGGCGAAGGCCCAGCCCTGGTCCTCGCTGGAGTACTGGAGGTAGAAGGCGCTGGCGTCTTCGCTGTCCTGGCTGACGGCGGTGGCGAAGACGCCCGGCACGGCGGAGAGGCGGACCCAGGCGGCGACGGTGAAGCTGTGGCCCGCGCCGGTCTGCAGCACCGGACCGGCGGTCACGACCTGGCTGCCGGTCCCGTCGAAGACGGCGCCTCCCCCGGCGCCCTGCCAGGCGACGCCGGTCACGGTGCCGTCGTGCCCGCCCGCGGTGTCCCGCGCGACCCGGCCGGAGGCCTCGTTGAGGGGCCAGAGTCCGACCAGGCCCGGGGGCGGGGAGGGGGCGGACGAGGGTGACGGCGAAGGTGCGGGCGGGGAACCGTCCGCCGGGTCCGGGTCCGCCGGGCGGTTGAGCCAGAAGCCGGTCCCCACGCCGAGGGCGGCGAGCGCGCCCGCGCCGGAGAGCAGGAAGGCCCGTCGGCTCCGGCGGCCGCCGTCCCCGGTCGCCGTCGGGCGTACGTCCGCCGGTGCGGGCGCCGACGGGTACGCCTGCGGACGTGCGGTGTCGACGCGGGTGTGCGGATGCGCCGGGGGTGCCGCGGCCGGCGGGACGATCTGCGTGGGCACGGCGTCCGTGCGGGTCGGACGGGCGGCCGGCGTCCACTGCTGGGCGTGCGGCAGGGCCGTAGCGCTCTCGCCGCCCAGCGGTCCGATGCGGGCGAGGATCTCGCGCGGGGCGGGGCGGTGGGCCGGGTCCTTGGCGAGGCAGTCGGCGATCAGGGAACGCAGGGCCGGGTCGGCGACGGCGGCGACGTCCGGGGCGTTGTGCACGACGCGGTAGAGCAGCGCGGGTGTCGGTCCGGCGCCGAAGGGGCCCGCGCCGGTCGCCGCGAAGGCCAGTACCGCGCCGAGGCAGAACACGTCGCTGGCCCAGGTGACCTCGTCCCCGTTGACCTGCTCCGGGGACATGAAGCCCGGGGAGCCCGCCATGTGCCCGGTGCCGGTGAGGGAGTCGGCGTCGACGCTGCGGACGATGCCGAAGTCGATGACGCGCGGCCCGTCCTCGGCGAGCAGCACGTTGGAGGGCTTGAGGTCGCGGTGGACGAGGTGCGCGGCGTGGATCGACACCAGCGCCTCGGCGAGCCCGGCGGCCAGCGTGATCACCGCCTGCGGGTCGAACGGCCCCCGCTCGGCCACCGCCTGCTCCAGCGACGGCCCGGCGATGTAGCTGGTGACCAGCCAGGGCAGCGGCGCGTCCGGGTCGGCGTCGACTACCGGGGCGGTGAAGGCGCCGCTGACCATCCGGGCCGCCTGGACCTCGCGTCGGAAGCGGTCGCGGAACTCCGGTCGGCGCAGCAGCTCGGCGTGCACCACCTTCACCGCGACGAGCCGCCCTCCCGGGGACCGGCCGAGGAAGACCCGGCCCATGCCGCCCGCACCCAGCCGGCTCAGCAGCCGGTACTCCCCGACGGAGCGCGGGTCGTCCGGCTCCAGCGCTGACACAGATCCCTCCCGGCGTGCGGTCCTCGCCCCTGCGGGCGGGTCCAGCATAGGGGGGCCGTCAGCGGGCGACGTCGGCGAACTTCTCGACGGCGGCCGGGGTGACCGGCGTGAAGAAGTTGACCAGGTTGCCGTCGGGGTCGCGGAAGAGGAGCGCGCGGTTGCCCCAGGGCATGGTGGTGGGTTCCTTGACGAACTCGTCCACGAAGCCGGTCAGGTTCCGGTGCACGGCGTCCACGTCGTCGACGAGGAACTCGATGATCACGCTGCGGTTGTCGGCCGGGCGGGCCGAGCCGGGGGCGAAGAGCGGCACGGTGCGGGTGCTGCCGATGGCGAGCGTCCCGGACGGGGTGCGCAGTTCCGCGAAGTCCTCGGTGGCCCAGGTCGCGCGCAGGCCGGTGGCGCGCTCGTAGAAGCCGACGAGGCGGGCGACGTCGTCGGTGATGACGCGGAGCGAGACGAGGTTCACGGGTCGCATGGGGTGCCTCCTGGGGTCGATCAGTGCTTACGGCCCCACGCTAGGAGCGATACCGGTCACAATCCGGCCGGTATCGACGGCAGACTTACGGGCATGTCACGTCCCGTGTCCCGCGTCCTCACCCTGCTCGAACTGCTCCAGTCCGGCGGGGTGCGCACCGTGGCCGAACTGGCCGACCGGCTCGGCGTCGGCGAGCGCACGGTGCGCCGGTACGTCGACCACCTCGTCGACCTCGACGTCCCGGTGGAGTCGGTGCGCGGCCGTTACGGCGGCTACCGGCTGGCCCCCGGCCACCGCATGCCCCCGCTGATGCTGACCGACGACGAGGCGCTGGCCGTCCTGCTGGGCCTGGTCGCCGCCCGGCGGACGGGGATCACGGCGGCGGCGGGCACGGCGGGCGAGACGGCGTCGGCGAAGGTCCGGCGGGTGCTGCCGGAGCGGCTGCGCCTCCGTCTGGACGCGGTGCTCGACTCGCTCACGTTCACGACCGCGCCGGCCGGGTCCGCCGCCCCGGAGGCCGCCGTCCTGCTCCCGGTCGCCGACGCGGTGCGCCATCACCGTCCGCTGGCGATCCGGTACACCGGCGGCAGGCGCGGGGGCGGGGGCGGGGGCGGGGGCCGCGGGGAACGCACCCTGTACCCGTACGGGCTCGTCGCGCACGCGGGCCGGTGGTACGTGACCGGCCGGGACCTCTCGGTCGGTGCGGAGCGGACGTTCCGCCTCGACCGCATCGACGGCGCGCGGGTCCTGCCCGGCACTTTCGAACCGCCACCGGGGCCCGGTCCGGCGGAGCGCGTGCTCACGGCCCTGGCCACCGCGCCCTACCGGCACGAGGTGACGGTACGGGTCCGGGGGACGGCGGAGGAGATCCGCGCCCTGCTGCCGGGCAGCGTGGCCGTCGTCGCCGATGCAGACGGCGACGGCGACGGATGGTGCCGGGTCGAGATCCGGGCCGAACGCCTCGACTGGCTGCCGGGGCTGCTCGCGTCGCTGGACCGCCCGTTCGTCGTCGAGCGGCCGGACGAGCTGCGCGGTCTCGTCGCGGACCTCGCGGGCCGGCTCATGGACGCGGCCCGGGGCACTCCGCCGCCGCGCGGCTGACGGCGGACGGCTGACGGCGGACGCCGGGTCACAGCCGGGCCGTGGCGAGCCAGACGGTGACGGCGGCGGTGACCAGGAGGGTCAGGTTGAGGGCGACCTGCCGGTCCCCGAGACGCAGGTGGACCCCGGTCGCGCCGATCTGCAGGACCACGAACCCGACGGCCGCGGCCGGGGCGAGCCAAGGCGCGACGCCGGTCAGCGGCGGGAGGACCAGCCCGGCCGCGCCGAGCACCTCGACCACGCCGACGGCGCGGACGGCGGGCATCGGCATGCTGTCCACCCAGGCCATCATCGGCCGGAGCGCGTCCCGGCTGCGCGCCACCTTCACCGCGCCCCCGTAGAGGTAGAAGGCGGCGAGGAGTCCGGCGACGATCCAGTACGCGACGTTCACGACCCGGTCCCCCGGGGCCGGGCGTGGGCCGGGGCGAAGTCGGTGGCGGGCTCGGTCGCGTAGCGGCCCATCGTCCCGAGGCTCTCCTCGGGAGTCGGGGTGCGGCCGTCGGCGTACAGCTCCTCCAGGTCCCGGAAGTACTGGACGTACAGGTCGGGGGTGAACGTGCTGAGCATGCGGGCCGGTTCGCCGGTGGTGTTGGCGAAGGTGTGCGGCGCGCCGGGCGGGACCATCACGAGGGTGCCGGCCGTCGCGTCGATGTCCTCGTCCCCCACCGTGAACCGGACGGTGCCGGAGATGACGTAGAAGCCCTCGTCGTGCCGGGCGTGGCGGTGCTGGGGCGGCCCGGGGGTGTGCGGGGCGAGTACGGACTCGGCCATGCCGAGGCGGTGGCCGGTGTGACTGCCGTCCTCCAGGACACGCATGCGGGTGGTGCCGAGGAGGATCGTCTCGCCGTCTCCCGGACCGACCACCGACACGGCGGGGTCCGCGCCCGCCTCGCTGTTCTCGCTGCTCTCGCTGTTCCGCGGTTCGTCGTTCATGCCCTCGATTCCACCGCCGGGGCACCGGCGGCGTCCAAGACCCCTTCCGCACACTCGATACCGCACGGGTATCGTCGCAGGATGGACCGGGTGAACCGGAGGGACCGGCTTGAGCTGCGGACACTGCGCTACTTCGTGGCGGTCGCCGAGGAACTCCACTTCGGCCGGGCCGCCGTCCGGCTGCACATGAGCCAGCCGCCGCTGAGCCGGGCGATCAGGGCACTGGAGACGGAACTCGGCGCCACGCTGTTCCACCGCACCTCCGCGGGCGTCACCCTCACCGGAGCCGGTGCGGTGCTGCTCGACGAGGCGCACACCCTGCTCGACCGTGCCGAACGCGTACCCGCCCGCGTGGCGGCCGCGGCCGGGGCCGCGACCCTCACCGTCGGCATCCTCGGCGACAGCACCGACCCGGACGTGGTCCGGCTGGCGGACGCCTACCGCCGGCGCCATCCGCACGTCGAGGTCACCGTCCGAGAGACCGACCTGACCGACCCCACCTGCGGGCTGCACGCCGGTCTGGTCGACGTGGCCCTCACCCGCGGCCCCTTCGACCCGACCGGCCTGACCACGCACACCCTGCGCGCCGACCCGGTGGGCGCCCTGCTGCGCGCCGACGATCCGCTGGCCGACCGGGCGAGCCTGACCCCGGCCGAGCTGGCCGACCGCCGCTGGTTCCGCTTCCCGGAGGGCACGGACCCGCTGTGGCAGGCGTACTGGAACGGCGGGGAGCCGCGGCGGGGGCCGGTGGTGCGCACCGTACGGGAGTGTCAGCAGGTCGTGCTGTGGAACGGCACGGTCGGCATGACCCTCGCCGACCACGTGCCCGCGGAGGGGCTCACCGTGGTCCCGCTGACGGGCCTGCCGCCGAGCCGAGTGGTGGTGGCCTGGCCCCGGACCGACCCGAACCCGCTGATCCGCTCGTTCGTCCGGCTCGCGGTCGCGGTGTACGACACTCCCTAGGTCCGCGTCCAGCGTTGCGAGGCCGTTCCCGACTGGCAGGGCTGCGAGGAGACCCCGCCACCGAAGGCCAGGTCGAGGCAGCCGTCGTTGAAGACACTCGTCATGCTGCCCCCGGAGCCGGGACGCCACAGGTGGGCGTTGCCGAAGGAGCCGCAGTCGACGGTGGAGACGGCCTGGCCCATCATGTTCGCGCCCAGGCAGGCACCCGTGGACGTGTTGACGACCTTGACCGCGCCGTCCGCCGCGCTCCGGAAGCTCCAGGTCGCGGTCGAGCTGCCGCAGGAGCCGTCGTCGGCGGCGCCGTAGACCTGGGTGAGGCACTTGCCGTTCTCGGCGTTCTTCAGGGCGAACGTGCCCGAGGAGGGCGTGTCGGTGTTTCCGGATCCGTCACCGGACGACGAGCCACCCGCCCCGGACGATCCACCGGAACCGGACGAGTCTCCGGCACCACCGGAATCGCTGCCCGAGCCGCTGCCCGAGCCTGCGTCACCGGTACCCGTACCCGTACCCGTCCCCGTACCGGTACCGGCCGCCCGTTCCGCTCCCCCGCCGCCGTCGCCCTCCCCGGGGCCTTCGCCGCTCGCGCCGTCTTTGCCGTCGCGGCCGTCCTTCCCGTCCTCGGCGTCCTTGCCGGCCCTGTTGTGCGAGGCCGACGGACTCGGGGTCGGCCGGTCCTGCGCCGACGCCGAGGCCGGGGCCGAGGCCGTGGGATCAAGGGCCGCGGAGACGGACGGGGACGGCGCGGTGCCCGCCTCCGCGGTGTCGTGGGAGGCGTAGGGCAGGAGCTGGACGGCGAGGGTCGCCCCCGTCGCCAGCACGATCGGGACGACGCCGACGAGGATCCGGGTCCGGCGCCGGTTCCCCCGCCTCCCGGGCTCCTCGCTCTTCGCGTCCCTCGTCGGGGGCTCCGGATCGGGCAGGTCCGCCGCTCGGGGTAACTCCTCGACGAACGCGGCTCGTTCGGCCAGGACCTCGGCCACGGCCCGCGGCCACAGCGGCGGTTCGTACGGGCCGTGCCGCTCGGCGGTCCCGAGCAGTTCGGCGGCGGTCGGACGGCCCTCGTGGTCCTTGTCCAGGCAGGACGCGACGACATCGGCGAGTTCGGGGTCCAGGTCCCTGAGCGGCTGGAGATCGGGCTCCGCCGTCAGGATGCGGTGCAGCACCGGCAGCGCCGAATCGTCCCCGAACGGCGCGTGCCCCGACGCCGCGTACGCCAGCACCCCGCCCAGCGCGAAGACGTCGACCGCCCCACCGGGCGTCCGGCTCCCCGACGCCTGCTCCGGCGACATGTAGGCCGGCGTCCCCACCACCTTGTCCACCGACGTCAACTGGCTCTGGTCGGCGGCCCGGGCCACCCCGAAGTCGATGACCGTCAGGCCCTCCACCGTCAGCATCAGGTTCGACGGCTTCAGGTCCCGGTGCACCATCTCCAGCGCGTGCACCGCCACCAATGCCTTTGCGGCTTCCCGCAGGATGAGCCAGAGCGCCCCGGCGGGCAACGGCCCGCCGTGAACGTCCAGCGCCTGGGACAGGGTGATGCCCGGCACGTACGCGGTGGCGAACCACGGCGGGCCCGCCTCGCGGTCCCCCGCCAGCAGGGGCGCGGTCACGCCCTCGGGCAGCCGGGCGAGGTTGTCCAGCTCGTGCCCGAAGCGGCGCAGGAAGCCCTTGTCCTCGGCGGCGACCGAGGGCAGCACCTGCTTGACGGCCACGTACCGGCCCGCGTGGACGCCGAGGAAGACCCGGCCCATGCCGCCGGCGCCGAGGCGTCCGACCAGCGGGATCGGCCCGATCCACCGCGGATCCCCGTCCTTCAGCGGCTCCGCCCCGCTGCCGTCCAGCTCCAACACGTCGACCCCGTCCCCCCGTTGTCCCGGCACCCGGGACCCGCGGCCCGCCCGCTCCCCTCCGAAGTCCGGGCGGACACACGCGTCCCGCAGGGGACAGTCTGAGTCAGACGGACCTAGGATTGGAAGAAGCTTCTAGAAAATTGTTCTAGAAAACGGGAAACGAGAGCGCGCCTGCCCATGAGCCCCAAACAACACCGCGGCGAGGTCACCTCCGACCTCCTCCTGGACGCCGCGCTCCGCCTCTACACGGAGTCGGGCGAACAGGGCGTCACCGTCACCGCCGTCACCCGCACCAGCGGGGTCAGCCTCGGCAGCCTGTACCACCACTTCGGCAGCCTCGACGGCCTGCTCACCGCACTCACCGAGCGCTGGACCGGACGGCTCCTCGAACAGCTGGTCACCGCGCTGACCAGTACCGAGACCGCCCGCGAGGGCATCCGGGCCGTGGTCGGGGCCTATCTGGCCTTCGTCCGCGACCACCCCGGCGCGGCGCTCCTCGTGCACTCCCCGAGCGCCGACCGGCGCCTGATGGCGCGGGGCCGGGAGATGCGGGACGCGCAGCAGCCGGCCGTCTCGGCGATGGCCGGGTGGATCCAGCCCCGCATCGACGCCGGCGAAATCGCCCCGCTGCCCATGCCGTTGCTGGAGACCCTGGTCCTGGGCCCGGTCGTGGCCGTCGCCCGGCGCCGTCTGTCCGGGGTCCGGGACGTCGACCTGGACGAGGCCGCGCGGGTCCTGCCGGAGCGGATCTGGCGGTCGGTCGGCGCGGACGGGGCGTAGCGGCCGCGCGGGGCGGCGGGGCTGTCCCCCGAGGGAGCTACGGGCAGGTGTCCACCGCGGGGTGACGATCCGGGGCCGGTGGATCCATAGAGTCTTCATCAGTCGCCGAGCACCACAGGCCGACTGGAAGAACTCCCCCCAACACCGCGTCCCTACCCCACCCTTGTCTGCTGGAGGCCCCCCATGTTCCGCACCTTCGCCAAGGCGATTGCCGCGATCGCCGTCGTCTGCGCCGTGGCCGGCGCGGGACTCGTCCTGAACGAGGAATACGGCAAGGACGACTCCGACGCGAAGGACACCACCGCCTCCGCGGGAGCCTCCTTCACCGGCACGAAGCAGATCGACGTCGACGGTCACAAGGTCAACGTCTCCTGCTCCGGCCACTCGGACGCGGACCAGCCGCTGGTGATGCTGATGGCGGGCGGCGGCGAGGGCCTGGGCAACATGGCCGCCCTCCAGAAGTCCCTGAGCAAGACGGACCGGGTCTGCTCCTACGACCGCCTCGGCGAGGGCAAGAGCGACAAGCCCGCCAAGGACGAACTGCAGACCGTGAACGACACCAGCGTCCTGCTCACCAAGCTCCTCGACCACCTCGCGGGCGACCGCCCGGTCGTCCTGGCGGGGCACTCCCTGGGCGGCTACATCGCCGCCCGCTACACCCCCGACCACCCCGAGCGCGTCAAGGGCCTGGTCCTCCTGGACGCCACCGTCCCCCACCTCACCCGTGACATGAAGGCCACCATCCCCGCCGACGCCACCGGCGGCGCGACCCAGGTCCGGGACGGCGCGATCGGGGCCAACGAGGGTAAGAACGCCGAGCAGTTCCTCATCGCCGACGGCCCGGTCCACTCCGCCGGGGACATCCCCGTCGAGATCCTCAAGCACGAGTCCCAGTACGCCGCGGTCCCGGAGTACGGCCCCGCCCTGGAGCAGATGTGGGCCAAGGGCCAGCAGGAGTGGCAGCAGCTCTCCACCAACGCGAAGCTCACCACCGCCAAGGGCAGCGGCCACTACATCCACACCGACCGCCCCGACCTCGCCCTCAAGGCCGTCCAGAGCGTCACCGACCGCGTCACCGACGCCCGGTAGCAGCCGCCACCTCCACAGACCGGCCCTGGGCCGTGGCTTCCCCCGCCACGGCCCAGGGCCTCTTCCCGTCAGTCCCGGAGCCGGGTCCCGACGATCGCGGCGAGATCCGGGGCCAGGCGGAGTTCGGTCGTGTGCAGTGCGGGGTGCTCCAGCCAGTGGAGCCGGGGGTGGTCGGGGGCGCCGTCGAAGAGGGGCGGCCAGGTGGTGGCCGGGGTGAAGTCGTCGACCACCAGCGTGCCGCCGGGGGTCAGCAGACGGGCGGGGTCGGCGGCACCGTCGCCCTTCGCCTGGCCTCCGCCGTCCAGCACCAACAGGTCGTACGGGCCGTGTTCCTCGACGCGTCGCCAGTCGCCGTGGAGGATCTCGACCTCCTCGTGGTCCCGGAAGACCTGCCTGGCCACGCGGGCCCGCTCCGTGTCGCGTTCGACGCCGACCAGCCGGGTTCCCGGGCGGGCGCCGGAGGCCAGCCAGGCCAGGCCCACGCCGCAGCCCGTGCCCGTCTCGGCGATGGCGTGCGTGGCTCCCGCCGCCAGCAGGTGCAGCAGGCGGCCCTGTTCGGGGCGGCACGAGTGGGCGAAGCCGTGCGCCCGTGCCGCCGCCACGGCCCGGGCGACCAGCGCCGGGAGCGTGCCGTCGGCGTTCCGGTGGGCGTCCGTCCCCTGGAGCGACATGCCTGCATTATGGCCGCCCCGGTCCCGCATAGGCTGCGCCCGGTGAGTAGCCGCGAGCGTCGTCTGCGTACCGTCGATCTGGCCCGGGCGGCCGGGCTGTCGACGCAGCAGGTCCGCAATTACGAGGACGCCGGTGTCCTGCCCCCGGCCGGACGCACCGACGCCGGGTACCGGGTGTTCGGGGAGCGGCACCGGGACGCGCTGCTGACGTACCGGGCGTTGCAGCCGGGGTACGGGGCGGTGACGGCGACGCGGGTCATGCGGGCGGTGCACGCCGGGGACGTGGCCGGTGCCCTCGCGCTGGTGGACGCCGCGCACGCCGCGCTGCACGAGGAGCGGGTCGCGCTGCGGGCCGCGGGCGAGGCGCTGGACGCGCTGGAGCGGCCGGCCGGTCAGGAGGCCACCGCGGCCCGGGCCCCCTCCGGCGACGGGCCGCACGGGCCGCACGAACTGCGTATCGGCGAGGTGGCCGCGCTGGTCGGCGTACGGACCTCCGCGCTGCGGGTGTGGGAGGCGGCGGGGCTGCTCGTGCCCGGGCGGGAACACGGCACCGGGTACCGCGTGTACGGGCCCGCCGACGTGCGGGACGCGCGGGTGGTGCGCACCCTGCGCCGCAGTCACCACCTCTTCGAGCAGATCCGGCCCGTGCTGGAAGACCTGCGGCGGGCGGGCAGCAGCGCGGCGCTGCGGGCGGCGGTCGAGGCCCGCGGGCAGGCCCTCACCGCGCGGACGCGGGCGATGCTGGCGGGGGCGGGCGCCCTGCACGCCTATCTGGAGTGAGAGGTGAAGCGAGGCTGGAGTGCGGGGTGAAGGGTGCAGGGGGGACTGGTGAAGGGTGCACGGACTGTGGGGGCGTATCGGCGTTCGAGAGGCCATCCGTTCCGTTGAACAGTGTCGACACACCAGGTGCGCGGCCGCGGAGACGGCATTCCCTTGGTCGGGTCTGTACATCTGCGAACGGAGACCTCCTCGTGCGAATGACCGACATCCAGCGCTGCGAGATCCGGCCCGGGCGCCTCGTCGAGTGGACGCTCAGTCCCGCGACGCTCGACATCGCGGCGGCGCTGCCCGAGGACGCGCGCCCGCCCGCGTACATCCAGGAGTCGCACATCCGGACGGCACGGTCGGTGCGCGAGGACGGCCTGTTCGTGCCGACCTGGCTCGGGGCCGCCTTCGACATCCCGGGGCCGGTCGATCTCGACGTGCTCCAGGAGGCGTTGCGGGCCTGGACGCTGCGGCACGAGACGCTGCGCAGCGGTTTCCGGTGGAGCGGCGAAAGCGGCGACACGATGCGGCGGTTCACGCTCGACGCGGACGCCGTGGCGCTGCACCGCGAGGAGGTCGGCGACTTTCCGGACGCGGCCGAGCTGGCCCGGCACCTCCAGGACCGCTTCGACCGGGTCGCGGACGCGCTGCGCTGGCCCAACCTCATCTACACGGCGGTCGTCCGCGACGACGGCGTCAGCGTCTACATGGCCTTCGACCACAGCAACGTCGACGCGTACTCCATCTACCGCATCCCCGCCGAGGTCGGCGAGTTGTACGCCGCAGGAGTCGCGGGGCGGACCGTGCCGCACCCCCGGGTGGGCTCCTACGTCGACTTCTGCGAGGCGGAGCGGGCGGACGCGGACCGGATCGACGGCGGCCACGACATCGTCGCCCGCTGGCGGGAGTTCATCCGCCGCTGCGACGGGCGGCTGCCGTCCTTCCCCGTCGACCTCGGCGTCAGGACCGGCGACCCGCTGCCCGAACAGCGGCTGCTGCGCGAGCCGTTGGTGGACGCGGCCGACGCCGCCGCGTTCGAGGCGTACTGCCGTCCCTACGGGGGCAGCCTGGTCGGCGTGCTGGCCGCGACCGCGCTGATCGTCCACGAGATCGGCGGCGAGCCCGTGTACCGCACGGTCGTGCCCTTCCACACCCGGTCGCGGTCCCAGTGGACGGAGTCCGTCGGCTGGTACGTCGGCGGCGCCCCGATCGAGGTCCCGGTGGACCGGGCCCACGACTTCCCCAGCGCCCTCGCCACCGTCCGCGCCGAACTCCAGGCCAACCGGCGGCTGTCCCGCATGCCGATCGACCGCGTGCTGCGCCTGCTCGGCACGGACTTCCGGCCGACCTCGCCCGACCTGTACTCGATCGTGTCGTACGTGGACGCCCGTGGCGTCCCCGGCGCCGACAGCTGGCCGGACCGGACGGCGTACGCGCTGCTGAGGGTCTCGTACGGCGACCAGGTGTGCGCCTGGGTCACCCGGCTGCCCGAGGGACTGTGGTTCGCGAGCCGCTATCCGGACACGGACGTCGCCCACAAGAACCTGCGGCTGTACGTCGAACGGCTGCGGGACGTCGTCACCGGCGTCGCCCGCGGGGACTTCGGTCCGCCGCCCACCGCTCGGTGAGCAGGACGCCGCCCGCGTGCAGGCGCCCGTCGCCGCCGTCGAAGTACGACTCCCACGGTTCCCGGACGGCACACACGAAAGGCCGGCTCCGGTGACCTGGGTCACGGGAACCGGCCTTTCGCCGTGCCTTGTTCAGAAGCCGACGGACTGGAGGGCACCCAGGCCGACGTCCGCGTAGGAGTGCTTGCCGGAGACGAAGATGTTGACGCCGTAGTAGTTGAACAGCCAGCAGCCGAAGGCGATCAGGGCCAGGTAGGCGGCCTTGCGGCCCTTCCAGCCGGCGGTGGCGCGGGCGTGCAGGTAGCAGGCGTAGGCGACCCAGGTGATGAAGGACCAGGTCTCCTTGGGGTCCCAGCCCCAGTAGCGGCCCCAGGCGTCGCCCGCCCAGATCGCGCCCGCGATGATCGTGAACGTCCACAGCGGGAAGACGGCGGCGTTGACGCGGTAGGCGAACTTGTCGAGGGAGGCCGCGGCGGGCAGCCGGTCCAGGACCGAGCTGGCGAAGCGGCCGGGGGTGCCGCCGGAGGCGAGCTTGTTCTCGAAGCTGTCCTTGAAGAGGTACAGGATCGTGGAGACCGCGCCGACGTAGAAGACCGCGCCGCAGAAGATCGCCGTGGAGACGTGGATGTACAGCCAGTACGAGTGCAGGGCCGGGACGAGCTGGTCGCTGGCGGTGTAGAGGACCGTGACGGCGAGACCGAGGTCGAGCAGGACCGTGATGGTCAGCGGCAGGCCGAGCCAGCGGACGTTCTTCCTCAGGGCGAGCAGCGCGAGGTACACGCCGACGGCGACCGTCGTGAACGTGATGTTGAACTCGTACATGTTGCCCCACGGCGCCCGCTCCACCGACAGGGCGCGGGTGAGGACGCCGCCCGCCTCGATGGCGAAGGCGAGGACCGTGAGCGAGATGGCGACCCGCCCGTACAGGTCGCCCTTCTCGGTGCCGCCGTGCGCGCCGGGGCCGTCGGGCACGTCACGGGTGCCGGACGCGGTCCGTACGACGACCTCGGGCCGCTCCAGTACGGCGGTGCCGCCGGCCTTCTTCACGGTGACCGCGGGGCCGGACCCGGCCTTCACCCTGGCACCGGCCGTGTCGCTGGTGAGCGCGGCGGCGGTGCGGCCGACCTTGCTGCGGCTGCCGAAGAGCCACTCGGCGATGTACGCGAAGAAGGCCAGCGTGTAGACGGCCATCGAGGAGTAGATCAGCGTGTTGCTGACGTTCGCGAGGTTCTCGTTGGTCGCGGCGGCCAACTCGGTTGCGGCGGCGAGATTCACTTCTCAGCCCCTTCGGCAGGTACGACGTGGGTGTCGGGGGAATCGGGGGTGTCGTCGTTCTCGGGTCCGTCGGGTCCGTCGGGTGCGTCGGGTGCCTGGTCGTACAGGGTTCCGGCGAGGTCGCCGAGTTCCTCGGGGACCTTCGCGGACTCGCTGCGGCCGAGGCCGGCCATCTCCACGACGGTGACGCCGTCGGCGCCGCGCACGGCCCGCACCCAGACCCGGCGGCGCTGGATGAACAGGGAGCCGGCCAGGCCGAAGATGGCGACGACGGCACCGCCGAGGGCCCAGCCGCTGCCGGGCTGCTGCGTGACCTGGAAGCCGGCCCACTCCTGGACGCCGTTGAAGGTGACCGAGCCGGCGCCGTTCGGGAGGGTCATGGTGTCGCCGACCTTGAGCTGCTGCTTGAACAGCTTGCCGTCGGAGCCCTTGAACTCCTCCAGGTTGGTCTTGTCGAGCTGGTAGATGCTCTGCGGGATGCCCGCGTCGACGCCGAGGTCCCCGTGGTAGGCGGAGAGCGCGAGCATCGGGTTGATCAGCGCCGGGAAGCTGGAGAGCATCGTGCTGCCCTTGCCGCCGTACGTCGGCAGGAAGAACGCGTTGAAGCCGAGCTGCTCCTTCTCCCCCTTGGCGTTGCGGTAGCCGTCCATGACCTTGACGGCGCCGGAGGAGGTGACGTTGGCGTCCAGCGGCAGCAGGGCGACGGCCTGCTTGTCCATCACGACGTCGCCCTTGGCGTCCTTGACGGTGAGGATGGGGGCGTAGCCGTGGCTGACGAGGTACACCTTGGAGCCGTCGACGTTCAGCGGCTTGTTGACCTCGACGGTCTTCGTCTTCTCGGCACCGTCGGCACCCTCGCTGTAGGTGACCTTGGCCTCGTAGATGCGCGGGGTGCCGCGGTTGGGGCCGGTCGCCTCGTAGGTGCCGTGGAAGTCCTTCAGGGTGAAGCTGAAGGGGGCCAGGTCGTGGGCCGCGTCGAAGAGGTTCCCGGACTTGAAGTCGTCGTACTGGGTGAGCGTGTTGGAGAAGCCGTCGCCCTCCAGGATCAGCTTGTTGCCCTCGTACTTGAACAGCTGGCCCCAGGCGAAGGCGATCAGCATCACGATCAGCGCGATGTGGAAGGCGAGGTTGCCGACCTCCCGCAGATAGCCCTTCTCGGCCGCGACGGCGTCACCGGAGGGGTCCGCGTCCGCGCGGAAGCGGCGCTTCTTCAGCAGCTTCAGGGCGGCCTCGCGGACCTCCTCGGGCTCGGCGCCGGTGCGCCAGGTGGTGTAGGCGGGCAGCCGGTCCAGGCGCCGGGGGGCGCGGGGCGGACGCCCGCGGAGCTGGCCGACGAACTGCCAGGTGCGCGGGACGATGCAGCCGATGAGGGAGACGAACAGCAGGATGTAGATCGCGGAGAACCACACCGAGCTGTAGACGTGGAAGAGGCCGAGCTTGTCGTAGACCGGCGCCAGGAGGTCGTGGTTGTCGCGGAACTCCTGGACCTTCATGGCGTCGACGCCGTCCTGCGGGATCAGCGACCCGGGGATCGCGCCCAGGGACAGCAGCAGGAGCAGGAGCAGCGCGACGCGCATGGAGGTGAGCTGGCGCCAGAACCAGCGGGCCCAGCCGATCACGCCGAGCGAGGGGAGGTTCGGGGCCTCCTCCTTGGGGGCGGTGGACAGCTGGGAGCCGGCGGCGCCGAGGTCCTGTTCCTCGTCGGTCGTCGGGGTCTTGCCCGTGGTGGTGTTGCTCATCGGTCAGATCCCTACAGTGAAGCCGTTGGACCAGGTCTGCATGTCCTGCACGATGCTGTCCCACGCGCCGGTCAGCAGCAGCACGCCGGTCGCGATCATCATGGCGCCGCCGATTCGCATCACCCAGACATAGTGGCGCTTGATCCAGCCGAAGGCGCCGAGCGCCTTGCGGAAGGCGACCGCGGCGAGCACGAAGGGCACGCCGAGGCCGACGCAGTACGCGACGGTCAGTATGGCGCCGCGGCCGGCGGTGCCCTGGTCGGCGGAGAGCGCGAGGACGGACGCGAGGGTCGGACCGATGCAGGGCGTCCAGCCGATGCCGAACAGCGCGCCCAGCAGCGGCGCGCCGACCAGGCCGGTCACGGGGCGCTTGTGGAAGCGGAACTCGCGCTGGGTGAACCAGGGCATGAGGCCGACGAAGAAGACGCCCATGAGGATCATGAGCACGCCGAGCACCTTGGTCAGGGTGGAGCGTTCCTCCTGGAGCGTGGAGCCGAAGTAGCCGAAGAGCGCCCCGCTGGAGACGAAGACGGCGGTGAAGCCGAGGACGAAGAGGGAGGCTCCGGCGACCATCCGGCCGCGCCGGGCCTCGCCGAGGTCCGTGCCGGTGACGCCGGTCACGTAGGAGAGGTAGCCGGGGACGAGCGGCAGGACGCAGGGCGAGAAGAAGGAGACCAGGCCGCCGAGGAGCGCGATGGGGAGGGCCACGAGCAGGGCGCCGTTCAGCACCGTGCCGTTGTAGCCCTCGGCGGCGAGGGTGGTCACTGCGGACACGTCACTTCTCCGGCTGGAGGTACGGGGCGAGCATCTTGCGCAGCTTCTCCTCGCTGAGCGCCTGGAGGGTGCGCGCGGCGACCTTGCCCTCCCGGTCGATGATGAGCGTGGAGGGGACGGCCTGCGGGTTGAGGGTGCCCTTCTCGAAGCGCAGCATCAGTCTGCCCGCCGGGTCGTACAGGCTCGGGTAGGTGACGCCGTAGTCCTTCTCGAAGGCGCGGGCCGGGCCGGTGGAGGTGTCGCGGGTGTTGATGCCGACGAACTGGACGCCCTGGTCCTTGACGTCCTGGTAGACCTTCTCGAAGTTCTTGGCCTCGGCGCGGCAGGGCGGGCACCACGAGCCCCAGACGTTGAGGACGACGACCTTGCCCCGGTAGTCGGCGACGTCGACCTGTCCCCCGTCGACGGTCTCGCCGGACAGCTCGGGGGCGTCGGCGCGCTCGCCCTTCTTCGCGGTGGCGATGCCGTCGGAGCCGGTGATGAAACCGGTCTGGCCGCCGCCGCCCGAGGTGCCGCCGGAGCTGCACGCGGACACGAGGAGCGCCGCGGCGGCCGCGCCGACGGCGGCCCGGGCGGCCCGGCTACGGACGCGGGCGCGGGCGTCGGTGATGCGCTCGACGGTGCGCTCGGTGGTGCGGTTCGAGCGGTTCGAGCGCAGGGGGGCGCGGCTGGCGGCACTCATGTGAAAAGTTTCGCATGTCCGTTCCGAGGATCTTGCGCACCCCCCTCGCGGCCGGAAACCCGCATCTCAGGCGGCGTTCCCGCTGGGTGTCGAGCCCGGGGCGGAGGTGTCCTTCAGGAAGGCGTTCCAGCCCCCGGCCGGCTGCTGCCCCACCTCGACGGTCCGCAGTTTGGCGAGCACCTCGGGCTTCTGCACGTCCAGCCAGTCGGTGAACTGGCGGAAGGAGACCAGCCGGATGTCCTCGCCCTTCTCCTTCTCCCGCGCGATGTGCTTGAGGGCGTTCTCCACGGCGTCCATGTAGATGCCGCCGTTCCACTCCTCGAAGTGGTTGCCGACGAAGAAGGGTGCCCGGTTCGACTCGTATGCCCGCTTGAAGCCGGATATGTACGCCTTCGTGGCCTGTTCGCGCCAGCCCGGGTAGTTGTGCGCGGGGGCCTTGGTCGAGTTGACCGACTGGTTGGCGAGGATGTTGTAGTCCATCGAGAGGACCTCGAAGGAGTGGCCGGGGAAAGGTATCTGCTGCAACGGCAGGTCCCAGATCCCGTCCTTCTTCACCGGCCACACCTGGCGGCCGCCGGGCGAGGAGGCGTCGTAGCGCCAGCCCAGCTCGCGGGCGGTGGGCAGCAGCTTGTCCTGGCCGAGCAGACAGGGCGTGCGGCCGCCGACGAGCTCCTTGTCGTAGTCGAAGGGCAGGGACGGCAGGTCGGTCCAGCCGCTGTTGGTCCGCCACTCCTTGACGAAGGACTTCGCCTGGTCGATCTCGCTGCGCCACTGCGCGGACGTCCAGTTGCCGACGCTGCCGCCGCCCCCGCAGAAGTGGCCGTTGAAGTGGGTGCCGATCTCGTGCCCGTCCAGCCAGGCCCGGCGGACGTTGGTGAGCGTCGCCTTGATGTGCTCGTCGGTGAGGTAGCCGATGTCGGAGGCGCCGCGCGGGTTGTTCGGCGGGTCGTAGAGGCGCTTCTTCGACTCGGGCAGCAGGTACAGGCCCGAGAGGAAGAACGTCATGTGCGCGCCGTGCTCCTGGGCCAGGTCCAGGAAGCGGGGGAAGAGCCCGTTGCCGACCTCGCCGGCGCCGTCCCAGGAGAAGACGACGAACTGCGGCGGCGTCTGGCCGGGTTCCAGCGGCACGGGGGCGTCCGGCTGATGCGGCTGCTTGCCGGTGTACGACGTGGAGCCGTCGCCGATGGGCTTCGCCGGGGCCTTGCTGCTGCCGGAGGGCGACGGTTTCCCGGCGTCACCGGCCTGGTGCGAGCCGTCCGACGAGGGGTGGGAACCGGTGCCGCAGCCCGCGAGCCCGACCGCCGCCGCGGCCCCCGCGCCGAGTCCGAGCATTCCCCTGCGGGTGAGAGTGCGGTTGGAAGTGCGCATCGCAACCTCGTTCGTCGCGTCCTTGGTGGTCACTAGGTGAGAGGACGCGACGAACGAGCGGGTTCCGGAAATTTGTGCGGGTTGGGTAACAGTGGACAGCGGACCCACAGAAAGGAGCCGAGGCCCGGGGGCCGGGCCCGGGAGCCGGGCCCGGGGCGACCGTCAGGCCCCGTACGCCTTCCCCTGCCCCTTCACCGGCTTGGCCCCCGAGAGGAGGTGGGCCGGGACGAGGTCGCGGGCGGGCTCGGTGTAGCCGACGGAGACGATCCGGTCACCCCGGTAGGTGAACGTCGTCAGGGACGCCAGCGTGCACTGCCGCTTGCGCGGGTCGTGCCACAGCCGCCGCCGCTCGACGTAGGACCGCAGGATCCAGATCGGCAGCTGGTGGCTGACGACCACGGCCTCGTGCCCGCGCGCCCGGTCCCGTGCGGCGTCGATCGCGCCCTTCATCCGCACGACCTGGTCGACGTACGGCTCGCCCCAGGACGGCTTGAACGGGTTGACCACGTGCTTCCAGTTGGCGGGCCGGCGCAGCGCGCCGTCACCGATGCCGAAGGTCTTGCCCTGGAAGACGTTGTCGGCCTCGATGAGGCGGGTGTCGGTGTCGAGGTCGAGCCCGTGCGTCTTGGCGATCGGGGTCGCCGTCTCCTGCGCCCGCTCCAGCGGGGAGGCCACGACGTACGTCACGTCGCGGGGCGCGAGGTGCTCGGCGACCCGCTCGGCCATCCGCCGGCCCAGCTCGGAGAGGTGGTAGCCGGGCAGCCGCCCGTACAGGACACCGGTGGGGTTCTCGACCTCGCCGTGCCGCATGACGTGGACGACGGTCAGCTCTTCGTCGCGGTCGTGGTTGCCGTGGTCGCTCATGCCGTCGCCTCCGCGGCCGCGCGGGCCGCCGCCGGGAGGGCGTCGGCGATGCGCTGGACGGCCCGCTCGTCGTGGGCGGTGGACACGAACCAGGACTCGAAGGAGGACGGCGGCAGGTAGACGCCGTTCGAGAGGAGGGAGTGGAAGAAGGCGGTGAACCGGAAGGACTCCTGCGCCTTCGCGTCCTCGTAGTTGACGACCGGCCGGTCGGTGAAGAACACGGAGAACATGTTGGAGGCGTTCTGGAGCGTGTGCGCGACGCCCTCCTTGGTGAGCGCCTCGGTCACGAGCGACTGGATCCGCGCGGACACGGCGTCGACGGTGTCGTACGCGGCGTCGTCGAGGAGCCGCAGCTGGGCGAGCCCGGCGGCGGTGGCGACCGGGTTCCCGGAGAGGGTGCCGGCCTGGTAGACGGGCCCGGCCGGCGCGAGGTGCGCCATGACATCCGCCCGCCCCCCGAACGCGGCGGCGGGGAATCCGCCTCCCATCACCTTCCCGAAGGTCATGAGATCGGGCACGACCCCCTCCACCCCGTACCACCCGGCGCGGCTGGTCCGGAACCCGGTCATGACCTCGTCGGACACGAACAGCGCGCCGTCCGCGGCGCAGGCGTCCTTGAGGCCCTGGTTGAACCCGGGCAGCGGCGGCACGACGCCCATGTTGCCGGGCGAGGCCTCCGTGATCAGGCAGGCGATCTCGCCGGGGTGGGCGGCGAAGACGGCGTGCACGGCATCGAGGTCGTTGTACGGCAGCACGATCGTGTCGCTCGCCTGGGCCCCGGTGACGCCGGGGGTGTCGGGCAGCGCGAAGGTCGCGACGCCGGAGCCGGCGGCGGCGAGCAGCGAGTCGACGTGACCGTGGTAGCACCCGGCGAACTTGATCACCTTGGTGCGCCGGGTGAACCCGCGGGCGAGCCGGATGGCGGACATGGTGGCCTCGGTCCCGCTGGACACGAGGCGGACCTCCTCCAGCGGCGCGACCCGCTCGACCATGGCCTCGGCGAGCGCGACCTCGCCCTCGGCGGGCGTACCGAAGGACGTCCCGCGCGCGACGGCCTCCTGCACGGCGGCGATCACCTCGGGGTGCGCGTGCCCGAGGATCATCGGCCCCCAGGAGCAGACCAGGTCGACGTACTCACGCCCGTCGGCGTCGGTCAGATACGGCCCGGCGCCGGACACCATGAACCGGGGCGTGCCGCCGACGGCGCGGAAGGCGCGTACCGGGGAGTTCACACCGCCGGGCGTGACGGCCGCGGCGCGGTCGAACAGAGCCTGCGAGGCCGGTGCTTCGTATGGATATGCCAGTTCGCTCATGACCTGCGACTTCTCCGACCTTCTCGACCTTCTCCGACGTATCGGACCCTGCGCGGCCTCTGGTTGCCCAGGGTGACTTCGTCAAGGGTAGACAACCGCCCCCAATGCCGTGCCGTCTGCCAGACTGGAACTCATCCACGCAGCTCACCGGGGCGACGCGGACGGGGCTGCCGACCGTCCGGCGGGCATATGTCCCACCGCACGTTTCGGCGAGCGGCCGTGGGGGAGGTCACTGACACGATGATCGGGTTGCGCGGCGGGGGCCCCGCGTCCTAGAAAAGCAGTCGGGTGGAGATATGCATCGCGGTGGCGGACTGGGCGAGGGGACCGATGACCTGGGTCCTCGACGTGCCCGGCGGGGAAGGCACCGACGCGAGGCGGAGGAAGCGTCCGAAGCACGTCAGGCACACGGCACCCCGGGCGAGCCCGACCGGCTCGACCGGCGGGCCGACCGGCTGGGGGCGGGGAGCGGGAATGGTGGTCGGGTGGGGGTGACCTACAAGTACTTCGGCGCGCCCGACGGCGCGACCGCGGCCCGCGTCCCGATCTCGATGCGCCCCGAGGAACTGGGCGGCGACGAGCTCGGGATGAACGGCATGTTCACCAAGATCAAGCCGGAGACCATGGCCGCCATGGTCCTCACCGGCATCGAGGGCGTGCCCCTGCACAAGGTGCCCCCGCTGGAACTGGTCGTCCTGCACCCCGACTACGCGGTCGTCAAACTCCCGATGACCGTGGTCGACCCCTTGCGCGGCATCGGCGAGGAGGCGGTCGGCGCGGCGGCCTTCATATGGTCCACGGTCCCGGACCGCGGCGGCCCGAGGGACGCGTTCAACGTGTACCAGCTGCTGCACGAGTGGCAGGACTTCTCACACCGGCTGCACGAGGCGGGGCATCAGCCGTACTGCCTGGTGTGGCCCTGAGTCGGCGCTCTTCCTCCGACGGGCGGGGCCCCGGGGTCCCGCCCGTACCCGTGGCCCGCCTCAAGGACCGCCGCTTCAACGGCTATCTGGGCCTTCGCCTCCCCCACGAACGGGACGCCACCGTCGAGGCGGTGATCACGTCGTACATGAGGAGCCCCGCCCCGGTCCGGCAACGGGCGATCGACGACCTCGACACCCGGAGCGCGTCCGTGCTCAGCGTGTACGGGCAGCGCATGGCCTCGGCCGCGGTCCGTGCCGGGTCCGTGGACACGCTGCGCCGCGGCCTCGTCGCCGTCGGCATGGCGCAAGTACGCCTCGACGACGCCCGCGAGAACCTGTACCCGCTCGTGGCCCTCAACGACGCCGCGTCCCTGCTCGGCACATCGCTCCGGACCTTGATCGCCGAGGTGTCGGACTCGCTGCCGTCCTCAGCGGTCGACGAGCTGCGCGCCTTTGATCAACGTCGGGAACAGGACAAGTCGCTGGAGTCCATGGGCCTGAGGCGACTCGGAAGCGGCCAGACCCTCCGCTACTCCTGACCCGCTTCACCGAGGCGCACGCCTGGCACCACCACGCGGAGCAGGCTGATCACGACTGCGGGGACGGCCTGGGGCCCAGCAGCTCCAGCACTTCCTCCCAGCGGTAGCGCTCGGCCCCACCGTCAGTGTGCGCAGCGCATAGGCCAGGCCGATCATGCTGACGGCCAGTCCGGCCAGGAAGACCGGCGTCGGCACCAGCCGGGAGAAGTTCATGGCCGCCATGCCCGACCTGCGCGGCTGGCCGCCGGTCTCCTCCATCCCCGCCCGCCTGGTCACGGGGTCGTCGTCACCGCGTCGGACGCGAATCTGCTTCGCCAGGCGAGCGCGACGTGGACGAGACCGATCAGCACCGGGACCTCGATGAGCGGGCCGACGACTCCGGACAGCGCCTGGCCGGAGGTGACGCCGAAGGTCGCGATGGCGACCGCGATGGCCAGTTCGAAGTTGTTGCCCGCCGCCGTGAAGGCGAGGGTCGTGGTGCGGTCGTAGGCCAGGCCGAGGCCCTTGCCGAGGAGGAAGGTGCCGAAGAACATGACCGCGAAGTACACCAGCAGCGGCAGCGCGATGCGGGCCACGTCCAGGGGCTGGGAGGTGATGGTCCCGCCCTGGAGGGCGAAGAGGACGACGATCGTGAACAGCAGCCCGTACAGCGCCCAGGGGCCGATCTTCGGCAGGAAGCGGGACTCGTAGCCCTCCCGGCCCATCTTCTTCTCGCCGATCCGGCGGGTCAGGAAGCCGGCCAGCAGCGGGACGCCGAGGAAGACGACCACGTTGAAGGCGATCTCCCACATCGAGATGTCCAGGTGCTCGCCGTCGCCGAGGCCGAGCCAGCCGGGCAGCAGGTCGAGGTAGAACCAGCCCAGCAGGCCGAACGCCAGGACCTGGAAGACCGAGTTGAGCGCGACGAGCACGGCCGCGGCCTCGCGGTCGCCGCAGGCGAGGTCGTTCCAGATGATCACCATGGCGATGCAGCGGGCCAGGCCCACGACGATCAGTCCGGTGCGGTACTCGGGGAGGTCCGGCAGGAAGATCCATGCCAGCGCGAACATCACCGCCGGACCGAGCAGCCAGTTGACGACCAGGGAGGAGATCATCAGCCGCCGGTCGCCGGTGACCGCGTCCAGCCGGTCGTAGCGGACCTTCGCCAGGACCGGGTACATCATGATCAGCAGACCGAGGGCGATGGGCAGGGAGATGCCGCCGATCTCCACCTTCGCCAGCGCGTCGTCCAGTCCGGGGATCACCCGCCCGAGGCCGAGGCCGACGGCCATCGCGATGAGGATCCACACCGCCAGGTAGCGGTCGAGGGTGGAGAGCTTCTTGACGATCGAGTCGTCGCCGCCCCCGGCCTGCGCGGAGGTGACGGGCTCGGTGGAGGTCACGGGCAGGCCCTCTTGTTCTCGGCGGCGGTGCGGGCGGAGGCGGCGAGTTCGGCGAACTGCCCGGAAAGACCGGCCAGGACCTCGGGCTTGAGCTTGTAGTAGGTGAAGCGGCCGCAGGGCTCGGTCTCCACGATCCCGGCCTCGCGCAGCACCTTCATGTGGTTGGAGAGGTTGGTCTGCCTGGCTCCGGTCTCCTCGACCAGGTGCGTCGTGCAGAGCGTCTCGCGCGCCAGGAGGGTCACGATCCGAAGGCGCAGCGGATCACCGAGCGCCCGGATCACATCAGGATCGACTGAAGTCAGCATGCGCTGATATTCTCACATCACTGCTCGCTGATACCAGCGAGGGCTGAAGTCATCGGCGGCCGCGTTCCGCCGTGCGACGAGAGAGAACGACCACCATGGCCGACAAGCCGTCCGTCCTGTTCGTCTGCGTACACAACGCCGGCCGCTCCCAGATGGCCGCGGCCTGGCTGGCCCACCTGGCCGGCGACCGCGTCGAGGTCCGCTCCGCCGGCTCCGCCCCCGGCGATCGGGTCAACCCGGCCGCCGTCGAGGCGATGGCCGAGGTCGGCATCGACATCGCCAAGGAGACGCCGAAGATCCTCACCGTCGACGCGGTCCGCGAGTCGGACGTCTGCATCACCATGGGCTGCGGCGACACCTGCCCCGTCTTCCCCGGCAAGCGCTACCTCGACTGGAAGCTCGACGACCCGGCCGGCCAGGGCGTGGAGGCCGTCCGCCCCATCCGCGACGAGATCAAGACCCTGGTCGAAGGACTGATCGCCGAGATCGCCCCGGTCAGGCGTCAGGGTCGACTTCGGGGTGCGTGAACCGCAGGGGCTTGCCCAGCGACCGGGCGTAGGCGATTTCGGCCCGGGTGCTGTCCCCGATGTAGTCGCCGACCACGAGCACCTCGTCGGCGAGCCGGATCTTCGCCCGGTGCAGCTCGTCGAGTCGAGCCTTCAGCGCCTCGGCCTCTACGGGGTCGGACCAGAGCGGGTGCGGCGACTTCAGGTCACAGCCCGGTTTGACGACGATCCTTCCGGCTTCGGTCTCCCGCAGATCGGCCTCGGCCATCTCGGCCATGAAGCGGGTGGAGCCGCAGATCACGACGATGCGCGGGAGGCTCAGCCGCTTCTTCGCGTCGGCGAGCGTCTCCTCGGGGGTGGGCGGTCGCGGGTGTGACACCGGTTCCTCCAGGTGGTGTTCGCGTGACCTGATGGTCTCTTACGAGGGCGCGCCAAGGGAGGCCCGTACGATGAGCGCGTGACCAGGAGCACCCGATCCAGCAGCCGTCCGGCCGGGCGGCTGTTCGTGCTGCTGGTGCTGGCGGTGCTGGCCGGTGTGCTGGGCATGCACGGCCTCGCCCCCGGTGCGATGCCGCCGGGTCAGGCGGGTACTGCTCACGGGATGGTGACGACCGCGGCGGACGGCGTTCCGCACGTGGACGGGGAATGCACGCACCCGGACGGCGGATCGGGCCACCTCGATCATGCCGACGGGACGTGTGCGGCGGCCGGCACCGGTTCGGCGTACACGCCGCCCGCGCTGACCGGCGCCCTGCCGGACGCGCCCGCGGACCCCACGCCCGCCGGGGCGTTCCCGGGGGCGCCGCACGACGGCCGGGCTCCGCCCGACCTCTCCGAGCTGCAACTCCTGCGGATATAGAGCGGCCCGCCCGGCTCCCGTGCGCCCGGCTCTCGCCGGTGACGGGTGCCGTGCTTGCGCGCCCATACATCCGTTCCCACCGCGTGCCGCGCGACGGCGCGCGTCAAGGAGTTGCACCACCATGATCCGCAAGCGTTTCCTCCTGCGCCGCACTGCCGTTGCGGCCGCCGCGGGCGCGGCAGCACTGGTTCTGGCCGCCTGTGGCGGCAGCGGCGACGACGGCTCGGCCGGGCACGGCGGCCGCGCCGCCACCACATCCCCCTCCGCCCCGGCATCGGCGTCGGCCTCGGCGTCACAGGGGCAGCACAACGCCGCCGACGTCACCTTCGCGAAGGGGATGATCCCCCACCACCGCCAGGCCGTCGAGATGGCCGACCTCGCCCCCGGCCGTGCGCGGTCGGCCGAGGTGAGGAAGCTCGCCGCCGACATCAAGAAGGCCCAGGACCCGGAGATCAGGACGCTCTCCGGCTGGCTGACCTCGTGGGGCGAGGACGTGCCCGCCGAGGGTGCCATGGACCACTCCATGCACGACATGGGCGGCACGGGCGGCATGATGACGGCCGAGGAGATGACCGGGCTCGCGGACGCCTCGGGCAAGGCCTTCGACACCGCGTTCACGGAGCTGATGATCAGGCATCACGAAGGCGCGGTCGAGATGGCGAGGACCGAGCAGGCCGACGGTGCCTACGGACCGGCCAAGAGGATGGCCGGAGAGATCATCGACTCGCAGAGCGCGGAGATCGAGCAGATGAACGCACTGCTCGGCAAGGGCTGACCGCACCGAGCCGGTGCGGGGCGGGCGCCGAAGGCGTCGGCCCCGCACCGGGCCCGCGCCCGCCCCAGGGGATCCGGCCACGGGCTCATGCCCCGCGCCGTCCCTCGCCCACCAGCCCGGTCTCGTAGGCGACGATCACGAGCTGGGCGCGGTCGCGTGCGCGCAGCTTGGCGAGGAGGCGGCCGACGTGGGTCTTGACCGTGGCCAGGCTCAGATGGAGGTGCTCCGCGATCTCCGTGTTGGACAGACCCCGTGCGATCAGCCCGAGCACCTCCGCCTCCCGGTCGGTGACCCCCTCCAGTGAGCGGTGGGGCGGACGGGCGGGCTCCGGGCGGCGGGCGAACTCCGCGATCAGGCGGCGGGTCACCGAGGGGGCCAGCAGCGCCTCGCCCGCGGCGACGACGCCGATCGCGGTGAGGACGTCGGCGGGCGGGGTGTCCTTGAGCAGGAAGCCGGCGGCGCCGGCGCGCAGGGCTGCGTAGACGTACTCGTCCAGGTCGAAGGTGGTGAGGATGAGGACGCGGGCGGCGGACAGGGCCGGGTCCGAGCAGATCTGCCGGGTCGCCCCGATGCCGTCGAGGACCGGCATGCGTACGTCCATCAGCACGACGTCCGGCCGTTCGCGGCGGGTCAGCTCGACGGCCTCCGCTCCGTTCGCGGCCTCGCCCACGGCCGTCAGGCCGGGGGTGTGGTCGACGAGGACCCGAAAGCTGCCGCGCACCATCGCCTGGTCGTCGGCGATCAGTACCCGGACCGGGGTCGCGTCGGTCATGGTCATCGGTTCCCTTCGGTGGGCAGACGGACGGACACCGCGAAGCCGCCCTCCGGCCGGGGGCCCGCCTCGAAGCTGCCGCCGTACATCGTCGTCCGTTCGCGTATGCCCAGGAGGCCGTGTCCGCCCGGCGGTTCGCGGGTCTGCCGCCCGGGTCCGGGCGGGGGTCCCTCGTCGGCGACGTCGATGCGGATCTCCCCCGCGTCCGCCTCCACCGTGACCCGGCAGCGGGTCGGGGCGGCGTGCCGGATCGCGTTGGTGAGCGACTCCTGGACGATCCGGTAGACGGTCAGCTGTGTCCCCTCGGCCAGGTCCTCCCCGGCACGGACCGTCAGGGCGACGTCCACGCCCGCCCGGTGCGCCTGCGCCGCCAGCGTGTCGAGGCCGTCCAGGCCCGGGGCGGGGCCCATGGGCGCGCTGTCGGTCCGCAGTATGCCGAGCGTGCGCCGCATCTCCGCCAACGCCGAACGGCTGGTCTCCTCGATGACCTTGAGGGCGGTCCGCGCCTCCGCCGGGTCGGCCTGCGCCACGTGCCCGGCGACGCCCGCCTTGACGGCGATCATGCCGAGGTGGTGGGAGACGATGTCGTGCAGCTCGCGGGCGATCCGCAGGCGTTCCTCGTCCAGTGCCCGCTCCGCCCGGCGCCGCTGTTCCGCCGCGGCCGCGGCCCGGCGGCCGCGCACGGTGAACCCCACGCCCCAGGAGCCGGCGATCACCAGCAGCACGAGCCCGGCCACCCCGACGGCGCCCCGCGCGTCCTCGGCGGGAGTGACCACCGCCTCGCCGAGGTACACCGCGCCGCACGCCACCGGCAGCGTCACCGCGAGTGCGGGCACGGACCGGCGGGCGGGCTCGGCGAGTCCGACCAGGTAGGCCGCGAGCCCGGCGGCGGCGTACGGCTCGCGCGGGATGTCGAGGAGCGACGCCGTGGCCAGGGCGGCCAGCACGGTCACCAGGACCGCGAGCGGCCAACGGCGGCGTACGGCGACCGGCAGACCGACCGCGGCGGCGAGCAGGCAGCCGAGCCAGAACGGTCCCGTGAAGACGGGCTGGCCGTCGTCGGCGGTCAGCCGGGCGAAGCCCGCGTACACGGCGGTCAGGATCAGGGCCGCGCCGAGATCCAGGGCGTGGAGATGGTGCTGCCGCTTGCGCCTCATGGTCCGACCGTACGGGGGCGGCGGGTGCATTCAGCCGGCCTGTCCGAGCAGCATCATCAGTCCGAGGACCGCCAGGGTCAGCGGTACCCAGCGCAGCACCGCCGCCCGGCCGGGGCGGGGCGCCTCGGACAGCAGCGCCAGGCCCAGCGGCACCAGTGCGACGCACAGTCCGGCCAGGGCCACCAGCGACAGCGGGGTGGTCCCCTTCAGGACTCCGAGGGGCAGTGCCGCGGTGAGGGCGAGTGCGGCGGCGCGGACCGGGCCGAGCACCCGGGTGCGCCAGGCGCCGAGGGCGAGGACGATCCACCCGGCGAGGATGGCGAGGTTCAGCGCGCTGAAGACGTGGAAGGCGCCGTAGCCGGCCGAGACGGCTTCGGTGGCGGGCCCGGCGCCTCGGGAGCGCACCAGCTGGAAGGCCAGGTGGTCCACCCCGGCATGGAAGGCGCGGGCGAACAGCCCGGACATCGCCAGGACCCCGCCCCACAGGCCCCAGCCGGCGCTCCGCGCCCCGATCCGTCCGGCCAGCACCGCCACGGCGGGCCACAGCAGCAGGCTGCCCGCGGCGAACAGGCCGTACGCGGTGGCCATCGGGGTGGGGTGCCGCTCGTACGCGGAGAGCTGGTCGGGGAAGAAGAAAGGGACGCGGGCCCGCAGCAGCGCGCCGGCCAGCATCAGCAGGGGGCCCAGCACCATGGCGGTGCCGCCCACCCAGCGTCCGGGGAAGCCGGTGGCCCCCCACGGCGTCACGGGGAGCGCGGCACGCAGGCGGACACCGGTCGTCGTGTCCGGGGCGGCGGTCGTGGACGCGGTCGGATTCCTCATGCCGAGGACGATGCCTCCATCCGCCCCCGCGGGGCGTCGGACCAGGAGCTGAACCGGGGGGTCAGACCCGGGTATGACCCCGCCGCCGTGCCGCCGGATCGGGCTCCTGCCGGGGGGCGAGGGGCCGGGTCACTGTCGGCTCAGTGCGCGGGACGCCCCCGCGGTGACCGTCGTGGCCAGGATCCAGCCCGCCGTGATCAGGGCGTAGGACAGCCACTGGCCGGTGCCTCGTGGCGCGAAGGCGGGCTCCTGGCCGAAGGTGACGATCGGGACGAGGAGGTCGAGGGTGTAGAAGACGGCGTTGAAGGGCGGGGCCTTGGCCGCTTCGAGGGGGGCCGGGGTGTGTTGGGCGAAGTAGAGGGCTCCGCAGGCCAGCAGGGCCAGGAGCCACAGACCGGCGCGGAGGGGGCGGTAGCCGTAGCCGACGGAGACGTCCTGGACGTGGCCCCACAGGCGGGTGTGCGGGGGGAGGGTGGCACGGCGGTGGCGCTGTTTGGCCAGCAGGACCGTGCGGGCCTCGTCCTCGTGGCCGAGCCGCCGGTAGGCCGCCGCCAGTTGCTCGTACGGCTGGGGGAGGTAGTCGCCGGTGGTGCGTCGGATCCAGCGGACGCGTTCCGAGGCGGTGAGCGGGAACGCCAGGGTCTCGTACGTCGCGTCGGCCAGGCGGAGGTCGGTGGGCCAGGTGTCCTGGGCGTCGTACAGCGTGCCCAGCCGGGCGTTGCGGGCGTCCACCGCGTCGATCGGCCGGCGGGTGCGGAGGTCGGTTTCCCGGGCCTGGGTCGCCCTAAGGGACAGGGCGGTGCCGTCCTTGTGGGTCAGTTCGGCGTCGCGGAAGCTCAGTTCGGTGCCGACGCGGGTGCCGTCGAGCCGCACCGCGCCGTCGACCGTGAGTCCGAGACCCAGGTCGAAGTTGCGGTCGACCGTGACGTCCACCGCCTCCAGGGCGATGTCACCCGGGTTGCTCAGCCGGGCCCCGCAGAATCCGACGGCCGCCGCGACGGTGGCGCCGGAGAGGATGATCCGGCCCTCCGCGCTGAAGCCGGGGTGACAGGTGAAGTCCTCGGCGACACGGACGTGGTAGGCGTCCAGGGCGTTGCCGCCGGGGGCGCGGAGCGAGGCGCCCTCCAGGTCGAACTCGCCCTCTATGGAGGCGCCGGAGAGCCGGAACGTCCCCTCGACGTCCAGGTTCGCGCACAGCGCGTCGCCGCCCACCTGGGCGTGGACGGCCGGTATGGCCTCCCCGGTGGGGAAGCGGACCGCCGTGTCGCGCAGGTCCAGGTCGCCGTTGATCTGGGTGCGGGTGAGGACCAGGGGGCCCGTCAGGGTGCAGTGGGAGACGACCAGCCTCCCGTCGATCTGCGCCGTGTCGGCCACGAACCCGGGCAGGACGCATCCCGTCAGGGCCAGCTCGCGGGTCCGGGCTCCCTGGAACAACGGCGCTTCGTCGAAACGGCATTCGGCGAGGCGAACCGGTACGGCGACCTCCGTGAAGCCGAGATCCAGACGGCCCGTGAGGTGCGCACCGGTGAGCCGGAGAGCGGGGCGGTCGCCGGGGGTGTGGTCGGCGTTGGCGCCCAGCAGCAGGGCCGCCACGACCTCGGACCGGACCACCGGGTCCGAGGGTGCGGGATCGTCGCGGAGGTCGACGGGGCGGCCCTTGGGGAAGGCGTCCCACAACCGGCGTTCTTGGGCGTTGAGTTCGTCGAGGCGCACGAGTGACGATCTTCCCGGGGCAGGAGCGTGCCGGACAAGCCGTTTCGTCGCCGCGGTCCCCCTCAGGCCGAACCGCGTCCCGCGCGTCCCTCGCGTCCCCCGCGTCCCAGGCGCAGGGCGGAGACCAGGAAGAAGACGCCGCCGAGGAAGGCGTAGCCCGCGAGGCTGCTCAGCGAGGGGTCCTCGGCGCCGGCCTGCGTGACGAAGGAGAGGCCGGCGAGCGTGGAGATGGCGCCGCTGACGATCATCGGCCACTGTCCGCCCAGCCGGCGGCGGACGGCGCCCGCGACGAGCTGGACGATTCCCGCGGTGACCGCCCACGCGCCCCAGACCCGCAGGACGGCCGGGATGCCCGAGGTCGCGGCGAGGGCGAGGCCGAGGACGGTCACGGAGCTGATCGCGATGTTCGCGTACAGCGGCGTGGTGGGGCCGCCGTTCGCCCGCGCCGACCGGACGTCGACGACCGCGGCCGCCACGTCGAAGAGCGGATAGACCAGGAGCAGTGCCGTGCTCAGCGGGCCCAGCGCGTCGGCGGTGGTGAAGAGCAGGGCCGCCCACACGGCGGCGAACGCGAAGCGGACGAAGTACAGCTTCCGGAGCGTGACGGGGACGGGGACGCTGGCGGGCGGTGCGACGACGGCGGTGTCCACGGTGGGTGCCTTTCGGTGCGGCGGACGGAAGGGGCAGGGACGGAGCGGACCACCCGATGAGGTAGAACGTTCGGTCTCGTCATGCAGTCAACGGCCTCCTGCCTCCCCTGTCAAGACCGAACGTTCTACCTCGCCACCTTGATACGGTGGACGCATGAGCCCGAGCACGGAAGCCGCAGCCCGCACCCCCTCCGAAGCGCGAGCCCGGCTGCTCGGTACCGCCACGAGGATCTTCTACGCCGAGGGCATCCACTCGGTCGGCATCGACCGGATCACCGCGGAGGCGCAGGTCACCCGGGCCACGCTGTACCGGCACTTCGCGGGCAAGGAAGACCTCATCCTCGCCTACCTCGACCAGGCCGACCGGGGCATCCGGGCGCAGGTGACCGCGGCCAGGGACGGCAGTCCGTCCGCCGCCGGGCAGGTCCGGGCCGTCGCACGGTCCATCGTGGACGGGATCCGGTCCCCCGGTTTCCGCGGCTGCGCCTTTCTCAACGCCGTGGCCGAGTACCCGGACCCGGCCCACCCCGTGCACCGGGCCGTACTGGCCCACCGGCAGTGGTTCCTGGACACCGTCACGGAGCTGCTGGCGCAGGTCGGTGACGGTGACGGCGTCGCCGCGGGGCGGCACCTCGTCATGCTCCGGGACGGTGCGATGGCGGCCGGGTGCCTCTTCGACCCGGAGCTGATCTCCGAGACCTTCCTGCACGGCGTGGAAGGGGTCCTGAGAGACGTCTCGGAAAAAGTTTCCGCCCGGCCCGGCCACCGTGTCGAGAACGCGCGTCCCGCTCCGTCCCAGGGGTGAAGGCGGCCACAATGGGCCGCACCAGCACCGAGGAGACCACCCGTCATGGCCAAGTACCTGCTGCTCAAGCACTACCGAGGCGCCCCGGAAGCGGTCAACTCCGCGCCGATGGACCAGTGGACGCCCGAAGAGATCTCGGCCCACATGCAGTACATGCGGGACTTCGCGGACCGGCTCGAGAAGACCGGTGAGTTCGTCGACGGGCAGGCGCTCGCCCCCGAGGGGGCGTGGGTCCGGTACGACGGCGAGGGGAAGCCGCCGGTCACCGACGGGCCGTTCGCCGAGACCAAGGACCTCATCGCGGGCTGGATGGTGATCGACGTCGACAGCTACGAGCGCGCCGTCGAGCTGGCCGGGGAGCTGTCCGCCGCCCCGGGCGCGGGCGGGAAGCCGATCCACGAGTGGCTGGAGCTGCGTCCGTTCCTGACCGCTTCCCCGACCGTCACGGACTGACCCGGCCGATGGACGAGGCCCTGATCAGGAGCCTCACGCCCGGCGTGCTGACCGTTCTCGTCCGCCGCGGAGCCGACTTCGCGGCGGCCGAGGACGCGGTCCAGGACGCGCTGGTCGAGGCGGTCCGCGGATGGCCGGCCGACCCGCCGCGGGACCCGAAGGGCTGGCTGGTCACGGTCGCCTGGCGGCGGTTCCTGGACGCGACCCGCGCCGACACCGCCCGCCGGCGGCGCGAGGACCGCGTCGAGGAGGAACCGGCGCCCGGCCGGGCCCCGGACGTGGACGACACGCTCCAGCTCTACTTCCTGTGCGCGCATCCGTCCCTGACGCCGTCCTCCGCGGTCGCGCTGACCCTGCGCGCCGTCGGCGGGCTGACCACCCGGCAGATCGCCCAGGCCTACCTGGTGCCCGAGGCGACGATGGCGCAGCGGATCAGCCGGGCCAAGCGCACCGTGTCCGGGGTCCGGTTCGACCGGCCCGGTGACGTCGCCACCGTGCTGCGCGTCCTCTACCTCGTCTTCAACGAGGGCTACTCCGGTGACGTCGACCTCGCCGCCGAAGCCGTCCGGCTCACCCGGCAGCTCGCGGCCTCGGTCGACCACCCGGAGGTCGCCGGGCTGCTGGCGCTGATGCTGCTCCACCACGCGCGGCGGGCGGCCCGGACCGCGCCCGACGGGAGTCTGGTGCCGCTCGCCGAACAGGACCGCGGCCGGTGGGACACCGCGTCGATCGCGGAGGGCGTGCGGATCCTTCAGGCGGCGCTCGCCCGGGACCGGCTGGGCGAGTTCCAGGCCCAGGCCGCGATCGCCGCCCTGCACGCCGACGCGCCCACCGCCGGGGAGACCGACTGGGTGCAGATCGTGGAGTGGTACGACGAGCTCGCGCGCCTGACCGACAACCCCGTCGTCCGGCTCAACCGCGCGGTCGCCGTAGGGGAGGCCGACGGGCCGCGCGCCGGTCTGGCGGCGCTCGCGGCGCTGGACGACACGCTGCCCCGCCACACCGCCGTGGCGGCGTACCTGCACGAGCGCGACGGCGACCTGGACACGGCCGCGCGGCTGTACGCCGAGGCGGCCCACAAGGCACCCGGGCTGGCCGAGCGCGACCACCTGACCCGCCAGGCGGCCCGCCTCAACTCCCGTCGCCGTGAGCGCCGGTGACCGGGGCGCGCGAACCGGGCTCCCCTGGCGCCGCCGCGTTCACGCCGTCCGGCCGGCCGCCCGGGTGCCGCAGGGCGCAGAAGTAGCCGATCGCGAGGACGACGGCCATGCCGTAGAAGACCCACTGGTTGGCCTCGGCGAAGTCGAGGCGGATGGCGGGCATCGCGTCCCGCATGGCCGTCGCGGTCGGGCCGTCGCCCGTCGGGGTGCGGGCGTCCGCGTTGCCGGTGATCGCCTCCGTGACGTCCCGGGCCATGGAGTGCCGCCCGTCCGACGGCACTCCGCGCGCACCGAGGGTCTCCTCGACCCGGTCGGTCATGCGGTGCGTCAGCATGGTGCCGAAGACGGCCAGGCCGACGCTGGCGGCGTAGTTGCGGACGGTCTGGGTGATGCCGGTGACCTCGCCGTAGGAGGAGTCGATCGAGCGGTTGACGGCGTCCGTCGACGCGGGGGCGAGGATGAAGCCGATGCCCGCGCCGGCGAGCGCGACGTAGGGCCACTGGTCGTGCATGGACAGGTCGGTGAGCTTGCCGGCCCACAGCGCGAAGCCGACGGCGCCCAGCGCGCAGCCGATCCGCAGCGCCGGGCGGGCGCCCCGCTTGTCGAGGATGCGGCCGCCCCACTGGGAGGCGATGGCGAACCCGGCGAAGAAGTACAGCAGGTACAGGGCGGCCTGGTTGGGTGAGGCGCTGAGCGAGACCTGGGCGTAGACCGAGGCGAAGAAGAACAGCGGGACGAACGCCAGCATGGCGAAGAAGAGCACCAGCGCGTCCACCGTGAAGGCACGGTCGCGGAAGACCGCGAGGTTGACCAGGGGGTGGCGGGTGCGCAGTTCGTAGCGGCAGAAGACGTAGAGGATCGCGAGGCCGCCCGCGATGCAGACCAAGGTCGCCGCGTTGTCCCAGCCCCAGGCCGCCGACTGCTGGAAGCCGAGCACGCTCAGGCCCATGCCGGCGACGATCAGCAGCGCCCCCTTCACGTCCAGCGACTCCTCGCGCCGTCGGTCCGGGATGCCGGCCAGCGCCGTCAGGACCAGCGCCGCGATCGCCACCGGGACGTTGACCCAGAAGATCGCCCGCCAGGTCCACGCGGTCAACCAGCCGCCGAGCAGCGGGCCCACGGCGGTCAGGGCGCCGGTGAGGCCGAAGAACAGGGCGAGCGCGCGGCCCCTTCGCTCCACCGGGAACACGGCGACGACCACGGCGAGCGCGGCCGGGAAGAGCAGCGCGGCGCCCAGGCCCTGGGTGGCGCGGAAGACGATCAGCCAGGTCAGCGCGTAGTCGCCGGAGGGCACGCAGCCGCACAGGACCGAGGAGACGACGAAGACCAGGGTGCCGATGACGACCACGCGGCGTGGGCCCCACAGGTCCGCCAGGCGTCCGCCCAGGGCGAAGAAGGCGGCCAGGGCCAGCAGGTAGGCGTTGATCACCCACTGCATGCCGGAGGCCGACAGGCCCAGTTCGGAGACGATGTCGGGGGCCGCGATCGAGACGATTGTCTGGTCGATGAACGTCATCGCCACCGCGAACATCATGGCGGCGAGGGCCAGCGACTGGGAGGGAGGACGGCGACCGGCACCGGGCGTGCTCGGGTCCCGCTTCGGCTGCGTTCCGCTCACCCGGCCAGTCTGCGTCCGCTCCGGTGACCGCGCATCCGGGCGCCGGCGCGGCACGTCACGCCGCCACGCCTAGGCGCTCGGCGCGACGCCGGACCCTCTCTGGTAACGCAGCAGCAGCATCGCCGCGTCGTCGTGGTGGGGTCCCGCCGCGTGCCGGACCAGGTCCTCGCGCAGGGCGTCCAGGGCATGGTGGATGTCGGGGTCCTTCAGGAGGTGGGCGCGCTCGGCGAGCGGGTAGAAGCCGCCCCGCTCGTCCCGGGCCTCCGTGACGCCGTCGGTGTAGAGGAGCAGTTGGTCGCCGGGGCGGAAGGGCACCGGGAAGGGGTCGGGGCCGGGCCCGCCGTGCGCGGCCAGGCCCAGCGGGAGGGCGTACGCGGGCGGCTCCGGGAAGTCGGAGGTGCCGTCGCCGTGGACGAGCAGCGGCGCCGGGTGGCCGTAGTTCAGGAGGACGACCCGGTGGTCGTGGCCGATCTCGGCGAGGATCGCGGTCACGAACTTCTCGTCCTCCTGCTCCCGGGCGACGCTGCGCTCGAGCCGTTCGCCGAGTCCGACCAGGTCCTTCTCGTCGTACGCCGCCTCCCGGAAGGCGCCGAGGACCCGGGCGGCGGTCTCCACCGCGGCCAGCCCCTTGCCCTGGACGTCGCCCACGATCACCCGGACACCGTGCGGCGAGGCCACCACCTCGTACAGGTCGCCGCCGATCCGGGCCTCGGCGAGGGCCGAGGTGTACGACACCGCCGCGTGCAGCGGGCCCGCGGTCAGCGGCACCGGGCGCAGCAGGACCCGCTGGGCCGCCTCCGCGATCGAGCGCACGCTGGCCAGCTCCGCCTCGCGGCGCGAGCGCATCACGGCCGCCGCGATGCCGACGCCGGTCACACCGGCCACCGAGAGCATGGCGGTGTAGCCGCGGGGGCGGTCGAAGAGCCCGTTGTACATGCCGAGGCCGACGCAGAGCAGCAGCGCGGCCAGTCCGATCACCGCGGTGCGCCGCCAGCCGCCGACCAGTCCGGCGAAGGCCGGGCCCAGCGACACCAGCGGCAGCAGACCCACCCCGGGGCCCATCGTGAGGTCCACGACGGCGACCACGGCCATGGCGGCGACGGGCATCAAGGACAGCACCACCGCGGAACCGGGCGTCGGCTTCTTCACGGTCATGACTACTCCGGTGTCGCAGCGCTCAAGAGCCGCCCTCTCCCTGTCCTCAGGCGTCCTCCCCAGCCTCCCACCCTAGGCAAGGGGCGGTGCGCGCAGGAGTTTCCGGACGGTCCTTAACCCAATCGAGGCCGAGTCGCACCCGCTGGACCACACGTCACGCGGACCGCGCCTCACGCGGACCGCACCGCCGCCCTGGTCGGCAGCAGTCCGCCGTCGGGTGCGCCCCGCCGGCTCGCCGCCGTCAGCGTGAGCGTCACCGTGAGCGAGGCGAGCGCCATCACGGACATGGCCGTCGCCGGTGAGGTGAACTGGGCCACCGTGCCCGCGAGGACCGCGGCGAGGCCCTGCAGGGTGAGCATCCCGGCGGAGTGCAGCCCGAGGGCGTGCCCGGAGAGTTCGTCGGGGGTCAGGGCGACCAGGCGCTCCTGCTGCACCAGGCTCGCGCCGAAGCCCACCGACGCCAGGCCGACCAGTACGGCCGTCAACGGCAGCGGCGGACGCAGGAAGAGGACGAGGTACGGAGCGGCCAGCAGCGCCAGGAGCGGGACGCCGAGCCGTGGGCGCAGCCGGGCGGGCAGCAGCCGGCCGACCGTCACGTCCCCGGCGAGCATGCCCAGCGCCCCGCAGGCGAACAGGGTGCCCGCGGCGCGCGGGTCGTAGGAGACGAAGAGCGACTCGCAGCCCACGACGAGGCCGTTGGGGATCCACAGCGCCAGGTACACGTGGCGGCGTGGACGGGCCGACCAGAGCAGGGCGTTGGCACGCCAGGTGGCCCGGACGGAGGGGCGGCCGGAGACCCGGGGCGGACGGCGGGTCAGGCGCAGGGCGAGGGCGGCCGACGTGCCGTACAGACCGGCCGCGAGCAGCAGGCACAGGCGCGGCGACAGCAGGGTCACCAGGACGCCGCCGGTCGCGTATCCGGCGATCTGCATGAGGCCGCTCATCATGTTGAAGAGCGAACGCCCGGTCAGGTAGCCGTCCTTGGCGAGGATCTCGGTCAGCAGGCCCCAGCGGACCCCGCCGCCGAGCGAGGCGATCAGCCCCTCGACGAGGACGATGACGAGCATCGCCCACACCGGCAGGCCGGGCAGCGCGAGGGCCGCGGTGGCGGCGGCGAAGGAGAGCGAGAGCCCCGCCAGCGTCGCGCGGGGCGGCAGCCGGTCGGCGCCGGAGAGGAAGAAGGTGGCGCCCAGCACCTGGGCGAGCGCCGGGCCGAACATGCTGACCGCGGACAGCAGCGGCGATTCCGTCGCCCGGAACACCAGGGTGCCGAGCGCGAGCCCGCTCACCGTCTGGGCGGCGATGTTGGCGGAGGAGGAGAGGAAGAGGGGGCTGAACTCGGGGGTGCGGAAGAGGTCCGCGTAGGTCCTGCGGGGTGTGTCCGGCATGCGGGGAGTGTGGGGTGGGCGGAGGACCGGCCGTTATTGTTTCGCGTGGACGCGAAAGGTCATGAGCGGCGCGGAGGGCGACGACGGTATGGGCTGGTGGGAGATCAACGCCGACACCCTCGCGCGCGGCCGTTTCGTCGTGTCCCCGCTCGACGAGACCCTCGCCTGTCTGAAGATGCTGCACGCGGGCGTGGCCGGGCATCCCGGTGAGCGGGCCTGGCTCGACACCCACCGGCCCGCCCATCTGCGCCGCATGGCGGCCGACCCGGTGACCGCGCTGCTGGTGGCCTCGGGCCTGGGCCGGGAGTGGAACGCCGACTTCCTCACGCCCACCCCGGCCGAGGGCCGGAGCTTCGCGGAGGGCGTCGCGCACATCCGGGCGACCCGCCCCGAGGTGGCGCGCGCCGACCTGGCCGTCTCCCTGGGAGGCACGCTCCCGGCGGCCCTGGACCGCGACGACCTGCCGGAGCGGGCCGCCGCGCTCCTCGAGGAGGTCTGGGCCGAGGCGGTACGGCCGGACTGGGACCGGCGCCGCCGGGTGCTGGAGGCGGACGTCGTCGCGCGGACCGCGCAGGTGAGCCGGGGCGGCTGGGCGACGGTGCTGGACGACCTGCGGCCCGGCACCCGCTGGCTGGGCGACAACCGGCTCCAGATCAACCTGAACCCGTACCCGCCGCGCGAGCTGTCCGGGGCCGAGCTGCTCCTCGTGCCGATCACCGCGCAGCGGCACGGCTGGGTGGCCTGGGAGGAACCGGAACGGTACGCGATGGTCTACCCGTGCGCGGGCACCCTCGCGGACGACGGCGCCCGGCGCGTGCCCGCCGCCCTCGGCGCGCTGCTCGGCCCGGCCCGCGCGGGCGTGCTGACGCTGCTCGGCACCCCCATGAGCACCAGCCAGCTGGTCGGCGTGACCGGGCAGGGCCTCGGGTCGGTCGGACGGCATCTGCGGGTGCTGTTCGACGCGGGCCTTGTGGAGCGGCGCCGCGCGGGCCGCTCGGTGCTGTACTCGCGGACACCGGCCGGTGAGGTGCTCGTGGAGGCGGGCGCCGGGAGCGGTACGGGGCCGGACTAGCATCCGTTCCATGACGACCTCACCGAACACGCGGAACGACGACAGCCTTCCCCTCGACGTCGAGATCGGCGCCCTCCAGGGCGGGACCGCGGACCTCTCCCAGTACGCCGGCCGGGTCGTGCTGGTGGTCAACGTGGCCTCCAAGTGCGGGCTCACCCCGCAGTACGCCGGCCTTGAGCGACTGCACGAGCGGTACGCGGAGCAGGGGTTCACCGTGCTGGGCGTGCCCTGCAACCAGTTCATGGGCCAGGAGCCGGGCAACGCCGGCGAGATCGCCGAGTTCTGCTCGGCGACGTACGGGGTCACCTTCCCGATGACCGAGAAGGCCGAGGTCAACGGCGAGGGCCGGCATCCGCTGTACGACCGGCTGACCGGCTTCGCGGACGCCGAGGGCCACAGCGGGGACATCCGCTGGAACTTCGAGAAGTTCCTGATCGGGCGGGACGGCAAGGTCGCCGCCCGCTTCTCGCCGCAGACCGAGCCGGAGGCGGCCGAGGTCCTGGCGGCCGTCGAGGAACGCCTCGCCGGTTGACCTTGCCCCTGGGGGAAGCCCGAGCGTCCTCGTCACCGGGCGGAACAGCCGCCCGGTGACGGAGGATGACGGCGTGGACGAGGCGCGCGAGGACGAGTTGCTGACCATCGGCGTGTTCGCCGCGCGGGCCCGGCTGTCTGCCAAGGCACTACGGCTGTACGACCGGCTGGGTCTGCTGGCGCCCGCCCACGTGGACGGCGCGACCGGCTACCGCTACTACCGCGCCGGGCAGGCCGAGAGCGCCCGGCTGGTGGCACTGCTGCGCCGGCTGGACATGCCGCTCGCGCGGATCGCCGAGGTGGTCCACGCGGACGGCCACCGGGCCGCCGGTCTGCTCGACGCCTACTGGGCGGACGTGGAGGCCCGGGTGGCCGGGCAGCGCACGCTCGCCGAGTACCTCCGTGCACGGCTGACGGGAAAGGACTCCGAGGTGTACGGAAAGTTCGTGGTCGAGACGGTGGACGTGCCCGAGCAGGTGGTGATCAGCGAGAGCCGGCACGTGCTGGCGGACGAGCTGCCCACGTGGATCGGTGCCTCGCTGGGGCGTCTGGAGGAGGCGGCCCGGGGCTGCGGGGGTGTGACGGCGGCGCCGTTCGTCGCCTACCACTCGGACGTGTCGACGGAGAGCGACGGCCCGGCCGAGTCCTGCGTGCCGGTCGCCGACGAGGCGGCGGCGCGGGCGTGGTGCGAGGAGCGGGGACGGGCCTGGCAGACGCGGGTGCGGGTGGAACCGGCCGGACGGCTGGCCTACACCCGGATCACCAAGGCCCAGGTGGCGTATCCGCAGATCCTGGCCGCCTTCGGGGCGGTGGAGGAGTGGATCGCCGCGCAGGGCCTGACGGTGACGGGGCCCTGCCGGGAGGTGTACTTCGCCGACTGGCAGTCCGCGGGCCCCGAGGACCCGGTGTGCGACGTGGCGTTCCCGGTGAGCTGAGCTGAGCTGAACCGGGCCGGCGGGCGCCCTCTCGGCAAGGTCGGCGAACTGGTCGAGAGGGCTCCGTCGGTGGTACCCGTCGGTGGTACCGGCGGCTGATGCGCGGCGGCGCTACTCCTTGACCGAGGTCACGAAGGTGTTCCACGCGTCGGCGGGGAACGCGAGGACCGGTCCGCCGGTCACCTTGGAGTCGCGGACGGCGAGCGCCGCCACGACCGGTGACCGGACTTCGACGCACGCGCCGTTTCCTCCGGAGTAGGAGGACTTGGTCCACGATTCCTGGGCGCCCTGAAGAATTGCCATGTCTGCTCCGATGGCGAGTCGCGAGTGTGGTTTACGCCAATGACGTTTGATCTTTGGCGTGATCGACGCTACTCGCTGGCCTTCCCGTACGGAGCAGCCATTCACTCGACCGGATGGCATCTTCCAGGCGAGTCTTCCTGTACATCGCGGCAGGGGTGTACCATGCCGCACCCCTCAGCGTGCGTACTCCTTCGCCACGTCCTCGATGCGCTGCCGCGACTGCTCCACGTTCAGGGCCTGGGCCCGCAGATGCTCGTACATCACCGTGTACTTCTGCACGTCCGGCGCCTTCTCCAGGTACAGGTCGCTGGTCACGCCCTCGATGTACACCACGCTGGAGTCGGCCGTGTCCGCGAACTCCAGGATGGAGTACTGGCCGTTGATGCCGGGGTGCGCCCCGACGTCGAAGGGCAGCACCTGCACGGTGATGTGCGGCAGCTGCGACATCTCGGCGACGTGCTCCAGCTGCTCCCGCATCACCTGCCTGCTGCCCACCACCCGGCGCAGGCTGGCCTCGTCGAGGACCACCCACAGCCGCAGCGGGTTGTGGTCGGCGGAGATGCGCTCCTGCCGCCGTATGCGGACCTGCACCCGTTTCTCCACGTCGGCGACGGACGTCTCGGGCAACGCGCCCTGGATGAGGGCCTCGGCGTAGGGCCGGGTCTGCAACAGGCCGGTGATGATCTGCGGTTCGTAGGTCCGCAGCGACTCCGCGTCGGTCTCCAGGCCGATGTAGACGCTGTACGGGATGTCCCCGAAGGCGTGCCACCAGCCCTGCTGGCGCGAGTCCTTCGCCATCTGCATCAGCGAGTCGACGATCCGCTGGTCCTCGACCTCGTACACCCCGCACAGGTCACGGACGTCCCGCTGGCTGATGCTGCGCCGGCCGTTCTCCAGGCGGCTGATCTTCGACTGCGAGACCAGCAGCCGCTCGGCGACCTCCTCGGCCGTCATGCCCTTGAGCTCACGGAGCCGGCGCAGCTCCTGGCCCAGCCGACGCCGCCTTACGGTGGGATTGACACTCGACGCCACGGGACGTGCACCTCCGGCTGCGTGACTCGTACTTGCCACTTTGCGTATCTGCTGCTGAGCAGACTGCCACCAAGGTGCTTTCTACCGCTGGGAAACGGTCGATATGCGCCGCGTACACGCCAGTTCGGGGCGCCACCCCCGCATGCGGCCGCGTGGGGTGGCGGAACCTTTCCGCGGTCCGGGTGGGCCGGACGTGCGGTCGGTTCCGCCGCCCCACGCGGACCTGCGGCTCCCGTGACCGGGCTTGGGGACTGAGGGTGCGGCGGTGCTGTGGTGCGGTTGTGCGGTGCGGTGCGGTGCGGTTGTGCGGTGCGCTCGTCGGGCTAGTGGGCCACCGCCCGCGCCATGGATCCGTGGCGCGGTTGCGCCGGAACGCCGCGGGCGGGTTCCGGGGCGGGCCTGGCCCCCGGTCCCGGGGCCTGGCGGCCGGCCGGGGCCGGACTGCGGCGTGGCTGTGCCGCAGCGCCGTTCTGGACGTCCATCACCGCGTGCGCCACCAGACCGCCCATGGGGTCGTGCCTGATGAGGTCCCGCAGCCGGGACCGCGACGAGCGTCCTTCGTTGCCCGGGTAGAGGTGCTTGCCGAGTCCGACCGCGTGGGCCAGCGCGGCGAGCGCCGCGGTCCGCGGGTCCGGCGGGACGCCGGTGCGGATCGCAGAGTCCAGCCGGGCCTTGATCTCCCTGCTGATCGCCGTGTCCGTCGCCTGGTAGCGAGTCGTCGGCAGCACCCCGCACATCTGGCCCTCCACGGCATGCACCATGCCGCATCGTTCCAGATGCGAGAGATAGGTCTGGCGCAGCCCCAGGCGGGGCCCGCCGATCCAGTTGACCGCCCGTACGGGAGCGCCACGCCTTCGCAGCAACTCCAACGCGCAGTCCAGTGTTGGATCTCCTGTCGGCCGTGGGGCCACCACGGCGATACGATCCCCGTCTGGGGCTATACGTCCGGCCAGCGCCAGCTCCACCAGCTGTGCTCCGGCCAGACCGAGGTCGAGCGACTGCGGCTGTGCGGTGGTACCCGTGGTCGGGTCCAACGCCAGCAGCAGAAGCTCCTCCGGAAGTGTTCTGCGGCTCCTGCCCATCCATGCCTCCCCGCGTGGATGACAGACAGGGTGACCCCTCTCACATTGGTCTGTCGAGGGTGCGTGACCGCTTCGTAGTGGAACCAGTAGGTATGTCGTTCTCGTCTTCCGCGTGGGTTCCACCCGTACACAGGACACTGGTAAATGGTTTCGGTACGGGTTCGGCAGCGCGCACAGGACGTGCGGCGCATGGAGGAGGCATCGGTGGCGGGCGAGTCCCCCGACAGTTCGAAGCAGCGCGAGTCGTCGGAAGAACCGACGTCGGGGAGCGCGGGTCCGGTTCCCGAAGCCAGGGCCGAGGCGAGCGAGACGCGTGATCCGCGGCTGGCGGTGACACGGGAGGACGCGAAGCGCTCCGCGGGGTCCGCCGGGTCCCGGTCCGGTGGCGGCGTCGACACGGCGACGCGGGTGCTGTCGGTCCGCGGGGCCGGGCCGGAGGCGGAGGCGGAGGCCTCCGGCGAGGACGACGACGCCGGGGCGCCCGACGCGTCCTCGGACACCCCTGCCGCTCCGGAGCGGTCCGAGAGCCCCGACGGCTCCGAGGGCGCCGACGTGCCGCCCGCCGAGGGGAACGACGGCCGGCTCAGGGACGCCGTCGCGGCCTGGGTGGCCACCGCGGACGAGCGTGCCGCCGCCAACGCGCGGCTCGAGGACGCGCCGGACGCGGAGGAGTCTTCGCGGGGCGACGACACCGAGGCGCCCGAGGACGCCGGGGACGGGCCGGGCCGTGCGCCCGCCGCCCCGCAGGACACCGAGGGGGCCGAGGGGGCCGACGGTGACACCGCCGACGGCGCGTCCGGCGCGGGCTCGCCCAAGGGCTCCGACGCGGACGCGGCCTCGGACGGGGACAAGGGATCGTCCTCCGCAGCCGACTCGGCCCCGGACACGGACGCCGAAGCCGACGCCACCCCCGACTCGGGCCCCGGCACGGACCCGGGCCCGAAGGCCGCCCCGGAACCGAAGATCGCCCGCGAGCCGGCCGCCGACGCGCAGGCGGCGTCCACCCGCGACGGCGACGCCGACGGCGGCGACGGTCCCGGCGCGGACTCGGGTCCGGGCCCGGAATCGAAGGCGGACCCCGAGCCGGGCTCCGACGCGCAGGCGGCGTCCAGCCGGGACGGTGAGGGCGACACTGACGGCGGCGACACCGGTGACGGTCCCCCGCCGGTCGATCAGCCCACCGCTGTGTTCAAGGCGCCGCGGCCGGACAAGCCCGCGGTCGACCAGCCGACGACCATGCTGAAGCTCGGGGACGCCGCCTCCGCCGCCAAGAAGGCCGGGCAGAAGGCCGGGCAGAAGGGTGACGCTCCCGTGCGGTCCGCGGGCGACGCCGAGCGGACCAGCAAGTTCGTGGCGTTGCGGAACCCGGACCAGCCGGCGACCCGCAAGCCCCCGGAGTCCCAGACGCCCCCCGGCGACGCTCCGAAGGCGCCGCAGGCGCCCCGTACGGGGGTGACCGCCGCCAGGTCGCACGTCGGGCCCGACCGGACCACCCAGCAGCCGCTGCCGCCCAAGCCGCCGCTGGACCTGCTGGCGGAGCTGACGAACACCCCGCCGCCGCCGGAGACCCCGCTGCGGACGACGGTGCGCCGGGTCAAGATCTGGACGCCGCTCGTCGTCCTGCTGGTGATCATCTTCGGTGTCGTGCAGTCCATGCGCCCGCTGCCCGCGCCCACCCTCGACCTCACGGCGCAGGACAGCTTCTCGTTCGACGGCGGCAAGCCCCAGATCCCGTGGCCCGAGAGCGGTCAGGCGGCGCTCGACGTGCAGGGCATCGGCTCGTTCGGTTCGTCCGGCGACCAGAAGCCCGTGCCGATCGCGAGCGTGGCCAAGGTCATGACCGCGTACCTCGTCCTGCGCGACCACCCGCTCAAGAGCGGCGCCGAGGGCCCGAAGATCAAGATCGACCAGGCGGCGGAGGACCAGTCGCAGGCCGGTCAGGAGTCGACGGTCGACGTCTTCGCGGGCGACTCGATCTCCCAGCGCGAGGCCCTCCAGGCCATCCTGATCGCGTCCGCGAACAACGTGGCGCGTCTCCTCGCCCGCTGGGACGCGGGGTCGGAGAAGGCGTTCGTGGCGAAGATGAACGCCGCCGCCAAGGACCTCGGCATGACCAACACCACGTACACCGACCCGTCGGGGCTGAACAACACGACGGTGAGCACGGCCGTGGACCAGGTGAAGCTGGCCAAGGCGGCGATGAAGGAGCCCGCCTTCCGCGAGGTCGCCGCGATGATGTCGTACAACGACTACAAGGGCGAGAACCACGGCAACTGGAACCAGCTGGTCGGCCACAACGGCGTCGTCGGCATCAAGACCGGCACCACCACCTCCGCGCTCGGCAACCTCGTCTTCGCGGCGGAGAAGAAGGTCGGCGGCGAGACCCGGACCATCGTCGGGGCCGTGGTGCGCCAGCCGGACGTCGGCGGGGGCATTCTCGCCGCCGCGCTGGACTCCAGCGACGAGCTGATCCGGGCCGCGCAGGACACCCTGAAGTCGTCGACGATCCTGAAGAAGGGCAGCGTCGTCGGGTACGTCGACGACGGCCTCGGCGGCCGGACGCCGGTCGTCGCCACGCAGGACGTCAAGGCCGTGGGCTGGGGCGGACTGACCGTGAAGCTGACGTTCACGGCGGACGAGGTGCCGCACACGGCGAAGGCCGGGACCAAGGTCGGCACCCTCACGGTCGGCGACGGCGGCACCAGCGGCGCGGTGCAGGTGCCGGTGGCCCTGGGAGACGACCTCGTCGAGCCCGGCCTGTCGGACAAGCTGACCCGCCTGGGCTGACGGCCGGCCCGTCCGGGCCCCGGCGACACCCCGCGCTCCTCGCCCCCGCGGCCGCCCGGCCGCGGGGGCGTTCGCGTCCCCGGAGGTGCTGTGAGGGTCCCGAAAGGGAGGAGGCAGCGGTGCGGGGACGCGTGCTAGCGTCGCCAAACGGGGCAGTCGCCGGTCGTGGGAACGGGACACGGCCCAAAGAAGAAGACGGGACACGGGGAGTGCCTTCAGGTGGCCACTGCGGAGCCGACACGCGCCGACGACGCCGATCCGGGTTCGGGAGCCGACCCGCGACCACGCGTACCCGCGCCCCGCAAGGACGACGGTGAGTCCCGGCCTGCCGGGCAGCGGCCGCCCGCCGAGCCGGAAGCGCCCTCGGCGGTGAACGCCGCCTTCCTGGCCCTGCGCGAGCGCATGCTGCGCCATCCGGTGCTGTCCGTGACCGTCCTGGCCGGGGTGCTCCACATAGCGTGGTTCTTCACGTTCGCGAACAGCGGCGGCGACCTCGCGGCGCAGGACGCGTGGGCCGAGTTCGTCGGCCGGCACCCGGCCTCGGCGTACAACCTCGCCTGGTACGGCGGCATGCACCCGGTGTCGTACAGCGTGATCTCGCCGTACCTGATGTCGGTGCTCGGCGTGCGCACCACGATGATGATCGCGGGGACGCTGTCGGCCGGGCTGCTGACGATGATCCTGATCCGCAGCCGGGTGGTCCGCAATCCGCTGTGGGCGTCGCTGGCGGGGCTCTTCGCGCTGCTGGGCAACGCGGCGTCGGGGCGGGTGACGTTCGGGCTCGGCATGATGTTCGGTCTGGGCGCGGTCGCCGCGGTGTTCTGCTGGCCGTACCGGTGGCGGCACGAGCGCTGGGCCAAGGGGCTGTGCGCGGCGCCGCTGGCCGCGCTGTCCACGATGGCCTCGCCGGTCTCGGGGCTGTTCGTGGGCCTGGTGGCGGTCGCCCTGTTCCTGCAGAAGCGCCGCCCGGGGGCCTGGGCGCTGGGCGTGGCCCCGAGCGTGGTCGTCGCCCTGTCGGCCGTGCTGTTCCCCTTCTCCGGCACGCAGCCGATGGGGTTCGGCTCGGCGGTGCTGCCGATCGTGTACGCGGGCCTGATCTACTGGTTGGTGCCGAGCACCTGGAAGACGGTGCGGATCACGTCGGCGGTCTACGGCCTGTCCGTGCTGCTGGTCTGGCTGATCAGCTCGCAGATCGGCTCCAACATCACGCGGCTGCCGATGCTCTTCGCCGGGGTGGCGCTGGTGGCGGCGCTGCCGTTCACCGCGGTGAAGTCGCGCAAGTGGTACGCGCTGGTGGTCTCGATCGTCGGCTTCGTGGGCTGGATCGGCTTCAAGTCGACCGATGACATCATCCACACCACGCCCGCCGCCTCCTGGGCGCGCGAGCTGGCGCCGCTCGTCAACGAGCTGCAGGAGGTCGGCGCGGGGCGGGGCCGGGTGGAGGCCGTGCCGGCCCGCTCCCACCGGGAGGCCTCGGCGCTCGCGCCGTACGTCAACCTGGCCCGCGGCTGGACCCGCCAGGCGGACATGGAGCGCAACCCGCTCTTCTACGACGACACGCTCAACTCGGCGAACTACCACGAGTGGCTGAAGCGCTGGGCGGTGCACTACGTGGTGCTGCCCAAGGGCGAGCCGGACGGGGACGGCGGCAAGCGCGAGCGGGAACTGCTGCAGCGGGGCCTGCCGTACCTGAAGCAGGTGTGGGGCGACGCCAACTGGCAGCTGTTCCAGGTCCTCGACCCGACGCCGCTGGCCGAGCCCGACGCCGTCGTCCAGCGGGCCGAGCAGGACGAGTGGACCATCGACGTGAAGGAGCCCGGCCGCATCCTGATCCGGATGCCGTACTCGCCGTGGCTGAGCCTCGTCGACGAGGAGGGCAACAAGCTCGAGCCGCCCCAGGAGACGGAGGCCTCCGAGGACGCTCCGGAGGGCACGCCGAAGACGTACGACAACGTCAACGGCTGTCTGACGGAGACCGAGGAGACCGCCGACGGCGACGTGTGGACGACGCTCGTCGCGCCCGAGGCGGGCACGTACCGGCTGTCGGCGCCGTACGGCCTGAAGCGGGGCACGCCGTGCCCGGACGAGCTGAAGTAGCGGACCGGGCGGCCCCGGGCAGGGCCGTCGGACACCCTCACAGACGTTCATGTAGGTGAACGCAGGTCAGTAAGTCGAACCTTTTTACTTGCTCTTGACCTTCCGCTTCCTTGTCGTGCCCGCGTCGTCGCACCCACGATGAGCGGGCACTTCGCGGCCTGCCACGCCCCTACCCCGCTCGTGCGAAGTGCCAACCAGCTGAGCGGAGTTCACAAGGCGGACCCCGGAAGGGGGCACATGAACGGTCTCGACTGGTCCGTGCTCATCGGCTACTTCGCCGTCATGGTGGCGATCGGTGTCTGGTCGCACAAACGCGTCGACGACGTCAGCGACTTCTTCACGGCCGGCGGCAAGATGCCGTGGTGGCTGTCCGGCATCTCGCACCACATGTCCGGCTACAGCGCGGTGATGTTCACCGGCTACGCGGGCATCGCCTACACCTACGGCGTCACGTCCTTCGTGACGTGGTCGTTCCCCATCGCGCTCGGCGTCGCCATCGGCTCCAAGCTGTTCGCGCCGCGCATCAACCGGCTGCGCTCACGGCTGCACGTGGCCTCGCCGCTGGAGTACCTGAAGAACCGGTACAACCTGCCCACCCAGCAGGCACTGGCCTGGTCCGGCATGCTGCTGAAGATCGTGGACGTGGCGGCCAAGTGGGCGGCCATCGCCACCCTGCTGTCGGTCTTCACCGGCATCAGCCTCAACCAGGGCATCCTGATCACCGGCGTCATCACGGGCATCTACTGCACGATCGGGGGCCTGTGGGCGGACGCGCTGACGGAGCTGGGCCAGTTCATCATCCAGTTGCTGGCCGGCGTCTCCATGTTCGTGGCCGTGGTCCTGAAGCTCGGCGACCACGGCGGCTTCTTCGGCGTCTGGGACGAGCCCGCCCTCCAGGGCCACGGAAAGCCGCTGGTGGGCCCGTACGGGACAGTGTTCCTGCTGGCCTTCCTCTTCATCAAGCTCTTCGAGTACAACGGCGGCATGCTCAACCAGGCCCAGCGCTACATGGCCACGCGCAACGCCCGGGAGGCGGCGCGGGGGGCACGGCTGTCGGCGGTGCTGTGGCTGGTCTGGCCCGTGGTGCTGTTCTTCCCGATGTGGATGTCACCGCTGCTGGTGGAGTCGCAGAAGGCGGACGGTTCCGACTCCTACGCCCTGATGACCGAGCAACTGCTGCCGCACGGGCTGCTCGGCCTGGTCATCGTCGGCTTCTTCTCGCACACCATGGCCATGTGCTCCTCGGACGCGAACGCCATCGCGGCCGTGTTCACCCGTGACGTGGCGCCGGTGCTGTCGAAGCGGGCGCGCGGCTGGGGGCAGCGGTCCGGGCTGCTGGCGGCCCGGCTGACGACGGTGATCTTCCTCGGTCTTTCGATGGCGGTGGCGACGCAGGTCGACTCGCCGACGTTCAAGGACATCATCACCGTCGTGATCAAGTGGGTCGCCGGACTGATGGGCCCGATCGCGATCCCGATGATGCTCGGTCTGCTGCGGCCCTTCCGCCGCTCGGGCCCGACGGCGGCGCTCACCAGCTGGGGCCTGGGCCTGATCGCGTTCTGGCTGGTCAACTACCCGATCAACTGGAGCGTGGACGGCGGGGTGCCCCTGGAGTACCAGGTCTCCGTCCCGCTGGCGGTCTCGCTGGTCCTGTACATCGCGATCGGCTACCTGAAGCCGGAGGACACCCCGGAGCGGCTGGCGATCATCGAGCGCGTCAACACGGACGGGGACGACGACGCCTCCGGCGCCGCGGCCGCGATCCCGACGCCCGCGGGCGGGGTGGACGACGCGGTGGGCCGCAGCCGGGTGGGCGACTAGGACCAGGGCCCGGTAAGGGAAGGGCGTTCGGCCGGTGACCGCGGACCGTGGTCACCGGCCGTCCGCTTCAGCGCAGTTCCTGGATGCGGATCTGGTTGCCGGCCGGGTCCCGGAAGGCGCAGTCCCGGATGCCGTACGGCTGCTCGGTCGGCTCCTGGACGATCTCGGTGTTCCCGGCGCGCACCTTCTCGAAGGTGCCGTCGAGGTCCTCGGTGGCCAGGAGGATCCACCCGTAGGTGCCCTTGGCCATCATCTCGGCGATGGTGCGGCGCTCGCCGTCGGTGATGCCGGGGTCCACGGCGGGCGGCGACAGAAGCAGCGAGACGTCCGGCTGGTCGGCCGGTCCGACCGTGATCCAGCGCATCTTGCCGTTCCCGACGTCCTTGCGGACCTCGAAGCCGAGGACGTCCCGGTAGAAGGCCAGGGACGCGTCCGGGTCGTCGTGCGGAAGGACGGTGGTGTGAATGCTGATGTCCATGGCAGCCACGCTAGCCGGGGCCCACGGACCACCGCTTCTCGAAACCTGACGGTTGTGCCGGGGCAGGGCCTGTCCGGCGGATCAGGTCGCAGGAAAGAAGCGGTACTTCGTCGACGCTGGTGAGCGGAGTCTGGTGTGTGCAGCTGCAAGGCGGAGGAGGGCGACAGGGCGGAGCCCTGGCAACCGACGACAACGCCGCAGATGCACGTGCCAGACCCCGCGTCTGCGGCATGATCCGCCGGACAGGCCCTAGCCCCGCGGGTACCGCGTCAGCCAGCCGGGCGACGAGCCCGCCGGGCCGTGGAGGGCGGGGCCCTGGGTCATCTCCATGGCGAAGTCGTCGGCCAGTTCCAGGACGGTCGGGCGGCCCTCCAGCTCGGCCAGCCAGGCCGGGGGCAGCGCCGTCTCGCCGTGCAGGGCGCCGAGCAGGCCGCCGGTCAGCGCGCCGGCCGCCGCCGAGGCGCCGTCGTGGTTCACGGCGAGCCGCAGCCCGTGCCGTACGTCCTCGCCGACGAGGGCGCAGTACACCGCGGCGGCGACCAGACCCTCCCCCGTGCCCGCGCCGATCAGCTCGGTCACCCGCGCCGGGGTCGGCAGTCCCTGCCGTACCGCGCCCAGTGCATGCTGGAGGGCGTCCGTCACGGGCTCGTGCCCCGGCCGGGCGACGAGCAGCGCCAGGGCCCGCTGCACCGCGGCGTCCAGGCTCTCGCCGCGCGCCAGCCCGTGCACGATCACGGCGTACGCGCCCGCCGCCAGGTAGCCGGTGGGGTGGCCGTGGGTCTGCGCCGCGCACTCCACGGCGAGCTGGGCGACCAACTGCGGTTCCCAGCCGACCAGGAGCCCGAACGGCGCCGAGCGGGCGGCGGCCTCGGGGCCGCGCTCGCCGGGGTTCTTGGGCGCCTCGGGGGTGCCCATCGTCTCGTCGCCGAGACCGAGCAGCAGGGCGCGCGGGGCGTCCCGGCGGACGTACAGCCACTCCTCGTGGGCCAGCCAGCCGTCGTCCTTGCGCCGCAGGTCGGGCCCCCAGTCGCGCTGGGTGGCGGCCCAGCGCCGGTAGGCCCGGTGCAGGTCGGTCGGCGGATGCCAGGCGCCGGTGTCGCGCCGTACCTGGGCCCGGATCAGCCCGTCCACGGAGAACAGGGTGAGCTGGGTGAGGTGGGTGACGGCACCGCGCCGGCCGTGGGCGGGCGCCAGGTCGGACAGGCCTTCGGGGCCGTGGGCCTCCCGGATCGCGTCGAGGGCGAGGGAGTCGACGGGGGCGCCCAGGGTGTCCCCGACGGCCACGCCGAGCAGCGTCCCGCGCACCCGGCTGCGGAAGTCCTGCTGCTCGGCACGCCCCCAGACGGCGCCGGCTGTCCCGCCCACCTGGACCTCCCCTCGGCACTGTCCACACCACTGTCCGTACGTACGACGTCCAGCACTGTATGCGAACGCGGACGGTCGGTTCAGGGCCACAACGGGCGGGATCAGTGTGGAAACGCTCACGGCCGGAGGTGGAGGAAGGTACACCCCGGTTCCGCCGCCTGGCCCCATCGAGCGGGCGGCCGGTTCGCGAAAGGCTCAAGGCGTTCCGAGAGCAGCCTTGTTGAGAGGAAATCCCGTGTCCGTTCGTCTCCCCGCCTCCGTCCCGTCCAAGCCGAGGAAGCAGCGCGGGCGCGTGCTGTCGGTGGTCGCCGCGCTCGCGGTCCTGGGCGGCGGACTCGCCGCGACCGGTTCCCTGGCCTACGGCACCCCGGGCCACCCCGGTCATCGCGACGCGGTGCGGGAGGGCGCGAAGGACCTGGTCCGCGAGGACGGTTTCCCCGCCGCGCTGGTCGCCGACCAGGGACGTGACGGACGCGTCCGCGACTACACGGCGGGCACCGGCGACCTGGCGACCGGCGCGTCCGTGCCGGTCAACGGCCAGGTCAGGGCGGGCAGCAACACCAAGGCCTTCACCGCGGCGGTCGTGCTCCAGCTGGTCGGCGAGGGCAAGGTGAAGCTGGACGAGCCGATCGAGACCTACCTGCCGGGCCTCGTGCACGGCGACGGCATCGACGGCGGCCGGATCACCGTGCGCAACCTGCTCCAGCACACCAGCGGCCTGCCCGACTACGTCCAGACGCTGGGCCTGGACCCCTTCAAGGTGCAGGACACGTATTACAACCCGCGTGACCTGATCGACCTCGCCCTGAGCCAGAAGGCGGCGTTCGAGCCCGGCGCGAAGTGGCAGTACAGCAACACCAACTACGTCCTGGCGGGCCTGCTCGTCGAGAAGGTCACGGGCCGCCCCTTCAGCGAGGAGATCACCGAACGCGTCATCCGCCCCCTCGGTCTGAAGGACACCTACTGGCCGGGCGCCGGCGAGCGCGGCATCCGCGGCGCCCGACCCAAGGGCTACGCCGCGGCCACCCCCGGCGCACCGCTGGAGGACATCACCCGCCTCGACCCGTCCCAGGCCTGGGCCGCCGGACAGCTCGTCACCACCCCGCGCGACCTCAACCGCTTCTTCTCCGCCCTGCTCGGCGGCGAGGTCCTGGAGGCCGCCGAACTGAAGGAGATGCAGACCACGGTCCCGGTGACCGAGGGCGCCCCCGCGCCCGGCACCGGATACGGCCTGGGCCTCTTCCGCACCCCCCTGTCCTGCGGCGTTCAGCTGTGGGGCCACGGCGGCTCCATCCACGGCTACGAGACCTACGGCGGCGCCACCCAGGACGGCCGCGCGGCCACGGTGGCGACCACGGCCCTGTCCAGCTCGGTGGCCGCCGAGCCGGCCGACATGATGGCGGCCCACCAGCACGTCTTCGACGTGGTGGACACGGCCGTCTGCGAGTAGCGGCCACGCGCCCGGGCCCGGTCCGCCACGAAGGTGCGGGCCGGGTTCAGCGGCTCAGCGACGCGCGCCACGCGTCGGCGAGCGCGTCGAGGTCCCCGCGCCGCTCGTTCCTCAGGTCCCGCGCCTCCTCGGTCCTGGGGTCCAGGAGGTGGCCGAGGGGCATGGCACGGCGCCGGAAGCCGACGCCCTCCCACAGCGCGGCGATCTTCTCGCCGGCCCGCCGGTACTCGGCCTCGCCCATGGGGCGGTCCGGGAACTCCGTGGGGTGGGTGGCCGCGAGAACCGCGCTGCAGCCGTCGGCCAGGGTCCAGACGGCCTCGGCCGCGAGGACCGGCCCCAGTCCGAAGCCCCGCCAGGCCTCGTCCAGTCGCATGTCGAAGAGGACGAGCAGGTCGCCGTCGCAGGTCGTCATCTCGTCCCGGAACTCCTGGGCGTAGCCGCCCCGGCCGAGGTCGTAGACGCCGAGGACCAGGTTGGACAGGTCCGTGTCGTAGGCCTCCGCGTCGGAGAACGGGAACGGGCTGAACCGCTCGTCCATCCGCAGGCGGAAGAGCCTCATCGAGCCGATCTCGTGCTGGACGGTCTTCTTCGCGGACCACTTCGGGCGGTCCAGGTACCGGCTCGACCGGACGGACACGTGCCACTCGTCGAAGCCGTTCTCGTCCCCCTCCGAGCCGACGAAGTGCCACGTCCGGTACTCCAGGTTCAGCCGGCGCGGGTCGCCCGGCAGCTGGTGGGCGGAGCGCCTCGGAGAGATCACGTTCTCGACCCTACCCACGCGTGGCGGCTCCGACTTCGCAATAGTGCTGCCATGACCAACATCCCCCGCAGCACCCTTTTACTCGCGTCCACCGTGCTCACCGCGGTCCTCGCCCTGTACATCGCCCTCGTGGCCCTCGGGAACATCACGGACTTCGACAACAACCAGCAGTACGTGCATCACGTCCTCGCGATGGACACGACGTTCAAGGACGACGACCTGATGTGGCGGGCGATCACGAGCAAGGGTCTTCAGGACACCGCTTATGTGGCGATCATCGTGTGGGAGACCGCGGCAGCGCTCGTGCTGATCTGGGCGACCTGGCTCTGGATACGCCGGCAGCACGCTCCCGCGCGGCGCTTCACCACGTACGGCACGCTCATGCTGATGCTGCTCTTCGGCGCCGGGTTCCTCGCGATCGGCGGGGAGTGGTTCGCGATGTGGCAGTCGGAGGACTGGAACGGGCTGGACGCGGCGACGCGGGTGCTGCTGTTCAGCGGCGTCGTGCTGATCGTGGCGCATCTGCCGTCCGGCGAGGCGGAGGCTAGGCGACCACAGTGACCGTCGTGCCGGACGTGCCGAACTCCCAGAGTGCGTCCCCGTCCGCCTTGGGCACCCGTATGCCGCCCGTCCTGGCACCGTCGGCGGGCGGCGGCGGGGAGGAGCCGTCCACGGCGTTGGAGAAGGCGACCCAGACGCCGTCCTCCTGGGTGAAGTACATGATCTGCTCGACCCGGACCCCGTCGGATCCCGTCGTCGGGTCCTGGCGGCGGGTGCCGACGCTGTACTTGCCCGGATCGGGGTCGACCGTGCCCGGCCACACCTTGAAGGAGCGCCGGGTGGCGTCGCTGGCGTCGACCAGCCACACCCGGTCCTTGCCGACCGAGTAGACGACGCGCCGCCCGGTGCCGGAATCCGCCGGTACCGGGGCCGGCGCGGTCTCCTTCGGCGTGGGGTGCGCGTCCGCGGACGCCGACGGCTTCGGCTTCGTCGCCACGGCGGTGGGGTGGGGCCCCTGGTCCGCCTGCACGGCCAGGACGGTCACCGCCGCGATCGCGCCCACGGTCAGACCGGAGACCCACGCCCATGAGGGAAGTCGGGCAGGCACGGGCACGCATCTCCTCAGCTACGAGAACCCCGACACACCGGGGGCCCGATCATCGTACTGCGCACCCGCGGCACTCCCGAAGCGCGCGCCCCCGCCCAGGGCCCGCCGCGAGAGAGGGCCGACTGTCAGACCCGTCTGGGATGCTCCCGCGATGGAGATGACAGTGCAGCTGACAGTCGACTGCTCCGATCCGCAGGCAATGGTCACCTTCTGGGCCGAGGCCCTGGGCTACGTTCCCGAGCCTCCGCCGAGCGGGCACACCACGTGGCGTGCCTACTGGGCGGCGATCGGGGTGCCCGAGGAAGAGCTGCCGGCCGGTGCCGGGGACATTCCGGAGTCGATCGTCGATCCCGCGGGACACGGACCGAGGGTGTGGTTCCAGCAGGTTCCGGAGCCGAAGACCGCCAAGAACCGCTGGCATTTCGACCTGAAGGTCGGCGGGGGCCGTGACGTCCCGCCGGACGTCCGCGCGCAGCGGGTCAGGAGCACGGTGGAGCGGCTGGTCGAGGCCGGTGCCACCGTGCTGCGGATCAAGAACGAGCCGGACACGGGGTTCTACGCCACCGCCATGCAGGACCCCGAGGGCAACGAGTTCGACGTCGTCTGAGGGCTGGTGCCCTGCGCGGCAGCCGCTAGTCCAGGACCGGCAGCAGTTCCGGCAGGTGGCCGTCCGAGTCCCGCGCCGCCCGCTGCCGCTCCTCGGGGACCGGGCCGTACAGGGTGGTGCGCGGCCTGGCCGGGCGGCCCGCCGCGTCGGCGACCGCGATCAGGTCCTTGACCGACTTGTACGACCCGTAGGACGAGCCCGCCATGCGGGAGATCGTCTCCTCCATGAGGGTGCCGCCCAGGTCGTTGGCGCCGGAGCGGAGCATCTCCGCCGCACCCTCCGCGCCCAGTTTCACCCAGCTTGTCTGGATGTTGGGGATGTGGGGGTGCAGGAGGAGGCGGGCCATCGCGGTTACCGCGCGGTTGTCCCGGAGGGTGGGTCCGGGCCGCGCGATGCCCGCCAGGTACACCGGCGCGTTGGTGTGGATGAAGGGGAGCGTCACGAACTCCGTGAAGCCGCCCGTGCGCTGCTGGATCCCGGCGAGGGTGCGCAGGTGGCCCAGCCAGTGGCGGGGCTGGTCGACGTGGCCGTACATCATCGTGGAGGAGGAACGGATGCCCAGTTCGTGGGCCGTCTCGATGACCTCGATCCACGTCGCCGTGGGCAGCTTGCCCTTGGTGAGGATCCAGCGGACCTCGTCGTCGAGGATCTCCGCCGCCGTGCCCGGGATCGAGTCCAGGCCCGCCTCCTTGGCCGCGCCCAGCCACTCGCGGATGGACATCCCCGTGCGGGTGGCCCCGTTGACGACCTCCATCGGCGAGAAGGCGTGCACGTGCATGCCGGGGACCCGGGCCTTCACCGCCCGCGCGATGTCGAAGTACGCCGTGCCGGGCAGGTCGGGGTGGATGCCGCCCTGCATGCAGACCTCGACCGCGCCCACCTCCCACGCCTGCTGGGCGCGGTCGGCGACCTGGTCCAGGGAGAGCGTGTAGGCGTCGGCGTCGGTGCGGCGCTGGGCGAAGGCGCAGAAACGGCAGCCGGTGTAGCAGACGTTGGTGAAGTTGATGTTGCGGGTGACGATGTACGTCACGTCGTCGCCGACCACCGACCTGCGCACGTCGTCGGCGATGCCGCACAGGGCGTCCAGCGCCGGGCCGTCGGCGTGCAGGAGGGCGAGGGCCTCGGCGTCCGTCAGCTTCGTCGGGTCGTCGGCCGCCGTCGCCAGCGCGGCCCGCACGTCGGTGTCGATGCGCTCGGGGGCCATGCCGGGGGCGGCGGCCTCGCGCAGGGCGCCCCAGTCGCCGTACACCTCGTCGAAGTCGTCGCGGCGGTCCGACGTACGGCCCTCGGTGTCGATGGTGGCGTGCAGGTCGGTGCGGCCGGTGGCGGTGAACGCCTCGTCCGGTTCCTGCCACGCGTGCCCCTCGACCACCGCGTCCTCGCGGGCCAGGCCCGTCTCCGGGTCGGCGAGCGCCGCCACGTGCGGGCGCAGCCGCGGGTCCAGCCAGGGCTCGCCGCGCTGCACGAACTCCGGGTACACGCAGAGACGTTCCCGCAGTTCGAAGCCCACCGCCCGGGACTTGGCGGCGAGTTCGTCGATCTGCGGCCAGGGGCGCTCGGGGTTGACGTGGTCGATGGTGAGCGGGGAGACGCCGCCCCAGTCGTCGATGCCCGCGCCGATCAGCCGCTCGTACTCCGCGTCCACCAGGTTGGGCGGGGCCTGGAGGCAGGCGGAGGGGCCCATGATGTGCCGGGCGACGGCGACCGTGGCGACCAGCTCGTCCAGCTCCGCGTCCGGCATGCCGCGCATCGCCGTGTCGGGCTTGGCGCGGAAGTTCTGGATGATCAGTTCCTGGATGCCGTGGTAGGCGCGGGAGACCTTGCGCAGCGCGAAGAGCGACTCGGCCCGCTCCTCGTACGTCTCGCCGATGCCGATGAGGATGCCGGAGGTGAAGGGGACCGAGGAGCGTCCGGCGTCCTCCAGGACGCGCAGGCGTACGGCGGGCTCCTTGTCCGGCGAGCCGTGGTGCGGGCCGCCGGGCTCGGACCACAGGCGGGTCGCGGTGGTCTCCAGCATCATGCCCATGGAGGGTGCGACGGGCTTGAGCCGCTGGAAGTCCGTCCAGGTCATGACGCCGGGGTTGAGGTGCGGGAGCAGCCCCGTCTCCTCCAGGATGCGGATCGAGATGGCGCGGACGTAGGCGATCGTGTCGTCGTACCCGTGCGCGTCCAGCCACTCCCTGGCCTCCGGCCAGCGGTCCTCGGGCTTGTCGCCGAGGGTGATGAGGGCTTCCTTGCAGCCGAGGGCGGCGCCCTTGCGCGCGATGTCGAGCACCTCGTCCGGGGACATGAACATCCCGTGGCCTGCCCGGCGCAGCTTGCCGGGGACGGTGACGAAGGTGCAGTAGTGGCACTTGTCCCGGCACAGCCGGGTCAGCGGAACGAAGACGCTCTTCGAGTACGTGATGACGCCGGGCCGCCCGGCGGCCTCCAGGCCCGCGTCCCGGACCCGGGCGGCCGACGCGGTGAGGGCGTCGAGGTGCTCGCCGCGCGCCTGGAGCAGCACGGCGGCCTCGGCGGCGTCGAGGGCGACGCCGTCCCGGGCGCGTTTGAGGGCGCGACGCATGGAGTTCTCGGTGGGCCCTGCGGGGTCGGCGGGTCCGGTTCCGGAGGTCGCGGAAGTCGTCATCCTTCGAGCATACGAGCGGCGTGATCAGCACGGGTGCCCCGTCCCGCCGGCCCACCGCACGGTTTCCGGTCCTCCATCCGTCTCCCCCCTTCCCTTGCCCCGCAGTTCACGGCTCAATACGAGGGTTGCACGCACCAACCCCTGCACCACCCATGCCATGTCATCGACGACACCTGGGGAGCAGCAGCATGTGCGAGGACGACCACGAGCAGAAACACGCCGGGATCGGCAGACGCGCGGTGTTCGTGACGGGAGCCGCCGCCGCGCTTACGTTGGCGACCGTGAGCTTCGCTTCAGCGGCGGGCGGTACGGGCCCGCGGACGAGGACCGTACGCGGCACCCTGCCGCCCGGCTCCCCCGACTTCGTGTACGTCCCGGTCAAGGTCCCCCGGGGCGTGCGCGAGATCCACGTCGCCTACACCTACGACCGTCCCACCGTCCCGGCCGGTACCCAGGGCAACGCGCTCGACATCGGCCTCTTCGACGAGCGCGGCACCGACCTGGGCGGCCGGGGCTTCCGCGGCTGGTCTGGCGGGGCGCGCACCGAGTTCTTCGTCCGCGCGGACGCCGCCACGCCGGGCTATGTCCCGGGGCCGGTGCGGGCGGGCACCTGGCACATCGCGCTCGGCCCGTACACGGTGGCCCCGCAGGGCCTGTCGTACGAGATCACGATCACGCTGACCTACGGCGAGGAGGGCGAGACCCCGCGGCCGGTGTACCCGCCCGAGCGGGCCGGGGGCCGGGGCCGCGCCTGGTACCGGGGCGACTGCCACCTGCACTCCGAGTACTCCGACGGCCGCTACACCCTCGCGGAGATCGCGGAGCTGGCGCGGGCGGCGGGCCTGGACTTCATCAACTCCTCCGAGCACAACACGCACTCGGCGCACGCGCACTGGGCCGAGCTGGCCGGGGACGACCTGCTGATCCTGCTCGGCGAGGAGGTGACCACCCGCAACGGCCACGTCGTCGCGCTGGGCACCGATCCCGGCACCTTCGTCGACTGGCGCTACCGGGCCCGCGACAACCGCTTCGGCCGGTTCGCCCGGCAGATCCGCCGCGCCGGCGGCCTGGTCGTGCCGGCCCACCCGCACGCCACCTGCATCGGCTGCAACTGGAAGTTCGGGTTCGGGGAGGCGGACGCGGTCGAGGTGTGGAACGGCGCCTACACGCCCGACGACGAGGTGGCGCTGGCCGACTGGGACGGCATGCTGGTCGCCTCGGTGCGCGACGGGCGGCGGGACTGGATCCCGGCGATGGGCAGCAGCGACTCCCACCGCTCCCCCGACGTGATCGGCCGCCCGCAGACCGTCGTCCTCGCCGACGACCTGACCCGCGGGGCGATCCAGGAGGGCATCCGGGCGGGCCGGTCGTACGTGGCCGAGTCGTCGAAGGTGTCCCTGTCCTTCACCGCGTCCGGCGGCCGGGGCGAACACGCCGGGATCGGCGAGCGGCTGCGCGTGGCGGACGACACCCCGGTCACCGTCCGCCTGGAGGTGGCGGGCGCCCCGCGCTGCACGGTGCGCCTCGTCACGGACCAGGGCGTGCTGTTCACCGGCGATCCGCTGCCGGTGTCCGGCGCGGGCGTCGTCGAGTGGCGCACGACCGCCTCGTACGCGGCCTACGTACGGGCGGAGCTGCGGCACGAGGCGGCGGCGGGTCCGCTGCCGGGGGCGCTGGCGGCGTTCACCAACCCGGTCTTCCTGGGGAGTTAGGCTCCAGGGGCCACCGGGCTCCCCGGGACCGACCGCGGGGCCCCCGAGCGAGACGGAGCGCGGACCCACGATGCCGAAACCGCCGAATCCCGAGCGGAAGTACCGGACCGTCACGGCCTTCCAGCGCCGGCTGAACGCCGTCGTGCGCCGGCTGCCCGGCCAGACCCTCCTGGAGACCACCGGCCGGGTCTCCGGTCTCCCCCGCCGCACACCGGTGGGCGGGCGCCGGGAGGGCGACTCCTTCTGGCTGGTCTCGGAGTTCGGCGAGCGCTCGCAGTACATCCGCAACATCCGGGCCGATCCGCGGGTGCGGGTGCGCATCCGCGGCCGCTGGCACCCGGGGACGGCCCACCTCCTTCCCGACGACGACCCGCTCGCCCGCCTGCGCCGCCTCCCCCGCTTCAACAGCATGGCGGTGCGGGCGATGGGCGTCGGGACGGGGCTGCTGACGGTACGGGTGGAGTTGGAGGGGCAGGGGTAAAGAAGCTGATGAAGAACCTGTGATCGGCGTCTCCCACGGCTGACGTGGTCGGCATGAACAAGGCAAACTGACGTGGTTGCTCAGGATGTCTAGGGGGACGGCATGGACGGTGGACCGCGGGTTCCGGAGCAGCGGCGTCCCGGATTCCCGGCGGAAGAGGAGGATTCGGGCGCGCTGCGCTTCGGTGTGCTCGGGCCGGTGCGCGCCTGGCGGGACGGGGAGACGCTGACCACCGGCTCCCCGCAGCAGCGCGCGCTGCTGGCCGCCCTGTTGCTGCGCGAGGGCCGTACGGCCACGGCGGGCGAGCTGATCGACGCCCTGTGGGGCGAGGAACCGCCGTCGCAGGCGCTGGCGGCGGTACGGACGTACGCGTCCCGGCTGCGGAAGGTCCTCGACCCCGGGGTGCTGGTCAGCGAGTCGGGCGGGTACGCCGTGCGGGGCCTCGCCGAGGGGGCGTTGGACCTGGCGCGGGCCCAGGACCTGGCCGCGGCGGCCGAGAAGGCCAGGAGCGCCGGGGACCTGTGCCACGCCCGTGACCTGCTGCGCCGGGCGCTGGCCCTGTGGGACGGCGAGGTGCTGGCCGGAGTGCCGGGACCGTACGCGGAGACGCAGCGCGTCCGCCTCGGCGAATGGCGGCTCCAACTCCTCGAAACACGCCTCGACATGGACCTCGACCAGGGCTGTCACGCCGAGGCGGTCTCGGAGCTGACGGCGCTCACCGCGGCGCACCCGCTGCGCGAACGCCTGCGCGAGTTGCTGATGCTGGCCCTGTACCGCAGCGGCCGCCAGGCGGAGGCCCTCGCCGTCTACGCGGACACACGCCGCCTGCTCGCCGACGAACTGGGCGTCGACCCGCGCCCCGGCCTCCAGGAACTCCAGCAGCGCATTCTCCAGGCCGACCCGGACCTGGCCGAGCCCTCGGCGGCCGCCGCGGAGACCGCGACGGCCACGGTGCGTCCGGCACAACTCCCTGCGACGGTGCCCGACTTCACCGGCCGCGCGGCTTTCGTCCGGGAGCTGAGCGACGTACTGTCCGCCGCCTCCGGGGAGTCGGCCTCGGGCCGCGTGATGGCGGTCTCGGCGCTGGCCGGTATCGGCGGCGTCGGCAAGACGACCCTCGCGGTGCACGTCGCCCACCAGGCGCGGGCCGCCTTCCCGGACGGGCAGCTGTACGTCGACCTCCAGGGCGCGGGCGCGCGGCCCGCGGAGCCGGAGACGGTGCTCGGCTCCTTCCTGCGGGCCCTGGGCACGGCCGACTCGGCCATCCCGGACTCCCTGGAGGAGCGCGCCGCCCTGTACCGCTCCGTCCTGGACGGCCGCCGTGTCCTGGTCCTGCTGGACAACGCCCGCGACGCCGCCCAGGTCCGGCCCCTGCTGCCCGGCACGGACGGCTGCGCGGCGCTGGTGACGGCACGGGTGCGGATGGTGGACCTCGCCGGGGCCCACCTGGTCGACCTGGACGTGATGTCGCCCGAGGAGGCGCTGGCCCTCTTCACGAAGATCGTGGGCGAGGAGCGGGTCGCCTCGGAGCGGGAGGCGGCGCTCGACGTGGTCGGCGCGTGCGGGTTCCTGCCGCTGGCGATCCGCATCGCCGCGTCCCGGCTGGCCGCCCGCCGCACCTGGACCGTCTCGGTCCTGGCCGCGAAACTGGCGGACGAACGACGCCGGCTGGACGAGCTGCAGGCCGGCGACCAGGCGGTGGAGGCCACCTTCGAACTGGGCTACGGCCAGCTGGAACCGGCCCAGGCCCGCGCTTTCCGCCTGCTGGGCCTGGCCGACGGCCCGGACATCTCCCTCGCGGCGGCGGCGGCCGTCCTGGACCTCCCGGCCGAGGACACGGAGGACCTCCTGGAGTCCCTGGTCGACACCTCGCTGCTCGAATCGGCGGCCCCGGGCCGCTACCGCTTCCACGACCTGGTCCGCCTCTACGCGCGTGCGTGCGCGGAACGGGACGAGGACCGGCCGAGCGAGCGGGGGGCGGCGCTGTCGCGCCTGCTGGACTTCTACCTGGCGACGGCGGCGGGGGTGTACGCGATCGAACGGCCGGGCGACCGGCTGGTGGACGGTCTGGAGCCGACGGAGTACCCGGGGCTGACGTTCACCGAGGGATCGGCGGCGCTGGACTGGTTGTACACCGAGGCGGCGCCGCTGCTGTCGTGCGTGCGGCAGGCGTCCGCGTCGTCCCGGCTGCGGCGCGCCGTCGACCTCCTGTGGGCCGCCAAGGACCTCACCGAGTCCGGTGCCAACTCCCACCAGTACGAGACGACCGCCAGGGGGATGTGCGAGGCCACGCGCGCCGCCGGCGACACCCTGGCCGAAGGGCGGGCACGAACGGTGCTCACCGACGTCCTGTTGGTGAGCGGCCGCATCCCCCAGGCGGAGGAGGAGTCGCGGCTGGCCATGCGGCTCGCGGAGTCCGTCGACGACGCCGTCGCGGTGAGCTGGGTCGCCAACAGCCTCGGACTCATCTGCTTGCACCAGGGGCGGCACAACGACAGCAAGCCGTTCTTCGAGCGGGCCATCGACGGATTCCGCGCCCTGGGCAACCGTCCCCCGGAGGCGACGGCCCTGTGCAACCTCTCGCGGGCCCACCTGGGGGCCGGCGCCGTCGCGCAGGCCGTCGACTTCGCGAGGCGGGGGCTGGACGCGCACGCCGAGTTCGGCAGGACCGTGCGGCTCGCCAACAGCCATTACGCGCTGGGCATCGCCCTCAACCGGGCCGATCGGCACACGGAGTCCCTCGGACACTTCTCCGAGGCCCTGACGATCTTCACCGCGCACCGGCAGCGGCTGTGGGAGGGCACGACGAACTACCGCATCGCCGAGGTCCACCTCGCGGCGCAGCGTCCGGCGCAGGCGGCCCAGCACGCCGAACAGGCCCTCGCGCTCGGCTGCATCGGCGGCGACCGCATGCAGGGCAACGTGCTGATCCTGCTGGGCCGCGCCCTGGCCGGTCTGGAGCAGACGGACCGGGCCAAGGCCTGCTGGAGCAAGGCCCTGCGGCTGTACGAGCAGGAGGGCGCCGAGGAGGCGAGCGAGGCGAGGGCCCTGCTCAGGCCCGCTTCGGCCGCCTGAGCCCGGTACGTACGACGGGCGTTCAGCATTCGTTTATCGCCCCCCGGCATTGTCGTACCCGTCACACCGTCGCGTCGGGGGGCAGACGGTCTGACACGGAGCGCGACCAGTTATGGTGCGGCTCCGAACGCCCGTCCGGCGGCCCACGGGGGAGCCCCCGGACGGGCGTTCGCCACACGTCGTTACAGCGGAGGGACCAAGCCCATGAGCGAGAACCAGAAGGACACGAAGGCCACGGCCACGGGCGAGGCGGCCACCGACGAGAACATCACCACACTCGAGAACCCGATGCCCACGCCGCCGAAGGACGGGGCCGTCACCACGCTGGAGAACCCCATGCCCAGCGGACCGGCCAAGCCCGACGTCAGGACGATGGAGAACCCCATGCCGGCCCCGCCCGCCCTGGACCTGGACGGCGACGGCAAGTAGACCCTTTTCCCGCACGGGGATCGGCCGCGGCGGCGCGGAGGGGAGCCGCCGCGGCCGACGTGTGCCCGGGGTTCAGGAGACGGGGTCGGGCTGGCTCACCTCGCAGTGGTCCGGGGTGCCGGAGCCGTCGAAGGGGACGCGGACCGCGCTCACGCCGTCCGGGGGGACGGTGACTTCCTCGGTGCCTTCGTCGATCGTCGTGCCGTCCGCGTCCTTGAAGAGGACCGTGACCGGGAACGTCTGCTCGACGGCGTTCGGGTTGCTGACCTCGACGGTGGACCACGGCTGGTCCACCATGACGCAGGTGATCAGGTTCAGGACCGCGCCCTCCACCTCGCCGCTGCCGCCGCCGCTGCCCGTGTCGTCGCCGTAGGTGTCGTCGTCGTCCTTGTAGGCGTCGCCGCCGCCCGAGGTGGACGACGAGCCGTCGTGGTCCTGGCCGGAGCTGCTGCAACCCCCGCCCGACCCGTCACTCCCGTGGCCGTGGCGGCCGGTCGAGAAGCCGGTCAGGCTGAGGACCACCAGTGCCGAGATCGCCGTGTACCTGAGTGCTCGCCCCCGTGTCGTCATGAAGATCACGCTAGGGCGTGGATGTCACGGACACGTCACCGACCGGGCACGGGCCCTCACGTCGTACGGCCTCACGTCGTACGGGCGGTCCCCGTGCCCTTCTCCGCGTCCAGGGCGTAGACGCAGCGGTCCTTGCTGCACGCGTACACGATGCCGTCGCGGACGACCGGGGAGCCGGTGATCTCGCCGCCGGTGGCGAGCTTCCAGCGCAGGCGGCCGTCGTCGGCCTTCAGCGTGTAGAGCAGGTGGTCGGACGAGCCGAAGTGGATGCGGCCCTCGGCGACCGCGGGCGCGCCCACGATGTCGCCGCCCGCCTGGAAGCGCCACTTGGGCGTCCCGGTGACCGCGTCCAGGGTGTAGAGGCCCTTGCCGCTGCCCACGTGGACGTGGCCGGCGGCGACCAGCACCGGGTCGGTCGAGGAGCGGGCCTCGGTCGCGATGCGCCAGCGGTCGCGGCCGTCGGTGGCGTCGAGGGCGTAGACGGTGCCGAGGTAGTCGGCCAGGTAGACGCCGCCGCCGGTCACGGCCGGGCCCGGCACGAAGGTGGGCGGGGCCAGGAAGACCGCGGGGGCCTCGAAGTGCCAGCGGACGTGGCCGGAGGCGACCTCCAGGGCGAGGACCCGGGTGCCGGCCGCGACGTACACGTAGCCGTCGGGCGCCTGGGTGAGGCGGACCGGGACGCCGCCGCAGGAGGCCGCGTCGCCGATCGGGTACGACCATCTCTCGTCGCCGGTACGGGCGTCCAGGGCGCGCAGGCGGGCGTCCTGCCAGACGTAGGCCGTGCCGTCGTGCAGCGCGGCGCCCGCCTCGGGGGACTCGAAGTCGGTCTGCGCGCCGGTGACTTCCCACAGCTTCTGCCCGGCCGACGCCTCCCAGGCCTGGACGCCGCCGCCGCGGGTGGCGGTGAGGACGGTGCCGCGGTCGGCCTGGAGCGAGTACACCCAGGCGTCGGTCTGCACGCGCCAGAGGTCGGCGCCCTCCCGGGCGTCCAGGGCGAAGAGGGTGGGCCCGTCGGAGGCGTGGATACGTCCGTCCGCGACCGCCATCGACCAGGCGACGTCCCGGGTCTTGAAACGGCGGCGTCCGGTGGCCACGTCCAGCGCGTGCACCTCGAAGGAGGTGACGTAGACCAGGTCCTCGGCGACCCGCGGCGTGCCCCAGACGTCGTTGGACATCCGGAACCGCCAGGGGCGCCACCCGGCCGGCGAGGCCTCCGGGGAGGGGGCCGCCACGGACGACGGGGCCGGTACCGCGGGCTCGGCGCCGTTGACGCCGGGGCGCGGTCGGGACCAGGACGCGGCGAGGGCGGACTCCGGCGGGGGTGCGGCGACGGCGGCGGCGCGCATGTCGGCGACGCGCGGGCCGGGCCCGATGGGCACCGCCGCGCCCGGCAGCCGGACCGGTCCGCCGTCGGGGGCGCCGGCCGGAGCGGGCACCGCCGGGACGTGCGCGGGCGGCGCCGGTACGACGGGGTCGTGTGCGGGCGGGGGCGGCAGCGGGGGCGCGTGGACCGGGGCGCGGGCGCCGGACGGGCCGTGGCCGCGGCCGCCGGCCGTGGTGGCGGGCTTGACGGCGGGGCGGCCGCCCCGGCGTCCCTCGATCAGGCTCACGGCCCGTTCCGGCAGCCACGCCGACGCCGTACCGCTGTCGTCGGAGCCGGAGCCGAAGAGGTGCGGGGCGAGCTGGGCCTGGAGGTCGGCGGGGTTGGGGCGGCCGGTGGCCTCCATCTGCATCAGGGACTCGATGAGCGGGCGCAGCTCGTCGGGCAGGCCCTCCAGGTCGGGGCCCTCGCGCAGCAGCATGAAGACCGTCTCGACCGGGTTGGCGCCGTGGAAGGGAGGGTGTCCGGTGGCGGCGAAGACCAGCATCGAGCCGAGCGAGAACACGTCGCTGGCGCCGGTGACGCTGCGGGAGTCCTTCGCCTGCTCCGGGGACATGTAGGCGGGGGTGCCGACGGCCACGTTCGTCATGGTCAGACGGGTGTTCGAAACGCCGGACGCGATACCGAAGTCGATCACGCGGGGGCCGTCCTCGACGACGAGGACGTTGGAGGGCTTCAGGTCGCGGTGGACCAGGCCCGCGCCGTGGATCGACTGGAGCGCCTCCGCGACGCCGGCCGCCAGCCAGCGCACCGCCTGGGCCGGCATCGGCCCGCACTCGTTCACTATCTCCTCGAGGGAGGGGGCGGGTACGTAGGCCGTGGCCAGCCACGGCACGGCCGCGCGCGGGTCGGCGTCGACCACGGCAGCCGTGTAGAAGCCCGAGACCGCGCGGGCCGCCTCCACCTCGCGGGTGAAGCGGACGCGGAACAGCTGGTCCTCCGCCAGTTCCGTGCGCACCGTCTTGATCGCCACGCGCCGCCCGGACGCCGAGCGCGCGAGATAGACCAGCCCCATGCCGCCGGCGCCGAGCCGCCCCAGCACCTCGAACGGCCCGATCCGCCGCGGATCGTGCTGCGTCAGCTGATCCACCACTTGCCTGCCACCTCCCCGTACGGGCCGCGCCACCCACATATGTACGCGACCGAAGTGCAGCGTCTCACCACCGCACCTCCGTGGCGCCACGCACCCCGATTCTTCCTGTCCGAGGCGCTGGTGGCGAACCTGGCGACAATCGGGGTGTCTTGCCTGATTCCGGGCAAAGAACCCGCCGTTCAGCGTCGCAGCAGCGCGAACGACGCCCCCTGGTCGTCCGAGACCACGGCCACCCGCCCGTACGACGTCCCGAAGGGCGGCACCCGCACCCGTCCGCCGAGCCGGGCCACCGCCGCGACCCCGGCGTCCACGTCCTCGACCAGGAAGTGGACGAGGAAGTGCGGCGGCATCTCGGCGGGGAAGACGTCGGAGACCCGGGCGCGGCCGAAGTCGGGGGACGCGTCCGGGCCGAAGAGCGCCTCGTGGAACAGGTCGCCGTAGAAGGCGTTGGCGGCCTCGGTGTCCCGGGTGTACAGCTCGGCCCAGGCGAACGTGCCGGGCTCGCGCCGGCGCCCGAAGCCCGTACGGCGGCCCGGCTGCCAGAGCCCGAAGACCGCACCGTCGGGGTCGGCGGCGAGGGCGGCGGTGCCCAGGTCGCCGAGCGGGTGGGGCGGGGTGACGACCTGACCGCCGCCCGCCCGGATCCGCGCGGTGAGGGCGGCGGCGTCCGGGGTGTGGAAGTACACGGACCACACGGTGGGCATCCGGCCGTCCGTCTTGCGGACCAGCCCGGCGACCGGCTCCCCGTCCAGGCACGCCCGTACGGACTCCCCCGCCGCCCGGTAGGGGCTCTCCTCGGGCTCCCCCTCCTCTTCCTCCTGGAAGGTCCAGCCGAACAGCTCGCCGTAGAAACGCCTGCCCGCCTCCACGTCGGAGAGCTGGGCGTCCACCCAGCAGGGGACGCCCTCCCGCCTCTTCTCGAATGCCCCGTTTTCGGCCATGCCGTCAAAGTAACCGCGTCACGCGCACCGCGCAGACCAGGCACACCAGTCACTTTCCCGTCCCGCACCCCATTTGCAGTCGGCCGAATCGCGCTCGGATCACCCGTCGGTAAGCTGACGGCATGACAGGACAAGTGCGTACCGTCGACGGCCGCGTGGCCGGTCGGCGTGGGCAGGCGACCAGGCAGAAACTGCTCGACTGCCTCAGCGAAATGCTCAGCTCCTCCCCCTATCGCGATGTCAAAGTCATCGATGTCGCCCGCAAGGCGGGCACGTCGCCCGCGACCTTCTACCAGTACTTCCCGGACGTCGAGGGCGCCGTACTGGAGATCGCCGAGCGCATGGCCGCCGAGAGTTCCTCGCTGGCCGAGCTGACGGCGGGCCGCTCGTGGGTCGGCAAGGCCGGCTGGCAGACGGCACAGGAACTCGTCGACGGATTCCTGGAGTTCTGGCGGAAGAACGACGCCATTCTGCGCGTGGTGGATCTCGGCGCGGCGGAGGGCGACAAGCGATTCGCCAAAATCCGCATGAAGATCCTTAACTCGGTGAATTCACCCCTCACGGATTCCGTCGCCGATCTCCAGGCAAAGGGCAAGGTCGACAAGGACGTGAACCCCGCGGCGATCGCCGGATCACTGGTCGTCATGCTCGCGGCCGCCGCCTCGCACCAGAAGGGCTTCTCCTCGTGGGGTGTGAAACAGGCTGAACTCAAGCCTCATCTCGCCCTGTTGACGTATCTCGGCATCACCGGAAAGAAGCCCGCCAAGTAGTACGCCGCGCGGCAGCCTGTCATCTGCGCCGCGTCGCCGCCCGTCGCACCTCCGCACCTCCGCACCTCCGCACCTCCAGCCTTTCGCCCCCGTCGGCCGACCGCTCGAACTCGGCGACCGTGCCCCGGCCCCGCGGCCGCACCGGCACGACGTCCAGCGCCTCGAAGTTCGGCACCCGTGACGTCCCCGGCCGGGGAACAGCCGCCCGCCCGGCCGACGTTGTGTCCGGCATCCGTACCCGCACGCATCCGTATCCGCATCCGCTGGAGGAGATTGCCGTGGCCCTGACCCGCGAAGAGCGTGAGACGTTCCTGGCCGAGCCGCACATCGCCGCGCTCGCGGTCGACGCGGGGGCGGGCCGCGCCCCGCTGACCGTGCCGATCTGGTACCAGTACGAGCCCGGCGGCGAGGTGTGGATCATCACGGGCCTCGACAGCCGCAAGAACCGGCTGATCAGCAAGGCGGGCCGGTTCTCACTGATGGTCGACCGGCTGGAGCCCACCATTCGCTATGTGTCGGTGGAGGGGCCGGTCGTCGAGACCGCCACCGCGACCGAGGAGCACCTGCGGGAGATGTCCGCGCGCTATCTCCCGGCGGAGAAGGTCGACGGTTACGTCGCCTTCGCCTCGGCCAACCACGGTGAGCAGGTCGTCGTCCGGATGCGCCCCGAACGCTGGGTCTCCTCCGACCTCGGCTCCGTGTGAGCCCCGGGCAGGCATGGGAACCGATCTGCACGAGCTGCTGAGGTCGCTGCGGGTGTGGGACCCCGCGGTCACCGAACTGCCGCCCCTCGACCCGGCCGGCGCGCCCGGCGACCCGCTGGAGCTGTTCGCCAGGTGGTTCGCCGAGGCGGTCGCGGCCGGGGAACGCGAGCCGCACACGGTGTCGCTGGCGACGGCGGACGCCGAGGGCCTGCCGGACGCGCGCATCGTGATGCTGCACGGCGCGGACGCGGCCGGCTGGGCCTTCGCCACCCACGCCGACAGCCGCAAGGGCCGCCAGCTCGCCGCCCGCCCGTACGCCGCGCTCGTCTTCTACTGGCCGGTGCTGGGCCGCCAGGTGCGGCTGCGCGGACCGGTCTCCCTCGCCCCGGCCGAGCAGGCGCGGGCCGATCTGCACGCGCGGTCGACCGGCGCACTGGCCGCCGCGCTGACCGGCCGGCAGAGCGCGGAGCTGGGCTCGGCGGACGAACTGGCCCGCGCCTCCGGGGCGGCCTGGGAGCGGGCCGAGCGGGAACCGGACGCCCCGGTCCCGTCCTGGACGCTGTACCGGCTGCGCCCCGACGAGGTGGAGTTCTTCCAGGGCGAGGCCCGCCGGCGCCATGTCCGGCTGGCCTACCGGCGGACGCAGGAGGAGGGCTGGGACCGGCGGTTGCTGTGGCCGTGAGCCGTACTCCGTGTGCCGTGCTCACCGGACGCCGGGCGGCGTCGGCTCCTCGTCCGTCGCCAGCCGGGCGTGCAGGTGCACGTCCCGGAACGCGTCGTGCCGGCCGGCCTCGAACATCGCCTCGCGCAGGGTTCCCTCGGCGACGTAGCCGCTCCGTTCGGCGACCCGGCAGGAGGCGTCGTGGCCCACGGCGTGGCCCAGTTCCAGGCGGTGCAGGCCGAGTTCGGCGTAGGCCCAGCGCGAGGCGAGGAGCAGCGCCCGGGTGGCGACGCCCCGGCCCCGGGCCTCGGGGAGCACCCAGTAGCCGACCCGGGCCGTCCTCAGCTGCCTGCTGATCTCGCCGAGGCCGATGTGCCCCAGCGTCGTACCGCTCCCGTCGTCGGCGATCCGGAACGACGCCGACCTGCCGTCCGCCGCGTCCCGCGCCCGCCCGCGCAGCGACTCGCGGGCCCCGGCGAGGTCGGTCCACCGCTTGAGCGGCGTGTTCCAGCGCTGGAAGTCGGGGTCCAGGTGGCCGCGCAGCCACGTCTGGGCGTCGGCGTCCGAGGCGGCGTCCCAGGCGCCCAGGCGCAGGCCGTGTCCACGCGGTTCGGTACGGGAGAGGAGGGCGGGGTCGAGGGTGTACATCGGTGTGTGGGCCATCCGGCCATTCAAGCCGACCCGTCCCGGTCGTGACCGATCCGCAACCGATTCCGGTCTTGACCGAGACCCATCAACCGGGGGCGCGATTACGCTCGCCGCATGGCCGACTCCACAGTGTCCGCTGATCCGCAGCGGCCCGCCCACCCCGCGGACCGTCCCGTGTACGTCATAGGCGCCGGTCCCGGCGGTCTCGCCGTCGCCCACGCGCTGCGCGCCCGCGGATTGCGGGCCGTGGTCCTGGAGCGGGCCGACCACGTCGGTTCCTCGTGGCGGGGCCACTACGACCGGCTGCGGCTGCACACCACCCGCCGCCTGTCGGCGCTGCCCGGCCTGCCGATCCCGCGCCGTTTCGGACGGTGGGTGGCCCGGGACGACGTGGTGCGGTACCTGGAGAAGTACGCCGAGTACCACCAGTTGGAGATCGTCACCGGCGTCGAGGTCTACCGCGTCGAGCGCGCGCCCGACGGGACCGGCTGGCTGCTGCACGCCGCCGGGGGCCGGGAGCTGACCGGCGCCGCGGTGGTGGTCGCCACCGGCTACAACCACACCCCGCGCGTCCCGGACTGGCCCGGCCGGGACACCTACACCGGCGAGTTCCGGCACGCCGCCGACTACCGCGCCCCGGCCCCGTACGCCGGCCGGGACGTCCTGGTGGTCGGGGTGGGCAACACCGGCGCCGAGATCGCCGTGGACCTGGTGGAGGGCGGGGCCGCCCGGGTGCGGCTCGCGGTGCGCACGGCGCCGCACATCGTCCGGCGCTCGACCGCCGGGTGGGCCGCCCAGTACACCGGTGTGCTGTGCCGGCGGCTGCCGGTCGCCCTGGTGGACCGGCTGGCCCGCCCGCTGGCGCGGATCAGCGTGCCCGACCTGTCGGCGCAGGGGCTGCCGCGTCCCGACACCGGGCTCTACAGCCGGGTGGCCGAGGGTGCCATCCCGGTGCAGGACGTGGGCCTGATCGACGCGGTGCGCTCCGGCCGGGTGGAGGTCGTCGCCGCGATGGACGGCTTCGAGGACGGCAAGGTGCTGCTGGCCGACGGCACCCGCATCGCCCCGGACGCGGTGATCGCGGCCACGGGGTACCGGCGGGGCCTGGAGGGGCTGGTCGGACACCTCGGCGTCCTCGACGGCACCGGACGACCGGTCGCCCACGGGGGCCGCACCCCGGCCGCCGCGCCCGGCCTGTACTTCACCGGCTTCACCAACCCCATCAGCGGCATGCTCCGCGAGCTGGCGACCGACGCGGAGCGGATCGCCGGGGCGGTCGCGAAGAGCGCGAAAAGGGGGGCGGGGCGGGTGTCGCGGCTGCCGGGCTAGGGCCTGTCCGGCGGATCAGGTCGCAGGAAAGACGCGGTGCCTCGTCGGCGCTGGTGAGCGGGGTCTGGTGCGTGCAGCTGCAAGGCGGAGGAGGGAGTCGACGCGGAGCGGTGGGGGCCCCTCCCGCTCATGGGGGTCCCCCGCGCGAGCGCAGTCGAGCGTGGGGGAGAAGCCGAGAGTGGGGGAGAGTGACGACAACGCGGCAGATGGGCGTGCCAGACCCCGCGTCTGCGGCATGATCCGCCGGACAGGCCCTAGTCCTGGGTGAGGATCTGCAGGTCACCGGCGTCCGGGTCGCCGAACAGCGCGGACAGCTCGGGTTCGCGCTCGGTGCCGCCGATCGTCCAGAGCGTCTGCTCGCCGCACTCGCCGTCGAGGCGCACGAGGACGCCGTCACGGTCGCCCTTCACGCCGCGCGTCCAGGTGCCGGTGCCACTGCACGTGGTGTAGTCCCCGTCAGTTCCGAAGTCGGCCTCGGCCGGGACCCTGGTCAGCTCGGCCCGGCCGCCCGAGGTCAGCCGCAGTACGGCCCCGTGGTCTCCGCGCCACTCCCCGGCGAGCTGCCCGTCGGAGAGCGCGGGCGGCTCGTAGTCGTCGGCCAGGGCGGCCGCCGACAGGCCGCACACCACGAGGAGGACGACGCTCGCGCCCGCCGAACCGAGCCAGACGCCGCATCCTCCCCACGGTCGTCCGCGCAGTGAGCGGAGGATCAGCACCGGCAGGACGCCGACCCCGGCGAACCAGGGGAGGGTGTCGCCGACCGGCCACCCCCACAGCACGCGTCCCAGCAGCGACCAGCCGGCGCCGATCAGTACGGACCCGGCCAGGTGCCAGACCCACTCGGGGCCGGGTGAGGTGCGGGGCCGCAGGCGGGCCAGGGCGGCGGCGGGTGCGATCTGCACGGCCGCGTGGAGGAGGCCGACAAACGGCAGGAGCAACGGCACGCAGAGCAAGCCCAGGAAGCCCAGGAAGCCGCCGCCGTAGTCGTAGTCGTAGTCGTAGTCGTCCCGGCCCGCCTCCATGGTGAACCACCACGCCAGCCACACCAGCGGCGCCTGCCCCGCGCACAGCGCGATCGCCCGGTTCCAGTCGTCGTTCTGCCGGGCAGGCCGCTGACGACCGCCGGGCTCCCCCACCCTTCCCCGCCCCATCCCCGCACCCTACGGCCCGCTCAGACCACCGCGGCCACCGGAACCGGCCGCCGCCGGATCACCAGTGCCATCAGCGCCGCCGCCGCGCACAACGCGCCGGAGGCGATCCAGACCACGTCGTAGGAGCCGAAGCTGTCGCGGGCCATGCCGCCGAGGAAGGCGACGAGGGCGGCGCCCACCTGGTGGGAGGCCAGCACCCAGCCGAAGACGATCGCGCTGTCCTCGCCGTAGTGCTCGCGGCACAGGGCGAGGGTGGGCGGGACGGTGGCGACCCAGTCGAGGCCGTAGAAGACGATGAAGAAGATCATCGGCGGGTGGACGCTCGGCGCGAGCAGCATGGGGAGGAAGAGCAGGGAGACGCCGCGCAGGGCGTAGTACACGGCGAGCAGGCGGCGCGGCTCGAAGCGGTCGGTGAACCAGCCGGAGGCGATCGTGCCGACCACGTCGAACACGCCGATGACGGCGAGCAGCGAGGCCGCGGCGGTGATCGGCATGCCGTGGTCGTGGGCGGCGGGCACGAAGTGGGTCTGGATCAGGCCGTTGGTGGAGGCGCCGCAGATCGCGAAGGTACCGGCCAGCAGCCAGAACGGTCCGGTGCGCACGGCGGAGGACAGGACCGTCAGGGCACGGCGGGCGGCGCCGGGCACGGGGGCGGGCTTGGGTACGAACTCCTCGGCGCCGTACGGCTTCTGGCCGACGTCGGCCGGGTGGTCGTGCAGGAGGAGCCAGACGAAGGGGACGACGGCCAGGGCGGCCAGCGCGACGGTGACGGCCGCCGGACGCCAGTCGTACGTCTCGACGATCCAGGACAGCAGCGGCAGGAAGATCAGCTGCCCGGAGGCGGACGCGGCGGTGAGGACGCCGGTGACCAGGCCGCGCCGCTCGGTGAACCAGCGGTTGGTGACGGTGGCGGCGAAGGCCAGGGCCATCGAGCCGGAGCCGAGGCCGACCAGCAGGCCCCAGCACAGGATGAGCTGCCAGGCGGAGTCCATCCACACGGTCAGGCCCGAGCCGAGGGCGATCACCATCAGGGCGACGGCGACCACCCGCCGGATGCCGAAGCGGTCCATCAGCGCGGCGGCGAACGGCGCGGTCAGCCCGTAGAGCGCGAGGTTGACGGAGACGGCGGCCCCGATCGTGCCACGCGACCAGCCGAACTCCTGGTGGAGCGGGTCGATGAGGATGCCGGGCAGGGAGCGGAAGGCGGCGGCCCCGATGATCGTCACGAAGGTGACGGCGGCGACCCACCAAGCGCGGTGCGCCCGGGTGCGGCGGCCCGGCCGGGTGGGCTCCGGCTGTTGCTCGGATGCGGATGCGGCTGGGGCTGCGGAGGCGTCGGCGTCGGTTGTCTGGGTCACGTCATGAGTCTCCGCAGCGGGTCCCGCTCGGGCGAGTGGCCCGAAGGACACCATTCGCTAGGATCGGGCCATGGCCCCCGATTCCCCCAGCACCCCCGGCGCCCCCGGCCGTCCGCACCGTGTCGTCGTCCTCGCGCTCGACGGCCTGCTCCCCTTCGAGCTGGGCATCGCGTCGCGCATCTTCGGCCTCGCCCGGGACGAGCACCGGCGCCCGCTGTACGAGGTCGTCACCTGCTCGGTCCGGCCGCCGGGCCCGGTCGCCACGGACGCCGATTTCGCGATCATGGTCGAGAACGGCCCCGAGGCGCTGGCCACCGCGGACACGGTCGTCGTCCCCGCCTCCTACGAGCTGGGCCCGGTCTACGAGGAGGGCGTGCTGACCGGGGAGCTGAGCGCCGCGCTGGTCCACGTGCGGCCCGGCACCCGGCTCGTCGCGATCTGCACGGGCGGGTTCGTCCTGGCCGCGGCGGGGTTTCTGGACGGCCGCCCGGCGACCACGCACTGGGCCTCCGCCGAGCACTTCCAGCGGCTGTTCCCGAAGGTGCGGGTGGACGCCGACGTGCTGTTCGTCGACGACGGCGACGTGCTCACCTCGGCCGGGGTCGCGGCCGGGATCGACCTCTGCGTGCACATCGTGCGCCGGGACCACGGCACCGCCGTCGCCAACGAGGTGGCCCGCCGCACCGTCGTACCGCCGCACCGGGACGGCGGGCAGGCCCAGTACATCGAGCGGCCGGTGCCCGATCCGCAGCAGTCGTCCACGACGGCGGCCCGCGCGTGGGCGCTCGGCCGTCTGCACGAGCCGATCCAGCTGCGGGACATGGCCGCCCAGGAGTCGATGTCGGTACGCACCTTCACCCGCCGTTTCCGCGAGGAGGTCGGCGTCAGCCCGGGCCAGTGGCTCACCCGGCAGCGCGTCGAACGGGCCCGGCACCTGCTGGAATCCACCGCGCTGTCGGTCGACCAGGTCGCCCAGGACGCGGGATTCGGCACGGCCCAGTCAATGCGGCAGCATCTTCAGGCGGCGCTCGGGGTCACGCCGACCGGGTACCGGCGGACCTTCCGCGCGGAGTTGTCCACAGCCTGTGGAGAATGAGCGGAGAACGAGCGGGATCCGTCCCGGGTCTCGTCGGCCGGCGGCGCGGCGTTGTCCGCCCCGAGCACGGCATCGCGCGCCGCCACCCGACTCCGGCGCTCCCGCCCGGCTCCCGTCGCCCCCGAGGGAACCGCCGCCGACACGACCCACGCTCGTCGAGGGCCCCGTCACCGGGCCCTCGTCGTCCCCTCGCGGCGAATCGTGCCTACAAGCGTGAGGAAACGGTCACGATCCGTCAACCGGCGGGGGAGTTTTCCTCATGTGTCCCGCTTCGCCGGGGACGCGCACGGAAGCACACCCCGGCGCACGGCCGTCACACCACTTCGTACGCGAATCCCTCGTACGCCACCGCGCCGCCGCCGCTCCCGCAGACGGGCGGGGCCTCCTCGCCCGCGGCGCGCCGGTCCAGTTCGCACCAGATGCGCTTGCCGGTGCCCTCCCGGCTCCAGCCCCAGCGGTCGGCGAGGCCGTCCACGAGGGCGAGGCCCCGGCCGCCCGTCGACTCGCCGCCCGCACAACGGGGCACGGGGGCCCGGTCGCTGGCGTCGTCCACCTCGAGGCGGACGGTGGCCTCCTCCGTCTCCTCGGTCACCGCGCCCGGCAGCACCAGCCGCAGCACCGCCGAACGCCCGGTGTGCACCACGGCGTTGGTGACGAGTTCGGAGACGAGCAGCACCAGCGTCTCGGCGAGTGGTTCGTCGGCCCGTATCCCCGATCCGGCGAGCCGCGAACGCGCCCAACGCCGGGCACGCCCCACTTCCGAGGGGTCTGGACGGACCTCCAGCTGCACTTGAAGCACCTGCACCGCTCACACCATCCGAACCGGCGGACACCAAGGCTCGCGCCTCATGAGGGCCACGATCGTAGCCATTTCCAGCATGGCCAGAACAACGGCCTGGGCAGGGTTCACGGAACGTGAATCCCTTGTGGGACAGCATGGTTGACGTACAGTCACGGCAACAAGCGCTTCGGGCATATTCCAGCGCGAAGGAGTACGCGTGCGGCATACTGTGCGACGCGCGTTCCGAGGAGTCGAACAGGCGGCGGCCGACGGCCGTTCCGCCCTGCGGGGCAAGGCGCACACCGCCGGTTCCGGAGCCGCCCCAGGGGCAACTCCGGCACGGCTGGCGCTCGGGACCACTCGCATCCCACACAAGGTACCGGAGCGGGGCACCGACTCCGGGCCGTAACGGGCGACTCGGCGGACACAACCCGGTATCAACGCTCTGTGATGCCGTATTGCCACGATCGGCGACACCCGGGCGGGCACCGCCGCGGTATGCGCAGCTCCGGTAGGCACTGCCCCGGTACGCGGCTGCTCCGGACGCGGCTGCTCCGGACGCGGCTGCTCCGGACGCGGCTGCCCGGTACGTGCTACTCGGGCACCGTGAAGTAGCGGGCGAAGGCCGGGACGATCTCCGCCTCCCCCACCTTGCCGTCGCCGTCCGTGTCGAGCGCGGCGGCGACCTGCCGGGCGAGGTCCTCGGGCACGCCGAACGCGGTCAGCGCCCGCGCGGTGTCCGCGACGGTGGCCGCTCCGTCACCGTCGGTGTCGGCGACGTCGAGGGCGGCGTGCAGGAAGGGGCGGGCGATCTCGGCGAACCGGTCGGGCTTGTCCCGCAGCCGCTTGACCGCCCCGGTGACGAACTCCTCGCGGGTGATGCGCTGGTCGCCGTCCCGGTCGGCGATGCCGGCCAGGCCCTGCCAGAGCGCCTCGGCACCGCCGTACAGGGCCTGGCCCTTGTCTGAGCGGGCGGCGACGCCGAACTCGGCGAGCAGGGCCTTGGCCGCCCCGCTGAAGTCGGAACGGTCGATGTGGCCGTTGCCGTCCTGGTCGAAGGTGGTGAACCGCGCGGCGATCCTGCGCTCGTACTCGCTGTTGACCATGGTCTCTCCGGCCGCCTCACGTCGGTGTTCGGGGTACGTCTCGCCCGGAGCGTACGACGCCGGACGCGGCCTACGCGGAAAGAGGCCGCGACTCGTCCCCGGTCGCCGAGGCGAGGTCGGGGTGGCAGTCGAAGAGCCGGCGCACTCCCAGCGCGCCGAGGACCCGGTTGACGTGGGAGCCGTCGACGGCGCCCTGGGCGGGCAGTATCAGGCGCAGCCTGCCCTGGCATGAGCGGATGAGCCGCCGGGACGCGATGAGGACGCCGACCCCGCTGGAATCGCAGAACAGGACGTCGGAGAGGTCCAGGACGAGGCTGTGCCGCCCCTCCGCCACCTCGTCGTGCACGCGCTGCCGCAGCACCGGTGACGTCACCAGGTCCAGTTCGCCCGACACCTGGAGCACGGCCCACTGGCCCCGCTCACCGCCGGTCACGTTGAACGTCACCACCATGCCCTTCCTTCGCCGGAACGTCTGGAACCTTCGGAATTCACCCGAAACGGAAGCCGTGCCTACGCTTCTTGGCGGCGCGCCTGCCCACCGGCCGTTCCCGCAAACGCCGCGGCGGAAACGGTGGCCGGTCGGAAGTGGCTCGTTTCAGACGGTTTCGATCCTGTTCGATCGAGTTTGGTCGCACGATAGAGGGTAGTGGAGGCGCATATCACCTCCGGCCGTCCGGGGGCGCACATTGGAACAAAGGGGCGTGCGCGGTCGGACGTGCCGACTACATTCGGGGAGCGGGTGGCCGCAGGCTGGGACCGAGGAGGGGGTGGAGGGACCGCATGGCGAAGAGGGACGTGCCGCAGCGCTGGGACCGCAAGATGCAGCAGCGGCTCGCGCGCGGGGAGGCCGCCGCCCTGGGCGAGCTGTACGACCGGTTCGCCTCGCTGGTGCACGGCCTGGCGCACCGCGTACTCGACGACGAGCGGGCCGCCGACCACCTCACGCGCGACGTCTTCGCGCACGTCTGGGAGCACCCCGACGCCTACGACCCCCGGCAGGGCCCGCTGCGGACCTGGATCGCCACCCTCACCCACCGTTTCGCCGTCCAGCGGCTGCGCGCCACCGAGACCGCGGCCCTCGTGCGGGGCGGTTCCGGTACCGCGGAGGAGCTGGAGACCAAGGTGCGGCACGCCTCGGTCGCCGCCCGCGCCGACTACATCGTCCAGTCCATGCCGGCTCCCCTGCGCGCCGCGCTGGAGCTGGCCTATTTCCAGCGCCGCGACTACCGCCAGACCGCCGCCGACCTCGGTGTCACGGAGGACGAGGCGCGCCGCCGCCTCCGCCTGGGCCTCCAGCTCCTGTCCACCGCCCGCGACGCCGGCACCGCCCCGCACCCACCCGGCGCTCCGCCCGGGTACGGGGGTGCGGCATGAAGGCGTACGACGGGAACGGCGAGAACGGCGAGGACGATGCCGGGGGCACCGGCACCGGGGCGCGCATACCGCTGCCCCGTGCCTCCGTCGAGGACGGCGGGCGGGCACTGCCCGAGGCGGCACCGGTCGCACTGGAGCACCAGGTGCTGACCTCGCTGCTCGGCGCGTGGGCGCTGGCCGCCTGCTCGGCGCAGGAGGCGGCGGCCGTCGAGGAGCACCTCGGGGAGTGCGACAGCTGCGCCGACGAGGCGCTGCGTCTGCGCGAGGCCGTCACGCTGCTCCAGCGGCCGGAGAGCCTCGACCTGGACCCCGCTCTGCGCACCCGGGTCCTGGAGGGCTGCCTGGAGCGGCGTCCGCCCCGTATCCCGGTGCCCGGGTGGGCCGCCTCCTACGACGCGGAGACCGCGCGCCTCGACGCGTTGCTCCAGGACTTCGGGGACGCCGAGTGGCACGCCCCGGTCCGGCTGCGCTGGTTCGAGGACGACGGCGCCGCGAGCCGCCGTACCACCGTCGCCGGGGTCATCGCGCACCTGCTGACGGTCGACGGCACGGTCGCGGTCGGCCTGGGCCTCGACGACCCGCTGGGCGACATCACCGCGCCCAGCCACGCACCGGCCGCCCGCACGGAGGCGTACTGGCGGGCCTCGCACTACCCGCCCACCCGCGCGGTGCGGGCGCCCTGGCGCGAGCAGAGCCACAGCATCGTCCGGACGGTGGCGTTCACCGGCGACGCGGGCGGGATGCCGGTCTCGTACGGCGACTTCGAGCTGCCGTTGCGGGACGCGATGCTGGACCGGGCGTTCGAGTGCTGGGTGCACGCGGAGGACATCGCCGAGGCCGTGGACTATCCGTACGAGCCGCCGTCCGCGCGCCATCTCAACGGCATGATCGACCTCGCCGCCCGGATGCTGCCGGGCGCCCTCGCGGCCCGTCGCCGGGCCGGTCTGGCCACGCCCGGCGGCGGTCCGCACCTGGTCGCCGCGGGTGAGCCGGGGCGCAGCCTGCGGCTGGAGATCGAGGGCTCGGGCGGCGGCGAGTGGCTCATCCCGCTGGACTCCCCCGGCGCGGTGGGCTCGGCCGACCACGAGGTGGCGCATGTCGCCCTGGACGGTGTGGAGTTCTGCCGACTGGCGGCGGGTCATGTGCCTCCGGCGGAGGCGGCGGCGGGTCAGGTCGGGGACCGGGAGGCGATCAGGGACGTCCTGTTCGCGGCGGCCGGTCTGAGCCGGATGTAGCGTCGCCCTCCGGGGGCGCGGCGGGCGTCGTGTGGAGGACCTCGCGGGCCTGGTCCGCGGCCCGGATGATGCTCTCGGAGATGAAGTCGAGGAAGCGGGCGATGCTCTCCAGGCGCTCGGCCGCCGGGGTGCCGGAGCCCAGCACGCCGACGCCCTGACGTGCGGTTTCGGCCACCAGAAGGGTGCCGCGGGCGCTGGCGACCATGGACTGGTACCAGACGTCGTCGTCGATGACGTAGCGCTCGCGGCGCGACGCGTCGCGTTCCCGGCGGATCAGGCCCTGCTCGTCGAGGAACGCGACCGCCTTGGAGACGGACGCCGGGCTGACCTGGAGGTGCCGGACGAGTTCGGACGCGGTGAGGCTGCCGGTGTCGCTGAGACAGAGGCACGCCATCACCCGGGCCATCATCTTCGGCGTGCCCTGCTGTATGAAGACGGTGGTCAGCGTCTCCTCGTACTCGCGCACGGCTTCGGCGTCCCGCCCGTGGGCCGGTGCGAGCGCCTGCGGCCCCCGGGGAGCCGCCTGCCTGCGCCGGTGGGCGCGGCGCTCGGTGGCCCGGTGGGCGAGGTCCGCACGGTACGCGGTGGGGCCGCCGTTGCGCATCACCTCACGCGTGATCGTCGAGGTGGGGCGGTCGAGGCGCCTGGCCATCTCCGCGTAGGCGAGGCCGTCGGCCAGCCCCAGCGCGATCTGCTGACGTTCCTGCTGAGTGAGCCTGCCGCCCGGCATCGTGATCTCCTTCGCGTCCCCTGACGCTCCCGACTATAGCGTTCACTCTCACTTCATTGCAACGACAACTGGGCTGACGTTGCGTTACTTCGCAAACCGTTGCAACGAAATAGCGCTTCTGAACTGCGCAGTTAATAGTTCATCGCAACAAGTGTGTTGAGACATTCTTGAACGCAACGTAGCGTTTCTCATGTCAGAAAGAACGACGGCAACGAACACGGGAGACCACCATGCAGACCTTCGACACCCCCGCCCCGATCTCCGCTCTCCTCGACGTCCCTGCGGGCCGCATCCGGTTCATCGCCGCCGACCGGACCGACACCACGGTCGAGGTCCTGCCCGCGGACGCCTCGAAGGGGCGTGACGTGAAGGTGGCCGAGGAGACCAGGGTCGAGTACGGCGACGGCGTCCTGCGGATCGAGACCCCGGTGAAGCACCAGTTCATGGGCGCCTCCGGCGCCGTCGAGGTGACGGTCCGGCTGCCCGCCGGGTCCCGCGTCGAGGCCAAGGCGGCAGCCGCCGAGTTCCGGGGCGTCGGACGGCTCGGTGACGTCGGCTTCGAGGGCGCGCAGGGCCCGGTCAAGCTCGACGAGGCCGCGAGCGTCCGCCTCACCACCGCCGCCGGTGACATCTCGGTCGGCCGTCTGGACGGCCCCGGCGACATCCGCACCGAGAAGGGCGACATCCGGATCGCCGAGGCCGTCAGCGGCGAGGTCGTGCTGCGCACCGGGTCCGGCGACCTCTCGGTGGGCGCCGCCGCCGGGGTCTCCGCCTCCCTGGACGCCGGGACCTCCTACGGCCGCGTCCACAACGCGCTCAGGAACACCGACGGCACCCCGGACCTGACCTTCCACGCGACCACGGCCCACGGCGACATCACCGCCCGCAGCCTCTGAGGAGCAGCAGTCATGACCAGCCTGGCCATCACCGCGAACGGACTGCGCAAGTCCTACGGCGACAAGACCGTCCTCGACGGCATCGACCTGGCCGTCCCCGAAGGAACGGTCTTCTCCCTGCTCGGCCCGAACGGCGCCGGCAAGACCACCGCCGTCAAGATCCTCTCCACCCTCGTGACCGCCGACGCCGGTGACATCCGCGTCGGCGGGCCACGACCTCGCCGCCGACCCGCAGGCCGTGCGCGGCGCGATCGGGGTCACCGGTCAGTTCTCCGCCGTGGACGGTCTGATCACCGGCGAGGAGAACATGCTCCTCATGGCGGACCTGCACCTGCTCCCCCGGCGCGAGGGCCGGCGGGTCGCCGCCGAACTGCTGGAGCGCTTCGACCTCACCGAGGCCGCCCACCAGCCCGCCTCCACCTACTCCGGCGGCATGAAACGCCGCCTGGACATCGCCATGACCCTGGTCGGCGACCCCCGCATCATCTTCCTCGACGAACCCACCACCGGCCTGGACCCGCGCTCCCGCCACACCATGTGGCAGATCATCCGCGAACTCGTCACCGGCGGCGTCACCGTCTTCCTCACCACCCAGTACCTGGACGAGGCCGACGAACTCGCCGACCGCATCGCCGTACTCCACGACGGAAAGATCGCCGCCGAAGGCACCGCCGAACAACTCAAACGCATCGTCCCCGGCGGCCACGTCCGACTCCGCTTCACCGACCCCACCACCTACCGCGACGCCACCACCGCCCTGCCCGACAGCACCCCCGACGACGACTCCCTCACCCTCCAGATCCCCAGCAACGGCAGCCAACGCGACCTGCGCACCATCCTCGACCGCCTCGACGACGCCGGCATCGACGCCGACGAACTCACCGTCCACACCCCCGACCTCGACGACGTCTTCTTCGCCCTCACCATCACCGTTCCCGCCCAGACCCACCAGCCGAAGGAGACGGTCCGATGAGCACCCTCGGTCTCGCCGCGCGCAACTCCTCCACCATGCTGCGCCGCAACCTGCTGCACGCCCGCCGCTACCCCTCCCTCACCCTCAATCTCCTACTCACGCCGATCATGCTGCTGCTCCTCTTCGTCTACGTCTTCGGCGACGCGATGAGCGCCGGCATCGGCGGCGGCGACCGCTCCGACTACGTCTCCTACCTGGTGCCGGGTCTGCTCCTGATGACCATCGGCTCCACCACGGTCGGCACCGCGGTCTCCGTCTCCAACGACATGACCGAGGGCATCATCGCCCGCTTCCGGACCATGCCCATCCACCGCGGCTCGGTACTCGTCGGGCACGTCATCGGCAGCGTGCTGCAGTCGATCATGAGCGTGGTCCTCGTCGGCGCCGTCGGCCTGGCCATCGGCTTCCGTTCCTCGGACGCCACCGCCCTGGAGTGGCTCGCGGCCTTCGGGCTGCTCCTGCTCTTCACGCTGGGGCTGACCTGGATCGCCGTCGGGATGGGCCTGATCAGCCCGAACGCCGAGGCCGCCAGCAACAACGCGCTGCCGCTGATCTTCCTCCCGCTGATCTCCAGCACCTTCGTCCCCATCGACTCGATGCCGGGCTGGTTCCAGCCGATCGCCGAGTACCAGCCCTTCACGCCCGCCATCGAGACCCTGCGCGGACTCCTCCTCGGCACCGAGATCGGGCACAACGGATGGCTCGCCCTCGTCTGGTGCCTCGCCCTCACCGCGCTCGGCTACGTCTGGGCGACCTCGAAGTTCAACAGCGACCCGAAGTGACCGAGGTGACCGCCGATCGTCCGGGGCCTGTGGGACAGGCCCTAGGCGAAGACGACCGTCCGGCGGCCGTTGAGCAGGATCCTCCGCTCCGCGTGCCACTTCACGGCCCGCGCCAGCGCCTGGCACTCCACGTCACGCCCGACCGCCACCAACTGGTCGGGCGTGACGTCGTGACCGACCCGCTCGACCTCCTGCTCGATGATCGGCCCCTCGTCGAGGTCGGCCGTCACGTAGTGCGCCGTCGCGCCGATCAGCTTCACTCCCCGCGCATGCGCCTGGTGGTACGGCTTCGCGCCCTTGAAGCTCGGCAGGAAGGAGTGGTGGATGTTGATGATCCGGCCGCTGAGCGCCTTGCACAGGTCGTCCGAGAGGACCTGCATGTAGCGGGCCAGCACCACGAGTTCGACGTTCTCCTCGCGCACGATCTCCAGGACCCGGGCCTCGGCCTCCGCCTTGGTGTCCTTCGTCACCGGGATGTGGTGGAAGGGGATGTCGTAGGACCCCACCAGCTCCGCGAAGTCGGTGTGGTTGGACACCACGGCGGCGATCTCCACGGGCAGCGCGCCGATCCGGGCGCGGAAGAGCAGGTCGTTCAGGCAGTGACCGAACCTGCTCACCATGAGCACGATGCGCATCTTGGCGTCGGCCCGGTTGATCTGCCAGTCCATGTGGAAGGCGTCACCGATCGCGGTGAAGCTGGCGCGCAGCTTGTCCACCGTCACCGGCTCGCCGGCCGAGAAGTGGACCCGCATGAAGAACAGACCCGTGTCGTGGTCCCCGAACTGCTGGCTGTCCTCGATGTTGCAGCCGGTCATGAACAGGTAGCTCGAGACGGCGTGCACGATGCCCTGCTTGTCGGGGCAGGACAGGGTGAGGACGTACTGGTCGGCCGGGGGGACGGCGGCGGAGGACTGCGCGTTCATGCAGCACAGGGTCCCATATCCGGCCTCCCGGACCGCGTGCCGTCCCGTCAGGCGGACCGGGTCATGATCTGCAGCACCTCGAGCGTGCGCGGCTGCGCCTCCGGGTCCTCGCCGTCGCTGGTGGCCAGCCGTACGTGCGCGTCGCGCGCCGCGCGCACCGCCTCCGGCCAGTCCGCGTGCTCCAGGTACGCGGTCACCGGTGCGTCCGGCCCGACCTGGTGCATGATCCGCAGGACCCGCAGCACGGCGGTGTCGACCAGCGCCGCCTCCTGCGAGTCGCGGAAGACCGTGCCCACGTACTTCTCGGCCGACCAGTGGTCCAGCCAGGTGTCCTCCACCAGGCGGTACACGGCGTCGGTGACGTCCCCGTAGCCGTCGACGCCGGCCAGCCAGACGTCGTGCTGGAAGGCGGGGGCGGAGAGCATGTGCAGCGCGGAGCGCACCTGACTGCGCCAGCGCCACCACGGCATGTCGTTGAGTGGCATGCCGCCCATGGTGGTGGAGCGACGGCCGCGACGGGAAGAGTTCTCCGAACCTTGCACGGTCATCGATCCTACGTTCCTCTTTTCCGCGCCCCGTCGGCGCCCGCAATTCACCTCCGCGTCACCACGTGTTGACCGCAGGTCACTCCCCGGTTGGCCGGGTGACGGAATCGTGCGGGCACATGACCGGCAGGCGACCCATCCGCAGCACTCCCCCCGGCGGCCCCCGCGGCCGCTCCCGGGCCACCCGCACCGGCGCCCTGTCCGCGGGCGCGCTGGTGGCGTGCGCGTCACTCGCCGTCGGCTGCGGGGTCGTCCCCGGTGCCACGGGGGGCTCCGGGGACGACCCGATCACCGTCATGACCTGGGCGCCGCAGGACACCGGCGCGACCAACAAGCCGGGCATGCCCGCGCTCGCCCAGGCGTACGCCCGCTCGATCAACGCCCAGGGCGGCCTCGGCGGCCGCAAGCTCAACGTCCTGACCTGCAACGACCACAACGACAGCGTGGCCGCCGCGAAGTGCGCCCGCCGTGCCGTCAAGGAGAACGCGGTCGCCGTGGTGGGCTCCTACAGCCAGTACGCCGACTCGTTCTTCCCCATCCTCGAAGGCGCCCGCATCCCGTACATCGGCGGGTACGGCCTCACCAACACGGAGTTCACCAGTCCGCTGTCGTACCCGGTCAACGGGGGCCAGCCGGCTCTGCTCGCGGGGCTCGGCAGCGCGCTCGCCGACTCCTGCGGGCCGGTCACGCTGGTCCGCCCCGACACGATCGCGGGCGACCAGCTGCCCGCGCTGCTGGACTCGGGGCTGGCCTCGGGCGGGCACGAGCGGTCCCACGACCAGCGGGCGGCCGAGGACGCCACCGCGTACGACGACCAGGCCGAGCGGGCACTGGCGCGCGGCGGCGGCAACGTGGCGGAGCCGGGGTGCGTGGTGCCCGTCCTCGGGGACCGCACCGGCACCTTCATGGACTCCTTCCGGCGTGCCCGCGGGGACCGTACCGACGTACGGACGGCGACCGTGCTCGGCAGCGTGGACCAGACGACGATCAACGCGAGCGGCGGGGCGTCCGGGCCCTACGAAGGGGCGTACGTCACCGGCTGGTACCCCTCGGTGAGCGACCCGGCCTGGGACGGCCTGAAGCGGCTGATCAAGGAGCAGGCGTTCGGGGACAACGACGTCGACGCGGCCGACGCCGGGGTGCAGACGACCTGGATCGCGTACACCGTGCTCAAGCAGGTCGTCGAGTCGCTCGGCGACGGCGAGGTGAGCGCCGACACCGTCCGCCGGGCCCTCGACGACGGCCCGGAGATCGGCACGGGCGGTCTCACGCCCGGCCTCCGGTGGACGTTCGCCGACAAGCTGGCCTCGGTCGGTTTCCCCCGCCTGATCAACGCCGACGTCACCCTCCAGGTCGTACGGGAGGGCCGCCTGGTCTCGGCCCGCGACGGCGCCGTGGACACCACCCGCACCCTGCAGAACGCGGACGTGGCCTGAGGGAGAGCCTGGGGGCCCGGGGGCCGTCCGGCGGGACGGGCGCCCGGGCGGGCCGGCTCAGAGCTGGGTCGGCTGGCGTTCGGTCAGGCCGTACTTCTTGGCGATGGCGTTCCACAGCGTCGCGGCCTTGGCCTTCTCCTTGGTGGCCGTGCCACTCGCCCGCGTGGCCGCCGTGGGCTGGGTGGCGGCCTTGCCCTTCTTGCAGCCCTTCTTGCCGGCCGTCCGGTCGGCCCAGGCCGCGTAGTGGTTGTCGGCCGACGCGGAGGCCTGCCACGCCTTGGTGAGCGCGGTCGTCAGCTCGGTGTGCTGGGGCAGCTTGTCCACGGACAGCTTGGAGAGGCTGTCGACCAGCCCGCTGCGCTGCTTGGCGGCCTCGCGCAGGTCCTTGGCCGCCTGGGGGAGCTTGTCGCAGGTCTTCACGTCACCCACGGCGTTGATCACCGTGGTGCGTCCGGTGCCGCTCTCGGCGAGCAGCTTGTCCAGCTCGACGGCCTGCTGCCGGACCGGATCGACCGTCGGGGAGGCCTCGGCGGACGCGGATTCGGAGGCGGGGGCCGTGGCGGAGACCGTCTGGTTGCCGCCCTTGTCGTCGTCCTCTCCCCCACCGGCCATCATCGCTCCGGCGCCGACCCCGACGACGACGATGCCCACGCCGACGGCCGCGAGGAGCGGCAGCCGGGAACCGGAGCGGCCGCCGCGGCCGCCGCCGTCGTCCTGCCCGCGCCGCCTGCCACCGCCACCGCCGCCGCCCGGGCCCTGCGGGGCGTACATGGACTGGTCGCCGGGGTACTGCGCCTGGGGCGCGTCGAAGCGGGGCATCTGCTGGGTGGCCGAGGCCGGGCCGTCGGCGCCGGGGGCCCCTCGGAAGAGGTTGTCGAACTCGGCGGGCGGCTGACGGCCCTCGTCGGTGCCGGGCCCGGCACCGAACGGGGCACCGGCGGGGCCGCCGGGCACGGGCGCGATGTACTGCGTGGCCTCGGCGTCGGGATGGGGCGCGGGTGCGGCGGGCGTGGGCTGCACGGGGTACTGCGGTGCCTGGCCGAGGTACTGGGTCGACTCGGCGGCGTGCGGCTGCGCGGGTCTCTCCGGCGGCAGCGCACCCGGCCCCGCGGGGGCGATGGGCGGTATGTACTGGGTGGCCCCCTCGTCGGCGGGCGGCCCGACCGGTGGTATGTGCGGTATGTACTGCGTGGCGCCCTCGTCGGCGGGCGGCAGCGGCGCGACACCCGCGCCGTGCTGCGGGTACTGCTGGTGCTGGCTCTGGTGCTGATGTTGCTTGCGTTGATGTTGCTGGTGCTGGTGCTGGTGCTGGTGCTGTCCGTACGGCGGCTGCGCGCCGTAGGACTGGTCGCCGCCCGCAGGCGTCCCGTACGACGGGGGCGGCGCGCCTTCCGGCGGCAGCGGGCCGGGTCCGGCCTGCGGCGGCAGCGCGCCGGGGGCCGGTGACTGTGCGCCCTGTGCGGGCGGCCAGGCCTGCGGTGCGGGCTGCTGCGCGGACGGCGGTGCGGGCGGGTACGGGGTCTCCGGAGCGCCCCACGGCTGCGCCCCGGGCGGCGTGGGCCAGCCCTGGCCGGGGGGCGGGCCCTGCTGCTGCTCGGGGCCCCAGGGCCGGTCCCAGGCCTGACCGCCGGGCGGCGCCGAGGCGGGCACGGGGCCACCGGTCTGGGGGCCGACGGGAGTGCCGGCCAGGCCGGGCAGCAAGGGCTCGCCACCGTCCGAGGGCAGCACGATGCCTTCGTGCGCTTGCCGCGCCGAGGGCTCCTCGCCCTGTCCACTCTGCGTCACCGGGACTCCTACGAATGGGGGACCTTCGGAATCGTCGGCTCACGCTACCGGGTCCCCCGAGCCCACTGCCACGCCGCCCGGGGCGTCAACTCCTTCCCTGTGACAGCAGTAACAAAACCAGGCCGCGGCGCGCTGTTGATGTACCTTTCCGCTCACCGCGGCGAAGTTTCACGCGTGTTCACTCAATTCCGTGCCCGTCCGCTCACACGGCGGCCTGCAGATCGAGCCGGGCGCCGAACTCCCTGACCACCGCTTCTTCCCGGTACGGCTCGAGCCGGGCCTGGAAGTCGTCCAGGTACTCGGCGCCCCGGTTCGAGCGCAGGGTCTCCAGGAGTTCCACCGCCTTCGTCGCCGTGTTGCAGGCCTGTTCGATCTCCCGCTGCTGCACCTGCGCCGTGGCCAACAGCACATGACCGATGGCCCGCCTGCGCGCCCGCGACTCGGGGTGCCCGTCCAGGGACTGCCGTGCGTAACGGGCGGCCGCGTCCGCCTGCCCGAGGTCCCGGTGGCAGTGCGCCAACTCGTCGGCGAGGTAGGCCTCGTCGAAGTGCGCGATCCACACCGGGTCGTCCCCGGCGGCCGGATCGTCGGACTCCATCGCGCCGACCGCCCGCCCGGCCGCCTCGTGGGCCGCCCGGACGTCGCCCAGGAGCGCGTGGCCGCGGGCCTCGGCCGCGTGGAACATCGACTCCGCGCGCGGCGTGACCCGCCCGCGTGCGCCCTCCTGGGCCGCCCGCGCCAACTGGGCGATCTCGCGCGGGTTTCCGAGCTGCGCGGCGAGGTGGCTCATGGAGGCGGCCAGCACGTACCCGCCGTAGCCGCGGTCCCCGGCCGCCTGTGCGAGTCGCAGCGACTGGATGTAGTACCGCTGGGCGAGGCCGGGTTGGCCGGTGTCGACGGCCATGTATCCGGCCAGTTCGGTCAGTCGCGCGACCGTGGCGAACAACTCCCGTCCGACCGCCTCCCGGTAGGAGCCGGCCAGCAGTCCGGAGACGACGCTGTTCAGGTAGTGCACGAGGACCGGGCGCACGTGCCCGCTCCCGTACTGGTGGTCCAGGTCCGTCAGGGCCTGTGTCATCGCCCGCACGGCCGCCACGTCGGACTGGCCCACCCGCGGTCCCGCCGAACGCGACACCTGGGGGTCGGGGGCGGAAATCAGCCAGTCCCGGCTGGGCTCGACGAGCGCCGAGGCGGCGACGGAGGAACCGGACAGGAAGTCCCGGCGCCCCACGTCGCTGCGCCACAGCTCGCAGACCTGCTCGATGGCCCCCAGTACCGTCGGCGAGAACTGGAGACCGACGCCGGACGCGAGGTTCTTGCCGTTGGCCATGCCGATCTCGTCGATCGTGACCGTGCGGCCGAGCTTGCGTCCGAGCGCCTCGGCGATGATCGCCGGTGCCCGGCCCCGCGGTTGCTGTCCGCGCAGCCAGCGGGCCACGGAGGTCTTGTCGTACCGCAGGTCGAGACCGTGCTCGACCCCGCACACGTTGACCCGGCGGGCGAGCCCTGCGTTCGAGCAGCCCGCTTCCTGAATGAGCGCCTGCAGTCGTTCGTTCGGCTGCCGCGCGACGAGAGGCCTTGCGGCCATGGCGTAACCCCCATGCGGTCTCATGCGGTCTCATGCGGTTTCGGTGCTGTCCCGGCGGATCATTGGACGAAGAGGATCCGGCCCGTGAAGATCAATGCCCCGTCGATGTGCCGACAATGCGAGACTTGCGAAGCTTGCGAGGATTGCCGGGGTAACGGCCGGTGCCGGCCCCAGTCCTGGCTACCCAGCTCCCGCGGTGAATCCTCCTGCGCGCCCCCACGTATGCACCCATGCGCCCCGAATGCCGTGCCGATGCACCGCCCCCGCGCGCGCCGCCCCCGTAACCCCTGGTGAGCCCGGGAGTTGAGTTCCACGTGGAAGAGACCATCCCCGGCACCGAAGCCGCCCAGATCCCGCAGCAGCGCGGTACGTCGCTGCTGGAGACCGCCGTTCGCTACGCCGAGGAGCGTCACTGGGACGTGTTTCCCGGCACCTGGCTGGTGCCCGGCGACGGGGTGCAGCGCTGCTCCTGCGGGGACCCGGCGTGCGCCGCCCCGGGCGCGCACCCGGCGCGCGAGGACTGGGCGGCGCAGGCGACGGGCAGCGCGACCGTCGCCCGGCGGATGTGGCAGAAGCAGCAGTCGGCGTCGATCCTGCTGCCCACGGGGCGGACGTTCGACGCGATCGACGTGCCGGAGACCGCCGGATTCCTGGCGCTGGCACGGATGCAGCGGATGGAGCTGACGCTGGGGCCGGTCACGCTGGCGCCGGACCGGCGGATGCGGTTCTTCGTTCTGCCGGGTGCGGGGGTGAAGGTGCCGGATCTCGTGCGGCGGCTGGGGTGGGAGCCCCGGGTCCTTGATCTGGCCGTGCTCGGGGAGGGGGCGTACGTGGCGGCGCCGCCTACGCGGATCGGGACGTGCGGTGCCGTGCAGTGGGCCTGCCGGCCGACCGCGGTGAACCGGTGGCTGCCGGATGTGGAGGAGCTGATCTCGGCGTTGACCTATGCGTGCGGCAGGGATCGGTAGGGGCGCCCTTTCGTCTGCCGGGTTACCCGATTTCGGCGGCTGCCCGCCGGATGTGGTTGCTCGCGCCCACGCGGCGGAGCCGCATACCGACACAGCCCCGCGCCCCTTTCGGGGCGCTCTTCCCCCCGTAGGGTTCATCACGACGGAGGGAGATGTGGTGAGTGGTAGCGCCGTGCGGGTTCGGGGGCTCTGGAAGCGGTTCGGGCAGCAGGTGGCCGTGGGCGGGGTCGATCTGGAGTTGCCGGCCGGGAAGTTCATCGGGCTCGTCGGGCCCAACGGGGCCGGGAAGACCACCACGCTCTCCATGGTGACCGGGCTGCTGCGCCCCGATCAGGGGACGGTCGAGGTCGTGGGGCACGACGTGTGGCGCGATCCGGTCGAGGTGAAGGCCAGGATCGGGGTGCTGCCCGAGGGGCTGCGGCTCTTCGAGCGGCTGTCGGGGCGGGAACTGCTCGGCTACACGGGCCGGTTGCGCGGGCTGCCCGGCGACGAGGTCGACAAGCGGGCCACCCAGCTCCTCGACGTGCTCGACCTCGCCGGGGCCCAGCACAAGCTGGTCGTCGACTACTCGACCGGCATGCGCAAGAAGATCGGCCTGGCCGCGGCACTGCTGCACAATCCGGAAGTGCTGTTCCTGGACGAGCCGTTCGAGGGCGTCGACCCGGTCTCCGCGCAGACCATCCGGGGCGTCCTGGAGCGCTACACCGCCTCCGGCGCCACCGTCGTCTTCTCCTCGCACGTCATGGAGCTGGTGGAGTCGCTGTGCGACTGGGTGGCCGTGATGGCCGCGGGACGCATCCGGGCCACCGGAACGCTCGCCGAGGTGCGCGGCCAGGCGGCCTCGTTGCAGGAGGCGTTCCTCGAACTCGTCGGTGCGGGCGGCCGCGACGCCGGGTCGGATCTGGACTGGCTGGGCGGCGGCTCCCGATGAGCACGCGGACCACACCGACCACACCCGTCCCGCCGGGACCGTCGGTCCCGTCCGGCTCGTCCCTCACGTCCGTCTTCGTACGGCTGAAGCTGTCGCTCCTGCGCAACGGGCTGCGGCAGTCCGGCGGGCGGCGGGCCGCCTACATCGCCTCGGCCGTCCTCGTGCTGCTGTTCGCCGCGCTCCAGCTGATCGGCCTGATCGCACTGCGCGGGTACGCGCACGTGGACTCGCTGGTCGTGCTGCTCGCCGCGGTGCTCGCCCTGGGCTGGGCGGTGATGCCGCTGTTCTTCCCCGGCGGCGACGAGACGCTCGACCCGACCCGGCTGGTGATGCTGCCGCTGCGGCCCGGGCCCCTGGTGCGGGCCCTGCTGACCTCCTCCCTGGTGGGCATCGGGCCGCTGTTCACGCTGTGCATGTTCGCCGGTTCCGTGGTCGCGGTCGCGCACGGCGGGGCGGCGTACGCCGTCGGCGTCGTCGGGGCGGTCCTCGCGCTGCTGGTGTGCGTGACCCTCGCGCGGGCCGTCGCCGCCGCCAACGTCCGGCTGCTGACCAGCCGCAAGGGCCGCGATCTCGCGGTGCTGAGCGGGCTGGTCGTCGCGATCGGCGCGCAGCTCGTCAACTTCGGCGCGCAGCGGCTGGGCTCGTCGGGGCTCGGCGAGCTGGATCCGGTGGCCGACGTGGTGCGCTGGATTCCGCCCGCGTCGGCGGTCGGCGCGATGGACGCGGCGAGCGACGGATCGTACGGCACCGCGCTGGCCCAGCTGGCGCTGACCGCCGCGGCTTTGGTGCTGTTGCTGCGGGTGTGGGCGCGGCATCTGACGCGGCTGATGACGGAGCCCGACGGCTCCACGCTCCAGAGCGACACCGGGCCGGTGCGCGAGCGCGGGTCGGCCGGACTCGCCCGGTGGCTGCCGACGGGCCGTACCGGCACCACCATGGAGCGCACCCTGCGCTATGTGTGGCGCGACCCGAAGACCAAGGCGGCGTGGGTGACCTCGCTGGCCATCGGCCTGATCGTGCCGGTGTTCAACGCCTGGCAGGGCACCGGCTCGGTCTACTTCGCCTGCTTCGCGGCCGGGATGCTCGGCATCCAGATGTACAACCAGTTCGGGCAGGACACGTCCGCGTTCTGGATGGTCGCGATGACGATCTCCTCGACCAGGGACGCCTACGTCGAACTGCGGGCCCGCGCGCTGGCGCTGCTGCTGATCACGCTGCCGTACGCCACCCTCGTCACGGTGCTGACCACCGCGATGCTCGACGACTGGCGGGCCCTGCCCGAGGCGCTCGGCCTGTCCTTCGCGCTGCTCGGCGCGATGCTGGCGACCGGCGCGTGGACGTCGGCGCGCTTCCCGTACTCCATCCCGCAGGAGGGGTACAAGAACGTCGCCCCCGGTCAGGTCGGGCTGGCCTGGGTCTCGATCTTCGGCGGCATGATCGGCGCGGCCCTGCTGTGCTCGCCCGTGATCGCGCTGACGATCTGGCTGAACGTGAGCGAGAGCGCCGGGGACCTGGGCTGGCTGCTGCTGCCGGTCGGCGCGGTGTACGGCGCGGTGCTGACGCTGCTGGGCCTGCGACTGGCCGCGCCACGCACGGCCGGGCGACTGCCGGAGATCCTCACGGCGGTCAGCAAGGGCTGACGGACCGGGCCGCCCGGGGGCGGCGGGCGGCGCACGAGGGCGGCGGTGCACGGGAGCGGGCGGGACGCCGTCGACGGTTGCTCGCGCCGCCGGACGGCGCTCGACCCCACGGCAGCACGGGCGACGGACGAGGCTCGGATGGGCAGGGGTCGGACGGGGCCCGGTCAGGCAGGCAGCGGCTGGCGCGCAGTCGGCGGTTGCGCACGACGCCGGACGACGCTCGGCCCACGGCAGTGCGGGCAACGGACGGGACCCGATTGGGCAGAGGGCGGGCGTGGCGCGGGGGCGGCAGACGGGGCCGGTCAGGCTGGGGCGGGGCGGTCAGGTGTCGCCGAGGGCGGTGAGGAACGGCTCGATGGCCGTTCGCCATGCCTCCGGCTGGTCGTAGTGGACGAGGTGGCCGGCGTCGGCGACCTCCGCGTACTGGCCGCTCGGCAGGACGCGGACCATCTCCTGGGCCTCGGCGCGGCCCAGCTCGCCGTCGAGGCCGCGCACGACCAGGGTGGGGCAGCGCACCTGCGCCAGCTCCTCCCAGTGCGCGTCGTAGACCCAGGTCTCGCGGGAGCGCAGCATCTGCTCGGGTTCGAAGACGGGGCGCCAGCCGTCCGGGGACTCGGCCATCACCTCGGCGTAGAACTCGCCGCGGGCCGGGTTCGGCCGCTCCACCCACGGGTCGTCCTCGCCGAACCACTTGCGGACGTCGGCGAGCGTGGCGAAGGGGACCGGCCAGGCGCGGAACCACTCGGTCCAGGTGTGCTGCGAGGCGGAGCCGAGGGCGGAGGCCCGCATGTCGCAGATGATCAGACCGCGGACCAGGTCGGGGCGTTTGGCGGCGAGCTGCCAGGCGGTCAGCGCGCCCATGGCGTGGCCGATGAGGACGGCCGGGCCGAGGCCGAGCTGCTCCAGGGCGGCCTCGACGTCCTCGACGTAGGCCTCCCGGGTGTAGGCGGCGGCCCGTGGGGGCTTGTCGCTGCGGCCGTGGCCGCGCTGGTCGAGGGCGACGGCCCGGTGGCGGGCGGAGAGCCAGCGGGCCGTGGGGGCCCAGTGCGAGGCGCGGCCCATCAGGCCGTGCAATAACAGGACGCCGGGCAGGTCCCCGGTGCCTGATGCGGGTGTGGCCGGGTCGTGGCCCCGGTCGGTCTTGGGAGGGTCGCCGAACTCCCAGGCCGCGAGGCGTACGCCGCCCGCGCCGGTCACGTCGATGCGCCGCGCCATTGGTCCTGGCACCCCCAAGCTCCGCTCGGACCCACCCGTCCGCCCTCGCGGACCGGCCGGTCCTGTGAACCGTGTCCTGCCTGCCGTGCAGAGTATCGAAGCTTATCGAATACCCATTCGAAAGAGCCGTCTCGACGAGCAACACCCCTCATTCGAGTGACACCGCTCAGGGATTGATCGCCGCCGCCCAGGGGAGATCTTCAACGGGAGGCGGACCGCTCGGGGAAAACGGTCCGAGGGGATTGACCTTGAGAGCTCGGGGCTCCAGGTCAGCACAGGGGAGGACAGGCCCCGGCGCCACACGGCGCCGGGGCCCTCTCCGTCTCTCCGGCCGTCTCTCCGGCATGCCCCTCCCCCTCTCCGGCCCGGGCGACATCGCTGTCAGCCACGGCCAAGAGCCCCTCACGTCCGGTGCCTCACGCGACAGCCTCGCACGCGAATCGCCCGACCGCTGCGATTCGGCGCACAGGAAGCCCGAATCCACGGGCCCCGGACAACGGTCCTCTCCGGGCGCGGTCAGCGCTTGGCGACGAACACGTGGGAGGCGGTGTCCGACTCCAGCTCGGCGGCCTCGCCGCCACTGCCCACCAGCACGCCGCCCGCCGACTCGGTCACGCTCACCACCGAGCCGGGCTGCACCCCGGCCCGGCGCAGCGTGTACATCAGCTGCGCATCCGTCTGGATCGGCTCGCCGATCCGGCGCACGACGACCGTCTTGCCCTCGAGCCCCGGGTCGAGGTCGGCCAGGGAGACCATCCCCTCGTCCAGGAAGGGATCCGCCCCGTCGGTCTCGCCCAGCTCCTCCAGGCCCGGGATCGGGTTCCCGTACGGCGACTCGGTCGGGTGCCGCAGCAGCTCGAGCACGCGGCGCTCCACCGCCTCGCTCATCACGTGCTCCCAGCGACACGCCTCCGCGTGCACCTGCTCCCACTCCAGGCCGATCACGTCGACGAGCAGGCACTCCGCGAGCCGGTGCTTGCGCATCACGCGCGTCGCCAGCCGCCTGCCCTCGTCGGTCAGCTCCAGATGCCGGTCCGCCGCCACGGACACCAGCCCGTCGCGCTCCATCCGCGCCACCGTCTGGCTGACCGTCGGGCCGCTCTGGTCGAGCCGCTCGGCGATCCGGGCGCGCATCGGGACCACACCTTCCTCCTCCAGCTCGAGGATGGTGCGGAGGTACATCTCCGTGGTGTCGATCAGTCCGGACATACGTGCCCCTCGATGAGATTGCCGGAGGCTACGGCCCACCGGCGCGTGCGCTGGCCCTGCCACCAATTCTGACGCATACCACCGACAACCGTGCCTCGCCGCGAAAAGCCGGTCCCCACGGCGCCCGCCCGGGCCCTGTCCGCCGCGTCGACGCCGTATTGACACCGCACTGGTCCAGACCGCACCGTGATCCGCGACACAGCCACTCCGAAGGGGCCCCGCATGAGCGACCACAAGCCGGCCGGCCAGTTCCTCGACGCGGCGATCGACCTCCTGCGACGCGTCCGCGACGAGGAGGCGGCCGGCATCGAGGCGGCCGGCACGCTGCTCGCCGACACCGTGCAGAACGGCGGCCGGCTCTTCGCCTTCGGCGCCGGTCACTCCTCCCTCGCCGCCCAGGACGTCGTGTACCGCGCCGGCGGGCTCGCCCTGATGAACCTGCTCACCGTGCCCGGCGTCGTCGGCATCGACGTCATGCCGGCCACCCTCGGCTCCGCCCTGGAACGGGTCGACGGCCTCGCGAGCGCCGTACTGGACTCCTCGCCGCTCCGCGCGGGCGACGCCCTGGTGATCATCTCCCTCTCCGGGCGCAACGCCCTGCCCGTGGAGATGGCCATGCACGCCCGCGCCCTCGGCCTGCGGGTCATCGGCGTGACCTCGGTCGCGTACGCGTCGCAGACGACGTCGCGGCACACCTCCGGCACCTTCCTCAAGGACCACTGCGACATCGTGCTGGACTCCAAGATCGCCGTCGGCGACGCGGAACTCACCCTCGACACCGTCCCCGCCCCCTTCGCACCCGCCTCCACGGTCGTCACCGCCGCCCTGATGCAGGCCGTCACGGCCACGGCCGCCGCCACCCTCGCCGACCGCGGCATCGAACCCCCGCTGCTGCGCTCGGGCAACGTGGACGGCGGCCACGAATGGAACGCCCGCGTACTGGAGCAGTACGGCGAGCGCATCTTCTACCGCCGCTGAACGCACCCGGCACCCCGGCCGGACGGACCCCCTAGGGCCGCTCCATCGCGCCGGCCAGGTCCAGCGCGGTGGCGATCCGGACCGCCACGTCCTCCGCGTACATCGCGTCCGGCCGCTCGAAGGCGCTGCGGCCCGCGCCGCGCAGGAACGTGACGACGCCCAGGGTCCGGCCGCGGCTGCGCAGCACCGCGCACAGGCCGTGCACCGTGTCCTCCGGCCACTGGCGGGCCGTGGCCCACCGGCGCACCTGCTCGGCCGGGACCGCCCGCACACCGGCGCTGGCCCGGACCGAGCCCGCCCGCTCCACGCACTGCACGGCGGGGTGGCCCTCGCCGTAGCGCACCGGCATCCCGGACGTCCCGGACGGCACGCTGGGCCCGGGCGCGCCGGACGGTGTGGCCGCGACCCGGACCAGCCGCACCTGCTCCGCGGCGTCGGTGTCCGACGTCGCGCCGCCCACCACGCGGTCGATGAGGGCGTGGTCGGCGAACCCGGCCAGCGCGAAGTCCAGGTGGACGATCGCGGCCTCGGCCGGGTCCTCGCACTCGGCCGCGGCGCGCGCCGCCCGGTGCAGCTGGTTGGCCCGGAAGCGCAGCAGCGCCGCCTCCTGCTCGCCCTGCTTCGACTCCGTGACGTCCTGGAACAGCCAGCCGACGCCCAGCGGCACCGGCTCCTCCGCGAGCGGCGAGGCCAGCCGCACGAACCCGCTGCGCCAGCACCGGCGCCGCTCCCCCTCGGGGGTGCGCAGGCTCACCCACACCTCGGCGGGTGCGGGTGGCGCGCCCTCGGCCAGGACGTGCGTCAGCGCGTTCTCCAGCTCCTCGACGCCCTGGGCGAGCAGGTCGCCGAGCGGCCGCCCCAGCACGGACGTGCGTCCGGCCCCGAGCGCGTGTGCCGCGTGCGCGTTGACCACGGCGGGGCGCAGGTCCGCGTCCACCAGGACGACACCCCAGCTCGCGTCCTCCAGCAGGGCCTCGCTCAGCGCGATGGACCGCTCCAGGTCGATCTGCGCGTGCACCTCGCTGAACGCGCAGTACACCCCCGCGGGGCGCCCGTCGGGGCCGCGCACCGCCGCGGACTGGGTGCGCACCAGCACCCGGCCGCCGTCCTTGGTCAGCAGTGCGAACTCGTTCACCTGGCGGCCCGGCGCCCGCATGGCGGACAGCAGCCGGTCCTCGACCTCCCCGGCGTCCGCGCTGCGCACGGCCCACCCCGCGAAGCCCTGCCGTCCCACGGCCTCGGCCGCGCTCCAGCCGAGGATCCGCTCCGCCTCGCGGTTCCAATGGGTCACGATCCCGTCCGCGTCGAAGGCGCACAGGGCCGCGTCCATGCCGTCGAGAAGCGCGGCCAACAGGTCCGCGCCGTCCCGCTCGGGCTGCTCCGGCTCGTCCGGCCCCAGCTCGTCGGTGGTCCCACTACGCCGGGAAGCACTCACCTGGACCCCCTGCAGGCTGCGTCCGCCGTACGGTACGTCGGTTCGCTCACTGGCCTTCATTCAACTCGAACGTGATGCAGCACACACCGAGTTCCCGCAAGTTCGCGGAAATCGTTGTACTGCGGAAACTCGGCATACGCCCCCGTCATGACGGGGCATGGCGGGGGCATGACGGATCAGGCCGGAGGGGCGGCGAGCGTCAGATCGACCCACTCGTCGTGCTCGCCGTCGAGCACGTACCGCTCCTTCTCCACGAACCCGCGCGCCCCGGCGAACCGCAACCCGTCGCTGTTGGCGGCCAGCACCACGGTCTCCACCGCTCGGGCACCCAGCACGCGCGCGTGTGTCAGCCCTTCCTCGTAGAGCGCCGTGCCGATCCCGCGTCCCCGGTACGCGGGCAGCGTCCGTGCGATCACGGTGGCGACCCGCTCCTCGTCCCCGGGCGGCCGCACGGTGGAGCAGCCGACGAGCGTGTCCCCGAGGTAGGCGTTGGCCAGGCGGTTGCGTCCGGCGCGTTCCCGCGCCTCGTCGTGGGTCATGGCGGCCGGCGGCACGATCACGTTGTGCACGTGCCGCCACTCCTCGACCATGGCGTCCCCGGCCACCGGCTCGATCCGCAGCGCCGCGCCCGCTCCGGTCGCGACCGTTCCCCGGCGCGCGTACACCTCGACCTCGATCCGCATCCGCTCGTCGGCGAGGCCGCACACCATCATCGTCGCGGCCGGCCGCACCTGTCCGAACGCCCGGCGCAGCACGGGCCAGCACGGTTCGAAGTCCTCCCGCGCGGGCAGCAGGTACCGCACCCGCACCACGTCCGCGAACGTGCATCCCGCTTCTGCGAGCGCGGACCCGATGTTCCGCAGGCACTGTTCGGCCTGCTCCACCACGTCCCCGGAGATCGTCATCGTCGCGTAGTCGAAGCCGGTCGTCCCGGACACGTGGACCCAGTCCCCGTCGACGACGGCGCGGGCGTACCCGATCCGCTCCTCGAACGTCGACCCGCTGGCTATCGCCCGCCTGACCGGCGGCTCCCCCAGTCGTTTCGTCATGAGCGAAACCGTAGGTGACCAGCGAAGACGCGTCCATGGGAGATCAACGACGAATCGGCCCGGAAATTCGATTGATCGGCGGCCGACCGGTTCTTAGGGTGGTGCGTACACAGAAGGGAGGTGGTTCGGCAAATGTATGACATCCGGACGCGTGAGGTGGCTGCGGGCTAGCGGCCCGGCACCACACGGAGTGCGGCGCCGGACCAGCGCGTGACAGACGCGTGCAGCCGGCCCAATCCCAAGCAGTCACCCGACCCGCGAGTCGCCGGTACGTCCGGCCGGCTCCTCCACGGAGGAACCAGACTCGCGGGTCGCCTGCGTTTCAGGGGCGGTCAGCCCGCGATGTCGGCGTAGCCCTCGATCTCGCGCGGGTCGCGGGTGCCCGGGCCCACGTAGCGGGCGGAGGGGCGGACCAGGCGGCCGGTGCGCTTCTGTTCCAGGATGTGCGCGGACCAGCCGGCGGTGCGGGCGCAGGTGAACATCGAGGTGAACATGGGGGCCGGGACCTCCGCGAAGTCCAGCATGATGGCGGCCCAGAACTCGACGTTGGTGGCCAGCACCCGGTCGGGGCGGCGGGCGTGCAGCTCGGCGAGGGCGGCCTTTTCCAGGGCCTCGGCGACCTCGTAGCGGGGGGCGCCCAGTTCGCGGGCGGTGCGGCGCAGGACGCGGGCCCGCGGGTCCTCGGCGCGGTAGACGCGGTGGCCGAAGCCCATGAGGCGTTCGCCCGCGTCGAGGGTCTTCTTGACGTAGGCCTCGGCGTCGCCGGTGCGCTCGATCTCCTCGATCATGTGCAGGACGCGGGACGGGGCGCCGCCGTGCAGCGGTCCTGACATGGCGCCCACGGCCCCGGAGAGGGCGGCGGCCACGTCCGCGCCGGTGGAGGCGATGACGCGGGCGGTGAAGGTGGAGGCGTTCATGCCGTGCTCGGCGGCGGAGGTCCAGTAGGCGTCGACGGCGGCGACGTGCTTGGGGTCGGGTTCGCCGCGCCAGCGGATCATGAAGCGTTCGACCACGGACTGGGCCTTGTCGATCTCGCGCTGCGGGACCATGGGCAGGCTCTGGCCGCGCGCGGACTGGGCGACGTAGGACAGGGCCATGACGGCGGCGCGGGCGAGGTCGTCGCGGGCCTGGGCGGCGTCGATGTCGAGCAGGGGTTTGAGGCCCCAGGCGGGGGCGAGCATGGCGAGGGCGGACTGGACGTCGACCCTGATGTCGCCGGAGTGCACGGGGATGGGGAAGGGCTCGGCGGGCGGCAGGCCGGGGTTGAAGGCCCCGTCGACGAGCAGGCCCCAGACGTTGCCGAAGGAGACGTGCCCGACGAGGTCCTCGATGTCGACGCCGCGGTAGCGAAGGGCACCGCCCTCCTTGTCGGGTTCGGCGATCTCCGTCTCGAAGGCGACGACTCCCTCTAGCCCGGGTACGAAGTCGGACATCAGGCGGCTCCTCGTGATCAGTGGTGTACGGCGACCTGTGCGGAGACGGTGCGGCGCCTCCATGGATCCACGGTCGTGTGGCCGACTCGCGGTCCCGGCGGTCACCCCTGTGATGCCCCGTACGGCGGTCGGTCATCCGGCCGGAGCGGGACCAAGCACCATATCCCCGGGTGCCCCGTTTGGGGAGTGCCTGCGGCACTGAGTGCCACCGGCTGCCCGCACCGTGCCGCCGGTGACCGGACGACCGGCGGCCGGGCGACCGGCGGCAGGGCGACCGGCGGCCGGGCGACCGGACGGATACGGCAGGATGGGCGCCGTGACCGATCGCGAAGCCGATTCCGCCGTCCCCGCCGCCGACCAAGTCCCCTTCGATCTCGCCTCGATGCGCAAGCAGTACCGGGCCGAGGGGCTGTCCGAGACCGAGCTGGCGGCGACGCCCGTCGAGCAGTTCGCGCGCTGGTTCAAGCAGGCGGCGACGGACGGCGGGTTGTTCGAGCCGAACGCCATGGTCGTCTCCACGGCGGACGCCGAGGGGCGGCCCAGCTCCCGCACGGTGCTGCTGAAGCACTTCGACGAGCAGGGCTTCGTGTTCTACACCAACTACGACTCCCGCAAGGCGCGCGAGCTGGACGCGAACCCGCACGTGTCGCTGCTGTTCCCCTGGCATCCGATGGCCCGGCAGGTCGTGGTCACGGGCGTCGCGCGGCGCACCGGGCGGGACGAGACCGCCGCCTACTTCCGGACCCGACCGCACGGCTCCCAGCTGGGTGCCTGGGCCAGCGCGCAGTCCACGGTGGTGGCCGGGCGGCGGGCCCTGGACACGGCGTACGCCGAACTGGCGGCGCGGTATCCGGAGGGCGAGCAGGTGCCGGTGCCGCCGCACTGGGGCGGGTTCCGGGTGGTGCCGGCGGCGGTGGAGTTCTGGCAGGGCCGGGAGAACCGGCTGCACGACCGGCTGCGGTACGCGGCGGAGGTCGGCGGGGGCTGGCGGGTGGAGCGGCTCAGCCCGTGACGGGCCCCGGCGCCGCGTCTAGAACCTGCCCCAGAGATACGTGGTGCGGTGGCCGTCGAGGCGGGCGGCGACGCGGGCCCGGAAGTCGTCGGTGAGGTCGGGCCAGTTCCAGAACTCGAAGCCGAGGTGGCCGAGAGCGAGCGGCGCCTCGTCCCAGGCCCAGTCCTGGACGGGGACCGGCGCGGCGCAGGCCGGGCAGTCCACCGCCGCCGCGCCCGTGTCGTGCCAGGCCTGCATCGCGGTGCTGAAGATCTGCCAGGCGGCCGCGTCGTCGAGGGCGACGGACGCCGCACACCGGGGGCACAGGGCCGCGCCCGGCAGGTCCGCGCCGCTGGTGAAGCCGGTGCGCCGGGTGTGGACGGCGAGGCCGTCCGAGGGTGGGAAGTCCCAGTCGTCGGTCACCGCCCGCTCCCAGTGCGGGCCGGGCGGGTGCCCCAGGGGCTGACCCGGGACGCAGGGGGTGCGCTCGCCGAGGACGACGCCCTCGGCCACGAGCCACTCCCGCACGCGCCGGGCGAGCGGCCCGGCCTCGCTGTCGTCCGCGTCGAGGTCGACGATCACCTGGAACCGGTCCCCCACGGCGTCAGCCCGCCTCCCCGTCCAACTCCTGCTCCAGCAGCCGCGCCCACTGCTCCACCACCCGTTCCCGCCGGGCCCCGTCGTCGGTGAGGAGGTTGGCCAGGCCCAGGCCGCGGGCCATGTCGAGGAGGCCCTGGACGGTTTCGCGGGCGCCGGGGCGGGTCTCGTCGGCGCCGAGGAGGTCGACGGCGATGCGGTGGCTCTCGCGGCCGACGCGGGCCTCCAGCTCGGTGACCCGGCCGCGCAGCTGCTCCTCGTTGGAGGCGGCCACCCACAGGTGCAGGGCGGCGCGGAAGAGCGGGCCGGTGTAGAGGTCGACGAGGGCGGCGACCACCGCGCGCCGGTCGTCGGCGGCGGCTCCCTCGGGGAACAGGGCGCGCAGCGCGACGGAACGTTCCTCGGCGACGTACTCCACGGCCGCGGTGAAGAGGTCCTCGCGGGTCGGGAAGTGGTGCTGGGCGGCGCCGCGGGAGACCCCGGCGTGCTCGGCGACGACGGAGACCGTGGAGCCGGCCCAGCCGCGTGCGGCGAGGCAGGCCACGGCGGCTTCCAGGAGCCGTTGCCGGGTGGCCCGGCTGCGGTCCTGTTTGGGCACGCGCTCGGCGCGGTCGGCCGCGTTCACGGCGCCGCTCACACCACCCATTCCGGATCCCGTCGTTCGAGGAAGGCCGTCATCCCCTCGCGGGCCTGCGGGGAGGCGAACAGCCGGGCCGAGAGCGCGGTGAGGTGGGCCGCGTCCCGGTCGAAGGCCTCCAGCACCCTAGCCGTGAGCAGCCGTTTCGTCTCGGCCAGGCCCTGCGGTGAGGCACGGCGCACACCGTCGAGTACGGGTTCGAGTACGGCGTCCACGTCGTCGCCCGCCGCGGTGACCAGGCCGGTGCGGGCGGCCTCGGCGGCGTCGAAGCGCTCGCCGGTGAGGTAGTAGCGGGCGAGGGCGCGGGGGTCGGCGCGGGGCAGCAGGGTCAGGGAGATGACGGCGGGTGCCACGCCGATGCGGACCTCGGTGAAGGCGAAGGTGGACTCCGTGGACGCCGCCGCGATGTCGCAGGCGGCGACCAGGCCGAGCCCGCCCGCGCGGACGTGCCCGGCGACCCGGGCGATCACCGGTTTCGGCGCCTCGGCGATCAGCCGGAACAGGCCGACCAGGGCGTCCGGGTCGGGCGGGTCGCGCAGGTCGGCACCGGCGCTGAAGGTGTTGCCGGTGTGGGTGAGGACGACGGCGCGGACGCCGGGGTCCTCGCCCGCCTGCGTGAGGGCGTCGCCGAGGTCCCCGACGAGGGCGGCGGACAGGGCGTTGCGGTTGTGCGGGGAGTCGAGGGTGAGGGTCTCGACGCCCCGCGCGCGCGTGCGGTCGACGCGGGCGGTCGGGGTCACTGCCGCTCCCTCAGCTCGCGGCGGAGGATCTTGCCGGACGCGGCACGCGGGACGGCGTCGACGAAGGTGACCTTGCGGACGCGTTTGTAGGGGGCGACGCGTTCGGCGACGTACATCATGATCTCGCCCTCCGCGAGGTCGGGTGCGGCCGGCTGGCGGACGACGAAGGCGTGCGGTACTTCGTTGCCGTCGTCGTTGTACTCGCCGATGACGGCCGTGTCGGCGACGCCGGGGTGGGTGAGCAGGAGGGCCTCCAGTTCGGCGGGGGCCACCTGGAAGCCCTTGTACTTGATCAGTTCCTTGACGCGGTCGACGACGAACAGCCAGCCGTCGCTGTCGGCGTGTCCGACGTCGCCGGTGTGCAGCCAGCCGTCGGTGTCGATCATGGCGGCGGTGGCGTCGGGACGGCCGAGGTAGCCCTTCATGATCTGGGGGCCCCGGATGAGGATCTCCCCGGACTCGCCCGCGGGCAGGTCCTTGCCGGGGTCGGTGAGGGAGACGATGCGCATCTCGGTCCCGGCGATGAGCCTGCCGACGGTGCCGGGCGGCGCGTCGGCCATGGCGTCGAGGGGCACGACGTGGGTGCCCGGGGACAGTTCCGTCATGCCGTAGGCCTGGCCGACGGGCGGCAGGCCGAGCCGCCGGGAGCAGGCGGCGGCGAGGCGGGCGTCCAGCGGGGCGGCGGCGCTGACGATGTACTTCAGCGAGGAGAGGTCGTAGTCGGCGACCAGGGGGTGCTTGGCGAGGGCCAGGACGATCGGCGGGGCGACGTACAGGCTGGTGATGCGGTGGTTCTGGATGGCGGCGAGGAACTGCTCCAGGTCGAAGCGGGGCAGGACGACGACGGTGGCGCCGAGGCGCAGCGGGGCGTTCATCAGGGCGGTCAGGCCGTAGATGTGGAAGAACGGCAGCACGGCGAGGACGCGGTCGCCGGGCGCGGACGGCATCGACGGTTCGAGCTGGGCGAGGTTGGTGGCGATCTGCCGGTGGGTGAGCATGACGCCCTTGGGGGTGCCGGTGGTGCCCGAGGAGTACGGCAGGGCGGCGACGTCCTCGGCCGGGTCGATCGCGACGGACGGTTCGGGCGCGGTCGAGGCCAGCATGTCGACGAGTGAGCGGTGGCCGGGCGCGCTGTCGCAGACCAGGATCTCCTGGACGCCGCCCGCGAGTTCGGCGGCCCGGCGGGCGGTGGACAGGAGCGGTGAGACGGTGACGATCCAGCGGGCCGCGCTGTCCTTCAGCTGCTTGGCGAACTCCTCGGCGGTGGCGAGCGGGTGCACCGTGGTGACGGAGGCGCCCGCGCGGGTGGCGGCGTAGAAGGCCAGCGGGAAGGCGACGGTGTTGGGGCTGTGCAGGGCCAGGACGTCGCCCTTGCGCACGCCGGTCTCGGCGAGGGCGGCGGCGACGCGCCGGTGGAACCGGTCCACCTGCTCGTAGGTGAGGGTGGTGCCGTCGGTGCCGTCGATCAGCGCCGGGGTGCTCCCGAAGGCGGCGGCCCCGCCGAGCACGGCGTCGTGGATGGGCAGGTCGACGGGCGGGACGTCTGCGTACTCGCTGCGGAACACGGTTCCTCCAACGCGGGCTGGATACGGCCTCGTACGGGCCTAGTACGACTTGGGCAGGCCCAGGGTCTGGTGGGAGACGTAGTTGAGGATCATCTCCCGGCTCACGGGGGCGATACGGGCCACGCGCGAGGCCGTTATCAGCCGGGCGAGCCCGAACTCGCGGGTGAGGCCGTTGCCGCCCAGGGTGTGCACGGCCTGGTCGACGGCCTTCACACAGGCCTCACCGGCCGCGTACTTGGCCATGTTGGCGGCCTCGCCCGCGCCGACGTCGTCGCCCGCGTCGTACAGGTGGGCCGCCTTCTGCATCATCAGGCGGGCGAGTTCGAGGTCGATGTGCGCCTGGGCGAGGGGGTGGGCGATGGCCTGGTGGGCGCCGATGGGGGTCTTCCACACGGTGCGCTCACGGGCGTACTCGACGGCCTTCGCGAGCGCGTGGCGGCCCATGCCGATCGCGAAGGCGGCCGTCATCACGCGCTCGGGGTTGAGGCCCGCGAAGAGCTGGAGGAGCCCCGCGTCCTCGTCGCCGACCAGGGCGTCGGCGGGCAGCCGTACGTCGTCGAGGGTCAGCTCGAACTGCCGCTCCACGGCGTTGAGTTCCATCTCGATGGGGCGGCGCTCGAAGCCGGGGGCGTCGCGCGGGACGATGAACAGGCAGGGCTTGAGTTTGCCGGTGCGGGCGTCCTCGGTGCGGCCGACGATCAGGGTGGCGTCGGCGAGGTCGACGCCGGAGACGAAGACCTTGCGGCCGGTGAGGATCCAGTCGCCCGTGGCCGCGTCGCGGCGGGCGGTGGTGGTGATGCGGTGGCTGTTGGAGCCGGCGTCGGGTTCGGTGATGCCGAAGGCCATGAGGCGGGTGCCGTCGGCGAGTGGCGGGAGCCACTCGCGTTTCTGCTCGTCGGTGCCGAAGCGGGCGATGACGGTGCCGCAGATCGCCGGGGAGACGATCATCATGAGGAGGGGGTTGCCTGCGGCGCCCAGCTCTTCGAGGACGAGGGAGAGTTCGGTGATGCCGGCGCCGCCTCCGCCGTATGCCTCCGGCAGGTTGACGCCGATGTAGCCGAGCTTGGCTGCGTCCTGCCAGAGGCGTTTGTTGTCCTCGGCGTTGAGGGTGTGGGGGTGGGTTTGGGCGAATGCCGCCACCGCTTCGCGGAGGGACTTGTGCTCTTCGGATTCGATGAGGGTGGTCACTGTGCTCCTTCGGGTGCGGGTTCGTTGTGGCTGGCCGCGCAGTTCCCCGCGCCCCTACGTCTCCTGCACCACCGCCAGGAGAGAACCGACCGTCACCTGGTGGCCAGGAACGGCGTTCAGAGCCGTCAGTACTCCCGTGACCGGGGCGGTGATCCTGTGTTCCATCTTCATGGCCTCCAGCCACAGCAAGGGCTGGCCCGCCTGGACGGTGGTGCCCTCGGTCAGGCCCTCCGCGATGCGGACGACCGTGCCCGGCATGGGGGCCAGGAGGGAGCCGGGGGCGTGCTGGGTGGTGGGGTCGGGGAAGCGGGGCAGGGCGGTGAGGCGCGTGGTGTTGACGTGGATGTGGTCGCCGTAGCGGGCGATGTCGAAGGGGCGTTGTACGCCGTCCGTTTCGAGGACGACCCGGTCGGGGCCGGCGTGGACGACGCGTACGCCCTCGGCGGTGAGGCCGGTGCGGGTGTGCTCGTAGCGGACCTCGTGTTCCTCGCCCGCCACGGTGTACCGCTTGACCTGCGGTTGCGAGGGCAGGTTCCGCCAGCCGCCGAAGCGGCCCGTGCGGGTGCTCGCGTCGGCGAGGGCGGCGGCCAGCGGAGCGAGGGGGTCGGGGGCCGGCTCGGTGAGGGCGGCGAGGTGGCGGTCGTAGAAGCCCGTGTCCATGTGGCCGGAGGTGAACTCCTCGTGGCGCAGGGAGCGGACGAGCAGGTCGCGGTTGGTGACCGGGCCGTGGACCGCCGCCCGTTCCAGGGCTCCGGCGAGACGGCGGACGGCTTCCGCGCGCGTGGGTGCGTGGGCGACCGCCTTGGCGAGCATCGGGTCGTAGTGGACGCCGATGTCGTCGCCGTCGGTGTAGCCGGTGTCCAGGCGGATGCCGTCGGGCATGGTGAGGCGGTGCAGACGGCCGGTCTGCGGGGCCCAGCCGCTCGCCGGGTCCTCGGCGTAGAGGCGGGCCTCGACGGCGTGGCCACGCGCGCGCGGGGGATCGTTTTCGAGGGCGTGGCCTTCGGCGATCCGGAGCTGGAGGGCGACGAGGTCGATGCCGAAGACCGCCTCCGTGACCGGGTGTTCGACCTGGAGGCGGGTGTTCATCTCCAGGAAGTGCGCCGTGCCGTCGGCGACGAGGAACTCGACGGTGCCCGCGCCGACGTAGTCGACGGCACGGGCGGCGCGTACGGCGAGGTCGTGGAGTTCGGCGGTGAGTTCGGGTGTCAGGCCGGGTGCGGGGGCCTCCTCGATCACCTTCTGGTGGCGGCGCTGGAGGGAGCAGTCGCGGGTGCCGAGTGCCCACACCGTGCCGTGGGTGTCGGCGAGGATCTGCACCTCGACGTGGCGGCCGTTCTCCAGGTAGGGCTCGACGAAGACCTCGCCGTCGCCGAAGGCGCTCGCGGCCTCCGCGCGGGCGGCGGTCAGTGCGGCGTCGAGGTCGGCGAGGCGGCGTACGACGCGCATGCCGCGTCCGCCGCCGCCCGCCGCCGCCTTCACCAGCACCGGCAGGTCGGCCTCGGTGACGTCGGTGAGGGGCGCGAGGCCCATGAGTTCCTTGGCGCGGGTCTTGGACGCCATCGCCTCGATGGCCTCGGGCGGCGGCCCGATCCACACCAGCCCCGCGTCCCGTACGGCGCGCGCGAAGCCGGCGTTCTCGGAGAGGAAGCCGTAGCCGGGATGGACGGCGTCGGCCCCGGCGGCGACGGCGGCCTTCACGATCAGGTCGCCGCGCAGGTAGGTGTCGGCGGGGGCCGCGCCCGGCAGGCGTACGGCGGCGTCGGCCACGCGCGCGTGGAGGGCGTGCGCGTCGGCGTCCGAGTGCACGGCGACGGTGCGGATGCCCGACTCGCGGCAGGTGCGGAAGATCCGGCAGGCGATCTCGCCCCGGTTGGCGACGAGTACGGAAGTGATCACTGGTCTCTCACCCTCACATGCGGAAGACGCCGAAGCCGCCGCGCGCGCCCTCGTAGGGGGCGGTGTGGACGGCGGACAGGCACAGGCCGAGGACGGTGCGGGTGTCGCGCGGGTCGATGACGCCGTCGTCGTAGAGCCGCCCGGACAGGAACATGGGCAGCGACTCGGACTCGATCTGCTGCTCGACCATGGCGCGCAGGGCGGCGTCGCCCTCGTCGTCGTACGGCTGTCCCTTCGCGGCGGCGGACTGGCGGGCGACGATGGACAGGACGCCGGCGAGCTGCTGCGGGCCCATGACGGCGGACTTGGCGCTGGGCCAGGCGAAGAGGAAGCGGGGGTCGTAGGCGCGGCCGCACATGCCGTAGTGCCCGGCGCCGTAGGAGGCGCCCAGGAGGACGGACAGGTGGGGGACGCGGGAGTTGGAGACCGCGTTGATCATCATGGCGCCGTGCTTGATGATGCCGCCCTGTTCGTACTCCCTGCCGACCATGTAGCCGGTGGTGTTGTGGAGGAAGAGGAGCGGGATGTCGCGCTGGTTGGCGAGCTGGATGAACTGGGCGGCCTTCTGCGACTCCTCGCTGAACAGGACCCCTTGGGCGTTGGCGAGGATGCCGACCGGGTAGCCGTGCAGGCTCGCCCAGCCGGTGGTCAGGCTGGTCCCGTACAGGGGCTTGAACTCGTCGAAGTCGGAGGCGTCGACGATCCGGGCGATGACCTCGCGCGGGTCGAAGGGGGTGCGCAGGTCGCCGGGGACGATGCCGAGGAGTTCCTCGGCGTCGTACTTGGGCGGCTCGGCCAGGGGCGGGTCGGCGTACGCCTTGCGGTGGTTGAGGCGCGCGACGACGCGGCGGGCCTGGCGCAGGGCGTCCGGTTCGTCGACGGCGAAGTGGTCGGCGAGGCCGGAGGTGCGGGCGTGCATCTCGGCGCCGCCCAGCGACTCGTCGTCGCTCTCCTCGCCGGTGGCCATCTTGACCAGGGGCGGACCGCCGAGGAACACCTTGGCGCGCTCCTTGACCATGATCACGTGGTCGGACATGCCGGGGATGTAGGCGCCCCCGGCCGTGGAGTTGCCGAACACGACGGCGACGGTGGGGATTCCGGCCGCCGACAGCCGGGTGAGGTCCCGGAAGATCGCGCCGCCGGGGATGAAGATCTCCTTCTGGGAGGGCAGGTCGGCGCCGCCGGACTCGACGAGGCTGATGCAGGGCAGCCGGTTGGCGAGGGCGATGTCGTTGGCGCGCAGGGCCTTTTTCAGCGACCAGGGATTGCTGGCTCCGCCGCGCACGGTCGGGTCGTTGGCGGTGATCAGACACTCGACGCCCTCGACGACGCCGATACCGGTGACGAGGGAGGCTCCGACTGTGTATCCGGGTGCCTCGCTCCCCCAGGCCGCGAGCGGCGACAGCTCCAGGAAGGGCGTGTCCGGGTCCAGGAGCAGCTCGATGCGCTCCCGGGCGAGGAGCTTGCCGCGCTTCCGGTGCCGGGCGACGTACTTCTCGCCGCCGCCCGCGAGGGCCTTGGCGTGTTCGGCGTCCAGCTCGGCGAGCTTGGCGAGCATGGCCTCGCGGTGCGCGCGGTGGTCGGGGTCGGTGAGGTCCAGGGCGGAGGCGAGGACGGTCACGGCAGGACCTCCGGGGCGGGGGTGTACGGCGGGACGGTCACAGCAGGCTCTCCGGGATGTCCAGGTGCCGGGCGCGCAGCCATTCGCCGAGCGCCTTGGCCTGCGGGTCGAAACGGGCCTGCGCGGCGACTCCCTCGCCGAGGATGCCCTCGACGACGAAGTTGAGGGCGCGCAGGTTGGGGAGCCGGTGCCGGGCGACGGGCAGGTCGCGGGCCTCCGGGATCAGTTCGCGGAACCGGTCGGCGGTCAGCTCGTGGGCGAGCCAGCGCCAGGCGTCGTCGGTCCGCGCCCACACGCCGACGTTGGCGTTGCCGCCCTTGTCGCCGCTGCGGGCACCGGCGACGAGCCCGAGGGGGGCGCGGCGGACGGGTCCCGGCGGGAGTGGCCGCGGCAGGGGTGGCTCCGGAACATGTGCGAGTACGACGGTGTCCTCGGCCGGGGGTGGCGGCACGGTCACGCGCCGCCCGTCATCGAGGACGGCCACATGGTCGACGGCCCCATGGGGGACGTACACATCCTCGAAGACCCCATAGGGCGCGCCCTTCCCAGGTGGCGCCAGCACATGGAATCCGGGGTAGCTCGCGAGGGCCAGCTCGATCGCGGCGCCGCTCAGCGCCCGTCCCACGGCCTGCTGGTCGGCGTCCCGGACGACGAGCCGCAGCAGGGCGCCGGCCGTCTCCTCGGTGGGGGCGTCGGGCCGGTCGGTGCGGACCAGGTCCCAGCGGACGTCGGTGATCCTGCCGAGGGCGGGTTCCAGCTGCGTCCGGACCAGCTCGGCCTTGGCCTCGACGTCCAGGCCGGTGAGGACGAAGGCGACCTCGTTGCGGAAGCCGCCGAGGCGGTTCAGGCCGACCTTGAGGGTGGGTGGCGGAGCCTCGCCGCGCACGCCCTCCACGCGGACGCGGTCGGGCCCGTCCTGGCTCAGCCGTACGGTGTCCAGCCGGGCGGTGACGTCGGGTCCGGCGTACCGGGCGCCGCCCGTCTCGTACAGCAGTTGGGCGGTGACCGTGCCGACGTCGACGAAGCCGCCGGTGCCGTCGTGCTTGGTGATCACCGAGGTGCCGTCCGCGTGCAGTTCGGCGAGCGGGAAGCCGGGGCGCCGTACGTCGCCGTCCTGGAAGAAGGCGTAGTTGCCGCCGGTCGCCTGGGCCCCGCATTCCAGCAGGTGCCCGGCGACGACGGCGCCCGCGAGCCGGTCGTACTCCGTGGGCCCCCAGCCGAAGTGCGCGGCGGCGGGCCCGGTGACCAGCGCGGCGTCGGTGACCCGGCCGGTGACCACCACGTCCGCGCCGGCCCGCAGGCACGCGGCGATGCCGAAGCCGCCGAGGTAGGCGTGCGCGGCCAGCGCGCCCGGGTGGGCGGCGGTGAGGTCGTCGCCCTCGACGTGCGCGACGCGCACCGGGATGCCGAGCCGTTCGGCCAGTGCCCGTACGGCGTCGGCGAGTCCGGCCGGGTTGAGGCCGCCCGCGTTGGCGACGATCCGCACACCCCGCTCGTGGGCGAGGCCGAGGCACTCCTCCAACTGCCGCAGGAAGGTGCGGGCGTATCCGGCGCCGGGGTCCTTCAGCCGGTCCCGGCCGAGGATGAGCATGGTCAGCTCGGCGAGGTAGTCGCCGGTGAGGACGTCCAGCGGGCCGTCGGTGAGCATCTCGCGCACGGCGTCGAAGCGGTCGCCGTAGAAGCCGGAGGCGTTGCCGACGCGGAGCACGCTCACCGGGGCTCCCCCTGCGCCGGGCGTCCGGCTCCCGGCGGGCGTCCGGCTCCGGGCGGTCCGGCGAAGGCCTGGGCGATGTCCAGCCAGCGGTCGGCGTCCGGGCCCTCGGCGGTGAGGGCGAGGTCGGCGCGGTGGGCACGCTGGGTGGCCAGGAGGCAGAAGTCGAGCGCGGGGCCGGTCACGCGCTGGGGCGCGTCCTCGGGGCCGTACGCCCACACGTCCCCGCCCGGCGCGGTGAGTTCGACGCGGAACGGCTCGGCGGGCGGGGTGAGCCCGTGGGCGGCGTAGGCGAAGTCCCGGGCGTGGACGCCGATGCGGGCGACGTGGCGCAGCCGGTCGGTGGGCGGGCGGGACACTCCGAGGGTGGCCGCGATGTCCAGGCCGTGGGCCCAGGTCTCCATCAGGCGGGCGGTGGCCATGGAGGCGGTGGCCATGGGCGGGCCGTACCAGGGGAAGCGGGCGCCCGGGGCGGCGGTGCGCAGCGCCCCGTCGAGGGCGGCGCGGCCCTCCCGCCAGGCCGTCAGCAGCGTGGCGGGGTCCTGCTTCGCCCCCTCCTCGGCGCCGTCGTCGACGTACCGGTCGGGTGCGGCGAGCGCCTGCTCGACCAGTCCCCTGAACCCGTCCTCGTCGGTGACGGCGGCCAGGGCGGCGCGGTCGGTCCAGTTCAGGTGCGCGATCTGGTGGGCGATCGTCCAGCCCGGCGCCGGGGTGGCCAGGTGCCAGCTCTCGGGACTCAACTCGGCTACCAGGGCGTCGAGTTCCTCGCTCTCCTCGCGCAGGTCGTCGATCACGGGTGTCGGGTCGGACACGGTCGCTCCCCTCGGGCACGGCGGCGTGCGGCGCGGTGTGGTGAGGAGCATGGCAGGGCGGTGATTAACAATCAAGCACGCTTGCATGATTTTTCCCGGTGCAAGCGAGAGCGGCCCGACATCGATGTGTCAGGCCGCTGAACGACCGCGCGGTCTCAGTTCTGCTCCGCCGGCCAGACCGTCGTGTCCATGGTGACGAAGGCGGACTCCGGCATGGCGGTCGACTTCACCTGGACGACGAACAGGGCGATGTCTCCGTTGTCCCGCCTGACGCAGATCTCCTGTCCGGCGGACGCGGCGGCCAGCGGAAGGCGGTGGGCGTCCTGGTCGGCGGTCATCTGGCGGCACTCCTCGTAGTCGGCGCCAGGGTCACCGAACAGGATGGTGAAGACGCTGGTGTCACTCTCCAGAGCGCAGCTCGCGTTCGCGCAGTCGAAGCGGATGTCCCCCTTGCGGTCCTCGCGCATCGTGCCGTCGGTGAGGCTGATCGAGTTGTCGCCGTTCACCAGCAGGGCGCCGTGGGCGTGGGCCCGCGGCGGCGTCGTACCGGCCGCGGAGCCGCCAGACCCCCCGTCAGGCCGTCCGGCCGACGAGTCGCCCCGCGCATCGGCCCCCGGCGTGGCTTTCCCGGCCGCCGCGGACCCCTCCGCCACCGGACGGGGCGTACCGGATGCCGACGCGGACTCCGACGCCGATGCGGACTCGACCGCGTCCCGGGCCCGGTCCAGGCCGCGTCCCGCCGCGTCGAGGAGGGCCGTTCCCGCCGCGATCACCAGGCCGCACGCGACGACAGCGGCGGCCGTGATCAGGACGGCGTTTCTCCGGCGGCGCCTGCGCTCCTCCGGCCCGTCCGGCCGCCGCGGCACGAACGGGCCGCCCGGTCCGGCGGCGTTCGGCCAGGGCGGGGGGACGGTCCCCTGTAGGACATGGCCCTGCGGGACGGTCCACGGCGTGGTGTGCACGGCGGTCGGGCCCGGGGCCGCGACCGGAGCCGCGGCGGTCGCGGGCCCGGTGGCCGCGACCGGCGGCGGGACCGTCACCGGTGGCCCGGCGATCTCCCGCCACACGGCGGGTCCGGTGTCCTCCCCGCCGTCCCGGCCCAGTTCCCGGCGGCACCACTCGACGATCTCCGCCGGGGTGGCCCGCTCCTCGGGGTCGGCGGCCAGGCACCGGCCGAGCAGGGCACGCAGGCGCTCGGGCAGCGCGGACAGGTCGGGCTCGGAGTGGACGATCCGGTACAGCACGGTGGCTGCCGGACCGTCGCCGTACAGCGGCTTGCCCAGCACCGCGAACGCGGCCGTCTGCCCGAGGGAGAAGACGTCGGTCGCCGCCGTGACGTCACCCCCGGAGGCCTGCTCGGGGGCCATGTACTGGGGCGTGCCGATGGTGGTGCCCGTGGCGGTGTGCGCGGTGCTGTCGGCGGCGAGCGAGATGCCGAAGTCGATGACGCGCGGTCCGTCGGCGGCCAGCAGTACGTTGGCCGGTTTGAGGTCCCGGTGCACGATCCCCGCCGCGTGGATGGCCTGCAACGCCTCGGCGACCCCCGCCATCAGCCAGAGCACCGCGGACACCGGCAGCGGCCCGCTCCGGGCGACGGCGCCCGCCAGGGAGGGCCCGGGCACATACAGGGTGGCCAGCCAGGGCGGGGTGCCGTCCGGGTCGGCGTCGATCAGTTCGGCGGTGTAGGCGCCCTTCACCGTGCGGGCCGATGTGATCTCCCGCCCGAAGCGCCGCCGGAAGGTCGCGTCGTCGGCCAGTTCCGACCGTACGACCTTGATGGCCACGGGACGGCCGCCCCGGGTGTGCGACAGGTACACCCGGCCCATGCCGCCCGCTCCGAGCCGGGCCGCGAGCCGGTAACCGGCCACGGTGCGCGGATCGTCGTCCTGCAAGGGCTGGAAGACCTCGGCCGTGTGATTCATCGGTTCCCTCCCCATGATCCCGATGAGCTGACCAGGTACGCAGCCTATGCGTTGCGGGTGAGGGTCACGCGGGCCGGGGCCGTCACCGGGCGGTCACGTGCGCCGGGGCGGTCCCGTCGGCGCTCACGGCAGTTCGGGCAGCACCTTCGGGCGCCGCCGCCCCACCTGGGTGCGTACCGCGCCCATGCTGGCCGCGATGACCAGGGCGATGGCGGCGGACTGGGTGGCGGTCAGGGCCTGGTCGAGGATGAGGAAACCGGCCGCCGCGGCGATGGCGGGCTCCAGGCTCATGAGGATCGCGAAGGTCGGCGCGGGCAGGCGGCGCAGCGCGAGGAGTTCGAGGGTGTAGGGCAGGACGGAGGAGAGCAGGGCGACCCCGGCGCCCAGCGCGAGCGTCATCGGGTCGATCAGCTTCGACCCCGACTCCACGATGCCCAGCGGCAGGAACAGCAGCGCTCCGACCGCCATCGCCATCGCCAGCCCGTCGGCCTGCGGGAAGCGGCGTCCGGTGCGGGCGCTGAAGACGATGTACGCCGCCCACATGGCGCCCGCCGCCAGGGCGAAGGCGGCACCGGCCGGGTCGAGGCCGTCGAAGCCGCCGCCGCCCAGCAGGAAGACGCCGGCCAGGGCGAGCGCGGCCCAGACCAGGTTGACCGCGCGGCGGGAGGCGAAGACGGACAGGGCGAGCGGGCCGAGCACCTCCAGGGTGACGGCGGGGCCGAGCGGGATGCGGTCGACGGCCTGGTAGAAGAGGCCGTTCATGGCGGCCATGGCGATGCCGAAGACGACGACCGTGCCCCAGTCGGCCCGGGAGTGCCCGCGCAGCCGGGGCCGGCAGACCAGGAGCATGACGACGGCGGCCACGGCCAGCCGCAGGGTCACCACGCCGAGCGCCCCGGCCCGCGGCATCAGGCTCACCGCCAGCGCCGCACCGAACTGCACGGAGATGCCACCGGCGAGGACCAGGCCGACGGGGCCGAGGGCGCCGAACCGCCCACCCGAAGCATCACCCGGCGCACCGTCCGGCACGGACGCGTGACCGACGGCGGACGCGGCGGCGGACGCGGCGGCCGGGGACGAGGTGCCGGGGGTGGCGCTGGGGGTACTCACGGGGGCTCCGGGACGGTGTGCGGGCGGACGTCGTTCAGCATACTGCACTGCACGGTCCAGAGTAATGGACTCTGTCAGGCACGTAGCGCTTTTACGCAACTGTCAGGGCCGGGGTGTCCGGCTGTCAACGCACGTCCGCCAGGCGAGCCGGGACCGCCCCGGCCCGCCCCCGCGCCGAGCGGGTACCGTCCACCGGGTGAGACGACTCCTGACCCGCCTCTGGCGCCTGTTGCGCCCCGTCCAGAGCCGCCTGATGTGGCTGGTGAACGCCAAGTTCGTGGTCGGCGTGACCGGCGTCGTGCGGGACGACGAGGGGCGGGTCCTGATGCTGAAGCACCGGTTGTGGGCGCCGGGCCGCCAGTGGGGTCTGCCGAGCGGCTTCGCGCACAAGGGCGAGGATTTCCGGCAGACCTTCGTCCGGGAGGTCAGGGAGGAGACCGGCCTCGACGTGGAGGCCGGCCGGCTGGTCATGCTCAACAGCGGCCTGCGCACCCGCCTGGAGGTGGCGTACGAGGCCCGGCTCCTGGGCGGCGAGCTGCGCCTCGACCCCTTCGAGATCCTGGAGGCCCGCTGGTGCCGCCCGGACGAGCTCCCCGAGGACGTCCAGCCGGTCTGCCGTCCGCTGGTGCGGGGCGAGACGGTGCCCTGAGCGGCGGGCGGGTCAGCCCATGCGGCGGGCGGGTCAGCCCATGCTCTTGGCGCCGTCCAGGGACTCCCGGATGATGTCGGCGTGACCGGCATGCTGGGCGGTCTCGGCGATGACGTGCATCAGCACCCGGCGCGCCGACCACTCGGTGTCGGCCTCGAACCACGGCGCCTTCGGCAACGGCTGGGTGGCCCCCAGGTCGGGCAGAGTGGCGATCAGCTCCTCGGTCCGCCGGGCCACCTCGGCGTAGGCGTCCAGCACACCGGCCAGCGTCTCGCCGGGCAGCATCTTGAACTCGTCGGCCCGCTGGGCCCAGTCGGCCTCGGTCATGGCCGTGAAGTCGCCCATCGCCGAGGGGCCGTTCACGATGAAGGCGGTCCAGTTCCGCTCGGCCGCGGTCGTGTGCTTGATCAGGCCGCCCAGACACAGCTCACTGACGGTGGTCCGGAGCCCGGCCTGCTCGTCGGTGAGGTCACGGGTGGTGAAGCGCAGGAAGTGCCGGTGCTTGGCCAGCATCTCCAGCAGGTCGGCGCGCTCGCCGGTGATGGGCTCGGTGGTGAGCTCGGTGCTGGACTCGGTGGTGAGCTCGGTGCTGGACTCGATGGTGGTCATGGGTCTCCGCCTTCCGGTGTTCCTGCTCCGTCGTTCGAGGACCACGCTATGGCCGATCTAGGTCAATCCATGTCCTATATCGCGGGTTGGAGCGCCTAGTGGGCGATCTCCCCGCCGCCCATCAGCAGGTCCAGCCCCTCGGTGTCGTCGAAGGTGCCCTCGGTCAGCCGGGTGACGCCGGATGCGGCCGGTCCCTCGGCGGTGCCCCGCAGCAGGTACGCGACGCCCTCGACTGTGTCGCTGCCCGGCGCGGTCACCACGAGGTCGGCGCGACCGTCGCCGTCCAGGTCGGTGAGGCCCACGGCGGCGCCGAAGTCGGCGTCCCCGCCCGGGTCGGCACCGAGGTCGCGCCCGTCGAACAACCGGGCGCCCTCGCCGCCGAGCCCGTCCGGACCGCCCGCCAGGAACAGCATCTGCTCCGGCCCCGGCTCCCCGTACACGTCCCACCGGGGAGCCCCGGCCACCACGTCGGCGTACCCGTCGCCGTTGACGTCCCCGGTGTCCAGACTGGTGAGGACGGCGTCCTCGTCCTGGGGTTCCTCTCCGGGCACGCCGGGAGTGTCCCGGTCGACGGTGGTCGTACGCGGCCCCGGTCCGTCCTCCGACCCGTACACCACCGTCACGGAACTCCGGCTCGCGGCGCCGCCCCGGGGACTGAGGACCAGGTCGTCGATGCCGTCCCCGTCCACGTCGCCGATCGCCCCCTCGCCCGCGTCGGGGAGCCGGGTGTCCCCGGGCTGCGTGAAGCCGTCCCGGCCGCCCCGCAGGTAGCTCACCGGCAGGGTCCGGTCCCGCCAGGGCACCTCGGGTCCGGTGTCGGCGTCGTGGAAGCTCACCAGGTCGTCGATGCCGTCGCCGTCGAGGTCCCCGGCGAGGAGGCCGCCGTAGTTCGCGGTGTCGACGTCGGGGGCGGGCCGACGCGGGGCGGGGACGTGGCCGGTCCCGGCGGGGGTGCCGTCCCGCCCGAAGGGCCCCTTGAGCAGCCCCTTGTCGGAGCCGAGCCCGAAGACCAGGTCGGAGTGCCCGTCCCCGTCGAAGTCACCGGCGGCGAGCTGTTCGTCCAGGATCGGGTCGTTGTCCCAGGCGACGTGGCTGGCGTCCGTCCCCGGCACCCGGACGGCGCGCGAGAGCCCGTCCTCGGACCCCCACATGATGATCACGCTCGGCTCCCAGTCGAAGACGGAGGCGGCGAGGTCGGTGTACCCGTCCCCGTCGAAGTCGCGGGCCACGACGTCCGTCCCGAAGAACGACTCGTCCCGGTTCTTTCCCGGTATCCCGGCGTCGTCCTGCGTCAGGTACTGACACCGGGCGATCCCCGTCCCGTCCCCCGCCCCGTACGCGACCTCGACACTCCCCCCGCCGGCCCCGCCCTCCACGTCCCCCATCGACCCGAGGGCCAGGTCGGGGTGCCCGTCCCCGTCGAAGTCGGCGACGCCGTCCGGCGCGGGCCGGTCCGGCGTGGCGGAGGCGGCCGCGGTGCCGTGAGCGCCGCCGGTCCCGCAGCCGTACGGCGCGGCGATGTCGACGGGCCCGTCGTCGGCGATCACCAGACCCGCGGCGACCGCCAACACGACGAGGACCGCCCCGCCCCCGATCACCCACGGCCGCCTACCGCCCCCTCGCCGCGACGCCGCCTCCACCTGATCACCCGAACCGTCCATACGAACGATCACGCCCCCACCGCGGCAGGCGGTTCCGACGCCACGCCGTGGTGAACGCCTGCTTCCCGTCACGGGCTCCTGGGACGAATATCAGGAGGACGGCGGGCGGGGCGGCCGGACACAATTCGGCCATGGCTGATCATCTTCGTATCGCTCCGCGCCCGGATTTCCTCAGCAAGCCGTCGCTGAGCGGGGAACAGGTGTTGCTCCGGCCAGTCACGGCGGATGACGTGCCTGCGCTGATGCCCATGTTTCTGGACGCTGAGGCATCACGGCTGACCGGCAGTCATGACGACGGCGCACTCGACGAGGCGGCAATACGTACCTGGTACGACAGCCGCCAGGAACAGGACGACCGGCTGGACCTTGCCGTGGTCGAGCCGGCGACGGGGAACGTCATCGGCGAGGCGGTCCTCAACGAATGGGACCCGGGCAACGAAAGTTGCAGCTTCCGCATCTGCCTGGTGCCTGGGAGTTATGGCTCTGGTCTGGGGACCGAGGCGACCCGGCTGCTCGTCGGGTACGGCTTCGAGAAGCTGAGGCTGCACCGCATCTCGCTGGAGGTCTACGCCTTCAATCCGCGAGCTCGACGCGCGTACGAGAAGGTGGGGTTCGTCGCCGAGGGCGTGCTGCGTGACGCGCTGCTCTGGGAGGGCGAACGGGTGGACGCGACGGTGATGTCCATCCTGGCGCCGGAGTGGTCCCAGCACGGTGGACGTCCGGGAGGGTCGGGTCACGCGTCCGTCTGACCGACGCCGAGTGGGCTGTGCTGGAGTCCCTGCTGCCGGTGGGCAACGACCGGTGCGGCCGGTGGCGGGACCACCGCCGGGTGATCAACGGGACCATTCACCGACTCGGCACCGGGGTGCCGCCTACGTCTTCCTCGGGACCGTCACCGCCGTCCGTCCTCGTCCGGCTCCGCTCGCGGGGTGCGACGCTCCGCGGCTCGCGATGCGCCGTCATCTCGCCGCCCCGATGCACAATCGCGGCATGACCGAACACACTGCCCGATACGCCCAGGCCCTGGACAACGCCGAGCGGATCCTCGGCTTCAGCCTGGCGCCGTTCGTCGAACCCCGGCCATCCGAGCCGGCCAACGCCTACGACTTCACCCGGATCGCGACCGAACATGCTTTCAACGACGCCTGGCCCCGTACCAATCATCTCGACCTACGCACCCGTGCACTGATCTCCGTCACCATCACGGCGAGCCTGGGCATCGTGGAGCCGCTCCGCGGCCAGCTGCGCATCGCCCTGCACAACGGCGTGACCAAGGAGGAGATCGTCGAAGCCTTCATCCAGATGGCCGTCTACGCAGGTGTCGCCCGTGCGTTCGACAGCTACACCGTGGCGCGTGAGGTCTTCGCCGAATACGACGGCACGAGCTCTCGATGACGACGAGCGCGAGCTCGTGGCTACCTGATCACCGACGACGGCGGCCCTGTCTCACGGCCGGCCGACACCACTGATCCCACGGTGCCATCCCAGCCGTCGGGATCACCCTCCGGGCGTACGCCCAAGTACCGCCCAGGCCTGACGCGTTGAGCGGGGCCCGGACCCTAACGTCGGCCGTATGACAGTCAGTTCGAGCACCTCACGCAGAACCGTCCTGGCCACGCTGCTCGCGGGAGCCGTGTCCGTCCCCCTGGTGGGGGCCGCGCCCGCGTCGTCGGTGTCCGCCCCGGCGCTGGAGTTGCCCCGACCCTCCGGCCCCCGCCCCGTGGGCCGCCGCACCCTGCACCTCGTCGACCGGCACCGCCGCGACCCCTGGGTGCCGACGGCACGGGGCCGGGAGCTGATGGTGTCCGTGTTCTACCCGGCTCGCTCGTCGGACGGGACCCCGGCGGCGTACATGACCGAGAGCGAGGCGCAGCGGCTCCTGGAGGCCAAAGGGCTCGCCGGGGTCGTCCCGGCCGAGACGGTCGCCGGAACGCGTACGCACGCACGGCTCGCCGCGCCGACCGCAGCGGGCCGCTTCCCCTTGGTGCTCCTGTCCCCCGGCTTCTCCATGCCGCGCACCACGCTCACCGCGCTCGCCGAGGACCTGGCCGCCCGCGGCCACGTGGTGGCCGCCGTGGACCACGCCTACGAGTCCGTCGGGACGGAGTTCCCCGGGGGCCGGGTCCCGCCCTGCGTGGCCTGCGACCGCGTCGGCGCCGATGTCGAGGAGGCGACGGTCGTACAGGGCCGGGCCGCGGACCTGTCCTTCGTGATCGACGAACTGACCGACCGCCGGAGAGCGGGGGTGCTGGCGCGGGTGGTCGACGCGCGCCGTGTCGGCATCGCCGGCCACTCGATCGGCGGAGCGGCCGCCATGGCCACGATGGCGGCGGACCGCCGGGTGCGGGCGGGGGTCAACCTGGACGGGGGCTTCTTCGTCCGGGACGCGGGGTACGGGCTCGACCGGCGCCCGTTCATGATGGTCGGCGCCGAGGCCATCCACGGTCCGGGCAACACCGGCAGCGACTGGGCCGCCACCTACGACCGCCTGGACGGCTGGAAGCGCTGGCTGACCGTGGCGGGGGCCGGACACTTCTCCTTCACCGACATCCCCTGGCTGGCGGAACAACTGGGACTGGCCGACCCAGAAGTTCCGCTTCCGGGTGAGCGGGGTTGGTACATCACCCGCGATCTCGTGCGCGCCTTCTTCGACCTCCACCTGCGGGGAGTTCCCCAGCCGCTTCTCGACGGCCCCCTGCCCTCCTACCCCGAGGTCGATTTCCACCAGCCGTAGGAGACCCACCCGGCGCCCTCACTCCAACGCCTCCGCCAGCACCTCCGCCAGATGCCGCCCCCGCACCCCCGCCAGCTGCTCCAGCTGCGTCCGGCAGGAGAACCCGTCCGCCAGGACCACCGCGTCCTGCGACGCCCCGCGCACCGCGGGGAGCAACTGGTCCTCCGCACAGGCGGCCGACACCTCGTAGTGGCCGTCCTCGAAGCCGAAGTTGCCCGCGAGGCCGCAGCAGCCGCCGCTCAGCTCACCGGTCAGGCCCGCCGACGCGCGCAGGCGCCGGTCGGCCGCGTCGCCCAGGACCGCGTGCTGGTGGCAGTGGGTCTGGCCGACCGCCGGACGGTTCACGGCCGGCGGGGTCCAGTCGGGGGCGTGGCGTTCCAGCGCCTCCGCGAAGGTCAGCACGCGCGCCGCGAGCCGGGCCGCGCGCGGGTCGTCGTGCAGCAGCTCGGGCAGGTCCGTGCGCAGGGCGGCGGCACAGCTCGGCTCCAGCACGACGACCGGTGCGGACGTCTCCAGCACCGGGGCCATCAGGTCGAGCGTGCGGCGCATCACCGCGCGGGCGCGGTCCAGTTGGCCCGTGGAGACGTACGTCAGCCCGCAGCAGACCCGGCCGCCCCGACGGGCCGTCAGCAGCGCCATGGCTGACCGCGACGTACCGTCCCCGATCACCGCACGGCCCCGCAGCGTCGGCGGCAGCGCCACCCGCAGCCCCGCCGCCTCCAGCACCCGTACGGCCGCCCGGCCAACGGAGGGCGAGAGGTGCTCGGTGAAGGTGTCGGGCCAGAGCACCACCAGGTCCCCGCCCCCGGGCGGCCGCCCTCCCCGCCTCCGCCACCACCTGCTGAACGTCTCCCCTGCCAGCCGCGGCACCTCCCGCTCCCCCGCGATCCCGCCCAGCCGCTTCGCCACCGCGGCCAACGGCCGCACCGACGCCAGCGCGTTGACGACCGGCGCGACCCGCGCCCGTGCCGCCCAGCGCAGCCACACCGGCAGCCACCCCATCGCGTAGTGGGCGGCGGGCCGACGGCGCCCCTCGTAGTGGTGGTGCAGGAACTCCGCCTTGTACGTGGCCATGTCCACCTCGACCGGGCAGTCGGAGCGGCAGCCCTTGCAGGAAAGGCACAGGTCGAGGGCGTCCCGTACCTCCGTCGACCGCCAGCCGTCCGTCACCAGTTCCCCGGCGAGCATCTCGTGCAGCAGCCGGGCCCGCCCGCGCGTGGAGTGCTGCTCGTCCCCCGTGGCGCGGAAGGACGGACACATCACGCCCGCCCCCGACACCGACGTCGTACGGCACTTGGCGACGCCCACACAGCGCCGTACCGCCGCCGAGAAGTCGCCGCCGTCGGACGGATAGCCGAACTCCACGTCCACCGGCTCGCGCGGCAGGACGGAGAAGCGGAGGTTCGCGTCGAGCGGGGCCGGGCGGACCAGCATGCCGGGGTTGAGGAGGTCGTCCGGGTCCCAGACCGCCTTGGCACGCTCGAAGAGCGCCACCGTCTCCTCCCCGTACATCCGCGGCAGCAGCTCCGCCCGCGCCTGCCCGTCCCCGTGCTCCCCGGACAGCGAACCGCCGTGCGCCACGACCACGTCCGCCAGCTCCTCCGAGAAGCGACGGAAGCGGGCGACCCCGGCCTCCGACAGCAGGTCGAAGTCGATGCGCACGTGGATGCAGCCGTCGCCGAAGTGCCCGTACGGGGTGCCGCGCAGGCCGTGGGCGGTCAGCAGCGCCCTGAAGTCCCGCAGGTACCCGCCCAGCCGGGCCGGGGGCACCGCGCAGTCCTCCCACCCGGGCCACGCCTCCGAACCGTCCGGCATCCGCGTCGCCGTACCGCTCGCGTCCTCCCGGACGCGCCACAGCGTCCGCTGCCCGGCCGGGTCGGTCACCACCAGCGCGTCCACGACGTCCGCCGCCCGTACGACCGCCTCCGCACGCGCGCGTGCCTCCGCCTCCGTGTCGCCGCCGGTCTCCACGAACAGCCAGGCCCCGCCCCTCGGCAGCCCCTCCGTGGACGGCACCAGGTCCACCGCCATGCCCTCCACCGTCAGCGGGCCGAGCGGCAGCAGCCCGGCCGCCGCCTCCGCCGCCCCGGCCTCGTCGGCATAGCCCAGCACCGCCAGCGCACGCGCGCGCGGGGACTCGACCAGCCGGACGACGGCTTCCGTCAGCACGCCCAGGGTGCCCTCCGAGCCGCAGAAGGAACGGGCCACGTCCGCGCCGTTCTCCGGGAGCAGGGCGTCCAGCGCGTAGCCGGAGATGCGGCGCGGGAGGTCGGGGAAGCCCGTGCGCAGCCGCGCCAGGTCGCTGTCCACCAGCTCGCGCAGACCCTCCGGCGCCCCGGCCCACTCCTGCCCCGGCCGCAGCCGCCGCCCCCGCGCGGTGAGCACGGTCAGCTCGCGCACGCTGTCCGCCGTCGTGCCCCAGGCCACCGAGTGGGAGCCGCAGGAGTTGTTGCCGATCATTCCGCCGAGCGTGCAGCGGCTGTGGGTGGAGGGGTCTGGCCCGAAACGCAGCCGGTGCGGCGCGGCGGCGTCCTGGAGGCGGTCGAGGACCAGTCCGGGCTGGACGACGGCCGTACGCGCTTCCGGGTCGAGGGCGACCAGCCGGTTCATGTGCCGGGTGAAGTCCAGCACCACCCCCGTACCCGTCGCCTGCCCGGCGATCGACGTGCCGCCGCCCCGCGCCAGCACCGGCACCCCGCGCTCCCGGCACACCTCCAGCACGGCCGCCACGTCGTCGGCGTCCCTCGGGGCCACGACACCGAGCGGGACCCGGCGGTAGTTCGAGGCGTCCATGGTGGTCAGCGCCCGGGACGTGGTGTCGAACCCGACCTCGCCGCGGACGGCCCTGCGCAGTGCTGCCTCCAGATCCGTCATGCCCTCCAGCATGAGCGCTTGTGGCTTGGCACAGGTCCGCACGGCGGAGATCTCGTCTCATCGGACGGACATGTCTTCGCCCGGTTTGGCCGAGGCGATACCCTCCGGCTCGTGGCTGAGATCCAGATTCCTGCTGACATGAAGCCCGCGGACGGTCGTTTCGGCGCGGGTCCCTCCAAGGTGCGGGTGGAGGCGCTGGACGCCCTGGCCGCCACCGGTACGTCCCTGCTCGGCACCTCCCACCGCCAGGCGCCCGTCAAGAACCTGGTCGGCAAGGTCCGCGAGGGCATCCGCGAGCTGTTCCGGCTCCCCGAGGGCTACGAGGTGATCCTCGGCAACGGCGGCTCCACCGCGTTCTGGGACGTCGCGACCCACGGCCTGATCGAGAACAAGTCGCAGCACCTGAGCTTCGGCGAGTTCTCCTCCAAGTTCGCCAAGGCCGCCAAGCTCGCCCCGTGGCTGGCCGAGCCGACCGTCGTCTCCTCCGACCCGGGCACCCACCCCGAGGCGCGCGCCGAGGCCGGCGTGGACGTGTACGGCCTCACGCACAACGAGACCTCCACCGGCGTCGCCATGCCGATCAAGCGCGTGGCCGGTGCCGACGAGGGCGCCCTCGTCCTGGTCGACGCGACGTCCGGTGCGGGCGGCCTGCCGGTGGACATCTCCGAGACCGACGTCTACTACTTCGCCCCGCAGAAGTCCTTCGCCTCCGACGGCGGCCTGTGGATCGGCGTCTTCTCCCCGGCCGCGATCGAGCGCGCCGAGCGCGTGCACGCGTCCGGCCGTCACGTCCCGGAGTTCTTCTCGCTGCCGACGGCGATCGACAACTCCCGCAAGAACCAGACGTACAACACCCCGGCGCTGGCCACACTCTTCCTCCTCGGCGAGCAGCTGGACTGGATGAACGGCCAGGGCGGCCTGGACTTCACCACCGCCCGCACCAAGGACTCCTCGTCCCGCCTGTACACGTGGGCCGACGAGTCCAAGTACGCCACCCCGTTCGTCTCCGACCCGGCCAAGCGCTCGCAGGTCATCGGCACGATCGACTTCTCCGACGACATCGACGCCGCCGCCGTGGCCAAGGTGCTGCGCGCCAACGGCGTCGTCGACACCGAGCCGTACCGCAAGCTGGGCCGCAACCAGCTGCGCGTCGCGATGTTCCCGGCGATCGACCCGGCGGACGTCGAGGCGCTGACGAAGTGCGTCGACTACGTCATCGAGAAGCTGTAGCCGCTGCTTCTCGCACGACGACGGAGGGCGCCCGGCGGATCGTCCGCCGGGCGCCCTTCGTGTGGGCGACGCCTGCGCGAACTGGCGCAGGAAGGCCTGCCGGCCCCGCCGGTTCAGGTACGCGGCATCTGATCCGGTGCGCGGAACGCCGCAGCACGGCTCCGTGAACGCCTGACCGTGTCGCGCCCCGCTTCATGTCCGAAGCCCAGCACGACCCGCCGCGCTACATCGGTTCGACGAGGGCCGCTCGCCATTCGGGCCTCGGGTCCGCGCCCAGGCTCGTCCAGTACTCCGTCGCGCGAACGACCTGCCCGTCGCGGACGGTCCAGAACGATGCCGCGCGGAAGACGCCGAGGCTGTCGTGCGGCACTTCCACCTCGGAGACGACCTCGTCGCCCTCGGCCACCACCTTGAGCACCCGAATCGACCAGCCTTCCGGGTATTCACGGTTCACCGCGACGAAGTTCTCCCGGCCGACGATGCGTTCGAGGCTGATCGGCCACTCGACGACGGCGTCCTCCGCGATCAGCCCGGCGACGCCTGCCCAGTCGCGGGCCTGGATCCGGTCCCACAGTGTCTCGATCACCTTTGACGATTCCATCGGCGGAGCCTCCCACACCGGTCTGACAGAAGACTCACCAACGGAGAGCCGACTCAGGCCAGCCCCGCCCCGATGGCCCGGCGGACCGCGTCGGCCCGGTCGCGGATGTGGGCCTTGGCGAACAGGTTGTTGATGTGGGTCTTGACCGTGGCCTCGCTGATGAAGAGCTGCTCGGCGATGCCCCGGTTGGACAGGCCCTGGCCGATCAGGGTGAGGACCTCTCGTTCGCGGGGTGTGAGGTCGTCCGGCAGGGGATGCCGGGCCGCCGCCTGGTCGGGGGCTGGTGCCTGCGCCCTGGCCGTGGCGAGCAGGCGGTCCTGGACCTCCCGGTCGAGTACGGACTGGCCGGCACCGGCGGCCCGGATCGCCCGGGTGATGTCCTTGCGTCCGGCGTTCTTGGTCAGGTAGCCGCGGGCCCCCGCGCCGAGCGCGCCCAGGATCGAGTCGTCGTCGGCGAAGGTGGTCAGGACGACCACCGCCACCTCCGGGTGTTCCTCGGTCAGGCGGCGGGTCGTCTCGATGCCGTCCAGCACGGGCATGCGCAGGTCCATCAGCACCACGTCGACCGGACCGGCGGCCACCGCCGCCAGTACCTCGGCGCCGTCCGCGGCCGCCGCTACGACCTCGATGTCCTCGGCCAGGCCGAGCACCGCGGCGAGCGGTTCGCGCACGGCGGCCTGGTCGTCGGCGACGATCACCTTCAACCGCACGGGATTCCCCACCTGTTCACTCATCCCGGAATCACTACCTCCACCTGCCAGCCGCCCTGATTCTGCCCCTCGGTGACCGGCCCCGCGGTGGCGCTCCCGCCCAGCAGGGCGACGCGCTCGCGCATGCCGATCAACCCCATTCCGCTGCCGACGCCCGGCGTCACCGCGCGGGTGGCGGGCCGGTTGCGGATCCTCAGTGTGATCGATGCGGCGGTGAACGTCAGCTCCACCTCGACCCGTCCGCCCGGGGCGTGCCTGGCCGCGTTGGTCAGGGCCTCCTGGGCGATCCTCAGCAGGTTCTGCGTCACCTGGGCCGGTGCCTCCCGGACGGTCCCGGCGACGGTGAGGGCGTCGTGGTGGCCCGACGACTCGGTCATCGCGGTCAGGCTCTCCAGCAGTGGCAGCGCGTCCTCGCGCAGCGCGTGTACGGTCCACTGGGCCTGCTTCAGGCTCTCCTTGACCAGGCCGTGGGCCTTGGTGGTGGCCTCCCTGACCTTCTCCAGGTCTCCGGTGTCGAGCAGCGCGTCGGCCAGTTCCAGCTGCATGTTGATCCCGGCGAGGGAGTGCGCGAGGACGTCGTGCACGTCCCGGGCGATCCGGCCGCGCTCGGTGAGGACGGCGGTCCGGGCCTCCGCGCGGGCGGCGCGTTCCGCGGACTCGGCGGCCGAGAGCGCCGACCGTACGGCCTTGCGCTGGGTGCGGTTGATGATGCCGACCACGACCGGGACGCCGGTGGTGAGGCCGAGCACCCAGGGCAGCTCCGGGTCCCCCGGACCGAGGTGGAAGTACAGGACGGCGGCGCAGAGCAGGGAGCATGCCGCCGCGAGGGTGAGGGCCCGCCCGGTGTCGAGGCGGTAGCCGATGTGGCCGGCGAGGAAGTACGCGAACAGGTAGCCCGTACCACTGTCGCTGACGCCGAGCAGGGCGGCCGCGGCGACGATGCCGAGGGTGAGCCAGGTGAGCGCCACCCGCGGGGGGACCCGGTGCTCGGGCACGCCCCGGCCGAGCAGCGCCGCGGAGTTGAGTACGAAGAGGAGGGCGACCGCCAGGCCCTGGCCGCTGAACCCCATGGGCCGGATCGTCAGCGCTCCCACGGCGACGACCGCGAGGCTCAGGCCCCACTGCACACGCGGGTCCTGGCCGGGGACCGGACCCGGACGCGGGTCCGCCCCCGGGGCCGGGGGCGGAGGGTTCTCGGTGGCGGCCACCGGCAGAACATAGCGCACGGTCAGGCCGTACGGTCGAGGACGGACGCGGCGGGGGCGGCGGAGGCGGAGTGGGCCACGGCCCGGACCCCGGCCCGGCTGCGCAGGTAGATCGTCGCCACCCGCGTGACCACCTCGGTGACCGCCATCAGCACGAACGCCGTCACCCAGGCCTGGTCGCTCGTGATGTGGTGGGCGATGCTGAACCGGGCGACGTCGTCGGCGCCACCGCCGTGCTCGACCCAGACCTGGAAGCCCATGCGGGCGCCCATGCCCAGCACCCACAGGATCGCCGACACCGCCCCGGCCTTGATCATGAGGTGCCCGTCGAGTGCCCTGATCCGGGTGTAGACGCCGCCCGCGACGCCGAGTACGGCGCCCGTGCCCGCCAGGGCCGCGATCAGCACCAGGTCGTTGCCACCGGTCGGGACGGAGTCCAGGTACGAGTACGCCACGAAGGCCACGATCCCCAGCGGGATCAGGAAGGTCCGGTGGTCGAGCCGGCCTTCCCGCAGCTGCCGGAAGACGACGAGAACGAGGGCGATGTCGGTGATCCACTCAGTTGCTGTCATGCCCTCAAGGCTCCTCGGAGCAGGGCCGCGGCACCTGGACCCATGGGTGGAGCCGGGGGTGGAGATCCGCCGCTCCCCCGGTCTCCACCCCGGCCCGGACGCCCTGGCCGCTCCTACCGGCTCAGCCGCTGGAACCGCCGTACCGCCAGCGGCAGGAAGATCGCCGTCAGGACCACCGGCCACACGCCCGCCATCAGCAGCGCGTGCTGTTCGACCCACGAGTCGCCGCCGCCGACCGGCGTGCCGAACAGGTCGCGGGCCGCCGCCGCCGTGGACGAGATCGGGTTCCACGCGGCGACCCAGCCCAGCCAGTCGGGCATGAGCTGCGGGGCGACGAAGATGCTGGAGATCATCGTCAGCGGGAAGGCCACCGCGAACAGGCCGCCCGCCGCCTCCGGGTTGGGCACCAGGAGGCCGAGCCACACGCCGATCCAGATCAGCGCGAACCGCAGCCACAGCAGCAGTCCGAACGCGGCCAGGAAGCCCCAGCCGCCGTCCGGGCGCCAGCCCATGGCCATCGCCGTCAGCATCATGATGGCCAACTCCGCGCAGGCCACGACCAGATCGGTCACCCCGCGCCCGGCCACCACCGCGGACGACGCCATCGGCATGGAACGGAACCGGTCGATGACCCCCTTGGTGGAGTCGTACACGACGACGGTCGCGGTGTTGATGAAGCCGAACGCCATGGTCATCACGAACATGCCCGGCATCAGGAAGTCCTTGTAGTCCCCGCCGCCGGGCACCGTCATCGCACTGCCGAAGACATAGCCGTAGAGGAGGACCGACAGGATCGGGAAGCCCAGCTGCCAGGCGATGTTGACGGGCTGGCGCTGGTAGTGGGTCAGGCCGCGGCGGACGATGTTGCCGCAGTCGGCGAGCAGCCAGTAGAGGCGGCCGCGCTCGGGCGGGGCCGTCGCCGCACGGGCCGCGCTGTCGACGTCGAGGGCGCTCATGCCGCCACCGCCTCCTCCTTCTTCTTCTCCTTCTCCTTGTCCTTGTCCTTGTCCTTGTCCTTGTCCGCGTGCCGCGCGGGCTCGGCGCTCGTGCGGTGGCCGGTCAGGCGCAGGAACACGTCGTCGAGGCTCGGCCTGCGCAGGCCGATGTCCTCGACGGCGACGCCCTCGTCCTGGAGGGTGCGCGCCACCTCGGTCAGGGCCGACACCCGGTCGGTGACCGGGGCGTGCACGCGCAGCGCCTCGTCCTCCACCTCCGGTTCGCCCTTGCAGACCCGGGCGACGGTCTTCACCACCCGCGGGATCTCGCTCCGGTCGGCGACCACGACCTCGATCCGGTCGCCGCCGACCAGGTTCTTCAGCCCGTCCGGGGTGTCGTCGGCGATGGCCCGGCCCCGGTCGATGACGGTGATGCGGGAGGCGAGCTTGTCGGCCTCCTCCAGGTACTGCGTGGTCAGCAGGACCGTCGTGCCGCTCGCCACCAGCGCGCGCACGGAGTCCCAGACCTCGCCGCGGCTGCGGGGGTCCAGGCCCGTCGTCGGCTCGTCCAGGAACAGGACGGCCGGGGCGAGGATCATCGAGGCGGCGAGGTCGAGGCGGCGCCGCATGCCGCCGCTGTACTTGCCCACACCCCGGTCGGCGGCGTCGGTCAGGTCGAACTGCTCCAGCAGCTCGACCGCGCGGGCCCGGGCCCGCCTGCCGCCCAGGTGGAACAGGCGCCCGAACATCTCCAGGTTCTGCCGGCCGGTGAGCACCTCGTCCACGGCCGCGTACTGGCCGGTGAGGCCGATCCGCGCGCGCACCTCACGTGCCTGCCGGGCGAGGTCGAGGCCCGCCACCTCGGCCCGTCCCCCGTCCAGCCGGATCAGCGTGGACAGGATGCGCACGGCCGTGGTCTTGCCCGCGCCGTTCGGCCCGAGCAGGCCGTGCACGGTGCCCTCGCGGACGGTCAGGTCGAAGCCGTCCAGGGCGCGTTTGTCGCCGTAGCGCTTCTCCAGGCCCTCGGCCCGTACCGCGTGTCGCTCGCTCATGGGTCCCAGTCCCCCTTTCGTTCCCTAACTGAGTACACCGTACCCGATTACGCGTACACCGTACTCAGTTTTGCGGCGCGGACTTAAACTGACCCCATGGCAAGCGGTACGGAGACCAGCGGCAGCGGCGACATCGGCCGCACCCTCGAACTGTTGTGGGACACCGGCCGACGCCCCAGCCGGGGCCCCCGGCCGGGCCTGACGCTGGACCGGATCGTGGAGGTGGCCGTCGAGGTCGCGGACCGGGACGGTCTGGGCGCGGTCTCGATGCGCCGGATCGCCACCGAGCTGGGCACCGGCACGATGTCCCTGTACCGCTACGTCCCCGGCAAGGGCGAGCTGCTCGACCTGATGCTGGACCGCGTGCAGCGCCCGCCCGACAACCCCGCCGGCCTCGGCGACGGCGGCTGGCGCTCGGCGCTCCAGGCCCTCGGCCACGCCACGCTCGCCCTCTACCGCCGCCACACCTGGCTGCTGGAGGTCAACCAGTCCCGCCCGATCCTCGGCCCGTCCGCCCTGGACGGCATGGAGAAGGTACTCACCCGGATCAAGCCGATGGGACTGACCGACCCCGAGCTGATCTCGGCGATCGTCATGATCGACGGATACGTCGTCGGGGCCGCCCGCACGCAGGTGTACGAGCGCGAGGCCGAGCGCAGCTCCGGGCTGACGGACGCGCAGTTCTGGGCGGCCCAGGAGCCGGCGCTGGTGAAGGCCATGACCAGCGGGCGCTACCCGGTGCTGTCCTCCCTCTCCGAGGACGCCTTCGGCACCGGCTTCGACCACTTCGAGTTCGGGCTCCAGCGCATCCTGGACGGGCTGGAGGTGCTGGTGACCGCGCGCCGGGCGGCGGCGGACGGCTCAGCGGCGCCGGAACAGCCGGCGTAGGCCGAGCAGGGCCGCGAGGGCGAGGAGCAGCCCGACCGCGCCGACCTTGAGCGTGACCCCGCCCGGGCCGTCGGACCCGGCGGAGTCCCCGCCCGAGGCGTCGGAGCCGCCGCCGGAACCGCCACCCTTCCCCGGCACGTCCTCGGCCTTCACCGGGCTGTTGGCGCCCTCCATGCCGAGCAGCAGCTTCCTGCCGTCGGTGGTGTAGGTGGCGGACTCGCCCTGCCCGAGGGGCACGCTGATCCGCTCCCCGCGCTTGATCTTCCCACCGTTCCAGTCGTACCAGATGCCCCCGAGGTAGCCGCGCACGGCGAGCTGCTCACCGTCCGGGGAAAAGGCCGCGTCGGTGGCCCAGAGGTCGACGGGGACGGTGGGCTTGAAGACGTTGGTGCCGGAGGAAGAGAGCTTGGCCGGGCCCTCGTACAGGTGCCCGCCGTCCTCGTGCTTGTCGATGAGGTAGACCCGCCCGGTCTTGGGGTGAACCACCATCGACTCCGCGTCGCGGGAACCGTCCGTGTACTTCACGACGTACTGCGTCGCCTTGACGGTCTGGTCCTTCAGCTCCGTCGGCTCGGGCAGCTCGTAGATCCACACGTACGGCCAGGTCACGCCGTCGTTGTCGCCGATGTCGCCGACGAAGATCTTGTTGCCGGGGCCGATGGCGATCGCCTCGACGTCGCGGGGCGTGCCGACGCCGGACAGCGCGACGCGGGCGACGGTCTCGCCGGTGGCGCCGTCCACGGCGTAGAGGTACGGGCCGGTGTCCTGGTCGTTGTGCGTCCAGTAGATGCCGGGGTGCAGACGGGAGGCGGCGAGGCCGCTGGACTCGGTGATGCGCGGGTCCTTGATCGTGAAGCCGTCGCTCCCGGCGGGCCCGTCGTCCGCGTCCGCGGCGGAGGCGGGCACGGCGAACGCACCCACGAGAAGGGCCGAGGCGAGGAGGGCGAAGGGTCGGCGCATGCGCCAAGCCTGCCATCCCGCGCGGGCGTTCACGTCGGCGGTCACCCCCTCGGTCACCCTGCGTGGTCGGGCTCACATCGCGTCGACCAGGCCGATCGTCCATGATGAGCGGATGCTCAGGTTCATGTTCGTCGGCGACTCCATGACGATCGGGAGCGCAGGCGAACACACGTGGCGCTACCGGCTGTGGCAGCACCTGCGCGACTCCTGCGGCCGCCCCTTCACCTTCGTCGGCCCGCGCGAGACCCTCCACGACCAGGTGACGGACGCCCCCACCTCGTGCGCCTACGCCGAACCCGGCTTCCCCCGCGCCCACCTGGCCGGCTGGGGCGAGGGCTGGCACCACATGACCCCGCTGATCGCGGAGACGGTACGGTCCTGCCGCGCGGACGTGCTCCTGGTCTCGCTGGGCCTCATCGACCTCGGCTTCTACACCAACGCCGAGCAGACCGCCGCCAACGTCCACGCCTTCGTGGCGAACGCGCGCTCGGCGAACCCACGCGTGCGCGTGGCGGTGATGCCGGTGCTGCCCAACATCCGGGTGGACGCCGACGAGACCTTCGCCGAGCAGGTCGCCCACTTCAACGAACTCCTCGTGAAGACCCTCGCCGACCTCGACGACGCGGGCTCCCCGCTGCTGCTCGTCCCGCCGCCGCCCGCGTACGACTTCCACACGGACACCTACGACGGCACGCATCCCAACGAGAGCGGCGAGCACCGGATCGCGGAGGCCTTCGCGACGGCGATGAACGAGGAGTGGGGGCTCGGCGGGCCCTACTCCCCCGGCCCTTCCCCTTCGTCCCTGTAGGCCGCCCGGATCTCCCGGATCTCCCGGACCAGACGGTCGGCACAGGCCCGCACCGCCCGGCCGCTCCAGTTCTCCGTCTCCTGCCCGAGGTAGACGGCGCGCGCGTGGGCGAGCGGCGGCCGGTACGAGACGGGCAGCCGCCCCAGGGCCCAGTCCGCCGCCGCGTCCTTCGACCGGATGTCACCGGTGACGAGCGTGCTCCAGACGCGGGCGAGGGTGAGCAGCACGTTGCGCGTGTCCGACTCCAGCTCGGCCAGCAGCTCCGGCACCCCGGCGGCGATCGCCCGCCGCAGGTCGCCGTGGGGCACGGGGTCCAGGAGGGTTGCGGGCGGCGGGCCGTACAGCGGGGCGTCGGCGCGCAGCACCATGGTCAGGAGCGGGGCCAGGTCGGGGTCGTCCTCCGGCTCCGGGACGGCGCCGCGCTCGTAGGCGTCGCGCAGCCACTCGCCGTACAGGTACTCCCGGCGGGGCGGATACCGCCAGGGCCGGACCTCGTCCCGCACGACGGCGATCAGCTCGACTGGGCGCCCCTCACCGCCGGACACGCCGAGCAACTCCCCGGTGAGCCGCTCGCGTTGCCCGTACGTGGTCGGACGTCCCAGGACGACGAGGAGATCGAGGTCGCTGTACGGGCGCAGCCCGCCGAGGGTGGCCGAGCCGTGCGCGTAGACGCCGAGCACGTCGCCGTCCTGGTCGAGGTGCCGCCGGACGAGGGCGACGAGGTGATCGGTGCGGTCCCGGTCCCGCTCTGGCATATGCGCGTCCTCCCGTGTCCTGGTCGCCGTGCGTATCGTTGTACCGCGCGGCTGTACTCGTCGTTGGGTCAGCCGGGGAGGAGCGCCACGATGACCGTCCTTGAAGACAGGATCGCCATGGCCGACATCAACACGGAGCGCTTGGACGAGTGGTTCGAGCGGCTCGAACGGATGCCTGTCCCCGAAGGATTCAGGGCCGAGATCGTCGGGGGCAACGTCCACATGACACCGCAGCGGGACACGCACTGGGAAATCATCCGCCGGATCGTACGGCCCATTGAGGACCGGTTCGGCATGAACGTCGCCGTCTTCTCGGACGTGCGCATCGACTTCCCCGGCCATGAGAACGGCTTCTGCCCCGACGTGGCCAAGCTCTGCGACGGGGCGAAGCGGGACGAAACGGGCCACTGGCGCTACGAGGACGTCGAGTTCGTCGCCGAGGTCATCTCCCAGGGCACCGCCGCCAACGACTACGGCCCCAAGAAGGCCGCCTACGCGGCCGCAGAGGTCCCCCTCTACCTGATCGCCGACCCGTACCAGGGCCGCTGCCACATCTTCACGCACCCCAAGGACGGCGAGTACACCACCGAGACCAGGGTCGCCTTCGGGCAGGACCTGGACCTCACCGACACGGTCCTCGGCCTCACTCTCAGGACCGACGCCTTCCCCCGCGACTGAGCGCCCCCGCTTGCCTGGAGCGCACTCCAAGTCGTTGGCTTGGGAACCATGAAGTACACGCAGCTCGGACGCACGGGACTCAAGGTCAGCCGGCTCGTCCTCGGCACCATGAACTTCGGTCCGCAGACCGACGAGGCCGACAGTCACGCGATCATGGACGCGGCGCTGGACGCCGGTATCAACTTCTTCGACACCGCCAACGTGTACGGCTGGGGCGAGAACAAGGGCCGTACCGAGGAGATCATCGGCAACTGGTTCGCCCAGGGCGGCGACCGGCGCGACAAGACCGTCATCGCCACCAAGGTGTACGGCAACATGGGCGCCGACGGCGAGGCGTGGCCCAACCACGACAAGCTGTCCGCCGTGAACATCCGGCGTGCGGTCGACGCCAGCCTCAAGCGGCTGCGGACCGACCACATCGACCTCTACCAGTTCCACCACATCGACCGCGCCACCGGTTTCGACGAGATCTGGCAGGCCATCGACACGCTGATCCAGCAGGGCAAGGTGCTGTACGCCGGGTCCTCGAACTTCCCCGGGTACAAGATCGCGCAGGCCAACGAGACCGCCGCCCGGCGCGGCGGGACCATCGGCCTGGTCAGCGAGCAGTGCCTGTACAACCTGGCCGAGCGGCGCGCCGAGATGGAGGTGATCCCGGCCGCGCAGGAGTACGGCCTCGGCGTCATCCCCTGGTCGCCGCTGCACGGCGGGCTGCTCGGCGGGGTCATCAAGAAGGAGGTCCAGGGCGGTCGCCGGGCCTCCGGACGGGCGGCCGACGCCCTGGCCGACCCGGCGAAGCGGGCGCAGATCCAGGCGTACGAGGACCTGCTCGACAAGCACGGCGTCGAGCCGGGCGAGGCCGCGCTGGCGTGGCTGCTGACCAGGCCCGGCGTGACCGGTCCGATCGTGGGTCCGCGCACCGCCGAGCAGCTCGCGTCGGCACTCAGGGCCGTGGAGCTGGAGCTGTCGGAGGAGCTGCTGGCCGGGCTCGACGAGGTCTTCCCGGGGCCGGGGCCCTCTCCGGAGGCCTTCGCCTGGTAGCCCGGAGGCCTCCGCCCGGCAGCGGGGTGAGGTGGTGAGCAGGGCGACGGCCGCCGCACGGGCCGGTCAGCCGAGGGCCGCCGCCAACGCCACCACCACGAGCATCAGCACGAGCACACCGGCCATGATCCGGTTTCGGGTCTTCGGGTCCACGCCCCCGAGCCTAACCGGAGGCGCCGAGCGGGCTGCGGGCGACCGCCTCGTAACGGGGCTGCTCGCCCGGCACGCCCGACTCCGGCAGGTTGCTGCGGACCAGGGCCAGCTCGGTCACGGTCCAGGTGGGGCCGGTGAAGCCGGACAGCGCCTCGACGTAGGGGCGGACGTCGAACGCCCGCCCGCTGCGGGCCAGGGTCAGGTGGGGCTTGTAGCGCCGGTGCTCGCCCGTCCCGACGCCCGCCCTGCGCCCCGCGGCCTCCGCCCGGTCGGCCAGCAGCCGCAGGGCCGCCACGCCGCCCTCCGCACCCGCCCACAGCGCCCGCCCGCGCCCGAACTGGCCGCCGCCGCGCAGCGCCAGTTCGAAGGGCGCGGTGCGGTGGGCCGCCCGCTCCAGGCGGGCCGACAGGTCGGGGACGAGTCCGTCGTCGACCTCGCCGTAGAAGGCGAGCGTGAGGTGCCAGCCCGGACGGCCGGTCCAGCGCAGCCCGTCGGCGCCGGGCAGCCCCCGCAGCACGGCCACCTCCGCGGCGAGGGCGGCGGTGACGTCCTCGGGCGGCAGTACGGCGGCGAACAGTCTCATGGGGCCAGCCTGGCAGAGCCACCCCGCCCGGACCCCTGGATTTCCGTCCCTACGCCGCCGACGCCAGGGCCTCCTGCCGCTCACGCGGCACGAACCGGACCTGCGGGTGGCCGCGGTGCCAGCCGACCGACAGGCGCAGGTTCCCGACACGGGCCAGGACCAGGCCGATGACGAGGGCGGCGGTGGCGGCCACCGCGCCGCCCGCGGCGAAGCCGACCCGGGCGCCGTAGGTGTCGGTGACCCAGCCGACGATCGGGGCGCCGACCGGGGAGCCGCCGAGGAAGACCATCATGTACAGGGCCATCACGCGGCCCCGCATGGCCGGGTCGGTGGACATCTGGATGCTGGTGTTGGCGGTGACGTTGACCGTCATGCTGAAGACGCCGATGGGGACCATGAGCAGCGCGAAGAGCCACAGCTCGGGCGCCGTCGAGGCCACGATCTCCAGGGCGCCGAAGCCGAGGGCCGCCGCGATCAGCACGCGCAGCCGGGCGGTGCCGCGCCGGGCGGCGAGCAGGGCGCCGGCCAGCGAGCCGACGGCCATGAGGGTGTTGAAGAGGCTGTACGCCCCGGCGCCCGCGTCGAAGACGTCGTCGGCGAAGGCGGACAGGAAGACCGGGAAGTTGAAGCCGAAGGTGCCGATGAACCCGACCAGGGTGATCGTCCAGATCAGCTCGGGCCGCCCGGCGACGTAGTGCAGGCCCTCGCGCAGCTGGCCCTTGCCGCGCGGGGTGGGCCGGCCGGCGTGCAGTTCGCGGGCGCGCATCAGCAGCAGGCAGGTGAGCGGCGCGACGAAGGACAGACCGTTGGCGAGGAACGCCCAGCCGGTGCCCACGCCGGTGATCATCAGACCGGCGACGGCGGGGCCGACCAGGCGGGCGGACTGGAAGTTGGCCGAGTTCATGCTGACCGCGTTCTGCAACTGGTCGCGGCCGACCAGCTCGGAGACGAAGGTCTGGCGGGCCGGGTTGTCCATGACGGTGGCCAGGCCCATCGCGAAGGCGGCGACGTAGACGTGCCAGACCTGGACATGTCCGCTCAGGGTGAGGACGGCGAGGGCGAGCGCGGTCAGGGCCATCGCGGACTGGGTGACCAGCAGCGTGGGCCGCTTGGGCAGGCGGTCGACGAGGACGCCGCCGTAGAGGCCGAAGAGCAGCATCGGAAGGAACTGCAAAGCGGTGGTGATGCCGACGGCGGCCGAGGAGCCGGTGAGGCTGAGCACCAGCCAGTCCTGGGCGATGCGCTGCATCCAGGTGCCGATGTTGGAGACGACCTGGCCCATGAAGAACAGGCGGTAGTTCCTGACCTTCAGGGAGGCGAACATCGACGTCTTGCGAGGGGCGTCGGGGGTGGTGGTGGTCGGTTTGTCGTGGCCGTCAGGTGCGGGGGCGGAAGCTGCTCCGGATCCCGTACTCAAAAGGTTCGCCTCCTCGCGAGAACTGCTTACTTGTGGGCGAGCTTCTCCAGCACGGGGGCGGCGGCGCGCAGTTTCGCCCACTCGTCCTCGTCGAGGCCCTCGACCAGCGTGGCCAGGAACGCGTTCCGCTTGCGGCGGCTCTCCTCGAGCATGACCACGGCCTGCTCGGTCTGCGTCACGACCTTCTGGCGCCGGTCCTCGGGGTGCGGCTCCAGCCTGACCAGGCCCTTGGCCTCGAGCAGCGCCACGATGCGGGTCATCGAGGGCGGCTGGACGTGTTCCTTGCGGGCCAGCTCGCCCGGGGTCGCGCTGCCGCAGTTCGACAGGGTGCCCAGCACCGACATCTCGGTGGGGCTGAGCGACTCGTCGACCCGCTGGTGCTTGAGCCGACGGGACAACCGCATCACGGCGGAGCGCAGGGAGTTCACGGCGGCGGCGTCGTCGCCATGGTTGAGGTCCGGCATGTTCCTTAGCGTAACTCATTAGGCTGGCGAAATACCACCGCACTTCCGCCCCGGTGCCCGTGACACCCGCCACTGAAACCCGCAGTTCACCCGTACGAGTGAGTCGTTTCCGGAAATGGAGGCATCACCCGGCCGGCCGGGGCGACCCTCGTGCTCATGGGGACCAGCGTGCTCAGCCTGCGGATAGACGGGGAGCTGCTCGACCGGCTCCGGGACCATGCGGCCAAAAGAGGAATGAGCGTCCAGGACTATGTCGTCCGGACGCTCATCCGCGATGACTTCGACGAGCGGTTCCAGTCCGCCGTGGAGGAGACGGAACGGTTCTACGGGGTGCCCTGACCCCGCGGGATCAGGTCAGACCCAGGGCCGGCATCAGGTAGTAGAAGGCGAAGACCGCCGACACCACGTGCATCGCCACCGGCACCTCGCGGCCCCGTCCGGCCGCCAGGCGCAGCACCGAGAAGGTGATGAAGCCCATGCCGATGCCGTTGGTGATCGAGTAGGTGAACGGCATCATCAGCATCGTCACGAAGGCCGGGATGGCGACCGTGAAGTCCGACCAGTCGATCTCCCTGATCGAACCGGCCAGGATCAGGAAGCCCACCGCGATCAGCGCCGGGGTCGCCGCCTGGGACGGGACCATGGTGGCGACCGGCGTGAGGAACAGCGCCAGGGCGAACAGCCCGCCCGTGACGACGTTGGCGAAGCCGGTGCGGGCGCCCTCGCCGACGCCGGCCGTGGACTCCACGAAGCAGGTGGTGGCGGAGGCGGAGCTGGCACCGCCCACGGCGACCGCGACGCCGTCGACGAACAGGACCTTGTTGATGCCCGGCATCTGGCCCTCGCCGTCGGTCAGCTTCGCCTCGTCGCTGATGCCCATGATCGTGCCCATCGCGTCGAAGAAGCACGACAGCAGCACGGTGAAGACGAACAGCACGCCGGTCAGCACGCCGACCTTGTCGAACCCGCCGAACAGGCTGACCTCGCCGACCAGCCCGAAGTCGGGCGTGGCCACGGGGTTGCCGGGCCACTCGGGGGTGGTCAGGCCCCAGGACGGGATGTCGGTGACGGCGTTGATGATCATCGCGACGCCGGTCATCACCACGATCGAGATGAGGATGGCGCCCGGCGTCCTGCGGACGATCAGCGCGAGGGTCAGCAGCACGCCGAGGACGAAGACCAGGACCGGCCAGCCGTGCAGGTGCCCGCCGGTGCCGAGCTGGATCGGGACCGTGGTCTGGGCGACGTCCGGCATCCGGGTGATGAAGCCGGAGTCGACCAGACCGATGATCATGATGAACAGGCCGATGCCGATCGCGATGGCCTTGCGCAGGCTGTAGGGCACGGCGTTCATCACGCGCTCGCGCAGCCCGGTGGCGACCAGCAGCATGACCACGAAACCGGCCAGCACCACCATGCCCATGGCGTCCGGCCAGGACATCCGCGGGGCGAGCTGGAGCGCGACGACGGAGTTCACGCCGAGACCGGCGGCGAGCGCGATCGGCACGTTGCCGATGACGCCCATCAGGAGCGTGGTGAACGCCGCCGTCAGCGCGGTCGCGGTGACCAGCTGACCGTTGTCGAGCTGGTTGCCGTACATGTCCTTCGCGCTGCCCAGGATGATCGGGTTCAGCACGATGATGTAGGCCATCGCGAAGAAGGTGGCGAAGCCGCCGCGGATCTCACGGGGCAGGGTGCTGCCGCGCTCGGAGATCTTGAAGTAGCGGTCGAGGCCGTTCTGCGGGGGCCGCCGGTCTTCCGGCGACTCGGGGGACGGGGGGACCTTGGCGGAGGCCGAGGTGGACATGCGGGGACCTCATCACCAACAGGTTCCCCCACGGCCTTGTCGGTGTTCCTATTGGTGTTTTCTACGAATGAAAGCGGTCAGAGACAAACGGGTTCAGTATGAACGTATGAGCCCCTGATCGCTATCTCCGCGCGTAGACCCCTGTCGTCACCGCGTGGCGCCGCGCCGTCAACCCGTTCGCACGCTCCTCGTAAGCTGTACGCATGAAGAAGTGGACACCCACGCACGAGGCGCCGGAGCCCCTGGAGGGCCCCGTGGTTCCGACCATCGTCGGCGGCACCATCCTCTGGTTCGTCCTCTTCCTGGTGCAGCTGCCCTTCTACGGCTGGTTCGACGAGAACGGGCACACCTGGTGGGTGTGGACCTGCCTGGCCGGCGCGGGTCTCGGCCTGATCGGCATCTGGTACGTCCGGGGGCGCGACGCCGCGATCAAGCGGGACACGGCCGCCAAGGCCGAGAACTAGTACCAGGGCAGCACACCGCACCCGCCCGTCTCGTACCCAGGTCGGATCTTCGCCGCACTCGATGGGTGAAGCCGTAAATCCGCACGTACCGTCGAATCCATGACGCATCTCGACGCGGACAGACTCGACCCCGGGCATCCCGCGCACCCCGTTGACGCCCCTTCGCCCGCGACCGGGCTCACGGCGGCCGGGGTCGCCGAGCGGATCGCCCGCGGCCAGGTCAACGACGTGCCGGTGCGCAGCAGCCGCTCCCTGGCCGACATCGTCCGCGCCAACGTCTTCACCCGGTTCAACGCGATCATCGGCGTCCTCTGGGTGATCATGCTGTTCGTCGCGCCGATCCAGGACAGCCTGTTCGGCTTCGTGATCCTCGCCAACACCGGCATCGGCATCGTTCAGGAGTGGCGGGCGAAGAAGACCCTCGACTCCCTGGCCCTGATCGGCGAGGTCCGCCCGACGGTGCGCCGGGACGGGAAACCCGCCGAGATCAGTACGTCCGAGATCGTGCTGGACGACGTCATCGAGATCGGCCCCGGCGACAAGGCCGTCGTCGACGGGGTGTGCGTCGAGGCGGACGGGCTGGAGATCGACGAGTCCCTGCTGACCGGCGAGGCCGACCCGGTGGTCAAGCAGCCCGGCGACCAGGTCATGTCGGGCAGTTTCGTGGTCGCGGGCGGCGGCGCCTTCCGGGCCACCAAGGTCGGCCGCGAGGCGTACGCCGCGCAGCTCGCCGAGGAGGCCTCCCGCTTCACGCTGGTCCAGTCCGAGCTGCGCTCCGGCATCTCCACGATCCTCAAGTACGTCACCTGGATGATGGTCCCGACCGCGATCGGCCTGATCCTCAGCCAGCTGCTCGCCAAGGACAACGAGCTGGACGACTCGATCGCGCGCACCGTCGGCGGCATCGTGCCCATGGTCCCCGAGGGACTCGTCCTGCTCACCTCCGTCGCCTTCGCGATCGGCGTCGTCCGGCTCGGGCGCAAGCAGTGCCTCGTCCAGGAACTGCCCGCCATCGAGGGCCTGGCCCGCGTCGACACCGTCTGCCTGGACAAGACCGGCACCCTCACCGAGGGCGGCATGGACGTCACCGACCTGCGCCTGCTCGACGGCGCCGACGAGCGTCACGTCCGCACCGTGCTCGGCGCCCTCGGCGCGTCCGACCCGCGCCCCAACGCCTCCCTCCAGGCGATCATCGACACCTACCCGGCCGACGGGTCCGCCGGGGCGTGGCGGTCCACGGGGGCGCTGCCCTTCTCCTCCGCCCGCAAGTACAGCGGCGCCACCTTCGACGAGGGCGACGGCTCCTCCCGCACCTGGCTGCTGGGCGCCCCGGACGTCCTGCTGCCCGAGGACCACCCCGCACTCGCCGAGACCGGCCGGCTCAACGAACAGGGCCTGCGCGTACTGCTGCTCGCCCGCGCCCCCCGCGAACTGGACGACCCCGAGGTCGCCGAGGACGTCGAGCCCACCGCCCTGGTGGTCCTGGAGCAGCGGCTGCGCCCGGACGCCGCCGACACCCTGCGCTACTTCGCCGACCAGGACGTGCGCGCCAAGGTCATCTCCGGCGACAACGCGGTGTCGGTCGGCGCGGTCGCCGCCAAGCTCGGGCTGTCCGGAGCCACCGTCGACGCGCGCCGGCTGCCCGCCGAGCGGGAGGAGATGGCGGCCGCCCTGGACGAGGGCACGGTGTTCGGGCGGGTCACCCCGCAGCAGAAGCGGGACATGGTCGGCGCCCTCCAGTCACGCGGCCACACGGTCGCGATGACCGGCGACGGTGTCAACGACGTCCTCGCGCTCAAGGACGCCGACATCGGCGTGGCGATGGGCTCCGGGTCGGAGGCGACCCGGGCGGTCGCGCAGATCGTGCTGCTCAACAACAGCTTCGCCACACTGCCCTCGGTGGTGGCCGAGGGCCGCCGCGTCATCGGCAACATCACGCGCGTGGCGACCCTGTTCCTGGTCAAGACCGTGTACTCGGTACTGCTCGCGATCCTGGTGGTCTGCTCGCAGGTGGAGTACCCGTTCCTGCCCCGCCACCTCACCCTGCTCTCCACGCTCACCATCGGCGTCCCGGCCTTCTTCCTGGCCCTCGCCCCGAACAAGGAACGGGCCAGGCCCCACTTCGTCCGGCGCGTGATGCGGTACGCGATCCCGGGCGGGGTGGTGGCGGGGGCGGCCACCTTCGTGACGTACCTCGTCGCGCGGCAGCACTACACCGGCCCCGGCGCGCTGGACGCGGAGACCAGCGCGGCGACGCTGACGCTGTTCCTGATCTCGATGTGGGTGCTGGCGATCATCGCCCGGCCGTACACGTGGTGGCGGGTGCTGCTGGTGGCGGCGATGGGGCTGGGCTTCGTGATCGTGCTGGTGGTGCCGTGGCTGCAGGAGTTCTTCGCGCTGAAGCTGGTGGGGGTGACGATGCCGTGGACTGCCGTCGGCGTTGCGGTGGTCGGGGCCGGCGTTCTGGAGTTCACCTGGAGGTGGGTGGACCGGCGGTTCCCAGTGTGACGGTTGGGGGTTCGTTGCCGACTGCTGCGTCGTCGTGGCTGGTCGCGCCCACGCGGCGGAGCCGCATGTCGAACACGGCCCCGCGCCCCTTTGGGGCGCGTTGCACTCCCGTCAGTCGAACCAGCGGTCCCTCGCCAGTTCCTCCGTCCTCGACTCGTCCTCCAGGAGGGCGGCGACCTCGAAGCGGCGGGGCCACTGGCCCGCTGCCCAGGCGAGGCCGGCGGCCACGCCCTCCAGGGTCGCCGCGTGCAGCGCGCCGTCGTCCGTCAGGCGCCAGTCGATCTCCACGCCGTCGACGAGCAGTTCCTCGTGCTCCACGTATGAAGCGGGGGTCCGTGCCCCCAGCAGCACCCGCACCGGCTCCGGTACGTCGTGCTCGGCGCCCTCGGAGTCGACGCGGCCGGTGACGGACTCGCTCAGCCGCCGCACCTGGAACAGCTCCGCCAGCTCGGCGGCCCGGGCCGGACGGACCGGCAGCAGCGGCACGCCGGAGGTGAAGGGCAGCAGGTCGGGCGAGTCGACCACGACGGCGTCGGCGGCGTCCACCACACGCACCTCGCCGTCGACCACGGCCCGCACCTCGTCGGGCAGGGTGACCTGGTCCGGGTCCAGGTCGGCCAGCGCGCCGTACAGGGCGTGCAGTTGGGCGGCCGTGACCGGGCGGTCCGGGTCGGCGAGGCGGTCCAGGAGTTCGGCCGCGCCGCCGGGCTCGTCGAGGAGCGCGGCGACCGACGTGCGGACGCCCAGGGCCCGCAGCACCTGCTCGTCCTCGAAGCCGGTCGCGTCGGCCTCCTCGTACAGGCCCCGCAGCAGCGGGTCGCCGCCCGCCGCGCGCAGACCGGCCGGGCGGCGTCCGCCGAGCACCGGGTGCCCGCGCAGCCACCACGCGGTGTAGGGCCGTACGACCTCGTGGGTGCCGTCGGGCAGCAGAATGCGCACCGGCTGGACCAGCGCGTCGCGCAGCGGCGGCCGGGACAGCAGGGCCAGGGCCTCGGGCCAGTGGTCGTCGTCCACGAGGTCGAGGTCGCGCACGGCGACGATCTCGGTGGCGACCGGCGGGACGGGGGTGTCCGGGAAGCGGTCGAGGACGTCCTCGCTCCACACGTCCACGGCGTCGAGCAGTCCCGCGTCGTCGGGCTCGGCGAAATCTCCTTCGCGGGGCTCCAGTTCGTCGGGGTCCAGGACGACGTCGGTGGCGCGGACGAGGGCGAAGGTGACGAGGACGCCGCAGGCGGCGAGCGGCTCGGGGCCCCACTTCTCGGCGAGTTCGGCGTCCACGGCGGCGAGTTCGTCCTCGCGCATGACCCGGGCGAACGGGCCGCCGGGGAAGACGAGTTCGCCCGCCGGGGAGAGTTCGCCGTCCTCGTCGGGCACGGCGAGGGCGCCCAGCCAGGGCTCGTCGCCGGAATCGAGTCCGGCGCCGCGGACCAGGCCGAGCACGGTGTCGGCCAGTTCCTCGGCGTCGAGGGCGTCGTCCTCCCAGTTGGTTCCGCCCTCGTCGTCCAGGGAGGCGGCGACGGCGGCCCTCACCTGCGGGGTGGTGAGGACGGCGCGCGGGGTGGCCGGGAGGGCGCCGAGCTTCTCCAGGAGCGGGTGCGCGGCGTCCGGGTGGGCGACCTTGAGGCCGAGCCGGGTGAGGACCTCCGGGTCGAGGGAGGCGGCGTCCGGGGAGGGCAGCAGCACCTGCCGGGGCCCGATGGTCGTACGGCTGTCGGCGAGCGGCACCGGCAGCCCCGACAGCCGGTCGGGGTCGACCCCGGCGAGGCTGTCGTAGAGGCTGCGCCACCAGGCGGGGGCCTTCTCCAGCCCCGCCAGCCGGTCGATCGCGTCGGTCAGCGGCACCCGCGCCACGCCCAGGGTGCGCAGTTCGGCGCGGCGCTCCAGACCGGCGGGCAGCAGGGTCGGCAGCACCTCGGCCAGCACCCGCACGGTGTCGGCGCCCGCACCCTCCACCACCTCGGCGTCGCGGGGGCGCAGGGACTCCGGAAGGTCGTCCTCCGCGTCCTGGCCCCCGGAGGGGAGGGCGGGCGGCAGGAAGGACGTACGCGGCAGCCGGTCGAGGATCGCCTGCCGCAGCGCGCCGTCCAGTTCGCCCCGGCCCAGCGCGCCGGGCACCAGGTCGATGAGGCCGACGCCGACCGGCCGCCAGTCGGCGAGCAGTCCGGCGTAGGCGTCGGCGGCCCGTTCCGTCAGGAAGTCGGTCAGCGGTCCCGGCGCGGTGTGCCGGCGGGTGGCGTCCAGCGGGAAGGAGGCGATGAGCAGGGCGGGCACGCCGAGGGGCTCGTCGCTGGGGGTCGGGGCGTGCACGACGGGGCTGGTGCGCGGGCGGGCGGGAGCGCCGTCGGCGTCGACGGGCACCGCCCAGGTCACCGACCAGTGGGGGCGCAGCCGCTCCTCCACCGGCCGGTCGGCGAGGAGGTCGGGGGTGAGGGGGCCGTGCGCGGCGGCGGTGCGCCAGCGGGTGACGCCCTCCCGCGAGTCCTCCACCACGGTCAGGGCGTCCTCGGCACGGCGGGAGAGGGTGCGCACCTCGTCGCCCGCCTCGATCACGACCTCCGCCAGGCCCGGCAGGGCGAGGAGCAGGGCGTCGTCCACGGCGCGCAGGAGCCGTTCGGCGAGGTCGGCGGCGGCGGTGTCGCGCAGCGGCAGGATGACGGCCGTGTCGTACGGGGCGGGGGCGCTGCCCTCGGCGGGGAACGGCAGCCGCAGCAGCGGTACGTGCCCGTCGCGCCGGCGGATCTCGTCACCCAGGCCGGGGCTGTGCCGGGCGGTGTCGGCGGCCAGGTCGCGGGCCTCGGCCAGGGACCAGCGCACCCCGCCGTGCCGGCCGACCACGGCGGGCTCGTCGGTCACGGCCAGGACGGCGGCGAAGCCGACCCCGAACCGGCCGACCGAGCCGTCCACCGCGTCCCGCTTGGCGGAGGCGCGCAGGGTGGACAGCGACTCGACGCCGGTCGCGTCGAGCGGGGCGCCGGTGTTGGCGGCGACGAGGACGCCGTCGCGCAGGGTCAGCCGGAGCCGGCCGGGCACGCCGGCCCGTGCGGCGGCGTCGGCGGCGTTCTGCGCGAGTTCGACGACCAGCCGGTCGCGGTAGCCGCCGAGGACGAGGTCCTCCTCCGCGTTGGCGTCCTCACGGAACCGGGCCGGGCTCGTCGCCCAGGCGTCCAGCACCCCGCGCCGCAGCCGTGCCGTACCGAACGGATCGGCACCCTCGGCGGCAGGCCGTACGAACATGCTCACGGTGACTCTCCTCATCGACGGACCACGAAGGTACCGCCCACTCAGCCCGTCCGATGCCGTGTGCCCCCGGCCGGCACCATCCAGCCCGTCCGATGCTCTGTGGCCCCGGCCGGCATCACCCAGCCCGTCCGGCGTTTGAGGACGAGGCCGTCAAGGCCGAAGGGGGGTCTGGGGGCGCAGCCCCCAGGGACCTCAGCCACCCACGACGGGCCTCAGGAGTGCCCCAGCTCCGCCACCGCCTGGTCCTCGGCCACCGGCACCGACCCCGAGTCCGCGGCCGGCCGCAGCGGGAAAGGGTCCACCCGCGTCTCGTCGATCACCGGCGGAGCCACCCGCGGCGGCTTCGGCATCACCGCGGCCTCGGAGTGCCCGCCGCACCCGTAGGCCAGCGACACCACGTGCCCGTCGGCCGGGGAGAACTCGTTGGCGCACACGCCGAAGGCCTGCCCGAGCGAGCCGCCGATGCGGGCGAGGAAGCCACAGCTGACGCAGGAGGCGGGGGCCGCCTGGGCCATCGCGGTCTTCGGGCCGTAGCCGTCCTCCCAGCGGTCGGCGGCGACGTGCAGGCCGTACCGGGACAGCACCCGGGTGCGGCGCAGGCCCAGCTCCTCGGCGACCGCCGAGATCGTGCCGCGGGCCGGGACGGTCGACAGCTCGGCGGGCGGCCCGGCGGTCACCTCGGCGTCCTCGGCCTCGACCAGGTCGGCCATCTCGTGCGAGACGGCGGAGTTCGGCGGCGGCTCGTCCTCGCCGGTCCAGCCGGGCTCCAGGCGCAGGTCCTCCGCGTCGGTGGGCAGCAGGTCGCCGGGGCCCATGTCGCCGGGGCGCAGCCGCTCGCTCCACGGCACCCACTCGGGGGCGAGGAGCGCGTCGGGGCCGGGCAGCAGCACCGCCTCGTCCACCGTGACGATCTTGGCGCGGGAGGCGCGGGCCACCGTCACGGCCCAGCGCCAGCCCCGGTAGCCCATCTCCTTGCAGGCGAAGTAGTGGGTGACGACCCGGTCACCCTCCGACACCAGGCCCTCGTGCTCGCCGACGACGCCGGGTGCGGCGGCCTCCTCGGCCGCGGCCCGGGCGAGGTCGACGGCCTCGGCGCACAGGCGGTCAGGGGTGCGGCTTCGCGTTGTCGCTGCGCTCACAGGTATCGCTTCTCTCCATACGCCGTCTCACGAGTGCGCCGCTGTGTGCGAGGGGCGGACGGAGCGGACCTGTGGACCGCGTCGACGTCCGCGCCCGATCGCGCTCGGGCGCACCTACGTCATCCATTCTGCGGGATGGCCGTACGGCGCGCGGCCGAGAACGTTCGCCACGGCGCGCTACGCACGCTACCTGCTCATGTGCCCTGGGCCTACACCGACGGGGATTTCGGCGGGGTACGGCCACGCGTTCCCGGGCGGGTCGCGCCCGACTCGATCACCGCCATCCGTGCCGTATCGACGCTACAGCCGCCTCTGACGGGGCACTATGACGGGGTGGCAGCCGCACGGACGGAGTTCAAGCGCGGGAGCCGGTGGCGCGGTCCCGGCTCCCGGTTCCGTGCGGTCGGCCGCGCCCTGCGCCTGCCGGTGACCGGTACCGCGCGCGGCATCCGGCGGGCGACGCACGCGCACGGCGCGGGCGAGTCGGGCCTCGGCAAGCTGATCGAGCTGCACGGGGTGAACGGCGCCGGCGACGTCATGATCACCGTCGCGCTCGCCTCCACCGTGTTCTTCTCCGTCCCCACCGACGAGGCACGCGGGCGGGTCGCGCTGTACCTCGCCATCACCATGGCGCCCTTCACGCTCCTCGCGCCGGTGATCGGCCCGCTCCTGGACCGGCTGCCGCACGGCCGCCGCGCGGCGATGGCGACCGCGATGGGCGCCCGCGCGGTGCTCGCGCTGGTGCTGTCCGGCGCGGTCGTCACCGGCGGCATCGAGCTGTACCCGGCCGCGCTCGGCGTCCTGGTCTCCTCGAAGGCGTACGGCGTGGTCAGGAGCGCCGTGGTGCCGCGGCTGCTGCCGCCCCGGGTCTCGCTGGTGAAGGCGAACTCGCGGGTCACGCTGTGCGGGCTGCTGGCCACCGGCGTGGCCGCGCCGATCGGTGCGGGGCTCCAGCAGGTGGGTCCGCGGTGGCCGCTGTACGGAGCCTTCGTGATCTTCGTCGCGGGCACCGTGCTGTCGTTCACGCTGCCGCGGAAGGTGGACTCGGCGCGCGGCGAGGACCGGGCGCTGCTCGCCGCGGACGAGGGACATCTGCCGGGGCCGCTACGCAAGCGGGGCAAGCGCCCCGGCCTGCGCACGGTGGGCCCGGCGGTGACCCACGCGCTGGCCGCCAACGCCGCCATCCGCTGCCTGACCGGCTTCCTGATCTTCTTCCTGGCGTTCCTGCTGCGGGTGCACCCGATGACCGGCCAGAGCGCGGCGGTGTCGCTGGGGATCGTGGGCGTCGCGGCCGGTGCGGGCAACGCGCTGGGCACCGCCGTCGGGGCGTGGCTGCGGTCCCGGGCGCCGGAGGTGATCATCGTGACGGTGGTCGTGATCGTGCTGGGCGCGGCGGTGGTCGCCGCGGTGTTCTTCAGCGCCTTCCTGGTGGCGTGCCTGGCGGCGGTCGCCGGGTTCGCGCAGGCGCTGGCCAAGCTGTCCCTGGACGCGCTGATCCAGCGGGACGTGCCGGAGCAGGTGCGCACGTCCGCGTTCGCGCGCTCGGAGACGCTGCTCCAGGTCTCCTGGGTGCTCGGCGGCGCGGTCGGCATCGTGCTGCCGCTCAACGGCACGCTGGGCCTGTCGGTGGCCGCCGCGATCATCGCCACCGGGTGGCTGACGACCGTACGGGGGCTGCTCGACTCGGCGCGGCACGGGGGACGGACTCGGCCGAGAGTGGCGTGACCACGCCACGCCGTACCCAGGTGGGGGACGGGGCTCAGGCGCCGTATAGCCTTCCGCCATGACCACGTTGCCCCGCGGCACCGCCGCTATCGGACACCGCGTTGTGCGACGCCGCCGCGCCGTCGCCGCTGTCGGCGCCGTGTCCGCCGGACTTCTCCTGCTGTCCGCCTGTGACGAGCCGACCCCGATCGCGACGATCACGGTCGGCAGTGACTCGGTCAGCTCCGAGGCCACCTGCGGCGGAGAGGGCAAGAACCTTTCCCCCGACGAGATCAACAAGTGCCTGAAGGACAAGGACGCCAAGTCCATCACCGTCGACCAGGACGAGACCGTGCGGTTCGGCGTCGACCCGGACATCGCCGACAAGCACTGGACGATCCTGATGAACGGTCAGCAGCTCGTCGAGGACAGCGACAAGACCTACCGCACCGTGCCGGGCAGCGTGTTCTTCAACGCCCAGTACGGCGCCCAGGGCGACTCGACGAACGTCGCCGTCGCGGTCCGGGACGGCAAGGACGACAGCCAGAACATCACCGGTGTGTGGGTCTTCGAGCTGAAGAAGGACTGACCGCCCACGTCCTCCGTGCACCTCCTCGTGGCCACCGCGGTCCCCGTCGAACGGGACGCGGTGGCTCGGGCGTTCCCGGCGCCGGGCACGGAGCTGTCCCGCCCCGGGATCACCCTGCACCGGCTTCCGGGCTGCCGGGACCTGCTGGCCGCCGGGGTGGGCCCGGCCCGCGCCGCCGCCTCCACGGCCGCCGCCCTGACCGCCGCCGCCCTCGACGGCAGGCCCTACGACCTGGTCGTCTCGGCCGGTATCGGCGGCGGCTTCGCGCCCGAGGCGCCCGTCGGCTCACTGGTCGTCGCCGACGCGATCACCGCCGCCGACCTGGGCGCCGAGACCGCCGACGGCTTCCTGCCGGTCACCGACCTCGGCTTCGGCACCGTCACCCACCTCCCGCCGGCCGCTCTGGTCCGCGCCGCCGCCGAGGCGACCGGGGCCCGGCCGGGCACCGTCCTGACCGGGTCCACCGTCACCGGCACCGCGGCCCGCGCCGCACTGCTGCGCGAGCGCCACCCGGGTGCCCTGGCCGAGGCCATGGAGGGCTTCGGCGTCGCCGAGGCCGCCGCCGCGCACGGCGTGCCGGTGCTGGAACTGCGCGCGGTCTCCAACCCGGTCGGACCGCGCGACCGCGCCGCCTGGCGCATCGGCGAGGCGCTCGCGGCCCTGACGGACGCCTTCGGGAAGCTCGCACCCGTCCTTGAGAGTTGGAAACCGCATGAGCGCTGACACCCTGCAGATCGCGTACTCCCCCTGCCCGAACGACACCTTCGTCTTCGACGCCCTCGCCCACGGCCGCGTCCCCGGCGCCCCCGCCCTCGACGTGACCTTCGCGGACATCGACATCACCAACGGCATGGCCGAGCGCGGCGAGTTCGACGTGCTCAAGGTGTCGTACGCCGTGCTGCCCTACGTCCTCGACGACTGGGCCCTGCTGCCCTGCGGCGGCGCGCTGGGCCGGGGCTGCGGCCCGCTGGTGCTGACCCGGGAGGCCGACGCCGACCTGCGGGGCCGCACGGTCGCGGTGCCCAGCGAGACCTCCACCGCGTACCTGCTCTTCCGCCTGTGGGCGGCGGACACGGTGCCCGGCGGAGTGGGCGAGATCGTCGTCATGCCCTTCCACGAGATCATGCCGGCCGTGCGGGACGGGAAGGTCGACGCGGGCCTGGTGATCCACGAGGCCCGCTTCACGTACCAGAACTACGGGCTGCACAAGCTCGCCGACATGGGCGAGCACTGGGAGCACACCACCGGGCTGCCGATCCCGCTCGGCGCGATCATCGCGAAGCGCTCGCTGGGCGGGCCGACGCTGACCCGGCTCGCGGACGCGGTGCGCGCCTCGGTCCGCGCGGCCTGGGACGACCCGGAGGCGTCCCGGCCGTACGTCATGGAGCACGCGCAGGAGATGGACCCGGCCGTCGCCGACCAGCACATCGGGCTGTACGTCAACGAGTTCACCGCCGACCTCGGCGAGGACGGCTACGCGGCGATCCGGGGCCTGCTGACCCGGGCGGCGGCCGAGGGACTCGTACCGGCCCTCGGCCCAGACGCGCTGGCGTTCCCCTGACCCAGGGGGCGGATCAGACGTCGAGCTGGTCCGCGACCGCGCGGAGCAGCCCGGCGATCTTCTTGCCCGCCGTCTTCTCGGGGTAGCGGCCGCGCTCCAGCATCGGCGTGATGTTCTCCAGGAGGGTCGTCAGGTCCTGCACGATGGAGGCCAGCTCGTCCGGCTTCTTGCGCTGCGCGGCCGCGACCGAGGGGGCCGGGTCGAGCAGGGCGAGGGAGAGGGCCTGGTCGCCGCGCTGTCCGGCGACGACACCGAACTCGACGCGCTGTCCCGGCTTCAGGCTCTCGACTCCGGCAGGGAGGACCGAGGAATGGACGAAGACGTCACCGCCGTCGTCGCGGGAGAGAAAGCCGAAGCCCTTCTCGCTGTTGAACCACTTGACCTTGCCGGTAGGCACGTCTGTCCTCGTCCTCGTACTCGTCGGGAAAAATGCTCGGAAATATGCTCGGAAACGGCTCTTGATAGCACTTGGGCGGGTCGTCCGGACCCGCCGGTACCAAGACTATGGGTCTTCAGTCGGGTGACAAGACGTCCCCCGGCTGTTCTCCAGGCCTGGGAACTACCCTGGTCGGGTGCGTGAACAAACCCAAACGAATTCCGCCGCTCCCGGCGACCGGCTGATCCGCGCCGGTGCGATCGTCTTCTTCGTCGGCGCCCTGGCCACTCTGGTCACGGTGGCCCCGCTGCTGCTGGACACGACGCCCTTCCCCACCTACATGTTCGGGCTGAGCATGCTGATGGGAGTGGGCTTCCTGGTCGCCGGTGCCGGGGTGCTCCGGTCGGTCGCCGCCGGGCGGCGTCAGGCGCGGGCCGGGTCGAGCCCCTCGGCGTCGCCCTCGCCGTCCGCGTAGGCCGCGAGCCACTCCGGGAACTCCGTGAGGTCGGCGAGGACGACGTCCGCGCCGGCCGCGCGCAGCTCCTCGGCGTCGCACGGTCCGCTGGCCACGGCCACCGAGCGGGCCTCCGCGGCGCGGGCTCCGCGTACGTCGCCGACGTGGTCGCCGACGTAGACGTCCGCGTCGTGCTCGCGCAGCGCTACGGCCTTCTGCTCGGCCCACAGGCCGCCGATCACGGCGTCCGGTTCGATGCCGAGGTGGGCCAGGTGCAGCTTCGCGTTCGGCTCGTACTTGGCGGTGACGACGACCGCGCGCCCGCCGGCCTCGCGCACGGCGGCCACCGCCTCGCGGGCGCCGGGCAGCGCGAGCGTGGGCTCGATCGCGTACGCCGGGTAGATCTCCCGGTACAGGTCGGCGACGGCCTCGATCTCCTCGGCCGGGAACCAGTTCGCCAGCTCCTCGGCCAGCGGCGGCCCGAGCCGGGTGACGGCCAGGTCGGCGTCCACGTACGTCCCCGTGCGCGCGCTCAGCTCGAGGTAGCAGGCGCGGATGCCGGGCCGCGAGTCGATCAGCGTCATGTCGAGGTCGAAACCGACGGTGGGCGCGGGGCGGGTCGTGGAGGCCATGGCCCCCATTGTGCCGGGCCCACGACAACGGCCTACGGGCACCCGGTGCGGCCGGGGCAAATCGAATCCACCGCGCACTGTGGACGCGAAAGCACCGCCCAGGCCGAGCAGCCCCGGAACCCGACGAGCACCCGCCAGCGGGCACGGAGGCACCGCCCCAGGTCGGGCGGTCCCGGAACGGGACGGACACCCGCCAGCGGGCACGGAGGCACCGCCCCAGGCCGAGCAGCCCCGGAACGGGACCAGCACCCGCCAGCGGACACGGAAGCACCACCCACGCCGAGCAGCCCCGGAACGGGACCAGCACCCGCCAGCGGACACGGAAGCACCACCCACGCCGAGCAGCCCCGGAACGGGACCAGCACCCGCCAGC
>NZ_JBVKBZ010000001.1:0-202419 GCF_055635195.1 Streptomyces sp. NPDC111628 | reverse complement strand
CGTGGACACGGAAGCACCACCCACGCCGAGCAGCCCCGGAACGGGACCAGCACCCGCCTGCGGGCACGGAAGCGCCGACCAGGTCGGGCGGTCCCGGGACGGGCGGGCATCTGCTGCGGACGCGGAGGCGCCGAGCCCGGTCCTCGGCGTCCGCGGGTCGGGGCGGGCCCCGGGATGGGCGGCTTGTCGCGCCCGCTGGGCCCTGCACCGCGTTGCCGCGGCGCTGGTGGCTCCCTCGGTCAGCCGCGGGGGCGGCGGGCGCGCCAGAGGAGGTAGAGGGCGGTGGTCACGGCGGCGGTGCGCAGGACCCAGGGCCAGGTCTCGGCGATCGCGTCGTTCATGTGGCCCTCGGCGACCGGGTCGCCCCAGCGGCCGTCGGTGCGGCCCCACAGCCAGACGACGCCCGCGGCGGCGACCGTGCCGGGCAGGCCCAGGACGGCCCACTTCGACTGGGCCGGGGTGAGCCGGCGCGAGAGGTAGGCGATCAGCCAGCCCAGGCCGAGGGGGACCAGGTTGCCGAGCACGGCGCCGACGATCAGGAGGGCCGCGGCGAGCAGCAGGAGCGGGTTGTTCCAGCCGCCCTCGGGCCACAGGCGGGGCAGGCGGCGGGCCTCCCGCTTTCCGACGGCCCCGGCGGTCGGCTCCTCGGCCTCCTCCTCCACGGGGGTCTTCGGTGCGGCGGGCTCGGCCTTCCCCGCCTCGTCCACCGCGCCCGGCGGCTTCCTGAGCAGCTCCGGGATCTCGACGCCGCCGACGAACCCGGGCACGCTGTCGCCGAGGCCCCCGCCGGCGAAGGGGCCGTCGTCGACGCGCCACCAGTCCGGCTGCCCCTCGCCGACGTCCCCCAGTTCCCGCGCGCTCGCCAGGTGGGGCGGGGAGGCGGCCGGCGGCGCGGCCGGTGGCTCGGATGCGGGGCTCCGGCGGCCCTTGCGCCGCCCGGTGTCGCGGGGCTCGGGGTCCCGCTGCTCGGGCACCGCCGTGGGGGCCGGGGCCTGGTCGCGTACGCCGCTCGTGCCGCCGGCCGCGGTGACGACGTCGTCGGGGTCGCCCAGCCGGTCCAGGATGCGGCGGACCGCGGCGGGGCTGTCCACGGTGGTCTTCGCCCGGTGCCGGTCGATCTCGTTGCGCAGCTCCGACACCAGCCGCATCCGGGTGGCCGACGGCAGCTGCCGCTGCTGGGCCACGTCGCCGACGCGGCTCAGATACTCGAAGACGACCTGGTCGCTCTCGATCCCCACGTTCCCCTCCGGGGCGGTGCGTTGTGGTACGCCGTCGTGCCCTGTCGTACCCCGTCGGACGAAGGTACCGAATCCTCCCCGCCCCGGCCGACGGCACCGCACCGGCGCACGCGCACCCCCGCCGTCCGACCCACCCGCTAACGTGGACCGGATGAGCACCGAGGAGAAGTCCGCGGCCCCCCGGTCCCTCGCGGAGGCGCTCCGCGTCCGGGACGACGTCTCGCTGGCCGCCCTCCTGCGCAGCCGTCCCGACCTCATCACTCCCGTGCCGACCGACCTCACCCAGCTCGCCACCCGTGCCGGGACCCGCGCCTCCGTCGTGCGGGCCCTGGAGCGTCTTGACCGGTTCGCGCTGCAGACGGCCGAGGCGCTGGCCGTGGCGCCGGACCCGGCGTCGTACGGCGAGCTGCTCGCCCTGATGGCCGGTGACGAGGAGGCCCCGGCCGTGGCCGCCGCGCTGCCCCGGGCCGCCGCACTGCTGCGCGAACAGGCGCTGGTGTGGGGCGCCGACGACCGGCTGCGGCTGGTGCGCACCGCCCGTGAGCTGCTCGCGCCCTCCCCGCAGCATCCGTCTCCGACGGGGCTCGGCCCGACCGTGCGGGAGGCGACGGCGGGCATGTCCCCGGGCCGGATCCAGGAGATCCTCGCCGCCGTGGGCCTGCCCTCGACCCACGACTCGGTGTCCGCCGTGCTGGCGCTCGGCGGCCTGTTCGCCGACCGGCGGCGGATGGCCGCGCTCCTCGCCGGACTGCCCGGGGAGTCCCGGGAGGTGCTGGACCGGCTGGTGTGGGGGCCGCCGTACGGCCAGGTCACCCACGACCCCGCGGCGCACCTGCGCGCGCTCCTCGACCGCGGTCTGCTGCTGCCGACGGCGCCCGGCACGGTCGTGCTGCCCCGCGAGGTCGCCCTGCACCTGCGCGCGGGCCGGGCGCACCGCGCGCCCGAGCCGGTGCCGCCGCCGGTGGAGGCGGCCGCCACGCACCGTCCACAGGTTGTGGACGCCACCGCGGCCGGTCAGGCGCTGGCGGCGCTGGCGACCGTCGACGAGCTGCTGAAGGAGTGGGACGAGGGGGGACCGTCGGTGCTGCGGGCCGGCGGTCTGAGCGTGCGCGACCTGAAGCGGACCGCGGTCGCCCTGGACCTGCCCGAGCCGGTCGCCGCGTTCTGGGTCGAGCTGGCCTACGGCGCCGGTCTGATCGCCTCCGACGGCGAGGCCGAGGAGCGGTACGCGGCGACCCCGGCGTACGACGAGTGGCGCGAGCTGCCGCCCGCCGAGCGCTGGGCGCGGCTGGCGGGGACGTGGCTGACCGCGACCCGGACGCCGGGCGTGGTCGGCGGGCGGGACGCGAAGGACCGCACGCTCTCGGCGCTCGGCCCGAACCTGGACCGTTCGGCGGCGCCGGAGGTGCGGCACCGGGTGCTGGCCCTGCTCGCGGGGCTGCCCGAGGGCGCCTCGCCGGTCGAGGAGTCGCTGCTGGCCCGGCTGCGCTGGGAGCGCCCGCTGCGCGGCCCCCAGCGGGAGCAGCGCGAGCAACGGGAGCAGCGGGAGCCGGGGAAGGCGCGGGACGACGACCTGCGCAGCCGCATCGCCCGGTGGACGCTGTCCGAGGCCGAGCTGCTGGGCGTCACCGGCCGCGGCGCGCTGGCGGCACCGGGACGGGCCCTGATCGGCGCCCCCGAGGCACCCCGTCCGGCGGCGGCGCAGGAGGCGGGGGAACCCGAGGGTCCGGGCGACAAGCTCCCCGTCCACCACCACCGCACGCCCCCGGTGACCGCTCCCCCGACCCCCGCCGAAAGGGCCGCGGCCGTCGCGACCGCCGCCCGGCTGCTGGAACCGCTCTTCCCCGAACCGCTGGACCACGTACTGCTCCAGGCCGACCTGACGGCGGTGGCGCCGGGGCCGCTGGAGCGCGGCCTTGCCGACGTGCTGGGGGTGCTCGCGGACGTGGAGTCCAAGGGCGGGGCGACCGTCTACCGGTTCACGCCGGGCTCGGTGCGGCGTGCGCTGGACGCCGGGCGGAGCGCCGCCGAGCTGCACACGTTCCTCGCCCGGCACTCCCGTACGCCGGTGCCGCAGCCCCTGACGTACCTGATCGACGACGTGGCCCGGCGGCACGGGCGGCTGCGGGTCGGCGCGGCCTCGGCGTACGTGCGCTGCGACGACGACGCGACGCTGGACGAGATCCTCGCCGACAAGCGGGCCGCCGGTCTGGGCCTGCGCCGCCTGGCGCCCACCGTGCTGGCCGCGCAGGCCGACCCGGCGGCGCTGCTCGACGGGCTGCGCGCGATCGGGTTCGCGCCGGCCGCCGAGTCCGCCGCGGGCGACGTGCTGATCGCGCGCGCGGACTCGCACCGCACCCCGCCGCGGGCGGCGCCCGAGCCGGTGCCGGACGGTCCGCCGGCGCCCGACGACACGCTCCTGACGGCGGCGATCCGGGCCGTGCGCGCCGGTGACCTGGCCTCCACGACCCCACGCAAGCCGGGCCCCGGGGACGGCGAGGGCGGCGACGAGGGCGGCGCGCCGAGTGGCACGCTGCCCCGCACGGGCGCCGCCGAGACGCTGGCCACCATGCAGGCGGCGGTCCTGACCGGCGAGGCGCTGTGGATCGGTTACGTGAACGCCGAGGGCGCCGCCAGCCAGCGCGTGATCGCGCCGATCCGGGTCGAGGGCGGCTTCGTCACGGCGTACGACCACACGGCGGACGAGGTGCGCACCTACCCGCTGCACCGGATCACGGGCGTGGCGGAGCTGGCCGACGACGCGGGCTGACGGTCCGACCGGCGGGAGTCTTCGCGGACGGTGCCGCTCTTTCGGGTGTACGGCGTGATCCATGCACGCCACGCCGGGTGATTCGCACCTGAGAGGGAGCTTTTTTCATAAACCGCATCGAGCCGGTGGCGCTCGGGCAGCCACCGGTTGTCCTGCACCGAAGCGAAAGGAAGAGCCCGATGCGCACTGCAGTTCGCCGTCTCGCCACCGTTCTGGCCTCCACCGCGACCCTGGTCGCCGCGTTCGCCGCGGAGGCCGCCGCGGTCGGCATCGACCTCGGCGGAGGCCTCACCCTCTGACCGTCCGCCTCCTCGATGATCCCTCGGCGGGCCGGGCCCCAGTCCCCCGGCCCGGCCCGCCGTCCCCTCCTCGAAAGGTCTGCCGTGCCCGACAAGATCCCTGCCGACCCCGTTCGCTCCGCCGCCCGGTCCGCGGTCGCCGTCTCCGTCGCCGCCCTGATCACCGCCGCGGCGCTGTTCGGCGCCCTCGCGCCGAAGGCCGCCGCGCTGGAGGGCCCGCTCATCAACAACATCAACATCGCTCTCCGGTAGGCCCGGCCCCGCGATCAGGCACACTTGACGTTTGGCCGAGCCGTCGTCCGGCCGTACGCACGCGAAAGGGTGCCGCCCGTGAATGGTCCGCTGATCGTCCAGTCCGACAAGACCCTGCTCCTCGAAGTCGACCACGAGCAGGCCGGCGACTGCCGTCGGGCCATCGCGCCGTTCGCGGAACTGGAGCGGGCGCCGGAGCACATCCACACCTACCGGGTGACGCCGCTCGGCCTGTGGAACGCGCGGGCGGCGGGCCACGACGCCGAGCAGGTCGTGGACGCGCTCGTCGAGTACAGCCGCTACCCCGTGCCGCACGCGCTGCTGGTCGACATCGCCGAGACGATGGACCGCTACGGCCGCCTCACCCTCTCCAAGCACCCGGCGCACGGCCTGGTCCTGACGACCACCGACCGGCCGGTGCTGGAAGAGGTGCTGAAGTCGAAGCGGATCGCGCCACTGGTCGGCACCCGCATCGACGCCGACACGGTGGCGGTGCACCCCTCCGAGCGCGGGCAGATCAAGCAGACGCTGCTCAAGCTGGGCTGGCCGGCCGAGGACCTCGCCGGGTACGTCGACGGCGAGGCGCACCCGATCGAGCTGGCCGAGGACGGCTGGGCGCTGCGTCCGTACCAGAAGCAGGCGGTGGAGAACTTCTGGCACGGCGGCAGCGGCGTCGTCGTGCTCCCCTGCGGCGCGGGCAAGACGCTGGTCGGGGCGGGCGCGATGGCGCAGGCCAGGTCGACGACGCTGATCCTGGTCACCAACACCGTCTCCGCCCGGCAGTGGAAGCACGAGCTGGTCAGGCGGACGTCGCTGACCGAGGACGAGATCGGCGAGTACAGCGGTACGCGCAAGGAGATCCGTCCGGTCACCATCGCCACGTACCAGGTGCTGACGACCCGGCGGAAGGGCGTCTACCCGCACCTGGAGCTGTTCGACTCCCGGGACTGGGGGCTGATCGTCTACGACGAGGTGCATCTGCTGCCGGCGCCGGTCTTCAAGTTCACCGCCGACCTCCAGGCGCGGCGCCGCCTGGGCCTGACGGCCACCCTCGTCCGCGAGGACGGCCGCGAGTCGGACGTGTTCTCCCTCATCGGGCCGAAGCGGTTCGACGCGCCGTGGAAGGAGATCGAGGCGCAGGGCTACATCGCGCCCGCCGACTGCGTGGAGGTCCGGGTCAATCTCACCGACTCCGAGCGGCTCGCGTACGCCACCGCCGAGACGGAGGAGAAGTACCGCTTCTGCGCGACGACCGACACCAAGCGCAAGGTGACGGAGGCGATCGTGCGGCGGTTCGCCGGGCAGCAGATCCTCGTCATCGGCCAGTACATCGACCAGCTCGACGAGCTGGGCGAGCACCTGGGGGCGCCGGTCATCAAGGGCGAGACGTCCAACGCCCAGCGGGAGAAACTCTTCGAGTCCTTCCGGCAGGGCGAGATCAGCGTGCTCGTCGTGTCGAAGGTCGCCAACTTCTCGATCGACCTGCCGGAGGCGACGGTCGCGATCCAGGTGTCGGGCACCTTCGGCTCGCGGCAGGAGGAGGCCCAGCGCCTGGGCCGGGTGCTGCGGCCGAAGGCCGACGGCCACCAGGCGCACTTCTACTCGGTCGTCGCCCGCGACACCCTCGACCAGGACTTCGCCGCCCACCGCCAGCGCTTCCTGGCGGAACAGGGCTACGCCTACCGGATCATGGACGCGGACGAGGTCCTCGGCTGACGCTCAGCGGCGGCGGACGCCGGCCTCCTCGCCGTACTCGCCGAGGATCACCACGTCGACAGCGGCACCGGCGAACACCCTGACGGCGCGCAGGGTGTCACCGAGCCGGTGCCGGTGGCTGCCGGCCACGGGCGTGGCACCGGACGCGCGGCCCGGTGCCGGGGCGGGGGAGATGGTTGCTGCGCTCATGTCTCCATGGTGCGACCGCCGCCCCCCGACCGGCATCGGTCTACGGACCCAATCCCCGTCCGCCTCCGCTACGACCCTGGAGGGAGCGCATCCCCCAGCGCGGATGACGTGATCCCCTAGGGGTCGGGCCGCGGGTCGGCCCCGGGACCGCGAAAAACGGTTGGCCCGTGCCGCGTCCGCTCCTCTAGAATCTCCGCTCTTGCCCGCCTCCCCACCGGAGTGCTGCCGTCCGGACGGAAACCGGTCGGTCCACCGTGCGCGTCCCACGCCCACCACGCCACAGGTCATCCGGAGGCACCCCCTTGTCCACGCCCGTCCACGACGACCCCCTCTCCAAAGAGCGCTCCCACCTCGCCGCGTCCCGCTCCGCCCTGCGCGCCATGCGTGAGGACGTCGAGTCCCTGGACATCACCGACGTGACCGCGAACTGGGTCAACGCCGCCGTCCTGGAGAGCCAGATCGAGCAGCGCATCAAGGCGCTCGCGGACCTCAGCGAGACCCCGCTCTTCTTCGGCCGGCTCGACTACCTGCACGCCCCGGGTGCCGAGCAGGCGGAGGGCGGTGAGGGTGAACGCTTCTACGTCGGCCGCCGGCACGTGCACGACGCGGACGGCGACCCGATGGTGATCGACTGGCGGGCGCCGGTCTCCCAGCCGTTCTACCGGGCCTCGAAGAAGGACCCGCACGACGTCTCGCTGCGCCGCCGCTTCGGCTACACCGGCGGCGACCTGACCGCGTACGAGGACGAGCACCTGCTCGACCCGGCCGAGGCCGCGACCACCAGCAAGCTGCTCCAGCAGGAGATCGAGCGGCCCCGCGTCGGACCGATGCGGGACATCGTGGCGACCATCCAGCCCGAGCAGGACGAGATCGTGCGCGCCGGGCTGGCCGGCTCGGTCTGCGTGCAGGGCGGTCCCGGCACCGGCAAGACCGCCGTCGGCCTCCACCGGGTGGCCTACCTGCTGTACGCGCACCGCGAGCGGCTGGCCCGCACCGGCACGCTGGTCATCGGCCCGAACCGGTCCTTCCTGCACTACATCGAGCAGGTGCTGCCGGCGCTCGGCGAGCTGACGGTGCGCCAGGCCACCGTCGACGACCTGGTCGCCCACGTCGAGGTGCGCGGCGCGGACGAGGCGACGACGGCGGTGGTCAAGGGCGACGCGCGGATGGCGCAGGTGCTGCGCCGGGCCCTCTACTCGCACGTCACCCCGCCCGCCGAGGGCGTCGTCGTGGTGCGCGGCTCGCGCCGCTGGCGGGTGCCGGTGTACGAGCTGGAGGAGATCGTCCGCGAGCTGCTCGCCCGTGACATCCGCTACGGCGCCGCCCGCGAGGCGCTGCCGCAGCGAATCGCGCACGCCGTGCTGGTGCAGATGGAGCGGGCGGGCGAGGCGCCGGACGACCGGGTGCAGAACGCGGTGGCGCGCAACGCGGCCGTGAAGGCGCTGGTGAAGTCGGTCTGGCCGCAGGTCGACCCGGCCAGGCTGGTCCTGCGTCTCCTCGCCGACGCGGACTTCCTCGCCGAGCACGCCGAAGGGGTCCTCACGGAGGACGAGCAGAAGGCGGTGCTGTGGGTGAAGCCGGCCCGCTCGGTGAAGTCCGCCAAGTGGTCACCCGCCGACGCCGTGCTGATCGACGAGGCGACCGACCTGATCGAGCGCACCCACTCCCTCGGGCACGTGGTCCTCGACGAGGCGCAGGACCTGTCCCCGATGCAGTACCGCGCGGTGGGCCGGCGCTGCACCACCGGCTCGGCGACCGTCCTGGGCGACCTGGCGCAGGGCACCACGCCGTGGGCGACCCGGAGCTGGGCTCAGGCGCTGGGGCACCTGGGCAAGGGTGACGCGGTGGTCGAGGAGCTGACGGCCGGTTTCCGCGTGCCGACGGACGTCATCGCGTACGCCTCCCGGCTGCTGCCGCACATCGCGCCGGGGCTGACGCCGGTCGCGTCGATCCGCGAGAACCCGGGCTTCTTCGACATCCGTACGGCCCCGGGCGGAACGGCCGACGTGGTGTCCGCGTGCCGTGAGCTGCTGGAGCGGGAGGGCTCGGTCGGCCTGATCGCCGCCGACGCGAGGGTGCCGGAGCTGGCGGCGGCCCTGGGTGCGGCCGGGATCGGCTACGTCGGCCCCGGCGAGGAGACCACCCACGCCACCCGCCTGACCCTCGTCCCGGCCTCGCTGGCCAAGGGCCTGGAGTACGACTACGTGGTCCTGGACGAGCCGCAGGCCGTGGTCGACGGCGAGCCGGACGAACGGACGGGGCTGCGCCGCCTGTACGTGGCCCTGACCCGAGCGGTCTCGGGCCTCGTCGTGACCCACGCGACGGGGCTGCCGCCGCAGCTGGGGTGAACCGCGGGCGGTCGCCCGCCGCCGCTGCGGGCAGTCGTGCGCTGAGGTACGGGATGATGCTGACCGGCGCTGGCCGGGTGCCGCTGCGCCCACCCGTGCCGCCTGGGGGTACCTCCCAGGCCGTTCAGGCACTGGGGGAGGCACGACTGCCCGCAGCGGCGGCGGCATGACTACTGGCCCAGCACCCGCCGCCACTCCAGAACCGCCTCCGCCGACACCGGCCCGTCCCACCCCGCGGGCCGCGCCGCGCCGCCGATGTGGAAGCCGTCGATCCCCGCGTCCAGCAGCCCCGGCACGTGGTCGAGGCGCAGTCCGCCGCCCACCAGCAGCTGCTGCTCGTACCCCGGCTCGCCGCGCCGCCGCGCCTCCGCGTGCAGTACGTTCAGGCCGTCGTCCACGCCCCCGGCCGCCCCGGCCGTCAGGTACGTGTCCAGACCCGGGAAGTCCGCGAGCTGCTTGCGCAGCGCGTCCCGGTTCGCGGCCCGGTCGATCGCGCGGTGGAACGTCCACCGGCACCCGTCCAGCACCTCGGCGATCCGCTCCACCGTCCCGAGGTCCACGTCGCCCTGCGCATCGAGGAATCCCAGCACGAACTGCGTGGCCCCGGCCTCCCGCATCTCGGCGGCGACGCGGGTCAGCCGCTCGACGTCACCGGCGGCGAACCCGTCCGCGAGCCGCAGCATCACCCGTACGTCGATGTCGACGGCGGCACGGATCGCGGCGACGGTCGCGGCCGACGGGGTGAGTCCGTCGGCCGCCATGTCGGTGACCAGTTCGAGGCGATCCGCGCCTCCGGCCTGGGCGGCGACCGCGTCCTCGGCGTCGAGGGCGATCACCTCCAGGACTGCACGCTTGCTCATGGGACCCCATTCGTCGGCCTGCTACAGGTCTAGTCCAATCCAAGACTACGCCCCGAGGGCAGGCCGGCGTGCCCGCGCCGCCGCTCAGTCGCCGAAGATGTTCAGCTCCGCCGCCTCCACCCCGGCCAGCTCGTACGCCGTCGCACCGTTCACACCGCCCGCGCCGTCCGCGCCGTCCAGCGGGCGGCCCGCGTAAAGCCGTACGAGGGTGGCGGCGTCGCCGATGTACCGGCCCGGCGGACGCTCACCGCTGGCCTCGCCCAGTTTCAGGGGCTCGTCGAGGTCGTCCAGGTCGGCGTGGAGCGGCAGGTGGCCGCGCGCCCGGGTGACCGCACCGAGCAGCGCGAGCGCCTCCGGCAGTCCACGTCACGCGTACGCGCCCGGCTCGCCGAAGGTCACCCGTACGTCACCCGCGTGCACCCACTCGCCCAGTGCCACGGCGTCCAGCCTGCCGTCCGACCGGGCGATCACCGCTCCGGCCTCGGTCATGCCGCGCTCCAGTTCGTCGACGATCCGGGCGTTGCTCCAGTCGGCGCGTTCGGCGATGTCGCGGTCGTTGGACTCGGGTGAGAAGACACCCTTCTCGAAGCGTTTCTCCACCACCCGGATCAGGGCACTGGAGCAGTGCGCCAGCACGTCGCGCACGGTCCAGCCCGGACACGCGACCACCGGCAGCGCGAAGTCCGCGTCCGCACGGGAGCGCAGCAGGGGCACCAGTTCGTCGCGTTCGAGGATCAGCAGCCGGCCGGGCAGCTCGGGGTCGCGTACGTCGTGCAGGTCTGCGGGAGTCGTCATGGACTCCACGTTAGGGGCCGAGCAGGTCCTTCAGTTCGGCCTCGAAGAGAAGCGCGGGGTCGAAGCCCATGCCGGTGAACTGCCCGGCGAGTTCCAGGGAGAGGGCACCGTGCAGCCGGGACCAGAAGGACAGGGCGCGGTGGAGGGCGGCGGAGGGCGCCGGGTGGTCGCCCGCCCACTGCCGGTGGGTTTCGAGGTGGGCGTCGAACGCCGCGTCGGTGCCCTCCGGCGACGGCAGCGCGGCACAGGCGTCGACGATGACCGCCATGGTCTCGGCGGCGATCTCGGTGATGTCGTCGGGCGCCCGGTAGCCGGGGACAGGGGTGCCGAAGATGAGGAAGTAGCGCTGCGGGTCGTCCAGGGCCCAGGCGCGCAGGGCGTGCGCGAGACCGGCCAGGTCGGCGCCGGACCCGGCGGCCGCCCGGAAGGTGTCGGCCTGGCTGCGGTAGGCGTCCCGGATGAGTTCGGTGATCAGCTCGTCGCGGCCGTCGAAGTAGCGGTAGAGCGCTGGTCCGCTCATGCCCATCCGCTTGGCGATCGCGTTGAGGGAGAGCGCGGAGGCTCCGGCCGTGGCGATCTGCTCCCACGCGTGTTCCTTGATCTCCGCGCGCACCTGGGTGCGGTACCGCTCGCGCGGGGTGCTGGTGCGCGCCTCCGGCATGGTCCGTCCGCCGCCTTTCGGGTTCCGCCCGGCCCGTCCGCCGGAACGCAAGCAATCCAGTTAGAAGCTATCACGAACATTATCTGGAAGAATGCTCCCATGGCCGACCTCGACGCCCTGCGCTCCCGTTTCGCCCACGCCATGGCGGGAGCCACCGCCCCCGGTCCCGCCCCCGGTCCCGGTCCCGGTCCCGGTCCCGGTTCAGGTCCCGGTCCCGGTCCCGGTTCCGGTCCCGACCCCGCGCCGTACGCCGACAACCTGCTCGCCCGCTGGCAGGAGCCCCAGCGGCGCTACCACACCCTCGCGCACCTCACCGCGGTCCTGGACCGCATCGACGTCCTGGCGGAGCACGCCGACGACGTGGCCGTCGTACGCCTCGCCGCGTGGTTCCACGACGCCGTCTACCAGCCCGACCGGTCCGAGAACGAGGAGCGCTCGGCCCGGCTGGCCGAGCGCGCACTGCCCGAGGCCGGGGTTCCGGCGGCGAAGACCGCCGAGGTGGCCCGGCTGGTGCGGCTCACCGTCACGCACGCCCCGGCCGGCGACGACCGCGACGGCCAGGTGCTGTGCGACGCCGACCTGGCGGTCCTCGCCTCGCCGCCGTCGGCGTACGCGGCGTACACGGCGGCCGTCCGCGAGGAGTACCACTTCGTGCCGGACGAGGCCTTCCGCGAGGGCCGCGCCGCGATCCTGCGGCAACTCCTCGACCTGCCCAGCCTGTTCCACACCCCGCGCGGACGGCGGGAGTGGGAGGCCACCGCCCGCCACAACCTCACCGGCGAGCTGGAAATGCTGTCGCTCCCCGACACCCCGGACGTCTAGCCTGCCCGGCATGCGAAGCATGGGCGGGGAACAGGTGGAAGAGGCCGTGGCGCACGCCGTCGCGCTGCTGCGGACGGCGACGGACCGGGACTGGGAGTCGGCGCGGGCCGGACGGCTGGAGTGGAGCTGCCGGTACACGGCGGAGCACGTCGCGGGCGTCCTCCTCGCCTACGCGGGCCAGTTGACCGGACGTGCCACCGAGGCGTGGGTCCCCTTCGAGATCACCCTGGACGAGGGCACCGGCAACGAGGACGTGCTCCAGGTGGTCGAGACGACCGGCGCACTGCTCGCCGCCACGGTCCGCACCACCCCGCGCGAGGTCCGGGCCTTCCACCCCTACCCCTTCCGCAGCGCGGACCGCGAGGGCTTCGCGGCGATGGGGGTCGCCGAGGTGTTCCTGCACACGCACGACATCGCCGAGATCCTCGGGCTGGCCTACGAGCCGCCCGCCGAGCTGTGCGCGGATGTCCTGGCCCGGATCTTCCCGCACGTCCGGCCCGACACCGACCCCTGGCGCACCCTGCTGTGGGCCACGGGACGCGGTGATCTGCCCGGACGCGCGCCGGTCACCGAGTGGCGCTGGCGCAACAACCTGGTGATCCCGGCCGAACGGCTCACCCTCCAGGGCGTCACGCCCGCCGCCGCCACCGACCTCGCCGCGGGCGGCGACGGCGGCTTCGAGTGGGTCGGGGGCGAGCCCTTCCAGGGCACCCGGGACGCCGCCGGAATGCTGCTGAAGGCGTACGAGGCGGGGGCGCACCGGCCCGAGTGGGGCGTCTTCGTCCTCGTACGGCGCGAGGACGGGCGGGCCGTCGGCGGCATGGGCTTCCACGGAGCGCCGGACCGGGACGGCCGGGTGGAGATCGGCTACGACCTCACCGAGGCGGCCCGGGGCAACGGCTACGCGACCGAGGCGCTGCGCGCGCTGTCCGCGTGGGCGCTGGCGCGCGAGGAGGTGACGTCCGTGTGCGCGACGACGGATCCGGAGAACACGGCGTCGCAGGCGGTCATCGTCCGCGCCGGGTTCACCCGGGTCGCCGGGGACTCCTCCCAGGCCGGTGAGACAGGCAAGGACGGAGAGGACGGCAAGGACGGAGGGGACGGCAAGGACGGAGGGGACGGCGAGGGCGCCGGGCAGTTCGCCTACGAGCTGCGTGGCTGAGCACCCGGGGCGGCGGTACGGGCGGCCCCCTTGCGGCGGCGCAGCCCAGCCCCGTGCAGCAGCCGCACCACCTCGCGGCTGCTGACCTCCAGCGCACCGGCGGACACCGCGTCGGCGTACCGGTGGGCGGGCAGGTCGTAGTGGTCGCGCTCGAAGGCGCGGCGCGGCACGCCCAGTGCCTCGGCGAAGGCGTGCAGTTCGGCGTAGGAGGCGTCGCTCACCAGGTGGGACCAGAGGCGGCCGTGGCCCGGCCAGGTCGGCGGGTCGATGTAGAGGGTCATCGCGGAATCCTCACGAGGGGGCTCCGCCGCTGGCCGCGCCCAGCGAGCCGACCGCCGCGACCTTCACGCCCGCCTTGCCGCACACCCAGTGCGGGTCGGGACCCAGCTCGGGCTCGACGTCCAGCGCGTGCGGGTCGCCGGAGCCGCACACCGGGCACAGCGGCCAGCGGCCGTACCGCTCAAGGAGCGCGTCCTGCACGTCCTGCGCGACCAGCCCGGCCACGAACTCCACGCCCTCGGGCCACTGCTCGACCCACCAGCGCCGCTGCACGACGGACTCCTCGACCAGCGAGACGACGTCCGGTTCGGCGACCTCGCCCGTCACCAGATCGGCGAGCACGAGGGCGCGCGCGGCGTGCAGCGCCTGCTCCAGGGGGCTGATGGGGTTCATGCACCCATTGTGCGCACTCTTGACCCGCGGACCGAAACGAAAATATCTTTCATGAGTGACCGATGAAGTGAAGGAAACTTTCGTGAACGCTTCCGGGGGCCGCCGGGCCACCGGCGGCGGGAGCGCACCACCCGCGCCACCCGCGCCCGCCGCCCTCGCGGCCAAGGTCCGCACCCTGGCGCCGTCGATGACCCGTTCCATGCAGCGGGTCGCCGAGGCCGTCGCGGGCGACCCGGCCGGCTGCGCGGCCCTCACGGTCACCGGCCTGGCCGAGCTGACCGGCACCAGCGAGGCCACCGTCGTACGCACCGCCCGGCTGCTCGGCTACCCCGGCTACCGCGACCTGCGCCTCGCGCTCGCGGGGCTCGCCGCGCAGCAGCAGTCCGGCCGCGCGCCCGCCATCACCACCGACATCGCGGTCGACGACCCGATCGCCGACGTGGTCGCCAAGCTGGCCTACGACGAGCAGCAGACCCTCGCGGACACCGCCGCCGGTCTGGACACCGTCCAGCTCGGCGCGGCCGTCGCCGCACTGACCGCCGCCCGGCGCACCGACGTGTACGGCATCGGCGCGTCCAACCTGGTCGCCCAGGACCTCACCCAGAAGATGCTGCGCATAGGGCTCATAGCCCACGCCCCGGGCGACCCGCACCTCGCCGTCACCAACGCGGTGCAGCTGCGCGCGGGGGACGTGGCCCTGGCGATCACGCACTCCGGCTCCACGGGGGACGTGATCGAACCGCTCCGGGCCGCCTTCGAACGGGGCGCGACCACCATCGCCATCACCGGCCGCCCCGACAGTCCCGTCACCCAGTACGCCGACCACGTACTGACCACGTCCACCGCCCGGGAGAGCGAGCTGCGACCGGCGGCCATGTCGTCCCGGACCAGCCAGCTGCTGGTCGTGGACTGCCTCTTCGTGGGGGTGGCGCAGCGGACGTACGAGTCGGCTGCGCCGGCTCTGGCGGCGTCCTACGAGGCGTTGGCGCATCGGCACGGGGCGCTCCGCGCGGGGGCGGGGGACCGTAGGGCTTGATCATTGTGGGCGGCTGCGGGCCGAGTGTGGCTGGTCGCGCCCACGCGGCGGAGCCGCACATCGAAACAGACCCGCGCCCCTGGGTATCTACCGCCACCGTAAGCTGAAAAGGGCTGCATCCTTATGACCTCCACCCCCCATCACCCCGATCTGCGTTCTCAGTTGGAGACGTTGACCACCGAGGCGTTTCGGCCGGAGTTGGCCGAGATCGATCAGTTGCCGACGCTTGAGATCGCGCGGCTGATGAACGGCGAGGACGCCTCCGTGCCCGCCGCCGTCGCCGAGCGGCTGCCGGAGATCGCCGCCGCCATCGACGCCGTGGCCGTCCGGATGGCGCGCGGTGGGCGGCTGATCTACGCGGGCGCCGGTACGGCCGGCCGGCTGGGCGTGCTGGACGCCTCGGAGTGCCCGCCCACCTTCAACACCGCCCCCGGGCAGGTCGTCGGCCTGATCGCGGGTGGCCCGGACGCCATGGTCACCTCCATCGAGGGCGCCGAGGACTCCCCGGAGCTGGCCCGCGCCGACCTGGACGCCCTCGCGCTGACCGCCGACGACACGGTGGTCGGCGTCTCCGCCTCCGGCCGCACCCCGTACGCCGTCGGCGCCGTCGAGTACGCCCGCTCGCTCGGCGCCCTGACCGTCGGGCTCGCCTGCAACCGGGGCAGCGCCCTGGCCGCCGCGGCCGAGCACGGTATCGAGGTGGTCACCGGACCGGAGCTGCTCACCGGCTCGACCCGGCTGAAGGCGGGCACGGCGCAGAAGCTGGTCCTGAACATGCTGTCGACGATCACGATGATCCGGCTCGGCAAGACGTACGGGAACCTGATGGTGGACGTCCGCGCCTCCAACGAGAAGCTGCGGGCCCGCTCGCGCCGTATCGTCGCGCTCGCCACGGGTGCCGCCGACGACGACATCGAGCGCGCCCTGACGGCGACCGACGGCGAGGTCAAGCACGCGATCCTGGTCCTGCTGGCGGATGTGGACGGCCCGACGGCCGCCCGCCTGCTGACCGAGTCCGGCGGTCACCTGCGGGCGGCGCTGACGGCGGCGCTCGGCTGACCGCCGCACCTCCTCCGGTCCGCCCGGGGGCCCGGGGCCGTCCGCACCGTGTGCGATTCTGAGAAGCATGAACCACGCCCAGCTGACCGCCCTGGGCCGCGCCCTGCGTCTCCTCGGTGAGCACGGCGAGGCCCTGACCGCCGACACCCCGGAGACCAAGCTCCACGAGGTCCGGGCGGACCTGAAGCGCGCGCTGGACCAGCTGGAGGAGAGCGTCACGACGACGGCCCCCAGCACCCGCTGCCCGGAGCACCCGAACGGGCCGGTCGACAAGGCCGCCCCCGACCTGTGCCTGCTGTGCGAGACCCGCCGCCGCACGGCCCGCCGCGCCGAGTACAGCGGCGGACCGCTGCCGGCCCGGCCCGCCGAGCCGGTCCAGTCCCGGTACGGCGTCCGGGGTGACCGGCCGCAGCCCCAGCAGCGCTGGCTGCCCGAGCAGTGGACCGGCCAGACGTGGCAGCTGTGCGGCACCCCGCGCCGCGACCGCCGCGAGGCCGAGCTGTACATCGCGGCCCAACTGCGCGGCCCGCACGCGGCGATGGCGTACCGACTGGTCCACGAGTTCACGGACTACGAGGTGCTGCGGGTGTGGGGCACGCCGGTACGGGTGGACATCGAGCCGATGGGCGGCCTGTGACATGGTGAGACGGAACGACCAGCGCCGCGCCGCCCTCGTCGACGCGGCGATCGAGGTACTGGCCGCACAGGGCGCCCGGGGCCTGACCTTCCGGGCGGTGGACACGGAGGCCGCCGTCCCGCCCGGCACCGCGTCCAACTACTTCGCCAACCGCGACGACCTGCTCACCCAGGCGGGCGCCCGCGTCTACGAGCGGCTGCACCCCGGCGAGGCCACCCTCGCGCGCCAGCGCACGGCCCCTCGCGACCGTGACACCTACGTGCAGCTGATGCGCGAACTGGTCGACCGGGTCGCCGGGTTCCGCACCGGCTACCTCGCCCTGCTCGAACTGCGCCTGGAGGCCACCCGGCGCCCCACCCTGCGCGCGGTGCTGACCGAACGCGTCCGCGAGGACGTCGCCGCCAACGTCGCCCACCACGAGGCATCCGGCCTCCCCGGCGACGCCATGGCCGTCAAGCTGCTCATGCTCGCCCTGAACTGGCTGATCGTCGAACGGCTCACGCTGCCGGACGTGTTCACCGAGGAGGAGCGGGACCGTCTGGTGACGGCGGCGGTCGACCGCATCGTGATGCCGGACGGGCCGGCCGGGGGCTGAACCCCCGCTCCCGCGCGCCGGGTCAGATCTGGTTCTCGCCGCCGTCGACGTACCAGTTGGCGCCGAGGACGAAGCTGCTCTGGTCCGAGGCGAGGAAGGCCACCACGGCGGCGACCTCCTCGGGGCGCCCCATCCGGCCGATCGCGGTGTCCCCGGCGAGCTTCGTGTGGACGGTGGGCGCGTTCGACTCGCCGAAGAGGTTGGTGATCCCGGGGGTGTCGACCGGCCCCGGGGAGATCGCGTTGACCCGGACGCCACGGCCCTTGAGCTCGTTCGCCCAGCCCCGCGCAAAGGTCCGGACGGCGGCCTTGGAGGCGGCGTACAGGCTGAACGCCTCGGCGCCGTTGTCGGCGGCGGTGGAGGCGTTCAGGATTACCGAGGCACCGTCGTTGAGCAGCGGCAGCGCCTTCTGCACGGTGAAGAGCGTGCCTCGCACGTTGACGCCGAAGATCTCCTCGAACCGCTCCTCGGTGATCTCCTCCAGCGGCACGAGCGAGGCGGTCGCCGCGTTGGCGAAGACCACGTCGAGCCCCCGGCCGCGGGCGCGGACCGCTTCGTAGAGCCGGTCCAGGTCGGCCGGGTCCGAGACGTCACCGGCCACCGCCGTGACCCGCTCGGCGCCGATGATCTCCACGGCCGTGTCCAGGGCCTCCTTGCGCCGCCCGGTGATGAACACGTGCGCGCCCTCGTCCGCCAGCCGCACCGCGCTGGCCAGACCGATCCCCGTGCCGCCGCCGGTGACGACGGCCGTCCTGCCTTCGAGCTGTCCCATGGTGAGCACCCTTCCCGATATTCGGTACCGATCGGTACTGAAAGCGACCGTAGCACATCCGTACCGCTCGATACGGAAGGCGTAGACTGGGACCATGGAGACGCGACAGAAGGGGTCGATCGGCCGACCGAGGGGCTTCGACGCCGACGAGGCGCTGGAGAAGGCCATGCGGGTCTTCTGGGAGCAGGGCTACGAGGGCGCCAGCCTCACCGACCTGACCGGCGCCATGGGCATCACCCGCACCAGCATGTACGCGGCCTTCGGCAACAAGGAGGACCTGTTCCGCAAGGCACTCGAACGCTACGAGGAGGGCCCCGCCTCCTACGTGGCCCGCGCCCTGCGCAAGCCCACCGCCCGCGAGGCGGCCACCGCGTTCCTGAACGGCGCCGTGGAGGTCAGCACCCGCCCCAACTGCCCGTCCGGCTGCCTGGGCGTCCAGGGCTCACTCGCCTCCGGGGAGACGGGACGGTCGGCCCGTGACCTGCTCGCCGACTGGCGCGAAGGGGGCGTCGGTCAACTCCGCGACCGGTTCCGGCAGGCCGTGGACGACGGCGACCTGCCGCCCGGCAGCGACCCGCTGCACATCGCCCGCTACCTCATGACCTTCGCCAACGGCATCTCCGTGCAGGCCGCCGGGGGCGCCACTCGCGAAGACCTCCAGCGGGTGGCCGAGACCGCCCTGCGCAACTGGCCACCCGCCTGATCCGGAGTCAAGGGCTGCCGGGGCCTGCTGCCGCCAGGGCCTCCGCCACCGCCTGCCGCAGCGAACGGCCGGTGATCCGGCGGTTCTCCCCGTCGGCCAGGTGCGCCGCGGCACGACCCACCCATTCCGGGTCGCCGAGGAGCTGGAGCTTCCCCTCATCGGTGAGCTGCCGCAGCAAGGCCTCCAGCCGGAGCGCGTCGACCGCCCGGTAAGGGTGCGTGTGCTGATCGAAGCGCAGTTGGTGATCCTCGTACGGGTGGCGCAGCGTCATGTGCAACCAGCCGCCCTCACGCCTGGCGACCATGCCCCTCAGCGTGTACAGGCCCCTGTTGTTCGTGTCCCAGGGGTGCTTGCCCCAGGTGAGCCTGATGCCGTTCATGATCCTGGACCACGGGACCAACTGCCCCTCGGATTCCGGCTCATGCTGGTGGAGCCCTTCCGGGCGAAACTCCACCCAGTGGGCGTCAGGCCGGGTGGCATCCCCGACTCGCCAACGGCCGTCGGTCAGTTCCAGCGGTCCCAGAGACGTACGGTCTTCCCCCATGCGGTCATTGAACCACGCGGACTGCCACGCCCTCAGGGGCGCGCACTCTCGCGGTTCGTCCTCCTTAGCCGCGCCTTCAGCACTTCCTCCGGCCGCGCCACCCCCACCGATGCCCGCGGGCAGTCCCACTCCCGGCCCCCCGCGACCGGCCGCAACTGCACACTGCCGCCCACGTGCCCCATCACCTCCCCCACCCGCCCGTCCCTCGCGTCCACGGCATGCGTGCCGACGGCCGGCCGCTCGCCCCGCACCACGGACGCCAGCCGCTCCGCGACCCGTACGTTGCACCGACCCAGGTCGACCAGGGCGAACGGCTCGTCACTCGCGCCGGTCACCGGATCGACGCACAGGGACGGCAGTACGACACCGGCGCCCACGAGGGCCTGCCGCAGGGACTCGACGACTTCTTCGGTCGACCGCACCCTTCCTCACCTCCACGCTGAGTTCGTGATTCGCGACACAGCGTGTCCGTTGCACTCCTAACCTGGCCATACAGGGCGCTCCAACAATCCCTGCTGTGCGACCGGGAGTTCCGTCACCATGCCAGGACCGAAAGACCTCGACCCGTCCTCGTCCCCGCGCGCCCTCCTCGGCGCCGAGCTGCGCCACGCCCGCGAGAAGTCCGGCCTGAGCCAGGAGGAACTGGGCGCGCGGCTGTTCGTCAGCGGCTCCTTCATCGGCCAGCTGGAGTCCGGCACGCGCCGGATGCAGCCGGAGTACGCCCGGCTACTGGACGACGTCCTCGGCACGGAGGATTTCTTCCGGCGGAACTGCGCGGCGTCGGCCAAGTCCAAGTATCCGGAGCACTTCGCCGAGGCGGCGGAGGCGGAGGCGACCGCCACGGAGATCAGGGAGTACGCGCCCCTGCTGATCCCCGGCCTGCTGCAAACACCCGTGTACACACGAGCGGTGTGCCGCGCCTATCAGCCCACCGCGCCGGATGATGTGATCGAGGCACTCGTGACGGCCCGAATGGAGAGGACCCATCTGCTCGACGATCCAACAGAACCCCTGTTGTGGGTGGTGCTGGACGAGGCTGCGTTACGTCGGGCTACGGGCGGCCCCCAGGTGATGGCCGAGGCACTCGACCACGTCGTCGCTCTGATCCGCCAGAACCGGATCATCGTGCAGGTGCTGCCCTTCGAGTCGGGGGCGCACGCGGCTCTGGAGGGCGCCATCAAGTTGATGAACTTCGACAACGCCCCGCCGCTGGCGTATTTCGAAGGCGTTGGGATGGGGCGGCTCGAAGACGATCCCTCAACCGTGCACTACCAGCGCCATACCTACGACCTCCTTTCGGCCTGCGCTCTACCCCCTCAGAACTCCCTGGCCCTTATCGAGTCGATGGCGCAGGATTACGCTCATGAGGAGCGACACTGAGGCGACTTGGTACAAGTCCAGCTACAGCGGCGGCAGCGGTGGCAACTGCCTCGAAGTCGCCACCGGCATCCCCACCGTCGTCCCGGTCCGGGACTCGAAGAACCCCGCCGGACCCACCCTCCGCTTCCAGGCCGAGGCCTGGGCGGTCTTCGTCGACGGAATCAGGCGCGGCCGCGTCTCAGGCCCAGGTGGACGGTGACCGCGGCCAGCCCGGCCGCGCCGTACGCCAGCCACCAGCCCCCGGCCCGGTAGTCGTCCGCCGCCCCCTCCTCCTGCGCCTTCCTCTGCTGTTCGTACGTCCGCGTGCCCGCCGAACGGCCGTCGGCGAAGTCGTACAGGTCACACGTCTCCCCCGGCTTCATGGGCCCCGAGCGCTCCGCGTCCCCGTACTCCTCGATGATGCCGTCGCACTGCGGGGTGCCGCCGGCGGTCGCCGCCTCGGTGAGGAAGTACGCGCCGACGACGACCGGGACGGCGAACAGGCCCAGCAGGAGTCCTCGGAGGCTCACGCCTTCGGGTCCACCAGCGGCAGCGGCGCGAACTCGTGGCCCTCCCAGAGGCGTCGGGAGGTCTCGTTCGGGTAGGGCGCGACGGCCGACTCGGCGTCGAAGACCCGCACGAGGCGCTGCCGCGTGTCGTACGCGGGCCAGCCCGGGTCGCCGGTGCGGGCGAAGGCCGTCCAGGCGGCGCGGAAGCCGGACGACAGGGCCAGCGCCTCCGCGGACGGCTCCGCGCCGCCGAACTGGAGCAGTGCCAGGTCCGCCTGGAAGGTGCCGAAGAGGAGCGGGATGTCCAGGGCGTGGCAGGCGCCCAGGGCGCCGCCGTAGGCCGGGGCGGGCCAGGTGAGTTCGTAGACGTGGGACCGGCCGCCGCCCGCGAGGTGGGCCTCGGCCAGGTGCAGGGACGGCATCGCGAACAGCCAGTCGGTCTGGACGCGTTCGTAGAGGTCGTTGGCCGACGCGTCCGGGAACGCAGCGCGGTAGGCGGCCTCGCCGCCCGGGGCGTACAGGCGCAGGGCGGCGCTCGCGCGGTCCTCGCCGATCTCGCCGAGTTTGCCCGCCATGGCGGTGAACAGGCGGTTCTCGTCACGGTTGTGACCGGCGATCAGCTCGACGTCGCGCGCCGCGCCGGAGGCGAGCGCCTGCCAGGGCGTGACCGGCAGGAACTCGCCGTCCACGACGGGCGCGTACGGGGTGACCGTGGGCGCGGCCTGGCCCCAGCGGGGGACGTTGCCCGGCATCTTCGGGGCGAGGGCCTGGCCCGCCTTGACGAGCTGGTCCGGAGTGAGGTCCGCGAGGTCTTCGACGGTCGGGCGCAGGCCCAGCTCGGCGGCGAGGGCGGCGCCGATGTCGGCCGCCAGCTCCGCCGAGAAGAACGTGCCCGGCACGCTCTGGGCGACGGCCCGTCGGAAGAGTCCGGCCGCGCGGGGCATGGCGAGCAGGGCGGCCACGGAACCGGCGCCGGCCGACTCGCCGAAGATCGTGACCTGGTCGGGGTCGCCGCCGAACGCGGCGATGTTCTCCTGTACCCAGACCAGCGCCGCGATCTGGTCGAGCAGGCCCCGGTTGGCGGGGGCGCCCTCGATGTGGGCGAATCCCTCCATGCCGAGGCGGTAGTTGAGGGTGACGACGACGAGGTCGCCGTCGGCGGCTATGCGGCGGGCATCGTAGGCGGGGCTGCCGGAGTGGCCCATCTTGTAGGCGCCGCCGTGGATCCAGACCATGACCGGGCGGTGGGCGGCCGGGTCGGGGGCGGGCGTCCAGACGTTGGCCGTCAGCCAGTCGTCGCCCCCGGGGACGTCCGAGGGGCCGGCGGTGCCTGCGACGCCGAGGTCCTGCGGGGGCGGCGGGCCGAAGGCGTACGCGTCGCGTATGCCGTCCCAGGGGCGGGGGCGGCGCGGGGCGGCGAAGCGGGCGTCCCCCACCGGGGGCTGGGCGAAGGGGATGCCGCGGAAGACGGTCAGCCCGTCCTCGGTCCGGCCGCGCACCGCGCCGGAGGAGGTGCGCACCACGGGTTCCACTGACTCGGCAGGTCCAGGGATCGTCATCCTCCGGACCCTACGCCGTGGTGCGCACCGCGCTCAGCTGAGGGTCTTCAGCGATGCCGCGTCGTACGGGGCGAGTTCGTCGAAGCGTCCGTCGAGGACCTTCTCGGCCCACCGCGGGTCGTGGAGCAGCGCGCGGCCGACGGCGACCAGGTCGAACTCGTCGCGTTCCAGGCGGTCGAAGAGGTTGTCGAGGCTGCCGACGGGGGCGCCCTCGCCCTGGAAGGCCTTGGTGAAGTCGCCGTCGAGGCCGACCGAGCCGACGGTGATGGCGGTCCTGCCGGTGAGCTTCTTGGTCCAGCCCGCGAGGTTGAGGTCCGAGTCCTCGAACTCCGGGAGCCAGTAGCGGCGGGTGGAGGCGTGGAAGGCGTCGACACCGGCCGAGGCGAGCGGGGCGAGGATCGCCTCCAGTTCCTGGGGCGTCTCGGCGAGGCGGGCGCCGTAGACGTCCTGCTTCCACTGGGAGTAGCGGAAGATCACGGGGAAGTCGGCGGAGACCGTCTCCCGTACGGCGGCCACGATCTCGGCGGCGAACCTGGTCCGGGCGACGGGGTCGCCGCCGTAGGCGTCGGTGCGGCGGTTGGTGCCGGACCACAGGAACTGGTCGACGAGGTAGCCGTGGGCGCCGTGGATCTCCACGCCGTCGAAGCCGATGCGCTCGGCGGCCGCGGCGGACTCGGCGAAGGCGCCGATGACGTCGTCCAGGTCGCGCTGGGTCATCGCGGTGCCGGTGGGCTCGTCCTCGCCGATGCGCAGGCCGGACGGCCCGACGGCGGGGGCCTCCGGGAAGGGCTGCTCCCCGGCCTTGCGGACCATGCCGATGTGCCACAGCTGCGGCACGATCGTGCCGCCCGCCGCGTGCACCGCCTCGGCGACCTTCGCCCACCCGGCGAGCTGCTCCTCGCCGTGGAAGCGCGGGACGCGGTCGCTCTGCCCGGCCGAGTCGTGGCCGACGTAGGTGCCCTCGGTGACGATCAGTCCGACGCCGGCGGCGGCGCGGCGGGAGTAGTACGACACCACGTCCTCGCCGGGGACGCCGCCGGGGGAGAACATCCGGGTCATCGGCGCCATCGCGATGCGGTTGGGCACGGTGAGGCCGTTGATGGTGGCCGGGCGGGCGAGCAGTTGGGCGGCGCGGGTGGCGGCCTCGGCGGGGGTGACGGTCACGTGGGGGCTCCTGAGTCGGGGTACCGGTCGGTATGTGCGCGCGCATTCATCGCACTCCAACGGGAACCGGCCCGCCCCGCCGGACCATTCCGCCCGGCCGCCCGATGTGATCCTGGCCACAGCAAAACGGGGCGGGCGGCGGGTGAGCGCGGACACGCCCGAGGGCGGCACCCCCCTCGCGGGGAGTGCCGCCCTCGGTCCGTGCTGGACGGTCGATCAACCGGAACCGGTCGATCAGAAGTCCATGTCACCGCCCGGCATGCCGCCCGGGGCGCCCGCCGGAGCGGCCTTCTCGGGCTTGTCGGCGATGACGGCCTCGGTGGTGAGGAACAGCGCGGCGATGGAGGCGGCGTTCTGCAGGGCAGAGCGGGTCACCTTCGCCGGGTCGATGATGCCCTCGGCGATCATGTCGACGTACTCACCGGAGGCGGCGTTCAGGCCGTGGCCGACGGTCAGGTTGCGGACCTTCTCCACGACGACGCCGCCCTCGAGACCGCCGTTGACGGCGATCTGCTTCAGCGGGGCCTCCAGGGCGAGCTTCACGGCGTTGGCGCCGGTCGCCTCGTCACCCGACAGCTCCAGCTTCTCGAAGACCTGGGAGGCCTGGAGCAGGGCCACGCCACCACCGGCGACGATGCCCTCCTCGACGGCCGCCTTCGCGTTGCGAACGGCGTCCTCGATGCGGTGCTTGCGCTCCTTGAGCTCGACCTCGGTGGCGGCACCGGCCTTGATGACGGCCACGCCGCCGGCCAGCTTCGCCAGACGCTCCTGGAGCTTCTCGCGGTCGTAGTCCGAGTCGCTGTTCTCGATCTCGGCGCGGATCTGGTTGACGCGGCCCTGGACCTGGTCGGCCGAACCGGCGCCGTCCACGATCGTGGTCTCGTCCTTGGTGATGACGACCTTGCGCGCGCTGCCCAGCAGGTCGAGCGAGGCGTTCTCCAGCTTGAGGCCGACCTCCTCGGAGATGACCTCGCCGCCCGTGAGGATGGCGATGTCGCCGAGCATGGCCTTGCGGCGGTCGCCGAAGCCCGGGGCCTTGACGGCGACGGACTTGAAGGTGCCGCGGATCTTGTTGACGACCAGGGTCGACAGGGCCTCGCCCTCGACGTCCTCGGCGATGATCAGCAGCGGCTTGCCCGACTGCATGACCTTCTCCAGGAGCGGCAGCAGGTCCTTGACGTTGCCGATCTTGGAGTTGGCGATCAGGATGTACGGGTCGTCGAGCGACGCCTCCATACGCTCCATGTCGGTGGCGAAGTACGCCGAGATGTAGCCCTTGTCGAAGCGCATACCCTCGGTGAGCTCCAGCTCCAGACCGAAGGTCTGGGACTCCTCGACGGTGATGACGCCTTCCTTGCCGACCTTGTCCATGGCCTCGGCGATGAGCTCGCCGATCTGGGTGTCGGCGGCGGAGATCGAGGCCGTGGAGGCGATCTGCTCCTTGGTCTCGACGTCCTTGGCCTGCTCCAGCAGGGCGGCGGAGACGGCCTCGACGGCCTTCTCGATACCGCGCTTGAGGGCCATCGGGTTGGCACCGGCCGCGACGTTGCGCAGGCCTTCCTTGACCAGGGCCTGGGCGAGAACGGTCGCGGTGGTCGTACCGTCGCCGGCGACGTCGTCCGTCTTCTTGGCGACTTCCTTGACCAGCTCGGCGCCGATCTTCTCGTACGGGTCCTCGAGCTCGATCTCCTTGGCGATGGAGACACCATCGTTGGTGATCGTGGGGGCGCCCCACTTCTTCTCGAGGACGACGTTGCGGCCCTTGGGGCCGAGCGTCACCTTGACGGCGTCCGCGAGCTGGTTCATGCCGCGCTCGAGGCCGCGCCGCGCCTCCTCGTCGAACGCGATGATCTTGGCCATGTGAAGTGGTCCCTCCAGGACTGGGGGTGATTCCTTCGGACCGCGCCCGCGCCCGCGACGGACGGCTCGCCTGCCTTGTGGTTCCTTCCCCACCCGGCCTGCGGGCCTCACCGACCCGGTCCTTCGTTGTCACTCTCACCTTCAGAGTGCTAACGCCAATGATTAGCACTCGGCATGGTCGAGTGCAAGCGCCTCTCGGCGATCGGGCCCCGCCGTCAGCCACCCGCGAACAAGGGGACGAGGGGCGTCCGGGCAGGCCGAAGGGCCCGTACCCAGCGGGTACGGGCCCTTCGGATGAAGACCGGGTTGCGGTGGCCGCGCGTCTCAGGCGCTGAGGCGAACCATGTCGGCCTGCGGGCCCTTCTGACCCTGCGAGATCTCGAACTCGACCCGCTGGCCTTCTTCGAGGGTGCGGTAGCCGTCCATCTGAATCGCGCTGTAGTGGACGAAAACATCCGCACCACCGTCGACCGCGATGAAGCCGTACCCCTTCTCCGCGTTGAACCACTTGACGGTGCCCTGAGCCATGCCTAACTCCCCTATTACTGGCCCTTGCACAGATCCGCACTTCGCGGACCCGGGTCAGACCTCGCCCCCTCACGACTGGGGGCGTGCGCCGGAACGCGTCGACCGCGGCTGAATGTATCTGTCCAACTGCCGTCTGCAACAGGTCAATCGGACGAGAAATCTGGACGTACCCGGTCCGGAATGTGGCGAACTTTCGCCTGAATACGGGTCAAGTCGGGTCACGCAAAGGGAACAAAAGCCGCGAAATACGCTCGCACTTTGGCTACTTCTTGTCGGGCGGGCGGCAGGAATTAACGGTTCCCGTTGTGTCGATCGGGAGCGCGTTCCCCAACTCTACCGCGCTCAACCACATGGAATTGCCCCCTCCGTTTCTCTTACGGAGAGGGCAATACGCACTACGAGGGGTATCCGCGGTGGATCAGCCGCCGGCGACCGCCGGGATGATCGAGACGCCCGCGCCGTCCGGCGTCGCGGTCTGAAGGCCCTGCTCGAAGCGGACGTCGTCGTCGTTGACGTAGACGTTGACGAAGCGGCGCAGCTTGCCCTGGTCGTCCAGGACGCGGGCGGCGATGCCGGTGTGGTTCTTCTCCAGGTCGGAGATGATCTCCCCGAGGTTGGCACCGTCGGCACTCACCTCGGCCTTGCCGCCGGTGTAGGTACGCAGGATGGTCGGGATGCGAACGGTCACGCTCATGCGAGGCCAGCCTCTCGGAAGGAGTCCAGGTTCGGGCGGATGGTGGCGGTGAGGCCGGTGCCGGCCACCGCGTCGAGGGTCTTCAGGCCGTCGCCGGTGTTGAGGACGACGGTGGTGAGCGACGGGTCGAGCACCCCGTTCTCGATCAGCTTCTTCGTGACGCCAACCGTCACGCCGCCCGCCGTCTCCGCGAAGATGCCCTCCGTGCGGGCGAGCAGCTTGATCGCGTCCACGACCTGCTCGTCGGTCACGTCCTCCACGGCGCCGCCGGTGCGGCGGGCGATGTCGAGGACGTACGGGCCGTCGGCCGGGTTGCCGATGGCCAGCGACTTGGCGATGGTGTTCGGCTTCTGCGGGCGGACCACGTCGTGACCGGCCTTGAACGCCGTGGAGACCGGCGAGCAGCCCTCGGCCTGCGCGCCGAAGATCTTGTACGGCCGGTCCTCGACCAGACCGAGCTCGATCAGCTCCTTGAGCCCCTTGTCGATCTTCGTCAGCTGGGAGCCGGACGCGATCGGCACGACGAGCTGGTCGGGCAGCCGCCAGCCGAGCTGCTCGCAGATCTCGTACGCGAGGGTCTTGGAACCCTCGGCGTAGTAGGGGCGCAGGTTGACGTTGACGAAGCCCCAGCCCTCGCCGGCCGGGTCGCCGATCAGCTCGGAGCAGAAGCGGTTCACGTCGTCGTAGTTGCCCTCGATGCCGACCAGCTCGCCGCCGTAGACGGCGGCCATGACGATCTTGCCCTGCTCCAGGTCGTGCGGGATGAACACGCAGGAGCGGAAGCCGGCCCGGGCGGCGGCGGCGCCGACGGCACCGGCGAGGTTGCCGGTGGAGGAGCAGGACAGGGTGGTGAAGCCGAAGGCGCGGGCGGCCTCGATGGCCTGGGCGACGACGCGGTCCTTGAAGGAGTGCGTCGGGTTGCCGGAGTCGTCCTTGACGTACAGCCCGCCGGTGACGCCCAGCTCGCGGGCGAGGTTGTCGGCCTGGACGAGCTTGGTCCAGCCGGGGTTGATGTTCGGCTTGGTCGCCACGTCGGCGGGGACGGGCAGCAGGGGGGCGTAGCGCCAGATGTTCGCGGGGCCCGCTTCGATCCGCTTGCGCAGCTCTTCGGTGTCGTAGGCCGAGAAGTCGTAGGCGATCTCGAGGGGGCCGAAACACTCTTCGCAGGCGAAGACCGGTCCGAGCGGGACCTTGTGGCCGCACTCCCGGCAGCTCAACGCGGCGGCGGGGCCGAGGTCGACGGTGCCGTCGGCGGAGTTCGTGGAGGTTTCGGCAGTCTGCACAGCCATGGAGGCGAGGCCCTTTCTCCTCATCTTCCTCACGACGCATCTCGCCGTGAGACGGATTTGGCACCTTCCCTAGCCGGGAGCCTCGCCACGTCCGTGTGACAAGAGCCGGCTGGAGGGTTGCCGGGGCTTCATCGGGCCGTATCCCTCTGCCCCTCTGGATGAGCGGTATGTGGTTGTTTTTCGGTGGTGCACACGGCGACCCCGGCATGCGGGGGTCCCACGCGTTGTTCAAGACTGTAACCGAAGGCCAGGACGGTTGAGATAGTCGTCCGTACCGCGAGATGGATCACAATGGATCACGAAGGAGACCACGGGACGTGCTGGAAGAAGTCGAGCGCTGGCTGAACGCACGCTCCTGGTCGGCCGCGGACCGGCCGGTCCAGCACCTTCTGTCCGCCAAGCACGCCACCGGTCAGTCGGTGAGCGTGGTGCTCCCCGCCCTGGACGAGCAGGCGACCGTCGGCGACATCGTCTCGGTGATCCGGCGGGAGCTGGTGCTCCGCCATCCGCTCGTGGACGAGATCGTGGTCGTGGACTCCGGGTCGAGCGACCGGACGTCGGAGGTGGCCGCGGCGGCCGGGGCGCGCGTCGTGCACCGCGACGCGATCCTGCCCCGCATCCCCGCCGTGCCCGGCAAGGGCGAGGTGCTGTGGCGTTCGCTGCTGGTCACCGGCGGGGACATCGTCTGCTTCGTCGACGCGGACCTGCGCGAGTTCTCCGCCGACTTCGTCTCCGGGATCGTGGGCCCGCTGCTCACCGATCCGGACGTGCACCTCGTCAAGGCCATGTACGACCGTCCGCTGGCCGGGGCGGCCGGGCAGGGCGGCCGGGTCACCGAGCTGATGGCCCGCCCGCTGCTCAACATGCACTGGCCGCAGCTGGCCGGCTTCGTCCAGCCGCTGGGCGGGGAGTACGCGGCCCGCCGCTCGCTGCTGGAACGGCTCCCCTTCCCGGTCGGCTACGGCGTCGAGCTGGGCATGCTGGTCGACGCCCTGCACCTGGTGGGCCTGGACGCGCTCGCGCAGGTCGACGTCGGGGTCCGCGTCCACCGCCACCAGGACGGGCGGGCGCTGGGCCGGATGGCCGCGGCGATCTACCGCACCGCCCAGCTCCGCCTGGCCCGCGGCCACCTGGTCCGCCCGGCCCTCACCCAGTTCGAGCGGGGCGTCGACGGCTTCGAGCCGCGCACCTACGCCGTGGACACCGAGGAACGGCCCCCGATGACGGAGATCGCGGAGTACGCGGCCCGGAAGGTGGCGTGACCCGGGCGCCTCAGCCCGAGACGCCGTCCGACCAGCGCCACCTGCCGCCGGAGTCCCGCTCGCAGGTCAGGTACTCGCCGCCGCGGCCGTGGGTGCTCAGGCCCCGGTGCTTCTTGGCGCAGAACTGGCCGTCGGCGTAGCAGTTTCCGGCCGGGCTCATCAGCTCGCAGACGCCGGAGCCGCCGCCGGTCCCGCCGCCCCCGCTCGTGCCGCCGGTGCCGTCGGCCCGGGTCTTCGACGGTTTCGGGGCCGGCTCGGGCGTGTGCAGCAGGCGCCCGGCGCAGTCGCGGCCGTCGCGGGGGACGGTGAAGGTCACGGCGCCGGAGCCGCCGCTCTGCTCGCAGACCTTCTCGCCGCTGCCCCAGGAGGAGGCCCGCTGCCCGCTGCCCTCAAGGCGCACGGTGTAGCCGACGTGCGCCTTCTCGGCGGCGCTGACGGCCGCCCCGATGCTGCCGCCGGTGAGGTCCGGCAGCGTGACGGCCGTGGGGGTGGGGGCGGGAGTCGGGGTCTCGGTGCTGGGGGACGCCTCGGGGGTGGGGCTGCTGCTCGGCGTGGCCGGGTCGGTGGCGGAGGCGGTGGCCTTCGCGGGCGCCTCGTCCGCCGTGGTGCTCGCGTCGCCGTCGCCGCAGCCGGCCAGGGCCAGCGCGGAGGCCGCGATCAGTGCCGCCGTGGCCGCGAGTCCGCTCGTGCGCCGGTGCCGTGTGCGTATACGTATGGGCATGGTGCGCCCGCCCCCCAAGAAGTTGAAATGTGCACCGCACATCCTCAACCTGTTCACACTTCCTGCACAAGACGCGTGACCGAATCGCCGTCGGCGTGACCCGGGGAAACGTTTGAGGTGCGAGGGGCCGGGCTAGGTTGAGGCGTATGGCTTCAAGCTTCGGTGCTGCTCAGGTGCTGGTCGCCTCCAACCGGGGACCGGTCTCGTACGAGGTGCGCGGGGACGGCTCGCTGCACGCCAAACGGGGCGGTGGCGGGCTCGTCTCGGGGCTGTCGGCCATCGGGCCCGACGCCGGCGCGCTGTGGGTGTGCTCGGCGCTGGGCGACGGCGACCGCGAGGCGGTGCGGCGCGGGGTCGGCGAGGACGGCGTGCGGATGCTGGACGTGCCGGCCGACGTGCACGCGGACGCCTACAACGGGATCGCCAACTCGGTGCTGTGGTTCGTGCACCACATGCTCTACCAGACGCCCCTGGAGCCGGTCTTCGACGCGGAGTTCCGGCGGCAGTGGGCCTCCTACGAGGCCTACAACCGGGCCTTCGCCGAGGCGCTGGCCGAGGAGGCGGCCGAGGGCGCGGTCGCGATCGTGCAGGACTACCACCTGACGCTGGTGCCGGGAATGCTGCGCGAGCTGCGCCCGGATCTGCGCATCGGCCACTTCTCGCACACGCCCTGGGCCCCGGTGGACTACTTCCGGCTGCTGCCGGACGACATCGCCGAGCAGGTGCTGCGCGGGATGCTGGGCGCCGACCGGCTCGGGTTCCTCACCCGGCGCTGGGCCGACGCGTTCACCGCCTGCTGCGACGCCGTGGTGGGCGGGCTCGGCGGCACCGAGATCGGCGTGCACGGGCTGGGCGCCGACGGCGACTTCCTGCGGAAGCGGTCGCACGAGGCCGACGTCGAGGAGCGGATGGCGGACCTGCGGGCGGAGATCGGCACCGCGCCGGACGGCAGCACGCGCCGCACCGTGGTGCGGGTGGACCGCACCGAGCTGTCCAAGAACATCGTGCGCGGTCTGCTGGCCTACCGGGAGCTGCTGGCCGGGCGGCCGGAGTGGCGCGGGCGGGTCGTGCACGTCGCGTTCGCCTATCCCTCGCGGCAGGATCTCGCCGTGTACCGGGAGTACACGGCCGAGGTGCGGCGGGTCGCGGAGGCGGTCAACGAGGAGTTCGGGACGCCGGGGTGGACGCCGGTCGTGCTGAATCTGGAGGACGACTTCGCGCGGTCGCTGGCGGCGTACCGGCTGGCGGACGTGGCGCTCGTCAACCCCGTCCGGGACGGGATGAACCTGGTCGCGAAGGAGGTGCCGGTCGTCTCCGACGCGGGGTGCGCGCTGGTGCTGTCGCGGGAGGCGGGCGCGTACGAGGAACTGGGCGAGGACGCGGTGGTGGTGAATCCGTACGACGTGGTGGGCACCGCGGACGCGTTGCACGCGGCGCTCGGCCTGTCGGCGGGGGACCGGGCCGAGCGCTCGAAGCGGCTGGCGGCCGCCGGCACCGCGTTGCCCCCGGCGCGGTGGTTCCTTGAGCAGCTGGACGCGCTGCGGGGCTGACGGGGGTTACTTGTCCTGGACCGGCGGGCAGGTGCCGGTCTCCTCGCCGATGGAGTTGATCTCGGCGTTCGGCCGCGGGTCACCGGCGTAGTTCACCTGGTCCGTGCACTTGACCCCGTCCTCCTTGGGGGTGCCGGAGGACGTGCCGCCCGACTGCGGCTCGGGGCAGGTGCCGGTGTCCGCGCCGATCGAGTTGATCTCGACGTTCGGCCGCGGGTCACCGGCGTAGTCCAGCTGGTCCGTGCACTTCTCCCCCGCCTCCTGGTCCGGCTTCGACGCCGCCGGGGGCTGCGAGGACGCGCCACCGGTGGCGGTCCCGTCGTCCGCGGTGGGGGGCTGTGCGGCGCTCGTCGCGGTCGCGGTCGCGGCGGGGGCGGCGCCGTCGTCGGTGCCGCCGTTCCCGCCGTCGCCACTGGTGCCGCAGGCGGTCAGCGCCAGGCCGAGGGCCACGGCGGCGAGGGCGAGCATCGGGGTCTTCCGAGCGGACATGACGGGTTCCTCCACGGTCGTGGGCCTCACTGAGCAGGCTTTACGGCGTGCAAGACAGCGGGCGCGGCGGACCGGGTTGCCCCGCCCGCGGCGTCCGGACACGCCTGTGACAGGCGGGGGAACCGTCCGTGACGTTGTCTCAGGCCAGTCGGCGGGCGAGGGCCGCCAGCAGGGCCACCACTCCGGCGGGGCCGGACACCTCGACGTCCGCGCGCTTCCTCAGTTCCGTCACCTCGTCGCTGCCGCTGCACACCAGGAGGCCCGGGGTGCCCTCGGTGCGGAGGGTGTCGACGGCGGCGTAGGCCGGGAGGTCGCCGAGGTCGTCGCCGGCGAAGAGGACGGAGGCGGCGCCGAGGGAGTGGACGTACGAACGCAGCGCCGCGCCCTTGTCCATGCCGGGTGGGCGCAGTTCCAGCACCATCCGCCCCGGTTCGACGATCAGGCCGTGCCGGGAGGCCAGGCCGGTGAGCGGGGCGCGCAGGGCGTCGAAGGCGGCCTGCGGGTCGGGGGCGCGGCGGGTGTGGACGGCGACCGCGTGGCCCTTGTCCTCCGTCCAGGTGCCCTGCGCCGCCGGCCCGGACCGCTCCAGCAGTTCCGGGAGCTCGGCGCGGACGGCGGCGACGCCGGGGTGCGGTTCCGGCGTGGTCAGGGTGCCGGTGGCTGCGTCCCAGCGCTCGGCGCCGTAGTGGCCGAGGACCACGAGGCGGTCGAGGCCGGGGACGTCCGCGAAGCCGCCGTGATGGACGGCGACCTCGGCGGGGCGCCCGGTGATCACGGCGATCGAGGCGACCTTCGGGGCCAGGGCCGCGAGCGCCGGTACGGCCTCCGGGTGGGCGCGGGCCCGGTCGGGATCGGGCACGATCGGGGCGAGCGTGCCGTCGAAGTCGAGCGCGACCACCGCGCGGCCGGGGTCGGCGAGGAGGGCGTCGAGCCCTGCGCGCCCGGCCGCCGTCGCGGGCGTCGGCAGGGGCGGTGGGGAGTCGTCTCGGGTGGAGTCCTGGTGGCTGCCCATACCGCGAACCTATCCCGCCGGGGCGCGCCCCACGCGTCGCCCGCGGGCCCCACCCCACCGACCGCCGCGCCCGCGCCGCCGGACCCGTCGCCCCGGGCCGACCCCTCCGGCCCACCGGGCTCGGGGCCCGGCCAGGCGCACGCCCCGGCACTCCGCACAACCCGGCGCGGCGACCTCGCCGAGGCGGGCGGTCCCGCGCCGCCGCGCCCGTCGCCCCGGGACGACCCCTCCCTGGCGGGAGCCCCCGGCCCACCGGGCTCGGGGCCCGGCCAGGCGCACGCCCCCGGCACTCCGCACAACCCGGCGCGGCGACCTCGCCGGGGCGGGCGGTCCCGGTGCTTCGCGCGGGCCGGAATGCGGGGCCCCGACGACCGGCTCCCGACGTGCCCGCGTCGCTGGGGTTTGTCGTCCCGGGGCGGCCCCTCCCTGGCGGGAGCCCCCGGCCCACCCGGCACGGTGACGCGTCCGGTGCGGGGCGGCCTCAGCGGTCTGTGCGGCGGGATTGCCGTATGCGGCGGAGGCGGTTGACCGTCACCGGGTCGGTCGCCAGGGCGCGGGGGTCGTCCAGGAGGGCGTTGAGGAGCTGGTAGTAGCGGACGGGGGCCAGGCCCAGCTCCTCGCGGATGGCGCGTTCCTTGGCGCCGGGGCCGGTGAAGCCCCGGCGTTCCAGCGCGAGGATGCTCCGCTCCCGCTCGGCCAGCTCTCCCAGGTCCATGTACGGCACCGTAACGCCCGCCACCGACAGCGGCCGCTACTCCGCGCTGCCCGCCTTCATCGCCGTCGCCTGGATCTGGCCGAGGACCTCCTCGGGGCTGGCGCCCGTGGCGACCGCCTGGCCGATGCGCTTCTTGACGTCCGCGCTGACCGCGGCCCAGGAGGTCTTGCCGACCGGGTACAGCTCGGAAAGCAGCAGCTCGTCCAGGAACGGCTTGAGGTTCTCGTCCTCCGTCGCGGTGCTCATGGTCTGGGAGGCGGAGGTGGTCACCGGCAGCAGGTCGTACTCGCGGGAGAAGTCGAGGACGTTCTCCTCGCTGTAGACGAAGTCGAGGAAGTCGCCGACCTCGTCCTGGTGGCCGTTCTTCTTGAAGGCCGTCATCCAGTCGGAGACCCCGAGCGTGCTCTTGCTCTCGCCGTCGATGCCGGGGGTGGTCACCATGCCGTACTTCACGCCCTTGTCGGACGCCATCTTCATCAGCGAGGGGTGCCCGTTGAGCATGCCCACGTCACCATTGGCGAACGCGGCGAAGGCGTCGGCGCGGTTGAGCTTGCCGGGGGCGACGGGGCCGGTGAGGCCCTTGCCGACCAGTTCGTCCCGCAGCCAGGTGAAGGTGGTGACGTTCTGCGGGGAGTCGACGGAGTAGGTGCCGACGTCGTCGGTGTAGCCGCCCTCGCCGCTGAGCATCCACTGCATCGTCTCGGCCTGCGCCTCCTCGGCGCCCAGCGGCAGGGCGTAGGGGTACTTCACGCCCTTCTCCTCGAGCGCCTCGGCGGCCTCGGCGAGGTCGTCCCAGGACTTGGGCGGCTGGACCCCGGCCTTGTCGAAGAGGGTCTTGTTGTAGAAGAGCACGCGGGTGGAGGCGGCGAAGGGCAGGCCGTACTGCACGCCGTTGACCTGGCCGGCGGCGGCCAGCTGGGAGACGAAGTCGGCCTGGACCGGGATGGAGAGCACGTCGTCCGCCCGGTAGAGCAGGTCCTTGTCCGCGTAGTCGGAGTAGGCGCCGATCTGCGCCATGTCGGGCGCCTCGCCCGCGTCGACCATCTCGCGGACCTTGCGGTCGACGTCGTTCCAGGAGTAGACGGTGACGTCCACCTGCACGTCGGGGTTCTTGGCCTCGTAGGACTTGACCAGCTCGTCCCAGTACTTCTGGGAGCTGTTGTCCTTGCTGTCGCCGTAGTCGGCGGCGACGAGCTTCAGGGTCACCCCGTCGGAGTCGCCGGTGAGACCGCAGCCGCCGAGGACCGCCGTCATGCCCAGTGCGGACACCACCGCGATCGTTCCTGTCCTACGCCGCTGCACCCTGTTCCCCAACCCTGACTGCTCGTTCGCGCGTTCGCTTACCGGATTAAGGTCTACACCACCGCAGTGGACTAGACCTCTCCCGGGTGTACGGGCCACACTGTCCCCGTGAGACATGTCATCGCCCTCGATGTGGGCGGCACCGGGATGAAGGCCGCCCTGGCGGGGCCTGGGGGCGAGCTGCTGCACCAGGCGCGCCGGGCCACCGGCCGCGAGCGGGGACCCGAGGCGGTCGTCGCGGGCATCCTCGACTTCGCCGCCGAGCTGCGGGCCTACGGCGCGGACCGGTTCGGCGAGCCGGCCCGCGCCGCGGGTGTCGCCGTCCCGGGCATCGTCGACGCCGAGCGCGGCGTCGCCGTGTACGCGGCCAACCTCGGCTGGCGCGACGTACCGCTGCGGACGCTGCTCGGCGAACGGCTCGGCTCCATCCCGGTCGCCCTCGGGCACGACGTGCGCACCGGCGGGCTCGCCGAGGGCCGGATCGGGGCCGGCCGGGGCGCCGACCGGTTCCTGTTCGTGCCGCTGGGCACGGGGATCGCGGGCGCCATCGGCATCGACGGCCGGGTCGAGGCGGGCGCCCACGGCTTCGCGGGCGAGATCGGCCACGTCGTCGTGCGCCCCGGCGGCATCGCCTGTCCGTGCGGTCAGCGCGGCTGCCTGGAGCGGTTCGCGTCCGCGTCGGCGGTCAGCCAGGCGTGGGCCCAGGCCTGCGGCGACCCCGGGGCGGACGCGGCCGACTGCGCCAAGGCCGTCGAGTCGGGGGACGCCCGCGCGCTCGCGGTGTGGCAGGACGCCGTGGACGCGCTCGCCGACGGGCTGGTCACCGCGCTCACCCTGCTGGACCCACGCGTCCTGATCATCGGTGGCGGCCTCGCCGAGGCGGGGGAAACCTTGTTCACACCGCTGCGGGACGCCGTCCGGCGGCGCGTCACCTTCCAGAAACTGCCGGAGATCGTCCCCGCCGCACTCGGGGACACCGCCGGTTGCCTGGGTGCCGGGCTGATGGCCTGGGACCTGCTCGACACCACTGCTCCGCCTGCTCCGCCTGCTCCGTCTGCTCCGTCTTCCACAGCTTCCACGGCCGCCACGGCCGCGACTCCCCCGGAGGTAACCACCTGATGGCCCCAAGCAAGGTTCTCGCCGGTGCCCGGGTGGTACTGCCCACCGGGACCGTGGACGACGGCCGCGTGATCGTCGACGGCGCGCGGATCGCGGACACGGCTCCCCCGCAGGCCGAGACCGTCGACCTGTCGGGCCACTGGGTGGTCCCCGGCTTCGTCGACATCCACAACCACGGCGGCGGCGGCGCCTCCTTCGCCGGCGGCACCGCCGAGGAGATCCTGGGCGGCGTCGAGACCCACCGCCGGCACGGCACCACCACGGTGGTCGCCTCCGCCGTCACCGGCGACCTGGACTTCCTCGCCCGGCACGCCGGGATGCTCGCCGAGCTGGCGCAGCAGGGCGACATCGTTGGCATCCACTTCGAGGGGCCGTTCATCTCGCCGTGCCGCAAGGGCGCGCACGACGAGCAGCTGCTGCGCGACCCGGACCCGGCCGAGGTGCGCAAGCTGGTCGACGCGGCACACGGGCACGCGAAGATGATGACGCTGGCGACCGAGCTGCCGGGCGGCCTGGACTCCGTACGGCTGCTGGTCGAGCACGGCGTCATCGCGGCCGTCGGGCACACCGACGCGACGTACGAGCAGACCGTGCAGGCCATCGACGCGGGCGCCACCGTCGCCACGCACCTCTTCAACGCGATGCCCCCGGTCGGTCACCGCGCCCCGGGTCCGATCACGGCGCTGCTCGAGGACGAGCGGATCACCGTCGAGCTGATCAACGACGGCACCCACCTGCACCCGGCCGCGCTCCAGCTGGCCTTCCACCACGCGGGTGCCGCCCGGGTCGCCTTCATCACCGACGCGATGGACGCGGCCGGTTTCGGCGACGGCCGCTATCGGCTCGGCCCGATGGAGGTCGAGGTCGCGGACGGCGTGGCCCGGCTGGTGGAGGGCGGCTCGATCGCGGGCTCCACACTCACCCTGGACCGCGCCTTCAAGCGGGCGGTGACGGTGGACCGGCTGCCCGTCGGGGACGTGGTCGCCGCGATCTCCGCCAACCCGGCGCGGCTGCTCGGCCTGGACGACCGGATCGGCTCCCTGGAACCGGGCAAGGACGCCGACCTCGTCGTCCTGGACGACGCCTTCGACCTGGTGGGCGTGATGCGCCGGGGCGCATGGGTGGTCGATCCCCAACTGGGCTGATCCGTCCCCGACTCCGCTCCCGGGGCCGGACGTCACCGGTCGGACCCGGGGGCTGGGCCGACCGCCTCCCGTTTGGCATGATCGTGTCGTGGAGCACAACTCCGCGGGCACACCCAGCCGCAGACGATCGGGGGAGGTCGGCACGGTGATCCTCACCGTCACTCTCAACACCGCGCTCGACATCACCTACCGCGTCCAGGGCCTCAGGCCGCACGCCTCGCACCGGGTGACGGAGGTGACCGAGCGGCCCGGCGGCAAGGGGCTGAACGTGGCCCGCGTGCTGGCGGCCCTCGGGCACCAGGTGACGGTCACCGGCTTCACGGGCGGCACCACCGGGGGCGTCGTGCGCGAGGGGCTGACCGGCGTTCCCGGGGTGACCGACGCGCTGCTGCCGGTCGCGGGGGCCACCCGGCGCACCATCGCCGTAGTCGACGAGCGCACCGGCGACACCACCCAGCTCAACGAGCCGGGCCCGGCCGTGGCGCCCGCCGAGTGGAACGCCTTCCAGGAGGCGTACGAGGACCTGCTGGCCGGCGTGGCCGCGGTGGCGCTGTGCGGCAGCCTGCCGCCGGGCGTCCCGGTGGGCGCCTACGCCGGGCTGGTGCGGGTCGCGCGGGCCGCGGGCGTACCGGTGCTCCTGGACACGAGCGGGGAGCCGCTGCGGCGGGGGCTGGCCGCCCGCCCGGACCTGATCAAGCCGAACGCCGACGAACTGGCCGAGCTGACCGGCTCGCACGAGCCGCAGCGGGCCGCACAGGCCGCCCGGCGCCGCGGTGCCCGCTCGGTGATCGCCTCGCTCGGCGCCGAGGGGCTGCTCGCGGTGACCCCGGAGGGCCGCTGGCGGGCCGCGCCGCCGGCGCACGTGCGCGGCAATCCGACCGGCGCGGGCGACTCCGCGGTCGCCGGCCTGCTCTCCGGTCTGGTGGAGCACCTGCCCTGGCCGGACCGGCTGGCCCGCGCGGTCGCCCTGTCGGCGGCGACGGTGCTGGCGCCGGTGGCGGGCGAGTTCGACCGGGCGGCGTACGAGGAGCTGCTCGGGCGCGGGGTCGCGGTGACGGCGGAGGCGGGCGCGGCCTGAGTGCGGGCTCCGGGCGCGGTTGCCCGGGCCCGCCCGGTCACTCGGACTGGAGCGAGAGCGTGTCGAGGACGAGGTCGCACTTGTTGCCCTCGTTGCACGCCATCTCGATCGTGTTGGTGCCCTCGTTGAGGTTCACGTTGGCCCAGGTGGTCTGCCAGCCCTTTTCCCAGTCGCCCTCGGGCGTGCCGCCGAAGTTCTTCATGTTCAGCGGGCGCGAGGAGGCCTTGCCGTTGATGACCAGGGTCGCGTCGGCGTCCTTGCCCGGGATGCCGTAGCGCACGTTCAGCCGGTAGCTGCCGGCCTCCTCGATGCCGTCGACGGTCCAGGTGACCTTGGCGCCGACCTGGTTGAAGCCCGTGACGTAGACGCCACCGTCGGACTCGGCGCCGTCGAAGTCCGAGGCGGTGCCCATGCCGGGCGACAGGCGCAGCGCCTTGGCGTCGGCGGAGGGCAGCTCGACCTCGTCCTCGGCGCTCTCGCTCGCCGACGGGCTGGGTCCGGTGCTCTCGGACTGGGTGGGGGTCGCGTCGCCGCCCGCCTCGTTGCCGCCCTTGTCGTCGTCGGAGCCGCTGCTCGTCATGGCCACGGCGATGCCGATGACCACGGCGGCGACGACCGCCACCGCGCCGATCAGCAGGCCCTTGGTGTTGGGGCCGCGGCGTCCGCCGCCCCCGCCGTGCCCGGACGGCTGCTGCGGGCCCGCGGGACCGCCGCCGTTGCCGGGGAAGGTCTCCGGCGCGGCGTAGTGCGCGTTCGGCTGCCCGTACGCCCCCTGCGGCTGACCGTAGGCGCCCTGCTGGGGCGGGGCGGCCTGGCCGTAGGCGGCGGTCTGCGCGCCCTGGCCCTGCGGTGCCCCGTACTGCCGTGTGCCGACGGGACGCACCCGGTTGACGGAGTTCGGGTAGCCGTAGCCACCGGACGGCGGCTGGGCCCCGTTGGCCTGCCCGTCGGCGTAGAGGTAGCCGAAGGGGTCGTCGTCCTCGGGCGTGCTCGCGCCGTTGTTGCCGGGCGTCATCCCTAGGTCTCCTAACCAGATGCGGTGCGTGGTGCGGTACGGGTCGTGAGAGGGCGAGCCTACCCGTTCTCACACACCCAAAAGGGTGACTCAGACCGCATCAGGGCGCCGACCTGGTGATCATCCGGCTCGGCGGTGCTGTTTGGGACGAGATCGTTTCTCGACGTACATCCGTTCGTCAGCGGACTTCAACACCTCGTCCGCCGTCATGCCGCAGTGGGCCCAGCCGATGCCGAAACTGGCGCCCACCCGGACGGCCCGGCCCTCGGCGCGGATCGGCTGGATGATCTCGCCCCGCAGCCGTACGGCGAGGTCCTGGGCGTCGGCCCGGCCGAGCCCGTTGGCGAGGATCACGAACTCGTCGCCGCCGAGCCGGGCCACGGTGTCGCCGTCCCGGACGCCGCCGCTGAGCCGCCGGGCGACCTCGATGAGGACGGCGTCGCCCGCGTTGTGCCCGAACCGGTCGTTGATCGACTTGAAGCCGTCCAGGTCGCAGAAGAGGACCGCGAGCCCCTTGGTGCCGTCGTCGCGCCCGTCCTCGGGGGCCACGGCGTGCACGTGGTGGTCGAAGGCGCCGTACGGCTCGGCGGCGGCGGAGAAGTCGAAGGTGTGGCCGCCGGAGTCGAACACCGCGGAGTTCCCGTAGGCGGCGTCCATGGCGTCGGCCACCGCCGCGTGCGACGACTGCGGACGCTGGCACAGCCGGGCGGCCAGCCGGGACCGCAGCTCGGCGCTGTTCGGCAGGCCGGTGAGGGAGTCGTGCGAGGCGCGGTGGGCGAGGTGCAGCTCGCGGCGCTTGCGCTCCTCTATGTCCTCGACGTGGGTGAGCAGGAAGCGCGGTCCGTCGGCGGCGTCGGCGACGACGCTGTTGCGCAGCGAGACCCAGACGTAGGTGCCGTCGCGGCGGCCCAGGCGCAGCTCGGCCCGGCCGCCCTCGGCGGAGGTGCGCAGCAGGGTGCCGATGTCCTCGGGGTGGACGAGGTCGGAGAAGGCGTAGCGGCGCATCGAGGAGGCGCGGCGGCCCAGCAGCCGGCACAGGGCGTCGTTGGTGCGCAGGATGCGGCCGTGCTGGTCGCCGCCCATCTCGGCGATGGCCATGCCGGAGGGTGCGTACTCGAAGGCCTGCCGGAAGCTCTCCTCGCTGGCCCTGAGCGCCTGCTGGTCGCGCTCCAGGCGGACCAGGGCGCGCTGCATGTTGGAGCGGAGCCGGGCGTTGCTGATCGCGATGGCGGCCTGGAACGCATACATCTGCAAAGCCTCGCGGCCCCAGGCGCCGGGGCGGCGGCCGTTGCGCGGCCGGTCCACGGACAGGACGCCGATCAGCTCGCCGCTGTTGCCGGCGCCCTGCGGGCCCGGCGCGTACATCGGGGCGAAGAGCCGGTCCGAGGGGTGCCACTCGTCCTCGAAGCGGGGCGCGGGCCCGTCGGTGTACCACTGCGGGACGTCGTCGTCGTCGAGGACCCAGCCCTCGGTGTGGGGTATGAAGATCAGGTCGCCCCACTGCTCGCCCATGCCCAGGCGCCGGTCCCAGGACTCGCGGGAGCCCGAGCGGCCGGTGATGAGCGCCTCGGCGGCCGGGTTGCCCGCGAAGGCGGCGACGACGAGGTCTCCGTCGGGGCCGACCAGGTTGACGCACGCCAGCTCGTAGCCGAGGGCCTGGACGACGCCGTCCGCGACGGCCTGCAGGGTGTCGGCCAGGCTGCGGGCCTTGTTCATGTCGGCCATGGCCTGGTGCAGCTGCCGCAGCGAGGCAAGGCGGACATAGGGCTCCGAGTCGGTCTCCATGCTCGCCCTCCCCCCGAGACCTCGCAGTGCATCAAGGGTTCTCTTCGGCGCCTTTACTGATGGTGCCCTTGCAGGTTCCCCGCCACTGAATCACAGCGCGCTCCCCACTCGGTACACAGGGTCAACAATTAGCGCTCCTTGTGACTCAAGTCACAACGAAACATGAACAATTGAGTGGGGATTCTGCGCTTTCCCTGCGCGTTTACCGAACGCAAAGTTTGTGGGTATGCGCACGTCTCCTCCCCCCGCCTCCTCCCGTGGTCCTAGGTCCCGGTTCGGACCGGGGCCCGATGCCCGGTCCACGCCCCGGAGATTAGCGTGACGGGGTGCCGAACACTCCGCCTCTCACGTATCCCGGGTCCCCCGCGGCCCCCGCGTCCCCGTTGCCGTCGCCCGCCTCCGGGCATGCTGAGGGGGTGAGCAACGAGGAGTTCCGTGCCGCCATGTCCCGGCTGGCCTCGGGCGTGGTCCTGGTGACCGCGCAGGAGCCGCCGCTGGACCCGGACGACCCGCTGGCGCCACGCGGCGAGGACGTCGGAATGACGGCCACCGCCTTCATGTCGGTGTCCCTGGACCCGCCGCTGGTCCTGGTCAGCCTGCGCGAGGGCTCCCGCATGGACGACCTGCTGGACGAACAGCCCCTGTGGGCCGTGTCGGTCCTCTCCGAGAGCCAGCGGCACATCGCGGGCCGCTTCTCGATGAAGGGCCGCGTCAGCGACCGCCTCCTGTTCGCCGACATCCCGTACGCGCGGGGGGAGACGACCGGGGCGCCCCTGGCGGGCGGCGCCCTGGCGACCCTGGAGTGCCGCACCGAACAGCGGGTGCCGGCCGGCGACCACACCCTGGTGATCGGCCGGGTCCTGACCGCCACGCTGCCGAGCGCGGACGGGGGCCCGCTGACGTACTTCCGGGGCCGGTACCGGCAGCTGGGCTGAGCGGCACTTGGCTCGTCCGGCGCGCGGGCGCCCACCTAGGTCCTGTCGTCACCTTCCCGTCGTCCGCCCGGAGGGCGGGCTCGGCGGCGTCAGGTGCGTGCTCTGGGGCCCCGGCCGGAGGCTGGGAGAGTGCCGGGCGTCGACCGGCGTACTGGTTGTACGTGGTCGGCGCCCGGTGCGGCGAGTGGGGGGTACCTCCCACGCCCTTGAGGCAGTGGGGGGAGCGTGCATGGCGTCGCCGAGCAGACGGGAGGGTGACGACAGGACCTAGGGTGCGCGCATGACGACCAGCACCGGGCCCCGACTGGAGCCGATCACTCCCGCGAACATCGAGGCCGCCCTCGCCGTCCGGGTGCGCCCCGAGCAGGAATTCGCCGTCGACCCGGTGGTGAAGTCCCTCGCCGAGGCCTACGTCCACCCCCAGAAGGCCTGGCCGCGCCTGATCCTCGACGGCGACCGTCCGGTCGGCTTCCTCATGGGCTTCTTCGGCGTCGACTGGTACGACGACGGCAGCGCGCTGCGCTCCGGCCTGTGGCGCCTGAACATCGCCGCCCAGGAGCAGGGCCGGGGATACGGCCGCTTCGCCGTGCGGGAGGTGGCCGCCGAGATACGGCGCCGCGGCGGCACGGAGTGCTTCGTCACCTGGCACCCCGGCGAGCACGGTCCCGAGAACTTCTACCTGGGCCTCGGTTTCCGTCCGAACGGGGAGAAGGCCGAGGAGGAGACGGTCGGCGTGCTGGAGCTGGACTGAGAGCGGGCCCGCCCGGTCAGTCCCAGCCCCGCGCGGAGCGCCCGCGCTTGGTGTCCGAGCGCTGCTTCTTCTCCCGCAGCCGGCGTTCGTTGATGCCGCGCGGGATGCGGGTCGGCCTGCGGGGCCTGGGCGGGGGCGCGGTGGCCTCGGCGAGGAGGGCGGCCAGGCGTACGGCGGCGGTCTCCCGGTTGCGCCACTGGGAGCGGTGCTCGGAGGCGCGGACGGTGACGACCCCGTCGGACAGGCGCCCGGCCAGCCGCTCCAGCGCCCGCTGCTTCCACACCTCGGGCAGGGACTCGGTCCGCGCCAGGTCGAAGCGCAGCTCCACCGCGGTGTCCGTGGTGTTGACGTGCTGTCCGCCGGGCCCCGAGGAGCGCGAGAAACGCCAGACCAGCTCGGCCTCGGGCAGGGAGACGGAGCCGCGGATGACATGGGGACCGGACATGCCCTCCATGTTCGCGTCCACGGGCTGCCCGCGTCACTCGAATATCCTGATCCCGCTCTTGGTAAAGAAAGTAAAGAGAGGCGGAACCTTGTGGACCCCTCTCGACGTTCATGGTGGTAGCTGTAGCTTTCTTGCCGTACGTAAACGAGGGAAGGGACTCCCAACAATGGCTGTAAGCCTGTCCAAGGGTGGCAACGTCTCGCTCACCAAGGAGGCTCCGGGCCTGACCGAAGTCACCGTGGGGCTCGGCTGGGACGTCCGCACCACCACCGGCACCGACTTCGACCTCGACGCCTCCGCGATCGCGGTCAACACGCAGGGCAAGGTCTACTCCGACGCCCACTTCGTCTTCTTCAACAACAAGCAGACGCCGGACAACACGATCGTCCACACCGGTGACAACCGCACCGGCGAGGGCGCCGGCGACGACGAGGCGATCAACGTCAACCTGGCGGGTCTCCCGGCCGACATCGAGAAGATCGTCTTCCCGGTCTCGATCTACGACGCCGAGAACCGCTCGCAGAACTTCGGCCAGGTGCGCAACGCCTACATCCGCATCCTCAACAAGGCCGGCGGCGCCGAGATCGCCCGCTACGACCTGTCCGAGGACGCGGCCACCGAGACCGCCATGGTCTTCGGCGAGCTGTACCGCAACGGCGCCGAGTGGAAGTTCCGCGCCGTCGGCCAGGGCTACGCCTCGGGCCTGACGGGCATCGCCCAGGACTTCGGCGTGAACGTCTGAGGTTCACCCGCCCGTTGTTCCGTACGAAGGCCCCCCGGACGTCCGGCCGGGGGGCCTTCGGCGTTCCGTCGGCCGGGCGCGTCGGGGTCGGCGCGGGGGGCCTCACGGCAGCAGGCGCTGCTCCTTGGCCACCGCGACCGCGCCGGCCCGGGTGTCGACGCCGAGCTTGTCGTAGATGCGGCGCAGATGCGTCTTCACCGTGGCCTCGCTGATGAACAGGGCGCGGGCGATCTCCCGGTTGCCGAGACCGGTGGCGAGCTGGGCCAGGATGTCGCGCTCGCGGTCGGTGAGGGCGGGGCGCGGCTTGCGCAGGTTGGCCATGACCCGGCCGGCGACCGGCCCGGACAGGGCCGTACGGCCCTGGGCGGCGGCGTGGATGGCCGCGAACAGCTCCTCGGGGCGTTCGGCCTTCAACAGGTAGCCGGTCGCGCCCGCCTCGATGGCGCGGGTGATGTCGGCGTCGGTGTCGTAGGTGGTCAGGACCAGGACGTGCGGTGTCCGGGCGGGGGCGGCTCCGGTGGCGGCCGTGAGGCGGCGGGTGGTCTCCACGCCGTCGATGCCCGCCCCCAGCTGAAGGTCCATCAGGACGACGTCCGGCGCCAGCCGTGCGGCGAGCGCGAGCGCCTCCTCACCGGTGCCCGCCTCGCCGACCACCTCGATGCCGGGGGCGCTGTCGAGCAGGGCGAGCAGCCCGGCGCGTACGACGACGTGGTCGTCGCAGACCAGGATGCGCACGGGGGCGGCGGCCGGGCGGGGGGCGGCGGGGTCGGTCATCGCGGGGCCTCCTGCGGGCCGGCCGGGTCTGCCGGGTCGGTTCGGGGCGGGTCCAGGGGGATCGCGGCGGACAGGGCGGTGCCCTCGCCGGGCGCGGACTCGACGGTCAGGGTGCCGCCGAGCTGGCGCAGGCGGGCATGCATGGCGGGCAGCCCGTGCCCGCGCGTCCCGGCGGGGGCGTCGGACGGCTCGGTGGGATCGAAGCCGTGCCCGTCGTCGGTGACGTCCAGGACGACCTCGTCGTCGAGGAGGGTGAGGCTGAGCGCGGCGCTGGACGCGCCCGCGTGCTCCCGGACGTTGGCCAGGGCGCCCTGGGCGATGCGCAGCAGGGCCGACTGGACGCGGTCGGGCAGCGGCGGGACGCGGGCGCCGTCGTCGACGTGGACGCGGACGGTGAGGTGGTCGCCGGACTCCCGGGCGGCCAGGGCCCGCAGCGCCGCCTCCAGGCCGCCGCCGCGGGCGAGGTCGGCCGGGGCCAGGTCGTGCACGAAGCGGCGGGCCTCGGCCAGGTTGTGCTCGGCGACGGAGGCGGCGCCCCGGACGTGGGTGCGGGCCTTGTCCTGATCGGACTCCCAGACCCGCTCGGCGGCCTGGAGCAGCATCCGCTGGCTGGACAGGCCCTGGGCGAGACTGTCGTGGATCTCCATCGACAGCCGCTGGCGCTCCGCGAGGGTGCCCTCGCGGCGTTCGGAGGCGGCGAGTTCGCGGCGGGTGCGGATCAGGTCGTCGATCAGGGCGCGCTGCCGGGCCGCCTGCCGTTCGGTGTGCAGGAACACGGCCGCGGCGATCGCGGCGACGGCGGGCGGGGCGAGCAGCAGGTTGGGGTCGAAGCGCCCCGCGAGACGGAACTGCGCGGCGACGACGAACACCGTCAGGACGGTGACCAGCACCAGCGCCGCCCGGGCGGGCAGGGTGCGCAGGCCGGTGTAGAAGAGGGGCACCGCGCACCAGGAGAAGCTGGGCGCGAGGACGACGAGCACCATCCACACCACGACCACGAGGCCCAGCCGGACCAGCCGTCGCCGGGCTGCCGGGGTGCCGGGACCGGACGGCTCGGGGCCGCTCAGGACCGGCCCGAGCAGGTGGAGCACCGCGAGGGTGAGGGACAGGGCGAGGATCCACGGGGTGCGGGGCTCGCCGGGGTGGCGCAGCAGGAAGCGGGCGAGGGCACCGCCGAGCAGCAGGAAGAACGCCACGTGCATCACGGCACCGAGCCACCGGCCGTCCGCGCCGGCCGCGTCGTACGGCTTCGGCATCCGGCACCCGCCTCCTCTCGCCCGTCTCTCCTGCTTCGCTGTCCCCCAACGTGCCGCAGAAGAGCGCTGAGCTGCGCGAACACTCCCATGGTGCCCTCTTCGGACGCCCTGCGGGTCAACCGATCGGACGACCCCTCCGTCGCCCGTTCCGTCGGCCACGAGCAGCCGGAACGGCGACCGTGGGCCCCCGGTGCGGGCCGGAGAGTGGAGAGCACGAAGCCGACCGCCCCACCCGCAGGAGCAGATCACCATGAAGAAGACCCTCTCCCGTCGTGCCCGCATCGCCACCGGCGGTGCCGTGCTCGCCGCCGTCGCCGCGGGCACCTTCGGCACGGTGGCCGCGAACGCCTCCGCCCCCGAGGCGGCCCAGGACTCCGCGGTGTCGGCCGCCCCGGCCGCCGCGGCCGGAAAGCGCGACACCACCACCTCCACCCACCTGACGATCGACGCCGCCACCGAGGCCGCGCAGGCCGCGCTGAAGGCCGCCAAGAAGGAGGGCCAGCGGATCACGGTCGCGGTCGTCGACCGCAACGGCAACACGATCCTCACCCTGCGCGGCGACGGCGCCGGTCCGCAGTCCTACGCGTCGGCCGAGAAGAAGGCGTACACGGCCGTCTCCTGGAACGCTCCGACCAGCGAGCTGGAGGGCCGCCTGGAGAACGCCCCGAACCTGAAGGACATCCCGGGCACGCTGTTCCTGGGCGGCGGCGTCCCGGTCACCGCGGGCAAGGCGCCGATCGCCGGTATCGGCGTCGCGGGCGCCCCGTCCGGCGCCCTGGACGAGAAGTTCGCCCAGGCCGGGGCGGCGGCGCTGCGCTAGGGGGTGTCGTTTGGATCAGGCCGGCTCCAGGCAACGGTGCCTAGTGGCCGACCCGAGCGGGGGCGATGGGGGCCCCTCCCGCGCGAGCGAAGCCGAGCGTGGGGGAGCGTGCAGCTGCAAGGCGGAGGAGGGCGACAGGGCGGAGCCCTGGCAACCGACGACAACGCCGCAGATGTGCGTGCCAGACCCCGCGCCCCGCGGCAAGATCCAAACGACACCCCCTAGGGCCTGTCCGGCCCGCCGCTCTCGGTCCCCCTCGGTCCCAACAGCCGCTCCCAGCGGGCGTTTCACGTGAAACGACCCATAGGATCACGAGGTGCGCACCCCTCGTCTGCTCGTAGCCGCCGCCACCGTCGTCGCCCTTGCGGCGTGCAGTGGCGGCGGCGCGGTCGAGGGCGCCCCCGGCGGCTCGGGCGTGCGCGACCCGTACTTCCCCAAGGCGGGCAACGGGGGCTACGACATCGGCCACTACGACCTGAGGCTGGACTACGACCCCGACCCCGACGCCGATACCGACGCCGATACCGACGCCGACGCCGGCTCTAGCGCCGGGCACCTCACCGGCACGGCGACGATCACCGCCCGTGCGACCCGCGACCTGTCGGCCTTCGACCTCGACCTCAAGGGCCTGGACGTCGAGGAGGTCACGGTCGAGGGCCGGGACGCCCGGTTCAACCGGGCCGGACAGGAACTGACGGTCCGCCCGGCGGAGGAGCTGAACGACGGGGAGACGTTCCGGGTGACCGTCCGGTACTCCGGCGAGCCGGAGACGATCACCGACCCCGACGACTCCGAGGAGGGCTGGCTGCCCACCGCCGACGGCGCGGTCGGGCTGGGCGAGCCGACGGGCTCGATGGCCTGGTTCCCCGGCGGCCACCACCCCTCCGACAAGGCGACGTACGACCTCGCGATGACCGTGCCGGAGGGCCTCGGCGTGGTCTCCAACGGCGAGTTGCGGGGCGAACGGACCCGGGACGGCCGTACGACGTTCACCTGGCACACCGCCGAGCCGATGGCGAGCCATGTCGTCACCGTCGCCGTCGGCGAGTGGGAGACCGCCCGCTCCACCACGGACGACGGTCTGCCGGTGTACACGGCCGTCGACCCGACGCAGGCCGACGCGAGCCGGAAGGTCCTGAAGCGGATCCCCGAGATCATGGACTGGGCGCGGGAGAACTTCGGCTCCTACCCCTTCTCCTCCACCGGCGCGATCGTCGACCGCGACGAGGACGCCGGGTACGCCCTGGAGACCCAGAACCGGCCCTACTTCCCCGGCGCCCCCGACACCGTCCTGCTCGTCCACGAACTCGCCCACCAGTGGTACGGGAACTCCGTCAGCCCGAAGACCTGGCGGGACATGTGGCTCAACGAGGGCTTCGCCACCTACGCGGAGTGGCTGTGGGAGGAGGACCACGGCGGCGACACGGCCCAGGAGACCTTCGAGGCGCTCTACGACGGGACGTACTACGACGACGAGGCCGCGAACGACTCGATCTGGGCGTTCCCGCCCGCGGACCCGCCCGACGCGGCGCACATCTCCGACAGCCCCGTCTACCAGCGGGGCGCGATGGTCCTGCACAAGATCCGCGAGACGGTCGGCGACGACGCCTTCCGGGAGCTGCTGCACGGCTGGGCCGCCGCCCACCGCCACGGCAACGCGGACACCGAGGACTTCACGGCGTACGTGGAGAAGTCGGCGCCGGACGAGGACTTCTCGGAGATCTGGGCGGACTGGCTGCGCGGGGACGGCCGGCCGGACGCGCCGTGAGCCGCCCGCTCGTCCGTCGGGCGCCTCACCCCTCGTGGCCGCCGAAGGTTTCGAGCAGCAGGGCCAGGTCCGGCGGCCAGAGCGGCTCGGGCGCAGCGGCGAGTTCGGCCCGGCTCCACCAGCGCCAGGTGAGGATGCCGTCCGCGGCGTGCGCGGCGGCCAGGTGGGGGCCGGTGGGCTCCCGGCGGGGGCCCCGGGCGACGTAGATGTGCTCGTACTGGCGGACGGGGCCGACGCTCAGGTGGGTGAAGTCGTGTTCCCAGGTGCAGAGCAGCGGGCCCGGTTCCAGGTCGGTCCAGCCGGTCTCCTCGCGCACCTCGCGCAGGGCGCCCTCGCGGGGGTTCTCGTCCGCCTCCAGACCGCCGCCGGGCATCGCCCAGTGCACGCCGACCTCGACGTTGTCGTAGCGCAGGAGGAAGACGGCGCCCTCGGGGTCGAGCACCGCGACGCGGGCGGCGCGGCGCGGGGTGCGCGGCCGGTCGCTCTCCAGCTCCCTGCGCAGCACGGCGCAGGGGCGGTCGGATTGGAGGTCGCGGCGGTGGTCGACGGCCGTGTAGCCGAGGGCGGTCCAGAAGGAGAGCGCGTCGGTGTTGCCGTCGAGGACGGCGAGCCGTACGGCGGTGCGGCCCGCGGCGCGGAAACGGTCCTCGACGAGGTTCGCGAGCCGTCTGCCGTGTCCCTGCCGGGTCAGCCCCGCGTCCACCATCAGCAGCCCGATCCAGGGGTCCGGGTCGGACGGGTCGGGGTGCCGGGCGAGCGTCACCGCGACCCCGACCAGCCGGCCCGCGTCCCTGGCCAGCAGCACCTCGGCGCCGGGCCGCGCCAGTTCGTCGGCGAGCGCGGTCGCGACCTGCTCCGGACGGATGTCCCGCGGGTCGGGGAAGTCGCCGCTGAGCGCGTGGAAGGCCCGGTGGGAGGCGTAGAGAGCGGTGAGTTCGGTGAGAACGGGGCCCGGGAGGTCGTGGTCGGGGGTGAGGGTGAGCGGGGTGAGGATCACCCGGGCAACCTATCCGTCCGTCGGGCCCTGCGCCCCGGACCTGTCCAGGTCGGAGAGGTCGAGGACGAAGCGGTGGCGGACGTCGCCCCGGTCGAGGCGGTCGAGTGCCTCGTGCACACGGGCGGAGGGGAGGAGTTCGATGTCGGCGGTGATGCCGTGCGCGGCGCAGAAGGCCAGCATCTCGGCGGTTCCCTTCCGGCCGCCGCTGCCCGCGGAGCTGAGCTTCTTGCGGCCGATGAGCAGGTCGAGGGTCTCCAGGGTGACCGGTCCCAGGTGCCCGAGGTGGCTGAGGGTGCCGTCCAGGGCGACCAGGCGGAGGTAGGCGCCGAGGTCGTGCGGGGCGGAGACGGTGTCGATGAGGATGTCGAACCGGTCGCGGGCGGCGGCCATCCGCTCGGGGTCCGTCGAGACGACGAGTTCACGCGCGCCCAGTCTGCGCGCGTCCTCCGCCTTGTCCGGCGACCGGCTGATCACCGAGGTGTCGGCGCCGAGCGCGACCGCGAACTTCACGGCGAGGTGGCCGAGGCCGCCGAGACCGGCCACGGCGACGCGGGTGCCGGGTCCGGCGCCGAGGGCGCGCAGCGGCTCCCAGACGGTGATCCCGGCGCACAGGAGCGGGGCGGCGGCGGCCGGGTCCAGAGCGGCGGGGAGGGCGTACGCGAACCGTTCGCCGAGCACGTACTCACGGGAGTAGCCGCCGAGGGTGGTCGAGCCGTCGACGCGGTCGGTGCCGCCGTAGGTCAGGGTGGGGAAGGCGTGGCAGAAGTTCTCCTGGCCGATCCGGCACATGGCGCACGCGCCGCAGGAGTCGACGATGTTGCCGACGGCGACCGGGTCACCGGCTTGGAAGCGGGTGACCTCCGTCCCGGTCGCCGTCACCACGCCCGTGAACTCGTGTCCGGGGACGAGGGGATCCGGCCCCCCGTGCGTGCCGCCGCGGGCCCGGAGGGCGTGCAGGTCCGTGTGGCAGACGCCGCAGTAGTCGACCCGGACGGCGAGGTCGTCGGGGCGCAGGTCGCGCCGTTCCAACCGGGCACGGCGCAGCGTCGGGGTCGTCGCGGTGCCGTTCCCGGGCTCCGCCTGCCAGCCCACTGTGGTCCTCATGGCTCTTTCCCGCTCCTCAGACAGACTGTTCGGTCTATTTGACCGTAAGCGCGCTTGCCGGATTTGGCAAACCAACTGTTCTGTTTGGGCATGGGATACCCTGAGTCCATGCCCGCCCGCACCCCCGACCGCACCCCCGACCAGCCCCTGACCTCCCGCGGCGCCGCCACCCACCGGCGCATCCTGGACGTCGCGACCCGGGAGTTCGCCGAACACGGGATCGCCGGGGCGCGCATCGAGCGGATCGTGGCCGCCGCACGCACCAACAAGGCGCAGCTGTACGCGTACTTCGGCAGCAAGGACGGGCTGTTCGACGCGATCTTCTTCGGCTCGCTGGACCGCATCGTGAACGTCGTCCCGATCGACGCCGGCGACCTGGCGGACTGGGCCGTGCGCCTCTACGACGAGTACCTGCGCCGCCCCGACCTGATCCGGCTGGCCACCTGGGCGCGGCTGGAGCGGCGTCCGGCGGGGCATCTCGTCGACGACGCCGACCGCCGCGACGACGCCAAGCTCCGGGCCGTCGCCGAGGCCCAGGCGGCGGGCCGGGTGCGGCCGGGGGACCCGTTCGACGTGCTGGCCCTCGTCATCGCCATGTCCATGTCCTGGTCACCGGTCAGCAACGTCTACGCGGCGACCGCCGACGAGCCCGAGGACGTACACGACCGCCGACGCGCCCTGCTCCGCGACGCGGTCCGGCGCGCCACCTCACCGGACTGACCTCAGCGGGCCCCGGCGACCCGGCCGCCCCCGGCGGCGCGCTCCCCCTGGAGCCTGGTGAGCCGCGAGACGAAGAGCACGGCGAACACAGTGCTCACGACGGCGACGACGTCGCCGCCCAAGGCGTTGAGGACGGTCTCCCTGGCGCCCGCGGCGGTCTTCCTCTCGTCCCAGGTCTGGTAGGCGCTGAGTTCCGTCGCGAGGTGGGCCACCCAGAGCCACCACCAGGTGTGCATCAGCCACCGTCCGGCACCCGCCGGGCGGCCGGTCGTCGCCGTCCAGATGTCGTTCGCGATCTGCTTGGGCAGGAGGACGTTGGCGACGGGGATGAACCAGGAGCCCACCGCCAGGCCCGGCCGGTAGCGGATGCGGCCCGGCGCGAACGACTCGGCGTTCTGCCGCATCCGGCGGAACCAGCACACCCACACGACCGCCGCCGCCAGCAGCACCAGCAGGCCCAGGCCCTCGGCCACGAAACCCGTCACCTGCAGCGCCCTGAAGTCGTCGATACCCCGGGGGGACGACGAACCGTCCCGCCCGCCCAGCTCCCCGTGGACGGTCGCGAGGACGGTGACATTGAACAGCACCGGTACGACGAACAGGATGAGCAGGACGTTCAGCGCCGTGGCCAGCCCCTTCGCCGGGCGGGCGGGCGGCGGGGCGTACGGCGACGGGGTGGCGGGTGCCGCCGCGGGGGGCGGCGTGGAGTACGGCGAGGGCCGGGCGGCCCCGGGACCCGCGTCGAGCGGCGAGCGGCCCTGCCACGGGGGCGTCGCCGGACCGAACGCGGCGGGCGGCGGCCCGAAGCCCGCGGCGGGAGCCGCTCCGAGCGGCGCCCGGTCCTCCGGGTCCTCGCTGTCCAGGAGCTGTACGGCGTGCCGGCCCAGCTCCGCCAGCACCTCGCCGGGCAGCCACGCGCCGCCCGGGGTGCCGTCCGCGCCCGCCGTGTCCTCGATCGACGTCAGCAGCTCTTCGGGGGCGGGGCGCTTCTCGGGCTCCTTCACCAGGCAGGCCGCGACGACACCCTGCCAGGGTTCGGGGACCCCGGTCAGGTCCGCCTCCTCGGTGGCGATGCGGAAGAGCAGCGAGTGCAGCCCGCCCTCGTCGGTGCCGAAGGGCATCCGGCCCGTCGCCGCGTAGGCCAGCACCGCGCCGAGGCAGAAGACGTCACTCGCGTACGACACCTTCTCCCCGCGCACCTGCTCGGGGGACATGAAGCCGGGCGACCCCACGACGGCGCCGGCCTTGGTGAGGCCCTCGGCGGACTGCGTGGACGCGTCCAGGGCGCGGGCGATACCGAAGTCGATGACGCGGGGGCCGTCGATCGTCACCAGGACGTTGGAGGGCTTGAGGTCGCGGTGGACGAGGCCGGCGCCGTGGACGGCCTGCAGCGCCCTCGTCAGTCCCGCCGCCAGCACCCGCAGGGTGGGGGAGGGCAGCGGCCCGTACTGCCGGTCGACGACCTCGGCGAGCGAGGGCCCGGCGACGTACCCGGTGGCGACCCAGGGGGTGGGCGCGTCGGTGTCGGCGTCCAGCACCGGCGCGGTCCACTCACCGCCGACGCGCTGTGCCGCCCTCACCTCCTGCGCGAAGCGCCGCCGGAAGTCCGGCATGCGGGCCAGTTCCTCCCGGACGGTCTTGACGGCCACCGTCCGGCCCCGGTCGGAGCGCGCCAGGTACACCCGGCCCATACCGCCCTCACCGAGCCTGCCGAGCAACCGGTACCTGCCGATCCGTTCGGGATCATCCGGAATCAACCCGTCCATGCCTGCTCCCTCTCCCCCGGCGACACCTTGCGCACCGGGATTGGGGACGAGGATAGAGACCGGGAGTGACGCGTGGAAAAGCCGGTGCTCCTGGTGCAGTTGAGCCCGTCACGGCCCGGGGCGGCCGTGGCCTCGGACGCGCACCCGTCCGTCTCCGCACCGCCGTCCGTCTCCGCGCCGCTGTCCGTGACACCATCACCTGCGTGCTCGACATCGGCTACGCCCTCTCCACCCGCTTCCCGGACCCGCCGCAGACGGACTACCGCCGCGCGGACGTCCACGCCCTGCGGCACGACCTGTTCTGCGGGGACGTGTACCTCGCCGACACCAAGGCGGACCGGGAACTGTCCACAGCCTGGGGATGGGTGCCGGTGCTCGACTTCGCCTGGGCGCTGTGCGACATCGTGGAGCACGTCGACCGGGACCCGGCGGGCTCCCGGGCCGCCCGGCCGCAGCGGGCGGAACTGGACTTCACCGAGTCCACCGACCGCCTGCTCTTCGAGCGCCGCTTCGGCTGGGTCGACATCGAGGCGGAGTGGCTGCCGGCGGACGAATCCCCGCTCTCCTTCTCCCACACCGAACTGCGCCGCGAGGCCCGGGACTTCCTGCACGACCTGCTCGCCGACCTCACCGACCTGCACGAGGACCTAGCGGACAACCCGGCCGTCTGGTCCCTGCAGGCCCGCTTCCCGCGGATCCCGTGAGGGCCCCACCAAGTCGCCGGGGCCTGCTCAGCGGAGCAGTTCCTCGGACCGGTCCCAGAGGTCGCGGGCGAGGCCGGCGTCGAGGGCGAGCGGGCTGAGCCTGCCCGGCGCACCCTTCGCGTAGAACTCGCCCGAGGTCCAGTGGCGGCCAGGGTCGCCCTCGGCGAGCCGGACGAGCTGTTCCGCGCCCTTTTCCGGGGTGGTGAGCAGGAGGGAGCGCGAGAGCCGGTTGGTCGCGAGGAACCTCATGAGGCGACTGGTGGTCTCCGAGCCGAAGTTGGTCGCGACGTTGCCCGGATAGAAGACGGCGGCGGAGACCCCGCGCGCGTGGTAGCGGCGGTGCAGTTCCTTCGTGAACAGGACGTTTTCGAGTTTGGCCGCGTTGTACGCCCGAACGGGGTCGTAGTCCTTGTCGTGGTCGAGGTCGTCGAGGTCGAGGGTGCGCACCATGCCGCCCCGCAGGGTGGTCGTCTGGATGACCGCCGCTTGCGAGTCGGTGAGCCTGTCCATCAGCAGGTTCGTGAGAAGGAACGGAGCCAGATGGTTGATCTGGAACGTCTTCTCGAAGCCGTCGGTGGTCTTGGCGCGGTCCCCGAAGACCCCACCGGCGTTGTTGGCGAGTACGTCGATCCGGGCGTACCCGTCGTGGTGCGCGGCGGCGAGTTGCCGTACCTCGTCCAGGCGGGTGAAGTCGGCCACGAAGTGGTCCGCGCCGATGGAGGCCGCCACGGCCTTCGTCTTCTGCGGCGACCGGCCGACGACCACCACGGTGTGCCCGTCCCTCGCCAGCATGCGCGCCGCGGCTGCGCCGATGCCGTCGCTGGCGCCCGTCACCACGACCACCTTGGTCTGTTCCATGGTCCACTCCCACCGACTGGTTCACTGTACCGTTTGTGAGACACAGTCTCACTCTTGAACTACGGTACCATCGTGGTATGGCGACGGAACGGACGGGAGCGCGAAGCGGCGCACGGGCGCTCGCCCGGCAGGCGATGAAGGCCCAGGTGTCGGCCATGGCCTTCGACCTGTGCGTGGAGCGCGGATACGACAACACGACCGTCGAGGACGTCTGCGCGGTCGCGGGAATCTCCCGCAGCACGTTCTTCCGCTACTTCACGTCCAAAGAGGACGCGCTCCTGGGAGATGTCGCGGACGCCGGGGAGCATCTCCTCGCCGCCCTCCGGTCCCGGCCCGACGGCGAACCGGTCTGGGATGCCCTGCGGCATGCGCTGGGCGCGCTGATCGAGCAGTACGCGGCCGATCCCGAGCGGGGCCGACGACTGACACGGCTGATCCACGGCGCCCCGGCTCTGGCGGCCGCCCACCACGAAAAGCACGCCGGCTGGTACGCGCTCCTCCGGCCGGAGCTGGCGCGACGACTCGGCGCCGACCCCTCGGACGCGCTGGACCCGCGCCCGTCCGCGCTGATCGGGGCCGCCTTGGGCTGCGTCGATGCCACTCTCGCCAGCTGGGCCGAGGGGGACACGGGGACGTCTCTCGAGGATGTCCTGCACCGCGCCATGGGGTCGATCAACGCCTGAAGCGCGGCCCGCCCTACTCCTCCCCCAGCACCCGCACTCCCAGCTCCGCCGCCAGGACCGGGGCCAGGTCGAGGAGTTGGGTGGGGCTGATCACCGCGCCCGAGAGGCGGTCCACGCCGCGGGAGAGGTCCAGTGGGGCGGCGCCGCGCAGGTCGACGTCGGTGAGGGTGGCGGCGCTGAGGTCCGCCTGCTTCAGGGCGCAGTCCACGAACTCGACCCGCTCCAGACGGGCGCCCCCGAAGTCCGGCTCGACCAGGACGCAGCTCTCGAAGACGACGTCCTTGAGGCGGGCCCGGCGCAGATTGAGGTAGTCGATCTTGCCGCCGCGGATCAGGACCCGTTCCAGTACGGCGCCGTGCAGCTGGGTGCCGCCGAGGCGGGCGTCGAGCAGCTCGACGTCGCGCAGGGTCGCCTCCGCGAGGTTCGTGCCGACGCCCCGGACGCCGGTGAGGCGGGTGTCGAGCAGCCGGGCGGCGCGCAGTGACGCCTCGTCCAGCGCGCAGCCGGTCAGCGCGCAGTCCATGAAGCGGGCGCCCGCGCCGTCCTGGCCGGTCAGGTCCGTCTCCCGGAAGTCCAGCGCGTCGTAGTCCCCGTCCCGCGCCAGGCCGCCGTCGTCCTCGTACGGCGTGAGCGGCGGCAGGCGCAGCTCCGGGCGTCTCGCCCCCCGGACCGTCGCCGTGCCGCGCCCGCCCGCCGTTCCCGCCGTTCTCCTCGCCATGGGGTCATGCTGCACCCTGCCACTGACAACCCCGTCCGGCCTGCGGAAATCTCCCTTCTTCCGGCGGCATGTCACATCCGGTACCCCCTCGGCCGTCGTACGGGCAGACAGGCGCCGTGCCAGGCGACCCGACCGCGACCCCGAACCGAGGGAGAACCCGAGCCATGCATCGCATCACCGTCATCGGCGGCGGCTTCGCCGGACTGACCGCGGCCATCACCGCCGCCGAGGCGGGCGCCAAGGTCACCGTCCACGAGGCCCACCACACGCTCGGCGGTCGGGCCCGGACGGCCGACGGCCCCTACCGGACCAATGACGGCCCGCACGCCCTCTACAACGGCGGCCCGCACTGGGCCTGGCTGCGCCGGCGCGACCTGATCGGCCCGCTCGCGCCCATCCCGCCGCTGGAGGCGGCCCGGCTGCGGCTGCGGCACAAGGGGGTGCTGCGCCGCACCCCGCCCTTCGCCATGCTGAAGCTGCTGCGCCGCAGTGTCGGGCCCGCACCGGTCGACGTCGACTTCCTGACCTGGGCGACCGGGATCGCGGGTGAGGAGGGGGCCCGGGCCGCCGCCCACTACTGCGCGGTCGCCCTCTTCCACCACGATCCCGGGTCGCTGTCCGCCGCCTTCGTGCAGGAGCGGCTGCGCCGGGCCGCCAAGCTGCCGCCCGAGGCGCACTACCCGCGCGGCGGCTGGGCCGGGGTCGTGGACCGGATGGCCGCCCTGGCCTGGAACCTCGGGGTGCGGATGGAGACGCTCTCCCGCGTGGACACGCTGCCCACCGACGCCCCCGTCATCGTCGCCACCTCCCTCGACGCGGCCCGCCGGCTGCTGGACGACCCCGCGCTGACCTGGCCGAGCGGCCGCACCACCCTGGTCGACCTGGCCGTACGGACCCGGCGCGGCGACGCCTTCGCCGTCTCCGACCTGGACGCGCCGGGCTGGATCGAGCGGTTCACGGCGCAGGACCGCACGCTGGCGCCGGCGGGCGAGCAGCTGATCCAGGGGCAGGTCCCCATCGCACCGCACGAGTCCAAGGCGGACGGCACCGCACGCGCCGAGCACCTGCTCGACCTGGGCTTCCCCGGCTGGCGCGAGCGGCTGACCTGGCGGCGCGAGGCGGTCGCGAACGGCCGCACCGGCGCCGTCGACCTGCCCGGCACCACCTGGCGCGACCGGCCGGCCGTCGACCGCGGCGACGGCGTCTACCTCGCCGGTGACCAGGTCGCCTCGCCCGGCCTGCTCTCCGAGGTCTCCTTCAACAGCGCCCTGACGGCGGTCTCCCTCGCGCTCGGACGGCGCGAGCTTGACCTCAAGCGAGCTTGACCTCAAGCGGGCTTGAGGTCGTTGAGTGGGACCCTCACCAGCTCCGCTCCTCACCCTGGGGGTTCCGCCATGCACGCCATCCGACTGCACGCCTTCGGCCCGGCCGGGAACCTCGTCCTGGACGAGGTGGAGGACCCGGCCCCGGGCCCCGGCCAGGTCAGAATCGCCGTCCGCGCGGCGGGCGTCCACCTCCTGGACACCGCCCTGCGCGAGGGCATCCAGGGGCCTTCGCCCGCGCTTCCGGAGCTGCCCACCATCCCCGGCCGCGAGGTCGCCGGGGTCGTCGACGCCCTCGGCGAGGGCACCCCGGAGAGCTGGCTGGGCCGGCGCGTCGTCGCCCACCTCGGTTTCGCCCCGGGCGGCTACGCCGCACTCGCCGTCACGGACCTCGCCCGCCTCCACGAGGTCCCCGCGAAGCTGGACTTCGCCCAGGCCGTCGCCATGATCGGCACGGGGCGTACGGCGATGGGGATCCTGCAGTTCGCCGATCTCGGACCCGGCTCGGTGGCTGTGGTCCCGGCCGCCGCGGGCGGCATCGGCACGCTGCTGGTGCAGTACGCGAAGAACGCCGGCGCCACGGTGGTCGGCCTCGCGGGCGGTCCGGACAAAACCGCGCTCGTCGCCGCGAACGGCGCCGATCTCGCCGTCGACTACAAGGATCCCGGCTGGCCGGGCAAGGTCCGCGCCCACCTGGGCGGCAGGAAGGCCACCGTCGTCTTCGACGGCGTCGGCGGGGACGTCGCCCGCGAGGCGGTCGCCCTGCTCGGTCCCGGCGGCCGCCACCTGGTCTTCGGCTGGTCGGGCAAGGGCCTGCACGACGGCACCCCGTACCTCGTCGACGGCGTCTCCCAGCAGGTCCTCGGCCCGGTCATGATGGAGCGGGCCGGCGGCGCCAACCCCGTACGCACCCTGGAACTGCGCGCCCTCACCGAGGCCGCCGAGGGCCGGCTCGTCCCGGCCGTGCGGCGCTTCCCGCTCGCCGAAGCCGCCGCCGCGCACCGCGCCCTGGAGGACCGGGGGACCACCGGGAAGGTGGTCCTCGAACCATGACCGGCGGCCGGCGCGACGATCCGCGCGGCGGCTCGGGCAACGGGATGCGACCCGTCCCGAATCGTGGTCTTCTGGCGAAATGAGTGGCTCCCGGACAGGTCGGACAGGCGGACCCGCCGCGCCCGCGGAGGCCGATGCCCATCGCTGGTGGGCGCTGGTGGTGATCGCCCTGGCGCAGCTGATGGTCGTCCTCGACGCGACGATCGTGAACATCGCGCTGCCCTCGGCCCAGCGCGACCTGGACATGTCCGACGCCAACCGGCAGTGGGTGATCACCGCGTACACCCTCGCCTTCGGCGGCCTGCTGCTGCTCGGCGGGCGGGTCGCGGACCTGGTGGGGCGCAAACGCACCTTCGTCATCGGGCTGATCGGCTTCGCCGCCGCCTCCGCGATCGGCGGCGCCGCCGGCACCTCGGCGATGCTCTTCGGCGCCCGCGCCCTCCAAGGCGTCTTCGCCGCCGTCCTCGCGCCGTCCGCGCTGTCCCTGCTGACGACCACGTTCACCGACCCACGGGAACGCGGCAAGGCCTTCGGCATCTACGGCGCGCTGGCCGGCAGCGGCTCCGCGATCGGCTTCATCGTCGGCGGCGTGCTCACCGAGTACCTGAACTGGCGCTGGTGCCTCTACGTCAACATCCCCATCGCCGTCATCGCGGTGATCGGCGCGTTCGCCCTGCTGCACGACCGGCCCGGCCACGCCGACGCCCGTCTCGACGTGCCCGGCGTGGTCCTCGGCTGCGGCGGTCTCGTCGCCCTCGTCTACGGCTTCAGCGAGGCCCAGCCCCGCGGCTGGACCGACCCGCTGGTGCTGGCCCTGTTCGGCCTGGCCGTGGTCCTCCTGGCCACCTTCGTGTGGTGGCAGACCCGGGCGCCGACGCCCCTGCTGCCGCTGCACGTCATCCGGGAACGCAACCGCGCCGGCTGCTTCCTGACGATGATGCTGGCGGTCATCGGCATGTTCGGGCTGTTCCTGTTCATGACCTACTACCTCCAGGTCATCCTCGGCTACTCCCCCGTGCGCACCGGCCTGGCGTTCCTGCCGCTGACCGCCGCGATCGTCGTGGGCTCCACCCAGATCTCGGCCCGGCTGCTGCCGCACGTCGGCCCGCGCATGCTGATGGTCCCCGGCATGCTCCTCGCCTCCGGCGGCATGGTGATCCTCACGCGGATGACCGTGCACTCGGAGTACGTCTCCGAGATCCTCCCGGCGCTGCTCCTGATGGGCCTCGGCATGGGTCTGACCTTCATGCCGGTGTTCTCCACGGCCACCGCCGGGGTCGCCCCGAAGGACTCCGGCGTGACCTCGGCGACGGTCAACACCTCGCAGCAGGTGGGCGGCTCGATCGGCACGGCGCTGCTCAACACGATCGCGACCAGCACGAGCGCGTCCTGGATCGCGGCGCATCTGACGGACCCCGCGCAGCGGGAGCTGATCGTGCGGGAGGGGATCGTGCACGGGTACACGGTCGCCATCTGGGTGGCGGCCGGGGTGATGCTGCTGGCGGGGGTCGTGGCGGGGGTGATGGTGACGGCGAAGGCGCCCAAGCACGGGGTGCCGGCGGACCGGGCGGTGCGGGAGCCGGTGGGCTGAGGGCGGGGGTGCGCAGCCCGGCGTCGCGGGGTGCCTCCCCCAGTGCCTGAACGGCCTGGGAGGTACCCCCACCGCCCACCCGTGCCGCCTGGGGGTACCTCCCAGGCCCTTTAGGCACTGGGGGAGGCACGACTGCCCGCAGCTGGGTGCGGCTTGTAGCCTCAGTGGGTGATTGTCGTACCTGAAGGGCTCGCGGCCGCGCAGGCTAAATACAACGGAGAGGCCGGGCGGGCCTTCGTCGACGGGTTGCCCGCACTGGCGGCCGGGTTCATGGAGCGGTGGGAGCTGCGGCTCGACGGGCCCTCGATGCACGGGTGGGCGGCACTGGTCCTGCCGGTCGTGCGCCGCGACGGCACCGAGGCCGTGCTGAAGCTCCAGATCCTCGACGCCGAGACCGAGGGCGAGCCGCTGGCCCTGCGGGTGTGGGCCGGGGACGGCGCGGTGCGGCTGCTCGACCACGACCCGGCCACCGGGACCATGCTGCTGGAGCGCCTGGACGCCGGCCGGATGCTCAGTCACGTCGAGGACTCCCGCGAGGCCGTCCTGGTCATCGCCCGGATGCTCGCGCACCTCACGGCGACCCCCGCACCGCCCGGCGTGCGCCGCCTCGGGGACATCGCGCGGGGCATGCTGGAGCGCACGCCCGGCACCCTGGAGCGCATTGCGGACCCGGCGGACCGGCGGCTGGTCGCTGACTGCGCGGCGGCCGTGCGGGAGGTCGCCGACGAGCCGGGCGACCGGCTGCTGCACTGGGACCTGCACTACGAGAACGTCCTCGCCGCGGACCGCGCCCCCTGGCTCGCCATCGACCCCAAGCCGCTGGCCGGGGACCCGGGATTCGACCTGCTGCCCGCCCTGGACAACCGCTACGACCCGGGCGAGACCCGGTGGCGTTTCGACGCCATGACCGACGTCCTCGGTCTCGACCGGGAGCAGGCCCGCGCCTGGTCGCTGGGCCGCGTGCTGCAGAACAGCCTGTGGAACGTCGAGGACGGCGACCCGCTGGAGACGGAGCAGATGGAGATCGGGCGGCTGCTGCGCGACCTGTGAGGACCGCGCGGGTCACCGGCGGTCCTCAGCCGCGGGTGTCGGGGTGCCGCTCCCGTTCCCGGCGCACGCCGCGCTCCAGGGCGGCCGGCAGCTCCGTCCTGCGCCGTATCCGCAGCTTGCGGTAGGTGCTGGTCAGGTGGGTCTCCACGGTGCGCCGGGCGAGGTGCAGCAGCTCGGCGATCTCGGTGTTGGTGCGGCCGTCGGCGGCCAGCTCGGCGATCCGGCGCTCGCTGCCGGTCAGTGCACCGGCCCCGGTGCGGGACGCCACCGGGCCGCGGGCGCCGCCCTCGCGCAGGGCCTGCCCGGCCACGGTGAGCCAGCGCAGGGCGCCCTTGCGTTCGGCCAGTTCCGCCGCCTCGCGCAGCCGGGCCCGGGCGCGTCCGCGCTCGCCCGCGTCGAGGAGCTGGCGGCCCTGGGCGAGCAGCGCGGGGATCAGCTCCATGTCGGTGTCGGCGGGCGCGTCCCGCAGGGTCCGTACGGCCTCCTCGGCCAGTTCGAGGCCGCGGCGCCCGCCGGTCGCGGTGCCCAGCACGCGCAGGGCGCGGCCCACGGTGCGCGGCGTGTTCCACACCCGGGCCAGCCGCAGTTCCTCCGTCGCCAGGGCCAGCGCCTCGGGGCCGCCGCCCAGCGCCAGCCGGCACTCCGCGACGGCCGTCCGCCACGGGGTGACGACCGGGCTGATCACCTCGCGGGCCGCCTGGCGGCGCCCGCACTCCAGGAAGTCGTGCAGGGCACCCGCCGGGTCGCCGGTGGCGGCGCGCAGCACGCCCCGCGCGTACAGGTAGCGGTTCAGCTCCCAGTTCTCCGGCACCTCGCGCAGGTCGAAGCGGTCGGCGTGGTGCAGGGCCTCGTCGGTGCGGCCGGTGTGCACCAGCGCCATCAGGGCGTGGGCGTCCCGGTTGGTGGGTCCCGAGCCGGGTCCGGGCCCGCGGTCGGCGGCGAGGGCGAGCAGCCGGGCGTGGTCGCCGCGGGAGGCAACGATGTCGGCGCGGGTGTTGAGCAGCGCGTGCTGCATCGGGTGCAGCAGGGCGGGGTGCTGTCCGGCCAGGCCGCGTTCCACGAGCCGTTCGGCCTCGTCGAGTTCGTCGGCCCACTGGGCGACCGCGGCGGCCGTGCCGAGGAGGAAGGGTTCGGCCAGCGGGTCGGTGGGCTGGGCGAGCAGGCTCCGCACCCGGACCATCGCCTCGTCGGCGGAGATCAGCGCGGCCGTCGCCGCGTACCGCACCAGCAGGGCCTGCCCCGCGGTGCCGACCAGTTCCGGGGAGTGCCGGCCGGTCTCGGACAGCCACCGGTACACCTCCTGCCGGGTGGCCAGGTCCTCGTCGGACAGCAGCGCGGTGGCGGTCTGCACGGTGCGGGCCAGGCCCGGGTGGCCGGACAGCCGGCCCTCGGTGCGGCGCAGTACCTCCATCGCCGTACGGATCTCGCCGCGGCCGGCCAGGGCGGTGCCGAGGGCGACGGCCGTACGCACCCGGTTGCGCGGCTCGGCCGGCAGGTGCTGGGCCTCGGCGAGCCGGGCGATGGCGGCCGGGGTGTCGGCCGACGCGTACTCCAGGGAGCCCAGTTCGGTCAGCAGCCGCTGCCGGAGATCGTCGGACACCGGCTCGTCCAGCGCTCGGCGCAGATAGCCGACGGCGTCGGCGGGACGGGCGTCGTGCACGGCGACGGTCACGGCGTCGCGCAGCACGCGCAACGCCCAGGACAGGCCGACGGCCGGGGTGCGCAGCAGGTGCCGGGCGACCGCCTCGACGCGGTCGCCGCGGCGCAGCATCGCCTCCGCCGCCGACCGGTGCACGGCCTCGCGGCGCGGCCGGGGCCAGCCGGTCAGTACGGCGTCGCGCAGCAGCGGGTGCGCGTAGCGGGGGCGGCCGCCCGCGTCGGGGCGCAGCAGACCGAGCCGCGTCATGGCGGCGAGCCAGCCCTCGATCCGCGCGGGATCGGCCCCGGCCGCCTCGGCGAGCACGTCGACCGGATCCCCGGCCGACCCCCGCGCCGGGGGCGGGGAGGGGGTGCGCCACAGCGTCGTCCGGTGCGGCGCGTGGGCGGGCGGTCCGGTACGGCCGTAGGCGGCGCCGGGTGCGGACTCCGGCCGTCCGTCGTACGGCCCGTGCACCGGGTACGCCGGGTACGGCGCCCCGTCGGCGGGCCCGGTGGGCTCGTCGGGGTGCGGGTAGGGGCCGTGCTCCGGGAGCTCCGCGCCGCCGCCCCCGGGGTCCGCGCTCCACACGTCCCGGCAGCCCGGCGCGACGTCCCGGGGCCGACGCGTCCGCGCCGTCGGCGTCTCATGGGTGTGCCGACGCCCAGCGCCGAGCACCGAGCCCTGCCGGTACGCACCGTCCAACGGCGAGGCCTGCGGGTACGCGGCGCCGAACGGCGACGCCTGCCCGTACGCACCGGCCAACGGCGGTGCCTGCCGGTACACGCCACCCGAAGGAGACTCCTGCCGGTCCGCGCCGTCCAACGACGACGCCTCCCGGTACACGCCGTCCGACGGCAGTGTCTGCCGGTACACGGCACCCGACGGAGACGCCCCCCGGTCCGTGCCGTCCGGCGGCGGCGGCGCCTGTCCGTACGTGCCTGTCAACGGCCACGCCTCCCGGTACACGCCGTCCGACGGCGGTGTCTGCCGGTACGCGGCATCCGGCGGGGATGCCTGCGGGTGCGGGAGGGCATGCCGGAGGGCGGCCCGGTGGTCCGGCGGGCCCGTGGGCCAGGCCTGTTCCAGGGCCGCGAGGCAGCGCGCCACGTCGGCCGTCGCGGGACCCGCGCTGTTCAGCCACCAGGAGACGGCGGCCGGGTAGGACCCGGGATACAGCGCGGCGCAGCTGTCCGGCACGGGCGGGACGCCGTCGGGGTGCGGGGTGCCGCCGAGGTCGTCCAGCAGGGCGTGCAGGAGCAGCGGGCTGCCCGCACCGGCCCGTACGCACTCCTCGGTCCAGCGCGCGGACGCGTCCGGGAAGGCGTCGCGGACCAGCCCGGCCGCCGCCGAATCGCTGAGCGGGGCGAGGGTGTGGGTGCGCACCAGGGACGGCGACAACGCCTGGGTGAGTCCGGCGGGCCGCGGGTCGATGTCGTACTGGCTGCGCTCCGTGGCGACCAGCAGTACCGGTAATCGGTCGACGTGCCGGGCCGCCTCCGTCAGCCAGCGGCGCGAGGAGTCGTCGGCGAGGTGGACGTCGTCGACGGCCACCAGCACCGGGCCCTCGGCCGCGTAGGAGCGCAGCAGCCGCCACAGCCGGGCCGCGCTGCCCCGGTCGTCGCCGCCGGGCGCCATGTCCGTGAACTCCGGTACCGGGCCGAGGAGGTGGAGGACCATGGCGAAGGGCACCGAGGTGTCCTCGGGCGAGCAGCGCACGCGCAGCACCCGCAGGCCGAGGTCCTCGGCGTGCCGGGCGGCGGTGTCCAGTACGGCGGTGCGCCCGGTGCCGCTGGCGCCGCGCAGCAGGACGAGGCGGCCGGTGCCGGCCCGGGCGCGCTCGATCTCGGCGGCCAACAGCGCGTGGGCGTCGTCGCGTTCACGGAGCGGTCCGGTCATCGGTGCCTCCTGTGGTGGATGGTGCTCCCCCGGTGTGTGAGACGAACGACTGCGGTGAACGGTGGTGCGAAGTGGCGCGCGTCACGGTGGTCCGCGGCCGTGTCCACGGGCCCCCGCGACCTCGCGGGGCCCCTCCGACCTGCCGGAACGCCCGCGTGACGGCCGTTCGTGACGGTCGGCGCGCTGGTCTCGTGGTGTGCCTCGTGGTGCTCCACGATTGCGAAGTCCCAGCAGTCCCATAAGTGTGGAACACGCACATCCGCTACCGGCCTGTGCCGGAGTGCGGGCACGTGAACAGGGGGGAAACGGTTGCTCAACTCACCCCGGAACACCACCACATCCATCACATCCGCCACATCCACGACGTCCGCGCACGGGCCGGGCAAAGCGGTCGGCATCGTCGACCGGCGGGTCCCGGTGGCGGTGTCCGCTCCGGACCCGATCAGCCGCGAGGGCGCGGTCAGCCAGTTGCGCCGGCACCCGGAGATCGACCTGCGCGAGGAGTCGGGGCCCGGCACGGTGGCCCTGCTCATCGAGGACGCGCTCGACGACGCGGCGCTCACCCGGCTGCGCCGGATCGTGCGCAGCGAGGGCGCGCGCGCCGTGCTCGTGGTCGGTGCGATCCGCGAGAGCGAACTGCTCGACGTCGTCGAGTGCGGCGTCGGCGCCATCGTCTGGCGGCACGAGGCCACCGCCCACCGGCTGGTGCAGGCCGTACTGGCCGCCTCGCGCGGCGACGGCGACCTGCCCGCGGACCTGCTGGGCCGGCTCATCAGCCAGGTGGGCACGCTGCACCGAGGCGCGGCGGGCCGCCCCGGCGCCCCCTCGCTGGGCCTCGCACCCCGAGAGGTGGACGTCCTGCGGCTGGTCGCCGAGGGTCTCGACACCGGAGAGATCGCCGGCAAGTTGTCCTACTCCGAACGCACCGTCAAGAACGTGATGCACGGACTCACCACGCGGCTGCACCTGCGCAACCGCGCCCACGCCGTGGCCTATGCCCTCCGGGAAGGCTACATCTGACCGAACGGGCAATCGAGAGCGGACCCTTCGGTCCGTGCGGGCACCGCATCCTGCCCGTCCGTCGTCCCCGGGACGCGTGCGGGCGGGACGGGCCGGAGGAACGATCGGTGAGAGCATCGGTGGCAGGCACCGGTGACCGGCGGCAGCGGGCGGGCCGCGCGGACTCGAGTGCGGGCAGGGCGGGAGCGCTAGCGTGATCCACGAGGTGGACGAGGTCCTCAAGACCCTCCTCACGAGCGGGGCGTTGAAGGACTCGGGCATCGACGTGGCCTTCGAGGCACCCACCCGTGACTGGGCGGCCCGGCGCAACGCCCCTGTGGTCAACACCTACTTGTACGACATCCGTGAGGACGTGAGCCGTCGGCACCGCGGCCAGATGGCGGTCCGCGACCAGGACGACATCGTCATCAAACGCCGCCAGCCGCCCCGCTGGTTCCGGCTGTCGTACCTGGTGACGGCCTGGACGAAGACCCCGCAGGACGAGCACCGGCTGCTGTCCGCGGTCCTGGCGACCCTGCTCCCCCGCGAGCTGCTGCCGCCCTCGGAACTCCCCGGCTCGCTCGGCGCGCTGGGGCTCTCGGTGCCGTTGACGGTGGCCGGCATCCAGACCGAGGCCCGGTCCCTCGCCGAGATCTGGTCCGCCCTGGGCGGCGAGCTGAAGCCGTCCCTCGACCTGGTGGTGACCGCACCCTTCCCGGCCTTCCCCGAGTACGAGGCCGGGCCCCCGGTCACCGAGGGCGCGACGGTCCGGGTCGGCGGCATCGAGGGCGACCCGCCGGCGGCCGAGGGACGCTCGCACCGACCGCACCAGGTGGCGGCGGCCCGCGCCGCCCGCAAGGCCGCGCCGGGCGGCCGTACGAAACGACAGTGACGACCGTGACGACTGTGAACTCCCCCGGCACCGCCCCGCCGGACGCCGCCCCGGGCGCCCCCTCCGTTCCGTCCACTCCGTCTGGTTCGTCCGCTCCGGCCGCTCCGGCCGACGACCCCGCCCAGGTGCTGCTCGCCCGGCTCGGTGTCCTGCGGGAACGGGTGGCCGCGCTGGTCGACCAACGCACCGCCACCGACCCCACGGCCGACGACCCGCTGCGCGGCCTGTACCTGCCCGACGAGGCCGTGCACCACCTGCTGCGCACCTGGCCGTCCGGCGACGGCGGGCCCGCGGCCGTGAAGCCGGTCTCCGTCGGCGCTCCGGCCGGCCCCGGGGACCGGCTGGCGGAGCTGGCCGTGCGGACGCGGCTGACCGAGCTGGACACCGCCGCCCTGCTCGTCGCCCTCGCTCCCGACGTCGACCGCACCTTCGAGCCGCTCTACGGCTACCTCAACAACGACGTGAGCCGCCGCCGTGCCACCGTCGGCCTCGCCCTCGACCTGTGCGGCGTGCCCGCGCACACGGCGACGGCCCGGACCCGGTTCCACGCCTCGGCACCCCTGTGCGCCCTCGGCCTGCTGGAGGTGGAGGAACCCGAACGCCCCTTCCTCACCCGCTCGCTGCGTGTCCCGGACCGGCTCATCGGCCACCTGCTCGGCGACGACACCCCGGACGCCGCGCTCCTCGGCCTGCTGCTCCCGGTACCGGACCCGCTGCCCGCCGCCGACACGGACGCCGACGACTTCGTACGCCGGCTGACCGCCCGGCTGCACGACGGCCCGCTCACCGCCTACCTGCGCGAACCGCGCGAGGGCGACGGCCTGGCCGCCGTGGCCTCCGTGCTGGCCGCCGCGGGCATCGACGCGCTGCGCTGCACCGAGCCCGCGGACCACGTACCGGAGCTGCTGCGCGAGGCCCGCCTCGGCGGCCGGGCGGTCGTGGTGGCGGGCCTGCCCGAGAAGCCGGGCCCGCTGGTGCGGGCGCTGACCGCGGCGCGGGACGTGACCGTCCTGGTGACGGACCCCCGCCCGTACGACCCGCACTGGTCCCCCATCGACCCGCTGGTCCTGGACGCACCGGGCCGCCGGGCCGGTGGCGCGGCCGCCTGGCGCGCCGCGCTGGGCGCCGACGCCGACGGGTTCGACCTGGCCTCGGCCGTCGCCCCCTACCGGCTCGGCGGCGACCGGATCCAGCGGGCCGCGCACACCGCCCGGACCCTCGCGGCCTTCGACGGTACGCCCGTCACCGCCGACCACGTCCGGCTCGCCGCCCGCCGCCAGTCGGCCTCCGGCCTGGAACGCCATGCCCGGCGGATCCGGCCCGCCGTGGACTGGCGGGACCTGGTGCTGCCCGACAAGCCCCTCGTCCAGCTCCGCGAACTCGCCCTGCGCGCCCGCCACCGGGACCAGGTCCTCGGCGAGTGGCGGCTGAGTGCGGGCGGCGGGCGCGGCCGGGGCGTCCTCGGCCTGTTCGCGGGCGAGTCCGGCACCGGCAAGACCCTGTCGGCCGAGGTGGTCGCCGCCGACCTGGGCCTCGACCTGTACGTGGTGCAACTGTCGTCGGTCGTGGACAAGTACGTGGGCGAGACCGAGAAGAACCTGGAGCGCATCTTCACGGAGGCCGACCGCACCGACGCCGTACTCCTCTTCGACGAGGCGGACGCCGTCTTCGGCAAGCGCTCCGAGGTCAAGGACGCGCACGACAAGTACGCCAACATGGAGAGCGCCTACCTGCTCCAGCGCCTCGAGTCCTTCGACGGCATCGCCCTGCTCACCACCAACCTGCGGGCCAACATCGACGAGGCGTTCACCCGGCGCCTGGACCTGGTGGTCGACTTCCCGTTCCCGGACGCCGGGCAGCGGCTGGCGCTGTGGCGGCACGGGCTGTCGCACGTCCCGGCCGCCGAGGGCATCGACCCGGAACCGCTGGCCCGGGACTTCGAGCTGGCCGGCGGTTCGATCCGCAGCGCCGTGGTCACCGCGGCCTACCTGGCCGCCGGACGTGGGGGAACGGTGACGGCGGACGACCTCCTGGAGGGCGCCCGCCGTGAGTACCGCAAGGCCGGGAGACTGGTCCCGGGCGAAGGCGGATGGTGACCGCCGGGCCCGGGACCGCCTGAGAGCCGTCAGCCCCTCTTCGGGTGGATGATCTCCCACTCCTGGTCGTCGACGTTGCTGCAGTTGTCGAGCACCAACTTGGAGAAGAGGGCGCCGCCGTTCGCGCCCTCCACGCCGAGGCACTTCTGGTTGCTGGAGAAGTTGCGGATCCAGTAGGCCCCGCTCTCCTGCTTGTCGACCCACCAGAACTGGTTGTCGTTCGCGCTGGTGCTGTCGCACTTGAACTCGGTGACGGGCGTCCCCACGGAAACGGCACCGTGGTAGGGCAGGTCCATGCAGTACTGGTCCTTGATGTTCCGGATCTGGAAGAGCGCCGCCCCGCCGGGGCCGCCCTTCTCGTACTTCACCTCGAGGTTCCAGATCTGGTTGTCCCCGTCGGTGTCGTCGCAGACGGCCTGCTGGACGGGTCCGTCGAGCTCGCCCTTCTCCCGCCCGGGGAGTTCGGCGCACTGGTGGCTGGTGGTGTTGCGCAGCAGGATGTTCTGGGCGGGCACCACCGGCTTCACGGCCGGCTTGTCGGGCTTCTTGGACTCGCCGCCGCCCTTGTCCTCGTCACCCTTCTTCTCACCGCCGCCCTCGTCCTTCGACTCATGGGTGGCCGGCTGCTCGGGCGCCGCGGGCGCGGACTCGGCGGTACTGGGCAGCGTCTCGGGGGTGGCGCTGGGGCTGGGGGCGAGGGCGACACCGGCCTGCTGGGTCTGCTCGGTCGCGCTGGTGCGGACCTGCGGCTTGTACGCGATCCAGATCATCACGAACGCGATCGCCAACGCCACGAAGATCCCGAGGAACGTCGCCAGCCAGCGAGGCAGGAACCCGCGCTGCACATACGTGCCCTCGACATCGGTCGGATCCACCCCCGACCGCCGCACCGCCAGCTTGTACGGCCGCTCCTCCTTCGACCCGAACCAGGTGATCTGCCGCGGCTTGAGCGTCGTCTCGACGAACGCCGCACGCCCCGGCTCGATCTGCACGTTCGAGGGCCGGATCTCGTACGAGAGGTGGTCGCCGGTGTCGCTGCCGGTGACCGACGCCGTCACCTTCGTATTGCCGAGGTTGTCCACCGCCAGCCGCGGCCGGCCACGGAACCGCCCCTTCACCGTGTGCGGCACCAACTCCGCCCGCACCTCGGTGAACGCCGTGATCGTCAGGTTGCCCTCCGGAACCGTCACCGCATCCGGATGCTCCGTCGGCACGATCCGCACCGCATACGGATTCGGCCCCGCCACCGCGTCCGACGTACGCGGCGGAGCGAACGTCAGCTCCACCGTCCCCGTCGTCCCGGGATACAGCCGCAAGGTCTGCGGCTCGATCGTCGTCCAGGGAGCCACGTCCCCCACCGGCTCGAACCGGTACTCATCGACGACATCACCGGTATTACGCACCCTCAGGCGCACACGCGTACTACTGCCGGGGTCCACAGTCGCGGACGCGGGCTCCAGGGAAGTCCACAGGCTCACACACCGACGCTACGGGTCAACTCCCGGCGGGGCAGCGGCACTCGGGGCAGTGCCCGCTGCCCCAAGGTGCCTGATCGTACGACTTTTCGGACCCCGCGTCAGTCCTTCGACGGGTGGATGATCTCCCACTCCTGGTCGTCGGTGTTGGTGCAGTCGGCGATGTTCAGCGGGGTCTCGGTGCCGCCGTTCTGGCCCTTCACGTTCAGGCACTTGTTGTTGCTGGCGAAGTTGCGGATCCAGTAGTCCCCGCTCTCCTGCTTGTCGACCCACCAGAGCTGGTTGTCGGCCTTCGTGCCGTCGCAGTGGAACTCCGCGATTCCCGTTCCCACGGGGCGGGCGCCGTACTCCCCTAGGTCCATGCAGAACTGGTCCGTGGTGTTGCGGATCTGGAAGAGCGCGGCACCGCCGGGACCGCCCTTCTCGTACTTCACCTCGAGGTGCCAGTACTCGTTGTCGCCCTCTTCGTGGCAGTTGGCCTGCTGGACGATCCCGTTGATCTTGCCCTTGCCCCGCCCGGGGACGTCGGCGCACATGTGGGTGGTGGCGTTGCGGAGCATGACGTTCCTGGCGGGCACCACCGGCTTCACGGCCGGCTTGTCGGGCTTCTTCGGTCCCCCGCCGCCGCCACCTCCGCCGCCGCCACCGCCGCCGTCGTTCTCGGGCTTCTCGGAGGCCGGCTGCTCGGGCTCCGCGGGTGCCGACTCCGCTGTGCTCGGGAGCGTTTCGGGGGTGGCGCTGGGGCTGGGGCTGAGGGCGACACCGGCCTGCTGGGTCTGCTCGGTCGCGCTGGTGCGAACCTGCGGCTTGTACGCGATCCAGATCATCACGAACGCGAGTGCCAGCGCCACGAAGATCCCGAGGAACGTCGCCAGCCAGCGAGGCAGGAACCCGCGCTGCACATACGTGCCCTCGACATCGGTCGGATCCACCCCCGACCGCCGCACCGCCAGCTTGTACGGCCGCTCCTCCTTCGACCCGAACCAGGTGATCTGCCGCGGCTTGAGCGTCGTCTCGACGAACGCCGCACGCCCCGGCTCGATCTGCACGTTCGAGGGCCGGATCTCGTACGAGAGGTGGTCGCCGGTGTCGCTGCCGGTGACCGAGGCCGTCACCTTCGTGTTGCCGAGGTTGTCCACCGCCAGTCGCGGGCGGCCACGGAATCGCCCCTTCACCGTGTGCGGCACCAACTCCGCCCGCACCTCGGTGAACGCCGTGATCGTGAGGTTCCCCTCCGGAACCGTCACCGCGTCGGGGTGTTCCGTCGGCGTGATCCGCACCGCGTACGCATTCGGGCCCGCCACCGCGTCCGACGTGCGCGGCGGAGCGAACGTCAGCTCCACCGTCCCCGTCGTCCCGGGATACAGCCGCAAGGTCTGCGGCTCGATCGTCGTCCAGGGAGCCACGTCCCCGACGGGCTCGAACCGGTACTCGTCGACGACATCACCGGTGTTGCGGACCCGCAGGCGCACACGTGTGCTGCTGCCGGGGTCGACGGTGGCGGACGCGGGCTCCAGGGAAGTCCAAAGGCTCACACGCCGACGCTACGGGTGTCCGGGTGGTTCGTCAGGAGTCGCGAGGGCAAAGGCGATTGCCCTCGCACACGGAGTCAGACCGTGATCCGGACGGCCTCCAGCTGGAGCCTGTCGTTCTCCATGTTGCTGCCGAAGTACCGCCACTTCCCGGCCTCGGTGCAGCCCTGCTTCTGCCAGCCCTTGTCCTTGACGTGGGTGTTCGGGCAGACGGTGCCTTCGACGGTGCTGAGGGTGAATCCCTCCATCGGGGAGACCGCCTCCTTGGTGCTGCCCAGGTACATGTCGGTCTTGTCGGGGGCGCTCGCCCAGTCGTCGCCCGTCAGCCATCCCTCGACGACATGGGCTCCGTTGCCGGTCACGCCCTTGGTGCCGGCCACGGCGATGTTCAGGGCTTTGATCGGGAGGTTCTTGCCGACCGTGCCGGCCTCGGCGCCGTCGCACACCGGGTCCTGCCAGCCCTGGTCGGCCACGTAGGCGCGGTAGCAGATGTGCCGGCCCTCGCTGCGGGCGGCGATCTCCTTCACCGCCGTGGCCGCGGTGCGTACCGGCGGCTTGGGCTTCTTGGACTCGCCGCCGCCCTTGTCGCCGCCCCCCTTGTCGCCGTCTCCGCCGTCGTCCTTGGGCTCCTGGGTGACCGGCTGCTGCGCCTGCGGCTGCTCGGCGGGCGCGGACTCGGCCGTACTGGGCAGGGCCTGCGGGGTGGCGCTGGGGCTGGGAGCCAGCGCCGCACCGGCCTGCTGGGTCTGCTCGGTCGCGCTGGTGCGGACCTGCGGCTTGTACGCGATCCAGATCATCACGAACGCGATCGCCAACGCCACGAAGATCCCGAGGAACGTCGCCAGCCAACGCGGCAGGAACCCACGCTGCACATACGTCCCCTCCACCTCGGTCGGATCCACCCCCGACCGCCGCACCGCCAGCCTGTACGGCCGCTCCTCCTTCGACCCGAACCAGATGATCTGCTTCGGCTTCAGCGTCGTCTCCACAAACGCCGCACGACCCGGCTCGATCTGCACATTCCCCGGCCGCACCTCATACGACAGATGATCACCGGTATCACTGCCCGCGACCGACGCCGTCACCTTCGTATTACCGAGATTGTCCACCGCCAGCCGCGGCCGGCCCCTGAACCGCCCCTTCACCGTGTGCGGCACCAACTCCGCCCGCACCTCGGTGAACGCCGTGATCGTCAGGTTCCCCTCCGGAACCGTCACCGCATCCGGATGCTCCGTCGGCACGATCCGCACCGCATACGGATTCGGCCCCGCCACCGCGTCCGACGTACGCGGCGGAGCGAACGTCAGCTCCACCGTCCCCGTCGTCCCGGGATACAGCCGCAAGGTCTGCGGCTCGATCGTCGTCCAGGGAGCCACGTCCCCCACCGGCTCGAACCGGTACTCATCGACGACATCACCGGTATTACGCACCCTCAGGCGCACACGCGTACTACTGCCGGGGTCCACAGTCGCGGACGCGGGCTCCAGGGAGGTCCACAGGCTCACACACCGACGCTACGGACGGCCCGACACGGCGTCAGGACGTGCGGGGGCAGAGTGCGTTGCCCGAAGGGGCCATGCGTGGGGCGCCCGGGTCTATCGGGCGTCGTCCCAGTCGTCGGTGACCGCTCGCTGGGCGACGAGGGACGGGGCGACGGCTTCCCCCGCGTCGAAAGCCGCTCCGTCGTTCACGGCCGCGACCTCGGAACTCTGCCCCGGGTCCGTGACGGGGGGAGCGCCGCCGCTGCCGCTGCCCGTCTCCGTGATGCCTCTGCTGTTCTTGTCGAGGTGGCTGGCCTCGTGGGCGAGGATCTTGTTGTTGCCGATGGCGGACGGGCCGAGGTACACGTCCATGCCGATCGTCATGGCCTCGGCACCCATGGCCGCCGTCGCGCGCTGGGCGATCGCGCCCGTGTGCATGCGGGCGCCGGCGAGGGCGGGATTCTGGTAGAACGGCACCGCCTTGTCGAGGAAGGACCCCGGGAGCGACGAGCTGGGCGAGTCCTTCGCCTCTTTCAGCAGCTGGTGCTGCCCCTCCGGGCTCCGGTCGTCGATCCCGTCGTGCCCGCAGCCCGCGCCGTGCTGGTGCGCTTCCGGGTCGATGCGGCGCTGGACGGTGTGCCCGCAGCCGGGACCGTGCTGGTGCGCGTCCCGGGCGACCACCCGCTGGACGGCGGCGTTGCCGGCGGTGCTCTGGAGCGCCAGGACCGTCGCCGGGGCCATCGGCGCTCCGCTCACCGCCGTGAGGGGCGCGGGCACCGCCCGGTGTGGAGTGCGGCCGCCCCGGGCGGCCTGCTGGTCGGCGGCTTCCTCGTGCGCGCGCACCATGCGCTCCCTTCGACACCGGACGTGTGACCCTCAGCACTACCGGAACTTCCCCGACGTCGACAGGTCCACGCGGGCAACACCGGGGGCAACGGCGCCCGGTGTCGCTTCCGGTCCCGGCACGGGACGCTCAGAGCGAGGAGAGCGCCTTGGCTATCGCCTCTTCCCACTCCGTCTGCAGGTCGGGGTTGTTGAGCGAGTCCAGCCACTGCTCCTCGTCCTGGTTGTGCTTCACCGGGCTGCACTTGAGGGCCTTGAGGAACGCGCGGGCCTTGCGCCGGATGTCCTCGGGGACGTTCTCGCCCACGGGCACGGCCGGGCCGGCCGCCTGCGCGTAGAGCTCCTGTGCGTTGAGCTGCCGCTTTCCCTGCTTGATGGGGTGCGTCACCATGATCGCCTCCTTCAACGCGTCGCTCTTTCTGCCCCGCCCGTCCTCGTCCAGCCTGGGCGCCTCGGGCGCCGGTGTTCCCTCCTGGGCGTTGGTGGTCCGAGCGTGCTTCTGGTAGTCCCGTACCGAGTCGTAACGCTTGTTGGCCTTCCGCAGGCCCTTCTCGACCGCGCCTTCGCCCAGGGCCACTGCCGTCGTAGCGCCCACCACACCGGCCCCGATCCCGCCTGAGACCGCTCCTGCCGCGGCCGCGACCGCCACGGCGCCGGCGGCGGTACGCGCGATGTTGCCGCCACCGTTGATGGCGCGGCGCCTGAGTTTCCTCTTCTTCTTCTTCACCGCGTAGTCCCGCCCGCTGGCCAGGTGCCCCATCAGCTCCTCCCGCAGGCCCTCGATGTGGGTGCGATCGGCCTCGACGGCCTGCAGCGCCTCCGCTTCCGCGCCGGGCTCCGCGGCCGCCAGACTGATCGAGTCCTGGGCCAGTTTCGTGTTGGCCGCTCCCAAGGCGTCCAGGACAACCTGGAGTTTCCGGTCGCGCTTGGCGATTTCTCCGCTGAAGTGTGTCTTCAGCTCCTTGCGCTGCGCACGCGTGTCCTTGAAGACCTTGACGTCGCGGCCGACGGTCAGGGCGGAGAACGCCATGGTGAGGCCACCGCCGGCGGCGCCGAGCTCGGCCATTCCGGCCGCGTTCTCGGTGACTCTGCCGATGTTGTCGGCGCCCTTCACCGCGTCGTTGATGAGCATGAGGCCGGCCGTCACCGCGCCGTTGAACTTCGTTCTCAGGTTCTTCCTGAAATCGTGGGAAGCCGGACCCGACTCGTCGCGCTTCTTGTACGAGTTCTTCCACGCCCTCACGTTGTCGACGGTGCCGGTGAAGTCGGCGATCGTGTTGGGCACGGCCTCGGTCAACTGCTGGGCTGCGGTGTCCTGCACCGTCCCGGTGTCCCCGTGCTGCGTCGCCTCCGCCCGCTGCGTTCCGCTGTACGGCGCGCTGGCTCGCAGGGCCGCCACGTCGGGGACGTCGGTCCATGCCTTGACCTTGGCGTTGCCCTTACCGGCGGCGTCCCTGGCCTGCTTGCGGCGGGTCCCGCGGGCTTTGCCGGTACCTGCCGGCTCTACTCCGTCCGTCCGCTCCGCCGTCTTCGCCGCGTTCTTCTTCGCGGCCTCCGCCGCGGCCTCCTTCGCCTTCTTCTCCGCCTCCCGGGCCTCCTTCGCCGCGCTCAGCGCCGTCGTCGCCGTGGTCTGGGCCGCCCTCTGGTCCAACTGCTGCTGCCCCGCGACCGCCGCCCTGTTCTGTGCTTCGGCCGCGTCCTGCGCGTGCCCCCGCCCCTCGGCGCGGGCCGCCTCCGCCTGCTGCCGCCGATCCGCCGCGATGTGCGCCTGCTTGTCCGCGTCGGCCTGGGCCCGGTCGGCCTGCCCCAGCGCCTTGTCCGCGGCCTCCTTGTGCCGTGCCGCCTCACGCTCGGCCTTGCCGCGCTCTCGCGCCGCGGCGTCGGCGTCCTTGTCCCGTTGCGCTGCCAGATCCCCGGCCGCCTTCGCCTGCTCCTGCGCCGTGTCCCGGTCCTCGGCGCACGTGCTCGCCTCGTCCTCGGCCTTCTTCCGCGCCTCGTCGGCGGTTTTGCTCTCCCCCGCCTGCCGATGTGCATCCTCCTCGGCAACCCCCGCCTTCTTCAGCGCGTCGGCCGCCTCCTCGGCCCACTTCTTCACGCTTTGCGCGATCTTGTCCTCGGCCTCGGCCTCGGCTTCGGCCCTGGCCGCCTGCTGCTGCGCCTGGTCCTCGGCCTCCGCCCTCGCCCGTGCCGCGGTCTCGGCGGCCTCCTGCTGTTCCTTGGCCTCCTGGGCCTGCCTCTTGAGCTTCGCCACCTTGGCCTCGGCGGCCTCCTGCCGTTCCTTGGCCTCGTCGGCCTGCTTCTTGAAGTCCGCCGCCCTGCCCGCGGCGGCCTTCCGCTTCTCCTCGGCCTCCTCGGCCTTCTCCGTGTACTTCCGCTCCTCGTCACGGGCCGCCTCCGCCGCCGCGCGTTCCTCACGCTCGGTGTCCTGGAGCCCGCCCGCCCTCTCCTCGGCGGTCTGCTGCTTGGCCGTCGCCGTGCCGGCCGCCTCGGCGAACTTCTCCTCGGCCTCGAGCGAGTTCGTCCGGCTCCGCTCCGCGGCCCCGGCGGCCCCTTCCAGCTGCTCCGCCCTGCCCCGGGCCGCCGCCGCCTCCCCGCGCGCCTCGGCCGCTTCCCCGGACGCCTCCCACACGTCGGTCTCCGCGCCGGCCCGCGCCAGCGACGCCTCCGCGACCTTCCCCTTCTGGACGGTCACCTCGTCCACGGCCGCCTGCTGCTCGGCCGCCGTGTCCGCGCCCCGGCCCGTCGTACCGTCCGGCCGCTCGGACTCCGTCACCGGCGTGATCTGCAGGTCGTCCACCGGCGCCGAGGTCGCCCGCGCCACCACCGTGCCCCGGGGGAGTTGCGCCGTACCGACCGCGCGCTGGATGGCCGTACCGGACGACCCACGCCGGATCGCCGAGGTCACGGCCCGGTTCCCCGCGGCGGCCTGGAGCGAGGCCAGGGGAGGTTGCGGGCGTCCCTGCGGGCGGGGCCGGGCCGGGGCGGCCTCGGCCGGGCGGTGTCTCTGCGTGTGGTTCAAGCGGTCCGACACGGACGATCCCCTCCTGACACCCCGTCACCGTCCCCGCCGCACGCGGGGCAGCGCCCCGGTGCGGCGGGACGGCGCGCCCCGGAACGGGGCTTGATCGCAAGATGACATCCTGGCGAACTGACAGTCGACACAAGACGTTGAATCAGAAACGCCGGGCGTCCGCCAGGGGTCTTCGAGGGGAAGTACCGACAATCCGCAGGAGTCTGCCCCAATGGGCACGACCGGGGGCAGGGAACGTGCCCCCGTACCGGCACCCGGGGACGTTTCGGTGACGGCAACGCGCGCGTGAGGCTGAGGGGCGTCCTGTCTCGTACCCCGAGGAGAGCAGAGCATGCCGTCCTACCTGTCGCCCGGCGTCTACGTCGAGGAGGTGGCCAGCGGCTCGCGCCCGATCGAGGGAGTGGGCACGTCGGTGGCGGCCTTCGTCGGTCTCGCCCCGACCGGCCCGCTGAACGAGCCCACGCTGGTGACCAACTGGACGCAGTACGTCGCGGCCTTCGGTGACTTCACCGGCGGGTACTACCTCGCGCACTCCGTCTACGGGTTCTTCAACAACGGTGGCTCCGCCGCCTACGTCGTCCGGGTCGGCGGTTCGGCCGACGACTCCGCCGTGGGCGACGACGCGAACGGTGCCACCGCGCCCGCCGCCGTCACCGGCAGCGCCGCCAAGGCCGCGCTGCCCGCCGCCGAGCCCAAGCAGCTCGGCACGTTCGCCGTGACGGCCAACGCCGCCGGCCAGAGCGGCCCGCTGACCGTCGAGGTCGCCGACCCCGAGGGCGAGGGCCCCGCCGAGCGCTTCAAGCTGATCGTCAAGGACGGCGACAAGCCGGTCGAGACCTTCGACGTGAGCGCCAAGAAGGGCAACCGCTCCTACGTCGTCACCCAGGTCAAGGAGCGCTCCAAGCTCATCACCGTGACCGAGGCCGCGCCGTCCGCGCAGCTGGCCCGGCCGGAGAACCAGACCCTGACGCTGCCCGCGCCGCCGTCCGCCGCCCCCGCCGTCCCGGCCGGGCAGGTCGAGAGCGCGCAGGCCGGCCCGACCGAGTACATCGGCGACTCCGCCGACCGCACCGGCTTCGGCGGCCTGGAGGCGATCGACGAGATCTCCATGGTCGCGGTGCCCGACCTGATGGCCGCCTACCAGCGCGGCGCGATCGACCTGGAGGCCGTCAAGGCCGTCCAGCTCGGTCTCATAGCCCACTGCGAGCTGATGGGCGACCGCGTCGCCATCATCGACCCGCCGCCGAACCAGAACGCCCGCCAGATCCGGGTCTGGCGCCAGGAGACGGCCGGTTACGACTCCAAGTACGCGGCCCTGTACTACCCCTGGATCAAGTCCTTCGACCCGAAGACCGGCCAGTCCCGCCTGGTCCCGCCGAGCGGCCACGTCGCCGGCATCTGGGCCCGCAACGACGCCGAGCGCGGCGTGCACAAGGCCCCGGCCAACGAGGTCGTCCGCGGCGCCGTGGACCTGGAGCTGCAGATCACCCGCGGCGAGCAGGACCTGCTCAACCCGATCGGCGTCAACTGCATCCGCTCCTTCCCCGGCCGCGGCATCCGCGTCTGGGGTGCGCGCACCCTCTCCTCCGACCCGGCCTGGCGCTACCTGAACATCCGCCGGTACTTCAACTACCTGGAGGAGTCGATCCTGATCGGCACCCAGTGGGTGGTCTTCGAGCCGAACGACCACAACCTCTGGGCCCGCATCCGCCGCAACATCTCCGCGTTCCTGGTCAACGAGTGGCGCAGCGGCGCCCTGTTCGGCCAGAGCCCGTCCGAGGCGTACTACGTCAAGTGCGACGAGGAGACCAACCCGCCGGAGTCCGTCGACCTCGGCCGGGTCGTGTGCGAGATCGGCATCTCGCCGGTCAAGCCCGCCGAGTTCGTGATCTTCCGGCTGGCCCAGTTCTCCAGCGGCAGCGGGGAGCTGGAGGAGTAGAGGAGCAGCGGACGGCACCCCGCCCTCCCACTCCCCCTTGCTCCCTCGTACGCCATCGTCAAAAGCCTCAGAAGGACTGAGAACACATGAGTCTGAACCCGGGTGACTCCCTTACTTCACACAATTTCGGTCTGCAGATCGACGGTGTGATGATCGAGTACCTCTCCGAGGTCAACGGCATCACCCTCGAGCAGGACGTCATCAAGTACCCGCAGAACAACGGCTCGACCGGCAAGACCGAGATCGCCGTGATGCCGGGCTCCGCGAAGGACGGGCAGTGCACCGTCGTCCGGGGTATGACCCAGTCGAGCTCGTTCACCCAGTGGATCAACGACTCGCTCGAGGGTCGTATGTCCGCCGCCCGCAAGAACGCCTCGATCATCGTGATGGACTACGAGGACAACCCGGTCAAGCGGTACAACCTGCGCAACGCCTGGTGCAGCAAGATCGACATGAGTCCGGTGAAGGCCGGTGAGGCCGCCGCGCTGACCGAGACCGTCACCATCGTGTTCGAAGAACTGGTCATCGAGTAATGCGGCGGACGCCTGCCAAGGCACCTGCCGCGGCACCCCAGACCGCGGCGGCGGGAGCGGACTTCCCCCGTTCGGCTCCCGCCGCCGCGCCGGCGGAGGCGCCGGCCGGTCCGCCGGCCGGCCCTCCTGCCGGACCCCCCGTCGACGTGGCTCCGCGGCAGGAGTTGCGGACCGAGTTCCCCTTCGAGCTGCCGCGCGGGTACGTCGACGACTCGGGCACGGTCCACAAGGACGGTGTGATGCGCCTGTCGACGGCACGGGACGAGCTGATCCCGCTGCGCGACGTGCGGGTGCAGGAGAACCCGGCCTATCTGTCGGTGGTGCTGCTCGGCCGGGTCATCACCCGGCTGGGCACGCTGTCGATGGTGCACGACGGCATCGTGGAGAACATGTTCGCCTCCGACCTGGCGTTCCTCCAGGACTTCTACCGCCAGATCAACGCGGAGGGGCACACCCGCGCGGCCGTCGCCTGCCCGCACTGCTCGGAGGCCTTCGAGGTGGAACTGGGCGGGAGCCGCCTGGGGGAATCGTGACGTACGCGACCGACCGGCTGCACGAGGAGATCGCGTACGTCGCCTACCACTTCCACTGGAGCCTGGAGGCGATCCTGGACCTGGAACACCAGGACCGCCGCCGGTACACGGACCAGATCGCGTCCCTCGTGACGCGTGGCACGGCGGAGGGCTGATCGGTGGGATTCCTGGACCGGCTGCGGGGCCGTCGCGACGGCGGCGACGGAACCGGGGGCGAGGCCACCTCGTACTCCGGCCCGTCCCCCGACTCGACTCCGGCTCCGGCCTCGGGCCCGGGCTCGGACCCGGGCGGGAGCACGGCGCCCACGGCCGACTCCGCGACCGGTCCCGCGACCGGCCCCGCTCCCGTGGCCGTCGCCGCCTGGACCGGCCTGCCGCCGATCCAGCGGGCGACGGGTGCGGCACGTACGGGAGTGGCGGACGCCGGTTTCGGCGGCCGCCTTCCGACGTGGCAGAACCCGTCGTTCACGAGGGCGCCCTCACCCGCGGTACTGAACCCGGCGTCCGGCGACAGCCTGCTGTCGGGCGCCTTCGGCACACCGGCCCGCCAGCCCTCGTCCACGCCCCTGGCTCCGCCGCCCGGCACACCGCCGGTGCAGCGGATGCCGGTCGCGCCCCTGCGCGCGATACCGGCGGACGACGCCGCGCCCGGCGCACCGGCGGCTCCCGTCCCCGCGACGCGGACGTCCGCCGCGGGCGCCACGCCGGGCGGCAGGCGAGGCGGGGCGCGCGGTACGGCGTCGGCTCCCGGGCCGACGCCGTCCACGGCGTCCACGGCCACGCCGCCGGTCCAGCGGGCGGCGCGTGCCGCCGGATCGGCACCGGCACCGGCCGCGACGGCCGCGACGCCGTCGAACTCACCGGCCCAGTCCGCGCGCGGGGTGCGGGTGACGCCGGTACCGCCCGCCGCGCCCCGCCCGCGGCAGGCTCTGACCAAGGCTCCGTCCGGGGCGTCGGCCGTGCAGCGCCGGTCCCTGCCCGCGAGCCGCCGGACCGCCGACACCCCGCCGTCGTCCTCCCGGACGGCGCCCTCGTCGACGGACGGCGACCGAGCGGGCCCCGGCGCCCCGGCGCAGCGCGCCGCCGGTACGCAGCAACAGGCCCCGTCGGCGGGCTCCTCGGCCCCGGCCGACCCTCCCGTACAGCGGGCGGCATCCGCCCGGACCGCAGCGGCACCGGACGCGAACACCCCGGTACCGGGAGCCGATTCCGGCACCCGGCCGCCCTCCGACATCCCGGTGCGCCGGGCCGAGCCCCGGTCCGGTGGCGACACGACACCGGTACGGGACGGCGGTACGTCATCCCGTACGCCGTCGTCCGGTACGCCCTCGTCCGGTACGCCCTCGTCCAGTACTCCGGTGCCCAGTACTCCGGTGCAGCGAGCCGCGCGCGAGCCCGGCGGCAGCAGCAACCCGGCGCCCACGCCCCCGACCACATCGGCCCGCGACAGCGGTACGCCGGTGCAGCGAGCGGCCCGCGAGCCCGGCCCCACCACACCACCCGCGCCCACACAGGAGCGCGGCGCATCGTCGCCCGCCGCGCCGGTGCAGCGAGCCGCCCGCGAGCCCGGCAGCAACAGCGGCCCGGCGCCCACGCCCCCCGCACGGCCCACCGCCACACCGGCCCGCGACAGCGGTACCCCGGTACAGCGAGCGGCCCGCGAACCCGGCCCCACCACACCACCCGCGCCCACACAGCAGCGCGGCACGTCGTCGCCCGCCGCGCCGGTGCAGCGAGCCGCCCGCGAGCCCGGCGGTGGCAGCAACCCGGCCCCCACGCCCCCGACCGCACCGGCCCGCGACAGCGGTACCCCGGTACAGCGAGCCGCCCGCGAACCCGGCCCCACCACACCACCCGCCCCCGCACAGCAGCGCGGCACGTCGTCGCCCGCACAGGGCGCCGCCGCCCCGTCGTCGCCCGCACAGGGCGCCGCCGCCCCGTCGTCCGGCTCCGCGCCGACCCCCCGGACCTCCTCCGCCCCTTCCACTGAACACCGGTCGACGACACCGGGCCCGCCGGTCCAGCGGGCGGCGGCGCGACGCCCCAGGGCGGGACTGGGGCCCGCCCTCCCCCGCTCCGGCAACGACACGGCGTCCGGCGGCACTCCGTCTCCCGTACAGCGCTCCGCGCCGCGCCCCGGCCCCGCGCCGAGCGCCACGACGGGCGGCGCGACGGGCGAACTCCCAGTACAGCGGGCAGAATCCGGGTCGGGGTCCGCATCCGGGGCCGCTTCCAACTCCGGGGGCACCTCCGGGTCGAGGACCAGCTCCGCAGCCGGGTCCGCCCCCGGCGTCGGGCCCGCTTCCGGAGCCGGGGCCACTTCCGAGTCCGGGGCCACCTCCGGGTCCGGGGACGCTTCCGCAGTCGCCCCTCGCCCCCGCGCCACCCCCGCTTCCTCGTCGACCCCCGGCGGAGCGGCCGCCCCGGCCGCTGACACCGCCGGTGCCGACCTCCCGGTGCAGCGAGCGGCAGCCCGCCGCGTCGCCCCCGCCTCCGACACCGGCCGCCCCTCACCGTCCTCGGCGCCAGCGCATACGCCCACACCGACGCCTGCGCCTGCGTCGGGTGCCTCGTCGGCGACCGCGTCCGGTGCGGACGCGCCGACCGCCACCCCGGTCCAGAGCGCTCCGTCCGCGCCGGTTCAGCGGGCGGTGGCCCGTGTGACCCCGCCCCCGGCTCCCGGCGGCGAAGGGACACCCTCCCGGTCGGCGGACCGCCCCTCGGCGACCCCCGGCGCGGGCGCGTCCGACCGACCCGGCACCCCGACCGGTGCGCTGCCCCCGGTCCAGCGCCAGGCGGCATCCGCCTCGCCGCCCTCCGGTCCCGCGCACTCCCCGTCGTCCCACCGCACCGTCGAGGCGGCCGGTCCGACACCCCCGGTCCAGCGCGCCACGAACCGGTCGGCCGACGTACCCGGCAGGCCCGCACCGCGCCACGAGGCACCCGCGGCACCCACCGTGCAGCGGTCGGCCCAGAAGCCCGTCGCCCCGGCGACCAGCCCGCTGCCGAGCGCCCCGGCCCACCCCGTGCAGCGCAGCGCCACGGCACGGCGTCCGGGACTCGGCGCCCCCACCTCGTCCGGACCGGCCGACGCCGTCCGCCCGGCGGCACCCTCCGCGCAGCCCGCGCGCCGCTCCGGCACGCCCGGTGCTCCCCTGCCCCCGGTCGTCACCACCTCGTCGGCCACCGGGCCCGGTACGACTCCGCCCGTCCAGCGAGCCGTCGCACCGGGCGCCCCGACCGCGGCGACGCCGCCGTTCGCGGCCGACCCCTCACCCCTCCCGGTGTCCTCCTCGATGGCCCCGCACCAGAGCACGCCCATGACCACACCCATGAACGCGCCCTCCACCACCCTCACCCCACCGCCCTTCCCCGCCTCCGGCGCCGCCCCGACGGCTCCCCCCGTCCAGCGCGCCCCCGCCAAGGCGGTACCGCTGCGCCGGCCCGCTCCCCCCGGCTCCGGCACCACCGGGGCACCGCTCCCGGTGGCCCCCCTCGCGCCACCCTCGGCACCGGCACCCCGCCCGGCCCTCCCCGTCGGCGCGGAGGCAGCTCCCACCCCGGCCGCCACCACGTCCACCGCGCCCACCCCGGCCGCCACCGCGTCCACCGGCACGGACGCGCTCCCGGTCCAGCGCGCGTGGGGTCGCAGCAGCCGGGCCGGTCGTACCACCGGCGCCCTGGCCTCCCACGCCGCGGCCGCCGTCGCCGACGTCTTCACCCGCTTGCAGACCTCGTCGTCCCACACGTCTCACTCATCCCAGTCGTCCCAGTCGTCCCAGTCGTCCCAGCACGGCCCAAGCGGGCCGCCACCGCCGTACAGCGCCTCCCCGCCGGACGGCCCGCCCTCGGCCCAGGGCGAGGCACCGGCCGAGTACACGGCGGTCCCGGACGGCGAGTTCGACCCGCGCAAGCTCACCGAGTTCCAGCTGGACGAACTGGTGCACCGGATCATCGACCGCGTCACCCGCCACGTCCGCGCCGAACTCCGCATGGACCGCGAACGGATCGGCAGACTGCGCGACCCCCGCTGACCGGACGGCCGACCAGGTCGAACGAACCGGTCAGACCCGCCCGCCACCTCCCCGCCACCGTTCCCCTCCACCGACAGAAAGGCCGGCCCCGATGACCCGCCAGGACCCGGGCTCCTCCATCTGGTTCAGCCTCGCCATCGACGGCGAGAGCCTCGGCTACTTCAACGGGTGCGAGGGCCTGTCGACCCAGGTGGAGGTGGAACAGCGCCAGGAGGGCGGCAACAACGGCTTCGTGTGGCAGCTGCCCACCCGCGTCACCTTCTCCAACATCCGGCTCACCCGCCCCCTCACCCCGGACACGGCGAAGGTCGCCAAGTGGATCTCGTCCGTGCAGACCGGCATCAAGCGGCCCACCGCGCAGATCTCCGCGCTGCGCGCGGACGGGTCGCTGGTGGCCCGCTGGGGGCTCATCGACGTCCTGCCCGTCAGCTGGCAGGGCCCCAGCCTCGACCCCGGCAACCTGTCGGTGGCCAACGAGGTCCTGGAGATCGCCCACCACGGGTTCACGGACTGACGGCGCCCCAGAGGAGAGAGAAAGACCCATGGCCAAGAGCAGCAAGGGCGCCGGCAAGAGCCTCGTACGCGCCAACCTCGCCATCCACGAGCCGCCCACCGGGAAGTCCACCACGCCCGGCGGGCTGATGCGCACCTTCGGCTTCGAGTTCAACCCGGCCCAGCTGACCCTGACCCGGCGGGCCCAGTGGAACGCCACCCCGGTGGCGGCCGTACGGAAGGCCGCGAAGCCGGAGTTCCTGGGTGCCGAGCCGCGGGAGATGACGCTGGAGATCTTCCTGGACACCTCCATGAAGCCCGGCGCCAACACCGTGCTGAAGAAGGTGGAGTCGCTGCTTGACTGCTGCGAGGTGACCGCCAAGAGCCTCGCCGCCGACCAGCCGTCCCCGCCCTGGGTGGTCTTCGAGTGGGGCTCCTTCTCCACCGCGCGGTTCACCTCGTACGTGGCGTCCGTCGAGGCGTCGTACACCCTCTTCAGCACCACCGGCGTGCCCATCCGCGCCACCTGCCAGGTGTCTCTGGTCGAGATCCCGGGGCCGACCAAGGGACAGAACCCGACGTCCGGCGCGCTCACCGCGCAGCGCGTGCACCGCGTCGTCGCGGGCGACTCGCTCCAGTCGCTGGCCTGGCGCGAGTACGGCAGCGCCAACTCCTGGCGGGCGATCGCCGAGGCCAACGGCATCGACGACCCGTCCCGCCTGCCGACCGGTACCCAGCTCATGCTGCCCGCCGCCGAGGAGGTGCCGCACTGATGGTGCGTCCCGCGTTCTCCAGCATCGTCAAGGTACGGATCGGCGCCGCGGAGCTGCCCGACGACATCGCCGTGATGCTCGTCGAGGGCTGGGTCGACCAGGGCGTCGGCGTGCCCGCGGCCTTCCGCCTCACCTTCCGCGACCCCAAGCGCCTGGTCCTCGACACCCTGGGCGTGAACTTCGGCACCAGGGTGGTCATCACCCCGATCGCCGACGGCCAGGGCGTCGGCAAACCGCTGCTGACCGGCGAAGTCACCGCCATGGAGGCCGACTTCGACGGCACCGGCAGCTACACCGTGATCCGCGGCTACGACTTCGGGCACCGCATGATGCGCCAGCGCCGGGTGGCCGCGTACCGGAACCAGAAGGCCTCCGACATCGCCCGCAAACTCGCCGCGATGGACGGCGTGTCCATCGGCCGGATCCAGCCGACGAAGGGCGCGTACGGGTTCATCAGCCAGTCCAACGTCACCGACTGGGACTTCCTGGCCCGGCTCGCCGACGAGAACAACATGGTGATGTCCGTCGATGCCAAGGGGAAGTTCCGCTTCGTCAAGCCGAACCCGGCCTCCGGCGCGCCCTCCCCGAACACGGACGGCGACAACAGCGCCTTCGTCCTCCAGGCCCGCCACGACATCACGCGGCTGCGGGCCGCGGTGACCGCCGCCGACCAGGTCGGCGAGGTCGAGTCGCGGGGCTGGAACGTCACCACCAAGAAGAAGATCGTCGAGACGGCGCCCGCCAAGACCGACCCGGGCATCAGCATCGGCCGCACGCCCGGCGAGGCCGCCGGCAAGTTCAAGAAGGCCAAACTCGTCGAGACCGCCAACCCCTACGACCGGCAGGACGAGGTGCGGCACGCCGCGAAGGCGCTCGCCGCCGACGTCACGTCCTCCTTCGCCGAGCTGGAGATCGCGGTGAAGGGCAGCCCCGACCTGCGGCCGGGGGTGCCCGTGGCCCTCGCCGACGTCGGCAAGCCCTTCGAGGGCAAGTACACCGTCACCTCGGTGCGCCACCACTTCGGCGACAGCGAGGGCTACCGGTCCTGGCTCACGGTCAGCGGCCGCCAGTGGCGGTCCCTGTACGGGCTGGCCTCCAGCGGTGGCGGCGGCGCGGACCCCGCGAGCGCGGCCCGGCTGCCCAGCGTCGCCAACGCCATCGTCACCGACGTACAGGACCCGCTCAAGCAGGGCAGGGTCAAGCTGCAGTTCCCGTGGCTCGACAACACCTACGTCAGCGACTGGGCGCGCAGTGTCCAGATGGGCGGTGTGGCGGGGGGCGGCGTCTTCCCCATGGACGTCGGCGACGAGGTGCTGGTCGCCTTCGACCGGGGGGCGCTGGATCACCCGTTCGTGATCGGCGGCCTCTACAACGGCCGGGACGTGCCCACCAAGAGCGACGTGCCCCTGCACGACGGCCTGAAGAAGAAGGCGGCCCGGCACACCCTGTCCGACCGCCAGGGCAACCGCGTCGACCTGCTCAGCCAGCGGACCGGCGGGCGCAAACAGGGTGTGCGGATCGCCAGCGGCAACGACCGGCTCACCATCAACCTCGACCGCACCAAGACCGAGATCACCGTCGACAGCAAGGGCTCGGTCAGCATCACCGGCAGCCGTTCGGTGTCGGTGGAGGCGGGCGGCAACCTCTCGCTCAGCGCCGGGCGCTCCCTGACCATCAAGAGTGGCGGCCCACTGCGCATCCAGGGCGGAACCATACTCAACATCGGGGCCCCGGGCGCGATCGGAGTGAACGCGGGAGCCGCCCTGAACCTGTCGGGGACCGCCGCCGCGAACCTGACCAGCGGCATCACGAACGTCACCGGCGGTGCCAGCCTCACGCTCAACTCGGCCATGACGAAGGTCACGGGAGCGAGCTTCGCGGTGCTGGCCCCGTCGTTCAAGTTCGTCATCCCCCCGATGCCCGGCGCGTCATGAACCGTCCTCGAGGAAGGCAGGTGGCCCTCTGATGGCCGAACAGTTCGTCGGCTCCGGCTGGTCGTTCCCCCTGCGCATCGGGCCCACCGGCGGCATCGCCCTCGTCAGCGGCGAGCAGGAGATCGAGGAGGCCATGCACCTGGTCCTGGCCACCGCCCCGGGCGAACGGCCGATGCGCCCCGAGTTCGGCTGCGCCATCCACGACATGGTCTTCGCCCCGGTCAACGAGCAGACCGCCGGCCGCATCCAGCACGAGGTGTACACCAGCCTGGACCGCTGGGAGCCGCGCATCGAGGTGCACGAGGTCGACGTCAGCGCCGGCGACGACCAGAGCGTCCTCTACATCGACGTGCGCTACTCCATCCGCGGGACCAACAACCCGCGCAGCCTCGTCTTCCCCTTCTACGTCATTCCCTCCCACGACGAGCCGGACCTCCCCGACGGTGCGGCCGGCTCCGCGGGCCCGACGGGCTCTCCCGAAAGCGATCGCTGATGTCCCTGCCCTCCCCCAACCTCGACGACCGCCGCTTCCAGCAGTTCGTCGACGACGCCAAGCGCTACATCCAGCAACGCGCCCCGGAGTGGACCGACCACAACGTCTCCGACCCCGGCATCACCCTCGTCGAGACGCTCGCCCACATGGCCGACCAGATCGTCTACCGCCTCAACCGGGTGCCGGAGAAGAACCACCTCGCCTTCCTCGACCTGGTCGGCATCACGCTGTTCCCGCCGGCCGCCGCCCGCACGGACGTCACCTTCTGGCTGTCCGCTCCGCAGGAGGACGCCATCCTGGTGCCGGTCGGCACCGAGGTCGCCACCCTGCGCACCGAGCGGGACGAGGCCGTCGTCTTCACCACCACCGGCGACCTGACCGTCGTACCGTGCGAGCTGAGCCGCCTGGTGGTGCAGCACAGCGGCAAGGCCGTCACCGACCGGACCACGGACCTCGCCGAGGGCAAGGACCTGATGTGCTTCGCCGAGGCCCCGGCCCCCGGCGACTGCATGCTCATCGGCCTCACCAACGCCACCCCGCACTGCGCGCTCGCCCTGGAACTCGACAGCAGCGTCGACGGTGTCGGCGTCGACCCCCGCCAGCCGCCGCTGGTCTGGGAGGCCTGGACCGAGGACGGCTGGCAGCCCTGCGAGGTCGACCGGGACGGCACCGGCGGCCTCAACCGCCCCGGCGACATCGTGCTCCACGTACCCGGCGGGCACGTGCTGTCCCGCAACGGCGGCCACGAGGCCGGCTGGATCCGCTGCCGCGTCACCGAACCCCTGCCCGGCCAGCCCTTCTACACCGCGTCACCGACCATCCGCTCCGCCGAGGCCTACACCGTCGGCGGCACCACCGGCACCGTCCACGCCGAGACCGTGTACGACGAGGCCCTCGGCGAGTCCACCGGCCTGCCCGGCCAGCGCCTCGGGCTGACCCACGCCCCCGTCGTCGCCGACGACCCGCCGGTCCTCCTGCAGACCGCCGACGACGACGGCTGGCAGGACTGGCAGGTCGTCCCGCACTTCGCCGGCTCCCGCGCCGACGACCACCACATCACCCTGGACGCCGCGACCGGCCAGATCGCCTTCGGCCCCGCCGTCCGCGAGGCCGACGGCACCCTGCGCCAGTACGGCACCGTCCCGCCCAAGGGCGCCGTCATCCGCGCCCGCCGCTACCGCACCGGCGGGGGCAGGGCCGGCAACGTGGCCCGCGGCGCCGTCCAGGTGCTGCGCACCTCCATCCCGTACGTCTCCGAGGTCGTCAACCGCGAGGCAGCCCGCGGCGGCGTCGACGGCGAGACCGTCGAGGAGGCGAAGCTGCGCGCCCCGATCACCCTGCGCGCCCAGGAACGCGCCGTCACCCTGCGCGACTACGAGGAACTGGCGCGCCGCGCCGCCCCGGAGACCGCACGCATCACCTGCCTGGAGGGCGAGGAGAACGAATACGGCGCCCACGCCGTCCGCGTCCTCGTCGTCCCCCAGGCCGTCCCCGACCCCGGCGGGCGTCTCCGCTTCGAGCAACTCGTCCCCGGCGACGCCCTCCTGGGCCGTATCACCCGCCACCTCGACGAACGCCGCCTCATCGGCACCCGCCTCGCCGTCGGCCCGCCCTACTACCAGGGCGTCACCGTCGTCGCCACCGTCCACGCCTTCCGCGGCGTCGACGCGGACCGCGTCCGCCGCCAGGCCCACGACGCCCTCTACCAGCACCTCGACCCGCTCACCGGCGGCGCCGACGGAAAGGGCTGGCCCTTCGGGCGCCCCGTGCAGACCGGCGAGGTCTTCGCCGTGCTCCAGCGCGTGCCCGGCGTCGAACTCGTCGACGAGGTCGTGCTGCACCCCGCCGACCCGCTCACCGGCAAGCGCGGCGACCCCACCGACCGCATCGACCTCCAGGCACCCGCCCTGGTCTTCTCCTACGACCACCGGGTCCGCGTGATCGGGGACAGCGCGTGACGGCCGCCCCGACCTCGCAGCGGGGCTCCGTCGACGGACTCGGCTCCTCGCTGCCCATCAGCTCCATGCTCCCGGCCGTCTTCGCCGACGACGATCTCGCGCTGCGCTTCGTCGGCGGGCTCGACGACGTCCTCGCACCCATCCTCAGCGTCCTGGACTGCCTGGACACCTACTTCGACCCCGCCCTCACCCCGGCCGACTTCGCCCAGTGGCTCGGCACCTGGGTCGGCGCCGAGACCGACGGCACCGAACCCGAGGCCCGGCTGCGCGCCGCCGTCGCCGCCGCCGCCCGGCTGCACCGCGTACGCGGCACCCGGCAGGGCCTGTCCGAGGCCGTCCGGCTGGCCTTCGGCGTCGAGCCGGAGATCACCGAGAGCGGCGGCGCCGAATGGAACGCCCGGCCGCTGGGCCCGTTCCCCGGCAGACCCCGCCCGCGCCTGCACGTCGCCCTCCGGCTGCCCGACCCCAGACCGGCCGACACCCATCGGCTGGACGCCCTCGTCGCCGCCGCCCGCCCCGCCCACATGCCCTACACGGTCGAAGTGACCGCCTCCGAAAGGACCCCGGAGAGATGACCACGCAGAACTGCGCCGAGTGCGGAACCCCCGCGGAACCGGGCCAGTCCTTCTGCGACGCGTGCGGCGCCGTACTCAGCTGGGACCAGGCCGGTGCCGCCCGCACCGCGCAGCCCGCCGCCGCCACGTCCGACCAGCGCCCCGGCTTCGACGCCTTCGCCGGTGCGGGCGTGCCCCCCGCCCGCACCGGCCGTCCGGCCACGGCACCCGCCGACGAACCGGCCGGCGCCATCGGGGAGAACCCGACCCTGCCCCAGCCGCGCAACCCGGCGGGCGCGGCGAGCAGCCCGGCCGCCGACGCCCCGGCCGCCCCGCGTGACACCCCCGGCGCGGGCGGCACGCCGGGCGCCCACGACGCGGACCGCGCGGGAGCGGCCCCCGAACCGGACGGCACGCACCGGGACGGCGCACCGCGTGGCGTCGGTGCCGCCCCCACGTACGGCACCGACGAGACCGCCCCGACCGCCCCGGTTCCCTCCGCCGCCGCCTCCGCGCCCGCCCCGAACGCGCTCACCGACACCATGTCCGACCGGGCCCGCTCGCTCCTCGTCCCCGTCGCCGACCCCGAGGCCCCCGCCCCGGCGGCACCGCCCGCCGTCGCCCCCGTCCTGCCCGGCCGCCCCGACGCGGACCGGCCGCAGGTCCGCGCCCCCGGCCACCAGCCGGACATCGCCAACGGGCCGCCCTGCCCGTGGTGCTCCACCCCCAACCGCCCCGACCGCCACTACTGCGCCCGCTGCGCCATGCCGCTGGTCGCGAGCGGCGACCAGGCCGCCGTGCGCGCCCCCTGGTGGCGGCGGCTCTTCGGCGGGCGGCGCCGGGAGACCCCGTGGGCCGGCGACCGCCCCCGCCTGCGCCGCGTCTTCGACCGCATCGGCACCTGGATCACCCTCGCCGTCGTGGCCACCCTGGCCGTCCTCGGCTTCATGTACATCCCCGACGGCGTCCAGAACACCCGCGACCACTTCGCCAAGCGCGCCCCGGTCTCCCCGGACGGCATCAAGGCCTCGCGCTCCTTCCCCGGCCACCAGCCGGAACTCCTCATCGACAAGCTCAGCAACACCTGGTGGGGGCCGGGCATCACGGAGTCCGGCCAGGGCCAGTGGATCGAGGCCACCTTCACGGAGCCGACCCGCCTCCTGGACGTGATCATCACCCCCGGCGTCTCCTCCCGCGCCAACAAGCTCCAGGAGTCGGCCCTGCCGCACCGCATCAAGGCGACGATCACCATGAAGGACGGGTCGGTCAAGACCCGCGACCTCACCCTGGACCAGGGCGCCGGCGGCCAGCGACGCCCGTTCCGCGTCGGCGAGGTCACCAAGGTCCGCTTCACCATCGAATCCGCCCACGCGGCATCCGCCAAGAAGCAGGTGGCCATCTCCGAGATCGAGTTCTTCGGTCCCTCCAGCGCCAACCGCTCCTCCTGACACCAGCCGGGGCCCCGCCACGAGACGTCGTCCTCGTCCCGAGACCGGCGGGGCCCCGCGCCCACCCCGAGCCAGCCGCGTTGCACCCGAACGGACGCCACACCATGCGTCGCGCGCCGGGCCGCCAGAGGCTGAGGCCATGCCCACAGCACGAGCGATATCCACCGCCGTCCTGCTGTCCACGGCCACCCTGCTCGCCTCCTCCCTGACGGCCTGCGCGCCCACGGACCCGGACGGCGACCGGCAAGGCGACACCGGCGGCACCACCACCGACGCACAGGCCCTGACCAAGCTCCGCGACCAGTCCCTGAACTGGAAGGCCTGCCCCGCCCCCTCCCCCGCCCAGGGCGGCGGCGAGGCACCCGCGGCGCTCCCCGACGGCACCCGGTGGCAGTGCGCCACCCTGCGCACGCCGTTGGACTGGAAGAACCCCTCCGGCAAGTCCATGGACCTCGCACTGATCCGGGCCCGCTCCAGCGGCGCCCCGGACGACCGGATCGGCTCCCTGCTCTTCAACTTCGGCGGCCCCGGCGGCTCCGGCGTCGCCACCCTTCCCGGCCTGGCCGCCGACTACGAGAAACTCCGCACCCGCTACGACCTCGTCAGCTTCGACCCGCGCGGCGTCGGCGACAGCAGCGCCGTGCGCTGCCTGGACGCCGGCCTCCCCGACGAGGACGAGATCGACAACATCCCCGACGACGGGGGCGACGAGACCAACGCGCTCGTCCGCTTCAACCGGGAGACCGCGGCCGCCTGCAAGAAGAACTCCGGCGACGTCCTCCCCTACGTCGGCACCACCCAGGCCGCCCAGGACATGGACCTGATGCGCCAGGTCCTCGGCGACGAGAAGCTGCACTACCTCGGCATCTCCTACGGCACCGAACTCGGCGGCGTCTACGCCCACTTGTTCCCCGAGCACGTCGGCCGGGCCGTACTCGACGGTGTCGTCGACCCGACCCACGACATGATGGAGGAAGCCCTCGCCCAGGCCGGCGGCTTCCAGCTCGCCTTCGAGCACTTCGCCGCCTGGTGCGCCCGCCAGGGCTGCACGCTGGGCGACGACGCCGAGGACATCGTGGACCTCGTCGTCGGCCTCGAAGCGGCCCTGGACGACACCCCCCTGCCCACCCCGGACGACGGCGAACTCGACGGCGACGCCCTCCTCGCAGCCGTCACCGGCGCCCTCTACCGGCAGGACTACTGGCCCGCGCTCCGGGTCGGCCTGGAAGCAGCCGCCGACGACGACGGCGACGTCCTGCACGACCTCGCCGAAGCCCTCGGCCAGCACGGCACGGGCGGCGACACGGACGACGACACGACGGACGAGGAGAGCAACGAGGACGACGCCTTCAGGGCCATCACCTGCGACGACTCCAGCAGCCGCTACACCGTCGCGGACGTCCTGTCCCGCCTGCCGGACTTCCTCGAGGCCTCCCCCCTCTTCGGCCCCGGCCTCGCCTGGAGCACCCTGTCCTGCGACGGCTGGCCGGTCCCCGGAGCCGCCCGGCACCCCGAGGTCAGCGCCCCGGGCGCGCCCCCGGTCCTCCTCGTCGGCAACACCGGCGACCCGGCCACCCCCTACGAGGGCGCCGCCCGCATGGCGCAGCGCCTCGGCGAGAAGGTGGGCATCGAGCTGACGTACGAGGGCGAGGGCCACGGCGCCTACGACAGCGGCAACACGTGCGTCCAGAACGCCGTCGACGCCTACCTGCTGAACGGCACCCTCCCGAAGCCCGGCACGGTCTGCGAGGCGGAACCCCTGCCGGAAGGCAAATAGCACCCGGGCCCCCGGCCGCACGCCCGACGCCCCCGCGATCCGAGATCGCGGGGGCGTCGGCGTGCCGGCTGCGGAGCCCCCTGTCGGATTCGAACCGACGACCTTCGCTTTACAAGAGCGGCGCTCTGACCAGCTGAGCTAAGGAGGCACGCGCGCGTCGGGCGCGCGCAGGCTGCTCCACTGTACACAGAGCCGGTGAACGATGTGATTCGAAAATTTCGGCGAAATTCACAGACTCCCAGCTACTGACAGATCAGGTGAACGGCGGGTACCGTCCTGCTCAGCTTCACCCGTGTGGACTACACCACCACCTTCCTACAACGGATCGTCCGGCACGTTCCTGCCGGTAGAAGGGGGCCCTTCATCATGGCCACTGTTACGTTCGACAAGGCGACCCGTGTGTACCCGGGTTCCACGAAGCCCGCCGTCGACGGTCTCGACATCGACATCGAGGACGGCGAGTTCCTCGTCCTGGTCGGCCCGTCCGGTTGCGGCAAGTCCACCTCGCTCCGGATGCTCGCCGGGCTCGAGGACGTCAACGGCGGCGCCATCCGCATCGGTGACCGCGACGTGACGCACCTGCCGCCGAAGGACCGGGACATCGCCATGGTGTTCCAGAACTACGCGCTGTACCCGCACATGTCGGTCGCCGACAACATGGGCTTCGCGCTCAAGATCGCGGGCGTCAACAAGGCGGAGATCCGGCAGAAGGTCGAGGAGGCCGCGAAGATCCTCGACCTCACCGAGTACCTGGACCGCAAGCCGAAGGCGCTCTCCGGCGGTCAGCGCCAGCGTGTGGCGATGGGCCGCGCGATCGTGCGTGAGCCGCAGGTGTTCCTCATGGACGAGCCGCTGTCCAACCTGGACGCCAAGCTCCGCGTCTCCACCCGTACGCAGATCGCCTCGCTCCAGCGCCGCCTGGGCATCACCACCGTCTACGTCACCCACGACCAGGTCGAGGCCATGACGATGGGCGACCGCGTGGCGGTCCTCAAGGACGGTCTGCTCCAGCAGGTCGACTCCCCGCGGAACATGTACGACAAGCCCGCGAACCTCTTCGTCGCCGGCTTCATCGGCTCCCCGGCCATGAACCTGGTCGAGGTCCCGATCGCCGACGGCGGCGTGAAGTTCGGCAACAGCGTCGTCCCGGTCAACCGCGACGCCCTGAAGGCCGCCTCCGACAAGGGCGACCGCACGGTCACCGTCGGTGTCCGCCCGGAGCACTTCGACGTCGTGGAGCTGAACGGCGGCGCGGCCAAGACCCTGTCGAAGGACTCGGCGGACGCCCCGGCCGGACTCGCGGTCTCGGTGAACGTCGTGGAGGAGACCGGCGCCGACGGCTACATCTACGGCACGGTCGAGGTCGGCGGCGAGACGAAGGACCTCGTGGTCCGCGTCAGCAGCCGCGCGGTGCCGGAGAAGGGCACGACCGTCCACGTCGTGCCGCGTCCGGGCGAGATCCACGTGTTCTCGTCCTCCACGGGCGAGCGCCTCACCGACTGAGAAACCACGCGACCGGGTGATTTCACCCGCGTTGACGAAAAGAGCCCCGCGGCCTGCTGCGGGGCTCTTTTCGTTGTCGACAAATACCCCGGCACAACGGACGTTTCGACCGTTGTTCGTCAATCTCCTATCCCGTTCACGGCCGCTCTTCATCCCCCGATAGGGTGACTAAATGTCGCCAAATCATTACCGGGCGCTACCCTCACTCGCGTGAAGCACTCCGTGAAGCACTCCACCACCCGACAGACGCGACGCGGCCGGGGCCCCGCCCGCCGGATCGGCCGCTCTCTCGCCTTCGTCCTGCCCGTCGTCCTGGTGCTCTCCGGGACTCTCGCGGTCACCCGCGTCAACTGGTCCGGGGATCCCTCGGACTCGGTGCTCGCCGCGTCGGAGGCCACCTCGCCCAAGGCGTCCTCCGCCCGCGCCGCCCGCGCCCCGCACGAGGTGCTGCGCGACCGGCTGCTGACCGAGCTGCAGGAGGAGGACCCGGGCGTCGCGCTGACCCACCTCCAGCAGGCGGTGAACGAGCGCCCGTCGCTGGCCGACCACTGCGCGACCATCGCGCGCGCCCTCGGCCGCGCCGCGGTGAAGGTCTACGGCCCCACGCGCGCCCAGTCCTACGCCCGCCCCGTCTGCGACACCGCCTTCGCCTCGGGCGTCCTGGCCGCGCACGGCTAGGACAGGCCCCGGCACCCTCCGGAGGCGGGCGGGGCGCCGCGTACAGTTCGGGCATGACCGATCCGAACGCCGCGTCCCGCCGCCCCGTTCAAGCCGTCGTCCTGGCCGGCGGGCAGGGTTCCCGGCTGCGCCCCTACACCGACGACCGGCCCAAGCCGATGGTCGAGATCCCGGGCACCGGGACCCCGATCATCGGCCACCAGCTCGCCTGGCTCGCCGAGGAGGGCGTCACCGACGTCGTGGTCTCCTGCGGCCACCTCGCCGAGGTGCTGCAGAAGTGGCTGGAGAGCGCCGACCTGCCGCTCTCCGTCACCACCGTCGTGGAGACCGAGCCGCTGGGCCGAGGCGGCGGCCTCAGGTACGCCGCCGCCCACCTCCCGCACCCGGACCGGTCCTGGTACGCCACCAACGGCGACATCTGGACCCGTTTCTCGCTGCGCGACATGGCCGACTTCCACGCCGAGCGGGACGCCGTCGCGACCCTCGCGCTGGCCCGCCCGCGGCTGCCGTGGGGCGCCGTGCAGACGGACGGCTTCGGCCACATCACCGACTTCATCGAGGCGCCGCCGTCGACCTTCGAGATCAACGCGGGCGTCTACGTCTTCTCGCCGGAGTTCGCCGCGATGCTCCCGGAACGCGGCGACCACGAGCGCACCACCTTCCCCCGCCTGGCCCGCGAACACCGCCTGGCCGGCTTCCCGATCCCCCAGGGCTCCTACTGGCGCGCGATCGACACCGCGAAGGACCTGACGGAGGCGGCCCGGGAACTGGCGGCCCTGAGCGGCCGCTGAGGGGGCCCGTCAGGCTGCGGAAGCGCGGCCCAGCTACCCCCTCAAGCCTTGTCGTCGAAGAACCTGATGACCGAGGGCAGGGCTTGTCGCACCGATCCGTTGTGGTCGTAGTCGCCGACGTCGGTCAGCCGGGGAGCAGCGCCGTTCCTCGTCAACTGGTCGGCGCAGTACGCCGAGTGACTGAAGTCGACGTCCTTGTCGCCCCGGCCGTGGAAGATCTCCACCGGTACGTTCGGCCGCCAGTCGCACGTGTTGTCCATCGGGCGCAGTCTGTCCTTCAGGACACCGTCGGGCTTGCGGATCCTGTTCAGGAAGTCCTCGGTGAACAGGTCCTTGGAGGCCGTGGGGAGCTCGCCGACTATCTGCCCGGCGGTGTGATGACCGTCGAAGAGACCCTCCACCTTGCTGTCGTAGGGGGAGCGGAAGGCCTCACCGGGCGACGTGTAGAGGCCGTACATCTTGTTCCAGGCGGTGACGAAGTAGGCGAGGTAGATGCCGGATTTGGCGATCTTGTCGTCGGCCGCGGCGGCCTCGAAGGCCGAAAGGTTGTAGGGGCCGCTGACCGGGGCGAGTGCCCCCAGTCCGAAGTAGCGGTCGGCGCCCTCCTGCTGAAGCGCCCGGCCCACCAGCATGGTCGCGGGGCCGCCCTGCGAGAACCCGCTGACCTGAACCTTCCGCTTCAGCTCCCGGCCGTTCCGGTGCGCGAGTGTCCGGGCCGCGCGCAGGCCGTCCACCGAGGCCGCGACGGTGGCCCTGGGGTCACCGTAGGGGTGGAAGCCCTCGCCCGAGCCGAGGCCCACGTAGTCGGGCGCCGAAACGGCCCGCCCGGTCGAGCCGAACAGCAGGGCGACAAGCCGGTCGTTCGACTCCGGATTCTCCGAGGCGACGTCCTTGCGGTAGACGGTGGTGCCGTGCAGCCAGGAGACGGTGGACAGGTGGCGCGCCCTGTTCTTGGGCAGGACGACCAGCTGGCTCGCGGTCGTGGGGGTGCCCGAGCTGTCAGTGGTGCGGTAGGTGACCCGGTAGGCGGTCACGCCGTAGCGGACCTGGGACGTGTCTATTTTTCCCTGGAGTTCCCCGGCCACTTCCTCCGCTGTGAGATCGGCCGCTTGCTCGACGGAGACGACGGCCCCGCCTTGTGCCCGCTCGCTGTGGGATCCGGCCGCCGCCGAGGCCGGAGCCACCAGGGCGGACACACTGCCGAGGACCGCCGCACCAGCCAGAATCCGGATTCTTGTTCGCCGTAAAGTCATAGCTGGATCTTGCCGTCGGCCGATCGGCCGGAACATGGAGCGACCCCCCGGGCCGTACGGGGGAAAACCCCTCGGAGTCCGCAGGGGATGCGGATGCCCCACCCCCTACGGTCGCCCGCCTTCCAACGGCACGCGCCCCGCGCCTGGTTGTCACCGGGAGCGGGGCGCACACGTCGGCCTAGCCCAGGAGGCCGCCCACCAGGCGGCCGCCCGGCTCGCCGGTGGAGGACGAGCCGCCGCCCTCGCCGCTGCCGGTTCCGCCGGTGGAGCCCCCGCCGCCGCTGCCGCCGGACGAGGTGCCGCCCGTGGTCGGTCCCGCCGTGGTGCTCGGCGCCCGCTCGGCCGGGGACGACTGCCGGGGCGGGGCCTGGCCCGTGGTGCCCTGGGTCTGGGTCGGCGTACCGCCGCCGGTGGCGGTGCCGCTGCTGTCGCGGGTCGCTCCGGGGGTGGTCGCCGCGTCCTGGGAGGGGCTGGACCTGTCGCCCGTGGCGCCCTGGGTCGGGGAGGCGGAGGCCTCCGGGGACGAGGTCTTCGGTCCCCGCGTGCCGGGGTCCTGCGGGAGCGGGGAGCCGGGCAGTTCGTTGCGCGGGGACTCGCCGGGCCCGGGGACGACCACGCGGTCGGCGTCCCGGACGGCACCGCCGAGGACGGAGCCGACGAGGAGGGTGACACCGGCGACGAGGAAGGTGATGAGCGCGCCGCGGCGCAGGACGTAGCGTCGCAGGTCCCAGATGTCGGAGCGGGGGCCGAGCCGGCGCCAGGCGCTGCCCGCGAGCCTGCCGTCCACGGAGTAGACGGGGGCCCCGGCGATGATCAGCGGGGACCAAGCGGCGAGGTAGATGATGTCGGGCGCGTCGTAGACCGGGACGCTCTTCCAGCTGACGGTGACCAGGAGCGCGGCGGACAGGCCGGCGCCGATGACGGCGGCCACGCGCTGCCAGCAGCCGAGGACCGTCAGGACGCCCACCAGCACCTGGAGGAAGGCGATGACCAGCCCGGCGCCCACCGGGTGGGCGAGGGCGAACTGGCGCAGCGGCTCCGCGACGTCCCAGGGGTGCAGGGTGTTGAGCCACTTGACCATGGAGCCGCGCTCGCCGCCGTCGAAGTAGACGGGGTCGCAGAGCTTGCCCATGCCGGCGTAGATGGAGATGAAGCCGAGGAAGACGCGCAGCGGGAGCAGGACGACGCCGAGGTTCATCCGGCGGCCGGGGAAGTAGGCGTGCCGTGCCGGGTCGTCGGTGCGGCGCCGGCTGCGGGGCTCGCCCCCTCGCCCGGTCTCGTCGTAGTCGGGGCCGTAGCCGTCGTCGCCGTAGCCGCCGGGGCCGGTCCCGAACTCCTGCGTGCCGTAGGCGGAGTCGTCGTAGGCCGGCTCGTCGTAGGCGCTGCCGACGGTGCGCATGGCGGGCAGCAGCCGGGTGCCGTCGGGGACCGGGCCGCGCTGGGCGCCGACCAGGGGGGTCTCCAGCGTCTGGGTGGCGGGGCCGTCGTCGTAGTCCAGGGGGCCGTCGTCGAGGTCGACCCGGGGGATGACCTGGGTGGCTCCGGCGTCGGCGGAGCGGTCGGCGGCCGGGCCCTCGGCGTGCTGACCGGCTCCCGCCCGCACGGCCTGGAGCAGCCGGTGCGCGCCGGTGTCGTCCGGGTCGGACCGCCCGCTCCAGACGACGGCGCGGCGGCGGCCCGCGGCCGGGGCGGCGGGCATGCGGGCGGTGTCCTGGGTGGCGCTCAGGTGCCGCGCGATCCGCGGGGACTGGGTCCGCCGCGCGGAGGCACCGAACTGCACGCGGAAGCTCGCGTGGTTGACGATGACCTGGGCCGGATCGCTCGGCACCTTCACCATGCTCAGCGCGGGAGCGTCGTCGTATCCCGACGAGCGGTCCCCCGTGGGTGTGCGGGGTGTTCTGGTGTCCACACTCATCTAACCGAGTGATGTGTCGTTAGGACACTGCCTTGACCGGCCCGATCTGTCCGGACCGCGTCAAGCATGTCCGGACCGCCCGGAACACCCCGTACGAGCTACGCCGCGAACACCCGTTCAGGAACGCCGACGCGCCGCCTCGTACAGCACGATCCCGGCCGCCACACCGGCGGCCCCTCCCTCTGCCGCACTCGCACGCTGCGCGGCTTCGCACGGCTGCGCCGGCCTCCGACCGGCGGGCACCGCTCCCTCGCGCCCGAGTCAGCCGCGCCTACGCGCCGCCTCGTACAGCACGATCCCGGCCGCCACACCGGCGTTGAGGGACTCGGCGCCACCCGGCATCGGGATCCTGACCCGGAAGTCGCAGGTCTCGCCGACGAGCCGCGACAGTCCCTTGCCCTCGCTGCCCACGACGATGACCACGGGACCGTCCAGGGCCGCCAGGTCGCCGAGTTCGGCCTCGCCGTCGGCGGCGAGGCCGACGACCGTGATGCCGGCCTTCTGGTACGACTCCAGCGCCCGGGTGAGGTTGGTGGCGCGGGCCACCGGCGTACGGGCGGCCGTACCGGCGGACGTCTTCCACGCGCCCGCCGTCATGCCGGCCGCGCGCCGCTCGGGCACGACGACGCCGTGGCCGCCGAAGGCGGAGACGGAGCGGACGACCGCGCCCAGGTTGCGCGGGTCGGTCACGCCGTCGAGCGCGACGATCAGCGGGTCCACGCCCTCGTCGTGGGCGGCGGCGACCAGGTCCTCGGGGTGCGCGTACTCGTACGGCGGGACCTGGAGGACGAGCCCCTGGTGGTTGAGCCCGTTGGTCATCCGGTCCAGCTCGGGACGCGGCGCCTCCATGAGGTTGATGCCACCGCGCTCGGCGGCGAGCTGGAGGGCCTCGCGCACCCGCTCGTCGTTGTCGATGAACTGCTGGACGTAGAGCGTGGAGGCGGGCACGCCCTCGCGCAGCGCCTCGTAGACCGGGTTGCGGCCGACGACCAGCTCGGACGTCGACCGGCCGCCGCCGCGCCGCTGCTGCGGGCGGCCGCCCGTGGTACGGCGGGCCTTCGCGTTGGCGGCACGCTGCTTGGCGTGCCCCTTGCGCATCTCGGCGGGGGGCGTCGGCCCCTTGCCTTCCAGGCCCCGGCGTCGCTTGCCGCCGCTGCCGACCTGCGCGCCCTTCTTGCCGGACATGCGGCGGTTGTTCGCGGCCATGAGTTACCTGTCTCCGCTCTCTACGGGAGTGTGCGTGGTGCTTGGCGTGGTGGTGCGTCTTATGCAGTGTGCCGCCCGGAGGGCCGGGCGGCACAATCGATCTACGGGTCGGTCCACGGGTCCCGGCTCGGGTCAGCGGGAGCCGAGGCTCCAGCGGGGCCCCTGCGGGCTGTCCTCGATGACCAGTCCGGACTGCCCGAGCTGGTCGCGGATGGCGTCGGCGGTGGCCCAGTCCTTCCGCGCCCGCGCGCCCTCGCGCTGGTCGAGCACGAGCCGCACGAGGCTGTCGACGACGTGCCGCAGGTCCTCGCCCTGCTCCTGCTCCCCGGCCCACCGCGCGTCCAGCGGGTCGAGCCCGAGCACGCCCAGCATGGCCCGCACCTCGGCGAGCCGTGCCACGGCGGCGTCCTTGTCGTCGGCGGCCAGCGCGCTGTTGCCCTGCCGGACGGTGGTGTGCACGATCGCGAGCGCCTGCGGGACGCCCAGGTCGTCGTCCATCGCCTCGGCGAAGGCGGGCGGCACCTCGGCGGCGGGCTCGACGGCGCGGCCGGCCAGCTCGGTGACGCGCTGCACGAAGCCCTCGATCCGCGCGTACGCCGACTCGGCCTCGCGCAGGGACTCCTCGCTGTACTCGATGGTGGAGCGGTAGTGCGGGGTGCCGAGGTAGTACCGCAGGACGACGGGGCGCCAGTGCTTGACCATCTCGCTCACGAGCACGCTGTTGCCGAGCGACTTGGACATCTTCTCGCCGCTCATGGTGACCCAGGCGTTGTGCACCCAGTAGCGGGCGAAGGCGTCGCCGAACCCCTTGGCCTGGGCGATCTCGTTCTCGTGGTGCGGGAAGATCAGGTCGATCCCGCCGCCGTGGACGTCGAACTCCTCGCCCAGGTACTTGTGCGCCATCGCGGAGCACTCCAGGTGCCACCCGGGCCGTCCCCGGCCCCACGGCGTCTCCCAGCTGGGCTCCCCGGGCTTGGCCGCCTTCCACATGGCGAAGTCGCGCAGGTCCCGCTTGCCGGTCTCGCCGTCCTCGGAGGGCTGGCGCAGCTCGTCGAGGTCCTGGTTGGACAGCGACAGGTAGCCCGGCAGGGACCGTACGTCGAAGTAGACGTTGCCCTCGGCCTCGTAGGCGTGCCCGCGCTCGATCAGGCCGCGCATCATCTCGACCATCTCGGTGATGTGGCCGGTGGCGCGGGGCTCGTACGTCGGCGGCAGGCAGCCGAGGGCGTCGTAGGCGTCGTTGAACGCCCGCTCGTTCTCGTAGCCGATGGACCACCAGGGGCGGTCCTGCTCGGCCGCCTTCCTGATGATCTTGTCGTCGATGTCGGTGACGTTGCGGACGAACGTGACGTCGTAGCCGCGGTACGCGAACCAGCGGCGCATGATGTCGAAGTTCAGCCCCGACCGGATGTGCCCGATGTGCGGGGCGGCCTGCACGGTGGCGCCACACAGGTAGATCGAGACACAGCCCGGCGTGAGGGGGGCGAAGTCACGGATCTGCCGGGCGCTGGTGTCGTACAGGCGAATAGTCACGTGTCCAGGGTAGTAGGCGCCGAGCAGTGCCAAGGGCGCACATGCCCCGTTGTCGCGGCGACTCCTTGTCCCCGCGAGTCGGGTGGTGGGTGGGCACAGGCCGGGGTCCAGGGGCGGAGCCCCTGGCGGGGCGCGGGGCAGAGCCCCGCACGGCGCGTCCCCCGGCGGCACCCCTCCACCGCCCCGCCCGGCTAGGGCACCCGCACGACCAACGCCGTGGCCACCGCCATCAGCCCCTCCCCCCGCCCCGGGAACCCCAGCCCGTCCGTCGTCGCCCCCGACACGGACACCGGCGCCCCCAGCGCCCCGGAGAGCACGGCCTCCGCCTCGTCCCGCCGCTTGCCGATCTTCGGCCGCGCCCCGACCACCTGCACCGCGACGTTCCCGATCCGGAACCCCCGGGCCCGCACGATCCGCGCCGCCTCCGTCAGCAGCGTCACCCCGGACGCCCCGGACCACTCCGGCCGCCCGGTGCCGAAGTGCTGCCCCAGGTCCCCGGCCCCGGCCGCGGAGAACAGCGCGTTGCACGCCGCGTGCGCGACGACGTCCGCGTCGGAGTGCCCCGCGAGCCCGGTGCCCTCGCCCTCCCACTTCAGCCCGGCGCACCACAGCTCACGCCCGTCCTCGAAGGCGTGGATGTCCGTACCGATCCCGACCTGCGGCAGCAGGGGAAGCCCGTCCGTCTCGAAACCCTCAGAACCCATCGTTCAGCCTCCTGCGCGCCAGTACCGCCTCCGCGAGCACCAGGTCGAGCGGCCGCGTCACCTTGAACGCCTCCTCGTGCCCCGGCACCACCACCACGGCGAGCCCCAGCTGCTCGACCATGCTGGCGTCGTCGGTGACGTCGTCGGTCACCGTCCCGTGGGCCCGCACCAGCGTCGCGCGGTCGAAACCCTGCGGGGTCTGCACCGCGCGGAGCCGCGCCCGCTCGGGCGTGGCCACCACCGGCTCCGGTTCGCCCGGCACCTGCGCCGGCTCGACCTGCTTGACGGTGTCGGCGAGCGGCACCGCCGGCACCACCGCGGGCGCGCCCTCCCGTACGGCGTCGATCACGGCGTCCACCGTGTCCACCGGCACCAGCGGCCGGGCCGCGTCGTGCACGAGGACGATGTCGTACTCCGGCGGCAGCGCGTCCAGGCCGAGCCGTACCGACTCCTGCCGGGTCTCGCCGCCGGGCACCACGACGAAGTCCGTCCTCTCGGGCAGCGCGTGTGCGTCGAGGAGGCTCTTGACCTCGCCCGCGCCGTCGGGCGGGGCGACGACCACGACGAGGGAGACCGCGCGGGAGGCGGCCATCGCCCGGACCGCGTGGATGAGCATGGGCGTGCCGCTCAGCGCGCGCAGGGCCTTGGGGGCACCCGGGCCGAGTCGCACGCCACGGCCCGCGGCCGGAATCACGGCGGCGGTCCTGGCGGGCGGACGGCCCGCGGCGGACGTCTCCGCAGATGTCTCCGCGGACGTCTCCGCAGGCATCTCCGCAGGCGTCTCGACGGGTGAGGGACGCGATTCGTCAGACATCGGTTCCTGTCAGGTTTGTGTGCTCGACCTAGTTGGGTATGGCCTCACCGTGCCGGGCGCGATGCCTTGACCGGACCCTTCCGTGACCCTGGTCGAGCCAGCAGCCCGGGCCCGGCACACCAGGACCGGGGGAAACCTCCCGGGATGAGCGTACGAGGATCATCGGCATCCGGACGCCCGGATGCCGGAAACGGTGTCCGGGTACGAACATGCCGCAGCGCCCGGCGACAGCAAAGATGTCATCGGGCACCGCGGCATTTCAGTGCGCTGAACCGAGTGGGTGACGGTCTGCGCCTCGCCTCGGATCCAGTCGGATCAGGAGGCGAGCACCTCGTCGAGCAGGGCCTCCGCCTTGTCCTCGTTGGTGTTCTCCGCGAGAGCCAGCTCGCTCACCAGGATCTGGCGGGCCTTGGCGAGCATGCGCTTCTCACCTGCGGAGAGTCCGCGCTCGCGCTCCCGGCGCCACAGGTCGCGCACGACTTCCGCGACCTTGATGACGTCGCCGGAGGCGAGCTTCTCCAGGTTTGCCTTGTAACGACGCGACCAGTTCGTGGGCTCTTCGGCGTACGGCGCGCGCAGTACTTCGAAGACCCGGTCCAGCCCGTCCTGACCGACCACATCACGCACGCCGACGAACTCCGCATTGTCCGCTGGCACACGTACCGTCAGGTCGCCCTGGGCGACCTTCAGCACCAAGTAGGTCTTGTCCACGCCTTTGATCTGGCGAGTTTCGATAGCCTCGATCAGCGCGGCCCCGTGATGGGGATAGACCACGGTGTCGCCAACCTTGAACGTCATGTGACAGGTACCCCTTCCGTGGCTATCCAGGGTAACACGGAAACGGCGTCTTCTGAATGGCGTTTTCGCAGGTCAGGGCATATCTCGGGGCTTGACAACAGCAACAGGAACGTGCTGCGCCGGGCGAGCGGAAGAAAGTATTCGCAGGTCGGAGCCGCTCTCCAGGCCGGTCGAAACACGCACGTCACACACATCCGGAGCCCTCACCATCTGCCCGAAGATCCCGATATGTCCGGTTCCGTGCGTGCGACTTCCGCTACTCCGTTCGGAGGCCGCGGCAGGGTTCCGGACGAATCCGGAATTGATCACGACACGCCCCCGACCCGCCCCGCGGTGATCAATTTCCTGGCCGCCCGCGCATTCCTTCACGGAAATTTCGCGTACCGATCCCGACCTGTATGGCGCAGGGCTTCATAGCTGAATGTCGGACGAGTACGAGCCGCTAAACGGCCCACCGGAACAACACCTGCCGGCGCCCCGACCGCGCGGGGACGGCGCCCGTGCCGCCCCGGGCGCCTACCGCCTGCCGAGCGAAGCCGGATGTCTTCGGGGAGGGTCGGGTGCGGCGGCTCAACAACGGCTCGGTAGCCTGAGGCCGCTGACAGCCACTTAGGGCGGCTTTATCCGTTGCCGCCACCCCGCTCGAGTCCAAGGAGTTGCCGCCGCCGTGAGCAGCAGCCTTCGACGCGGTGCCCTCGCCGCCGCCGCCATCGCGTTCTCGATCGCCTCGCTCGCCGCGTGCGGCGCCGGTCACAACGCCCAGACGCTGGAGATCAAGCCGGACAACGCTGCGACGTCCGTGGGCGACATCAAGGTCCAGAACGCGGTCGTCATCACCCAGCCCGACCTGGAGTCGACCGGCCCGGCCGTGGTCTCCGCCACCCTGTTCAACAGCGGTGACAAGGACCAGACCCTCGAGTCCGTCACCGTGGCCGGTACCGACAAGTCCGCCGAGCTGAAGCCCGCCAAGGGCGAGAAGGGCGACCTGACCGTCCCGGCCGGCGGCCGCCTGATCCTCGGCGGCAAGGACAACGCCGCCGCGGTCCTGCCCAGCAGCCGCGAGGCGGTCCAGGACGGCAACGCACAGAAGATCACCTTCAACTTCAGCGAGACCGGCGCCGTGAGCCTGCGCGCGTTCGTCGTCCCCGCCGAGAGCTTCTTCGCCGAGTGGGGCCCGAGCGAGACCCCGGCGGCCCCGGGCGCCTCCGCGCAGCCCTCCGGGGAGGCCTCCGCGGAGACCTCGGGCGAACCGGCCGACGGCGAGGCCTCGGGCACCCCGGCGGACGGCGAGACGGCCCCCGGGACGGACGAGTCCACCGGTGGGGCCACCGGCGACGCGGACGAGACCGGCACGGGCACCGGCACCGAGACCGAGACCGGTACGGGCACCGAAGCCGGCCACTGAGCACCGTACGGACGCACCGTACGGACGCACCGGCGTACGACCGAAGGGCGGGACCTCTCCGTGAGGTCCCGCCCTTCGTCGTGTCCGTGGGACCGCCCCGGTCGGGCGGCCGACGGGCCGGCCTACGGCTCGAACTTGTACCCCAGTCCGCGCACCGTCACCAGGTACCGCGGCGCGCCCGGGTCGGGCTCGATCTTGGCGCGCAGCCGCTTGACGTGGACGTCGAGGGTCTTGGTGTCACCGACGTAGTCGGCGCCCCAGACCCGGTCGATCAGCTGCATGCGGGTCAGCACCCGGCCCGCGTTGCGCAGCAGCATCTCCAGCAGGTCGAACTCCTTCAGCGGCAGGTCGACCTTGGTGCCGCCCACGGTCACCACGTGCCGGTCCACGTCCATGCGGACGGGCCCGGCCTCCAGGGCGGCGGGGGCGACCTCCTCCGGCTCGCCGCGGCGCCGCAGTACGGCACGGATGCGGGCGACCAGCTCGCGGGAGGAGAAGGGCTTGGTGACGTAGTCGTCGGCCCCTATCTCCAGCCCGACGACCTTGTCGATCTCGCTGTCCTTGGCGGTCACCATGATCACGGGAACGTTCGAGCGGCCGCGCAGCTGGCGGCAGACCTCGGTGCCCGGCAGGCCGGGCAGCATCAGGTCGAGTAGCACGAGGTCGGCGCCGTTGCGCTCGAACTCGTCGAGTCCGTCGGGGCCGGTGGTCGCGATGGCGACCTCGAAGCCCTCCTTGCGGAGCATGTACGACAGGGCGTCGGAGAAGGACTCCTCGTCCTCGACGACGAGCACACGGGTCACGGAAGGACCTCCGGGGCGGGAAACGTTTCGTACGCGGATGTATGGGGGGAATGCTGAGAATGCGGGGAATGCGAGGAATGGGGGGATGAGGACGACCGCTCGGTCTCGTCGCTGAGCCCGGCGTGGTCGGACCGGCGCTGCGCGCGGTCGCGGGCGAGGCCCGCCTCCGGCAGTCGCAGGGTGAAGGTGGAGCCCTGGCCTTCGGCGCTCCACACCGTGACCTCCCCGCCGTGCGAGGCGACCACGTGCTTGACGATCGCGAGACCCAGGCCGGTGCCTCCGGTGGCCCGTGAGCGGGCCGGGTCCACGCGGTAGAAGCGCTCGAAGACGCGCTCCTTGTCCTTCTCCGAGATGCCGATGCCCTGGTCGGTCACGGCGATCTCGATCAGGTCGCCGCCGGGGGCGGCGACGCGGCGGGCGGCTATGCCGACGCGGGTGCGGGCCGGCGAGTAGTTGACGGCGTTCTCGACGAGGTTGCCGAGGGCTGCGGCGAGCTGGCCGCGGTTGCCGCGCACGTGCAGATCCGCCGTGCCTCCGGCGGCCATGGTGATCTGCTTGGTGCCGGCCGCGTGCCGGCAGCGGTCGATGGCCTCGGCGACCAGCTCGTCCACCCGGACGGGCTCGGCGTCGTCGAGGGGGTCGTCGTTCTGCACCCGGGACAGGTCGATGAGCTCCTGCACCAGGTTCGTCAGCCGGGTCGCCTCGATCTGCATCCGCCCGGCGAACCGCTCCACGGCCTCCGGGTCGTCCGCCGCGTCCATCACGGCCTCGGACAGCAGCGAGAGCGCCCCCACCGGCGTCTTCAGCTCATGGCTCACGTTGGCGACGAAGTCGCGCCGTACGGCCTCGATGCGGCGGGCCTCGGTGAGGTCCTCGACCAGCAGCAGCACCAGCCGCGACCCGAGGGGCGCGACGCGTGCGGAGACGGCGAGGGCCTCCCCCCGCCCGTTGCCGCGCCGGGGCAGGTCCAGCTCGACCTGCCGTATCTCTCCGTCCCGCCGGGTGTCCCTGGCCATCTGCAGCATCGGCTCGACGGCGAGCCTGCCGCCCCGGACCAGGCCGAGGGCGTACGCCGCCGAGCTGGCCTTGACCACCGCGTCGGCCTCGTCGAGGACGACCGCGGAGGAGCGCAGTACGGAAAGGACGGTGTCGACACCGGGCGGCAGCACGGGGTCGGTGTGGAGCGAGGTGCGGGTGGGGCGCTTCTGCTCCCGTTCGCTCCAGCGGAACGCCAGCACGGCGATGACGCCGGTGAGTACTCCGGCGATCGCTGCCACTGCGGCGACCGCCGCGTTCACGTCCATGTCTCCAGGTTAGGCACGCCGAACCGTCCCGCCCCAGCCATCGGAGTGCGACCTCGAACACTCGTCGCCCAGAGTTCACCTTGGAGCCAGGGACGGTTCATTTGAGGTGCCGGAAACGGACGCGTACAGGCCGGAACGTGTAAGCGTGGGGGCACGGCGGGGGGCGCGAGGCCGTCTTCGAGCCCCCGAAACGGACGTACGAGAGGGAATCCTGATGCGGGACGCGTACCACGAGGAACTTGATTCGATCGGTGACGGTCTGGTGGAGATGGCCCGGCTGGTCGGGTCGGCCATCGGACGCGCCACGACCGCGATCCTCGACTCCGACCTGAAGCTGGCCGAGGCCGTCATCGAGGCCGACCAGAAGGTCGACGACCTCCAGCACCAGCTGGAGGCCCGGGCGATAACCCTGCTGGCCCGCCAGCAGCCGGTGGCGACGGACCTGCGCATCGTCGTGACCTCGCTGCGGATGTCGGCCGACCTGGAGCGTTCGGGCGACCTGGCCCAGCACGTGGCCAAGCTGGCCCGGCTGCGCTACCCGGAGCGTGCGGTGCCGCACGACCTGCACGCGACCATCCTGGAGATGGGCCAGCTCGCGCAGCGCCTGATGGCGAAGGCCGCCGAGGTGATCATCACCAAGGACGTCGACCTGGCCCTCCAGCTGGAGCAGGACGACGACGCGATGGACCTCCTGCACCGCACCCTCTTCCAGCACCTGATGGACGACCGCTGGAAGCACGGCATCGAGACGGCGGTGGACGTCACGCTGCTGGGCCGCTACTACGAGCGCTTCGCCGACCACGCGGTCTCGGTCGCCAAGCGGGTGGTCTACCTGGTCACCGGCGAGCACGCGGACGACCTCCAGGCGGACATCCAGCCGGCGACGCAGGTCGAAGGGGCCTGACGGCCTGAGAGCCCGAGGGTCTGGCGGCCTGAGGTCCTGAGGGCCTGAGTCCCGCGCGCGTCAACGGCGCAAAGGGGCGCGTGTTCGCTTCCGTGCGCCGTTGATGCGCGGCCGTTCGGGGCGTGCAATGGACCCATACACCCGGGTCCCAGGCACCCGCTTCCAGGAGGAACCATGGCCGATTCCCCCAGCACGAAGCCCGACCCCGCACAGGAACGCCCCACCGGGCAGCCCACCGAGATCCGCAGCCTCCCACTGATCGCCGCCTGCGGCTGCGGCTCGGGCTGCGGCTGCGGCTGCCAGTCGGGCAGCCCCTGTCAGTGCGGCTGACGCGGTAGACCGCGGCAGGTGGTGGACAGTGGTGTGGCGGCCGGTTCGCCCCGGCCGCCACACGGGCGCACCCTGGAAGGAGACCCTGAAGGGGGTGCGAGACGCCATGGCTCACTTCATGGACGTACACCGTGGGATGCACGGCATCACCTCGGACCAGTTGCATCAGGCCCACCAGGCCGATCTCGCCGTGGAGAAGGACGAGAACGTCCACTTCGAACAGGCGTGGGCGGACCCGGCCTCCGGCACGATCTACTGCCTCTCCGAAGGGCCGTCGGCCGAGGCGGTCCAGCGCGTGCACGAACGCGCGGGCCACAAGGCGGACGAGATCCACGAAGTCCCCCTGTCGGTATAGGCCGGACAGGCCTCCCGTAGGCGGGTACCGCGTGACCCCGAACCTGAGTACGGGTACTCAGGCCCGGGACGGGCTCCCGGTCGACCCTGGTTCAGGAGCACGACCACGACCACCACCCCGGGGAGCCCGGATCCCATGAACAGCACCCAGCCGAACAACGCCCGACCCGGCCGAACCGACGGGTCCGACCGGACCGACGGAACCGGCCGCATACGCAGCCTCGTCCGCCTGGCCCTCGCCAACCGCGCCTCGGCGGTCTACCTCACCGTGGTGGGCGGCGCGATGGCGGTCGCCGCGGCGCAGCCCCTCTTCGGGACCGGCCCGGACGCGTCCCTCATCTGGGTCTGGCCGGCCCTGTTCACGTTCCCGGCCTTCGGCTTCGTGGCCTGGCTCGGCGAGGCGGGCTGGGGAGGCGACGCTCCGACGTGGTTCTTCGTCGGCGGCATCGTGCTCTCGGCGCTGGTCCAGTCGCTGGCCCTGGGGGCGGTGTGGCGGGCCCTGCGGGGGCGCCGGGGCAACCGCGGCCACCTGACGACGGCGCACTGACCCCCTCCCCTCCCCCCGCCTCTGCGGCGTCGTCCGTCGGCTTCCGGGCCGGACGCGGATGCGAGAGTGGCCCCATGACGGCACCAGGAGCCACGGTCGTGGCGGTCGACGAGGTCGAGGACATCGCGGTGGACGGGCTGCGCCGGCTGACGGGGGCGGCGCGGGAGACCCCCGACGGCGGCCTCGCCTGGCCGGTCAGGCCCTCGGAGGACGCCGTCGAGCCGATGCTCTACAACGGCACGGCCGGCAACATCCCCGTGCTCCTGGAGGCCTGGCGGCACTTCGGCGACGACGCGTACGCCGACACCGCCCTGCGCGCGGCCCGGGACCTGGCCGCCCGGGTCGACGACCTGGAGGACGACTCCCTGTACTTCGGCCGCACGGGAATCGCCCTGGTCCTGCGGACGGTCCACGCCGAACTGGGCGACCCGGCGGCGGGCGAGGCCGCCGACCGCGCCCTCGGCCTGGTCCGCGCCCGCTTCGACGGCACGCGCTGGGGCGCACTCTTCGAGCTGATGGGCGGCAACGCGGGCATCGGCCTGGGCGCCCTGCTGGCCGGCGACCCCGACCTGGCCGTCCTGGCCATGGAGCCGTACCTGCGTACGGCGGAGCAGACCGCGCACGGCGTCCACTGGCCGCACCGCCCGGACACCGACTCCCGCCTGCACCACGTCTCGCACGGCACCCTCGGCATCGCCCTGGCCCTCGCCCGCGTCGGCGGCGCCACCGGCCGCGAGGACCTGCTCGACCTGGCGCTGACCGCCGTGGCCGACGTCGTCTCCCGCGACTCCGCCGGCCCCGACGGCTTCCTGGCCCCGCACTCCACCCCGCAGTTCCTCCCGGACCTGATCGACCCGGTCAGCTACGGCTGGTGCCACGGCCCCTCCGGCGACGCCCAGCTCTTCCGCACCCTGCGCGAGGTCACGTCCGACCCCGCCTGGACCGCCCTGGCCGACCGCTGCTGGCACACGGTCACCCACTCCGGTCTCCCCCGGCGACTGCGCCCCGGCTTCTGGGACAACAACGGCCGCTGCTGCGGCACCGCGGGCGTCCTGGCCCTGGCCTGCGACCGGATCGCCGAGCAGCGGGACGCGTTCGACTTCGCCGACGTCCTGGTCACGGACCTGACCGCCCGCGCCACCCGGGACCGCGAGGGCGCCCACTGGTCCAACGTCGACTTCCGGTCCACGCCGGCCGAGCTCGAACCCCAGCTCGGCTGGGCGATGGGCAACGCGGGAATCGTCCGCGAGCTGCTCCGCTACGTACGCCTGTCCCGCGGGGGCGACCCCGGATACGCCTTCACGTGGCCGGACCAGCCCGCGGTGCAGGTGCCCGCCTGACCGAACCGGACCGCTGCGATCGGGCGCCGCCGATGTGCCCCCTGCCACGGTGGATGCCGAAGGGAGGCCGCATGATCTCGGCACTGAACCGCCTGGTCGACCTGGTCGAGGAGCACCTCGGCGAGGAGCCGGACGTCCCCGCGCTGGCCGCGAGGCTCGGCACCACCGAGTACCACCTGCGCCGGATGTTCTCGTCGCTGGCGGGCATGCCGCTGTCGGAGTACGTCCGCCGGCGCCGTATGACCGTCGCCGCCGCCGACGTCGTACGGAGCGGGGACGACCTGCTGGGCATCGCCGTCCGGTACGGCTACGGCTCCACGGAGGCGTTCGGACGCGCGTTCCGGTCGGTCCACGGCGTCGCCCCGCGCGACGTACGCCGTGACGGCGGCCCCCTTCGGACACAGCCGCAGCTCAGGTTCCGCCTGACCGTCGAAGGGAGCACCCCCATGGACACCCGCTTCACCGACCGCCCCGCGTTCCGCCTGATCGGCCACGCGACCCGCGTCCCCCTCATCCACGAGGGCGTCAACCCGCACATCCAGCAGCACATCGCCGCGCTCCCCCAGGAGGCCCACGTCCGCCTGAAGTCCCTCGGCGACACCGACCCGGCCGGCCTGCTCCAGGTCAGCGACGACGTGGCCCAGGACAGTCCGGAGGGCACCGAACTGACCTACCTCCACGGCGTGGCCGTCACCGCCGGCACCGCGGCCCCCGACGACCTCGACGCCATCGAGGTTGCGGCGGGCACGTGGGCGGTCTTCCGCAGCTCGGGCCCCTATCCGGACGCCCTCCAGACCACCTGGGCGGCCACGGCGTCCGAGTGGTTCCCCTCCAACCCGTGGCGCCTGCGCCCGGGCCCGTCGATCGTCTCCGTCCTGGACCGCGCGGACGACTTCACGACGGCGACGACGGAACTGTGGCTCCCGGTGGAACCGGCGTGACGAGCCGGCCACTCACAGCGGGCGGATTCGGGCCTTGAGCAGACAGAACTCATTGCCCTCGGGATCGGCGAGGACGTGCCACTGCTCCTCGCCGGTCTGTCCGATGTCCGCCAGCCGCGCCCCGAGCTTCAGCAGGCGCTCGAGTTCGGCGTCCTGATCGCGGTCGGTGGCGTTGAGGTCGATGTGCAGCCGGGACTTGCCGGGCTCCGGCTCGTCCCGGCGGCTCAGGATGATCGTCGGCTGCGACCCGCCGAACCCGTCGCGCGCCCCGATCTCGAAGTACTCGTTGCCCTCACGGTCGAGCACGACGAAGTCCAGCACCTCGCACCAGAACCGCGCCAGCACCTCGGGGTCGTGGCAACCGAGCACGAGCTCACCGATACGACATGCCATGGACGAAACCTGCTTTCGACGTGGGAAACACCGCTACGAACGCGCCGGTGACCGTACCTGGAGGGTCGGTCGGGGGCGAAGGGTTTTCCACTGCTAGCTTCCGGAAGCATGACGGACGGCGTGTACGTGGGCAACGCGGGCAAGGACGCGGCACTGGACCGGGGATGGCTGCTGGGGCACTTCAAGGACGCCTCCGACCCCCGGCACAGCGAGGACGTCGAGATCAAGTGGGGCGTCCATCCGAAGGGGGACGAGCGCGCCCACTGGGTCACCGGCGAGGACCGCACCGCGCTGCAGGTCCTCATCAGCGGACGCTTCCGGGTCGACTTCCCCGGCCGCAGCGTCGTACTGGCCGAACAGGGCGACTACGTCGTGTGGGGCAGGGGCGTCGACCACTCCTGGTACGCAGAGGAGGAGACCGTGGTGCTGACGGTGCGGTGGCCGTCGGTGCCCGGGTACGCGGTCGCCGAGGAGCACGAATCCGGTGGGCCGGACGCCGGGAACTGAAAGTGGGCTCGATGGCGGTAGAGGCCGCCCCATAGGCTGAGCGCCCGTCCGCACTGCCTGGGGGAGAAATGACCAGTAGGTTCACGGAGTTGGTCCTCGACTGCCACGATCCGGAGCGGCTCGCCGCCTTCTGGTGCGCGGTGCTGGACTTCAAGGTGATCGACCGGGGCGAGGGCAAGGTCGAGATCGGCTCCTGGGAGCCGACGGTCGAGGGGGTCCGGACCCGCCAGATGCCGCCCACCCTCGTCTTCATCCAGGTCCCCGAGGGCAAGACCGTGAAGAACCGCCTCCACCTCGACGTCAGCCCGATCGACAGCAGCACCGAAGACGAGGCGTCCAGGCTCCTCGCCCTCGGCGCCACCAAGGTCGACGTGGGCCAGGGCCCGGGCCGGAGCTGGGTGGTCATGGCCGACCCCGAGGGCAACGAGTTCGACGTCGTACGCAGCCTGGCACCGTCTGCTTGGAGGCTCCCCGCCGGCTCCTCATGAGCAGGCCGTTGTCAGTGGCGACGGCTAGGGTCGCGGACGCGCGGTCGGCATCCGAGGTGCCCAGCTCTGCAGTGCGGCTGCATCCCCGGTTCTGTCTGGGGGCGGCCCGGGAACAGCCCGGGACCCAACCGACGGCCGGGCTTCGTCGATGGCCAAGAGCGAGACCTGCCAGCGCCGACCGCGCGCCCCTCGTCGTCCGGGAGACGTCGGAGGCGCATTTTGTAGGAGTACAGTTTATAAAAGCACACTCCTATATCATGAGGTCGCCGCGTGGAAAAGCCCCTCGACATGTTCGACCGCGACCACGAGTGGGCGGCTCTGACCCGGTTCGTCACCGACACCCAACCGGGCGCGACCCTGGGGGTCGTCTCCGGAAGGAGGCGCCAGGGGAAGACCTTCCTACTGGAGGCGGTCTGCGAAGCGGCAGGCGGTTTCTACTTCGGCGCGACAGAGGCAGCCGACGCCGAGTCCCTGCGCCGGCTGAGCACCGCCCTCACGGCACACGACCGTCCCGTCAGCCCGTACCACTTCGCCGACTGGCACGAGGCGGTGGACGCCCTGCTGGCTCTGGGCACCGACCGACCGGTGCCGGTGGTGATCGACGAATTTCCCTACCTGGCCAAGGCCAACCCGGAACTGCCGTCGATCATTCAGCACGCGCTCCGGCCACTGCGGGAGCAGCGCGTCGGCTCCCGCGCCCGTCTACTGCTCTGCGGCTCGGCACTGTCGTTCATGGGCCGCCTGCTGTCCGGAAACGCTCCACTGCGCGGCCGGGCAGGCCTGGAACTCGTGGTTCGTTCCCTCGACCACCGGCTGGCAGCGCGGTTCTGGGGGATCGACGATCCCCGACTGGCTCTGCAGGTGCACGCTGTCGTGGGCGGCACCCCCGCATACCGGCGGGAATTCGCGCGCGGCGACAGCCCGTCCGGGCCGGACGACTTCGACGACTGGGTCATCCGCACCGTGCTGAACCCGGAGACCCCACTCTTCCGTGAGGCCCGTTACCTGCTCGCCGAGGAACCCGACCTGCGCGACACCGCGCTCTACCTCTCCGTGCTCGGTGCGGTGGCAGAGGGCAACACCACGCGTGGCGGCATGGCCGGCTACCTGGAACGCAAGGCCACCGACATCGCCCACCCGATCAACGTCCTGGAGGACTCCGGTCTGCTCCGGCGCGAAGCCGACGTCTTCCGCGCCAACCGCTCCACATATCGCATCTCCGAGCCCCTGATCGCCTTCTACCACGCGGTGATGCGACCGGTCTGGCCCCAGCTGGAACGCCCCGGAAGCGCCGCCAGGGTCTGGCAGGCCAGCCGCCGCCGCTTCGTGGCCAACATCCTCGGCCCCCACTTCGAACAGGTCTGCCGCGAGTGGGCACTGCACCACGCCGACCCCGACCTTCTCGGCGGCCTTGCCGCCCACGTCGGCCAGGGCGTCGTGAGCGACCCGTCGGCGCGCACGTCTCACGAGGTCGACGTCGCCGTCGTCGGAGTCGCCGACGGGGCCAAGGCCCCACTCCTGGCGATCGGCGAGGCCAAGTGGAACGACACGATGGGCATCGCCCACATCGACCGGCTGCGTCACATCCGGGCCATCATCGCCCGAACCTCTCGCTACGACACCAGCCACACCCAGCTCCTCTGCTTCAGCGGCGCCGGCTTCACCCCCGAGGCCCGTCACGCCGCCGCCACCTCACCGGACGTACGTCTGATCGACCTGCACACGCTGTATGCCACGACAGGGCCCTGAGGCTCCCGGCCGAAGAGTCGAACCGAGCCTGTCAGCACCGACCGCGCACCCGTCAACGACGCGAGCGACCGAGATCCCCACCACGATCCAGGGTGCGGCCGAGAAGCGGCAGCAGGCGGTCCCAGTGGAGCCGCAGCGCGGCGGCGTCGAAGGAGTCGGTGTCGGACATGGTGAAGCCGTGGACGGTGCCGGGGTAGATCTCCGAGGTGTAGCCGACACCCGCCGTGTCCAAGGCCTGGTTGAGCTCGCCGAGGCCCTCGGGCGTCAAGTCGCTCTCGGCGTGGCCGAAGTGGACCTCGGCGGTGAGCTTGGCGAGGCTGTCGGGTCCGTCGGCTCCCACGGGAGCGTGGAATGCGGCGAGGGCGGCCACCTGGCCCGGGTGGGCCACTGCGGTGCGCGTCGCCAGGAGGCCGCCGATGCAGTAGCCGGTCACCGCGACCGGTCCAGGACCGACCTCGGGCTGAGCGGTGAGGAAGGTGAGGTAGGCGTCGGCATCGCGCAGCACCCGCTCCGCGGTGTGCGCCTCGATCAAGGGCATCAGCTGGGCGAACACCGCACCCCGGGCCTCTTCTCCGATGTACTCGGGAAGCTCGATGACCGGCGCCGGGCCGTGCCGGTAGAAGAAGTTGGGCACGAGCACGTAGTACCCGTGCCCGGCCAGTTCGCGGGCCATCTCCCGCAGCGCGGGCCGGATCCCGAAGCCGTCCGCGTACATCAGCACCCCCGGGTGCCGCTCCCCACCGCCGGGGAAGGCGGCGAACGCGTCGGCCTGTCCGTCCGCGGTCGGGATCTGCAGCGTCTTGGTGGGCATGAAGTCTCCTGTCGTGGTTGATGTGTCGAGCTTGTGATCAACACGACGGAGGCGGAGCCCGCGCGGTACTCAGAGGAGCACCGGGTCACCAATCCGTGTGTGGCGCGAAGCCGTCCCGGTAGTCATGGCTCCAGAACATAGCCCATGTCCCGACGTGCACCGCTGGTGCCGTCGCTTCCTCACTGCGAGGGATAGATGTCTCCGCCCCGCTCCATGCTTTCCTCTTCGCTCTGGCTCTGCAGCCTTCGGGCCTTCTCCTGGAGCCTCTTCCGCTCGTCGGGGTCGCCGGCCCGCTCCGAGGCGTCCTTCAACTCCTGGGCCTTGTCGCGCATCTGCTGGAGCCTGGCGCGAGCTTCTTCACCTGCACTCATGTGATCCGTCCTCGCATCGTGAGCGACAGTTGCACATCCCAGCGAATCACACACGGATACCCTCCGCACCCGGAGCGTCACCCGCGCCGCTGCCGTCCGGAGACGCCACGCGCTTACGGCGTACGTCCTACTCTGGTCGCGGACCGAGGGGGCGACGCATGACCTACGTCGTGGATCTGATCCGCTATCCCGTCAAGGGCTGTGCGGGCACGTCGATGAGCGACGCGCTCCTGACGCCGGCGGGCCTCGCCCACGACCGCAGCTTCATGGTCATCAGCGAGGACGGAATCTTCCGCACGCAACGCCGGCATCCCCGCCTCGCCCTGATCCGGCCCGCCGTCAGCACCGACGGCACGCGCCTCACGCTTGACGCGGCCGACGACACGGGCCGCTTCGGCACGCTGTGCCTCGACGTGACGACCTCCGCGCCGCGCCGCGACGTCGATCTGTTCGGCACCGCTTACCAGGGCATCGACCAGGGTGACGAAGCCGCCGCCTGGCTGTCGGAGTTCCTCGGCACCCCCAGCCGCCTGGTCCGCGTGCCGCCCGAGCACAACCGGATCGCCAACGGCCTGACCTCAGGCCCGTCCGGCTACGCCGACAGCAGTGCGGTTCACCTCCTGTCCCGCGCCTCCCTCGCCCTCCTCAACCGGCGGATGACTGAACGCGGTGCCCCGATCCTGCCGATGAACCGCTTCCGCCCGAACATCGTGGTCGACAGCCACGAGGTGCACGACTACGACAGCGGCTGCGACCCGGCAGCCCTACCGCACGCCGAGGACCGCGCACGCCGCATCTCCATCGGCGGTGCCGAGTTGGGCTATGCCAAGCTCGCGGTGCGCTGTGCCGTCACTCTGGTTGACCAGGAGGCCGGAGCAAGGCGGGGGCCGGAACCACTGCGCACACTCGCGAGCTACCGGCGGGCGGCAAGCGGCGGCGTGGTGTTCGGCGCGAAGTTCTCCGTGATCACGCCGGGGAAGCTGTCGGTAGGCGACGAGCTTGTCATCCGGGAGTGGGGCGAGGCCGAACTGCAGGAACTTCCAACGAAGTGATCTTTGAGGTGGTTTGCTCGCCGAGGCAGCGGATCCTGGCGTGGGTGCTGTTGTGCCGACCTTGCCGCAGCGTGAGACCCAGGCCGCGGAAGTCGCCGGGATGCTGCCGTCGCCGCCGTGATACGCCTGACCGCGCCCAGCACTTCACCTCCGCGTCGCGGGGGCGTAGTCACCGGCAGTCCCCATGTCGTGGCGAGCGCCGGGAACGGTGGGTGTGGCGGCGCCGACCCGGCTGAGAGCTACCGTGGAGCTGCGCGCCGTCCGGTGGCCGGTCGGTGCGGACCCGGTCTACCGGTTCGCGGCTTCGCGAGAGGTGATCCGGTTCGTGCGACCGACCGCGCGGCCCACCGCGTTGCGCACCGCGAGGCCCGGCCGGGTGCGGGGCACCATGAGCCCGGAGAGCAGACCGACGCGTCGCTGCCGCGGGCCTACCTCACGGCGGAGCCGCGACTCGTAGGCGGCGAAGGCGCGGGCGTGATCACCGGGATGGGCGGCGAGCTCTTCTGCGAGAGCGTACGCGCCCGCCATCGCCATGCTGGACCCGTCACCCAGCAGGGCCGTCGCCGCCGCCGCGTCCCCGAGCAGTACGACCCGTCCGCGGGACCACGAGGGCACCCGGACGCTGGACAGGGGGTCGAAGAACGGAGCCGGGTGGTCGAGGAACGCCGCCACGAGTTCCGGTGCCCGCCACCGCACATCGGCGTAGGCGTCGGCCACGGTCTGCTTGTGAAGGGCGATGTTCTTGCGGTCGTGGGGCGCCGGCTGCGCGGCCCGGAAGGTGAAGATCGCGAGCGGGGTGGTCCGTGAGGGGTGGAGGACCAGCATCCGGTTCGGCACGGTCAGCATCGTCATCTCGCTCGGGTCCTCGACGGCGTCGGGTTCCAGCGGGACGGTCGCGCCGTACAGGCCCAGGTCGTGCGCGAACTGCCGTTCGGGGCCGAATACCAGGCGCCGTACGGTGGAGTGCATCCCGTCGGCACCGACTATCAAGTCGAAGCGCCGTGGCGCGGACCGCCGGAAGGTGACGTCCACCCCGTCTTCGTCCTGGTCGAGAGCGGTGACCGTGTCGTCGAACAAGAACTCGGCCTCGGTCTGCGCCGACCGGTGGAGCACCTCGGACAGGTCGGCCCGGGTCACCTCGACGGTCGGAGCCTTGTCCGAGGTGAGCGGGAGTTGCAGGATGCGCCTGCCGCCGGGGTCGAGCAGGGTCAGGGACCGATTGCGGGTGGCGAGCTCGCGGAGCTGCGGGAGGATGCCCATGCGGTCGGCGACGGGGATCGCGGGCCCCTTCACGACGATCGCGCTACCACCGGAGCGCAGCTGCCGGGCATGTTCGACGACCGTTGGCCGGTAGCCATTCCGGGAGAGCCAGTACGCGAGTGCGGGCCCTGCGATTCCGGCACCGACTATCAGCACCTCGGGCTTCTTCATGACGATGACCTCTCGGAGTGTCGATGACCAGGTCCCCGGCGAGTGCCGGGGCCGGGTCTCAGGGCGCGGCGGCACGGGGCGGTGCAACCGGGCCAAGGTACGATCAATTTCGTACCTCAGGGAAGCATGGCCTTCAGGTATGATGCAAGTCGTACCTGAGGGAGGTGCCGAGTGGCCGAGAGGAACCTGGTCGGCCCGGAGGCCGATGCGCTCGATCTGGGCACGGTGTTTCGCGCCCTCGCCGACGAGCACCGTCGTTCGGTGATGACGGAGCTGGCCACCGACCGCAGCGACAGCGAGCGGGGCTGCAACTCGTTCGATCTTCCGATCTCGAAGCAGACCCAGACCCACCACTTCCGGGTCCTGCGCGAGGCAGGTCTCATTGACGAGATCGACTACGGCAACCGCAAGGGCGTCAGGCTACGACGCGCGGACATCGAGAAGAGATTCCCCGGGCTCCTTGCGCTCCTGGGAGCAGGACCCCCGGCCGATACCGCTCCTCACTGAGCACCGGGAGCGGAGTCCGGTTCCAGAGCGCCCAGACGGTTTTCGTCTGCGGCCGTGACGAGTACGGGGTCGGCTTCTACGGCAGCGGGCGGAAGAGGTCTGGTACCGGGTGATCGCCAACGGGGCGGCCGGGGGCCCGAAGGGGACCAGGGAGAGCAAAAAGCCCCCTGCCCGGCGGAGAACCCGCAGGCAGGGGGCTGATCGCGGGCGCCTACTTCTTCTTGCCCTGGTTCTTCACGGCCTCGATCGCCGCCGCGGCCGCGTCCGGGTCGAGGTACGTGCCGCCGGGGTTCAGGGGCTTGAACTCGGCGTTCAGTTCGTAGGACAGCGGGATGCCCGTCGGGATGTTCAGGCCCGCGATGTCCGCGTCGGAGACGCCGTCGAGGTGCTTGACGAGGGCGCGGAGGGAGTTGCCGTGGGCGGCGACCAGGACCGTGCGGCCGGTGAGGAGGTCGGGGACGATCGCGTCGAACCAGTACGGGAGCATCCGGCCGACGACGTCCTTCAGGCACTCCGTCTGCGGGCGCAGCTCCGGCGGGAGCATCGCGTAGCGCGGGTCGGAGAACTGGGAGTACTCGGCGTCGCGGTCCAGCGCGGGCGGCGGGGTGTCGTAGGAGCGGCGCCACAGCATGAACTGCTCCTCGCCGAACTCCGCGAGGGTCTGCGCCTTGTCCTTGCCCTGGAGGGCGCCGTAGTGGCGCTCGTTCAGGCGCCAGTGGCGGTGGACCGGGATCCAGTGGCGGTCGGCGGCCTCCAGCGCGAGCTGGGCCGTGCGGATCGCGCGCTTCTGGACGGACGTGTGGACCACGTCGGGCAGCAGGCCGGCGTCCTTGAGCAGCTCGCCGCCGCGCGTCGCCTCCTTCTCGCCCTTCGGGGTGAGGTTGACGTCCACCCAGCCGGTGAACAGGTTCTTCTCGTTCCACTCGCTCTCGCCGTGGCGGAGGAGGATCAGCTTGTACGGTGCGTCGGCCATGCTCCTGAGCGTAATCCAAGGCCCGGACCCCCCGCGCGTGCGCCCGGTGGGCGGACGGTTGACGGGAAGTGTTAATTGAATGGCTTCCCCGAGTGAGGCGTTCGTAAGTTGTGCTCACCGCACTAGCCGCTTACAGCCGCAGCCTCAGCCACCTCGGGGGGATCCATGTCAGTCGTCGGACTCAGACGTGCCGCACGCGAGACCGTCTCCGGGCTCCCCCGCGAGTTCTGGTGGCTGTGGACCAGCACCCTGGTCAACCGGCTCGGTGCCTTCGTCGCGACCTTCATGGCGCTGTACCTGACCATCGACCGCGGCTACTCCGCCTCGTACGCCGGTCTGGTCGCCGCCCTGCACGGGCTCGGCGGGGTGGTGTCCTCGCTGGGCGCCGGGGTGATGACCGACCGGCTGGGGCGACGGCCCACGCTGCTGGTCGCGCAGACCTCCACCGCGCTGTCGGTCGCGCTGCTCGGCTTCATGCGGGATCCGGTGGCCATCGCCGCCGTCGCCTTCCTGGTCGGCATGGCGAGCAACGCCTCCCGGCCGGCGGTGCAGGCGATGATGGCGGACATCGTGCGGCCCGAGGACCGTATCCGGGCGTTCTCGCTCAACTACTGGGCGATCAACCTCGGCTTCGCGATCTCCTCCATGGCGGCCGGGTTCATCGCCGAGTACAGCTATCTCGCCGGGTTCATGATCGAGGCCGGTATGACGCTGGTGTGCGCCGTGCTCGTCTTCGTGAAGCTGCCCGAGTCGCGGCCCAAGGAGCACGCCGACGACACGTCCGGCGGCGGGGACGCGGTGCCCGTCTCGCTGGGGACCGTGCTGCGCGACGGGCGGTACATGGGGGTCGTCGGGCTGTCCTTCCTCATCGCGCTGATCTTTCAGCAGGCCTACGTCGGGCTGCCCGTCGCCATGGGCGAGGCCGGGTTCACGCCCGCCGACTTCGGCATGGCGATCGCCGTCAACGGTGTGCTGATCGTCGTGCTGCAGATTCCCGTCACGCGGTTCATCCAGCACCGTGATCCGCGGCTGCTGCTCATCGGCTCGGCGTTGCTGGCCGGGTACGGGTTCGGGCTCACCGCCTTCGCCGGGTCGGTCGCGGTGTTCGCCCTCACCGTGTGCGTGTGGACGCTGGCCGAGGTCGTCAACGCGCCGACGCAGACCGGTCTCGTGGTCCGGCTGTCGCCCCTGCACGGGCGCGGGCGGTACCAGGGGATGTACTCCATGTCCTGGGCGGTCGCCGCCCTCGTCGCCCCCCTGATGTCCGGGTTCGTCATCGACCACTGGGGCGCCGAGTGGCTGTGGGGCATCTGCGCCGTCGTCGGCACGGTGGCGGCGGCCGGGTACTGGGGGCTCATGCGGGGCCTGCCGGACGACGCCGACGAGGGACCGGTTGCCCAGGAGTCGTCCGTCGCCCCCGCAGCCCGGGTCGACGCCGACGCCGGCGCCGTCTGATCCGACGGCGACGCCGTATGGTCCCGCCGCTCGCTCACGGGTGCATCCGCGCCCCCTTCAGCACCTTGTCCACCGCGTTCTTCGGGCCGTACACCGCGAGACCCACCAGGTCCAGGTCCGCCGTCGCCACCGCCCGTACCGCCGCGCGGTTGTCGCGGTCGTTGCCCGTGGTGAAGAGGTCGGAGGTGAAGAGGGCGCGGGGCAGGGCGCGGGACAGTGCGCGCGCGTGCGCGGTCGTCAGCGTCTCCTTCGTGCCTTCGAAGACCAGCACCGGCTGGCGGAACATCGGCAGGTAGCCGACGGCGTCCGCGTCCTCGTAGGGCTCCCCGATCACCTCGGGGAACTGCTTGCCCAGGCCGCTGACCAGGAACGCCGTGACGTTGAGGCGCTGCCAGGTCTCCAGGTCCTCGCGCAGCAGTACGGCGATCTTGGTGTCGAAGCGGACGGGGGTCTCGGCCCCGGGAGCGTGGGGGGCTGCTTCAGGGGCTGCTTCGTGCGTGCTCATACCGTGAGACTGCCGACCCGTGCCCCGTCCGGTCTTGTACGTTTTTTGCATGGCCGGCCAGCGCAACGACCAGCGGAGCAGCACGCTGAGCACCCGGCGGAGCGTCTCCGCCTGGCGGCCCCGCGTTCCGGGCGTCGTCGAGGTCTTCCACGCCCACTACACCGAGTACGCCTATCCGATGCACGTCCACGACGCCTGGACGCTGCTCATCGTCGACGACGGCGCCGTACGGTACGAGCTGGACCGGCACGAGCACGGCACCCCGCACGACACGGTGTCGCTGCTGCCGCCGCACGTGCCGCACAACGGCTCCCCCGCGACCCCGGACGGCTTCCGCAAGCGCGTCCTGTACCTGGACGCATCCCGGCTGGGCGACGAGCTGATCGGACCGGCGGTGGACGCGCCCGACCTGCGGGACCCGGTGCTGCGGCGGCGGGTCGGGCAGTTGCACGCCGCGCTCACGCTGCCGGGCGACGAGCTGGAGGCGGAGAGCCGGCTGACCCTGATCGGCGACCGGCTGCGCGACCATCTGCGGCCCGGGACCGGCGCACCCGGTGCCCGCCGGGACCCCGTGCTCGCCCGGCGGCTGCGGGAGCTGCTCGACGAGCGGGTCGTCCCGGGGATCGGGCTGGAGGAGGCGGCCGCGCTCGTGCCCGCGCATCCGGCGCACCTCGTACGGGCGTTCAGCCGCGCGTACGGCATCGCGCCGCACCAGTACCTGATGTCCCGGCGGGTCGACCGGGCCCGGCGGCTGCTGCTGGCGGGACAGGCCCCGGCGGACGTGGCGGGCGCCACCGGGTTCTACGACCAGGCCCATCTGACCCGGCACTTCAAGCGGTTGGTGGGGGTCACGCCGGGGCGGTACCGGGCGAGCGGCGCCCGGACCTGACGCCGATCAGCCGTCCCACAGCGTCCGATCAGTCGCCGGAGCGCCCGATCAGTCGCCGGAGCGCTCGATCAGGTGCTGGAACGCCTCCAGGTTCCGCGTCGACTCCCCGCGCGCGGTGCGCCACTCGTACTCCTTGCGGATGGCCGAGGCGAAGCCCAGCTCCAGCAGGGTGTTGAAGGCGCCGTCCGCGGCCTCCAGGACCTGGCCGAGGAGGCGGTCGATCTCGTCGGGGGTGACGGCGGCCAGGGGGAGTTTCGCCGTGACGTAGACGTCGCCGAGGCGGTCGACGGCGTAACCGACGCCGTACAGCTTGAGGTTGCGTTCCAGCAGCCAGCGGTGGACGGCCGGTTCGTTCTCGTCGGGGTGGCGGACGACGAAGGCGTTGAGGGAGAGCGAGTGCCGGCCCACGAGGAGGGAGACCGTCGTCGACAGCTTGCGGGTGCCGGGGAGCTTGACGACGTAGGTGCCGGGCTCGGGGCTCTCCCACTCCAGCTCGGCGTCCTTCAGCGTCTCCTCGAGGACCTGCGCTGCCTTCTGCTGTGGTGCCTCAGCCATGGTGCGAGCGTACGCGACGGCGGTGCGACTGGATCGCGGCCGTGTAGACGTCGGCGGTGGTCGCGGCGGCGCTGTCCCAGCCGAAGGACTGGGCGTGCCGGGCGGCGGCGTCGCCCATGCGGGGCGTCAGCTCGGGGTTGTCGGCGAAATCGCGCAGCACGCGCGCGTACTCCGCGGGATCGTGGCCGTGGACGAGGCGGCCGGTGTGTCCGTCGCGCACGGCGACCGGGAGGCCGCCGACCGCGGCGGCGAGCACCGGCGTACCGGCCGCCTGGGCCTCTATGGCCACCAGGCCGAAGGATTCGCTGTACGACGGCATGACCAGCAGGGACGCGGCCCGGAACCAGTCGGCGAGCTGTTCCTGGCCGACGGGCGGGCGGAAGCGTACGACGTCGGCGATGCCGAGCCGCGCGGCGAGTTTCTGCAGGCCCTCCGGCTTGGCGAGGCCGCTGCCGCTGGGGCCGCCGACGACGGGGACGACGATGCGGGAGCGCAGCTCGGGGCGTTCGTCGAGGAGGACGGCGACGGCGCGCAGCAGGATGTCCGGCGCCTTCAGGGGCTGTATGCGGCCCGCGAAGAGCGGGATCAGCGCGTCCTGGGGCAGGCCGAGGCGGGCGCGGGCGGCGGCGCGGGCGTTGCCGTGCTGTCCCGGGCCGGGCACGCGGCCCTTGGGGAAGGGGCGGAACCGCTCCAGGTTCACGCCGGGATGGACCACTGCGACCTTGTCGGGGTCGGCGGCGTAGTGGCGGACGAGTTCGTCGGCCTCCTCCGCCGTGTTGGCGATCAGCCGGTCCGAGGCGGCGACGATCTGGGTCTCGCCGATGACGCGGGCGGCCGGTTCGGGGGTGTCGCCGTCGGCCAGGTTGGCGTTCTTGACCTTGGCCATGGTGTGCATGGCGTGCACCAGGGGCGCGCCCCAGCGCTGGGCGGCGAGCCAGCCGACGTGGCCGGAGAGCCAGTAGTGGGAGTGCACGAGGTCGTAGTGGCCGGGGCGGTGACCGGCCCAGGCCTGCATCACTCCGTGCGTGAAGGCGCAGAGCTGGGCGGGCAGCTCCTCCTTGGCCAGCCCCTCGTACGGGCCCGCGTCGACGTGCCGGACGAGGACGCCGGGGGCCAGTTCGACGGCGGGCGGGAGGGCGGCGGTGGTCGCCCGGGTGAAGATCTCGACCTCGATGTTGATGGCGGCGAGGCGCTGCGCCAGCTCCACGATGTAGACGTTCATGCCTCCGGCGTCGCCGGTGCCGGGCTGGTGGAGCGGTGAGGTGTGCACGGAGAGCATGGCGACGCGGCGAGGCTTTCGGTTCAGCCTCAGCCGCGGGGAGGCCGCCGGTGAGCGACGCCCGAGCCTGCTGACGTACTGGCTCACGAGCCGTTCCTCCTCGCTGCGGGCATGCCGGTCGGAGGACCTGGGTTGCCCTCCAAGGGTTGGGAACACCGGACGGGCGGTGCTCCATTCCGGTTTTCCGACCTTTGCCGAATCATTACCGCCGATCGCTCAACCGTTCGAGAGCTCTTCGAGTCCCCCGCCCGCCTTCGCGTCCCTCCCCACCCGCCGTGGTGTGCGGGTACCACCATTCCGCGGCCGAATGCCGGACGGCCGGCCACCTGTCCCCGGCCGCATATCCTCATAGGCATGCCACCCCGCGCCACCGCCGCCCGCCCCGTGGGCACGGTCACGCGCGGGACGACGAACCCCAACCGGCTGCGCCGCATGGACCGCTGGATCGCGGCCGCGCACGGTGCCGAACTGCGCCGCGCCGCCGACCCGGTCGCCGTCGACCTCGGCTACGGCGCGGCGCCCTGGACCGCCGTCGAACTGCTGCACCGCCTGCGCACGGTCGCTCCGCACGCGCGCGTGGTGGGCGTCGAGATCGACCCGGCCCGGGTGGCGGCGGCCCGGCCGTACGCGCGCGCGGGGCTCGATTTCCGGCACGGCGGCTTCGAGGTCCCCGTCTCCGCGCCCCCGCTGCTGATCCGCGCGGCGAACGTGCTGCGCCAGTACGACGAGGGCGAGGTCGCCGCCGTCTGGCAGCGGCTGTGCGCGCGGCTCGCACCGGCGTCGGAGCACTCGCGCGGCGGGCTGCTGGTCGAGGGGACGTGCGACGAGATCGGGCGCCGGCACGTGTGGGTGGCGCTCGGGCCCGAGGGGCCGCGCACGGTCACCTTCGCGACCCGGCTCGGCTCACTGGACCAGCCCTCCGACCTGGCCGAACGGCTGCCGAAGGCGCTCATCCACCGCAATGTCCCCGGCGAGCCCGTGCACGCCTTCCTGCGCGACTTCGACCGCGCCTGGGCCGCCGCCGCGCCCTACGCCTCCTACGGGGCCCGGCAGCGGTGGATGCGGGCGGTGCGGGACCTGACGGCCGACTGGCCGGTGACGGACGGGCCGGTGCGGTGGCGGCAGGGCGAAGTGACGGTGCGGTGGGAGGCGTTGGCGCCCCGCGCCTGAGCCCGCGGCACGGACGGGGGAGCGTGGCCGGGCGGGAGGCCGCCGACCGGGAACGATCTCCGTGCGGCGTTCGTCACACACCGAGGGAAGCAAACGAGGGGCAAACGAGGGGAAGCGACCGAGGGGAAGCAATCGAGGGGAAGCGGGAGGAATGCACGGCCTCTGTCGCTTTTCGCGCCGGCATGGCACGATCCCCCGAGCGGGCTATGTTACTGACGGTTAATCAGGTTGGGGGCGAGGTATGCGTACGGGGAAGCGTGGCCTGACGACGGCTGCCGTGACCGTGGTCTGCGCGATCACGGTGCTGGCGGCACCGGGCACGGCGTTCGCGGACCCGGGCCCCTCGGCCTCGTCGTCACCGTCGCCCTCACCGTCGGCGTCGGCCGGCGCCCCGGCCGCCACACCCGGCAAGGGCAAGGACCTGGAAGCCGTACGCAAGAAGCTCGACAAGCTCTACCGCGCGGCGGCCTCGGCCACGGAGGAGTACAACGCCGCCGAGGAGAAGGCGGAGAAGCAGAACGCCGAGATCGTCGAGCTGGCCAAGAAGATCGTCAAGGGCCAGGAGAAGCTGGACGGGCTGAAGGACCGCGCGGGAGCCGCCGCCCGCTCCCAGTACCGCACCGGAGGCCTGCCCGACGGGGCGAAGCTCATCCTGAGCGACGACCCCGAGGACTTCCTCGACGGCACCGGCCGGGTGGTCCAGGGCCAGCGTGCCACCAAGGGCCTGCTCGGCGAGCTGACCCGCGCCCAGCGGGACCTGAAGGCCTACGCGGCGGACGCCTCCGCCCGCTTCAAGGAGCTGGAGGCGAACCGCAAGACCAAGGCCACCGCCCAGAAGAAGATCGAGAAGCAGATCGCGGCGGCCGAGAAGCTGGAGTCCGAGCTGGAGAAGGAGGAGAAGGAGCGCCTCGCCCGGCTGGAGCGCGAGGCGCAGGCCAAGGCGCAGACCGCCTGGCTCGACTCCGGCATCCTGAAGGACCTCGACGCCGGGGCGACCGAGCGGGGCCGCAAGGCGGTCGAGTACGCCACCGCCCAGATCGGCAAGCCGTACCAGTGGGGCGCCGAGGGCCCGAAGTCCTACGACTGCTCCGGCCTGACCTCGCAGGCCTGGGTGTCGGCCGGACAGACGATCCCGCGCACCTCGCAGCAGCAGTGGAAGCAGCTCAGGCACGTCGACGTCGAGGACATGCGCCCCGGCGACCTGATCATCTACTTCGACGACGCCAGCCACGTCGGCATGTACGTCGGCGACGGCTCCATGGTGCACGCCCCGCGTCCGGGGCGCTCGATCACCGTCGCGGGCGCGGGCTCGATGCCGATCCTCGGCGTGGTCCGGCCGGACACGGCCCCGGAGCAGGCGTCCACCCCCAAGGAGTGACGCGGGCCACGTGACCCAGTCCACGCGCGGCGCCCGCCCCGCGTGACCTTCGTCATCCCCGCGCCCGGGCCGACGTGTCCAAGTGCGGGGGAAAACGCGGCATATGACAGTGGCCGATGGCCGCCCGACGTGTTCTGGACCATTCCGCAGCGGTGCGGTCACCCGCTATGGTCCCCGTCGGTGGGTCGAGGTCCCTCGCCCCACCATGCCCTCGGGGGGAGGGAAGGAAACCAAGACGATGCCCGTACCCGTACCGCGGCAGAGGGCGATCCCGGCCGTGGAGTGTGGTCAGGCGCCCGCCGCGTCCCCGGACAGCGGCCCTTCCAAGGAACAGGCCCCGCCCGGGACGCACCAGGCCGAGAACGCCGCCACCCGGCGAGAGAACACCCGAGAGAACCCCACGGAGAAGCGCGAGAAGCCCACGGACACCAGCACGGAGACCAGCCCCAGCCCCGGCACCAGCACCGGCACCGGCACCGGCACCGACCGGACGCCCGCCGTCCGGACCGAGAGCGCTGCCCCCACGAACCTGACGGTGCTGCTGATCGAGGACGATCCGGCCGGCTCGCCGATCGTGCCCGACCTGCTCGACCAGGCCGGCAAGCCGATCCGCGTCCGCACCGCACGCAACCTCACCGAGGCCGGGCGGCTGCTGACCGACGACGTCCACTGCATCCTGCTGGACCTCGCCCTGTCGGCCCCCGCCCCCGCCGCGGCCCGCCCGAGCACCGACGGCGGTGGCAACGGCGGCGACGACGAGGGCGACGACGAGCTGGCGGTGCTCCGGCACGTCCTGGAGCTGGCGCCCCGGCACGCCGTACTCGCCCTCACCTCCTCCAGCGACGCCGAGCGCGGCGCCGAGGCGGTGGCGGTCGGCGCGCAGGACTACCTGTTCCGCGACGAGCTGGACGGCCGCCTGCTGAGCCGGGCGATCCGCTACGCCGTCGAGCGCAAGCGGTCCGACTCGGCGGAGCGCCGACTGGCCGAAGGCAGGCTCCGGGCGCAGGAGAACCGGCGTCTGGAACGCGGCCTGCTGCCGACCCCGCTGCTGGCCGGCTCCCCGCTGCGCTTCGCCGCCCGCTACCGCCCGGGCCGCTCGCGCGCGCTGCTGGGCGGCGACTTCTACGACGTCGTGCGCACCCCGGACGGCACCGTGCACGCCATGATCGGCGACGTCTGCGGGCACGGCCCGGACGAGGCGGCGCTCGGCGTGGAGCTGCGGATCGCCTGGCGGGCGCTGACGCTGGCGGGGCTGTGCGGCGACGAGCTGCTCGGCACGCTCCAGCAGGTGCTGGAGCACGAACGCTCGGACGACGAGATCTTCGCGACGCTGTGCGCCGTGGACATCTCCCCCGACGGCCGCCGCGCGGGCCTGTGCCTGGCCGGGCACCCGTCCCCGCTGCTCAGCCGCCCGGGCATGCCCGCACGGCTGCTGCCCTACGACAACAACGGCCCGGCGCTGGGGCTGCTGCCGGGCGCCCGCTGGCCACGGATGCAGGTGGAGCTGGGCGCCGAGTGGAGCCTGATGCTGTACACCGACGGCCTGATCGAGGGCCATGTCGGCGGGGGCCGGGAGCGGCTCGGCCAGGACGGCATGGTGGAGCTGGTCCGCCGTCAGCGTGCCGAGGGTCTGACCGGCGAGGAACTGCTGCGGGCGACCGTCAACGAGGTCCGCGAGCTCAACGGCGGCGAGCTGGCGGACGACCTGGCCGTGGTCCTGCTGGACCGGACGGCCTGAGCCGCCCGGTCCCGGTTCCGGTGACCCCGCGCGCGGGGATGCCGGTCAGCGTCCGCCGTTGTACGGGCCGTACGGACCGTCGCTGCTGGAGCCGCGGCGGCTGCTGCGGCCGCCGCCGGACAGACCGCGCAGCGCGGGCCGTACGTCGACCATGTACACGATCGTCGCGATGAGGCCGATGATCGGCAGGAACGACAGGATGTTGAAGATCAGGTTCACCACGAAGGCGAGCCCGAGGATGACCAGCCAGAAGGGCTTGGTCTTCTTGTCGGCCGCGCGGTAGGCGTCCTCGCGGCGCGTGGCGGCGTCGATCAAAGCGAAGCCGCTGAAAAGGATCAGGGCGATGCTCAGCAGCCACATGAAGCCTGCGAACCCCTGCATCAGCACAACGTCCACCACCAGAATCGGATCGTCATTACGCGGTCACCGTACCCGCAGAACGAGCCGGACACCCCAAGGGTGCCCGGCCCGCTCCCCGCTCCTCGCGCCCTGCCCTACTTGGCGGGCGGCGTCGTCTTCTTGGCGGTGGTGCTCTTCTTGGCCGGGGCCTTGCGCGGGGCGGGCGTCTTCTTCGCCGCCGCGGACTTGTCCTCGGTGACCCGGACCGGCTCGGACTTGGCCGTCGCCGGCTTGGGCGCCGCCGGCTTGGGCGTCGCGGGCCTGGCCGGGGCGGGCTTGGCCGGCTCGACGGCGACCGCGAAGTCCTCCACGTCCTCGGCGAGGTCCTCGATGCCGTCGGCGGCCTGGCCGCGCCAGGTGCGCACCGCGTGCTCGCCGCGCTCGGCGACCTTCTCGTAGGTCTCCCGGGCCTTGACGGCGTACTCGGCGGCGACGCCGACGGACCGCAGCGCGAGGTCCTGGGCGGTCTCGCCCAGCTTCTTGAAGTCGGCGTCGAGGGAGCCGAACAGCTCGTTGGCCTTGGCCTGGAGGCTGCCCTGGGTCTCCTTGACGCGGGCCGTCGCCTTCTCCTGGACGGCCTTCGGGTCGGTGTTGCGTACGGCGTCGATCCGCGCCGGGGCCTCCGCGCGCATCTGCTCCACCAGCACCGGCACCTTCTTGGCCTGCTGGAAGGCGAGGTCGGCGGTGCCCGCGGCGAAGTAGAGCGGGGTGGGGTCGCTGAAGGTCTTGCGCAGGTCGTCGGTGATGGCCATGGTGATGGTCCTTCGGAATTGCTTACGAGTGAGGGTTTTGTGTCGTTTCAGCCCCGTCGACGGCGATGTCGGCGTCGGCGCCCGGCTCCACGTCGGTCCCGAACCCGTTCTCCTTGCGGAAGGACTCGTAGACCTGGAGCAGCACCTGCTTCTGGCGCTCGTTCAGCGAGGGGTCGGCGAGGATGACCGCACGCGTCTCCACGTCCTCCCGGTCCCGCTCCGCGTCGAGGATCCCCGCGCGGACGTACAGCGTCTCGGCGGAGATCCGCAGCGCCTTGGCGACCTGCTGCAGCACCTCCGCGCTCGGCTTGCGCAGCCCGCGCTCGATCTGGCTCAGGTACGGGTTGGACACGCCCGCGGCGTCGGCGAGCTGCCGCAACGACAGCTGCGCGTTGCGCCGCTGCTCGCGCAGGTACTCACCGAGATTGCCGACGTTGAGCGATGCCATGCCTCCACCATGCAGCACCGCGCTAACTATTGCAAGCACCCTGCTTGCAAGAGTGTCCCCACGCCCGGGTGCGAGGCTGTGCCTTCCAAGCGTTACTGTCCGTTCCCAGTAGATGTGGCGAATCCCAGTGGTTCTGGCAAACGACCTGGCGGAGTCCCGACGAAGCTGGCCGGCCCGTACGGTCCACCGCATGGTTGACGAGTTCGATGTCGCTCAAGCTCTGCGCGCTGGGATAACCGACAGGGCGCGAGCCTGGGCCTTCGTTCGGGAGTTTGCCGCAGCATGGGCGGAGCCCGCTCGCCGACGGCGTGGGTACGCGAGCGGAGGAGTTGGAGAGAGCTGAGGAAACGCTGGGGCTCACGCTGCCGACCGCGTTGCGCGAGGCGTACTCGCTCCTCGGCATGCGTCACGACCTCACCGGCAATCAGGACCCGTTGCTGCGCCCTTCCGAGCTGTTCGTGCACGACGAGTTCGGTGGAGTGCTCGTCTTCCGCAGCGAGAACCAGGGATGCGCCTTCTGGGGAGTACGGCTGCAGGACCTCGGCCAGGACGATCCGCCGGTGTTCGTCCAGTCACGGGACGGTTGGGCCCGCTGCCTGGACAGGGTCTCCCTGGCCTGCGTCGAGCTCGTACTCAGCGAGACGCTGCTTGGCAGCGAAGGACGGCTCTACAACGCCTGCGAACTTCCCGCCAGCCTGATTCGAGAGCTGCCGAGTCGGTTCGCGCCCGTGGAGTTTCCCGAGTACCCGATGTGGACGGGGGAGGAAGAGTCACCCGTGTGCTGGTTTTCCGCGCCGGGGAAGCTCTTGCGGCTCGACGGACGGAGTGACCACAGCTGGCTGCACGTTCGGGGAAGTACGTTCGCCGACCTGGAGTCGCTCTGCGCCGCCCTCCCCGGCCACTGGGTACGTAGGTACTCAGAGCCGTTGGAAACCGACGAACTGCCTTTCTAGGCACCCGAGGGCCTGCTTGGATGACCGGGAAAGACTGTGAATCGAGCGCAACGGGGGCGTGAGAATGGCTGATCCGTACATCATTCTCAACGAACTCGCCCAAGATCTTCGGCCGATGCCACAGGGAATCGAGTGGTTCGAGAGCCTCTCCGCTGAAGAGCAGTCCAACATCCTGCGCCTCCTGTCACATTTCTGCATTCAGGCCCGCGCCACCACCGAGGACGGCCCGGAAAGCATCCGACGCGCCGGACTTCGCGCCACGCACACACCGGCAGTTCTGATCACACGGGGGCGGATCAACCAGCAACTCGGAAAGATCGCCAGTCTCACCCCGCACGACGAGCGCCTCAAGTCATTCCGGCTACTGATCGCAGTGCTGGCCGTCGCCGACGAACGCCGACGAGAGCGCTCCTGCTCCGACGGTTGCGGCCACGCGTGGCATCGCCTGCCTGTCGACACCCCCGAAGCCTCGGCCTGATCCCTCTCACTTGTAGGATCTCGCGGCTCGTGTCATGACGCAGCGTGCTGACCAGCAAGATTCGAATGGGCCTCAGAGGGGCCCACCGACGCCCTTGTCTCAAATACCGTGGCACTTCCTCAGCAAGCGCTGGAAGATGGCGATGTGCAGCTCCCCTACGTCTATCGCGTCAGCAAGTACGACCCCGCCGACCGTGACGATCACGGGCACTACACCGGCACCGAGGACACCATCAGCGATCACGGCGAGATCGAGGCGGCCTATCTTCAGGCGGTCAAGGCGTTTGCCGCGGACACCAGCATCGACCATCTGTCTGTCCGCGAGCCGGAGGTCTCGTCTCTTGCTCATTTCGGCGTTGAGAGATCTCTGGACGGCTTCGGTCTCGACAGGCTCCTTCCCGGCGGTCTTGCCGACTTCCACGACGGAGCAGAGATGCCGCTGGACATCGGGCTGGAGCTGATTCGCCTCATGCTGCGCGACAGCGGCGCCTGGTGCCGGCTGGAGGTGGAAGACGTTTTCGCAGTGCACGTCGGGTGGGACCAGTACCTCTACGTCGGCAGCAGCCGACCCTGCCAAGGAGCTCTAGCTCGCGCCCGCGAACTCGGGCTGTTCCCAGAACACCTGGACGTTTCCCCCTACGACTTCGAGCCCGAGGAGGAAGGCGTCCTACGGCCAGGCGATGACGACTTCTGGGCCGGCCTGCACAGCGCAGTTGACTGCGGCCGCGCTGGACTCTTGGAAGAGATATACGTCCAAAACGCCTCGCGATGGCATCGCCTCACGTGCGACACCATCGACACGGTTCGCGCCGGGCTCGCTCCCCGCGCTCGCCTGGCCGTGTGGCCAGCCCTCTCCTCCGACGTCAGCGCCATCCTCGTCGCCCTTCCCACCGAGGGCATCATCGAGGGCGTCTGGCAGGACAGGGAAGGTCAGATCCACAGCGTCGTCGCTGACGACGACGAATTTCCGGAGTTGGCTGCCCGAATATCCGATGCCGACGCTGCAGCGCTTCTGCCCGTGTACGCCGATGAGCGTGTCCCTCTACTCTCCGCTGTCATGCCCGACCGAGACGGAGTCGTGCGTGCGCGCTGGCAGGCCGAACAATCCCTCAGCGACTCGGCCAGATGAGCTCTCACGGCCACCGCGGGCGGCCAGCCGCTAGCTCTCCACGGGAAGCGCCGCTGACGTGTGTGTCTCAGTGGCCAGACAGCGGGCATCCTGCCTGAGATTTGGCCAGGAATTCTGAGGCCCTACAGCCGTATTTGCGCGACGACTGTCCTGTCGCCTCGAAGCTGTCGGGTTCTCACACGTTCCCGTTCGTGCCGGCGGATGCTCATTGCGGTGTGCTCTGAGCAGCGCCGTGTCACATTCCGGAGAGCCGTGTCGTCGTACCCATGGCAGCCCGGTGTCGTTCGTGCACCGAGCTCAAGGCCATGAGGAGGAAACGATGAGTGACTTTCAGGCCATCGCGGATCGCGTCGAGATCGAGGCGATCCGCGGTGAGTTCACCGACGCGGCGATGATGCGCGACTACGACCGTCTCGCTTTGCTGTTCACACCGGACGGCGCGCTGCGGATGCCCAATATCCCCGTTGAACTCGAAGGCCAGGAGGCGATCCGCGCCTGGGGCAGGCGGGTGCCGGACCTTGTGGACTTCCTCGTGCAGAACACGCACCCGGGCATGATCCAGCTTGACGGCGACACCGCGTCCGGCCGTGCATACATGTCAGAGATCGGGCGTGGCCGCGACGGCCGCGGTGGGCTGAACTACGCCATCTACCATGACCGCTACCAGCGCACCAGCGACGGCTGGAAGTTCGCCGAGCGCGTCTACGAGATCCGATACGAAGACACCTCGCCGCCGGCCGGCTCGCCGCCCCGGCCGGCTGAGAATGCGTGACCGGCCTCCTTGCCTCAGGTGCTCTTTGGTCCGGTTCCGCGAGTCACCGGGAAGCTGCGTTGTCGGTGGGCCCTGCCAGGGTGCTGTCGTGGACGAACTGGTGGAGCGTGTCGACGATCAAGATCGTGAGCTGGGGATGGTGGTCAGCCGCCGGCAGGCCATCCGGGAGGGGTGGCTGCATCGGGTGGCCGTGACAGTTTGTCGTGATGATCGTGGCCGGATCCTCGTCCACCGGCGGTCGGAGCAGGTACCGCGCTTCCCCGGGCTCTATGAGATACAGGTAGGTGGCGCCACAAATGTCGGCGAGTCCTATGAACAGGCCGCCGCGCGGGAGCTGGCCGAAGAGCTGGGCATTCGTGCGCTGCCACGCCTGCTGTTCACTTTCCTCAACCGCAGCGGCTTGAGCCCTCACTGGCTCGGCGTGCACGAAGCCGTGGTGCCGGATGCCGTGGTCCCCAATCGCGATGAGGTCGCCTGGTATGGCTGGCTGACGGAACCTGAGCTGCGTTCGGCCCTGCTGAAGTGGCGCTTCACTCCTGACAGTCACGAAGCCTTCAGCCAGTATCTCGCGTTCCGGACCGCGTCGAGGTGACAGCAGGCAGTCAGGCGTCAGGGTCACCGGCCCGCACCCCTGACGTCATCCGTGCCCAACGCCGCTACTGGCGGCTCCGACGGCGCTTCGGCCCGACTGTCACGCGCATCTGCCTGGACGCCACCGGCAAGCTCTGGAGCGGTCTTGCCCACCGCCACCACCGGCTCAACCGCCGGGTCGAACTCCTCCAGGACCTGGTCCGAGTCAAGGGACCGACGGTCGAACCGGACAAGACGGCCCCCTGGCGGATCGCAGCTGGATATCCCGAACACATCACACTGATCAGCTTGTTCGCATCAGTCCACTGGAGGCAGGCCATCCTCGGCGAAGATCTCCTCACCGCGAGTCAGGAATGCCGGATCGGCGCGCCAATCCATGACGGCCAGCGCATGGCGACCGACTCCACGGCGCCTGCCGGCTCGGCTCCGCCGGTGGACCATCCTGCTGCCTGCGGTTGAGCGGGACAGCTCAGTCCCAGAAGGTGCCGTCGTGTGGGAGGGCGGCGAAGTGTTGCGGGTCGTGGGAGAGGAACGTCCGGACGCCGGCCCGGCCCAGCGCGCGGATCCGGCCGTAGGTGAGCAGCTTCTCCTGGACGTTCCAGTCGCTGGTCATGGGCACGTTCTGGTCGAGCCCCTCCTGGAGATGGGCGGCGTCCCCCAGGAAGGCGATCCGTTCGTGGTGGTCGAGGTCGAGGACGACTCCCTGGTGGCCGGGGGTGTGGCCGGTGGTGCGGATCACGTTCACCGTGCCGTCCAGGAAGAGGTCGGTGTCGCCGCGGAGTTCGAGGAAGTCGTAGTCCCGCGTGTCCCGGTAGTCGTTGAAGGCGTATCCGCGGGCGGTCCACCGGTCGGGCCACCAGGCGTGGCGCAGTTCGTCGTGCTGGACCACGTGCCTGGCACGGGGGAAGTAGCTCATCCCGCCGGCGTGGTCGAGATGCAGGTGGGAGTAGATCACGTACGCCACGTCGTCCGGACGGTGGCCGAGGCGTTCCAGTTGGGCGTCGATGGCGTGCTGCCGCGTGAACGCCTGGGCACCGTACGCCGCGCGGAGCCCGGCGCCCCAGTAGGCCTCCGCGGCATCGGGGTCCGCGACATGGTGGTTGACGCCGGTGTCGAACAGGATCAGCCCGTGTGCGGCGTGCTCGATCACGGCCACCGTCGAGGGCACGGTGATGGTGCCGGTCGCCCCGTGCATGAGGTCCGCCTTCGGCATGGTGAAGGGTCCCGCGTCCACCGTGGTCACCCGCAGTCTCGCAGCCATGGGCCACACCATCCCGCACCTGCCCCGGGTGGGGGCGGCGCGACCCGCTGGGTCCTCAGAACGGCAGCGGCCGTTCGTGCACCACGTCCAGCCGGGACACCGCGCGGGTGAGCACCACGTAGAGCCGGTGCAGGCCCCGCCCCCCGGGGCCCTCCGCCGCCGCGATCGCCGCCGGTTCGACGGCGACGACATGGTCGTACTCCAGGCCCTTGACCACGCTCGCCGGTACGACGGCCACCCGGGAGCCCAGCGCCTCGGGCCCGGCCGCCGCGATGCCGGCCGCGTCGAGGGCGGCCCGCAGCCCCGGCACGTCCGGGTCGGCGGCGACGACGCCCACCGAGCCCTCCCGGGTGAGCGCGTGCCGTACGGCGTCCACGACCGCCTCCGGCACGGTGCCGGGGACGGCCTCGCGCAGGGTCAGCTCGCCGTCTCCGCGCAGCGAACGGGCCGGCGGTACGTCCACGCCGAGCCGCGCGAGCAGCCGGTTGGTGAGGCCCACCACCTCCTTCGGCACCCGGAATCCGGTGGTCAGCGGCACCACGGCCGCGTCCGGGCGGCCCAGGTGGGCGAGGACGGTCCGCCAGGAACGCGCGGCCCACGGCGTGGTCCCCTGGGCGAGGTCGCCGAGGACGGTGAGCGAACCGAAGGCGGACCGGCGGGCGATGGCCCGGCACTCCATCGGGGACAGGTCCTGGGCCTCGTCGACGACGATGTGGCCGTACCCCTCGGGGTGTTCCAGGAGTCCGGCGACCTCGTCGAGGAGGAGCAGGTCGGCGGCGGACCAGCGCGCCGACTTCCACGACCGCGGTGCCCGCCCCGTCCACCGCAGGGCCTGCTGCTCCGCGTCCTCCAGCAGTCCGTCGGCGGCGCGGGCCAGCACTGCGGGGTCGCCGAGCAGCGGCGCGACGACCTCTTCGGGGCGCACCCGGGGCCATACGGCGTCGAGGGCGGCGCCGACCGGCCGGGACCGTTCGACGCGGCGCAGCCAGGCGTTGCTCTGCGGCCCTGCCCGCCGTTCGGCCCGCGCCTGGACGTACCGCACGATCCGGGCCCTGACCCGCTCGCGTCCGACGCCGTACGGCGGCTCCTCCTCCCGGACCTCCGCGACGATGCGGGCCAGCGCCTCGGCCGGGACCCGCCAGCGGTAGGAGCCGTCCGGCACGGCGAGGTCGCCCGCGGCGCCCGGGTCCACGCGCGCGTACAGGGCGCGGCGCAGCACCTCGGCGGTCCGGGCGTCGTGCTTGAGGGCGGCGGCCGGTGCGTCGTCGGTGCGGGTGACCGGGTGCCGGGCGATCTCCCTCTCCAGCGTGGACTGCCGTACGCCGCTCTCGCCGAGGGCGGGGAGCACCTCGGCGATGTAGGAGAGGAAGGTGGGGTTCGGGCCGAGGATCAGCAGTCCGCCGCGCCGGATGCGCTGCGGGTGGGTGTAGAGGAGGTACGCGGCCCGGTGCAGGCCGACGGCGGTCTTGCCGGTGCCCGGGGCGCCCTGGACGCAGACGGTGGTGCCGAGAGCGGCGCGGACCAGGTCGTCCTGCTCGGGCTGGATGGTGGCGGCGATGTCCCGCATGGGTCCGACGCGGGGCCGTTCGATCTCCCGCGCGACGATGGCGCTGGCCCGGGACTCGCCCCGGCCGAGGTGCTCGTCCTCCATGCCGGTGAGGTCGGCGCTCTCGCCGCGGCTGCCGGGCGCCCATCCGAAGCGGCGGCGGACGGCGACGCCGCGCGGGTCGCCCGCGGTGGCCTGGTAGAAGGCGCGGGAGACGGGGGCGCGCCAGTCGACGACGAGGGGCGGGGCGGCCGGGTGCTCGGTGATCCGCAGCCGCCCGATGTGCAGCGCCCGCCCGGCACCCCCGTCCCCGTATCCGTCCCCGTCCCCGTCCGCTTCCCCCTCCCCCTCCCCCTCCGCTTCGGTGAAGTCCAGCCGGCCGAAGAACAGCGGCCCCGCGGGCAGTTCGCGCATCTCCTTGGCCCGGCTGCGGAGCCGGTACCCGAGGACCTCGGCGTCGGCACCGGAGGCGGAGACGTCCTCGCCGGTGACGACGTGCTCCTGGGCGCCCTCGACCATCGCGGCGAGGACGGTCCGGCAGTGTTCGTGGTGGGCGCGTTCGCGGTCGAGGGCGCGCTGGAGGGCGGGTTCGGTCGACGTCATTCCAGCGAGCCTACCGGAATGACGTTACTCGGTAACATTATTTCCCCGGTCACACTCAGTGGAGAGGCGTCAAGCGCAGGCGGCAAGCGCTGCCGCCGGACGGCCTCACGGTCCGCCCGTGGCCCCGCGCACCCGGTAGCGGTAGCGCAGCGGCGACTCGCCCACTTCCCGTTTGAACGCGTTGCTGAACGCGCTCGCCGAGGCGTACCCCAGCTCGGCCGCCAGGACGGCGACGGACGCGTCGCCGTCGCGCAGGGCCCGCTGTGCCAGCAGCATCCGCCAGCGGCTGAGATAGGTCAGCGGCGGCACACCCGCCACGCCGCGAAAGGTCTCCGCGAAGGACGTCCTCGACATCGCCACGGCACCGGCGAGTTCCCGCAGGCCCCAGGGCCTGCCGGGATCGGCGTGGATGAGGTCGAGCGCCGGCCGCAGCCGCTCCTCGGTCAGCAGCCGCAGCCAGCCCGGAGGCAGCTCGGCCTGCTCGACGTACGCGCGCAGCACCTCGAGGAGCAGGAGTTGGCCGTGCTGGCGGATCGCGAAGGCGGACCCCATGCGGTCGCCCGTCGCCTCCACGAACAGCCGGTGCAGACTGCCGCGCAGCGGGGCCGCCTCGGCGGCCGACCCGCGGATGTGCGCCACCGGCGGGAGCGCCCGCAGCAGCAGCGCCCGGCCGGCCGCGTTGAGGTCGACATGGCCGCCGACGACGACGTCGGCGTCACGGTCCGCGCCGATCAGGCGGGCCGAGGTGAAGTCCGCCTCGGGCAGGATCTCGCGGGGCGGCCCCTCGCCGGTGCCGCCCTCCATCCGCAGCCACGAGCGGTCGTTCAGGACGGCCACGTCGCCCGGCCCGAGCGCGATCGACGCCTCGACGCCCTCGGCCGCCAGCAGGGCCCGGCCGCTCACCACGGCGATGAACTTCAGCCCTTCGATCTCGGCCCGCGACACCCAGGGCCCCCGTACGGCGAACCCGCCGGACACCACGCCGCGGACCTCGACGAGGTCGAACACCTCGGACAGCTGGTCGCCGGTCATAGCCGTACTGTCGCGCAATAAATCCGGATCGACAAGTATTCGCAGTCCGGCCGATCGCACCCACAGTGGAGACATGACGCACTCCACCACCGCACACCGGCAGCATCCGATCGGCACCGGCTTCACGGCCGCCGCCACGACCGACGAGGTCCTGGCGGGTCTCGACCTCACCGGCACGAACGTCGTCGTCACCGGCGGGCACAACGGCCTCGGCCTGGAGACCACCCGCGCACTCGTCGGGGCCGGCGCGTCCGTCACGGTCGCCTCGCGCAACCCGGACCGCGCCGCGGCGAAGCTCGCCGGGCTCGAACGCGTGGACACCGGGCGGCTGGACCTCCTCGACCCGAAGTCGGTCGACGCCTTCGCGGCCCGGTACCTCGACTCCGGCCGTCCGCTGCACGTCCTGATCAACAACGCCGGCCTCATGGGCGGCCCGCTGGTCCGGGACGCCCGCGGCTACGAGGCCCAGTTCGCCACCAACCACCTCGGCCACTTCCAGCTGACCCTCGGCCTGCTGCCGGCCCTGCGCGGCGCCCGCGGCGCCCGGGTCGTCAACCTGACGTCCGGCGGCCACCGGCTGTCCGGCATCCGCTGGGACGACCCGCACTTCACCACCGGCTACGACCCCATGGGCATGCTCGCGTACGGCCAGTCCAAGACCGCCAACGTCCTGTTCGCCGTGGAGCTGGACCGCCGCCTGTCCCCCGACGGGATCCGCGGCTACGCCGTGCACCCGGGCATCGTCGTCGGCACGGACCTCGGGCCCTGGCGGGCCGAGGGGGAGGCGCGGGATGCCTGGCTGAGCGACGAGGCGCTGCGGACCATGGGCCTGATCGACGCGTCCGGGCGGCCCGTCATCGACCCCGAGCACGAGAAGAAGACGCTGCCGCAGGGCGCCAGCACCAGTGTCTTCGCGGCGACCGCCCCCGCGCTCGCCGGGATCGGCGGCGTCTATCTCAAGGACAACGACGTCTCGCCCCTGGACGAGGCGCCGGAGCCCATCGACTTCAGCACCGAGCAGAACCCCCCGGCGACCGTCGTGCCCCACGCGATCGACCCCGCGTCGGCACGACGGCTCTGGGAGCTGAGCGAGCGGCTGCTCGAGGGCGGCGCGCTGCGCTGAGCCGCCGCTCCGCCCGGCCGCGGGGCGCCGAGCCCGGCACCCGGCTCTCCGACCACCGGAACCGACCGGTCCGGCCGGACCCGATGAACCGGTCGGACCCGATGAACCGGGACCCGATGAACCGGCCGCGCCGGCCAGGCCGGTCACGTCGTCGGCGGCCCGCCCGGGTTCGGCGGCCCGCCCAGGTTCGGCAGTCCGGCGGCCAGCCCCGCGAACGCCCGTTCCGCCGCCGCCACCGCGTCCCCCCGCACGTCCTCCACCCGTTCCCCGGCGGCGATCCGCCGCCAGTTGTCCAGCGCGAGGACCCGCTGCACGGCGATGATCTGCCCGGCCGCCAGCCTGGCCTCCAGGTCACCGCCGAGCACCTCGGCGAGCGCGGCCTCGGACCGCTCCAGCTGGGTGTGCATCCGGGCGACCAGGGCGGGGGTGCCGTAGAGCAGCCGGTGGAAGGCGAGCACGGCGGGGTGGTCGTTGAGCCCGGTCACCGGGTCGCACCGCTCAAGCCCCGCCAGGAAGTGCCGCCGCAGCGCGTCGACCGGCGCGGGCAGCCCCTGTCCCGCCACCCGGGCCGCCTCGTCCTCGTGGTCGGCGATCCGGTGGAGGACCAGGTCCTCCTTGGCCGGGAAGTACCGGAAGAGCGTCGGCTTGGAGACCTCGGCCGCGGCGGCCACCTCCGCGACGGACACCGCGTCGAAGCCCTTCTCCAGGAAGAGTTCGACGGCGACGTCCGACAGGGTCCGGAACATCCGCTGCTTCTTGCGCTCGCGCAGACCGGGGGCGTTCATGCAGGCGAGCCTAGGGCCTACGGGGTGGCCGGCCGGGCCCCTCCTCGTCCGGGTGCGCGCGGCCCCACCGCACGAGTGCGGTGGTGATCTCGGCGGGACCGGGCACGGACTCCAGTCCGAGGGGCAGCGCCGCGCCGGTCAGGACGGCGTGCAGCCTGGCGGCGGCGGACCCGACCTCGGGACCGGCCGACCGCGCCCTGCGCCCCAGCGAGACGGCTTCGCGGATGACGTCGGTGAAGACCGACTGGGCCCTCTTGTAGCCGACGATCCGCTCCAGGTCCTCCCGCCAGCCGCGGGTACCGCCGGGGCGGACGGCCTCGACCGTGCCGCGCCACTGCTCCGCCACCCGGGGGGCCTGCCGGGACGGGTAGCGCATCAGGTGCAGATGAGTGGCGAGGTCGTAGAGCGGATCGCCGACCATCGCCAGTTCCCAGTCGATGGTCCACAGTCGCCGGTCCGCGTCGACGATGATGTTCTCGCGGTGCAGGTCGGCGTGGAGCAGGCAGAAGGGACGTTCCCGGAGCGCGGCGACGTGCTTGCGCAGCCGCTTGAAGACGTCGTCGTCCAGCCCCAGGGCCGCGTAGAGCGAGCCGAACCGCGGCAGGTTCTCCGCGTAGACGCGCTGCTCGGTGAAGCAGACGAGCCGTTCCATGAAGCCGTCGGTGTCGCCGTCCGCCGGCCGGTCCTCGGGGCTGCACCGCCGCTCCACCGGCAGCGTTCGCGCCGTGACGGCCGCCATCTCGCCGAAGAGCCGCACGATCTGCCGCGTGAACCCTTCCGGCACCGCCCGCCCGGCACCGTGCAGGGATCCGAGGGTCCGGCCCTCGACGAACCGCTGCAGGGGCAGCCCGCCGACCTCGAAGACGTCCGGCACGTCGGTGATCCGCCCCTGCAGGGCGCGCAGCAGCTGCTCCTCCGAGACGAAGCACCGGCGGTCGAACCAGAGCAGGCCGCTGCGCGGCTCGCGGCACTTCCAGCGGGCCCCGTCCGCGGCACCCGTGGCTCCGGGCAGCGGAACCACGTACGTCTCGTGGTGGTAACCGCGCAGTGGGCCCTCGACCGCGCTGGCGTCACCGCTCACCTCGACGGCACGGAGCCGGGCGGGGGAGGCCGATTGAGGCGACATCTACCGTTTTTCTTTCGCCTTGGACCCTTGCGGAGGTGCAGGAGTGGGAAAACGGTACTCCTGTTGTCCCCCTCATCCCCGCGGAACCCCGGCGAACACCGCCGCGCCGTCCCTCCGCACGGCGAACGAATGAGCACGTGTACGACGCCGGGCGGGTCAGGCCCGGCCGGGTCCCGGCCCCGCGTCCTCCCACAGCAGCCTGAGGACCGGCTCCAGGGAGTCGACGACCGTGTCCGCGCCCGCCTGTTTGAGGAGCTTCGTCTTGCGTTCGTTGTGGCCGTAGCCCAGGAAGGGCACGCCGGCCCGGCGGGCGGCGGTCACGTCGGAGGCGGAGTCGCCGACCATCAGGGCCTGGGCGGGGGCGGCGCCCATCGCGCTGAGGGCGCGGTTGAGGCAGTGGGGGTCGGGCTTGAGCAGGTGCGGGTCCCCGGTGCGGCCGTAGATGTGCGGGGCGAAGCAGCCCAGCAGGTCGCGGCTCTCCAGGTACTCGCTCACCACGCGGGGCGAGTTGTTGGTCGTGACCGCGAGGCCGACGCCGAGGGCGGACCAGGTGCGGATCAGGGCGTCCGCGTACGCGGTCGGCCACGCGGTGGGCACGGCGCGCCGTTCCTCCCGGGTCAGGCGGTCCTCGAACTCGACGACCAGGTCGCTCTGCCGGTGTCTGCGGTTGACCGCGGCCAGCAGGGCGTGCGGGTCGGGGTGGACCTGCTCCTCCTGGGTGAGGAGCTCCTTGAGGCCCAGCCGCTCCAGCCAGTCCACCAGTTCGCCCGCCACCCGGTCGGCGGAGTAGCCCGCGAACAGTCTGCAGATGGGGCCGTCGAAGTCCCACAGGACGACGCGGGCGCCCATGACCAGGTCCCGCAGGGCCTCGGACTGCTCCTCCGGGCCGGCCCGCTCGCTCACCGGTTCCGTCTGATCCGTATCGGAAGTCACTAGGAGAGTGTCATGTCCGTGGTGATGGTTTCCCAGAGGGCGTCGAACCACTTCTGTGATTCCTCCACGAACACCGCGTCCCGGTGACCGGTCCGCTTCAGGAACGAGAACAGCAGCGACTGCGAGCCGAGCGCGTCGTACATCTGGAGCGTCCGGCTCTCGTACTCCTCCTCGCGCCGGGTCAGCAGGTAGTAGCCGAGGAGGGCCTCCTCGCCGTTGAGCAGGTACAGCTTCATCGGCGGGGTGAACGGCAGGGCGCGGAAGGCGATGCGCACGTCGACGCGGTGGGTGGAGCGCACGGCGTGCAGGTTGTGCTGGAGGACGCGGGCCTGGGCGTTGCGCATCTGGAGCCAGCGCTGGTGGACGGGGTCGTCCTCCTCGTCCTCGACCAGGACGGGGAAGGCGAGTTCGATGTCGCGGGAGGGCATCAGCACGCGGAAGTCGATCGACTCCGGGTGGATGCGGCCCTCGTGAATCAGGCGGAGCGGCTCGCTGAGGGCCAGCATCAGCGTCTCCGAGGTGTGGCACACGACGTCGACCTGGACGTGCGGTGCCGCGAACGCATCCGCCAGGCGCGGCCCGAGCGCCACCATCGTCGGCTGCGGTTCGGCCCGCGGTGTGGCGGGCTCGGCGATGCGGGGCGGGCTGCCCTTGCTGACGTTGGTGAGCAGGCCGTCCTCCTGGAGGGCGCGCAGCGCCTGGCGGACGGTGCCGCGCTCCACGCCGAACTCCTCGGCCAACTCGGCCTGGGTGGGCAGGCGGTCACCCGCCCTGAGGTCTCCCCCGCGGATCCGCTCCCGCAGGACGTCGGCGATCTCCTGGGCCGAGAGCCTTCTGCTGCCGTTCACGGACACGTTCTCCTGAGTCACGACCAAACGCTACAACTTCGACCTACCTATAGGGAGTTGTTTGAAACTTGTTTATAGGTAGTAGCCAAGTGGGGACAACCTAGGGAGAGTTGGTTGCCAACTTCTCTCGGTTGGCGAAAGTCTATCTTCCCGAAGGGGGGAAGGCCATGCCCGTCCTCGCCCTGGTCTCCGCGGTCTTCGTCATCGCCTTCGAGCAGATCGTCCAGTGGAAGTACGGTGCCACCGGCATCGTCGGCCTGCTCCTGCTCACCATAGGCATCAAGGCCAAGAGCCCCTCCGTCAGCTCCGCCGGCGCGGTGCTGCTGGCCCTCCTGGTCGCGGGTCCCGCGCTGTGACCGGGACGGTCAGCCCGTGAGCACCAGCTCCGAGCTGATCGTCCCCCACAGCGCGTCGAACCACAGCCGGGACTGCTTCACGAACACGCCGTCGCGCAGGCCACCGCCCTGTTCGAAGGCGAACAGCGTCGAGCGGATGCCCTCCGCGTCGTACATCTCCAGCTGCTCGTGGTCGATCTCCTGCTCGCGCCGGCCGAGGGTGTAGTACGCGAACAGGGCCTCGCTGCCGTTGAGCACGTACAGCTTCACCGGCGGGGTGAAGGGCAGCGCGCGAAAGGACACCCGTACGTCGATGCCGTGCGTGGCACGCAGGCTCAGCAGGTTGTGCCGGAGCACCTGCCCCTGGGCGTTGCGCATCGCCAGCCACCGCTCGTGCACCGGGCCGCCCGCCGCGCCGCCCGAGACCGCCACCGGGAAGGCGAGGTCGATGTCGCCGCTCGGCAGCAGGACGCGGACGTCGACCTTGGCCGGTTTCAGTCGCCCCGCGTGGATCTGGCTCAGCGGTTCGCCGAGGGCGAGGGTGAGGGAGACGGAGGTCAGGCAGAGCGCGTCGATCTCGACGTGCTCGGCGGCGAAGGCCGCCGCGATCCGGGAGGCGAGCGCCACGGTCGTGGGCATCGGCCGCGCTTCGGGACCGGACTGGGGGCCGTACAGGTCGGGCGCGACGGTCGCCGGGCTCCCCTTGGACACATTGGTGAGCAGACGTTCCGACTGAAGGATGCGCAGGGCCTGGCGGACGGCACCCCGCTCCACGCCGAACTCCTCGGCCAACTGGGCCTGCGTGGGCATGCGCTGGCCCGGCCGCAGCCGACCGGACCTGATCCGGGCGCGCAGCTCGTCGGCCACCTCTCGATGTGTTGTCTGTGGCCGCTGCGGTCTCTCCCGCCCGTTGACGGCGGCGTGTTCCGGCTCCACGACCAAACCCTACAACTTCTCGCCATCTTTCGGCAGTTCGCGGAAAGGTGGTTATGAGACGCTTCCAAGCGGAGATAAGTACAGTGAAGTTGGCAGCCAACTTGAGCAACGTGGTCGAGCCTCACGGGGGTTGGCCACCACGGTGACAGGGGGTCCACCATGCCGCTCATCGCCATCGTCGTCGCGGCTCTGGCCATCGGGTTCGAGCAGCTCGTGCAGTGGAAGTACGGGCCGATGGGCATCATCGCGTTCGTCGCGCTGTCCATCGGCATCAAGGCGAAGAACACCATGATCGGCGGTGTGGGTGCGGTGATCCTCGTGATGCTGCTCGCCCAGTCCGGCTGAACCGACGTACTGACGGCCGGGCCCCCTTCCGGAGGGGAGCCGGGAGCCCGGCCGGTCAGTGGCACCACGCACAACAAGCACAACAAGCACGACAGGCACAACAACCACAACCACAACTGAAGAGCACGTCGAACAACCCGCGCTACGGATGCGCACGTCCACCGTCACCGGAGGAAGGGAGTCACCTCAGAACATGTCCGGGCACCAAGGCCGCCTGGACGTACGCAGCAGGGCGTCGACCACACGGGCGGCGCCCGCTCGTTCTTCCCGCACCCGGCCGAGCGCGGCCAGCCGCACCGCCGACTCGTCGCCCAGCCACAGCGCGGCCAAGTCGCCCACGTCCAGCACGAAGTGGGCGCTCTCGCTGGTCGGCGCGCAGGACGCCCCGTCCGGCCCCGCCTCCAGCCGCCACCGCCCGCCGGTGAGCCCTCCCCGGTCCACGACCTCGAGGACCACCGTCCCCTGCCCGTCGTACGTCCGTGCCTCCAGCGCCCGTGCGACGTCCAGGATCCGCACCCACAGCCAGTCGGCCTGCGTGGTGACGCGGGCCGCGCGCGGGTCCGGCAGGAGATGCGGGAGCAGGTCGTCCGGGGAGCGCCAGCCGCTCTTCACCGTCTGGACCCAGTCGATCGAGCACAGGTAGTGCCACAGCGCGCGCTCGGCGGCCGGGGTCACGCCGAGCAGCCAGTCCACGGTCGCCGTGTTCAGCGGCTGCTTGGCGTCGCCCCAGCGGTCGTCGGTCCGGTAGGAGGCCATGCCCTCGACCTCGCCGTCCGCCGAGCGGTACAGGGCGTAGCAGGGCTCGGTCCAGGGGGAGCCGTTCCAGTCGACGACACCGGTCCGGTAACGCCACCACAGCTCGGTCCGGCCGACCGCGCCCGGCTGGGCCCGGCGCAGCCGCTCGTGCAGCTCGGGTCCGAGCCGCCGGACGTCGGCGCCGTCCACGAGGTCGATCCGGCCGCCGTCCTCCGGGGCGGCCCAGCGCGGGTCCAGACCGGCGCGGGGGACGTCGACCGTCCACTCGGTCATGCTCGTGGCGGGGCCGAAGCAGTACCGGCCGTAGATCCGGTACTCGGCCGCGATCAGCGTCGCGACGACGTCCCCGCGCTCCTTCGCCGCGGCCAGGTCCTGCGCCATCATCCGGGTGAGCAGACCGCGGCGCCGGTGGGTCGCGGTCACGGTGACGTTGGAGATCGCGTCGGCCCGGACCGGGCCGCCCCCGACGGCCGTCAGCTCCTGGTCGAAGGACCGGAAGGTCGCCACGCACCGGTCGCCGTCGAAGGCGCCGAGCGACCGGCCGGGCACGAACTCGTTGCGGCGGGCCTCCAACTGCTCCTCGGCCACGGCGGGCGGCCGCAGGAACCCCGTGTTCAGGGCCCGGTTCCAGTCCGGGAACTCGGCCTCGGTGATGGGACGTACGTCTATCTCGGTGCGGCGGCTCATACGCTCACCGTAGATCGCCTGCCCGGCTCCGTCGCGGGGATTAACCGGGGCCCCGAAGGCCTCGGACGTCAGAAGGACGCCCGGATCTCCCCCACCTCTCCGCCGCCGCCCAGCAGCGGCGCGCGCCCGATGCGCTCGACGACCGGCGCGTCCACGCCCAGCAGGGTCAGGGCGCGGGCCAGGACCGGGCCCAGGGCCCGGGTCGCGCCGTCCTCGATCTTGAAGGCGAGAGCGCGGCCGTCCGGCAGGGCCACCGCCTGTACGGCCTCGGCACCCATCTTGGAGAGGCTGCCGGGCACCTCGCGCATCAGCCAGGTGTCGGCGCGGCGGCTGCCGGCGACGTACTCGGGGTGGGCGCGCATCGCGTCGGCGACCCGGCGCTCGGCCGAACCGGGCTCGGCGGCGACGAAGGAGCGGAAGGCGCGGGCCAGCCCGACCAGGCTGATCGCCATCAGCGGCGCCCCGCACCCGTCGGTGCCGACGGCGGCGACCGGCTCGCCCGCCGCGTCCTCCACAACCCTGTGGATGACGCGCTGGAGCGGGTGCTCCGGGTCGAGATAGGTCTCCAGCGGCCAGCCCTGCTGCGCGCAGACCGCCAGCATCGCGGTGTGCTTGCCGGAGCAGTTCATGGTGACGCGATCGGGCTCGGCGCCCGACGCCAGGTACGTCTCCCGCTCCTCGGCGTCCAGCGGCAGGTCGGGCGGGCACTGGAGCAGCGCCGGGTCGAGGCCGTACTCGTCCAGCATCTTGCGGACCAGATCACGGTGAAACGGTTCTCCGGAGTGGCTCGCGGCGGCCAGCGCCAGCCGCTCCCCCGCGAGGTCGAGGCCTGCCCGCAGCACGCCCGCCGCCTGCATCGGCTTGTTCGAGGAGCGCGGGAAGACCGGCGCCGTCACCTCGCCCAGCGCCAGCTCCACCGCCCCGTCGGTGCCCAGGACCACCAGGCTGCCCCGGTGCCGCCCTTCGACGAAGCCGGACCGGACGACCTCGGCGAGGACGGGCGGCACGACGGGCGAGAGGGCGGACGTGGGCGCGGCCCGGTCCGTATGCGACGGCTGCGGCGGTTGTGACGGCTGCGACGGCTGCATCGGTTGCGACGGCTGGGGCGCGGGCATCGGCGGTGGCCTTCCGGAACGGGCGACCCCCCGCGGCGACGGCCCGGGATCACCGGGCTCCGGAGGCGGCGCGGGTGGCCGCCCCCGTGTCACACGAGCAGGTCGTCGACTTGTGCTTCCCCCTCACGGTACCGGCGTGCGATCTCCGCGCTGCAGCCGTCCGCCGTGCGCTGGAGCCGCTGCCGGCTCCGGGAGACCTGCTGCTCGTAGCGGACGAGCCGCCCCATCCCGGCGGTCAGCTCGACGTCGGTGCGGGCCGTCAGGTCGGACAGCTCCACCTCGCCCATCATCTCCGCGGCCAGCCGTCGGCACTCCTCGCTGCGCGGGGTGGCCAGCGTCACGTGCCGGGCGGAGGAGCGCTGCCTGGCCGGCGCGTCGGCGAGGATCTCGGAAAGCCGCTCCACCACCGACCCGGTTGCCGCGGTGGTGACCACCGACGACGACGGCGTCGCCGGCCCGCGCCCCGCCAGCTCCGCGCGCAGGATGTCGATACGGCCCTGCAGCAGCCGCCGTACGTAACTGAGGTCGGCCTCCTCGCGCTGGGCGTTCCGGCGCAGCGTGCGCAGCTCCGGCAGGCTCAGCGTGGTCAGGTCCCCCTCCGGGGGGTCCGCCGGCAGCTCGGGGCTGTCCGTGCGCTGCACGGGCGCCCGGGGCGCCTCCAGACCACCCAGGCCGGCCGGACCGCTCGGCCCGCCCCGGCCACTCGGACATGTCAACGCGGCAGTCCCGAACGACCGCCCCGTACTCGGTGTGCTCATGCGCCTCAACCGTCCCCTCGCCCGGCGTCTGGGAGCATCGTGCCACCCCAAGTGGCCGCTATGTGACCGAGTGCCCCCGATCGGCCCCGATCGGCCCCAGATGGGGGGTTCGCAGCGATAAAAACCCCGTACGGCCCCGCCCCTCCACACCCTAGGGGCGCACGGCATCATTGCGGGATGCGTGCAGTGGTGCAGAGGGTCGACGGCGCGAGCGTCGTCGTGGACGGCGAGACGGTGGGCGCGATCGACGGCGAGGGCCTGTGCGTCCTGGTGGGCGTCACCCACGACGACACCAAGGAGAAGGCGGCGCAGCTGGCCCGCAAGCTCTGGTCGGTGCGGATCCTGCACGACGAGAAGTCGTGCAGCGACCTCGACGCCCCGCTGCTGGTGATCAGCCAGTTCACTCTTTATGGCGACGCCCGCAAGGGCCGCCGCCCCACCTGGAACGCCGCCGCCCCCGGTGACGTCGCCGAACCCCTGGTCGACGAGGTCGTCGCGCAGCTGCGCGCGCTGGGCGCGACCGTGGCGACGGGCCGCTTCGGCGCGCAGATGCGGGTGTCCCTGACGAACGACGGCCCGTTCACGGTCCTCGTGGAGGTCTGAGCCCCGCCCTTCAGGGCTCGACGACGGTCTCCTGGGCGGCCGCGGTCTCCTCGGCCATCAGCCGGGCGTCCACCGGCACGTTCCGCTTCACCAGGGCGAGGGCGACCGGGCCCAGCTCGTGGTGGCGCGCGGACGTGGTGACGAAACCGATCTTCCGGCCGTCGGGCCCGTCGTCCGCGAGGCGGATCTCCGCCCCGTTCGGCGGCAGGTGGACCTCGCTGCCGTCCAGGTGCAGGAAGACCAGCCGGCGCGGCGGCTTGCCGAGGTTCTGCACCCGGGCGACGGTCTCCTGCCCGCGGTAGCAGCCCTTCTGGAGGTGTACGGCCGTACCGATCCAGCCCAGCTCGTGCGGGATGGTCCGGTGGTCGGTCTCGAAGCCGAGGCGCGGGCGGTGCTGCTCGACCCGCAGCGCCTCGTGGGCGAGGATCCCGGCCGCGGGCCCGGACTCGGCGGCGAACGCCTCCAGCTCCTCCCGCGGCAGGAAGAGATCACGCCCGTACGGCGTCTCGCGGACCACGGCGGAGTCGGGAGCCTGGGCGATCGAACCGGCCGGCAGGTGCACGAGGGCGGTGTCGGCGGTGCGGTCGGCGACCTCGACCCGGTAGAAGAACTTCATCGACTCCAGGTAGGCGATCAGCGCCTCCTGGCTGCCGGGCTCGACGTGGGCCCAGACGGTCGTGCCGTCGTCGACGAGGTACAGCGCGTGTTCGATGTGGCCGTTCGCGGAGAGGATCAGCGCCTCGGTGGCCTGGCCGGTCGGCAGGTCGCTGACGTGCTGGGTGAGCAGCAGGTGCAGCCAGCTCAGCCGGTCGTCGCCCGTGACGGTGAGGACACCGCGGTGGGAGAGGTCGACGAAGCCGGTGCCGTCGGCGAGGGCACGCTGCTCGCGGAACAGGTCGCCGTAGTGGGCGGCGACGCCTTCGTCCACGCCCTCGGCGGGAACGGCGCCGGGCAGGGACAGCAGGGGGCTCTTCATACGCCCAGCCTACGACTCGCTTACGACTCGGTAGTTGAACCCTTCAGGGAACAGCTCTCGCACCGGCCGAAGATCGCGAAGTGCTTCATGTCGGTGTCGAAGCCGAACTGCTCGCGCAGCTTGGCGGTGAAGTCGGCGGCGACCGACAGATCGGCCTCGATCACGTTGGTGCAGTCCCGGCAGACCAGGTGGATGTGGTGGTGCCGGTCGGCGAGGTGGTAAGTGGGCGCACCGTGCCCGAGGTGGGCGTGGCTGACCAGCCCCAGCTCCTCCAGCAGCTCCAGCGTGCGGTACACGGTGGAGATGTTGATCCCCGACGCCGTCTTCCGCACCTGGCCGAGGATGTCGTCGGGGGTCGCGTGCTCGAGGGTGTCCACGGCTTCCAGCACCAGCTGCCGCTGGGGCGTCAGCCGATAGCCGCGCTGCCTGAGGTCGCTCTTCCAGTCGGTGCTCACCACACCCACGAGTCTAGGACTACTTGAAGAAAGCGATCCCGTCGTCCGGCATGTCGTCCGGCAGGGCCTTGGCCCAGCGCTCGACGTCCTCCGGGGTGACGACCTTCTTCAGGTGCGCCGACATGTACGGGCGCAGCTCGACCTCGGGGGTCTGCTTCTCGCCGACCCACATCAGGTCGCTCTTGACGTAGCCGTACAGCCGCTTGCCGCCGGTGTAGGGCTGAGCCGCCGCGGTGCGGGCCACCGCGTCCGTGACCAGGTCGATCTGGGGCTTCTGGTCGGCCAGCTCGCCGTACCAGATCTCGATGACGCCGTCGTCGCGGGTCATCGTCACCTCGACCTTGCGGTTGGCGTCGACGCGCCAGAAGCCGTGCTCCGACTCCAGCGGGCGGACCTTGTTGCCGTCGTTGTCCAGCACCCAGGTGTGGGACTGGTACTCCAGGAAGTCCCGGCCGTCGTGGGTGAAGGAGACCTCCTGGCCGAAGTTGCACTTCTCGGCACCGGGGAAGTCGTGCACGCCCGCGCCGGCCCAGTCACCCAGCAGGAAGACGAGCGGGACAAGGTCCTTGTGCAGGTCGGACGGGATCTCGATCATGAGCGGTACTTCCTGGCGTCGGTGATCAGCGCTGGCCCTGGTACAGCTTCTTCACGGTCAGACCGGCGAAGGCGAGAACGCCGACGCAGACCAGGACCAGCAGGGCTTCGAAGAAGATCTCCACGGGGTGCTCCTTGAGCGGGGGGCATAAACAGGGCCGGCCTCAGCTTACGCGGCCCGCCCCGCCTCTTCTCGCCGGACTCCGTCCAGGAAGACGGCCCACGCGGGGGCGGCGAACAGGAGGGCTCCGCGGGCGGGTGCCGGCGGGCGCAGCGGCTCGTGCCGCGACGGGACCGGGCTCCCCTCTCCCCGGGTTTCGCGATGCCCCCGTTCCATCCGGGCCACCCGCCCCGGCCCGCGCCGAAGCACAAGGCCCGGCCCCGGCGGCACACGCGGCTGGACGGTGCCACGGTCAGCGGCCTGCTCACCGTGCTGTGCGTCGCGACGCTGCTGGTGACGATCACCTTCGCGGTCTGACGCCGCCCGCGAGGGCTACGCTTCCGGCATGGCGAAGAAGCTCGTGATCAAGGTGACTGCGGGGGCCGATGCCCCGGAGCGGTGTTCGCAGGCGTTCACCGTGGCGGCGGTGGCCGTGGCCAGTGGTGTCGACGTGTCGCTGTGGCTGACCGGTGAGTCCGCGTGGTTCGCGGTGCCGGGGCGTGCGGCCGAGTTCGAGCTGCCGCACGCCGCGCCGCTGCCCGACCTGCTGGACTCGCTGCTGGCGGGCGGCCGGGTGACGCTGTGCACCCAGTGCGCGGCCCGGCGCGACCTCACCGAGAAGGACGTCATCGAGGGCGTGCGCATCGCGGGCGCACAGGTCTTCGTGCAGGAGGCCCTGGCCGACGACACGCAGGCCCTCGTCTACTGACGTCACTGAGGTCACTGAGGTCACTGACGGCGGCGGCGCTCACTGCCCCATGACGTACGCCACCGTCGGGCCGGTGGTCCAGCCGCCGTCCACCGCGAGTTCGGCGCCGGTGACGTAGGACGCGGCGTCCGAGAGCAGGAAGACGACCGCCCCGGCGATCTCGTGGGCCTCGCCGACCCGGCCCATGGGCGTGTTCGGGTACTTCCCCTCGCCGCGCTCGATGCCGACGGCCGCGGTCATCGGGGTGTACGTCATCCCGGGGTGCACGGAGTTCACGCGGATACGGGCGGTGCCCAGCTCCACGGCGCCGATCTTCGTGAGCCCGCGTACGCCCCACTTGGAGGCGCCGTACCCCGAGGTCAGGGCGAGGCCCATGAGGCCCGCCGCGGACGAGATGTTGACGATCGAGCCGCCGCCTGCCTCCTTCAGCGCGGGAATGACGGCCTTCATGCCGATGAAGACGCCGGTTAGGTTGACGTCGAGGACCTTGCGGAAGTGCTCGACGGACGCCGACTCCAGGGTCTGGCCGGTCGAGATCCCGGCGTTGTTCACCAGGCCGTGCAGCGCGCCGAACTCGGTGACGGCGAAGTCGGCGACCCGCCGCCAGTCCTCCTCGGAGGTCACGTCGTGGTGCAGGAAGCGGGCGCGGGCGCCGAGTTCGCGGGCGGTGGCCTCACCCTCGTCGTCCAGTACGTCGGTGATCAGGACGTGCGCCCCGGCGGCGACCGCCTGCCTCGCGGCTTCCGCGCCGAGGCCTCGGGCGCCGCCGGTGACGATGACGTTCTTGCCGGTCAGGTCGTGCATGGTGCGTGCTTTCCTTTCTGGGGTTCTGGGGGCGGGCGCCCTCAGAAGTGGGTGCCGCCGTCGACGCGGACCTCGGTGCCGGTGATGAACCGGCCGTCATCCGAGGCCAGCATCGCGACGACCGACGCCACCGTCTCCGGACCGGCGAAACCCCGGCCGAGCGCGGGGGAGAGCTTCGCGAACAGGGCCATGTCGGCGTCCTCGGGCAGCCCGGGACCGACGCTCTGCCCGCTGGCCCCGCTGCCGTCCGTCATGCCCGAGGAGATGGAGCCGGGCTGGACGGCGGTGAAGCGGATGCCGCGTCCCGCGTACTCGGCGGCCAGGGCGTGGGTCATGGACTGGACGCCGCCCTTGCTCGCCGCGTAGGCCGCCATGTACGGGTGTGCGAACACGGCCGAGGTCGAACTGAAGTTGACCACCGCCGGGTCCCTGCCCTCCAGGAGCGCCGGGATCGCCTCGCGGATCACCAGGAAGGTGCCGACGAGGTTCACCGTCAGGACTTGGGTGAAGTCCGCCAGGCCGGTCTTCTCGGTGTGCGAGGAGCGCAGGATGCCGGCCGCGTTGACCAGGACGTCGAGGCCGCCCAGCGTGTCCGTGGCCGCCCGCACGCCCTCGCGCACCGAGGTCTCGTCGGCGATGTCGACGACGAGCGTGGTGAGCCGGTCCGCGTGGGCCCCGGCCTTCTCCAGGGTGTCCTTCAGGCCCGGCTCGCTGACGTCCGCCGCGACGACGGTGCCGCCCTCCGCGAGCAGCCGCAGCACGGTGGCCTGGCCTATGCCCGAGCCGCCGCCGGTGACCAGGGCGCGACGGCCTTCGTAACGATGCGCGTAGTTCATATCCATGTCCGTCACCGTACGCCCGAGTGGCACGTTTTGCCATCACGTCACGGCGTGCCGCCTGGTGGTCGCAGGCCGTACGCTTCTCGGGTGAGCACCGAGCCACCGCCCCCGACGCTGACCGAACGCCGCAAGGCCGCCACCCAGCTCGACATCGCGCACGCAGCGGCAGAGCTCTTCGCCACCCGGGGCCCGGAGGCCACGACGGCGGAGGAGATCGCCCGGCGGGCGGGGGTCGCGCTGCGGACCTTCTACCGGTACTTCCGCTCCAAGCAGGACGCCGTCGGCCCCCTGCTCACGGACGGTGCCGACCGCTGGCGGGCGCTGCTGGCCGAGGCGCCGCCGGGCAGCGCCCTCGGTCCCGCCCTGCGCGGCGCGGTCGAGCAGGCGCTGGCGACGCCGGATGCGCAGGCCGTCGAGGCGCTGCTGCGCACGCGTGGTCTGCTGCGCGCGGCCGCGGACGATCCCGCGCTGCGGGCGGTCTGGTACCGCGTGAACCAGGAGTCGGAGGAGCTGCTCATCCCGGTGATCGCCCGGCTGACGGACGGCCGCCGGGACCCGCTGGAGGTGCGCCTGGTCGCCGCCGCGGCCACCGACGCCATCCGGATCGCCCTGGAGACCTGGTCCGGCACCGAGGCCGCGACCGAGGGCCCCGGCTCGCCCGCCGACCTGGCGGTGCGCTGTCTGCGCAGCCTCCTCGGCGCCGGGGACGACACCCCTTAGTGGCGCTTCAGTGGCGCTTCTCGTCAGTGGCGCTTCTCGTCAGTGGCGCTTCTCGTCAGTGGCGCTTCTCGTCAGTGGCGCTTCTTGCCGTCCAGTTCGTCCCACCACTCGTCGGACTGGGCGTCGCCCGACGGGTCGTCCCACCACCGGTCGTCCGGGCCGCGCCGGTTGGCGACCATCGCGGCCACCGGGGGGATGAGCATCGTGAACACGCACAGGCCGACGGCCGCCGGGACGGACCAGAGACGCACGACTCCCCAGGCCAGGACGAAGAGGACGATGCAGGTCCCCATCATGGCGAAGTAGACGTGCCGCCGCCGCGCGTACATACCTCCAGAGTAGGTCCGGACCCCCCGTCCGGACACGCCGAAGGGGCCGCACCCCAGGCGTCCAACCCGGTGGGTGCGGCCCCTCGGCCGTCCGCGCGCCGCGCGCGCTGTGCTGCCTGCCGTCAGACGGCGATCGCGACCTCCGCGAGGCCGCCGTGCTGGGCCACGACCGTGCGGTCGGCGGTGCCGCCCGGGACGAGCGCGCGCAGGGTCCAGGTGCCCTCGGCCGCGTAGAAGCGGAACTGGCCCGTCGCGGAGGTCGGGACCTCCGCCGTGAACTCGCCGGTGGCGTCCAGCAGACGGACGTAGCCCGTCACCGGCTCGCCGTCGCGGGTCACCTGACCCTGGATGGTGGTCTCACCGGGCTTGATCGTCGAGGCGTCGGGGCCGCCGGCCTTCGCTCCGCACATGTCGTACTCCTGAGGGGTTGAGGGGGCGGGCTTACTTGTTGGCGCCGAGCTCGATCGGCACGCCGACGAGGGAGCCGTACTCGGTCCAGGAGCCGTCGTAGTTCTTGACGTTCTCCACGCCCAGCAGCTCGTGCAGGACGAACCAGGTCAGGGCCGAGCGCTCGCCGATGCGGCAGTAGGCGATGGTGTCCTTCGCCAGGTCGACCTGCTCGTCGGTGTAGAGCTGCTTGAGCTCGTCGTCCGACTTGAAGGTGCCGTCGTCGTTGGCGTTCTTCGACCACGGGATGTTGCGGGCGGACGGGACGTGGCCCGGACGCTGCGACTGCTCCTGCGGGAGGTGGGCCGGGGCGAGCAGCTTGCCGGAGAACTCGTCGGGCGAGCGGACGTCGACCAGGTTCTGCGCGCCGATCGCCTTGACGACGTCGTCGCGGAAGGCGCGGATCGCGGTGTTCTGCGCCTTGGCCCTGTAGTCGGTGGCGGCGCGCTGGGGCACCTCGTCGCCGGGGACCAGCTCGCGGGCGTCCAGCTCCCACTTCTTGCGGCCGCCGTCGAGGAGCTTCACGTTCTCGTGGCCGTAGAGCTTGAAGTACCAGTAGGCGTACGACGCGAACCAGTTGTTGTTGCCGCCGTAGAGGACCACCAGGGTGTCGTTGGCGATGCCCTTGGCCGACAGGAGCTTCTCGAAGCCCTCCTGGTCGACGAAGTCGCGGCGGACCGGGTCCTGGAGGTCCTGCGTCCAGTCGATCCGGATCGCGTTCTTGATGTGGTTCTTCTCGTAGGCGGACGTGTCCTCGTCCACCTCGACGATCGCGATGTCGGTGTCGTCCAGGTGGTCCTGCAGCCAGTCGGCGTCGACCAGGACGTCGCTGCGGCTCATGTTTTCTCCTCCGGGGCAGTTGCGGCGGGGCGTGCGGTGAGAGGGGGTGCGCGCTCGGGCCGTGCCGCGTCGCGCGCGGGTGCCCACGACGGTGCGGGGCGAGGGTGAGGGGGACACGGACGGCGACGTCGCCGTCCGTCTCAGAAGGAGCGACAGAGCATGGCGGCAACGCGGCACAGGTCCACTGCCCGCCGCTTCGTGAGGTCCGCCTGTCGCTTCATAGGACCCGATCGTAGGGATTGAGGGCGGGCCGTGTCACCGACGTGTCGCATGATGAGACGCGATCGTCCGACATGTGGGATCAGGAGGCTCCGCCCCCCTGCCCCGAGGGTCGCCGGGGCCGACGCCGGCGTCACCGCATCTGCGGTACGGACAGCGCCGTCTCGCCTGTCGGACACGGGCGTCGCCGGACCCCGCGGCACCGGCCTTCGTCCTACCCGGCCAGCTTGACGTTCGAACCCTTCACCGTGATCTCGACGCCGTCCTTCGCCGCCTCGACCTTGTCCAGCTCGATGCCGCCCGGCAGCTCGTCGATGGTCTGCTGGAAGTCGGTGATGGCCCGGATCCGGGACTCGGCGAGCTGCTTGCCGCCGATCTCCGGCAGGCCGTCGGCGACGACCTCGACGTCGTCGTCCTTGACCTTGACCGAGCTGAGCACCTCGACCGGCTCGGGCACCTCGACCCCGAGGACCGTGGCCCGCAGCGACACCTTGATCTTTCCGTTGCCGCCGTCGGAGAGGCCGATGACCTTGGCCGAGACGCCGGGCGCGATCTCCGTGGGCTCGGACCTGGTGGCCTTCATCAGCTCGTCGTAGCCGACGGTCGCGGTGCCGGTGGCGGTGGCCGCGGTGGCGGAGCTGTAGTCGCCGGAGAACTCGACGCCCTTCATGTGCGCGCGCAGCTCGGCGATGCGGATCTTCTCGCCGCCGTTGCCGGTGGACGCCTCGTAGTCGTCGATGCCGACCTCCACGTCGTCCAGGGAACCGCCGGCGACCTGGGTGAGGAAGGGGAAGCCGTTGATGGAGACGTCCGGCGTCGAGGCGAGGTTCTCGGTGCTGCGCAGCTTGTCCGCGGCCTCGTCCTCGGCGAAGTTGACGGCGACACGGTCGGCGATCACGAAGAGGCCGCCCAGGATCACGACGACGATCAACAGTATTCGCAGTGCGCGCATGCGGTGTTTCCCCAACCCTGGACGCTCGACGACGGCGGACCCGACGACCGACGACCGGCGGCCGTCCAGCGCGAGCGTAACGCGGGCCGGTGGCGCCCCCCGGGTTTTGTCGAACACCTGTGACAGGGGGCGCCGTACCGGCGGGCGGGGCCGGACTCAGGCCAGGGCCCGGCCCAGGAGGTACACGGCCGGGGCCGCCGCCGCCAGCGGCAGTGCCACGCCCGCCGTGAAGTGGACGAAGCGGGAGGGGTAGTCGTAGGCCGCCACCCGCAGGCCGATCAGCGCGCAGACCGCCGCGCCCGCACCGAGGAGCGCGCCCGACGCCCCGAAGTCCGTCATCGAGCCGGCCGCGATCCCCGCCCCGGCCGCCGCGAGCAGCGCGACGACCACGGACGCCGGGGTCGGCAGCGGCAGCGCGCGGGCCACGGCCGCCACGGCCACCGCGATGCCGCCGACCGTCACCGCGTCCGCGTCGGCGGCGAGGTAGCCGCCCGCTACGACGGCCAGGGCCGCCGCGGCGATGGTCGCCATCAGGCCGTACATCCGCTCGTCCGGGTCGGCGTGCGAGCGGAGTTGCAGGACGAGGGAGAGCAGCACCCACACCCCGAGCGTGCCGAGGATCGCCGCCGGGGAGCGGTCCGACACCAGCAGCGCCGCGTCGGCGGCGAGCGCGCCCAGGAAGCCCAGCGCGATGCCCTGCCGGGCGGGCCACATGCCGTTCAGCCGGAACCAGCCCGCCGCGGTGACCGCCTGGAGGACGACGAGCGGGACGAGGAGGGCGTACGTGCCGAGCGCCGCCGCGCCGGACAGCAGCAGCCCGAGCAGCGCGGTGAGTCCGGCCGGCTGCATGCCCGGGTCGATGATCGGCGAACGCCCCTCGGCCCGGGCCCGCTGCGCGTCCGTGATCCGCGTGTTCCCGGCGACGGTCGCGGGACCGTAACCCGGATCGCCGGGCGCGGAAGGGGCGGGGGCCGGGGCGGGAGTGGGCGCGGGGCTCGGCTCGGGCGTGACGGGCGGCGCGTACGGCTGCGGCTGGGGCGCGTACGGCTGGGGCTGGGGTTGGGGCTGCCCGTACCCCTGCGGCGCGTACTGCTGCGGCTGCGGCTGCGGCTGCGGCTGCGGCTGCGCGGTGTGCGGCGGCAGGTACGCCGTCTCCTCCGCGGAGACCGGCGGCTGCACCTGCGTCTCCCAGGTCTGCCCCTGCCACTGCTGCGTGTACTGGCCGGCGTTCGGGTCCGGCTGCTGCTCCCCGTAGCCCTGGTGCGACTGGTACGACTGGTACGGCTGCTGCCCGGGCCACGCCTGGGCGTCGTACCCCTCGTACTGCTGGTCCGGGCCGTACTGCCGGCTCGGGTCGTACGGCTGATTCGGGTCGTACTGCTGGTACGGCTGATGCGGCTGGTCGGTCATCGCTCACCCTCCTGCGAACGGCGGGAGCACCTCGACCGTGCCGCCCTCGGCCAGCCGTACCGTCTCATGCCCGCGGGTGCCCACGGGGTCGCCGTCGACGAGGAACGAGCAGCGCAGCAGCACACGGGTGAGTTCGCCGGGGTGCCGCTCGCGGACCGCGCCCAGCGCGTCGGCGAGCGTCGCCGCGTCGTAGGGCTCCTCGGCCACCCCCGCCGCGGCCTTCGCGGCGGCCCAGTAGCGCACCGTGACCTTTGCCATCTCGTTCCTTCGTCTCGGCGATGAACAACGTCAGGCTAGCCCGCCCGGGCCACCGCCCAGTCGCCGATGCGGTGCAGCAGCGTCTCGTCCGAGGCGTTCTCGGCATGGCCCATGCCGGGCTCCAGCCAGAGTTCGCCGTGGTCACCGGCGGCCTCGGCCAGCATCCGGGGGTGGTCGAGCGGGAAGTAGCCGTCCCGGTCCCCGTGCACGACGAGCAGCGGCGTCGACGCGATCCGCGCCACCGCCTCCACCGGCGACAGCGGCACCGGGTCCCAGTCCCGGTGGTGGATCCGGGTGCGCAGGCCGTAGCGGCCCACCAGGCGCCCGGCGGGGCGCATGACCAGCCAGTGCAGCCGGCGCATGGGTGCCGTGCCCCGGTAGTACCAGCGGGCGGGGGAGCTGACCGACACGACGGCGTCCGTGCCCGCCGCGTCGTCGTCGGCGTGCAGCGCGGCGTGCCGCAGGACCACCGAGCCGCCCATGGAGAAGCCGACGGTCACCACGCGCGCGTGCCCGAAGCCGCGCGCCCACGCCACCGCCGCGGCCAGGTCGAGCACCTCGCGGTCGCCGACGGTGGACCGTCCGCCGGACGCGCCGTGGCCCCGGAAGGAGAACGTGACGACGGCACCGTGCCGCGCGAACGCCGCCGCGATCCGCCGCACGTGGGGCCGGTCGGCGTCGCCCGTGAACCCGTGCGCGACGACGAACACCAGGTCAGCAGGGTCGCGACCGCCCGGTCCCGGCTCGTACACGGCGTCGATGAGGACACCGTCGGCCGTACGGAGGAAGGTGCGCGCGGGCGTGCGGCGCGGCGCTCCCCGGGGCGTCTCGGGATGCGGACGATTGGCTGGACCACGGGTGGAACGCGCCACATGACCCGGCGGTCGGTTGCTCATGTCGGCTATTCTGCTGGGCAGAGGACTCGGGCAACGTAGCCCCCGGGTCCTTTTGTGCTTTCGGGAGCGATGCCGGGCGGGCGCCCGGCGTTCACCACCCGGACGCCACCAGTAAGAAGCAGTGCCGCAAACGTCCTCGCAGGGACCCAGGAGGAACCAGACGTTATGGGCGAGCGAACCGGGCACGACCACAAACCGTCCCCCCAGGCAGGTGGGGCGCGATGAGTTCTCTGCTGCTCCTGACCAACGCCCTCCAGCCGTCGACGGAGGTGCTTCCCGCCCTCGGCCTGCTGCTGCACAACGTACGCGTCGCCCCCGCCGAGGGCCCCGCCCTCGTCGACACCCCCGGCGCCGACGTCATCCTCGTCGACGGCCGCCGCGACCTCCCCCAGATCCGCAGCCTGTGCCAGCTGCTGCGCTCCACGGGCCTCAGCTGTCCGCTGGTCCTCATCGTCACCGAGGGCGGTCTCGCCGCCGTCACCGCCGACTGGGGCATCGACGACGTACTCCTCGACACCGCCGGTCCGGCGGAGGTCGAGGCGCGGCTGCGGCTGGCCACCGGCCGCCAGCAGCTCGGCGGCGACGACTCCCCCATGGAGATCCGCAACGGCGACCTGTCGGTGGACGAGGCGACGTACTCCGCGAAGCTGAAGGGCCGGGTCCTGGACCTGACCTTCAAGGAGTTCGAGCTGCTGAAGTACCTCGCCCAGCACCCCGGCCGCGTGTTCACCCGCGCGCAGCTGCTCCAGGAGGTGTGGGGGTACGACTACTTCGGCGGCACCCGCACGGTCGACGTGCACGTACGGCGGCTGCGCGCCAAGCTCGGCCCCGAGCACGAGTCGCTGATCGGCACCGTCCGCAACGTCGGCTACCGCTTCGTGACGCCGGAGAAGCCCGAGAAGGCCGAGAAGGCTGGGAAAACCGAGAAGGCCGAGAAGACCGAGAAGGCCGAGGAGCCCGACAAGGCGGCCGCCGAGAGGAACGAGGCGGCGCACGCAAGGTCATCCAAGGTGTGATACGCCCTGCCCGGAGCGGGTCCATCCGCGTAGACTCCGCGCGTGGCCAAGGTGACTCGGGATGATGTGGCGCGACTGGCGGGGACTTCCACCGCCGTCGTCAGCTACGTCATCAACAACGGACCCCGGCCGGTCGCCCCGGCCACGCGCGAGCGTGTCCTCGCCGCGATCAAGGAACTGGGGTACCGCCCGGACCGGGTCGCCCAGGCGATGGCGTCGCGGCGCACGGACCTCATAGGCCTGATCGTGCCGGACGCGCGCCAGCCGTTCTTCGCGGAGATGGCGCACGCGGTCGAGTGGGCCGCCTCCGAGCGCGGCAAAATGGTGCTCGTCGGCAACAGCGACTACGTCGGCGAGCGCGAGGTCCACTACCTGCGCGCCTTCCTCGGGATGCGCGTCTCCGGCCTGATCCTGGTCAGCCACGCGCTGAACGACAACGCCGCCGCCGAGATCGACGCCTGGGACGCCCGGGTGGTCCTGCTGCACGAGCGCCCCGAGGCCATCGACGACGTCGCCGTCGTCACGGACGACCTGGGCGGCGCCCAGCTCGCCGTACGCCACCTGCTGGAGCACGGGTACGAGTACGTCGCCTGCATGGGCGGCACCGCCGAGACGCCGTCCGTCGGCGACCCGGTCTCCGACCACGTCGAGGGCTGGAAGCGCGCGATGAAGGAGGCCGGGCTCTCCACCGAGGGCCGGCTCTTCGAAGCGCCGTACAACCGCTACGACGCGTACCGCGTGGGTCTGGAGCTGCTCTCCGGGCCGCAGCGCCCGCCCGCGATCTTCTGCTCCACCGACGACCAGGCGATCGGCCTGCTGCGCGCGGCCCGCGAGCTGCGCATCGACGTCCCCGGCGAGCTGGCGGTGGCCGGGTTCGACGACATCAAGGAGGCGGATCTCGCCGACCCGCCCCTGACGACGGTCGCCTCGGACCGGTCGGCGATGGCACGGGCCGCCGTGGACCTGGTCCTGGACGACGGCCTGCGGGTGGCGGGCTCCCGCCGCGAGCGGCTGAAGGTGTTCCCGTCGCAGCTGGTCGTACGGCAGTCCTGCGGCTGCGTGTAGCCACCGCCGGAGCCGGGGGGCCTGGAGCAGGGGGCCAGGAGCAGGGGGCCTTTTATATCGGGCATACGAGGTTCTGCCGGGCTTCTCAGGCAGCACTCAGGCCGCTCTCATCCACGGGCGGGAAGCTCATGGACATGACCGAGAGCCTCCGCCACAACGGCGAGTACGAGCACGCGAACCCGTATCAGGGAACTTCCCAGCACGCCTCCTCTCCCGTCAACCCGGAGTGGCCGCCCCCGCCCGCGCAGCCGCCCGGGAACCACCCCACGCAGCCCCTGCCCGACCCGCAGCCCGAGCCGCCGCACGGCAGGCGCCCGGCCAGACGGCGCGGCCCCGCCGCCCTGCTGGTGGCCGTGGCGATCGTCGCGGCGGCCGTCGGCGGCGGCACGGCGTACGGCATCCAGGAGCTGACCGGCAGCGACACCGTCGCATCCAGCTCGACCAGCACCAACGTGGTGCCCTCCAGCCAGAAGGGCACGGTCTCCGGCGTCGCGAAGGCGGTCAGCCCGAGCATCGTCGAGATCAACGCCACCTCGAACGCCGGCTCCTCCACCGGTTCCGGTGTGATCATCACCGACGACGGCGAGATCATCACCAACAACCACGTCGTCGCCGGTGCCTCCTCCGTCAAGGTGACGACGAACGACGGCAAGCAGTACACCGCCGAGGTCGTCGGCACCGACAGCAAGAAGGACCTCGCGCTGATCAAGCTGGAGAACGCCTCCGGCCTGAAGGCCGCCACCCTCGGCGACTCCGACGGCATCGGGGTCGGCGACCAGGTCGTCGCCATCGGCTCCCCCGAGGGCCTGACCGGCACCGTGACCAGCGGCATCGTCTCCGCCCTCGACCGGGACGTGACCGTCTCGACGGACGAGGGCCAGCAGCAACAGCAGCAGCGGCAGGGCGGCCAGTGGCCGTTCGAGTTCGGCGGGCAGCAGTTCAACGGCGACACCGGCTCGTCCACGACGACGTACAAGGCGATCCAGACCGACGCGTCCCTCAACCCGGGCAACTCCGGCGGCGCGCTGATCGACATGAACGGCAACATCATCGGCATCAACTCCGCGATGTACTCGGCGACCGAGTCCTCCGCGAGCGCGGGCAGCGTGGGCCTCGGCTTCGCCATCCCGGTCAACACGGTCAAGGCCGACCTGCCCGAGCTGCGGGCGGGCGCCAGCAACTGAGCGGGCGCGAAGACGTGCGACGCTGAAAGCGTTGACACCCCGTGCCCGTACCCGACCGCACCCGAGGACCCGAGCCCATGAGCCCCGCAGACGCCGACCGCGACCGCGACCGCGAGATCCAGCGCATCCTGATCGTCGACGACGAGCCGGCGGTCCGCGAAGCCCTCCAGCGCAGCCTCGCCTTCGAGGGGTACGACACCGAGGTCGCGGTCGACGGCGCCGACGCGCTGGAGAAGGCGGCGGCCTACCGGCCCGACCTCGTGGTCCTGGACATCCAGATGCCCCGCATGGACGGCCTGACCGCCGCCCGCCGCATCCGCGGCGCGGGTGACCTGACCCCCATCCTGATGCTGACCGCCCGCGACACGGTCGGCGACCGGGTGACCGGCCTGGACGCGGGAGCGGACGACTACCTGGTCAAGCCGTTCGAGCTGGACGAGCTGTTCGCCCGCATCCGCGCGCTGCTGCGCCGCAGCTCCTACGCGGCGGCGGTGGAGGCCACCGCCGAGGACGACGACACCCTCACCTTCGCCGACCTGACCATGGACCTGTCGACCCGGGAGGTCACGCGGGCCGGACGCCCGGTGGAACTGACCCGCACGGAGTTCACCCTGCTGGAGATGTTCATGGCGCACCCGCGCCAGGTCCTCACCCGGGAGCAGATCCTGAAGGCCGTCTGGGGCTTCGACTTCGAGCCGTCGTCGAACTCCCTCGACGTGTACGTCATGTACCTGCGCCGCAAGACCGAGGCGGGCGGCGAGCCGCGTCTCGTGCACACCGTCCGCGGCGTCGGCTACGTCCTGCGGCAGGGCGGCGCCGAGTGACAGGCCTGGTCCGCCGGGTCCGCGCCCTGCCCATCCGGGCGCGGCTGTCGCTGCTGGTGGCGGCGGCGGTGGCGTTCGCGGTGGCGGCGGCGGCGCTCGCCTGCTGGTTCGTGGTCAAGAGCGTGCTGGTCAGCTCGCTCGACGAGGCCCTCAAGGCGAACCGGATGACCAAGCAGCAGGTGAGCCAGTACGTCAACCTGCGCACCGGCGCGTGCGCCCACGACCCCGTCACGCACGAACAGAACCCCTTCGGCTCGTCCGTACAGCTCGTGGACGGCACGGGCGGGAGCTGCCTCATCATCGGCACCCAGGAGGTGCCGCTCAGCGACGCCGACCACGCCGTGGCCGAGGGCGAGTCCACCGACGCGTTGCACGACGCCACGGGGGCCGACGGTGCCCAGTACCGCGTCTACACCTACAGCGTGCTGCCCGAGCTGGGCGTGGCCGTCTCCGCCGCCCGGCCGCTGGGCGAGGTGAACCGCTCCCTCAACGACCTCGCCCTGGTGCTCGTGATCGTCGCGGGCGCGGGTGTCGTCGGCGCCGGCGCCGCCGGACTCTGGGTGGCGCGCACCGGCCTGCGCCCCGTCGACGATCTGACCCGGGCCGTCGAACACGTCGCCCGCACCGAGGACCTCACCGTCCGCATCCCGGTCGCGGACGACAGCGACGACGAGATCGCCCGCCTGTCCCGGTCCTTCAACAGCATGACCTCGTCCCTGGCCAGCTCCCGCGACCTCCAGCAGCAGCTCATCGCCGACGCGGGCCACGAACTGCGCACCCCGCTCACCTCGCTGCGCACCAACATCGAGCTGCTCACCCGCAGCGAGGAGACGGGCCGCCCGATCCCGGAGGCCGACCGCAAGGCGCTGCTCGCCTCGGTTAAGGCCCAGATGACGGAACTGGCGGCGCTCATCGGCGACCTCCAGGAACTCTCCCGCCCCGACACCGGCCAGCACGAGGGCCGCACCCGCATCCTCGCCTGGCACGACGTCGTCGAGTCGGCGCTGCGCCGTGCCCGGCTGCGCGGCCCGGAGCTGGCGATCGACGCGGACGTCCGCCCCTGGTACGTACGGGCGGAACCGGCCGCGCTGGAACGCGCGGTCGTCAACGTGCTCGACAACGCGGTGAAGTTCAGCCCGGAGGGCGGCACGATCGACGTACGCCTCACCGACGGCGTGCTGACGGTCCGCGACCACGGGCCCGGCATCCCCGCCGACGAACTCCCCCACGTCTTCGACCGCTTCTGGCGCTCCCCGAGCGCCCGCGCCCTGCCCGGTTCGGGCCTGGGCCTGTCCATCGTGGCGCGGACGGTGCAGCAGGCGGGCGGCACGGTGGGCCTGACCCGGGCCGACGGCGGCGGCACCACCGCCACGATCCGGCTGCCGGGGGCGCCGGTGCCGCCGCCGGAGGGAGACCTCAGGCGGGCAACCGAAGATCGATGACGAAGCTGATCTCGACGACCTGACCGGGCAGGGTCAGCTCGGTCACGCCCAGGACCGTGCTGGCCGGGCGGTGCGCGCCGAAGTACGCCAGGTTGCTCCGCGCCGCCGCGGCGGCGTGCTCCCGCAGGTCCACCACGTACTGGGTCTGCGACACGATCTGGTTGCGGGTGGCTCCGTAGTGGTCCAGGACCCGGTCCATATTGCTGTGCGTGCGCCGGAGCTGGGCGGCGAAGTCGCCCCCGTCGGGGAACCCGCCCGCCTCGTCGAACGCGAGCTGCCCGGAGACGTGGACCAGTTCGCCCGACCTGATCGCCTGGGAGTAACCGAAGTCGTCCTCGGCCGGCACGTCGAAGCGGAAGACATCGTGGGTGGTCATGGTGCTCGCCCTTCCGATTCACTCTCTTGTGGTTACTCGGGAACTGTAGGAGAGTGAGGGCTGAACTGGAAGAACGCACTTTTCGGTGACTGAGGAACCTGATGGTGACCAAGCAACTGCTCAACGGCCTGCCCGAGGACGCGGACCTGCGGCGCGCGGACTCCCTGGCGCGGGAGATCTTCTCGGACGTCGCCAACAAGTGGGCGCTCCTGATCATCGAGGCGCTCGGCGAGCGCACCCTGCGCTTCAGCGAGGTGCGCGGCGAGGTCGAGGGCATCAGCCACAAGATGCTCACCCAGAACCTGCGGATGCTGGAGCGCAACGGCCTGGTCGACCGCACGGTGCATCCGACCGTGCCGCCGAAGGTCGAGTACACCCTCACCGAGCCGGGCCGCGCCCTGCGCGCCACGGTCGACGCGATCTGCGACTGGACCCAGCGCCACCTCGGCCACATCGAGGGAGCACGGGAGCGTTTCGACGCCTGAGCGCGTCAGTGGAAGCCGAGCATGCCGGGGGCATCGATGTCGACGGTGAGGAACCCCGGCGGGTAGCGATCCTCCCGGCCCGTCAGAATGATCGACATACCCCCCGAGTCCAGGTGCGGCGTCGCCACGTACAACGCGTGACAGGTATCGGCGCCGCCCCAGCCGTCACGCACCATCCCGCCGACTGTTACGGCCGCGGTCTGGCCGAACGGATCGATGTGCAGCCCGGGAAGTGCCAGCAGGGCACTCCCGACGTTGGCCTCCCGCTCCTCCGCCTTCATGAGGCACAGCGCCGGGAGGTGCAGCCAGTCACCCGGCGTGTGCGCGACGTTGTCGGCGAGACGATGGAGTGCCTCGTGGCCCTGCGCGAGCGCAAGAGCCGCGTCCGCGTCGAGGATGATCACGCGGCGTCCTCCCGGAGAGCTCGGGTCTTCTCCGCGGCCATCGCGTAGATGTTGGCCAGCACGTTCGGTCCGTCGTCGAACTCCTCGTCGCTGAGCGTGCAGCCGAGCCGTTCGCGCAGGACTGCGCGGGTGGCCGCCACCCGCTCCGCGATCTGCTCCGCCGTCGGCTGCTCCGAGGCGAGCTGCTCGACCAGCTGGCCGAGGGTCATGCCCCGCTCCTTGGCGACCTGGGCGAGGTGGTCGCGGGCCCGGCGCGACACCTGAATGGTCGTGTTTTCTGCCATGGCCCCACCATACTCACGCCACAAAGCGGTGAACCGTTTCCGCCGCCGCCCGTCACTCGAAGGTGCTTACGACGCACCCGCCGCTTGACTTCCCCCTCCCCCCGTCCCCGCACGGCGAGGGGCCCGGCACCCCCGCGGTCCCCCGACCGTCGGACGTACCGGGCCCCTGCCCGGAGCAGCCGGCCGTCGCCTACTGCACGACCGTGATCCGGTCCGCCGCCGGGGGCGTGATCGGGGCGGTCGCCGAGGAGTTGGCCGTCAGGTACTGCTCGAAGGCCGCCAGGTCGTCCGCGCCGACGAGTTCGTTCGTGCCCTCGCCCAGCGTGGTGAAGCCGTCGCCGCCGCCCGCGAGGAAGCTGTTGGAAGCGACGCGGTAGGTGGCCGTCGGGTCGATCGCGGCACCGTTCAAACGGATGGAGTCCGTGACGACGCGGTCCGCGCCCGACTTGGTCAGGTCCAGGGTGTAGGTGAGGCCGGAGGACACCTGGAGGATCTTCGGGGCCGCCTCGTTCGGGCCGCTCACCTGCTCCTTGAGGACCTGGATCAGCTGCGCGCCCGTGTAGTCCTTGAGGTTCACCGTGTTGGCGAAGGGCTGCACCGTGAAGCCCTCGGCGTAGGTGACGACGCCGTCGCCCTCGGCGCCGGAGGCCGTGTAGGTGATCGGGGCGCGGATGCCCCCCGGGTTCATCAGCGCCAGGTCGGTCTCCGGGTCCTGGGCCTTGCCGTACGCGAACTGCGCGTCGGCGATCAGGTCGCCCAGCGGGGACTCGGTGCCGTCGCGGTTGATGTCGGCGGAGACGTAGCCGATGGGGCGGTTGCCGATCGGGGCGGCCAGCGTGCCCCACTTGTCGATCAGCCGGGTCATGTCCGGCGCCTTCGGGACGTCCCGCGTCACCACGTGGTTGGCCGACTTCACCGAGGTACGGGCGATGTCACCGGTGCGGCGGTCGTACGTCAGCGTGGTGTCCGTGTACAGGCGGCCGAAGGACGAGGCCGAGGTGACCATGCGGGGGTTGCCCGCGGGGTCGGGGATCGTGCAGACGTACGCGTTGTGGGTGTGGCCGGTGACCAGCGCGTCGACCTGCGGGGTGATGTTCTTGGCGATGTCGACGATCGGGCCGGAGATGCCGTCGCCCGCGCCCGGGGAGTCGCAGTCGTAGTTGTAGGAGGACGAGGCGGGGAAGCCGCCCTCGTGGATGAGGGCGACGATCGACTTCACGCCCTGGCGCTGCAGCTCCTTGGCGTACTTGTTGATCGTCTCGACCTCGTCCTTGAACTTCAGGCCCTTCACGCCCTCCGCCGAGACGATGTCCGGGGTGCCCTCCAGGGTCACGCCGATGAAGCCGACCTTGACGCCCCGCTGCTTCCACACCCAGTAGGGCTTGAGGAGGGGCTTCCCGGTCTTCTCGTCCAGGACGTTCGCCGCCAGGTACGGGTAGTCGGCGCCCTTGAACTCCTTGTCCGTGTAGCAGCCCTCGGTGGGGTGGCAGCCGCCGTTCTGGAGACGGGCCAGCTCCTTGGCGCCCTCGTCGAACTCGTGGTTGCCGACGCTCGTCACGTCCAGGTCGAGCTTGTTCAGCGCCTCGACGGTCGGCTCGTCGTGGAAGAGACCGGACAGGAGCGGGGAGGCGCCGACCATGTCGCCGCCCGCGGCGGTGATGGAGTACCGGTTGCCCTTGCGGGCCTCGCGCAGGTGGGTGGCCAGGTACTCCACGCCGCCCGCGTCGATCGTCTTCGTCGTCCCGTCCGGCTGGACCTCGGTGACCCGGCCGGAGGAACCCGCGGGCGGCTCCAGGTTGCCGTGCAGGTCGTTGAAGGAGAGGAGCTGGACGTCCTGATAACGGCCATGACCGTGACCATGCCCGTGCCCGTGGCCGCCGTGGCCGCGGTCGTTTCCGCCCGCGCTCGCCGAGGCCGGGAGCGCCGCCGCGGCGAGCGCCCCGGCGGTGACGACGGTGGCGGCGGCGACGAGGAGACGGCTCGTACGGCGTCTGCGACGCGGCTGGTGCGACTGTGCTGTGGCTGGCATGCGCCCCCCTGTGGGTGTGCGTGGCGCGAGCCGCTGAGGAGACGGCTCGTCGGCGCAGCAGCCTAGAGTCAACGCGCGTAGCGCGACAGGGGCTTCCGGGTTACAGCCTGGTTTAGCTTCGCCCCCTGCTTCGCCTCCTTCCTCCTCCTCGCCCACTGCCGCCGCTTTGCCCCGCCCGCCCCTTACCCTCGTACGCATGACCAGCGACGACACCGTGCGGCCCGGCCGCCCCCGCTCGATCGAGACCCTCGCCGAACTCGCGCCGGAGCAGACCGACGCCGTCCTCACCCTGCTCACCGAGGCGGCCCGGAACGACGGTCAGCACGCCGTGTCCGAGCAGGGCCGGCTGCAACTGCGCGGCCCCGCCAGGGAGGGCGTCGTACACCTCCTGCTCACCTTGGACGGCGGCGAACTCGTCGGCTACGCCCAGCTGGAGGGCACCGACCCGGTCGAGCCGCCGGCCGCCGAGCTGGTCGTCCACCCCTCGTACCGGGGCCAGGGACACGGGCGGGCCCTGGGCTCCGCGCTGCTCGCCGCCTCCGGCAAGCGGCTGCGGGTCTGGGCGCACGGCGGGCACTCCGCCGCCCGGCATCTCGCCCAGGTGCTCGGGCTCTCCCTCTTCCGGGAACTGCGGCAGCTGCGACGCCCGTTGGCCGGCCTGGATCTGCCGGAGCCGCGACTGCCCGAGGGCGTGAGCGTGCGCGCCTTCGTGCCCGGCGAGGACGACGCGGCCTGGCTCGCCGTGAACGCGGCCGCATTCGCCCACCACCCCGAGCAGGGCTCGCTCACCCAGCGCGACCTCGACGACCGCAAGGCCGAACCGTGGTTCGACCCGGCGGGGTTCTTCCTCGCCGAGCGGGACGGCGAACTGATCGGCTTCCACTGGACGAAGGTGCACGCCGAGGAGGGGCTCGGCGAGGTCTACGTCCTCGGCATCCGCCCCGACACCCAGGGCGGCGGCCTGGGCAAGGCCCTGACCACCATCGGCCTGCGCCACCTGGAGGGGCAGGGCCTGCCCACGGCCATGCTGTACGTCGACGCCGACAACAAGGCGGCCGTCGCCGTCTACGAGCGCCTCGGATTCACCACCCACGAGACGGACCTGATGTACCGCACGGAGACCTGAGCCGTCGTACCGTTCCGGAGCCCGGTCACCGACCGCGTCTTCGCCCCAATGGCTCCGGCCCGCACACCGCCCATGCCACGGCCACCGCCGCCGCCAGCACCGCCCACCGCTCGTGTGCCACGGGCCAGCGCGGATCGTCCGCCTGGACGAACAGCGCCCAGTCCTCCGGGGCGAGCAGGGGCACGAGAACGGCAGTGAGCAGCAGGGACGCGGCGACGAGCGGCCCCGGACGGGCCTCGTCCGACAGCCGTACGGCCAGGGCCGCAGCGGCGAGAGCGAGGGCGCCCACCGCCACTGCCTCCAGGGTGACCCCGCCGGCCGGAGGCCGGGACGCCGAGGGGGTCAGGAGCAGGACCGCCGTCCACCACAGCACGGCCAGCGGCGCGACCAGGGCCACCCGCAGCACCTGCCGGACGAGCCTCGGCGTCGGCACGGGCACGGTCAGGTGGCGGGCCGGGTCGTCCAGCAGGAAGGCCAGGCCGAGCGCGCCGATCAGCGCGGCGCCCCGCAGCAGCAACAGCGTCTGCCAGGGCGCCGGTTCGGCGCCGGTGGCGAGGGGGGCGCCGGCGACCAGCAGGCCGAGGGCCCCCGCCGCCGCCAGGGCACGCCAGGGGAGCGTGCGCCACAGCGCGCCGGCCAGATCCACCGTCGCCGCTCCTCGGGCGGCCGTCAGTCCTCGCACGAGTCCGCCTTCTCCGGCCCGGCCACGCCGAGCAGTTCGGCGACGCGGGCGGTCGTGACGCCCGGTGCGGTCAGTTCGGCCCAGTGCTCCTTGACCCGGGCCCCGGTCCCGGTGGGCGGGTCCTCCAGCAGGCGGCGCACCACATCGGTCTGGCCGTCCGTCATGGACAGCGGATTGGTGGGCGACAGGACGATCGCGGAGCCCGTCACACTGTCGTCGAGGCGGACCCGGCGCAGCGCGTCCATCGGGTCGTCCTGCCAGCTGAGCGAGAGCCACATGACGGTGACCATCCGCCCGTCGCACAACTCGCTCCCCGCCGCCTCCGTGCCCGCGACGAGGACAGCGGCGACGGCACTGGAGAACTCCGGGACCCGGTTGCCGCCCCAGGCGGTACCCACGGTGACCCGGTGCGGCTCGGTCGACGCGGGGATCGCGGTGTCGGTGCCCAGCCCGTAGCGGGCGTCGATCCGCTGCCGTACGACGAGGGGCCGGTCGTGTGCGGAGCCGCCGGACAGGGACTGGACGTGGTCCACGACCGTGGCCCAGGTGCCGGTGCGCGGCGCCCACTCGGGGAAGGCGCAGTACCTCGACCGGCCGTGCTCGGAGCAGGTCAGCTCGGGGCGCACCGAGGCACGCTCACGGGCCGCGGTCAGCTCCGGCGACGGTGTCACGCCTCCGGCCTGGAGCACCCCGCCCGTCACCGCCCCCGCCAGACCCAGGGCGAGGCCCGCCCGGACGAAGATGCCGCGCCCGCCGGAGACGGCCATGGCGAGGAAGGCCACGCACAGGGCCGCGCCCGCCAGGTACAGAGCGTGCCAGGCGGCGGGCCGCCCCAGCAGATCGGAGGGCAGGGTGTCCGGGCCGGTCACGGAGACGACCGGTGCCAGCCAGGACAGCCCGCTCCCCTCGCTCGGCCCGGTACCGAGGACGAAGACGAACAGCAGGAGGACCACCAGCAGTGGCGCGGCGAGCGCCGACCGCACCAGTCGGCCGAGCAGCACCCCGAGCGCCCCGAACACCAGCACCGTCAGCGGTCCCACGGCCAGCTCGGCCGGTGAGGCGTGCCCGATCGCGCCCGGCTTGAGCGCCTCCCAGGTGAACTGCCCGGCCACGCAGAGGGCGGTGAGCAGGGCGGCCGGCACGACGGACAGCGCGTGGGCCGCCGTACGGCGCCAGGGTTGCAGGACCAGCACCGAGAAGTGGTGCTCGGTGCCGTGTCGTTCGGAGCGAATGACCGCGCGGGCGGCGCACAGCAGGACGGCGAGGCCGACGAGCATCGGCATGGACTGGGTGGCGCGGTCGGCGTCCTGGAGGGCGGGGCTGCCGTCCCAGGAAGTCCTCGTCCGCCACACGATCCACGCGACGTAGGCCGCGAAGGCGATGAGGACGGGGATGCTCAGCAGCAGCCTGCGGGCCTCGAACCGGGCCAGGGCCAGCACGGCCCGCGTCCCACGGTCGGGCCCGTCCTGGGCCGGCGTCCGCGCGGGCACGGCTTCCTCCGTCAGTACGGCGCTCACGCGGCCACCTCCGTGCCGGCGGCCGTGCCGGTGTCGTCCGAGCCGTCGAGGACGAGGAGGTAGCCGTCCTCCAGGGTGGGTTCGGCGGGCTCCGCGCCCGGGGGCGGGTCCCCCACGTTCCGGAAGGAGCCGGTGCCGGTGCGCCAGCCGGCCTTGGCTCCGGGGTCCTTCTCCGCGCTGCTCCACACCCGTCCGGCGGCCCGCGCGGTCAGCTCGGCCGGAGTCCCGTCGAAGCGCACCGCCCCGGCCGCCATGACGATCACCCGGTGGCAGAGCATCGCCACGTCCTCGGTCTGGTGGGTGGACAGCAGCACCGTCCGCCCCTCCCCGGCCCCGGCGATCAGCTCCCTGAACCGCATCCGCTGCTCGGGGTCGAGGCCGACGGTCGGCTCGTCCAGCACCAGGAACCCCGGGTCGCCCACCAGCGCCGCGGCGAGCGCCACCCGCTGCCGCATGCCCCCGGACAGCTTCTTGATCCGGCGGCCGCGCACGTCCCCGAGGTCGACCTCCTCCAGTACGCGCCGCACCTCGCGGTGCCGCTCCCGGCGGTCCGCCAGCTCCTTGAGGATCGCCACGTAGTCGACGAACTCGAAGGCGGTGAAGTCCGGGTGGAATCCTGGCGTCTGCGGCAGATAGCCGAGCCGCCGCCGCACCTCCTGCCGCCCGCGTGAACTCCCGGGGTCGTGCCCGAGGACGGTGAAGGCCCCCCGGTCGGCGGGCACCGCGGTGGCGAGCACCCGCAGCAGCGTGGTCTTCCCGGCGCCGTTGGGCCCGAGCAGTCCGGTGACGCCCGGGGTCAGCCGCAGTGAGACGTCGTCGAGGGCACGGGTGCGCCCGTAGTGCAGGCTCAGCCCGGAGGCGGAAACGGTGGGGGTCATACGGCACTCCCGTACATGAAGGGGGTCGAGAAGAAGGAGGGGCTCACGCGACACCGCGCGCGGAGACGTCGAACCGGTCGCGGAAGAGGAACAGCAGGCCGGCGCCCAGCACCGCCACGAGTCCGGACACGCCCTGCCCGGCCGCGGTGAACGGCGCGAGCGGGCCGTCCGTGGACGCGCGGGCCGCGTCCGCGGCCAGCAGCACCGCCGCCCAGGCACACACGAGCACGGACGGCGCGAGCACGGGACCCAGCCGGGGCGTCAGCGCGAGCCCGGTCGCGGTGAGGGCGAGCCCGGGCAGCAGCCAGGCCAGGGCGGCCGGTCCGAACCCGGGCAGGGCGAGGCTGGCGAGTCCGCCCACCCCGAGCGCCACCACGAGCACGGCGACGGTACGGATCATCAGCAGCCGGAAGCCGTGCATCGGCGAGACGACGGCCATCTCGTGCGTGGGGTCCAGCGCGGGCCCGTAGGCGAGCGCCACCGAGACCAGCGGGAGCAGCGGGGCGCACACCAGGAACAGCGTGGGCCGGCCGGCGGCACCGGCCGAGACGGCCACAAGGAAGGTCACGAGCAGCACGGCGGCGAGGGCGCCGAACCAGGACCGGCGCAGTATGGGGGTGGCCGCGAGCAGTCGCGCGGTGCCGTCGCCCGCGCCGCACCGCACCAGCAGCCGTTCGAACCACCCCGGCCGGGGCGCGTCCAGCTCGGCGTCGAGCCGTGCCCACCCCGCGTCCAGCGCGGCGGCGTCGCTCACCTCGGCGAGGACGCCCCGGCAGGTGGCGCAGGCGGTCAGATGGGCGTCGGTGGACCAGAGCGCGGGCGCCGCGAGGTCTCCCCGGGCGTAGGCCCGCAGGTCGTCCTCGTCCACGTGCCAGGCGTCCCGGGGACGGCTTTCCTCGATCCTCATGCCAGCGCCTCCCGCAGCTGCCGGCGGGCCCGCATCGCCCGCGTCTTGACCGTGCCCGGCGGGATGCCGAGCAGGACGGCCGCCTCACGGGTGGTCAGCCCGTCGACGACGGTGGCCTGGAGCACCGCGCGCAGCTCCGGCGAGAGCCGCACGAGCGCGCCGGCGAGGTCGCCGTGCTCGACCCCGGCCAGGACGCGCTCCTCCGCCGAGACCTCGTCCCGGTGCCGCAGCCGCGCCAGCGCCTGCCGCAGCCGTCCGCGCGCGCCCTCGCCGCGCAGCACGTCGATCAGCCGCCGCGACCCGATCCGCCACAGCCACCCCGCCACGTCACCTTCCTCCCGGTAGCGCGCGCTGCCGCGCCACACCGCGAGGAAGGTCTCCTGCACGACGTCGTCGACCACCGCGGCGTCGGCACAGCGGCTGCGCATGCGGGCGGTCAGCCAGGGGGCGTACCGGCGGTACAGCTCCTCGAAGGCACGCCGGTCGGCATCCGCCGCGACGGCCCGCAGCAGCTCCCCGTCGCTTCTCGTTTCGCTCACATCTCCTCATCGCACGAGCCGGCCCGACCGGTTCACACGATCTCAGGGCGGCTCACGGCGACGTTTCGGAGACCCGCAGCTATCCCACACGTCATGTCCCCGTAACCATCGATTCAGACAGCCTTGCGAGGCTCACCGAATGAAGCCGACCGAGCCACAGCCTTCCGGGCCCTCGGGGCCCTCCGGGCCCTTCGACGCGCCTGAGGCGCGCGCGGCGCGGAAGAATGGGTTCATGAGGCAGCCGAACACTCAGGCCGAGGCCCAGCACACGCAGCCCTCCGTGGGTTCCATCGCCGCGCACCGCCCGGACACCGTGGCCGCCACGGTCTCCGGACTGGAGCCGGACATCGACGCCGACCTCGACGCGTACGAGGAGTCGGAGGAGTCCCAGGACGGCGGCGCCCGCCTCCCGCAGGGCCGTTTCCTGGACCGCGAGCGCAGCTGGCTCGCGTTCAACGAACGCGTGCTCGAACTCGCCGAGGATCCGAACACGCCCCTGCTGGAGCGGGCCAACTTCCTCGCGATCTTCGCCAGCAACCTGGACGAGTTCTTCATGGTCCGCGTCGCCGGCCTCAAGCGCCGCATCGCGACCGGGGTCGCCACCCGCTCCGCCTCCGGCCTCCAGCCCCGCGAGGTGCTGGACATGATCTGGGCCCGCTCCCGCGAGCTGATGGCCCGGCACGCCGCCTGCTTCCACGAGGACGTCGCCCCGGCCCTCGCCGAGGAGGGCATCCACCTGGTCCGCTGGAGCGAACTGGCCGAGAAGGAGCAGGCCCGCCTGTTCACCCTCTTCCGGCACCGGATCTTCCCCGTCCTCACCCCGCTCGCGGTCGACCCGGCCCACCCCTTCCCCTACATCTCGGGCCTCTCCCTCAACCTCGCCGTCGTCGTCCGCAACCCCGTCACGGGCCACCGCCACTTCGCCCGCGTCAAGGTCCCGCCGCTGCTCTCCCGCTTCCTGGAGGCCTCCCCGGGCCGCTACGTCCCCGTCGAGGACGTCATCGCCGCCCACCTGGAAGAACTGTTCCCGGGCATGGAGGTCCTGGAGCACCACACCTTCCGCCTCACCCGCAACGAGGACCTGGAGGTGGAGGAGGACGACGCGGAGAACCTGCTCCAGGCCCTGGAGAAGGAGCTGATGCGGCGGCGCCTCGGCCCGCCCGTCCGCCTGGAGGTCGAGGAGTCGGTCGACCGCGAGGTCCTGGACCTCCTCGTGCGCGAGCTGAAGATCGGCGAGGCGGAGGTCTACCCGCTGCCCGGCCCCCTGGACCTCACCGGCCTCTTCCGCATCCACAGCATCGACCGGCCCGAGCTGAAGTACCCCAAGTTCGTCGCCGGCACCCACCGCGACCTGGCCGAGGTCGAGTCCGCGTCCGCGCCGGACATCTTCGCCGCCCTGCGCACCAAGGACGTCCTGCTCCACCACCCGTACGACTCCTTCTCCACCTCCGTGCAGGCGTTCCTGGAGCAGGCCGCCGCCGATCCGGACGTCCTCGCGATCAAGCAGACGCTGTACCGGACGTCCGGCGACTCCCCCATAGTCGACGCGCTCATCGAGGCGGCCGAGTCCGGCAAGCAGGTCCTCGTCCTGGTGGAGATCAAGGCCCGCTTCGACGAGTCCGCCAACATCAAATGGGCGCGCAAGCTGGAGGAGTCCGGCTGTCACGTCGTCTACGGCCTGGTGGGCCTGAAGACCCACTGCAAGCTCTCCCTGGTCGTACGGCAGGAGGGCGAGACCCTGCGCCGCTACAGCCACGTCGGCACCGGCAACTACCACCCGAAGACGGCCCGCCTCTACGAGGACCTGGGCCTGCTCACCTCGGACCCGCAGGTCGGCGCGGACCTCTCCGACCTGTTCAACCGCCTCTCCGGCTACTCACGGCGCGAGACCTACCGCCGCCTCCTGGTCGCGCCCAAGTCGCTGCGCGACGGCCTCGTCTCCCGCATTCACAAGGAGATCCAGCACCACCGCGCCGGGCGCCCCGCCCACGTCCGCATCAAGGTCAACTCGATGGTCGACGAGGCCGTGGTCGACGCCTGCTACCGCGCCTCCCAGGCCGGTGTGCCGGTCGACGTGTGGGTGCGCGGCATCTGCGCGCTGCGCCCGGGCGTGCCGGGCCTGTCGGAGAACATCCGGGTCCGCTCGGTCCTCGGCCGCTTCCTGGAGCACTCGCGGGTCTTCGCCTTCGGCAACGGCGGTGAGCCCGAGGTGTGGCTCGGCAGCGCCGACATGATGCACCGCAACCTCGACCGCCGGATAGAGGCCCTGGTCCGGGTGACCGACCCGGCCCACCGGGCGGCCCTGAACCGGCTCCTCGAGAACGGCATGTCCGACGGCACCGCCTCCTGGCACCTCGGCCCGGACGGCGAGTGGACCCGGCACGCGACCGACGCGGACGGCCAGCCCCTGCGCAACATCCAGGAGATGCTCATAGACGCCCGGAGGCGCCGGCGTGGCACAGCGACACCTTGACACTACGGACATTCCGACGGACACCCCGACGGAACCTCCGGCGACCGCCGGACCGCCGCACCCCGCCTCGACCGGCGCGCACGGGGACGCACGCGGGGACGCGACCGGGGACGCCGATGCGGCCCCGCACACCGACGCGGGCTCCGACGCGCTGGTGGGCTACCTGCGCGCCCAGGCCACCGAGTTCCTGCGCGCGCTGCGCCGCCACCGGGAGTCGGGACCGGGCGCGGGCGCCGGTCCGGGTACGGGCACGGCGGCGGCTGCGAACGGCGCCCTCGGCGAACCGGGCCGGCCGGCCCAGCACGCGGACGACGTGGACGCGGCCCGCGCCCTGCGCCGCGCGGCCCGCCGCATCAGCGGCACCCTGCACACCTTCCAGCCGCTGCTGGACCCAGGCTGGGCGGAGGAGATGCGCCCCGAGCTGGCCTGGCTGTCCGGCACGCTGGCCCTGGAGCACGCGTACGCGTCCCGGCTGGAGCGCCTGCTCCAGGCCCTGCACCGGCTCTCCGGTTCGACGGCGTTCCCGGCCCCGCGGCCGGTGGGCCGGGCCACCGCCACGACCACGGCCGTGCCGCCCGCCGCACCCCCCACCCACCCGGCCTCCGCGAACCGCGGCACCCTCACGGTGGGCGCGGCCAAGGCGGGCGCGCTGCTCGACCGGCAGCTGACCCTGGCCCGCACCCGGGCGCACTCCACCGCCCTCCAGGCCCTGGGCAGCAGCCGCTTCCACGCGGTCGCCGACAAGGTCGCCTTACTGGCCAGCGAAGTCCCCCTGAGCAGCGCCGGGCGCAGGGCCGCTTCCGCCGCCGCATCCGACGCCGCGCCCGTCGACCTCCGCCCGCTGGCCGCCGCCGCACAGGAGCGCCTCACGGACGCCGTGGCCGCCCTCCCGCTGGTCACCGCGGGCAGTCCGTACAACGCCGAGGCGCTGGTCCACGGGCTCTCCCCGGATCCCGCCCCGCACCCCCAGGACACCCCGTGGCACCAGGTCCGCCTGCTGCTGCGCCTGCACCGCTACGCCCTGGAGGCGCTGACCGGCGCGGACACTGGGACCGCCGACGCCGACTCGGTGGACGTACGCCTTCTCGCGGCCGGTGAGGCCCTGGACCGCCACCGAGACGCCTCGGAGGCCGCCGCGGCCGCCGCCCAGGCCGCCCGCACCCCGCGCATCGCCCCGGCCACGGCGTACGCCCTCGGTGTGCTCCACGCCGACCAGCGGCATGAGGTGGAGGCCGCGCGGTACGCGTTCCAGCACAGCTGGCGCAAGGAACCGATCAGGCTGCCGTAGGAACGGACGCAGGACGACGGGAGGCGTACGCGCCGTGAGCCTCGCAGACGACGACACCACGGTCCGCGCGGCCGGCTGCGTCCTGTGGCGCTCCGCGCCCTCGACCGCGTCCCCCGGCCCCGGCCTGGAGCTGTGCCTCGTGCACCGCCCGAAGTACGACGACTGGTCCCACCCGAAGGGCAAGCTCAAGCCCGGTGAGGACCCGCTCGCGGGTGCCCTGCGCGAGGTCGCCGAGGAGACCGGGTACGCCGCCGAGCCGGACACCGAGCTGCCCACCGTGCGCTACCTCGCGAACGGCCGCCCCAAGGAGGTCCGCTACTGGGCCGCGGCGGCGGGCGCCGGTGCCTTCGCCCCCTCCGACGAGGTCGACCGCATCCTGTGGCTGGCCCCGGACGCGGCCCGTACCCGCCTCACCGAGCCCCGGGACCGCGACCTCGTCGACGCGCTGCTGGCGACGCGCCCCGACGGCAACGGCCACTGACCGGCCCCCGGCCCGCACCCCGGAACCCTCCCGTGTCCTTGACGTAAGCGTTCCGTGACCTCACCGCACCGTCCACAGGGGTTCACCCGGCGTTCATTTACGCCCTTCGACGCCTTCATCTCATCTGCCTAATTTCGGCCTTACCACTCCTCGCACGCCGCCGAATTCAGGACGGCGGCTCCTGGAAGGAACTCCCTCAAGTGAAGCTTCAGCGCATGAACCGGCGGGCCCTCGCTCTCGGTGCTCTCGCCGTCTCCGGCGCCCTGGCCCTCACGGCGTGCGGCTCCGACGACACCGGCGGCAACAGCAACGGGGGCGACTCCAGCTCCGCCGCCGCCAACAGCAACATCAAGTGCGACGACGCCAAGGGCCAGCTCCAGGCCTCCGGCTCGTCCGCCCAGAAGAACGCCATCGACGCCTGGGTCAAGCAGTACGTCGCGGCCTGCAACGGCGTGCAGATCAACTACAACCCCACCGGCTCGGGCGCGGGCATCACCGCCTTCACGCAGGGCCAGACCGCGTTCGCCGGTTCGGACTCCGCGCTGAAGCCCGACGAGATCGAGGCCTCGAAGAAGGTCTGCAAGGACGGCCAGGCCATCGACCTGCCGATGGTCGGCGGCCCCATCGCGGTCGGCTTCAACGTCACCGGCGTCGACTCGCTCGTCCTGGACGCGCCGACCATGGCGAAGATCTTCGACAGCAAGATCACCAACTGGAACGACGAGGCGATCAAGAAGCTCAACCCCGACGCCAAGCTGCCCGACCTGAAGATCCAGGCCTTCCACCGCTCGGACGAGTCCGGCACCACGGACAACTTCACCAAGTACCTGAAGGCCGCCGCGCCCGCCGACTGGAAGTACGAGGGCGGCAAGTCCTGGGAGGCCAAGGGCGGCCAGTCCGCGCAGGGCTCCTCCGGCCTGGCCGGCCAGGTGAAGCAGACCCCCGGCGCCATCTCGTACTTCGAGCTGTCCTACGCCAAGGACGGCATCAAGACCGTCGACGTCAAGACCGCGGCCGCCGAGCCGGTCAAGGCCACCGTCGAGAACGCCACCGCCGCCATCGGCGCGGCCAAGGTCGTCGGCACCGGCAAGGACCTGGCGCTGGAGCTGGACTACACCCCGGACGCCGCCGGCGCCTACCCGCTGGTCCTCGTGACGTACGAGATCGCCTGCGACAAGGGCAACAAGGCGGACACCCTGCCCGCCACCAAGTCCTTCCTGAACTACATGGCCTCGGAGGACGGCCAGGGCCTGCTGGCGGACGCCGGCTACGCCCCGATGCCCACCGAGATCATCACCAAGGTCCGCGAGACCGTCTCGGGCCTGAGCTGACCCGAGTGCGGTCCGGTCCCCACGCGGAGCCGACGGCGTCCCCTCCCGGGACCGCCGGCGTCCCCGCCGGGGGCCGGACCGCACCGTCCGGTGCACCGCCGCCAGGAGCCCTTGACCGGGGCTCCGCCCGAGCCGCCGACCACGGCGGCTCCGCAGACCGGAGAACCCGATGGACATAACAACGGACACCCAGAAGCCAGCCCCCTCCCCCACACCCCAGCCGCCCGCCGCCAAGGACACGCGCGCAGGCCGCGGCGTCACCCGCCCCGGCGACCGGATCTTCGTCGGGCTCTCCCGCGGGTCCGGCATCCTCGTGCTGGTCATCATGGCCGCCATCGCGGCCTTCCTCACCTACCGCGCCGTCCTCGCCATCGGCGACGACGAGGCGAACTTCTTCACCAGCTTCGAATGGAACCCGACCGGCAGCCCGCCGGAGTTCGGCATCGCGGTCCTGGCCTACGGCACCGTCGTGTCGTCGATCATCGCCATGGCCATCGCCGTCCCGGTCTCGGTCGGCATCGCGCTGTTCATCACGCACTACGCGCCGCGCAAGCTCGGCGGCCTGATCGGCTACGTGATCGACCTGCTCGCCGCCGTGCCCTCGATCGTCTACGGCCTGTGGGGCGCGCTCGTCCTGGTGCCGCACCTGAACGGCCTCTACGGCTGGCTCGACGAGTACCTCGGCTGGACCGGGATCTTCGAGTGGAACGGCGGCGCGGGACGCTCGCTGCTCACCGTGGGCATCCTGCTGGCGATCATGATCCTGCCGATCATCACCAACGTCAGCCGTGAGGTCTTCCGGCAGGTCCCGCGCATGCACGAGGAGGCCGCCCTGGCCCTCGGCGCCACGCGCTGGGAGGTCATCCGGATGTCGGTGCTGCCCTTCGGCCGCTCCGGCGTCATCTCCGCCTCGATGCTCGGCCTCGGGCGCGCGCTCGGCGAGACGATGGCCGTGGCCATGGTGCTCTCCCCGACCTTCGACATCACCCCGAGCCTGCTCGACCCGGGCGGCGGCACCTTCGCCCAGAACATCGCCAGCAAGTTCAACGAGGCCACCCAGATGGGCCGCGACGCCCTGATCGCCTCCGGTCTGGTCCTGTTCGTCATCACCCTGCTGGTCAACGGCGGCGCCCGCATGATCATCGCCCGCCGCAAGGAGTACTCGGGGGCCAACGCATGAGCCACGCAACCCTGACCCCCGCCCCCAAGAACCGCAGCTCCCTGCGCGCCGCCACCCTGCCCAGGTGGTTCCCGTGGGCGGTCGCGGCCGGCTCGGTCCTCCTGGGCCTCGGCATCAGCACCGTCGCCGGGCTGAACAGCAGCATCCAGTGGGCCCTGATCGCCGCGGTCCTCTTCGTCGCCGGTTCGTACGGCATCTCGGCGAGCGTCGAGGGCGGCCGGCAGGCCAAGGACCGGGTCGCGACCAGCATGGTCTGGGTCGCCTTCCTGCTGGCGCTGATCCCGCTGATCTCCCTGATCTGGGAGACCGTGAAGCAGGGCGTGAAGGTCCTCGACGGCTACTTCCTGACCCACTCGATGGGCGTGGTCGGCGACAGCGAGCCCGGCGGCGGCATCTACCACGCCATCCTCGGCACCCTGGAGCAGGTCGGCCTCGCCACGCTGTTCTCCGTGCCGATCGGTGTGCTCACCGCGATCTACCTGGTCGAGTACGGCCGCGGGCGGCTCGCCAAGGCCGTCACCTTCTTCGTGGACGTCATGACGGGCATCCCGTCGATCGTCGCGGGCCTGTTCGTGCTCAGCCTGTGGGTGCTGATCCTGGACATGGGGCCGTCCGGCGTGGCCGGCTCGTTCGCCCTGTGCATCCTGATGATCCCCGTGGTCGTCCGCTCCACCGAGGAGATGCTCAAGCTCGTCCCGAACGAGCTGCGCGAGGCGTCCCTCGCCCTGGGCGTGCCGAAGTGGCGCACGATCCTCAAGGTGGTCCTGCCGACGTCGATCGGCGGCATCGTCACCGGCGTCATGCTGGCCGTCGCCCGCATCACCGGCGAGACGGCCCCCGTGCTGCTGCTGGTCTGGGGCACCGACTTCATCAACGCGAATCCCTTCCAGGACCCGCAGGAGTCGCTGCCCATGTACATCTACCTGCAGTACGGCGCGGGCTCCGACGCGGCCTACGACCGTGCCTGGGCGGCGGCCCTGACGCTGATCGCCTTCATCATGATCCTCAACCTCGCGGCCCGCGGCATCGCCCGCTGGAAGGCCCCGAAGACGGGTCGCTGACGCGACCGACGCAGAACAGTCAGCGACTCGGACCGAAAGAAGCAGTGATACCCATGGCCAAGCGCATAGATGTCAGCGGCCTCAACGCCTACTACAGCTCCTTCCTGGCCATCGAGGACATCTCGATGACCGTCGAGCCCCGCTCCGTGACGGCCTTCATCGGCCCCTCCGGCTGCGGCAAGTCCACCTTCCTGCGCACGCTCAACCGCATGCACGAGGTCACCCCGGGCGGCCGCGTCGACGGCAAGGTGATGCTCGACGACGAGAACCTCTACGGCGCGGGCATCGACCCGGTGGCCGTGCGCCGCGAGGTCGGCATGGTCTTCCAGCGCCCGAACCCGTTCCCCACTATGTCGGTCTACGACAACGTGGCGGCAGGCCTGCGCCTGAACGGCAAGTACAAGAAGTCCCAGCTGGACGACGTCGTCGAGAAGTCCCTGCGCGGCGCCAACCTCTGGAACGAGGTCAAGGACCGCCTGAACAAGCCCGGCTCCGGCCTCTCCGGCGGCCAGCAGCAGCGCCTGTGCATCGCGCGGGCGATCGCGGTCGAGCCGAACGTCCTGCTCATGGACGAGCCCTGCTCCGCCCTCGACCCGATCTCCACCCTGGCGATCGAGGACCTGATCGGCGAGCTGAAGGAGCGCTTCACGATCGTCATCGTGACGCACAACATGCAGCAGGCGGCGCGCGTCTCGGACCGTACGGCGTTCTTCAACCTGGCGGCGGTCGGCCAGCCCGGCAAGCTGATCGAGATCGACGAGACGGAGCGGATCTTCTCCAACCCGTCGGTCCAGGCCACGGAGGACTACATCTCCGGCCGCTTCGGCTAGACCGGCCCCGCCCCACCGAACCCCTCGCGGTGCTGCATGGCGGTGCCACCGCGAGGAGCACAAGGGCCCGCCCCCGAAACCGGGGGCGGGCCCATCGCCGTACTGCGGCGCGTGCTGCAGAAACGCGCTACAGAACCGCCAGGTTCACGATCCAGAACGACACCGCGGCCACCGCCGCGGCGGCGGGCATCGTGATGAACCACCCCATGATGATGTTCTTCGCGACCCCCCAGCGCACGGCGTTGACCCGCTTCGTCGCTCCCACACCCATGATCGCCGAGGTGATCACGTGCGTCGTGGAGATCGGCGCGTGGAAGATGAACGCCGACCCGAACATGATCGAGGCGCCCGTCGTCTCCGCGGCGAATCCCTGCGGCGGATCCAGTTCGATGATCTTCCGGCCGAGCGTCCGCATGATCCGCCAGCCACCGGCGTACGTGCCCGCGGACAGCATCAGCGCGCAGGCGAGCTTCACCCACACCGGGATCGGGTCGCCGTAGTCCTCGACGTCGGCGATGACCAGTGCCATCACCACGATGCCCATCGTCTTCTGCGCGTCCTGCAGGCCGTGCCCCAGCGCCATGCCCGCCGCCGACACGGTCTGCGCGATGCGGAAGCCGCGCTTGGCCTTGTGCGGGTTGGCCCGCCGGAAGATCCACATGATCGCGGTCATCACCAGGTAACCGGCGAGCAGACCGATCACCGGCGACACGAACATGGGGATGACGATCTTGTCGACGACCCCGTGCCAGTACACGGTCGTGCTGCCGGCCAGCGCCGCGCCGACCATGCCGCCGAACAGCGCGTGCGAGGAGGACGAGGGCAGTCCGAAGTACCAGGTGATGAGGTTCCAGACGATGGCGCCCACGAGCGCCGCGAAGAGGATCCCCATCCCCTTCGAACCCTCGGGGGTCTCGATGACCCCCTCACTGACGGTCTTGGCGACCCCGGATCCCATGAACGCGCCGGCCAGGTTCATGACCGCGGCCATGGCGAGCGCCGCCCGCGGCGTCAGCGCGCGCGTCGACACGGAGGTGGCGATCGCGTTGGCCGAGTCGTGGAAGCCGTTGGTGTAGGTGAAGAAGAGCGCGACCCCGATGGTCACGACCAGAGCAAAGGTGTCCATGAACGGCTCAGGACTCCTTGACGGCGATGGTCTCCACCGTGTTCGCCACGTGCTCGAACGCGTCGGCCGCTTCCTCCAGCACGTCCACGATCTGCTTCAGCTTCAGCACCTCGATGGCCTCGTACTTGCCGTTGAAGAGGTGGGCGAGCAGCTTGCGGTGGATCTGGTCGGCCTGGTTCTCCAGGCGGTTGACCTCGATCCAGTACTCGGTGAGGTTGTCCATGGTGCGCAGGTTCGGCATGGCCTCGGCGGTCAGCTCGGCGGCCCGCGCCAGCACCTCGATCTGCTGCTCGACGCCCTTGGGCAGTTCCTCGACGTTGTAGAGGACGACCAGGTCGACGGCCTCCTCCATGAAGTCCATGATGTCGTCGAGGGAGGAGGCGAGGTTGTAGATGTCCTCGCGGTCGAAGGGCGTGATGAACGAGGAGTTCAGCTGGTGGAAGATCGCGTGCGTGGCGTCGTCACCCGCGTGTTCGGCGGCCCGCATACGCTCTGCGATCTCGGCCCGGGCGGATGCGTCCGCCCCGAGCAGTTCCATCAGGAGCTTGGAGCCCGTGACGATGTTGTCCGCGGAGGCGGCGAACATGTCGTAGAAGCTCGTCTCCCTGGGGGTCAGACGAAAGCGCACGTGGGGTCCTCGGGGTGCATGGGTTTCGGTCAGGCTGATGCTAGGCGCATCATCCGGCCACTGCTAACGGGCCGTCCCCCAGTGTCGCCCATCAGGCAGAGTGATGAGCAGGGGGGCGACACCGGGCGTTCCGGCAAGGGCCCCCTACCCGGGAAAGTTCGTTACCATATACCCACCAGGGGTATATGTCCGCTATGGGAGGACGCGATGACGACCACCGAGGCCGGCGCGGGTGCGCCCTCCTCCGCCGTGAACCCGGCGGTGGACCAGGTGGAGACGGACGGCACGGACATCGTGACCGACCACGACCGCGGCGTGCACGGGTACCACAAACAGAAGGACGAGCACCTCAAACGCCTGCGCCGCATCGAGGGCCAGATCCGCGGCCTGCAGCGGATGGTCGACGAGGACGTCTACTGCATCGACATACTGACCCAGGTCTCCGCCTCCACGAAGGCCCTGCAGTCCTTCGCGCTGCAACTGCTGGAGGAGCACCTGCGCCACTGCGTCGCCGACGCGGCCCTCAAGGGCGGCACCGAGATCGACGCGAAGGTGGAAGAGGCGACGAAGGCCATCGGCAGGCTACTGCGCACGTGAGCGCTCCTCGGCCACGCGCAGCACCTCGTCGATGCTCTCCAGGCTGAGCCGCTCCCGGGCGGCCGACGCCGCGATGATCAGCTCGCCGCACAGCTCGATCTCGGCGAGGGCCACGTGGTCCTGAACCGCCGTACCGCCGACCGGAGCCACACGCGTCACCTCGTCTCTGCCGTCACCGACTTCCTAGAGTAGGGAGCGGCCTACGCACCGCGCATGGCACGGAAGGGCTAGTTCTTGCCGTCCACGCCCCGTTCACCGGGCTCGGCGGCGATCTTGCCGGCGTAGATGTCCCGGTCCTCGGGCAACCGTACGCGCACGGCGGCGCCGAAATCGTAGAGCAGCGTCGTCGAGGCGACGTCCACGATGCCGGTGCCGCCCTCCTGCCCGTTGGAGAAGCTGAAGCGGTGCCGGACCTTGCGGATACGGCCCTCGTCGTCGAGGTAGGCGTCGAACGGCACCTCGGCGGTGGCGAACCCCTCGGCCGCCGCGGCCAGCGCCTTCCTGTTGCCCTCCGAGGCACCGCGCGCCGCACGCGCGAGATCGGCCGTCCCCCGGTAGTGCCGCACCTCGGTCCCGGCCAGCTCGGTGCGTCCCACGTACGTCGCCGTCCGCGTCCCCCGCAGCACCTCGGCGGCGGCGAACGGATCCGTCGCCCCGCCGGTCACCAGGTTCCCGTCGGACAGCGAGTCGGTCTCGACCCGCACCCACTTGTCGTCGGGGACACCGGCGCCCCGGTTCTTCATGAACAGGGCCCCCGGAGCGAGCAGCTCGGTGATCGGCCGGTGCTCACTCGTCCCCGCCGGATCCTGCGGCAGCCGCACCTTCAGCTGCCCGAGCCGCTCCTCGAAGTCGTACACGCCCTCGCCCCGGATGGTCACCCGCGTTCCGCCGCTGGCCATCTGCATCGCGGTACGCGCCTTGGCGCTCCCGGCGGCCACCAGCCGGTCGGCGGCGCGGTGCAGTACGGCGACCGGATCGCCGCCGCCCGCTCCCTGGACGGAGGCCTCCTGCCCGGAACCGGAACACCCGGCGACGGCCAGACAGACGCAGACCGCACCGCCGGCCAGGGCGAGGCCACCGCCCGCCCTCCCACTCCGCAGTTCCCGCTCCCGCTCCCGCTCCCGCCCGACCATCGCCACCCGCTATCCCAAGCCGTACGCCCGTTCCGGACCCCCTGCCGTCCCGCTTAACGAGGGGCAGGCAACCCCGGTAACGTTGTGGGCGTGGCGCAGCAGGACGGTCTCGAAGCCCCCGGGGACGCCCCGGAACACCTCACGACAACGGTCGAACAAGGCCCCTTCTGCCTGGCCCGCTGCACCTGCGGCTGGCGCGGCCCGGCCCGAAGAGCCAGAAGCCAGGCCCGCACCGACGCCAAGACCCACACCCTGACGTAGCCCCCGGTAGCTGCGGGCAGTCGTGCCCCCCGTAGCTGCGGGCAGTCGTGCCTCCCCCAGTGCCTGAACGGCCTGGGAGGTACCCCCAGGCGGCACGGGTGGGCGCAGCGGCACCCGCCCAGCGCCGGTCAGCGCCCCCACCCCCGCGACGTCCCCAACGCCGTACACCTGTACACCCACCGCACCCCGGGAACCCCGACCCCCCACACCCCCGTCTCCCTCCAAGACCCCCCACGGGACGCGGAGGCGACATGCACCGGCGCACATTCCTCACCACCACCACGGCCACCGCCCTGGCGGCAACCACAGCCGCCTGCACGGGCAAGGACCGGCCCCCCGACACCGACGCCAAAGGCACCGCGACCGGAACCCGCACCGCACTCACCCCCGCCGGCAGCACCACCCCCACCTCCAAGGCCCCCGCCACCTGGACCGCCCTTGCCAAGTCCCTGGACGGCCCACTGATCCGCCCCGGCGACCCCACCTGGAAAACGGCCCACCAGCTCTACAACACCCGCTTCGACACCCTCGAACCCACCGCCGTCGCCTACGCCGCCCACCCCGACGACATCCGCACCGCCCTCTCCTACGCCCGCGCCCACCACATCCCCGTGGCGATCCGCAACGGCGGCCACTCCTACGCCGGCTGGTCCTCCGGCAACGGCCGCCTGATCATCGACGTCTCGAAACTCAACCGCGTCCGCGCCTCCGCCGGCGAGACGGTCGTCGGCGCCGGCGCCAAACTGATCGACGTCTACCGCGCCCTCGCCGCGAAGGGAGTCACCGTCCCGGCCGGCTCCTGCCCCACCGTTGGCATCTCCGGCCTCACCCTCGGCGGCGGCCACGGCGTCGTCTCCCGCGCCTACGGCCTGACCTGCGACAGCCTCACCCGGGCCACCCTGATCACGGCCGACGGCAAGGAGATCACCGCCGACGCGGCAGGCGAGCACAAGGACCTCTTCTGGGCCCTGCGCGGCGCGGGCAACGGCAACTTCGGCATCGTCACGGAGTTCCACTTCCGCACCCACCCCGCACCCCGGGCGGTGTCCGCGTACCTGTCCTGGCCCTGGCGAAAGGCGGCCGCGGTGGTCCGCGCCTGGCAGGAGTGGGGCCCGGACCAGCCCGACGAGATCTGGTCCTCCCTCCACCTGGCCGCCGCCCCCGGCCGCACCCCCACCGTCTCGGTCGCCGCCTTCTCCCTCGGCACCCACGGCGAACTCCAGAACGCCGTGGACCGTCTCGCCGACCGCATCGGCGCCTCCGCGAGCCACGTCTCCCTCAAGCGCCGTACGTACGAGGAGTCGATGGAGATGTACGCGGGCTGCTCGTCCTTCTCGACCGACGCCCGCTGCCACCTCCCGGGCTCCGCCCCCGGCCACTCGCCCCAGGGCTCACTCGGCCGCGAGACGTACGCGGCCCGCTCGGACTTCTTCGACCGCTCGCTCCCGGCGGCCGGCGTCAAGGCCCTGCTCTCCCGGCTCACCCCGGTGCGCGGCGGCGCCGGCAGCATCGCGTTCACGGCGCTCGGCGGAGCGGTGAACCGCGTCTCGCCCACGGCCACCGCGTTCGTGCACCGGCGCTCCCGGATGCTGGCCCAGTACCTCGTGTCGTGGCGTCCGGGTACGAGCGGCGAGGCGGCCCGGTCCTGGCTGGATTCCGCCCATGACGCGATGCGCCCGTACGCCTCGGGGGCGGCCTACCAGAACTACACGGACCCGGCCCTGAAGGACTGGCGGAAGGCCTACTACGGAGACGCGGCCCCGCGCCTGGCGCGACTGAAGCACCAGTACGACCCGGACCGCGTCTTCACCTACCCGCAGGCGCTGTGAGCGTCAGGCGGCGAGGTCCCGCTCGCCCGACGCCTCGGAGGCACTCTCCTTGCGCGCCCCGGGGATCACGGCACCGTCTCCGGCGGCACCGGCCCGGCCTCGCGCGCTGATCAGCCACCCCACCCGGGGCGAGCGCTCGACGGCCCGGGTCAGCGGCGTCAGCAGGGCCATCGCCACCGGCGACAGCAGCAGCGCGACCGCCGTACCGAGGGCGAAGCCGCCCACGACGTCGGTCGGGTAGTGGACACCCATGTAGACCCGGGCGAAGCCGCCGAACAGCGCCAGCACGATCGCGGCGATCCCGAACTTCCGGTTGGCGACGAACAGTCCGACCGCCAGGGCCATGCAGAGCGTGGCGTGGTCGCTCACGAACGAGAAGTCGTTCTTCCCCTCCACGAGTACTTCGAGACCCTCATGGGACTTGAAGGGGCGGGGCCGCTCCACGAAACCCCGTATCGGCACGTTGACCAGGACCGCGACCCCGGCCGCGAGCGGCGCCCACACCAGGGCCGCCACGTTCGGGGCCGCGTCCTCGCCGCCCCGCCGCCGCACACCCCACCAGCACCACAGCACCAGCAGCACGATCGCGAACAGCAGTCCGTACTCACCGACGAACTCCATGACCCGGTCGAACCAGTGCGGCGCGTCCTTGGCCAGGCCGTTGATGTCGTAGAGCAGCTCGACGTCGGGGTTCGACCCGGATTCGGCGAGTCCAGCCATGGTGCTGCGGCCCCTTCGTCATGTCCTCCGGCGCGCCGAGCGCACGCCTCTTCTGCCACCCCCGTGGTCAGCTGTACGTCAACAGGAACGCACGGTCCCCGTTGATACGTTCCACACTCCACTGAATGATCACGCAGACGTTATCGAAGAGAGACACGTCGTCGCAGCTCAGGGCAGGGTTTCACGCTGGGTTCACACCCTCCCATTCACACTCTGGTGGGCAGCGCTTTCGCGCCATCCTCGGTCACCCGGGTGGCCCCGAAATAGTCGGGGGTGTCGATCGGGTCGAACCGGATCACGGCCCCCGTCCGCGGCGCGTCGATCATGTACCCGCCGCCCACGTAGATCCCCACGTGCCGGATGGCCCGCGAGTTGGTGAGGTCGTCCGAGAAGAACACCAGGTCCCCCGGCAGCAGTTCGTCCCGCCCCGGATGGGGCCCCGCGTTGTACTGGTCGTTGGCGACCCGCGGCAGCTTGATCCCCACACTCTCGTACGCCGCCTTGGTCAGCCCCGAACAGTCGAACCGCCCGCCCTGCTCGGGCGTGCCGTTCCCACCCCACAGATACAGCGTCCCGAGCTTCTTCTGCGCGTAGGCGATGGCACCGGCGGCCTGCTCGGACGGATCGACCCGCGTGGTGGGCGCCGCGAAGCTCTTCTCCAGCGTGGTGATGGTCTTGACGTAGTTCCTGGTCTCCTCGTACGGGGGCACGCCCTGATACCTGATCACCGCGTCGGGACCCGCGTTGTAGGAGGCCAGCATGTTCTCGGTCGGATTACCGGGCACGCTCTTCACGTAGGAGGCGAGAGAGCAGTCGTACGAAGCAGCCGACGGAATCGCGTCCTCCGGATCCCACACGTCCCGGTCGCCGTCCCCGTCGCCGTCGACACCGTGCACGGCCCACGTCCCGGGGATGAACTGCGCTATCCCCTGCGCCGTCGCCGCGCTCTGGGCCTTCGGGTCGAACCCGCTCTCCTGGTACAACTGGGCGGCGAGCAGCGCGGGGTTGATGGCCGGGCAGAGATTGCCCCACTTCTGCACGATCGGCTGGTACACCGCGGGCACACTCCCCTTGGCGAGCTTCTTGGCCCCGCCGCCCGCACCGCCGCCGGCCAGGTTCCCGGCGACGAGGTAGACACCCACGACGAGCAGCATCACGAAGCCCATCCCCAGGGCGACCGCGACACCGGCACCGACCCACATCTTGCGCATGGTCCAACCATCCCCCATGGCCGTACCGTTCAGTGACGTTTCCCGGCCATGTCGCGACCGACCTGACGGCACCTCACCTCGGCACCGTCCACCTCGACCGCCCCCACGGCCGCGAACACCCCAGAGGGGTCCAACGACGCAACCACGCGACAGGTTGCGCCCCGCATCATTGCCCGGCGTAACCGTACGTGATACACAGAGTGACCATACGACTCTTCATGCACCGATCCGCACCACCCGGCAAGGACCCGGCGCGGACCGGTGGCAAGCTATTCGTACGAAACCCGCCAATCAATGACGCCAAGTCGACATGCGACGGTGCCATTGTCGGCGACAATGAGGCTTGACCTCTGCATGTCCGCAGAGGGCGCGGAACTACCCAACAGGGGCGGTGACTTACATGCTCTTTGCGGCCGACGAGGGAGACATCAACACCATCATCGGGGGGATCGCTCCGGACTGGGGCCCCTTCGGTGCGCTGGGGACCGAGGCGAAGACGATGGTCCAGGTCGTCATGGCCGTCGCCATCCTGCTCTGCCTCGGCATCGCCATCTGGGGCGCCGCCAAGCAGCGCATCGGTGCCACGGCCCTGAGGGACACCTTCAGCGCCGAGCAGGGCAAGGGCCTCATCATCGCCGGGCTGACGGGCGTGTTCATCATCGGCTCGCTCGGCACGCTCTTCACCATCGTGTACGGGATGGCCGTGTAGCCCCGGCACGCAACCGTTCCTCCCCCTCCATCCCACCCGCCCGTCGTGCCAACCGGCTGAGGTTGCGTTTCCCTGATGTCGAGTCATAACACCGCGCCCGAGCGGGACCCAGCACGGCTACCGTCGTACGTACACGGCCGACCCGACGTCGAGGGGGCGTACGCGGCATGAGTCTCGGAGACGATCACCAGTCGTCCGGCGATTACGGCGGCGCCGGTCAGACGCGGCTCCGGCTGCCCGAGGACGAAGGCGGCCCCCGACGCGGCGGCCGCTCCTCCTCGCGCAGCCTGGTCACCGTGGTCGGCGTCGTCGTCCTCCTCATCGCCGCGATCGCCTTCGCGAACCGTGGAGGAGACGATTCCGCGTCGGGGGAGGGCGGGGCCGGAGACAAGCCGAAGACCTCGGCGACGGCGCCTTCGGGGACCCGTCCGGTCCAGTCGGGCTTCGCCCATGACGCCCAGGGGGCGCAGAGCGCGGCGGCGAACTACGCGGTGGCGCTGGGTTCTGACGGGATGTTCGACAAGGCGAGACGGCACGAGATCGTGAGTTCCGTCTACGCCCCCGCCGTCGCCGCCGCCCGACAGACGGACCTGGACGGCGCGTACTCCAGCGCGAAGTTCCTGGCCAATATCGGCCTGGACAAGAACGGCAAGGCACCGGCTGGTCAGACGTTCGTCTCCCGGGTTATCCCGGTGGGCACCAAGGCCACGAAGTCCAGCGCCGAGGAAGCGACCGTCGAGGTCTGGTACACCTCGCTCTTCGGACTCTCGGGTGGCAACTCGACCAACCCCGTGACCGAGAGCTGGTACACCACCACGTACCAGCTGACTTGGACCAATGGCGACTGGAAGGTCACCGACTTCCAGCAGAAGGACGGACCGGTGCCCATCGGGCGCGATCAGCGGGCCTCCACGGCCGACGACATGACGAAGGCCGTGGAGGAATACGGAGGGCTCACGTATGCGCGCTAACCACCGCGTCCTCAAGGTCTCGGCCGCTGTCGCAGCAGTACAGGCCTCGGCCATTCTGCTGGCCACCCGGGCGTTCGCCGCCCCTACACCGGCCCCCACGGACACCGAGGACCCCTGCGATCTCATCCGCGGCCCCGCCAAGGACTACTGCGAACGAGGCGACGGCGGCGGCTCGGGAGGTGGCGGGGGCACGCCCGACACGCTCCCCTCCACCCTCGATCCCCTCTCCTCCCTCGCCAAGGGCTGTGCCGACGCCGCCGCCTGGACCGTCGACACGCTCAGTGACGCCGTGAAGAACACCGCCGACGTCGACTTCACGAACGACACGTTCCTCAAGCAGTACGCCGTCGTCTTCGCGGCGTCCGCGTTCCTGACCCTGATCCTCTGGATGCTCGCGGTGGCCAAGCGTGCCGTCCGCGGCGTCCCGCTCACCACCGCGCTCTCCGAGGCCGTCGGGTTCCTCTGGCTCACCGTCCTCGCGTCGGCCTTCACGCCGCTGATCCTGTACACGGTCGTGTCGGCCACCGACGCCGTCACCGACGTCCTGGCCAAGGGCACCGGGGACCAGACGGACACGTTCTTCGGCACGTTCTCCCAGGCGCTGAAGCAGGGCAACGACATCGGCGGCGGCCCGATCATGCTGATCCTGGTGTCGTTCGTGTCGATCATCGCCGCGGGCGTCCTCTACCTGGAGCTGTACCTGCGCGCCGTCCTGCTCTACGTCGGCGCCCTGCTCGGTGTCGTCGTCTACGCCGGCCTGGTCGACAAGAACCTGTGGGGCCACGTCCGCCGCTGGGCCGGCATCATGATCGCCGTGATCATGGTGAAGCCCGTGATCGTGATCGTGCTGGGCCTCGCCGGCGCGCTGACCACGGAAGAAGGCCCCGACTCCGTGGCCGCCATCGTGTCCGGCCTCGCCATCATCCTGCTCGCGATCTTCGCCTCGGCGATGATCTACCGCTTCGTCCCCGGCTTCGGCGACGAGATCGCCAACGGCCGCAACAACCGCATCATGCAGGGCGCCGAGGGCAAGGCAGCCGCCGTGATCAGCTCCCCGGCGAACCTGGTCGCCCAGGGCATCAGAACCCACAGCAGCCGCAACAACGGCGACAGCGGCGGCGGACAGTCCTCGTCCTCCGCGGCCGCCCGCCCCTCGAACCCCGCCTCCGGCGGAGTCGCCGCGCACAGCTCCCGCCCCTCGAACGGCGGCGGCGGAAATGTCCCCTCCGCCGCACCCGCACCGCGCTCCGGCAGCCCGGTGAACACACCGCACGCCAGCAACACCCGCAACAGCAAGAGCACAGGAGGTGACGGGCGTTGACGACCGAGTCCCACGTGTCCCATACGGTCACGCCCCGCCGTACGTATCTGATCGGCCGCGCCCGGCCGAACGCGATCGTCGGCCGCAATCGCGAGACCGGTGAGATCGCGCTGATCGTCGTGGGCGCGTTCCTCGGCATGATGTGCGGGCTCCTCGTCCCCGTCCTGACCCTGCGCATCGTGCTGCTCGCCGGCTTCCCGATGCTCGCCCTGGCGGCGGTCTACGTGCCGTACAACCACCGGACGTTCTACCGGTGGTTCGAGATCAACCGCAGCTACAAGCGCACCCTCCGCCGGGGCACCACGTACCGCTCCGGCGCCATCGAGGCCGGTACCAGGATCGACGGCCGCGAGATCGAGGTCGGCCCGCCGCCCGGCATCGGCCGCATCTCCTGGCTGGCGGCGCCCTTCGGGCCCGACGAGATCGCCGTACTGCTGCACGCCGACCGCAAGACCGTGACGGCCGCCATCGAGATCGAGGGGCCCGGCGTCGGCCTGCGCGACTCCGAGGACCAGGAAGCCCTCGTCGACCGCTTCGGCACCCTGCTCAAGCACGTGGCCAACGGCGACGGCTTCGTCACCCGCATCCAGATGCTCGCCCGCACCCTCCCGGCCGACCCCGACGCGCACGCCAAGGACGTCTCCCAGCGCGGCGACGAGAAGTCACCGCCGTGGCTGCGGCAGTCGTACGAGCAGCTCCAGTCGATGGTGTCCACCAGCAGCGAGCAGCACCGCGCCTATCTCATCGCCTGCATGCACTACAACCGCGAACTGGCCGCCGAGGCGCACACCATGGCCCGCGCCGCCCGCCCGCACACCGGACGCAAGCTGGACCGGGACGCCGGACTCGCGGTCGTCATGGCGCGCGAGCTGACCGACATCTGCTCCCGCCTCCAGGAAGCCGACATCCGCGTGCGCCAGCCGCTGGGCCAGGGCCGGCTCGCCTCCCTGATCCACGCCATGTACGACCCGGACCACCCCATCGACCACATCCAGGCGATGACCAAGCGCAACGCCTGGCCGGCCGAGCTGGACGCCATGGAGCCCACCTACCTCCAGGCCAAGACGCGCGAGTCCGCCACCCGCGCCCCCTGGTGCCACGCCACCGCCTGGGTCAAGGAATGGCCGATGACCCCGGTGGGCGTCAACTTCCTGGCCCCCCTCCTCGTCCACACCCCGGACGTGATCCGCACGGTCGCCGTGACGATGGACCTCGAACCCACCGAGGTCGCCATCGAGCGCATGCTCACCGAGAAGACGAACGACGACGCCGAGGCGTCCCGCGCCGCCAAGATGAACCGCACCGTGGACCCCCGCGACATCGCCGCCCACGGCCGCCTCGACCAGCGCGGCGAGGACCTCGCCAGCGGCGCGGCCGGCGTCAACCTGGTCGGCTACATCACCGTCTCCTCCCGCACCCCCGAGGCCCTGGCCCGCGACAAGCGGACGATAAGAGCGTCGGCCGGAAAGTCGTACCTGAAACTGGAGTGGTGCGACCGTGAGCACCATCGCGCCTTCGTGAACACTCTTCCGTTCGCCACCGGCATCCGAAGGTAGGGGCTGAGCCTGATGCGGGACCCGCTGTCCGTCCTCACCGACGCCTTCACGTCCTTCCTCTTCGGGAAGGTGGAGACGACCCGCCTCCCCGTCCGCACGTCCACCGGCCAGGCCCAGGCCGTCTACCTGCCGACGGCCGCCCCCGGCCTCGGCGACTCCGGCGTGATCATCGGCCGCGAGGTCTACTCCGGCAAGGGATACATCTACGACCCCTTCCAGCTCTACGGCCAGCAGCTCCCCGCCCCGCACTGGCTGGTCCTCGGCGAGTCAGGCAACGGCAAGTCGGCCCTGGAGAAGACGTACGTCCTGCGCCAGCTGCGCTTCCGCGACCGCCAGGTCGTCGTCCTGGACGCCCAGGGCGAGGACGGCGTCGGCGAGTGGAACCTCATCGCCGAGGAGCTGGGCATAACCCCCATCCGCCTCGACCCGATGGCCGCCCTGGACCACGGCATCCGGCTCAACCCCCTCGACCCGGCGATCACGACGACCGGCCAGCTGGCGCTGCTCCGGACGATCATCGAGGTCGCGATGGGCCACGGCCTGGACGAGCGCTCCGGCTTCGCCCTCAAGGTCGCGCACGCCTACGTCAACGAGACCATCGTCGAACGCCAGCCGGTGCTCACCGACATCGTCGAGCGGCTCCGCCACCCCGAGCCGGAGTCCGCCGAGGCGATGAACGTCGCCATAGACGACGTACGGGCCTGGGGCCTGGACGTGGCGCTGGTCCTCGACCGGCTCGTCGACGGCGACCTGCGCGGCATGTTCGACGGCCCGACCACCGTCGGCATCGACCTCGACGCCCCGCTGATCGTCTTCGACCTCTCCCACATCGACCGCAACTCCATCGCCATGCCCATCCTCATGGCCATCGTGGGCGTCTGGCTGGAGCACACCTGGATCCGCCCCGACCGGAAGAAGCGCATCTTCCTGGTCGAGGAGGCCTGGCACATCATCAACAGCCCCTTCGTGGCGCAGCTGTTCCAGCGGCTCCTGAAATTCGGGCGCCGACTGGGCCTGTCCTTCGTGGCGGTGGTCCACCACTTGTCCGACGTCGTCGACGGAGCGGCGGCCAGAGAGGCCGCGGCCATCCTCAAGATGGCCTCCACCCGCACCATCTACGCCCAGAAGGCCGACGAGGCACGCGCCACCGGACGCGTCCTCGGCCTGCCCCGCTGGGCGGTGGAGATCATCCCCTCTCTCACGCCCGGCATCGCGGTGTGGGACGTCAACGGCAACGTCCAAGTGGTCAAACACCTGATCACCGAGACCGAACGCCCCCTGGTCTTCACCGACCGCGCGATGACCGAGTCCTCCACCGACCACCTGACCGACGACGCGCTGCGCGCCGCGGAGCTGGAGGCGGAGGAGCGGGCGGCGGCGTTCATGGAGCAGCACATCGGCGACTCGTCGGAATCGACGGTGGCGTAGGACGCCGGACAGGGGCCCCACGCAGGAGAGCAGGAGAGACGGAGAGGCACCGGACGCATGAGACCGGACGACCGCCGCGACCAGCGGCCGGCCCAGGGCGGCATCCCCGACGGCCTGCTGATCGGCATACTGGCCTTCATCCTCGGCATGACCCTGCTGGTGTGGACGGCGACCGGCCTGTCCGCCCTGCTCGCCCACGGCTCCTGGCCCGCCGGCGTCAGCTTCACCGGCACCCCGCAGGCCATGCGCCAACTCATCTCCGAGCCCCACGACCTCCCCGGCGCCTGGCCGGACGCCCCGGAGGGAGCGCTGTCCGGGTACGGGCTGTTCTGGGGGCTGTTCATCGGCCAGCTGATGGTGCTGGTGGTGCTGACGGTGTTCGTGATGGGCACGGTGGCGCGATGGCGCGCGGTACGACAGCGACGACGCGAGGAGCCGACTCCGGCACCGGCACCGGTAGCGCCGGAGACGCCGGAGACGCCGGTCCAGGAGTCCCAGGCCCAGGACGTACCAGTGCACGAGGTACCCACCCCGAGGGCCCCGCAACAGGCCCCACCCGCCACGCACGCTCCGCAGACCCCGGCGCAGCAGGCCCACCCCTCAGCGCCTGCGGTCAACGGCAAACGGCTGGGTGGGTGGGAGACAAACCGCGCCGAGGGCGCGGTGCACTACGGCCCCAGGGAAAGCCGCCACGAGACCGCAACCGGCACCCTGCGAGACGCAGAAGGCGCCGCCCTCGTCATCACCTCCAACCCCGCCCTCTGGTCGGAGACCAAGGACGCCCGCGCCAAACTCGGCCCCACCCACCTCTACGACCCGAACCACCTCTGCGACACCCCCGCCCGCGTCCACTGGTCCCCCACCGCGGGCTGCGAGGACAGACCGACGGCCACCGCCAGAGCCGCCGCCCTGCTCACCCCCATCCGCCCCACGGCCCGCCTCGACCAGGCGCTCGGCGACACCGCCGAACTGCTGCTGCGCAGCTACCTCCACGCCGCCGCCATCGACGGCCGCACCATCCGCCACGTCCACCGCTGGTCCCAGGGCCTCCAGGTCCAGGACGCCGTCCGCATCCTGCGCACCCACCCCAAGGCCGCCCCCGGCTCCGCGGGCGAACTCGAAGGGTCCCTCACCGCCCACCCCGAGCGCCGGGACATGGCCCAGCAGCTGACCGCCCGGGCCCTCGCCGCGCTCTCCACGGTCAATATCCGCGAGGCGTGCACTCCCAACCGAACTGATGCCCTCGCCTTGGATTCCTTCGTCCACGAACAGGGAACCCTTTACGTGGTGGGTGAATCCATTGAGGACCCCCGCACGAGCCCGGGCGCGATGCCGCTGCTGACGGCGCTCGTCTCCAGCGTGGTCGAGCGCGGCCGGCGCATGGCCGAACGGTCATCCTCCGGTCGCCTCGACCCACCAATGACGCTCGTCCTCGACGACGTCGCGGCCGTGGCCCCGCTGCCCCAGCTCCCGGAACTGCTCGCCGACGGCACGGACGTGGGCATGCCGACCCTGGCCCTGCTCCGCTCCCGCGAACAGGGCCGTGCCCGCTGGCCCCACGACGAACTCCCCGTCTGACGCGAAGGACGACGCCAGGCCGGGTCAGCGCTCGAGCACGTACTCCAGCTCATGGTCCCCGGGCCCGCCCTCCAGCGGCACCGTCCGCCCGCTCGGCGCGAACCCCGCCTTCCGGTAGGCCCTCTGGGCCCGCCCGTTGTCGGGATGCACGATGAGCCGCATCCGCTCGACGCCGTTCGCCCACGCCCACTCGAGACCGGCGTCGAACAGTGCCTTGGTCAGCCCACTCCCGCGCCACTCGGGCCGTACGAACACCCCCACGACATGTCCCTGCCGCTGCTCCACGGGGAACCCGGCCCAGTCCGTCGTCCCGGCCTCCTCCACGAACACGGTCAGCGTGCCGAGCCACAGCCCGCCGGGCCCCACGGCAATGAGCTGCTGCGCCCCGGATGCCCCCTCGGCGCCTCCGGCCGCCCGCTCCTGCCAGAAGGAGTCCGGCCGCGCGGCGGCTTCCTCGTACGTTTCCAGGTACGCCAGATCCGCGACCGGGTCCCGCAGCGCACGCAGCCGCAGCTCCTTCACCGCGGGCCACTCGTCGGCGCGTATGGAACGGATCACGTAGTCACCGGGGACCGAGGCACTCATGCCGGCCACCGTAATACCCGGGTACTACGCCCCTCATCTCATATACGGCCCCCCGGACGGACGCCCGTCGCGCCCGGACCCCCGACCATGGTCGGATGGAGCCCGTGAAGCCGGTGCCGGAAGACCGAGCCGCCGAACCCCTCACCGAGTACGTCCAGCGCGTCAACCGGCGGATCCGCGCCTTCGACCACCGCCACCCGCTCCTGTGGGACCTTCACCTCACCGGCTTCTGGGTCCTGGCCGCCCTGATCGACGGAACCGGCGACGGCTGGCGCAGCGTGGCCCACGACCCCGACGTCCCCGTCGGCCTCGTCGTCGTGCTCAGCCTCGCCCTCTCCGTCCCCGTCGTCTGGCGCCGCAGCAATCCCCGGGGCGCCCTCCTCCTCACGCTGCCCGCGGCGCTGGTGAGCGCGTGGTCGGGCGCCGCCCTCCAGGCCGCCCTGCTCCAGCTCCTCCTCGTCCACCACATCGCCCTGCGCCTGCCGCTGCGCAACCTCTGGTGGGCGGTGGCCGTGGTGACCGCGCCGACCTGTGTCTCGGTCGCCCGCTACGGGGACAGCGCGGGCTCCTGGAACCAGCAGCTCGGCTCCCAGCTCGTCGCCATCGGCGTGGCCGCCCTCATCGGCATCACCGTGCGCACCCGGCGCGACTACACCGAGGCCCTGGAGGACCGCGCCCGCCGTCTGGAGACCGAACGCGACCAGCAGGTCAGGCTCGCCGCCGCCGCCGAACGCGCCCGCATAGCCAGGGAGATGCACGACATCATCGGCCACAACCTCTCCGTCATCACCGGCCTCGCCGACGGCGGCCGCTACGCCGCCGCCAAGTCCCCCGACCGCGCCGCCCAGGCCCTCGACGCCATCGGCACCACCAGCCGCCAGGCGCTCGGCGAACTCCGCCGCCTCCTGGACGTCCTGCGCGAAGACGACCAGGACGGCACCGGCCCGGCACCCGAACTGGCCCCGCAGCCCGCCCTCGCCGACCTCGACCGCCTCCTCGACGGCGTACGCCGGGCCGGCCTCCCCGTCCGCACGACCGTCAAAGGGGAGCCCGCCCTCCCCGAAGGCCGCCAGCTCACGCTCTACCGCGTCATCCAGGAAGCCCTCACCAACACCCTCAAACACGCCGGCCCCGACGCCACCGCCCACATCGAGCTGTCCTACGCGGCGAGCGGCGCCGCCACCCTCACCGTCACCGACACCGGCCGGACGGCCCCGCTCCCCTCCCCCACCCTCTCCGGCGGCCGCGGCCTGCCGGGGATGCGTGAACGGACCTCCCTGTACGGGGGCACACTTGAGGCCGGCCCGCGCCCGGCCCCGGAGCAGGGCTGGCGCGTCCATCTGCACCTACCGGAGGAATCCCCGCAGTGACCACCGTCCTCATCGCCGACGACCAGCCCCTCCAGCGCTTCGGCTTCCGCATGCTCCTGGAGAGCCAGGACGACATGACGGTCGTGGGCGAGGCGGCCAACGGCGCCGAAGCGGCCCGGATGACGGCCGAACTCCACCCCGACGTCGTCCTCATGGACGTCCGCATGCCCGGCCTGGACGGCATCGAGGCGACCCGCCGCATCGTCGCGGTCGGCGGCCGCAGCCGCGTCCTCATCCTCACCACCTTCGACCTGGACGAGTACGCCTACTCAGGCCTGCGTGCCGGCGCCTCCGGCTTCCTGGTCAAGGACGCCCAGCCGGAAGAACTCCTCTCCGGTATCCGCGCGGTGGCCACGGGCGACGCGGTGGTCGCCCCGAGCCTGACCCGCCGTCTGCTCGACGCGTACGTCCACCACCTGCCGGCCACCAGCACACCGGACCACGCACCCGGATCCCCCGATCCCCGCCTGACCCCACTCACCGAACGCGAAACCGAGATCCTGCGCGTCATGGGCCAGGGCTGGACCAACACGGAGATAGCCGAGCGCCTCCACCTCGCCGAATCCACGGTGAAAACACACGTGGGCCGCATCCTGGCCAAGACAGGCTCGAGGGACCGCGTCCAGGCGGTCATCCTGGCCTATGAAACAAAGTTGGTGGGCTAGAAGGCGGGGGTAGAACGCAGAAAACCCCGCACCGTTCCCGGTGCGGGGTCTCCCAGCAATAATTGTTCGGCGGCGTCCTACTCTCCCACAGGGTCCCCCCTGCAGTACCATCGGCGCTGTAAGGCTTAGCTTCCGGGTTCGAAATGTAACCGGGCGTTTCCCCTACGCTATGACCACCGAAACACTATGAAACAGACAATCAACCGGGTGACCATCACGGTCTGATTGTTCGTGGTTTCAGAACCAACACAGTGGACGCGAGCAACTGAGGACAAGCCCTCGGCCTATTAGTACCGGTCACCTCCACACCTCACGGTGCTTCCAGATCCGGCCTATCAAC